>NZ_JANRHG010000020.1 GCF_024733845.1 Neomoorella sulfitireducens
CCGGAGGATAGCCAGGCCGCGTTCGTCGATTCCGTCCAGGGCTAATACGTGCATTGCGGTTATCCCCTCCCTTGGAAATGAGGTTCTGCCATGTAATTCAGCTTTTTGTAGGCTGGATGTAAAGGCTCCGGGCTCGGTGGTTCTCGGCTAGCAAACTTAGCGCTCAGCCTTGCTCCCCTCCAGCCCCTTGCCTCAACCTACATTTTCATGCTTAGTGGAGCGGGCGCTTAGCCCCTATAAGCAGCTCCACTCCTAGCTGGACATGGTTTTACACGCCGGCAGGCCTTTCTTCGCCTAATATAGCCCCGGCCGCCGCCACCGCCGCGCCCCGGTTCACCTTTACGCCGGCATCAACGAGAACATTTTCCAGGGCGGCCAGGCCGGCCAGGATGTCGCTGTAACTTACATAACCCAGGTGGCCGATGCGGAATACCCGGTCCTTGACATCGCCCTGCCCGCCGGCAACAACTACGCCGAACTTTTCCCGCAAAGGGGTAATTATATCTGCCGGTTTCATGCCTTCCGGTACACATACGGCCGTCACTGCCGGTGAGGCCACCGCGTCTTCAGCCAGGAGTTTTAGTCCCAGGGCGCGGACCCCTGCCCGTACCATATCCCGCATCAAGGCATGGCGGGCAAAACTGCCGGCCAGGGTTTCCTCCTTCAGGATGCGCAAGGATTCCTGCAGCCCGTAGAGAAGGGAGACGGCAGGTGTAAAGGGGGTCTGGCCCTTTAGTCCTGAATTTCTCGCTTTTTTAATATCAAGGTAAAAACGCCGGTTGGTGCATTGTTCTGCTGCCTGCCAGGCGCGGGCATTCACGGCCAGCATGGCTAAACCCGGCGGCAGCATGAAGGCTTTCTGGGAACCGGCAATTACGACATCAACCTTCCAGGCGTCCATGGGTAAATCGGCGGCTACCAGGCCGCTGATGCTGTCCACAATGAGGAGGGCGGGATGGTTTCCCCGGGCACGGCTGATGGCCTGGATATCGTTTAAAACCCCGGTCGAGGTCTCATTGTGCTGGACGAGAACGGCCTTAATCTTATGTTCCTTATCGACTTCCAGGCGACTGGCTATGGCCTGGGGATCGGCCGCCTCCCCGTACGGGAAGGCCATAACCTCCGTTTCGACATCGAAAGCACGGCAAATCTGGATGAAACGCTCGCCAAAAGCGCCAATGGTTACGGCCAGCACCTTTTCTCCAGGTGAAATAAGGTTGGCAACGGCCGCTTCCATGCCACCGGTCCCAGAAGCCGTTAAGATGACCACCTCGGCGCGGGTCTGAAAGGCATCCTTTAATCCTTCCGTTATTTCTTCCCACAGGGCTTTAAACTCCGGGCCGCGGTGGTTTATAGCCGGCCGCGCCGTGGCCAGGGCTACCCGGGGTGGGACCGGCGTCGGCCCGGGTAAAAGTAAGATTTGCTTATCAGTCATAAAAAACACCCTTTCCCGTTTTTATTGCGACATTATTAAGAAATGCGGGCTATATTATCCCCTGTTAAGGGTTAAGATCGATAAGTCACCTCCCAATTTTACCCAACTAAAAATAAAAACTCTCGTCCCTTTTGTAAGGGACGAGAGTTTCACCCGCGGTGCCACCCTAATTGACCGGGTTAAAATGCCATAACCCGGTCCCCTCTACATGCGTAACGGACATGACCGCCCCGGCTTCTTCCTTATGCAGGATTTCTCGCCGGGTACTCAGGGGTGCCCCTCGACAGCCTCCGGGCTGGTTCCCACCGTCCACCAGCTCTCTCGCCTACCGGAGTGGGCTGCCGACACTCCCCCTCATCGCTTTAACATTAACTAATTTGTAGATTATATTAGCATACCGTGGCAGGAAACGCAAGGCCGGATAATATATTTAACAAATTATTAAAGAAAGTTGGAGGCTTTAAATTCCCCCGGGATGCCCGATAATCAATTTAACAATCTTTGCGGCTAAATCCTCCTCCCGTTCAATCTCGATACCGGCCATCCTCACATTGGCCACCGTACGGCGGTTAATGTTGGAACCGATTAGATACAGGACAAGGGGGTTCAGGGCATCCATCACGGGGCCAAAAAACCAGTGCTCACTGCGTACATGCTCCAGCAGTACTATCCTGCCTTCCGGGCGGCAGACCCGGCGTACTTCTTTTAGCCCCTGCACCGGATCGGGTACTGTGCAAAAAACGCAGGTGGCTACCACCGTGTCAAAACTGGCGTCTTCAAATTCCAGGTGCTGGACATCCATCTCTATTAAGTCCACCGGTGCCGGGGCCATTTGGAGCTTTTGCCTGGCCCGGGCCAGCATCCCGGGGCTGAAGTCAATGGCCGTTACCCGGCATTCAGGTGGATAAAAGGGGAAATTGGCCCCCGTACCTACCCCAACTTCCAGCACTCGACCCCGTGCTTCCTGCCACACCCGCCGGCGCCAATCACCGGAGATCATCCGGTCCATCCAGTCATAAAAAAGCGCAGTGCGGTTATAACGGTTTTTGATTATTTCGGTTAATTCTCTGGCCACTTCTTCATCACCAAAATTATTATATCATCATGTTTTCGCCGGTATATACAAAGAGTTGAATATCCTGCATCTATGGTAACACCTGCTGTACCACTTGTCAAAAAAGTAATATAAATTAGCGGGCAGGATTCCTGCTTCCCCGTGGCGAAAAAACTTAACATTATTTAATTATTATAGAAGAGGGTGGTAAGCACATGCCTGACAGGGAAAAAGACATCGCCACCCGAGCCCGGGAAATGCCGCCCTTTATCGTCATGGACATCCTGGAAAAGGCCAAAGAAATGGAAGCCCGGGGAGAGAACATCATCCACCTGGAAATCGGCGAACCGGATTTCGATACCCCGGAACCTGTGAAAGAAGCCGCCCGGCGCGCCCTGGCAGCAGGGGATACCCACTATACCCACAGCCTGGGCAAGCCCGAACTCCGGGAGGAAATCGCCCGCTACTACCGGCGGAAATACGGGGTTAGCATCTCGCCCGACCAGGTCGTCGTTACATCCGGCACCTCCCCGGCCATGCTCCTGGTCTGCGGCGTCCTCCTGGAACCGGGAGACGAAGTCATCCTCCCCGACCCCCATTACGCCTGCTACCCCAATTTTATCCGCTATACCGGAGGCCGCCCGGTAATGGTGCCGGTATGGGAGGAAGACGGCTTCAAATACCGGCCGGAGGAAATCCGTGCCCGCCTTACCACCCGCACCCGGGCCATCATGGTCAATTCCCCCGCCAATCCCACCGGGACCGTCTTTACGGCAGACGAATTAAGAGCCCTGGCCCAGCTGGAACCCTGTATCATTGCCGACGAGATCTACCACGGCCTTGTTTACGAAGGCCGCGAGCATACCATCCTGGAATTTACCGACCGGGCCTTTGTCATCAACGGCTTTTCCAAGCTCTACGCCATGACCGGCTGGCGCCTGGGTTACGTCATCGCACCGCCGGAGTTTGTCCGGCCTTTACAAAAGCTGCAGCAGAACCTCTTTATCTGCGCCGGTTCCTTCGTCCAGGCCGCCGCTATCACCGCCCTGCGGGAATGCGACGAGCACGTGGCGCACATGGTAGCTACCTACGACGAGCGTCGCCGTTACCTGTTGAACCGCCTCAAAGCCATGGGCCTGGCCACCCGGGTCGAGCCCACCGGCGCCTTTTATGCCCTTGCCAACGTCAAGAAATATACAAACGATTCCTATTCCTTTGCCTTTGAAATATTAGAAAAGGCCCGGGTAGCCGTTACCCCGGGCATCGACTTCGGCCGCAACTGCGAGGGTTACCTCCGCCTCTCCTACGCCAATTCCCTGGAAAACATCAAAGAAGGCCTTGACCGGCTGGAAGATTTCCTGGCCGGCCGCCGTTAATACACCGGTTAATATCCCGGGTTAAATAAAATCTCATGAGGAGGGTTAAATAAGGTATTCACAGGTCTAGGCCGGGTATCAATGATAATATACACGTTTTAAAACTAAACGGCCTTACCAGCAAACTAAAAAGAAAAAATTTAAGGATAAATAGTTAACCCGCTTTCCCCCTATCCCTTTCCCGACAAGAAAAATACGCCAGCGATTCTTTCAAGCTGCCGGGAAGACCTTTAACGGTTAAAGCCTTTATTTTTTGTGGTGTCCCAATTAAAATAAAATCTCAAGAAACAAGTATACGGATGGGGGGTAGGGTAGTATATAATGCTTGTAGCCGAAGTTCTTGTAAAAATATTGGAAAGCGAAGGTGTCCGTGCTGTTTTTGGAATACCCGGTGCCAGCGTTACACCGGTGTATAAATATCTTTCTTTATCCAAAAAAATAAGTCATTACACGGCAAGACATGAAGAGGGTGCGGCCCATGCGGCCGACGGCTATACCAGGGCCAGCGGTAATATTGCCTGCTGCATTACTACCTCGGGACCCGGGGCCACCAACCTGGTAACCGGGCTGTACAACGCGCAAATTGATTCCATACCTATAGTGGCGATCACCGGCCAGAACAACCGTTCCCAGCTGGGTAAGGAAGCCTTCCAGTGCGTCGATATTGTGAGTACGGTGCGTCCTTATGTTAAAGGCGCCTGGTGCGTAACCGAACCGTCCAGGGCGCCAGGTATCATCAGAGAGGCCTTCCGCCTGGCCAGGTCGGGGCGGCCGGGACCCGTCCTCATTGACCTGCCCCTGGATGTCCAGACAACCGATATAACCTATGACCCGGAGCTGGACGCCCCCCTGCCATGGGATAAACCTGAACCCAATCCCCGGCAGGTTAAAAAAGCCGTAGAAATGATTTTGGCTGCCAAATCCCCCGTTATCCTTGCGGGGGGCGGGGTGATCATAGCCGGAGCCACCAGGGAACTCCTGGAGTTTGCCGGGTACCTTTCCCTCCCTGTCGTTACAACCTATATGGGCAAGGGCAGTATACCCCCGGATCACCCCCTTTATTGCGGCCAGGTAGGGACCCAGTGCAATACACCCTTCGGCAATAAGGCTTTCCTGGAATCCGACCTTGTTCTGGGCATCGGCTGCAGGTTTAATGACCGGCATACCGGTAACGTTGATGTCTATACCCGGGGGCGAAAGTTTATCCATATCGATATAGAACCCACCCAGATAGGGCGCACCATAAGTACCGACCTGGGAATAGTCGCCGATGCCCGGCTGGCACTGGCAGCGCTACTGGAAGCTGCGAAAACAAAAACCGGGAAAAGGGACCCCCGGGGCTGGGTCGTCAGGATACCGGAGCTCAGGGAAAAAAGCGAGCGCCGGGTACAATTCGATGATATTCCCATTAAGCCCCACAGGGTTTTTCATGAAATAAACGAATTGCTGGGCAAGGATACGATTTTTACCGTCGGCTGCGGTGTCGTCCAGATCTGGTCGGGGCAGTTCCAGAAAACATGGCGGCCCAGGTACTACCTCCCCTCGGGTGGAGCGGGAACCCTGGGCTTTGAAATCCCGGCGGCCGTAGGGGCCAAGATAGCCAACCCTGAAGCCCGGGTTTGCGCCATCGTCGGTGACGGCGGCTTTACCTTTCAAGGCGAAGCCCTGGCCATGGCCTGTCAGTATGGCATACCAATCATCGTCATCATAATAAACAACGGCTACCTGGGTCTTATCCGCCAGAACCAGGCCCTGAATTATGGCTATGAGTATGCCGTAGACCTGTGGTACAACGACGGGAAAATAGATTTTGTCCGGGTTGCCTCAGGGTACGGTGCCAGGGGCGAAAGGGTAACGCAGCCGGAGGAGATAAAGCCGGCGCTGGTAAGGGCCCTGCACGCCGGTGTTCCTTATGTCCTTGATATAATCGTCGAGAGGAAAACACTATGTTCAATGGGGTCCAGTATTGACGCCATCCAGGAATACGCATGAAACACCCGGGAGGTGATCGTGCAGGAAACTTTGTGACCATACTACTTCATTCAGGAGGTATTGAACCATGCCGAAGTTCGCTGCTAATTTAACGATGCTGTTTACCGAATTACCCTTCCTGGAGCGCTTTAATGCCGCCCGTAAAGCCGGGTTTAATGCGGTAGAGTTCCTGTTCCCCTATGACTTTAGCCTTGACGCTATCAAAACATCCCTTGCCGAAAATAACCTCCGGGTAGTGTTATTTAATCTCCCCGCAGGCAACTGGGCCGCCGGTGAGCGGGGTATTGCCGCCGACCCCGGGCGCACGGAAGAGTTCCGCGCCGGTGTCAGGCAGGCTGTCGAGTGGGCCGGGCAACTCCATGTCCCCCGCCTGAACTGCCTGGCAGGTAAAATAAACCTGGCTTTTTCCCGGGAAGAGCACTGGCGGGTACTGGTAGAAAATACCCGTTACGCAGCCCGGGCCCTGGCCGAACACAATTTAAAACTGATGGTAGAACCCATTAATCACTATGACGTCCCGGGCTTTTTCCTTAACACATCCGGCCAGGTTTTGCGATTGATCGAGGAAGTAAACATGCCCAACGTATACCTGCAATACGACCTTTACCACGCCCAGAAGGAAGAAGGCAATTTAACGGCTACGTTGCGCGAGCATATTCAAGGTATAGGACATATCCAGATAGCCGACAATCCCGGCAGGCATCAACCGGGGACCGGGGAAATAAATTACCCCTTCTTGCTGCGGGAAATTGACAACCTGGGGTATGAAGGCTACGTGTCCCTGGAATATATTCCCGAACCCGATACACTGAGTTCTTTGGGGTGGATTAAAGCTTACGGGTACAACCTGGAGTAACTTTTACGAAAGGAGTAGATAGTAATGAGTAAAATCGGATTTATCGGTCTCGGCATCATGGGCAAACCCATGAGTAAAAACCTCATCAAGGCCGGACACCAGCTGGTAGTCTACGATATTGTTAAAGAGGCTGTTGCAGAGGTAGTTACCGCCGGCGCGGAACCCGCGGGTTCTCCCCGGGAGGTGGCCGAACGCTGCGACATATTTATTACCATGCTTCCCAATTCACCCCAGGTAAAGGAAGTAGTCCTGGGGGACAACGGGATCATCGAAGGCGCGCGGCCGGGTTCCATCCTTGTCGATATGAGTTCCATAGACCCCATGGTTACCAGGGAAATTGCCGCCAGGTTAAAAGAAAAAGGCATAAGAATGCTGGATGCCCCGGTCAGCGGGGGCGAGCCTAAAGCCATTGACGGCACTTTGTCGATTATGGTGGGGGGACGGCAGGAAGACTTTAATGAATGCTATGATATTTTAAAGGCCATGGGGGCCTCGGTGGTCAGGGTCGGCGATATCGGCGCCGGTAATGTAACCAAGCTGGCCAACCAGATCATCGTCGCCCTGAACATTGCCGCCATGTCTGAGGCCCTGGTACTGGCCACCAAAGCCGGGGTGGATCCGGACCTCGTCTACCAGGCTATCCGCGGCGGGCTGGCGGGGAGTACAGTCCTCGATGCTAAAGCCCCCCTGGTAATGGCCAGGAAGTTTAATCCCGGTTTCCGGATCAACCTGCACATCAAAGACCTGGCCAACGCCCTGTCAGCCGGGCATGAGGTGGGAGTACCCCTGCCCCTGACTGCGGCGGTCATGGAAATCCTCCAGGCCCTCAAGGTTGACGGCCTGGGTGATGCCGACCACGGCGCCATCGTTCGCTTCTACGAGAATTTGGCCAGGGTGGAGGTCAGAAAACAGGACAGGTAAATTTCTTTAATTTTACTTTTATGTACCGGGTGTGTCCAGATGATAATGTTTTTATATTATTAATTGAAACGGGGGGGTCGGCTTAAATCAATGCCGACCCCACGCGACGTAATGCCCCGTTAGGTCAATATAACTTCTTCACGGCGATCTTTGACGCTTTCTCCGTTGTATTCCTTTAACCCCCCCCCCTTACAACCAAATTTCTTACTTCAAACCGTCCGGGCACGGCGGCGGAATTCCCGCAGCACCTTTTCTTCCTGGGCCACAGCAAGTTCAATTTCTTCGGAACTGCTGTTGATATCCAGGTAATATCATCATTTGCTCCTTATGTTGCTAATTTAGCCACTTCTTCTTTTGTCGGCAAAGCCGGTATCACGCCGGTTCGGGTGCAGGTAAGGGCCGCGGCAACGATGCCCCAGCGACCCAACCGCTCTATCCAGGAGGGAGCCAACGCCTCAACGTTCAGTCCCTGGCGAATGGCTTCAGCCATCACCACCAGCATGCCGGCCATGAATGCATCCCCGGCACCCGTAGTATCCACAGCGTTTACTGGTAGGGCTGGTATCTCTACCGGCAGCCCTTGCCGGTACAGGACAGCCCCGGCCGCGCCCCGGGTAACAGCGATTAGCCGTGGCCCCTTCACCCCGGTACATTGGTCCGTGGATAACTCCCCGGAGAATAGTTTCCCGGACAGAAGCGCCTCTATACCATCGGCCAGAATCGAACAACCTGTCAAAAATGCTAGCTCCTCTTCATTGAGCTTGATAATATCCGCTTTTGCGGCTGCTTGCAGGATCTTTTCCCTGGCCGTCTCCCGGTCCGGCCAGAGGGAAAGGCGTAAGTTGGGGTCAAAGGAGATAATCGCCCCGGCCGCCCGGGCCAGCCGTACCGCCTCCATAGTGGCGCTCCTGGCCGGTTCCACCGTTAGTGAAACGGAACTGAAGTGGAGGATACGGGTCTCCTCAAGTACTTCGGGCGGCAGTTCGCCGGGGGCCAGCCTCGTATCGGCTGTCCCGTGGCGAAAGAAGACAAACTCCGGCACCGCCTTTTCGTTCAAGGCCACAAAAACCAGGGTAGTATTGGCCTCGTCATCACGTAGCAGTCCCCGGGTGTCCACACCATTCTCTTCCAGGGCCTGCTGCAAATAATCACCGAAGGCGTCCCGGCCCACCTTACCGATGAAACCGGCGCGGCCGCCCAGGCGCGCCACCCCTACGGCTACATTGGCCGGCCCGCCGCCGGCAGCACAGCGAAAATCAGTCACTTCCGCCAGGGGAAAACCTTTGGGGCTGCCCACGAAATCAATTAAAATCTCACCTATGGAGACAACATCGAGGTTTTTGGCTGGCATAAAAACATCCCCCAAGGTAATAGAATTTTGCAGCGAAACAAGTCCTTTCTAATCTCATAACTTGTATATCGCAAGACTACCACAAACAGTTTTTTGGACATATAGATCATAAAATATGCCCAAAATCAATTACCATGATTTAACGGCAGTGATATACATACATAGGACCAGAGAGGGGACCGGTGAAGGGACACCAGTCTTTATTTAGGCACCCAAATTAGCTCCGCCACCTGCCGCGCCACCATCAGTTCCTCGTTGGTATCAATGGCCAGGATGGCCACACCCTTAAGGGCTGGGAAGACATCCGGATGCACGTTAGCAAGGACCAGGCTGCTGATGATGTTCGCCGCGAACCCTGCTTTGCCTGCTTCGACGGCGCTCTGGACCGCGCTGATATCCCCGGCAACTAAGATGATATATTTCCCCGGGCACATGATGGTGGCCTGGAGGAGATCCACTGCCGCCGTTTTGACCATGGTGTCGGCTGCCAGGACCCCCGCAAAGGCAACCTCACCAGTCGGGGACGGTACAATTCCAGGGTCAGGGGGGCTTGGCGGTTATAAGCCCCCAACCCCAGCCTGGTTACCAGGCGGCCGGTGGGTACCTGGCGCCCGGCCCGCCAGGGGTTAACCGTGGGTTGTTCCCCTTGCCGGCCCAGCCGGTAGCCCTGGCGCCGCAGTTCCTTTTTTATGGCGATATTAACCTGGCGGGGCGAGAGTTCCAGGGTGCAATGGGGTGAGCCACCACGCCGGCAACGGTAAGATATTTTGCTGTTAAAATATATGTTATTAAAAAATGGCTCCATGATGAAGATTCCAATGGGTCTCAATCTGAAAAAGGTTTATTTTGTTCCTTTATTTGTGTTTGCGCTGGCACCCCCGATAATGACCGATGCGATGACGTTTAACTCCCAACCCGTGCCGGTGGAAACAATCGAGTACCGCCTGTCTTATTTTACGCTTACTTAATAGTTAAAAAGACAGCCGCAACGGTTGCCTTACAATCTTTAATACCTTGGAGAAACTTTATTCTGTTTTATTAACTATTGCGCCATAAAGTATAGTTTAACGTCGGATTGGTAGAATGAGCCTTTGATAAACCTCTATCAAGCATTGCCACTACAAGTATTTAGATGGTGTATAATACTTGCCCACTATACACCATTTATACTATAATGACACTGGAAGGAGGTAAATTTTATGCCCCAAATCAAGATGGTAAGACGCCAGTTGTATGTACCTGTTACCCTGAATAAAGAATTAAAAGAATTGTCCCGGCGCGCCAGGGTTTCTGAATCGGAAATCGTTCGCCGGGCGCTGATCATGTACCTCGAGCAGGAAAAGCGGCGTAATACACCTCCGGAAAAGAATCCGGTATTGAAGGCGATAGGAATTTTTGCTGGCAAAGCAAGTCCTTTTACAGCCAGCGAAAGGCATGATGATATAATATATGGCTCGGGGCATCCGGAGGCAAATTAATGAAAGTATTTGTTGATACAGGTTTATGGTTTGCTTACCTGGTCCGAAGCGACCAGCATCATCACGAAGCCGCTCAGGTGATGGTATCCTTGCAAGCCGAAGGCACCCTGCTTGTAACTTCTGATTTGATCCTATCTGAAACTTATACTTTACTGATGCGCAAGTTAAATACAAAGGCAGCCCTGCAGTTTCTTGATATAATAAAACAGCAAGTTGAGGAAGGATTTACCGAAATAATCTGGGTCGATAAGGAAATTCTGCAGGAAGCGCGTAGGCGCCTGGAGAAATTTTCCGATCTTTCCCTAACTTTAGCCGACGCTACCAGCGCCGCTATTTTGCGGCTTAACAACATCCCTCGTATCGCCACCTTCGACCGCCATTTCGAGATAATGAGGTTTTCTTCGCTTCCTTAAACCTTAAGACTCTTCCGCCTCTGGCCTTGCCGGCAAGGCGGAGATGGTGCCAGGGCTTCATAGGCATGATGCTATTCTAATTTTAAACTTCCATGCCCTTAACGGCAATGATATACATGGCGTGGGACCAGAGGAGGGGTTTGGCGATGGGTCCCCAGCGCTCCAGCCAGTATTGGTAGTGGGCCTCGGAAGTAAGGTTTTCCGGCACCTGCTCCGGTAGGTAGCCGTTGGTATCGGCCCGGGCTTCCACCCAGACCAGGAGTTCCCTGGCCCGGTCTCCTTCCCCCTGCAGGCGGTAGTACCAGGCCAACCATGCAGTGAGGAGGAGCCACTGACCGCCGCCGTAGTAGGTATCTGCAGCGTAGCGTTTCACTCCACCGGCACAGAGCTCATCTTCAATCCTGGCCACCGTCGCTGCGAAGACAGGATCATCCAGGCTGCAGAGGCCGAAGGGCACTCCCAGCCAGAGGAGGTTGGCATCAACGGCATCCTGACCGGCAAACTTGACCCAGTGATCGTCCCGGATAAACTCCCTCCTGGCCAGTTCAGGCAGCTTTTCCAGTACATCTTCTACCTTTAAAGCCAGTCGTCCCGGATATTGCTCTCCTTTTGGCTCCCTGCCGTCGTCGTGGCATCCTGTTCTCCGGCCTTCATCTTCCAGCCAGGGTAAAATGGCCTTCAAACCTCCATATATGGCCGCCAGGGTGGAGGGGTGGCGGTACTCACCGTATTCCTCCCAGCAGTCCAGGCAAGGGTGCTGCCAGAGGCCGGTGAGGTATCGCACCACCAGTTTAACGGCCCGCCAATAAACATCTTCCCAGGGGCCGCCGGCCCGCAGGTGGGCGGCCAGGCCCCAGAGGAAGGTGCCGTAGCCGTCCAGCTGGAAATTGCCCCAGGGCTCCCTGCCCTCTTCCCCGGTGAGGGTATAGCGGGTATGGAGGCAGTTGGTATCATCTATGGGCTGGCCCCGGGTTACGGCCGCCACGGCCCGTTCTACCTTATAGCCGTGGGCGATAATGGTGCGGGCGCCGAAGCGGTAAAACCCCCCGGCGGCTTCCCTTTCCCCCACCAGGTCCAGGGCGTGGGCGATAAAGGTCCCATCCCGCAGCCAGAAGTAATTATAGGGCGGGTAATCAGGAGCCGCCGGGAAGGCACCCGTCGAGGCCTGGTAGGCTTTCAATATATCTATGCTCCGGGCAAAAAGTTGACCTGCTTTCATGAAGCCTCCCCGGTAAATCTTCCTGTACTAAAAGAAGGGCTGTCGCCAGCCCTCTTATTTTATCATCTCCAGGAAATAGCGGTGTACTCGCAAATCATTAGTTAATTCCGGGTGAAAGGCCGTCGCCAGGAGGTTCCCCTGGCGGGCCATGACGGTCTTACCCATAAAAGTGGCCAGGGATTCCGCCGGGGGCTCTACCCTCTCCAGGTAGGGAGCGCGGATAAAGACGGCATGGAAGGGCTCCTCCCCCAGGACGGGGATCTCCAGGTCAACCTCAAAGCTGTCCACCTGGCGGCCAAAGGCATTGCGCTGGACACTCACGTGCATCAGTCCCAGCCGGGGCTGGTCGCTGCCGATTATATCCCTGGCCAGGAGCACCATCCCGGCGCAGGTGCCAAAGAGCGGCATCCCTGCCGCCGCCAGTTCCCGGATGGGCTCCAGAAGGTTGAAGTCTACCATTAGCTTGCCGATGGTCGTACTCTCGCCGCCCGGTATGATCAGCCCGTCAATACCTTCCAGTTGCCTTTCCCGCCGGATCTCTACACCCTCAACACCCAGGGCCGCCAGGGAGGCAATATGCTCCCGGAAGGCGCCCTGCATGGCCAGTACGCCGATTTTCATTTTTATCTCGCCTCGCTATTACCAGCCGCGTTCCTGCATGCGTTCTTCCTGTCTAATAGTGGCAATGTCCAGCCCGGGCATGGCTTCACCAAGGTCTTTCGATACCTCGGCCAGGACTTCCGGTTCCCGGAAGTGGGTAGTGGCGGCGACAATGGCCCGCGCCCGCTTCATGGGATCGCTGGATTTAAAAATACCGGAACCGACAAAGATGCCGTCGGCGCCCAGCTGCATCATTAATGCTGCGTCGGCCGGAGTGGCGATACCGCCGGCGGCAAAGTTGACTACAGGCAACCGTCCCAGTTCCTTAACCTGTTTGACCAGTTCATAGGGAGCCTGGATTTCCTTGGCAAAGGTCATTAATTCCTCATCGGGCAGGTTTTGCAACCGCCGGATCTCGCTCATTACCCGGCGCATATGCCGCACGGCTTCCACGACATTGCCGGTACCGGGCTCACCCTTAGTGCGGATCATGGCCGCTCCTTCGCCGATGCGCCTTAAAGCCTCGCCGAGATTGCGGGCACCGCAGACAAAGGGTACTTTGAATTCGTGCTTATTGATATGAAATTCTTCATCCGCCGGGGTTAGCACTTCGCTTTCATCGATATAATCGACGCCCAGGGCTTCCAAAATCTGCGCCTCCACGAAATGGCCGATCCTGGCCTTGGCCATCACCGGGATGGTTACGGCGTCCATAATCCGTAAGATAACCGTAGGGTCGGCCATGCGGGCCACCCCGCCGGCAGCGCGGATGTCGGCCGGTACCCGTTCCAGGGCCATCACGGCGCAGGCCCCGGCTTCTTCGGCAATTTTAGCCTGTTCCGGGGTGGTGACGTCCATGATGACGCCGCCTTTCAACATCTCCGCTAGGCCTTTTTTTACCGTCCAGGTTCCCTTTTCTGTTGCCATCTATGTTCCCCCCATTGCTACACTCTTCGACCGTTCTGGATGCACAGCTTCATTCTACTACAGGGTACCCCCTGAAGCAAATCTTTTAATATGACCTTATTTTTCCAGCGATATTTAAATTTTATTGAACACGGGCTATGGCTACCACCCGGTCGTTTTGTTCCAGGCGCATCAGGGTAACACCCTGGGTATTGCGGCCCTGGCGCGATATGTCTTCCACTCCCAGGCGGATGAGAATCCCGTCGGCCGAAATCAGCATCAGTTCGTCCTCCTGGGTGACAACGGCCACGGCTGCTACCGGACCGGTTCGTCCGGTAACGTTCATGGTGATGATACCTTTACCACCCCGGCTCTGGGTACGGTACTCTTCCAGGGGAGTCCTCTTGCCAAAACCATTGGCGGAAACAACAACCAGCTCAGCCCCCTCTTTAACCCTTACCAGGCCGACAACCTCATCCCCTTCCTCCAGGGTAATGCCCTTTACGCCGCGGGCAGCCCGTCCTATAGGACGCACTTCCTCTTCGTCAAAGCGGATGGCCTTACCCTGGCGCGTCACCAGGATAACTTCGTGCTTGCCCTCAGTACGCAGGACACCGATGAGTTCATCCCCAGTGTCCAGGCCTATGGCAATAAGGCCGTCCCGGCGCGAGGTATGGAATTCAGATAGGGTAGTCTTCTTAACCGTGCCGTACCTGGTAGCCATGAAGAGATAGGCTTCTTCATCCAGGTCGCGGATAGGGATGACGGCGGTTATGGTTTCTCCCTTGCTCAGATAAATTAAATTAACCAGCGGTGTCCCCCGGGCCTGGCGTCCGGCTTCGGGAATCTCATGCCCCCTCAGGCGAAAGACGCGGCCCTGGTTGGTAAAGAAAAGGAGATAATGATGGGTGGTGGTAACAAAGATATCCTGGACAAAATCTTCTTCCCTGGTACCCATGGCCTGGATACCGCGGCCGCCCCTTTTCTGGCTGCGGTAAGTATCGACTGGCTGGCGTTTGATATAGCCGCGGTGGGACAGGGTAACGACGATATCCTCCCTGGCAATAAGATCTTCTATTTCAATGTTTTCTTCCTCCAGCATAATTTGCGTGCGGCGGGGATCGGCAAATTTATTCTTATATTCCTGGAGTTCATCCCTGATAATGCCGTAAACCATAGCCTCATTGCCCAGGACTTCTTTTAGGTAAGAAATTCGTTTCTGCAGTTCCTGCCATTCTTCCTCCAGTTTTTCCCTTTCCAGGGCCGTCAGGCGACCCAGGCGCATATCGACAATGGCTTTAGCCTGCCTGTCGCTTAAAGAAAAACGTTCCATTAAACCCCGGCAGGCTTCAGGTTCATTGGGGGACTGGCGAATAATCTTGATTACTTCATCGAGAAATTGGATGGCAATGCGCAGGCCGGCAACGATATGGGCCCGGGCTTCGGCCTGCTCCAGGAGGTAGCGCGTACGCCTGGTAATTACTTCTTTCTGATGTTCCAGGTAGAGGGTCAGCATTTCCCGCAGGTTAAGAACCCGTGGCCGCCCGTCCACCAGGGCCAGCATAATAACCCCGAAATTCTCCTGCAGCTGGGTGTGTTTATAGAGCTGGTTGAGAATCACCCTGGGCTGGACGTCCCGGCGCAATTCGATGACGATGCGCATCCCCGTCCGGTCGGACTCATCCCGCAGGTCGGTAATGCCGTCGATCTTTTTCTCCCGCACCAGCTCGCCAATAGTTTCCACCAGGCGGGCCTTGTTAACTTGGTAGGGAATTTCCGTCACCACAATCTGGCTTTTACCGTTGCTCAGGGTTTCTATCTGGGCTTTGGCCCGCATCTTGATGCTGCCCCGCCCGGTCCGGTAGGCATTTTTAATTCCTTCCCGGCCGATTATCAGGCCCCCGGTAGGAAAGTCCGGTCCTTTGATAATCCGGGTCAGGTCTTTGAGTTCGGCCTCCGGATGGTCAATAAGGTAAACCAGGGCATCGATTACTTCGCCCAGGTTGTGGGGCGGGATATTTGTTGCCATACCTACGGCAATACCCGCCGACCCGTTAACTAAAAGCTGGGGGATCCGTGCCGGGAGCACTACCGGCTCTTTGAGACTGCCGTCGTAGTTATCGATAAAGTCAACGGTATCTTTTTCAATATCGGCCAGCATGGCCAGGGCGATTTTCGCCAGCCGGGCTTCGGTATAACGCATGGCTGCAGCCGAGTCACCGTCAATAGAACCGAAGTTACCGTGGCCGTCTACCAGGGGATAACGGCAGGCAAAATCCTGGGCCAGGCGAACCATGGTTTCATAAACAGCAGCATCGCCGTGGGGATGGTAACGGGCCAGTACCGTACCTACCACTACGGCCGACTTTTTATGGGGCTTATCCGGGGTCAACCCCTCTTCATACATGGCATAAAGGATACGCCGGTGGACCGGCTTCAAGCCATCGCGGACATCAGGCAAAGCTCTCCCTACAATTACGCTCATCGCATAGTCAATGTAGGAGCGCTTCATTTCCTCTTCTAAATTTACTTCCAAAATCTTGCCGCCGGCTTCCAGGGCCAAAAAATATCACCTTCTCTTTCTTAACCCTTATCCTATTATATCCGGTGATGGGATAAATCCAAATATGACGCCAGGCTAAATTAAAAAACGGGGGCCAGGCCCAACCCCCCTTCGCCACTTTGTACGCCCGCCTCCCATGCCGGCTTCCAATCCGGGAACCGTCGTAGCCGGTTTTCCTGCAAGTTTTCCCATCCAATCACCAGCTTCCGGGTTAAATATCCAGGTTTCTAACTTCATGGGCGTGTTGCTGGATAAATTCCCGGCGCGGTTCCACCCGATCACCCATCAGGATGTTAAAGATGGCATCGGCTTCTGCTGCATCCTCAAGGTTGACCCGCAAAAGGGTGCGTGTTTCCGGGTTCATGGTCGTTTCCCACAGCTGGTCGGCATTCATTTCGCCCAGGCCTTTATAACGCTGTACTTCCCATTTTTCGCCGGTATGGTTTTGCAAAAACCTTTCCAGTTCGGCGTCGTTATACAGGTAGTGTACCGTTTTTCCCCGCGAAACTTTGTACAGGGGTGGTTGAGCTATATATATATACCCTTCGGTTATTAAAGGCCGCATATAGCGGTAAAAAAAGGTAAGTAATAAGGTCCGGATATGGGAACCGTCCACATCGGCGTCGGCCATGAGAATCGTCTTATGGTAGCGGGCCTTGCCGATGTTAAAATCATCGCCTATCCCTGTTCCCAGGGCGGTGATTATGGTCCGTATCTCTTCGTTATTTAAAATCTTATCCAGCCGCGCCTTTTCGACGTTTAAAATTTTACCTCGCAAAGGGAGAATGGCCTGGAAACGCCGGTCACGCCCCTGTTTGGCCGAACCGCCGGCGGAGTCGCCTTCCACAAGGAAAAGCTCAGCCACGGCAGGGTCTTTATGGGTGCAGTCGGCAAGCTTGCCTGGCAGGGAGGTTATTTCCAGGGTATTCTTGCGCCTGGTTAGTTCTCTAGCTTTACGGGCCGCTTCCCTGGCCCGGAAGGCATTTATGGCTTTATCAACAATCCGCCTGGCAATAGTGGGGTTTTCTTCTAGATAAGCGCTTAATTGCTCTGCCACCAGGGCATCGACAATACCCCGCACTTCCGTATTGCCCAGCTTGGTTTTGGTCTGGCCTTCAAACTGGGGCTCCAGTACCTTAACACTGATGACTGCCGTCAGGCCTTCACGGATATCTTCACCGGCCAGGTTGCTTTCATTTTCTTTTAAGATGTTGAATTTACGGGCATAATCGTTGATCACCCTGGTCAGGGCAGTCTTAAAACCAATTTCATGGCTGCCGCCTTCGGTAGTATTAATATTATTGGCATAAGAGAGGATGAGTTCGTTATAACCATCATTGTATTGCAGAGCTATTTCAACCTGCACGTCATCCTTTTCCCCGCTGAAGTACAGGGGTTTATTGAAGAGGACTGACCTGTTTTTATTTAAATGACGGACAAAATCAACCAAACCGCCTGTATGGTAGTATGTGGTTTCTGTTTCGTTTCTTTCATCGCGAAAGATTATTTTAACGCCACGGTTTAAAAAGGAAAGTTCCTGCAAGCGACGGCCGATAATTTCATTCTGGAAAACTATATCTTCAAAGATTTCCCTGTCGGGAAAAAAGGTAACACTGGTACCTGTACCTTTGGCTTTACCAGCTACCTTCAACTCAGATACTTTATTGCCCCGGCGGTACTCTTGATGATATATCTTTCCATCCCTTTTTACCTTTACCTCCAGCCACTCTGAAAGGGCGTTTACCACAGAAAGGCCAACACCGTGGAGCCCGCCGGCTACCTTATAGCCGTTTCCGCCGAATTTACCACCGGCATGGAGTATTGTTAGTGCTACTTCTACCGCCGGCAGCCCTGTTTTTTCGTGAATATCAACCGGGATGCCGCGGCCGTTGTCACTCACTGTCAGGCTGCCATCCCGATGAATAATTACTTCTATACGATCGCAAAAGCCAGCCAGGGCTTCGTCAATACTGTTATCTACCAGTTCAAAAACCAGCTGGTGCAGCCCCCGGATCCCGGTGTTACCGATGTACATCCCGGGACGACGGCGTACAGCTTCCAGACCCTCCAGGACCTGGATTTGGCTGGCATCATATTCCGTGTGTACCTGTTCCATTTTTTCCTCCCGCATAAAACTTCCACTGACAAATATAGCACAAATCAAAGGTTTACTTCAAGCAACCTGAAGCCCATAACAAAAGCTCTTTATTTTTGTTCCAGGTTGCTTAAAATTGAACTGGCTCTTTTCATCAAGGTGCCGGAGGATATATTTGAGAGATATATTTGTTTTTCGGTTATAATGCAGGATTTATAATCCCCGGAATCCGGATCATTACCTTGCTGTTTAGCCCTCTTTAAAATTTCATTATTAACCGCAGATCGGACTATTGTACTTAAATTAACAATAGCAATGATGTCCTTAAATGGCACCACCATCTCATTACCTATGTGCAGGTACATAAAAAGCTCCTTTCTATCCAGAAATTATTTCCTTATCTCGGTAACCACTAACCTTCTTTCCCTTGATAACTGCCATAAACTAGCCTGCTCCATAAGGCCGGAAGGCAACTTTTCTATATCGGCGGTTGTTAAAAAGGTTTGCCCGCCGCTTGCCAGGAGCGCCAGCAGGGCTTGCTGGTGTTTGCCATCCAGCTCGGAAAAAACATCATCCAGAAGCAAGATGGGTTTTTTACCTAAAAACTGCGTAAAAATCCCGGCTTCGGCTATTTTCAGGGCCAACACGGCCGACCTCTGTTGCCCCTGAGAAGCAAAGAATCGTGCTTCATGCTCGCCGATATAAAAAGATAAATCGTCCCTGTGGGGGCCCCAAAGGCTTAAACCGGCCTGGATTTCCCTTTCCTGGCCGGCAGCTATTTTGGCTAACCAATCCTCATAATCCCTTACACTTGAGCGATAGGTTAGGGATAAACCTTCTAGACCTCCCATTTTACTGTAAATTTCAGCAGCAAGGGGTTCAATGGACTGGATAAAGGATTGCCTTTTCCTGATAATAGCCACTCCGGTAGATACAAGCTGGATATTCCAGGGTTCGAGCTCTTGCTCCTTTCCCCGGCCGGCTTTTATATCCCGCAGTAATCGATTGCGTTGCAATAATAGGCGGCGATAAGACTGGAGATTATGGCAATAGAGCCGGTCAAGGATACTCAGTTCCCGGTCCAGAAAATTGCGCCGGTAGACAGGGGCACCTTTCAGTAGGAGCAGGTCATCGGGTCCAAAATATATTACCGGCAGGATACCAAGCAGATCAACCAGGCGGTGGTGTTGGCCGTTAATTGTTAACTTTTTATGAGCTTCATGGTAAATAATAGCGAGCTCTATATTTTCCTGGCCGGAACCGCAATAACCTTTTATCTGAAAAGAATTTTCTCCCCAGGTTGCCAGGTGCTGGTCCTGTTGCTGGCGTAAAGAACGGGCAAAGCTTAAATAACCAATAGCTTCCAGTAGGTTTGTTTTACCGGCCCCGTTGGGGCCCTGGATTATGTTTAGACCCGGCTGGCATTGCCAGTTTAACTCGCGATAGCAACGAAAATTAGTTAACTGGAGACGCCGTAACCTTATAGCTGGCACCATTAACCTCCACTTCATCGCCAGGCTCTAAGGTGTGGCTGCGGTGTTTTTCGACCTGACCGTTGACCCGTACCAGCCCGCCGGCGATCATTGCTTTTGCTTGTCCTCCTGTCGCCGCTATACCTGCCCATTTTAAAAACTGGTCCAGCCGGATTGAGGGAGTATCAATATAAACACTTTTACCAGACATAAAGGCCACCTTCAGGAAACCGGCGGGTTATTTACCGGTGCATTATTGATCCTTATCGGTAAAATAAGGCAAAGATAATTGTCTTCTCCGTAAGGTTTTATAACTACCGGTTTTAAAGGTGCCGATAGCTCTAAAATAACATCTTCCGTATCTATTATACGCAGCGTATCGAGTAAATAACGGCCGTTAAGGGCCAGGGTTAAAGGTTTGCCTTCGATCTGGGCAGTAAGTTCTTCCTCCAGGTGGCCAACTTCGGCAGCCTCGCTGGTAATCTTTAAAGTTTCGCCAACCTGCAAAAAGATGATATGGGATCGCGATTTTATTTCATCACGGGCCAGCAGGGTAGCACGTTCGGTTGTTTCTAGCAAATCTCTGGTGGCCACCTTTACTTTAGTATTATATGATTTAGGTATTACCTGGTTATAATGAGGAAATTTACCATCTAATAAACGGCTATAAAGCCTTAAATCTTCATAGCTGGCAAAAATCTGGCTGGAACCAATTATTATTTCCACTTGACCTTCATCGCCTGGTAAAAGACGGGCAAGTTCATTTAAGGAGCGGCTGCCAATTAAGGCACTTGCAGGTTCGCAGGTGTTTATCTCGCTAAGGGGTCCCCGGAAAACAGCAAGGCGATGGGAATCGGTAGCTACCAGGTTGAACTGCTTATCATCGGATTTTATTTCCAGGAGGATACCGCTGAATATGCTGCGCAGATCATCGCTGCTGGTAGCTATACTCACCATCCGAACAGCATTTTTAAAGGTGGTTGTGTCAATCTTAAGGGAAATGTTACCTTTTATATCTGGAAGGGAAGGGAACTGCCCGGCATCAAAACTATTTAATTGCACCCGGGACTGCAAGTAAGTTATTTCTACGGTGTTATTATCAGGTAAAGACTGCAAGTAAAGATTAGTAGGTGGTAGTCGCCGCACCATTTCTGTAAAAATGCGGTCAGGTAGTAATAATTCGCCGGGATTTAAAACTTCTACCGGAAAGCTATAAATAATACCTAAGTCAAGGTCCGTAGCATGTAAAGTTAGCGTATTATCTTCTGCTTGGAATAAAATACCTGTAAGGGCAGGTAAAGTCGAATTTGTAGCGACAGCACGGTGAACCTTTTGCACGGCCTGGAGAAGCTGGGGTTGAGGGCAAGCGATGTGCATGAGACGCTTCCTCCATCATCTTTATTGATGTAGTAGTAGTAATAGGCGATGTGGATATGTTGATAGTTAATGAATATAAAGAGAGGCTGCGGTTTAAGCAGTGTGGATTACTGGTTTTTAATTTCTTGCATAAGCTGGGAAATTATCTGGGGCAGGGAAGGATCATTTTGTAAATCATCACGGATTTTTGTATAAGCATGAAGTACAGTTGTATGATCCCTGCCGCCAAAGGCTTCACCTATTTGTGGTAGGGAGGCATCGATCATTTCCCTGGCAAGATACATAGCTATTTGTCTGGGAAAAGCGACGGTGCGATTGCGCTTTTTCGCTTTTAAATCTTCAGGTTTCAGATTGAAATAACGGGCTACCACATCCTGAATAAGATTAATGGTAATAGGCTTTGGACGGGATAGGTTTAACGCATCCTTTAAAAGTTTTTCGGCCATTTCTATAGTAACTTCTTCTTTAGTAAAGGCAGCATAGGCTGCGACCCTGATTAAGGCTCCTTCCAGTTCCCTGATGTTGGAATCTATTTTTTGGGCCATAAAAAACATTACTTCATCGGGAATAACGATATTTTCGGCTGCAGCTTTTTTGCGTAAGATAGCCATCCTGGTTTCAAGGTCGGGCGGTTGAATATCGGTTATAAGCCCCCATTCAAAACGAGAACGCAGGCGATCTTCCAGGGTAGGAATTTCTTTAGGCGGCCGGTCGCTGGAAATTACAATTTGCTTATTAGCTTCATATAGATGATTAAAAGTATGGAAAAACTCAACCTGGGTACTTTCTTTTTTTGCTAAAAACTGGATATCATCTATTAAGAGCACATCTATATTCCGGTATTTGGCCCGGAATTCTTCTGTCTGCTCATCGCGAATAGCATTAATCAGGTCATTGGTAAATCTTTCCGAAGAAATATAAAGAACTCGAAAGCTCGGCAAATGCTGGCGTACATGATGGCCGATGGCCTGCATGAGGTGAGTTTTACCTAAACCCACACCGCCGTAGATGAATAAGGGATTATAAGAATTGGCAGGGCTTTCGGCTACTGCTAGGCAGGCGGCATGGGCGAAACGATTGTTATTACCTACTACAAAGGTATCAAAGGTGTACTTCGGATTAAGCCTGGGCAGGTCTTCATCCCCTGCTTCGGCAGTTGACGTTGCCGAATTGCCGGTTGGTGAAAAACAAATAACCTGGATGTTGATAGGTCCCCGGCCGAATACTTTTTCCAGTGCTTCTTTGACTAAAGGATAATAACGGCTCTGGATATAATCGCGAGCAAATTCGTTAGCCGCGGCAAGAACCAGGGTGTTACCCTGCATAGTTACCGGCCTGGCATCAAAAAACCAGGCTTCCAGGGCTTTATAACTTATTTTTTTTTCCAGGATGGATAATACTTCTTGCCAGGCTAGATCCAGCTGATTTGGTGGCAAAAAAGAAACCTCCCTGAGGAAAATGTTAATAAGCTATAATGTATATATCGTCAAAAATGGGGATAAATGATGGTAATACAAGCAGTCACGTTTAATTTTATCTTAACAGCTTTGGGTATAACTATCAACAGGTAACAGAAATTCCTTTTCCTTGACAGATGGAAAATGACTCGGCTATAATTTGAATGATCGGCTGGAAAAAAGAAAATTTAGCAGGAGGGATAAGTAGATTTGAAACGCACATATCAGCCAAAAAGGAGACGCCATAAAAGGGTCCATGGTTTTTTAAAAAGAATGAGCACTGTAGCCGGACGGGAAGTTATCAAACGGAGGCGCCGGAAAGGTCGTAAACGCCTTACTGCTTAAGGGTAGGTTATCCTTTTTATTTTGGAGGAAGGATGTTGTTACCTGCGGGGCGGCGTATTATCAAAGCAAAGGATTTTCGTCGGGTATACCACGGGGGGCGGAAAGTAACCGGTAAAATATTAAAAATGTACTATTTACCAAATTCTTACGGTTTGACTCGATTTGGTTTTTCCATTTCTAAAAAAGTAGGTAAAGCCGTAACGCGTAATCTTTTAAAACGCCGCCTGCGAGAAATTTGTCGCCAGCATATAAATTCTTTCCAGCCGGGTTGGGATATAATACTGGTAGCCAGGGAAAATTCGGGTTCAAGTGGCTATCATGAACTGGAAAAAGAAGTATTAAAGTTGGGGTACTGGGGGAAAATTTTAATCGAAGAGGAAATTAAAGGGTTGGAAGATAAGTGATAAAAAGATGGGTTGTGTTGTTTATACGTTTATACCAGATTTTTTTATCCCCTTTCCTGGGGAATAATTGCCGTTTCTATCCCAGTTGTTCCCAGTATGCGGTGGAGGCAATAACAAAATATGGTATATTAAAAGGAAGTATAATATCCTTAAAAAGACTGGCGCGATGTCATCCCTGGCACCCGGGGGGGTATGACCCCTTATGTTAAAGATAGCGTGGAGGTGAAGGCTGCCTTTCTAAGAAATTTTCAGGAAGGCAGGGAGCTAATTGAGTATTTTAATTGAATTCCTGCAACAATCAATACAATTTTTGTATAATATTACCCGGACTCTGGGGATACCCAATTACGGTTTGGCTATCATTTTATTTACCGTATTAGTTAAGGTGGTACTTTTTCCTTTAACCTACAAGCAATTAAAATCGATGAAAAGGATGCAGGAATTACAACCGAAAATCCAGGAGTTGCAGAAAAAATATAAAAATAATCCCCAGAAGGCACAGCAGGCAATGATGGAATTATACCAAAAGGAAGGCGTTAATCCCCTGGGGGGATGCCTGCCCCTGCTGGTACAGATGCCCATTCTTTTTGCTTTATTCTCTGCCCTGCGTACATTTTTTGATCCTGTACATCATCCGAGCTATGTGGAACTGGCCCATGCCAAATTTTTATGGATAGGCAATCTCGGACAGCCGGATCCGTATATCTTACCCGTTTTAGTTGCCCTGGGTACCTATTTCCAGCAGAAAGTAAGTATGGTTAGCAGCAATCAAGACCAGACCCAGAGAATGATGCTTATTATAATGCCATTAGTTATTGGCTGGATGAGCCGTAGTTTTTCGGCCGGTCTTTCCCTTTATTGGGTAACTTTTAGTATCATGGGTATTTTAGAACAATGGTTAACACGCCGGCAACCGCAGCTGGTGAAGGAGGAAATCAGCGCCAAATGAAGGAGATAGAAGCCAGCGGTAAGACTGTAGAGGAAGCAATTGAGGCAGCGCTGAAAAGTTTGGGAGCTAAAAAAGAAGAAGTTGAAATTACAATTTTGGAGGAAGGTAGTAAAGGTTTTTTAGGCCTGCTGGGATCGCGCCAGGCAAGGGTAAAGGTTGTACTACCTGATAGCCCGGAAAAATTGATAAATGATTTTTTAAGTAAAGTCTTGAAAGCAATGAACATTGAAGCTGGTATTGAAATCCGGCAACGGGAAGGATATTATTTTGTAAGTTTTCACGGGAAAGACCTGGGTATTATAATTGGGCGCCGGGGTGACAACCTGGATGCCCTGCAGTATCTTTGCAACCTGGCAGTAAATAGGGTTTTAAAGAATAAAGTTAAAATCATACTCGATGTAGGGGGTTATCGCAAGCGCCGGGAACAGACGCTAATAAATCTCGCCCGCCGCTTATCGGCCAGGGTAAAAGCAACCGGGAAAAAGGTAGTTCTTGAACCAATGAATCCCCAGGAAAGGCGCGTCATTCATACTGCCCTGCAAAACGATAGTGAGATCTTAACTTTCAGCGAAGGACAGGAACCAAATCGTAAAATAGTAATTGCCTTGCGCCAGTAATCATTTTGCGTTAAAATAGTGGTGAAAGGGTAATATAACTGCGGCCCAGTGATACCATATGTATTACTGGGTTTTATTATGTGGAGATGACATGATGATAGAAGATACTATCGCTGCAGTTGCGACACCTCCTGGTGAAGGCGGTATCGGTATTGTACGCCTGAGCGGGTGTGATGCGATTACCATCGCTGCCAAGATATTTAAACCACACCGGGGACAGCCTTTTGCGGAAAGCCATAGTCATACTTTACGCCTGGGTTTGGTTATTGATCCTGAAACGGGTGAAACCGTCGATGAAGTCCTGGCATGCATAATGAGGGCACCCCGTAGCTATACGGCCGAAGATGTAGTGGAGATTAACTGTCATGGTGGCGCCTTGGCGGTCGCCAGGGTTTTACAACTTGCTTTACGTCATGGAGCCAGGCTGGCCGAACCAGGAGAATTTACCCGTCGAGCCTTTTTAAATGGCCGCCTGGACCTAGCCCAGGCCGAGGCCGTACTGGATGTAATTCGCGCCAGGAGCAGCCAGGGATTAGTTACTGCAGTAGGTCAGTTGCGGGGCAAACTTTCCCAAAAAATCGCAAGGATAAACGAATATCTCAACAGTGTTATGGCGGCAATTGAAGCCAGTCTCGATTTTCCGGAGGAGGTAGGCGAGGCAGGTGCCGAAGATCTGGAAAAATTAAAGCTGGCCAGAGAAGAAGTAAAAAAGCTGCTGGCAACATGGGAAGAAGGCCGGTTGCTTAGCGAAGGCCTGAAGATCGCTATTACCGGCAGGCCCAACGTTGGCAAGTCAAGCCTTTTAAATGCCCTTTTGCGTCAGGAAAGGGCTATTGTCAGCCAGATCCCCGGTACCACCAGGGATACCATTGAAGAAACATTACTACTGGGAGGATTTTCCTGCAGGCTTATTGATACAGCAGGCTTGCGGGAAACTGCCGATACCCTGGAGAGTATCGGGGTGGCGCGGACGAGACAGGCTGTAAGGGAAGCCGACCTGGTCCTAATGGTGGTTGATTTGAGTACCGGGATCCTGCCTGAAGATAAGGGCATCTTGGAAGAGATTAAGGAAAAAAACGTTATAATAGTCGGCAATAAAGTTGACCTGGTAGAAGGAAAAAGCGCGGAAATGGATTATTTTGCCACCGGTTTCCCCCGGGTGGCTGTTTCTGCCAGGGAAGGAACAGGACTGGACGAACTGGCCGGGAAGATTAGAGAGGTCGTCCTAGGTGGAAAAGTGCTAAGGGCAAGGGAAGAACCCCTCCTTACAAGAGCTCGCCACCGGGACGCGCTGGAAAAATGCCTGGACCACATAAACGCCGCCATAGATGCCTGGGAAGAAGGCATGCCGGGTGATTTAATTGCCGTTGACCTCTGGACAGCCCGTGATTTTCTTGGTGAAATAACAGGTGCAACTGCCAGGGAAGATCTCCTGGATCGCATTTTTAGCGATTTTTGTATCGGTAAATAGATAACGTGATTATACTAGTGAAATAACACTGCTGGCAAAGGCAATGAAAAAAGAAAGGAAAGAAGGTGAAGAGAATGTACAGAGCCGGAAATTACGATGTCATTGTAATCGGCACCGGTCATGCCGGCTGTGAAGCCGCCCTGGCCGCGGCAAAGCTGGGCTGCCGCACGCTGGCGCTGACCATCAGCCTGGAAAATATAGCCATGATGCCCTGTAACCCTTCCGTAGGGGGACCGGCCAAGGGTCATCTGGTAAGGGAGATTGATGCCCTGGGTGGTATAATAGGATTAAATACCGACCGCAGCCGCATCCAGATTCGCCGTCTTAATGGAGGTAAAGGGCCGGCAGTCAGGGCCCTGCGAGCCCAGGCTGATAAAAAACTTTACCAGCAACTGATGACCCTTAATCTTGAGCGGCAAGAAAATCTTGAAGTAAAGCAGGCAGAAGTTACCCGCCTGATTGTGGAAGATGGAGGCATCAAGGGTGTCCTGACCAGGACGGGAGCATTATTCACCTGTAAGGCAGTTGTTTTAACTACCGGCACCTATCTCAGGGGACGGATTATCATTGGCGATGTGGCCTACCCCGGCGGTCCTAATGGCCAGTTTCCGGCCATTGAGCTGGCAGCCAGTCTAAAGGAACTGGGTCTAACTATGGGCCGCTTTAAGACCGGCACACCCCCCAGGATCAGCAGCCGTTCTATTAATTGGGAAGTGTTGATTGAACAGCCGGGTGACAGGGAACCTTTAAATTTCTCATTTTGGGAAGATAACAGCCAACGACCCAATGTCTCATGCTGGCTGACCCACACCAATGAGTTGACACACCGGATCATAAGGGATAACCTGGACCGGGCCCCCCTGTTCAGCGGTATAATTGAAGGCAAAGGCCCGCGTTATTGTCCTTCAATAGAAGATAAAGTAGTCCGTTTTGCCGACAAACCGTCCCACCAGATCTTTCTGGAACCGGAGGGTCTGGGAACCGAAGAATGGTATGTTCAGGGTTTGTCCACCAGCCTGCCGGAGGACGTACAGCTGGCCGCCCTGCGCAGCATACGGGGACTCGAAAAAGCAGAAATTATGCGGCCGGGTTACGCCATTGAATATGATTACCTGGACCCGACCCAGCTCAAGGCAACCCTGGAGTGCAAGAACCTCAGCGGTTTATTTACAGCCGGGCAGATCAATGGGACTTCGGGTTATGAGGAGGCTGCAGCCCAGGGACTTATAGCGGGAATAAATGCCGCCTGCCTGGTCAAAGGAAAAGAGCCATTTATTTTAAGACGAGATCAGGCCTATATAGGGGTGCTAATCGATGATCTGGTTACCAGGGGTGTGACCGAACCTTACCGCATGCTTACGGCAAGGGCGGAACACCGCTTGCTGCTGCGGGAAGATAATGCCGATTTACGCCTTGCCGCCCTGGGTCATGATATAGGCCTCCTGGATGAAGAAAAGTACAGGAAGCTCCAGAAAAAAGAAAAAGCCATCAAAGAAGGAATTGAACTATTAGAAAAGCAGCATGTAGGGAGTAACAATGAAACCATCCAGGAAATATTGCAAAGATGCCAGGAGGCAACCCTTAAGGGGACAGCAAGCCTGGCCGAGCTCCTGAAGAGGCCCGGATTAAAATATCAAGAACTGGCAAGGGCCGGACTCGTGCCGGGACTCCCGGCAGATGTTGCTGGGGAGATCGAAATGATTCTCAAATACGAAGGCTATATTGCGAAAGAAAAAGCCCAGGTAGAACGGATGTTAAAACTGGAAGGACGGCATTTGCCGGATAATATCAATTACCGGGAAATACGGGGCTTATCCCGGGAAGGCGTCGATCACCTGGAAAGGATACGCCCACGTTCCCTGGGCCAGGCCCTGCGCATCCCGGGTGTTACACCGGCAGATATCAGCATTTTAATGGTTTATCTCGAACAAAAAAGGCGTGAGGGTGTAAATACCTGTGCCGGTTAAAGATCTAATGATCAGTTTACGAAAAACGGTAGGTTTAAATATATCTGAAGACCAGGCCGGCGTTATAAATGCTTATATCGAGCTTCTTTTAGCAACAAATGAAAAGGTAAACCTGACAGCTATTGTAGAGGAGGGAGAAATCTGGAGAAAGCATATCCTGGATTCCCTTCTTATTTTTTCTGCCCTGGACGTACCAATAGGTGCCAGGGTTATTGATGTGGGCACCGGGGCAGGAATCCCGGGCCTGATTCTTAAAATATACCGCCCGGACCTGCGTATTACCCTTCTTGAAGCCCAGCAAAAAAAGGTTAAATTCCTGGAAAAAGCAGTAAAACAGTTGGGATTAAAGGAGGTTGAATGTTTATGGGGCCGGGCTGAAGATATTGGCCATCATCAAAATTACCGGGAAAAATACAACCTGGCCGTAGCCAGGGCTGTAGCGCCTTTAAATACCCTGGTGGAATACTGCCTCCCCCTGGTGCAGGTTGATGGATTTATGGTAGCATATAAAGGCCCGGCCGGTACAGAAGAAGCAAAGGTAGCTGCAGGGGCCATTGCCATCCTCGGTGGTGGGGATACGACAATATGGCAACATGTCATTCCCGATGGGGAGGGAAAACGCTTTCTCATCATCGTGAAAAAAGTAAAGGTGACGCCGCCGTCATACCCGCGCCGCCCGGGAGTGCCTGCCAAAAGGCCCCTTAAGTAAGGGAAAATAAAATTGCCGGCAGGAACAAAAAAAAACATGCCGAAATAATGAAAAAAAGTCAAGGGAGAGGTAATCCCATGGGCAAGGTTATAGCCATTGCCAATCAAAAGGGAGGGGTTGGTAAAACAACCACAGCTGTC
Source organism: Neomoorella sulfitireducens (assembly GCF_024733845.1). GTDB lineage: Bacteria > Bacillota > DSM-521 > Neomoorellales > Neomoorellaceae > Neomoorella > Neomoorella sulfitireducens. The sequence continues at coordinate 29,168 of NZ_JANRHG010000020.1, forward strand.
AATTTAAGCGCCTTTTTAGCCCAGGAAGGGAAACAGGTGCTGCTGGTAGATATTGACCCCCAGGGCAATGCCACCAGCGGTCTGGGCATTGACCGCCTGCACATCGAACATTGTGTCTATGATGTTATTATTAACAGCGTACCCATAGCGAGTATAATAATTAAAACCGGCGTTCCCCATCTAGACTTGGTACCGGCTACTATCGAACTGGCCGGGGCCGAAGTTGAGCTGGTGACGGCCATAGCCAGGGAGCAGAAATTAAAAAAGGCCTTGCAGGATGTTAAGAATAATTATGACTACATAATCATTGATTGCCCTCCTTCCCTGGGTCTTCTCACCGTCAATGCCCTTACGGCAGCTGAAGGTGTCTTAATACCCATCCAGTGTGAATATTACGCCCTTGAAGGGCTTGGACAGTTGCTGAACACCATCCAGCTGGTAAACCGCCACCTGAATTCCCGCTTAAAAATAGAGGGGGTCGTCTTGACCATGTTTGATCCCCGGACCAATTTATCAATGCAGGTTGTGGATGAAGTAAAAAACCATTTTTCTGCAAAAGTATTTAAAAGTATAATCCCGCGCAATGTACGGTTAAGCGAGGCGCCGAGCTACGGGCAACCAATTAGCATCTATGATCCCCGTTCCCGCGGCGCGGAAGCATATAAAGAACTGGCCCTGGAGGTAATGAACAATGGCTAAAAGGGGTCTGGGCCGGGGTCTGGAAGCCCTGTTGCCGGCGGTAGAAAAAAAAGAAGTTTTGGCCGGAGAAGTATTTCAAATAGAAGTTGATAAAATAGTTGCCGGTCGTCACCAGCCAAGGCGAGATTTTGATGTAGCCAAATTAGAAGAACTGGCGCAGTCAATAAAAAGTCACGGCGTTATTCAGCCCATAGTTGTAAAGCCTGTAGAAGAAGGGCGCTATGAACTAATTGCCGGCGAAAGACGCCTGCGGGCCTGTAAAATAGCCGGGTTAAAAGAAATACCGGCAATCATTAAGGAACTGGATGCCAGGGAAACGGCAGAAATAGCTTTAATCGAGAACTTACAGCGAGAAGACCTGAATCCTTTGGAAGAAGCAGAAGCTTACCGGTCTTTAATAAATGAATATAACCTCACCCAGGAAGAGATAGCCCATCGCGTCGGCAAGAGCCGGCCTGTCATTGCCAATGCCCTGAGACTGTTGCAGTTGCCTGCTGAAATCCAGGAAATGGTCAGGGAAGGCGCCCTTTCTTCCGGTCATGCCAGGATAATACTGAGTTTAAAAGATAGAGAACAACAATTGCTTCTGGCGAAAAAGATCATTGCCGAAGGAATGGCAGTACGTGAAGCAGAATTATTCATTAAAAAGATGCAGGATAAGAGAACACCAAAACTCGAAAAGGATAAAAAGGGTAAAAAAGTTGATATAGAAGTAAAACAATTGGAGGACAGGTTGCAAACTATATTTAGTACGAAAGTTAAACTGGCGCACGGGAAAAATAAAGGCAAAATTGAAATCTATTACTTTGGAACAGAAGACCTGGAAAGGATTATAAATGTCTTAACCGGGGAAAATGTTTCACGTGAAACATTTAAAAATTAAGCCCGGCAGTTTACCCTTATGGCGGTATTGGCCCGGGCATAATTTAAGTACAGGGGACGTTTCAATGGCGATTAAAGCCGTTACCGTTCCCGGACCAGGAAAAGGAGGAAGGATTAATGACTACATACTGGCCAGAGAAAGGAAAAGCAAATACCGAGGGCACGGTAAAACTGGCCCTGGAACATGCCAGGCAACTGGGTCTTAAAGATATTGTTGTTGCCTCGGCAACTGGCTACAGTGCCTTAATGTGTCTGGGAAATAACGATTTGAATATCGTCTGTGTAACCCGCCAGGCGGGTTTTAAAAAACCGGGTGAAATAGAGATGGATGGGGCTATCCGCCGTCGTCTTGAAGAGGGAGGTATTAAAGTCCTGACCACCACCCATCTGATGGCCGGCCTTGATCGTGCCCTGCGTTTCTCATTCCAGGGTATATATCCTTCTGAGATCATAGCCAGTACCCTGCGCCTTTTCGGCCAGGGTACCAAGGTGGCGGTTGAAGTTGCCGGCATGGCCCTGGACGCCGGGCTTATCCCTGCCGGTGTAGACGTCATTGCCCTTGGCGGAAGCAGCGAGGGAACTGATACGGCCCTGGTTCTCAGGCCGGCCCATTCCCAGGATTTTTTTGCAACCAGGATTAAAGAAATAATTTGCAAACCCAGGGATTTTTAATAAGCATGAAGCCGGGAAAAGATAGAGGTGAAAAGCTTGTGGGGTACGTTAGTTAATGTCCTGGCCATCCTGGCCGGAACCCTTGTGGGAACAATAATTGGCCAGCGCCTGCCCCAGCGCCTGCTAACAACAGTTACCCAGGCCACCGGCCTGGGTGTATTACTTGTAGGACTTTCAATGGCCGGCCAGAGCCAGAACATCGTCCTGGTAATTGTCAGCCTGGCTGCCGGCGGCATCTGCGGGGAACTGCTGGACATCGAAGGACGCCTGGCCAGTCTGGGGAAACGCCTGGAGCTTTATTTTTCCCGTAACGGCAGGGGTGAAATTACCCGGGCTTTTGTGGGATCCAGCCTGCTTTTCTGTGTCGGTGCCATGGCCATAATGGGCTCCCTGGAAGCAGGGTTGCGCGGGAATCACGGCACTCTCTATGCCAAGTCCATACTGGACGGCATTCTTGCCGTTTCTATGAGCGCCGTCCAGGGGTGGGGGGTTGCCCTGTCGGCACTTGCTGTTTTTATTTACCAGGGGGGCCTGACCGTCCTGGCCGGTTGGTTGCAGCACTATCTCACACCTGCAGTAATAGCAGAAATTACTGCTAGTGGCGGCCTGCTTATCATTGCCATAGCCCTGGGAATATTGAAGGTAAAGGATATTCGTACCGGTAACCTTTTACCGGCTCTATTATTTGCGGCTCTCCTGGCATTATGGTGGCAATAAACACCCTTTGCCTGCGGCGGCAGGTAAAGGGTGTTTGCGGGTTACCACACTTTTACGGCCTGGGCT
>NZ_JANRHG010000021.1 GCF_024733845.1 Neomoorella sulfitireducens
GAATCCTGCAGCATCTCCTGCTACAAGCATGCCGCCTGTATATAACTGTGGCATCATTTCCATGCCCCCTTCGGCTATCAGGTGGGCGCCGTATTCGATGGTACGTCCATCTTTAATCAGGGGGGCTATGCAAGGGTGCTCCATCAAGTCTTCAATGATCTCGGAAGGCTGTTGCCCGGACTTTACCAGGTCATCCAGGCGCATGACAACACCAAGAGAAATGCTCTCCTTATTGGTATACAGGAAGGCACCTCCGGCGATGCCGTGCGTGGCTTCGCCCACCAATGCATAAGCTGCACCTTCATCTCCTCGAAGATTAAAGCGTTCCTCGATGACCTCCCTCGGTAGTTCAATAAGTTCTTTTACCCCCACCGCCAGGTGTTCCAACTTTATAGGTTTACGTAATCCGGCCTGTTCCGCCAAAAAAGAATTAACCCCGTCGGCGGCGATAACAACGTCGCTTAACATTTCTTCTTCTCCGGCTCTAATCCCTACAACCCTGTCTCCTTCTTTAAGCACGCTGTCAACTCTTATCCCCGTTACAAGTGCCACGGCAGCTTCTTCTGCTTTTTCCGCCAACCAACGATCAAATTTGGCCCGCAGCACGGTGAAGGCATTATATGGCGGTTTGGCGAAAGAACCGGTCTTAAAATCCAGGGTAAAAGCGTCGTCCCTGGTCATAAAAGTGGTTAGGTAGTTGGTTATATAACGTTCCACAGGGGCTTCTTCCCAGAAAGCGGGAATAAGTTTTTCCAATACCCGGCTATAGAGCACGCCTCCGCTTAAGTTTTTACTTCCCGGATAATCGCCACGTTCAATAAGCACTACTTCCAGTCCTGCTTGAGCCAATTTGTAGGAGGCGGCAAGGCCGGCAGGCCCTGCCCCTACTACAATTACATCATACTTGTCCGAACTCATAACTTCACCTCTTCACGTCTTTATTCAGCCTTAAACCGGGCAATTAAAGCCGGTACTATTTTTTTCAAGTCGCCAACAATGCCGTAGTCAGCCTGGTTGAAGATAGGGGCGGCTTTATCTGTGTTCACGGCGGCAATCGTCCTGGACTGGTTGGCACCCACCATATGCTGGATTTGCCCGGAAACGCCCAGGGCAAGATACAGGTCGGGTTTAACCATTGCTCCGGAGACACCTATATACCGCTCTCGGGGCATCCAATTCAACCCTTCGGCAATGGGCCGGGTGCAGGCCATCTCAGCTTCCAGCAAGCGAGCCAATTCCTCTACCAGCCCCAAATCTTCCTGCCTGGCAAGTCCACGCCCTACGCACACTATACGCTTGGCTGCCGGCAGGTTGACGGATACAGTCTCTCTCTTCTTCTTTTCCACAAGTTTTATGCGTATTTTAGGCTCCACAAATGGAACCTCGATAATTGTTCCAGTTCTCCCGGCCTCTTCAGGCAGGGGAGTAAACACGCCTGACCCTACGGTCGCGATAGTAGTTCCAGTTAGAGCTCTTTCCTGGCGGACGGCGCTGCCGCCATATACCCGGCGAGTGGCTTTGAATCTATCAACTTCCCATGTCAGTTCCATGACATCGGTCAACACGGTGGTGCCCAGGTTGGCGGCCAGGCGCCCGGCCAAAAGTTTCCCGCGTTTGGTGGCATGGACCAGCATCAATGCAGGATTTTCCTGTTGCAAAAGGCTCAATATTGTGTCGGTATAGTCTTCCCACATCATGCCCGGCCCTGCTTCTCCCAGCCAGTATACTTTACCGGCTCCCAGCCGGACTGCTTGCTCGGCTCTTTCCTGGGGACCGATAACAAGGGCAGTAACGTTATCGGTGAAGTTTTTAGCCCCGGCAATTAATTCTGCCGTTCCCTGGGGTTTTTCGGCTATAATCCAAACCTTTATTTCTGAACTCATGTTTTCGCCTCCTAAAACACTATATAGCCTTACGGAGAAGTTCATAGAATTTGTCTAAGACTTCTTCTGATTCGCCTTCCAGGATAATGCGTTTCCGCTCCGCTTGTTCAGGAGCTAACGTATAAAGGATTTCAGTGCGCCTGTTCGCGTCATTAAGACCAACATCAGCCAGGCTCCACTGGGTCACCGGCTTTTTCCCGGCGGCCAGAATATCTTTCATGGAGGCAATACGTGGCTGGTTAATATCAGTGGTGACTGAAATTACTGCAGGTAATGATACTTCCAGGACCTCGACCTCATCTTCTAAAGACCGCTCTACGATAAGTTTTCCATTCTCTGCTACAATCCGGCTAACTGCATTCAGCGTTGGCACGTTCAGGATTTGCCCCAGTTGAATACCTACCTGCTGGGAATATAAATCCTGCGAGCCTTCACCACAGATAATTAGGTCGAAACCGATTTTTCGGGCGGCAGCGGCTAAAGCCCGGGCCGTTAAATTGGTATCAGCCCCGCTCAGGGCCTCATCAATAACAAGAAATAGTTCTTGTGGACCGCGGGATAGTACTCCTTTTTTCAGTTTTGAGTTCTCCAGTTGCCTGTCCCCCACACTTAAGGCAGTTACCTTGCCTCCCACGGCTTCGTAGATCTGCATCGCTGCTTCTACAGCGTTTAAATCATATTGCCCGATGACCCATTCAGCTTTATCAATACTTATAGAGCGGTCAGACCTTACCTGGATGTCTTTTTCATCGGGCACGATCTTGTAGCAAGCTATAATGTTCATTCGGGTTTCACCTCGCGTTTGTTTTGCTCCCAGTTTTTTCGTGTTTTCCGCAATATTGTTAATGACCATTTAACCTCGGGAGCCACTGGTTGAAGGAAACTGCCAGTGGCCCCCCTGTTAAACCGTATCTGTAACAGGACTATCCTTTAATAATAACTTTCTTCTTATATAGCTCCTCAATGTCTTCGGGGGAGTAGCCAAGTTCGCTCAAAATATCCTCGTTGTCCATGCCAATTCCCGGTGCGCCCCGCCATATCCGGCCGGGGTTGTTCTTGAACTTGGGGAAAACGTTGATACCCTTGAATTTTTCGCCATTTACCTTTTCCCACTCTACAAATACTTCACGCGCTTGATAATGGGGATGGTTTACGGCCGTTTCATAATCCATAACCATACTGCAGGGAACCCCCACAGCGTTCAGTTCCTTTTCTACCTCGGCGGCTGTCTTGCTTGCACAATACTCCTTAATTCTGGCTTCCAATTTTTCTCCTCCAGGCGTCCCCAGGAAGACAACCGGCATTCTCGCGGGAAAATCCTTTGAGCCATATTCCAGGCCAAGAAAAGACAACCCGTTTTTCAACACACCGCCCCCAAGGAACAACATATAGACTTCCTTCCCGTCCTTGCAGGTATAACTGCCATAACCGGCAGCAGTGGAACTGTGGTTTCCTTCCCGCACGGGTTTTTTCCCGTGGTTTAAGTATTCTACGGCGAAATTGTTCTGGAAACGCATCAGTGCTTCGTACTGCGCTACATCAATGCTTTCACCCTTGCCGGTTTCTTTTGCTTTCAACAGAGCTGCTAGCCCAGCGCTTAACGCTAGCAAACCGGTCAAATAATCGGCCGTAACCGGCATGGCCGGGACCGGCGGCCGGTCCGGGTAGCCGTTCAATTGCATATAGCAGCCGAAAGCCTGGGCTACAGGGTCATAGGAAGCGCGGAACACATATTCTTCTACTCCGTCCTGACCAAAGCCGGAGATATGCACGATGACCAGCCGCGGATTGCGCTCCCACATTACTTCATCCGTCAGGCCCCATTTGCTATACTGGCCGCCACGGGATGTTTCAATAAAGATATCGGCGTCTTCAATTAACTTTAGAAAAATTTCTTTCCCTTCCGGGCTGGGGATATTCAGGGCGATAGTCCGCTGGTTGCGCCGGTCTTGCTGGGCAGTAGCGCCCGTCCCGGTGCGTGCAATATCAGGGCTTAAGGGACTTTCAATCCAAATAACCTCCGCCCCGTAATCGGCCATCAGCTGGGCGGCAATAGGTCCTGCTACGGACATGGTAGCATGGACAACTTTTATACCTGATAAAGGACCGAATTCAGGTATATCCGTTCTTTTCGCCATTGTTTTTCCCCCTTTATTTGGGATAGTACCCTGGAAATCCTGCTTTTTTAATCAAAGCCTTTAGGTATTTTAAGAAATCTTAACGGTACTGCTTTAAAATACCCCTGCCGGCAATATGGATCATGATCTGGTCCGTTCCACCGCCGATCCTGTTGATGCGGTTATCCCTCCACAATCTTGAAATGCGATGGTCGGTAGTATAACCGATACCACCCATAATCTGCATAGCATCATCAATCACTTCAAAGGAAGCCTGGGCACAGTATAGCTTTGCCAGAGCTGAAGAAACCTGAAGAGAGATGCCGTTATCTTTTTCCCAGGCGCATTTGTAGACCATATTGCGCATGTTTTCAATCTTAATGGCCATATAGGTCAGTTTTTCCTGGATTAACTGGAATGTGCCAATGGGCTTCCCGAACTGGACGCGCTGGTTGGCATAACGGGCGGCATCTTCAAAGGCACACTCGGCCTGTCCAAGGGCAATTGCAGCCATTAACAGGCGTTCAACCTCAAAATTCTTCATTAACTGGATAAAGCCGTACCCTTCCCTGCCGACTATGTCCTTTTCTTCAATCTCCACATTGTCGAGATAGACTTCGCACGTATTCTGCATAAACCAGCCTATTTTGTGCAGAGGTTCGATTCGAACTCCTGGGGCATCCATGGGTACCCACCACATGGTAAAAGCCCTGCTAAGGTCTGAAACACTAAAGTCCCTGGTCATGCAGAGCATATAAGGAGCACTCATGGCGCCGGTAATGAATGTTTTATGGCCATTGATATATACCTTGCCGTTCTTACGTGTAAAGGTTGTAGAGATAGCATTCGTGTCGGAACCCGCCTGCGGTTCGGTGATTCCCAGGCAGAAAGCAATTTTTCCCTGTTTAGTAAGCTCCATGGTGATCTTCTTCTGCTCTTCGCTGCCAAAGGTGAGCATATCATCAATCTGGAGCACGCTGCCAAACAGGTATCCCGGTGCGCCCAACCTGGCAATTTCTTCGCTGACCAAAATGAGGGTCAGGGTGTCAACCGGCGTGCCGCCGTATTCTTCGGGAATGCCCAATAAACCGAAACCGTTATCAACCAGCGCTTTCATAAACTTTTCCGGATACTGGTGCTTCTCATCGCATTCTTTAAAATACTCTTCGCTAAATTCTCTTGTTATCAATTCTCGCAAACTTTCAAGTAGAAGTTCTTGCTCTTCCGTTTTTCTAAAATCCATTACTTTGTCCTCCTTTTGATCTTGATATTAAAGTTGCTTTATTATGCCTGCTCAAAGCTATCTCAAGCATAAGTATTTCTGATTGGCGGAAGAAATGTGAAACATGGATCTACCTCTTTCATACAAAATCTCTTTCCCTATACAACCTTTGCAATGCTTCTGGTAAGTATACACCCGGGGGCGCACGAGAAATCTTAATAAACATTCGACCACTCCCTCAAACTTCTTATATAAAATTAATCCTTTGCAAAACTTATGCCAGCGGTTAGAAACCACCCATCCTTAGTAAACATACGATTCTCAATGAAATAATCTATGGATTTATCGAGGATGTTTTCCCCAATACGCCTTTGACGGGGAACATTTCCCGATTAAGAAATTGATGCGCCCTCTTTATAGATAGCTAATCACTACAGTAGTCCAGCAACTTCTTCTCCCTCTTTTCCAGTTACCTTTGGCACATTTTTTGCATATAACTTTTTTTGTTTCTGGCAAGTAACCCCCCAACAAAGTTATAATAGTGTAAAGAGCAGAAGGAAAAAAAATAAACCCTTGTGGAAGGGTTTTATTAACAACATTAAGGATTTAAAACTGATATATTAGGAGGGGAGATTCTTTGTTGAAGAAAAGCAGGGTAATATCATTTTCGGGAAAAGGCGGAACGGGTAAAACGACCACATGTTCTCTGTTCCTTTCTTCTATTTTAAGCATGGGACAATTTAAAGATATACTTGTAATTGATGCCGATCCCGATGCCAACCTTGGTAGAACCTTAGGTATCGCCGCTGATAAGACCGTCGGTCAAATCGTGGACAAACGCAAAAAACAGCTGGATGACCGGGAGTTTGGTACTTCCCTCAGGTTCTCCCTATGGGATACGATCGTTCAGGGCCAAGGTTTTGACTTTTTAGTTATGGGCCGGACTACCGGTGAAGGATGTTACTGCGCTGTAAATTCCGTCCTCAAATCTTTATTAAACGATATGCTAAACATGTACGACCTGATACTGATTGACTTTGATGCCGGCCTGGAGCATTTCAGCCGGCGAACAGCTACTTCTGACGATACATTAGTTGTAGTCTGCGACCCGTCCAGTTTAAGCTTCGATACCGCCAGGCGCATCAAAAATCTAATAGAAGAGCTATCACTCCCATATAACCGACAGTTTTTGGTAGGTTGCAGATATCATAAAGAACAGGAACAATTATTTTTCCGCCTGGCGCAAGAAACCGAATTCGATATCCTGGGTTTAGTTCCCTATGATCTCGAAGTTGCCAGCCGCAATCTTGCCGGACAAAGCCTTTTATCTTTAGGCATGGATAATCCTGCTCAACAAGCAGTGAATAGTATGGTGAAAAAAATTATTAATTAACAGGTTGGTTAGATCTTATAGCATGAGGTTCCCTCAGTCTTAGCTTGCTAAGTTTTTCGCTTTTATGCATTTTATTATACAGAGTTTTACGATCTATACCTAAAATTTTCGCTGCTTCACTAAGACTGTAGCGATTCTCTTTCAGCACAGTTTCAATAATTATTTCTTCCCCTATCTGTAGTAAATTGTTTGTACCATTTTTCGCTACCTCACGAGAATCTAATTTTTCTTTTAAATTATTATACATGTAAGCTTTCAATACCCTTTCTGGTAAACACTGCAGACGTAGTTCTTTGCCTTCATCCATTAATGCTATGGCTCTTTCTATAACATTTTCCAGTTCCCGGACATTACCGCGCCAGTTATAATACATCAACGCGCGAATAAATTCTTCACTAGTTTTTATTTCTGCCATATTAAGTATGCCGGAAATCTTGGCTACAAAATGACGTACCAGTAACGGGATATCCGATTTCCTTTCCCGCAGCGGAGGTAGCTCAACCGTAATTGTACTAATTCTATAATAAAGGTCTTCCCGGAACCTGCCGCAATCTGACTCTGCGAGAAGGTCTTTTTTTGTTGCTGATATTATTCTAACATTAATCGGTATTTCTTTTGTTCCACCCACTTTAAGAATCTTGTTTGTGGAAAGAGCACGAAGGAGTTTAATTTGAACACAGAGCGGCATACTCTCTATTTCATCAAGGAACAGGGTCCCCCCAAAAGCCGCTTCCAATAACCCTTGCTTGCCGTTCTTTAAAGCACCGGTAAAAGCTCCCGGTTCGTATCCGAACAATTCGCTTTCGATTAATTCCGCAGGAATAGCCCCACAGTTAATGGCTAAAAAGGGACCGTTTTTTCTTGAACTGGCATTATGAATCGCCTGGGCAAAAAGCTCCTTCCCTGTACCACTTTCCCCGTAGATTAATACCGGGAAGGGTGTAGCAGCGGCTTTGGTTGCCGTTTGTTTGGCTTCAATCAATTTGGGGGCTTCGCCGACTATATGATCAAATGTATAAGTCGTATCGTTTCCTTTAAAATTACTATGTAAACCCGGCTGTTCTTTCGTTTCTTCAAGCAAAATAAATTTGTGTTTTTCGCTGCCATGGGCTATCTCTTTGCTGGTAACCAAAACAGTTTTGGTAATCCCACCTATATCAACTATTGTTTCCTTTCTTGTTTGTTCTTTTGTATAATTTAAGGTCGTAATATGTTTTTTTAATTCCCCTGATATATTATTTTTCCCTGTTATACCTAAAATGCTTAATATTTTCTTATTATAATACCTCACTAAATTGTTGCTGTCCAAACAAACTATCCCGTGAGGTATATTTTCGATGATTTTGTTTATCTCCCAATCAACACGCATCATATCCGACCCGGTACAAAAATACGAGTATAAAGAATCAAATAATACCGCCATACAACTTGCCAGTAACAGCGATAGTGGCACATACTTCGGATCATCGCCGATAACATTAATAGCCCCGATTATTTCTCCTCGTTCATCGTGTATCGGCGCTGCCCCGCAAAAAAACGGGTGTAGAAAGCTCGCATAATGTTCCGGGCCCCTTACTATTTCCGGGCTGTTGCTCGTTATAGCCAGGGAAGCGGCATTGGTGCCAATCGCTTTTTCGGCAGCAGAAGCATTCTTATTAATTATATAACCGAAATCCAGAATTAATCGTCCATTATTATCAAAGAGTTGTACTTCCAAACCATAACGGTCCAGCATGGGTCGAAAACCTTCATAGAGATGCTGGTATTCTTTAATAAATTTATCGGTGTTGTACCGAGGTATAAGAGCGGTTTCTGTGTCATTATTTTCTATGCTATAATTTAAAGATGGTATTTGTATTTTGTGTCTCTGTATAAATAGTTCGTAGTCTTCTCTTAAAACGTCGGGAATTTTGAAGGGATCTATTCCATATTCCCTGCTTCTTTTCCAGGATTCATATATACGTCTCGATATTATCTCATTATTAACAGACTTTCCCTCGAGAAATTTTTGCCATTCTTCTTTTAATACATTTATATCTACATCTCTTGTTGCTATATCATGCATACCTAGCGGCGCCTCCATCTAACAGGTTTACCTTTAAACTTTATTGCTTGTTTTTTCAAAAAATCCTTTACTTAATTATATCCTACACTTGTCATTCCATCAACAACCCTGTTATTCACTTCTTACAATGCAGGCACCACCATTCTTAAAAGGACTGCAGTATGCCAGGGCGAAAGCGGTAAAGCATAATGGTCGAGCAAAGAGGCCATAATCTTCACCCGACCATTTCAAAACCTTAACCTAATTGTTCCCTTTGACAATAAACTGCAGCGAGGGTTGTTCGGTGTGCTTTAGCCTTTATTTGCCCCAGCCTGCTTCATGGCTTCCAGTATGCCGTTGTAGATCTTCTCCGCTTCCGGCGGCATGCTGCCGTCTTTGAATATTGAGCACCGGATTTCAAACGGGGGCTGGTACACAACCGCTCGCGGCACTGGCACGTCGACCTTTTCCAGTCTGACGGCATTCCTGGGGCATACCTCTACGCACTTGCCGCAGCCGTCGCACCTGTACATGCGCACCCCGAAGACTATATGCTTTATATCTTCCAGCCTCTTCGGCGCGTTCTCCCCTACCGGCGGTGTCTTTTCATTCACAAAACCGATGCAGTTGGCTCCGTGGTCCCGGCATACATGCACGCATTTCAGACATTCTATTGCATTGCCGCAAGCCGCATGGTCAAAATATACCCTGTGCCGCGGTGTAACGTAGGTGGACATATAACCGCCCTCCTTTTCATTCTACTTTGCCGAAGAATTTAATTTTACCACTCATCCACCAGCGCGGGATAAGTCGTCCTGTCTACCAGCTCTATGGCTTTAGTGGGGCAGACCGCCCGGCAGAGGCCGCAGCCGAAACAGAGAGTGGGTTCGAGGTATACTACCTTTTCCAGGGGGTTGTATTTGATGGCCCCGAAATTGCACCTGGCCACGCAGGCCGGGAAACTTTTACAGCCTTCCCGGCACTTCGCTAAGTCTACTTTGGCTACATATTCGCCTTTGCGTAAAGCATGTCTGTGGCCAAGAGCAAGTCGAAGGTTCGTAGGCATGCAATCTGTAGCATTGCAATGGCACATGACTATCGGCGGTTTGCCGTCGGCATCCGTCCCCACATCTAAAACATTATGGATCAAACCTTTTTTATCCCATTCGTATTCCATTTTAATAGCTTCTTCTTTGGTAATAATCTTAGAATCCGTCTCCCAGGGTCTCTCTGCCAGCGCCTTTTCAACAGCAGGTTCAAAAAACAGGCAAGAATATACGTCGCCGTGGCCAAAGTACCGGCGGCAACTGCAATGCATTAGCAAGAACCTGTCCCCCGGTACCATCTCTAAGATCTTGACGGCGTCTTCCAGGGGCACGACCTGGCCGCTGTGCTGGGTCATCAAGTCTACTGCCACTTGGCCGGCCATCGCGTTCTTATAATCAGGGGTTTGGTCCTCAAAATGTACCAACGAGCCTGTTTCAAACGTGTTTTTCCCCGCACCGGCAAGCATGTTAAAGCCGTAGGCGTGTCCCTTTGCTTCATAGAGTTCCCGGCGGTAGTTTTCGGGATTAAGGTACCACTTGGTGCCGTTGCCGAATTCCACGCAATACCTGCACACGTTGATCACCTCTTCATAAATTGTAAGTATTGAGTTGTTCTACTTAAAAATGATGTTCTATCATTTGATTTTCTTAAGTAAAATTCATCATGCCTCCTTTCAAACCTATTGCTTAATATTTTTATACACCTGTGTTGCATAAATAAAATATAAACTTGTCAAGAGCAATAGCACCCTAAAAACATCTTTACATTCCTCATCCAAATCCTGCATCGTAAGCCTCAAAATAGTTCCCAGGGGCGACGAAGGGTGGATTATGAAAAAATCTACCCGGAAACCGTAAGACAGGTTTTAGCGGGCGAAGTAGATTATCTTAACGACATCACTTATGACCCTTTAGTTCTCTAGCAAGTTTGAGGCTGTCAATATGTGGATAAGGACTGCCTTGGTTGTTTTATAACCAAATTTCTTAAGCTTAAGGAATTAAAATAGGTTTTATAGTAGTGCCGTGATGAACATCGTCGACGGCCTGGTTAATGTCTTTTAGAGCATACTTTTTGATGAACTTGTCAAAAGGCAACTTACCTTGCTTGTAGAGTTCAACCATCTTGGGGATAAAGAGGTCGGGAACAGCATCGCCTTCCATGACGCCCTTTACGGTACGCCCGCATTGCACTGATGCATAATCCAATTCCAGGGGCTTTCCATGGGCCAGGCCGACAATCCCGGTCGTACCTTTTATATGGGTGCTTTCTACCGCTTGTTTGGCCACGGCCGGTACGCCGGTGCAATCCAGGGCGTAATCGACACCGAGACCGGTTATTTCTCTGATGGTTTTTACGGGGTCTGCTTCCTTGGAGTTGATGGTGTGCGTTGCTCCCAGTTCTTTTGCTAAAGCCAGACGGTTATCAAACACGTCAACGGCGATAATAGTAGTGCAGCCTACAATTTTGGCAGCCATAATACCGCTCAGGCCAACAGCTCCTACACCAAATACGGCAATAGAAGAACCGGCTTTAGCAGCAAAAGTATTTATCACTGCACCGGCACCTGTTTGGACACTGCAGCCAAAAGGCCCTAAAATCTCGAGCGGAACATCATCGGGGACTTTTATAGTGTTTTGCTCTATGGTCAAAGCATAAGAAGCAAAAGATGATTGGCCAAAGAAGTTGCCGTATACAGGACCATCAGCATTTTTCATAGTGGTAGAACCGTCTGGCCTGCGACCAGTACTGTTAAATCTGGGGAAATTCAAACAATAAGCCGGCTGGCCGGATAGGCAGAAGACGCAGGTACCGCAGGTACGGAAGCTGAGAACGACTTTGTCGCCGGGCTTTACCTTTTTAACCTTGGCGCCCACTTTCTCAACAATACCGGCGCCTTCATGGCCTACTACAAAAGGTGCAAATGGCAAGATGTAACTGATGAACAGGTCCGTGTGGCATAAACCGGAACCCATGATTTTTACCAGTATTTCATCTTCCCTTGGCTCGTCAATTTCCACTTCCTCAATTGAAAAAGGCCCGTTCTTTTCTCTTAAAAGAGCAGCTGTGATTTTCATTGAAAAACCTCCTTATGCTGAAATGTTCTTAAAAATATTCATGTAACTTTTTCTCGGCTATTAAGGAATTAAAATAGCCGGGTTAATAAAATACACGGTTTTAAATAATCTCTTCCCTTTGTATCCAAAAATTATCATATAACACCCTTTCCGTCAGCATGGCAAAAAGCTTCAGGTCCTGGATTTCACAAAAGTCGGCAGGGATAATTTCCTGAAGTATACCGTGTTGCTCGTAAAAATGCATAATCCCCGCGCCAGTGGATACAATTTTTTCGGTAATCCCAGCATCAAGTTTATAAGGAAAAATAAAATACCCGGCATTACAAGCTCCGCGAAGCGACTGGAAAATAGCCAGTTTGCTCTCCAGTCCTTCTATCCCTGAGAAAACCAGAATACATTCTTTCGCAGGAACGCGGTAGTCCTTTATCCGGCACCTGGCTTCATCGCCGCTGATATCTATTTCCACCCAGCCTTCTCTGGCTGCATCTTCCAACGTTTCTCCCACGAAAGAGAGCTTATATCCGGTTTTTTTCACTATTTCCTGCACTGTAACCCAGCCGGCATCGATCATATGAGCTAAAATTCCGGAGGGGGCGAAACCTTTCTGCGTCCGGTACTTGAGTTCTTTCAGGATGGGCATCACCGCCGCCATATCAACAACTACATTATCAGTCCCCGGTACATTATAGTTAGTGTTCACAAAATAACCCCGTCCCGCGAAATAGGCGGCGGCAGAAGCCAAAATCAACCTGTTGTTAATCACGATTTGCCTCCTGTGCAGGCTTTTTACAACTGCATCACCTATAATAAATGCCCATTATAGCTTAACCGTACGGCAATTATCCTTAGTAGGCACAAAAATTCCCTCTCTTTTGCACCATAAAAGCATTTCCTTCTATCCCCCCATTAGCTGGGGATAGAGGAGAATGACATCTCCCTCCTGGAGCAACCTCACGGGATAGTCATTACGAGGTATAACTTCTCTATTAATCATGACTGTAGTCGTGCTGTTTATTGCATAAGTAAACCTGTCATCCTTGCTAAGTTTTTCTAAAAGAGCTGCCACCGTCAATCCTTCTACCCATTCAACGTCATGTCCGTTTACTTTGATCAATACTGCCTCACCTTGCTTTTTCGATGGAGGGCATCATTTAATGATGCCCTCCATACACTGTACTATGAGGGGAAGGGAAAAACTTTTTTAATTTCTTCCGACGTAATATCAAATACGGTACCAGTAGCCAAAGCTTTTTCTTTATAGAAAAACTCCGGCAGGCGGTCATCTTCGTCGGTAAAACCGGCGGCTTTGTTAAAAGCCTTTTCCAGCATCAGCGTTTGAACCCCAATGCCGATTACTTTCTTTAGATCCCAATCCCCGCCGTAAAGACCGGCCATCAAGTTGGGTAAAACGTCCGGTAGACTTACGCTGGACAGGAGATTAAACATGCATCCCATATTGTCGACCATGGCTGTTGTCATTTGAAGCTGGCCGGAAAGGTTTACCTGGCCAACTTTACTCATATGATCAACGCCCGGCACGAAAGTATGGCCGGCGGTATGGTCCGCGCCCATGGGGGATGTGGCATAGGTAACGCCCATTCCTTTTAGATTTCTGGGGTCATATGCGGAGATGGCTTGGCCTTTTACTGCCGGTACCCGCTGGACACCCAGGGCCTTGCCAACTGCAGCGGTACCTTTGCCCATCAACCTGCCGAATTCGGTCCCTTCTACCATTTCCATAATCAATTTCCGGGTCCCATCTTCATCGCCCCAGGCGATTTTACCGGCCTCCATACATACCGCAACTATGTTCCCTACTTCCATGCTGTCTACGCCCAGATCGTCACACAGCCTGTCCATTTCAGCCAGGAAGTCAAGATTGGCAATATCGCAATTTGGTCCTAGTAGCACTACTGTTTCATATTCCAGGCTACCAGTAACATACTCTCCCTTGCTGTTGCAGTAAATATTGTTGCACCTTACCACGCAGCCGGGTTGACAGGGCAGCCCGTTCTTCCCGCCATTTTCTTTAAGCTTGGTTAAAAAGGCTTTGGTATTCACCCCGTCTATTTTGTCAAAAAAGCCTCCCCTGAAATTCTTTACGGGCATAATTGCCATGGAGCCCATAATATCAATAGCACCTATCGTACCTACTTCAGTCATTACTTTCATCGAGTCGGCATGAGTTAAAAAGTCGATATATTTTTTGTTGGCTGCCATGAATTTTTCTTTATCCACATAATTAACTTCATATTTTTTCTCGGCTTTTTCAATAACTACAGCCTTGATATGTTTGGATCCCATTACAGCGCCCATGCCTCCCCGGCCCGCCGCACGGCAAGGATGGCCCGTTGCCTGGTCGCTCACCATTACCGAAGCTATATTGTATTTTCGTTCACCGGCTGTACCGATGGCAATGATCGCAATATCCTTTCCATATTTCGCATAGAGTTTTTCGCTTAAAGCGTAAGTGTTCAGGCCGACGTATTCGTCAGCCGGAACCAGTTCCACCGTGCTGTCCTTATTTACTTTCAATAAATACCATTTATCGTCAGCAGGCAGGTCCTCAAAAACGAGCATTCGTATCCCGTGCCTGGCCAGTTGATACCCTGCATTGCCGCCTACGTTGGATTCCTTTATCCCGCCCGTCAGAGGGCTTTTACCGCCAATAGAGAATTTATGAGCCCCGGGGACAGGAGTTCCGGCAAAGATTCCCGTACAGATGATCAGCTTATTCTCCGCTCCCAGGGGATCGCAGGCGGGATTTACCTCATCACTCAGCACTTTGGCCACCAGGCCGCGATTGCCAAAAAGCAGGTAATCTTTTTTTAAGTCTTCTCCTGCTATGCTTTTTGTCCTTGTGTTAATCCTGTATACATTGGGCATGTAATAGTCCTCCTTATAAGGTTGTCTGCTTCATATATTTGACTCTAAATATGTTCCTTTTAAACAGTAGGCATTGTTTAATAAATCTTCTTTAACATCGCCAAAGCTTCATGTTTGTTAGCCCTCTTGGGTGAGAAAAACTGCCCGCCATCAGCCTCAACCAGGGTAGCAATGCTATCAAGAGCAGCTTCATCTACCCCGGCTTCGCTCAAGGTAGTTGCCAGCCCCACTTTCTTGCAGAAAGCCCTGATGCTGTCGGCAACCTGTTTGCCAATCTCTTCGGCAGTCATCTCTTCTCTCAAATCCAGCCCCATGATCTCGCCTAAACGCCTAACTCTCGCAGGCACCATATCAGCAATAAATTCGAGCATTATAGGAGTAGACAGGGCGCAGCAAGTGCCATGCGTAACATGAGAGACGGCACCAATGGAATGCGCGATGGAATGGCCCAGGTGGATCATGGCGTCATTGAAGGCCATAGGCGCCAGCATCGCTGCTAGGCTCAGGTTTGTCCTGGCTTCAAGGTCGGAGCCGTTTTGGACGGCCTTGGGCAGGTTTTCTAAAATAAGCTGTATTGCTTTTTCGCATAACACCTGGGACATTAAATTCTCCTGGGCCGAGGTGAAGGATTCTATGACATGGGAAAACGCATCCATTCCCGTTTCAGCCGTTGCTTTCGGGGGAAGGCCTACAGTGAGCTCCGGGTCGATGATCGCCAGTTTCGGCACGCAAGCCGCTCCACCGATGCCGGTTTTTACATGATTCTTGGTATCCGTAATCACGGCGGCAAAAGATATTTCGCTTCCCGTCCCGGCGGTGGTGGGGATTAATACTAAAGGTTTAACGGGATTAGATACTTTGTTAAAACCGTAATATTGGGATACAGGTGACGGGTTGGTCAGCAAAATATTCACCACTTTGGCTGTATCCATACTGCTGCCACCGCCGACGCCCACCACGCCGTCAACATTATGTTGCCGGGCCAGTTCTGCCGCTTTTTCCATCAAAGTATCCGGAGGATCCGGGATAACTTCGCCAAATTCTACGACCTCGACGCCGGCTGCTTTTATGTTATCAACAATCTGAGTTGCTATACCCGCCGCTTTAATACCAGGATCGTAGATGCAAATTACCTTCTTGCAGCCAAAATTCCTTACTTTCATCCCCGTTCTTAACGATGCTCCCGCCCCAAACAACACCGGGGCTTTAGGGGTAATATCAAATATCATAGATGGTCACGCCCCTTTTTTCACAATCAATTTTCAAAGTTAAATGTACACTGACGTATAGCAATTAATTGTTTTCTTCCTATCTGTCTAAAAAGCAACGGTGTTGTAATCAAAACATTTTCATCCCTCCTGTAAACCTTTTATTTATTTTATTTGCAAAAATCATGCCACGATGTATAGCAATAAAAAAAGAGGCTTCACGCCTTCTTTTCCTTGCTTTCTTTGGGTAAATATTCCCCATGTCAAAATCGCGGGGAACATTTCTCATACTGCCCGACCAGGTGGAGGACATCATCGCCCTCTTTTACGGCCACGGCACCAGCGAGCAATTCTATTAGTTGAATTTTTGTAAAGGTTTTGTAACCCCTCCGTAAAATCCACATAGTAAATTTAATATAACAAGCATTACCCATAATCTAACAAGGAGGAGATCGTTTTGAAGGGTGGATATGTAGGGAAACTGCTCTTTGTAGACCTTACAACCTCCTCGATTAGAGAGGAAGAATTGTCATTTGATTTGGCTAAGAATTTCATAGGTGGTTATGGTATTGGTGCCAAATTTTTGTTTGACATGATGAAGCCAGGAGTCGATCCTCTCGGACCAGAAAATGTTATTGGCTTTGTTACTGGTCCTTTAACCGGGTCGGGAGCTTACATGGGCGGCCGATATATGGTGGTATGCAAGTCGCCGGTGTACGGAGGTTGGAACGACGCCAATGCAGGCGGCTACTTTGGTCCGGAATTAAAAAAGGCAGGTTACGATGGAGTATTTGTTACAGGGGCTGCCGCAAAACCGGTTTACTTATGGATCAACGATGGTAATGTGGAAATCAGAGACGCCAGCAAGTTGTGGGGCAAAGACGCTAAAGAGGTGCTTGATGCTCTAATCGAGCAAACAGGGGAACCGAAACTCAGGGCAGCAGTTATCGGTCCGGCAGGTGAGCATCTCTCGCTTATGGCTGCTGTCATTAATGACGGCCATAGAGCGGCCGCACGCGGCGGCAGCGGGGCGGTTATGGGATCCAAAAAGCTCAAGGCTGTGGTAGTGCGCGGCACGGGAGAGATCCGGGTGGCGGATCGACAGCGTTTGTCAGAACTAAACAAGGCAATAAGGGAAGCCATAGCTAATCCCCCCGATAACGTGTTCGGGCAATATGTACGTGGATTTGCCAATCTAGGCACCGGCTCCACAACGACACCGTCGGTTCTCAGCGGAGATGCACCTGTAAAGAACTGGGGCGGGATAGGAATTGAAGATTTTGGTGTAGAGCGAGCAAAGAAAGTCGGGAACCAGTCTTTCAACGAAAACTACTTTGTTAAAAAATATGCCTGTGCCTTTTGCCCGCTGGCTTGCGGGGCGATTTACAGGGTAGACGGCGGGAAATGGCCGCTGGGGATCACCGAACGTCCAGAATACGAAACAGCAGCGGCGTTTGGTCCTAACTGCCTGAACGATGATGTGGAAGCAATCCTTAAATGTAATGAACTTTGCAACCGTTTCGGACTGGACACAATCTCTGTAGGCGCAACTATAGCTTGGGTCATGGAATGCTATGAGAAAGGGCTGCTGGGCCCAGAAGAACTAGACGGTATAGAAGCCGTGTGGGGTAACGCCGAGGCGATAGTGGCATTAACGGAGAAAATCGCTAATAACGAGGGATGCGGTAAGATTTTGGCGCTCGGTTCGCAAGCTGCAGCCCAAAAATGGGGCAAAGGTTACGAGTATTTGCAAACAGCCATGGGTATAGAGGTAGCAATGCATGATCCGCGGCTAAATCCAGGATGGGCGCGGGTATACCAATATGATCCCACGCCGGGTAGGCATGTCAAAGGAGGAGCAGCCTCAGTGCCCCTAAACATACCCGACCGGGGAAAAGTTGATGTCGCGATGGCCTCTAATTTTGAAATTCTTAGCTCCGCTGGTTTATGTCAGTTTAGCATGTTTGCCTTCCCGAAAGGGGCGATTAAAGAATTACTGGAAGCTGTAACCGGGGAGGGTTTCAGTGAAGAGGAGCTGTTTACAGCGGGAGTACGCATATTTACCATGAGACACTCGTTTAACGTGCGGGAGGGATTGAAACGAGCTGATTATACGATATCTCCTCGGGTTACCGGCAAGCCTCCTTTGCCGCAAGGTCCTACGGCAGGTGTAACTGTTGATAACGAAAAATTGGGGAACGAATTTTACGCGACTCTAGGCTGGGACATAAACACTGGAATCCCCGGCAAGGATACCTTAGAGCGGCTTGGGGGTATGGCAAATGTAATTGCAACATTGTATGGCGGGTAAGAAATCTGTGAAAAACTTTATTTTACATGATGCTTAGGATCCTAATAGTCTCCGTTGTTTTCAAAAAAGGCCAGAGGCAAATATTCTATAAAGTGTGAAGAAAAACGCCCAGGCTAATTGGAATAAATGGAAAAATATTTACAGCAGGAATGGAGGTGCACAGGAAAATCGTGGAAGTTATTGTGCGGTTGGTATTGCCAACATGCTGCAAAATGATTGAAAGAGAGACTATAACTGTAAGTCTAAAAGAAGGGGATACCGTAGAAACATTATTGACAATGCTGGGTGCAAAATATGGTATTAGTTGGCTCGGAGAAGGAACAGGTGTAATATTTGTAAATCAAAAAAAAGCTGGTTTAGAGACGCCTTTAAACAGAGGAGATGAAGTACTACTCGTTCATCCCATTGGAGGCGGCTAAACGATGGGTTTGCCTGCCTCCTCGGGACAAAAATGTTCAAGTAAAACTTTATTGTAAATCTAGTAAATTAAGGAGGACTAACCAATGAAAGACCTGTTCGGGTATACCGGTAAAAACATAATTATTGATGGCGCTGCTTCGGGAATGGGACTGGCAACTGTTCGGTTGTTGGTGGAACTGGGGGCAAACGTTTGGGCGCTTGATATTAAAGATGTGCCAGTTCCTGTAAAGAAGTTCATTTTATGCGACCTATCTAAAAAGGATTCTATCGATAGCGTAATTGAGCAACTTCCCGATGATATCGATAGAGTTTTCTGTTGCGCCGGGCTGCCGGGTGCGCCGTTCTCCGTACTTGATGTAATGTCAGTGAATTTTATCGGCCACCGTTATCTTATCGAGACCCTTCTTAACAGGATGAAAAACGCTGGAGCGGTAGCTATCATATCTTCTCTGGCTGGCATGGAGTGGATGAAAAACTACCAAATGGTTGGCAAAATGCTGGCCACTTCCGGGTTCGAGGAAGCTGTCAGCTGGGTACAGGCGAATGAACAACGAATAAAAGATGCGGGGGGAGCGTATGGTTTCTCCAAGCAATGTCTCTGTGCTTACGTAGCCTTGAAGGCGATGGAGTTTTTGAGTAAAGGAGTAAGGATCAATTCGTTAAGTCCAGCCCCTACGCAGACCCCGATGATGCCGTACTTTGAACAAGAACACGGGCAGGAAAACATCAAGGCTTATAGCGTTGGCGGTCGTTATGCGACGCCAGAAGAAATGGCTGAGCCGCTACTCTTTTTAAACAGCGATATGGCGAGGTTCATCACGGGCTTTGACCTGAAGGTGGACAACGGTTTCGTAGCAGGGATGATTATGCAGCAATTAGGGGCGCTTAAATAGTCAATAGTCTTACGGTCTTTAACCTGTCCTATATTGACGGAGCTTATAGGTTACACTTCTCCGGCCTTCAAGGCTTTTGGGATGCGTCCGCGTTACATGTTAGAAGGATGCCCACAGGTTAGTACTCCCAGGGCAAGATAATTGCAGGATGCTGCGCTTTCCCGCCTTGAAGGCCATTTTGTTTGTTGAGGAAGGTAGGCCGGTTGGGTGGTCCAAAGGTGTTATAGGTTTAAACCCTTAAGTTCACAAGGAAAATCCGGTGAAGCAAATTGCTTAATCTGATAAGAGCATACCTCTGTTTTCGGCGATATGGCGTTGACTTCGTCGAGGAGTTTTCGCCCCTCTACAGGTGGTAACAATGGTATGAGCCACAGGCGGATCTGGGTAGCCAGGTGCAGTGCCTCTATAGCATTAGCCTCAGCAAGGGCGCTTAGGAGTTGATGGCGGGCTTTTTCTATTTGCCCGCGGCAGGCGGATAAACGGCCGAGCCGGGCTGTAATACCGACAATCGCATAGGGAACCGATAAGCGTTCCGCTAGTTCCAGGGCAGCAGCAAGATGCTCTTCGGCAGAGTTGAGGTTACCCATGCTTAGATCATACTCGCCCAG
The DNA here is from genome assembly GCF_024733845.1 of Neomoorella sulfitireducens. Classification (GTDB taxonomy): domain Bacteria; phylum Bacillota; class DSM-521; order Neomoorellales; family Neomoorellaceae; genus Neomoorella; species Neomoorella sulfitireducens. The sequence continues at coordinate 20,108 of NZ_JANRHG010000021.1, forward strand.
AACGGACAGAAAAAAGGGCTGGAATTTGATAACACCCTCATCTTGTGTGAGTTGAAGACCGGAGAGTGCATATTGTAATCCTTTATCTTTATCTTGATGTAGTACGTGGTGATGGCTAGCGAGATTGAGCATACTTATCAGTCTTGGCTCTATGGTATCTTGTGTGTCGAATCGGGTCGCGGTACTCAGAACTGCCTGGTAATAGCCAACAGCTTGAGGCAAATTGCCCTGCATAGTTTCCAGAAGTCCTAGGCCGAGTTGTATCCCGACAATAATTTCAGGTTCAGCTTCTTGAGCTCGCGCATATAATGCCTCGGCAGTCTTGAAATGGTCGATAGCTTCTGCCATTTCCGGCAGCTGTATCATCGGTATTGTGCCCCAAATGAGTTCGCCAACATGCGGCGCGGCCGATAATGCTGCCGACCCTAGCAAGTACTCTGAATGTGCCGCGTCCCCAAAATATTTGGCGAGAGTGGCCGCCTGGAAATAAATATCGGCTGCCCGCACCGTGTCTCTAACCGCAAAAAGAGCTTTAGCAAGAGCACATAGAGCATGGAAACGGATGGTATTATCGGTAGACTCTCTTGCCTGTTCAAAGAAACGGATTGACTCAATATAAGCCCCAAGGTGGGCTGCCTGATTGCCGGCCCATAAAGCATAACGTCGCCCCCGTTCCGGTAAATCGCTGTGTCCAAAGTGCCAGGCTAGTTTATCGGCTAGAGTTTCAAGGCGGTCACGGTGCGTGCTCTCCATTGCTTCAGCGATCCGGCGATGAAGCCATTGGCGACGGGCTTGACCTAGTTCGCCGTATACTATTTCTCTTGTCAGACTGTGGTCAAACGAGTAACGCATACCTTCTAACATCCGAACCAAACCCGTTGAGCTCAACTCGTCCAATCCCTCGAGTATAACATCTTCCGTAAAAGGAAGCGCACGTACCAAAATTCCAAACTCGAATTCGCGCCCGACCACGGCAGCAGCCTCCAACACGCGACGGGCCTCTTTCGAAATGCTTTCAATCCGGTCTTTTACGAAGCTTTCGACACTGGAAGGCATAATCGATTGTACTAGAGATAGCACCCCAACATCTGCAACGCCTCTTTCACTGAGAAGCCCTTTTTCGCGCATATAACGTATTAACTCTGTGAGGATATACGGGTTACCTTCGGACACCAACATCAACTTTTCCGCCAGAGCCCCCGCGCCGGCTGGACTAAGCTGGCCGGCCAATATAGCAATATCATCAGCCGTAAGGGGTGACAGTGTTAAATGTATTATCAGGTCGTCTCGGCGGAGACCGCGTGTCAAAACGTGCAACCTCCTGTTGTAAGACAAAGGCCGCGTAGCGCCAATAAACATAACTCGTTCGCCTACCGAGCGCCGGATAAGATAACTGAATAACCTAAGTGTAGAGGTGTCGACCCATTGAAGATCGTCCAGGAATACAATCACCGGCTTGTAACCGGCTAAAGCAATAATAAGCTGATTGATCGCTTCCCAAAGCTGATACTCATCAATAGCCGCTTTAAGGACGTGAGATATATCAGTTGAGAGTGCCATTTCTGGAAAAAATCTATCGATTTCGCTACGCCAGACCGTAGCCAGCCTTGGCTGAATTAGGGCACGAAGCTTTGGCCACTCTGACAGTGATATTAAACCGCGTAAAGCTTCAGCAAATGGATGATACGGTAGACCTTCTTCTATTTCTCGGCCTGTACCGGAAATAACCAACGCATCATTTTGGTTAATAAATTCCTCAACCAACCTGGTCTTCCCGATACCAGGGTCTCCCTCAATAAGGACAAGCCTTCCTTTGTTTTTTGTAAACAGCTCATTTAATACTCTTAATTCGGAATGACGCCCGACAAAAGGCAATACGGAGGTGCGCTGACGTAGAGGGGCCTCAATTTTTTTTTTAGATATTAAGGAATCAACGCACTTTTGATCATAGCAACCTGCTGCGTCCGGATGCTTTCCGGTTATAATAGCATCATATAACGCTTGTGTTTGTGGCATCGGCGGCACGCCGAGCTCATCGTCCAAAAGCTTCCGCAGTTGGTGGTATTTCTGGATGGCTTGCGGCCTTCGGCCAAGGAGACATAAGAGACGCATAGCAGCGCAAACTAAATGCTCTTGCAAGGGCTCGATCGCAAGCGCCCGCTCCAAAGTATCAAGTGCCGCGTTAATATTTCCCAGCTCCTCATATAGTTCATACAAACGCGTTAGGCCTCGTAGAGCGAGCTGGCGGTAGCGTTCCCTTTCAATTGCCTGCCATTCGTAGTATTCCTGGCACCCCGATACAGTAAATCCTTCCAAAAAATCCCCTTGATAGTAATGCAAAATACTCTCCAGTTTTTCTGGATCGTCTCTTGATAGCGCAAGACCCTGTTCGAATAGACGAGCATCAATGTAAACCTCCGGCGCAAGGGCCAATGATTCCTTCTCAATAATTAGTAAGCCCCCAAATATCTTGCCTAACTCGCAGAGTATGACACTTAAAATACGCCTTGCCGATAGATAGTCCTGTTCGGGCCAAAGAAGACTTAATATTTTTTCCCGTGACACTGGTTCCCAATGCGCGGCAAGATAGTAAAGTAGAGCCCGGGCTTTACGTCGTACTATCTTAAGTGGCCTTTCCTGGTAGTATACTGCGGGTTGCCCAAGTATATGAATCGCTAACGTATAACTGCAATCAAAGAACCTGGTATTATGCTGCCGCCTCTCTGAAGGATTCATTTGGGTCATGATCCACCTCCATTCCTGAGATTGAAGCGCAAATTGCCGGCAAGCTGCTTGTCCGCTTATCATTCAACAGCAATTACTTAAAACCTGTTTCTTTTCTCTTTCATATTTTACCAATAGTGAATATGTAATTAATGATAGATTTATCAATTCCGGTATGGCCATAAGCAGGCGCAGTCTGGGATCGGGCCAGGTGTCGCTAAACCGGTTTAATCCTAATAAATGACTTCCCACTGGCAGTAAAATTATTTCAAAAGCGCCAAGGGAGGCCAGGGTTGAAGCGATGCGATAAAACTTTGGTTGAATCCAAATTAAATATGAGCCAAAATATTAGGGTCAAAACGGTAACCCCTATCAGGGCATGAATGCCATAATGAAAAGGCCAACTCCTGATAACATGGGAAATTATGGAGGAAAGGGCCGCCCCAATTAGTAGCCTGTAAATATTGGGATGGGGTTTAAAAAGGCCTGAGCCAAAAAGCAATAACAGGATACTTTCTAAGCCCTGGAAGACCTTGTGGATTTTATTCAATCCCACGCTAATAATAGGCTGGCTGAACCTGGTGAGATTGCTAAGACTTTAAAACAGGCCGCCCGCCGGGCTTACCGCCTTAATCCTAAAATGCTTGAAGCTTGTGAGGTGGCTCTTTCCCTTACTCTCCAGAATATTGACCACCTCAAAAGGCAGCTAAAACATCTGGATAAGGTCATTAACCGCGAGTTAGAAGCCATACCCCAGACCTTGACTACTGTCAAGGGCCTCGGCCCCGTCTCTGCCGCCGGTATAATTGCCGAAATTGGCGATATCAAACGTTTCAAAGATCAGGCTGCCCTGGCTCAATACGCAGGCCTTACCTGGACCCGTTACCAGTCGGGCGATTTCGATGCCGAAGAACGTCGTTTAACTAAAAGCGGCAACCGCTACCTGCGCTATTACCTGGTCCAGGCCGCCAACTCGTTGCGCGGTGCACAACGATGAGTATAAGGCCTATTACCAGGCTAAATATCGCGAGGTTACTAAGTACCAGCATAAACGAGCGCTGGTCTTGACTGCCCGTAAACTAGTAAGACTGGTCTTTGCGCTGCTGAGCAAAGGCCAATCTATAAGGGGATGGTGATGAATTAATCTTGTTATTCAATACAACAATTGTTATTTTCCTAAAATATTCTTGGACCAGCTTCTCTTTCCTCCCGACTTAGGGCAAAATGCGGTTTTAGAAGGATATGACGCGTATTCGGCGGATGAAATGCGTGACTTTATTTCCTCACCTCTTGACTCCTGCTTTATACTGTTTTTCATGTTATTATTCGCCATGAGCCTAAATTATCCTGTCAGAGAATAACATCCCACAGCTATTTTTCTATCGCCAGCAAGAGCAATAAAAAAACCGCATAGCAACGACGCGCCGGGCGGCAGTAATAGGATCGAGTTCACAGAACCTAATATAACACCTCAAGTTGCTGCCGAAAGTATAAGTGGGATATCCATAGACATCTGTTCGTGGTAGGAATACCAGAATAACGTTGCCTGTTTCTGATCGTCTTTTTGTTTCAACCGGAAAACGAGCATAATGTTAGTTACATCAAACTGTAAAAAAAAGCCATAGGAGTTCATATAACCGTTAGGATACAAATAAATTGTCTATAGTATTTTTCCCCTTCTTATTTCCCGAGTTCGACAGTTGCTAGGTGAACAATAAGCGCAACAGCTTGTTGCGCAAGGGTTTCAGGGATCGGCTTTTTGGGCGCGTGTTACTAGGGACCTTTTTGGCCTTTTGTTTCAACCGTTATGATTTGCGGCGGTTCCTTTATTCCGAGGGCCTTGAAGATATGCTGTTGTGGTAGGGTTGTTTCTGTCCTTTGGAGTACCCTGCCATCAGGGCCAACAAATTCGCCCAGGTGCATGCGTTCCAGGGTCTGGCGGATGTTCCGCCAGCTATCCTCAACCTTCGTTTCAGCTACACGGATTAGGAGCAGTCCCAGCCAGCACAGGAGGACGTGGGCATGGATGCGGTCGCTCAGGCGATGATAGACCGGCCGCAGCTCCAAGGACTGCTTCATGGTGCGGAAGGCGTCTTCTACTTCGAGCAGCTGCTTGTAGCCGAGGGCCACGTCTTCCGGGCTTAAAGTATCGTCCGAGGTCCTTAACAGGTATTTGCCGTCCAGCTTTTCTTCAGCTTTCACTTTGGCCGCGTCGATATAGGGTTGACCTTTCTTGTCGGTCTTGAGATAGCGGCCATAGGTGGGGTGGGCGATGAGTTGACAG
>NZ_JANRHG010000022.1 GCF_024733845.1 Neomoorella sulfitireducens
TTTCAACTATTCCCAATTAGGGGATTACTTGAGGAAGCTTTATCCCTATTTTCCTGGGAGCCCGTGGGGTTCACCGCCAGTAAGATAAAATGAATATAGAAGAACTATCCCAAAGCCAATTAATGTCAAGCTAAGTAAAATGTTAATAAAGCTGAACCGTCTTGGTCGAAAATGTACTTGAACTTCCGGGTTATCAGTGTAGACCCTTGCTGGCCTAATTAGCTGTAATATACCAAGCAAAAAGCTAAGAATACCAAAAATAAGCGTAAGCATTATTCTCCACCCCCTGCTTATTATTCCTCTTCTCTTAAACCTAAAATAATGTTATCAAGTGGGCCTACAATCTATCCAGATAAGATAAGCAAATCTTCAAGGGCCCCTGCTAACCCGGGATAGCGAAACTGGTAGCCCTCCTGCAAAGCCCGGGCCGGGAGCACCCGCTGGCCGGTAAGGAGAAGATCGGCCATTTCCCCTAATGCCATTTTCAGCACCCATGCCGGTACTCGCAAACCGGAAGGCCGCTTCAGCACTCTTCCCAGGACCGAGGCAAATTCCTCCATCCGTACCGGCTGGGGTGCGGTGAGATTTAGCGGTCCAGCCACGGTTGTATGTTCGAGGGCCAGCTGGATGATCCCCACAGCATCAGCAATGTGAATCCAGGAAACCCACTGCCGGCCGCTACCTAACGGCCCGCCAAGAAACAAACGAAAAGGGGTAACCATACGCGGCAGGGTTCCTCCTTCCCTGGCCAGGACGATGCCGGTACGTAAGGTTACTACCCTCACTCCCAATTCCCTGGCCCGGTTGGCTTCTTGCTCCCAGGCCTGGCAGACTTCTGCCAGGAAGTCATGCCCCGGCGGCGATGCCTCGGTTAGTTCTTCGTCACCATGGGGGCCATAATAGCCGACTGCCGACCCGCTAATGAATACCCTGGGACGCTGGTTTAACTTTTGAAAGGACTCTGTCAATGCCCGGGTGACACCCAAACGGCTTTGCATAATAAGCTGTTTTCGCGAAGCAGTCCAGCGCCCGGCGCCGATATTCTCCCCGGCCAGGTTGATAACCGCTTCTACACCTTCCAGGGCCTCCAAGGGTACCCTTTCCACGCCCGGCTGCCACTGGATAAGCTGAACCCCGGGGGTTAGCCTACCCCTCGCTGCCGCTGCGTTACGTGAAAGAACTATTGGATCATGACCTGCCTGTAGGAGTTTTGTACAAAGGGGACGTCCTAAAAGGCCTGTACCGCCAGTGATTAATATTTTCAAAGCCAACCCACCTTTCCTGCTTCTAAAAATGTACGTAGGTTACCGTTGTTTCCCTCCCGGACTATTAAGCTCTATTTCAAGCAACCATGAGCCGTTTAAGGCATAGGGCAATTTAGCTATTTTTACATTCAGACGCTGCGACTGTTCAATAAAGGCAGGATTAATAGTGACACCTTCGCGGTTACCTGGTCCTACGCTAACCCCGCCTATAGTTCCAACTTCACCTCTTTCATTGGTAATATAGATCAGGTTGGGATATTCAGGGTTACTTACTTTATGCCCATCCATAAGGCGGTCTGCTTCCAGGGCTTCGTAAAGAGCTTCATTGTCATCAGGTATCAAGAGCATATTCATACTTAATCCCCTGTCCCTCACACCAACACTTTCAATAAAAACTTTGGTATTATGAACATTGCCCACTTCCTGGTTGAGGTCAATTATCTTAATATTATCAGCCGCCAGATATTGTTTGTAAGGGTTTAGATCAAAACTAAAGGTTAGCTCGTCATCTCCCAACAAGATTAATTTTTCAATTTTAAGGGTAATTCGTTCTGGTATTTGATTAAAGGCAGGAAAAACCAACCAGAATTCATTGGGGTTATTACTTGTTTCAACTACAGGATTGATATAATATTCTTCTTTTTTATCCGTAACGATTTTTCCCACTGCTACCTTATAAACCCTTTCGTTCTTGGGGGTGGAAAATGTAAAACGAAGCCTGTTTTCTGCCACACCGAGAAGCAATTCTTTAGCCTCAAATTTGCGTCCAAGTAATTCCTGACTGTAGTTTATAACGTATGACTGTTCAATTTCACGGCTTTGGTCATAATTTACGGTCAGTGTCACTGGCTGTAAAGGATAAGATTTATCGCCTATTATAAGTTTGGCCTGCTTCCATACTACTTTGTCTACTGCCGGCAGTTTTTCACCGTTTACCTTTTGTAGAGGGTTATACGTCATCCTGCCATAGTAACGTCCCCGGTAAACGATCCCTTCTTGTGGTGAAAAATTTGAGGTATATCCGGGGCTGTTAAGCAATTTTTCCCCGCCGGCGGTTTCCAGAGAACCAAAGTCTAAATACATATATGGCAAACCATGTTTCTGGTTCGGATCTTGGCGATAATTAGCCAGACTATAGAATAAAAACACCTCTTGGCTATTGTACCAGATCTTTTCCAAGTGAACGGCGGTATTGGCTTCGAGCACTGGTATTTCTATGTTAAGGGGTGTTACCAGCCCCAACTCCTGGGCCCTCGTTAAACCCGGGGTCATCGCTGCCAGGTATTGGTCAACCTCTGCAAGTGAGCGGGCTTGCTTAATCCCGGTATTATTCAACCCGCAACCGGTTGTCAATAGCACCAGCAAAAACAACAGCACTACCCGATAGGTTTTACCTGCCATTTTAACCACCCTTCCAGATTAAACCTCTTGAGCACGAGAGTAGTCAATTATTCCACCATCCCCAAAACTATTAATATGCGGTCTAATTGGTTTTAGAGGACTTTATAAGTATGACGCTTCTATATGCTAAAAGGTTCCCGGTCACGGGCGGGTATAATTTGTAGCAGCCCCGATGTCCAAGATAGCCTACACCAGGGGCACCTCAGGCTCCCCCGGTTATCATAACGACAACCCCAGGCATGCCGATAGCTGCCGGACCAGGCTCCTCCACCGGGCGCCGCCGGAGTAACGGCCAGGAGATACATGCGGCCAGAGAATTTCCGGTGATGTACACAGTTCCTGATTTAATCTTCATTAAATTTAACATGCTTCACCAGAGTACATATCATGAAGCCCAGCAAGGGATAATAAACCAAGAAAGAAAGGGGGAATAACATGTTCAAGCACGATAAGAACCTGCTAGAAATGGTGCGTGTGGAACGGCCGAACCCAAACTACGCGGCGCTTTTGCAGGAGCAAATCGGGGGCCCCCACGGTGAGCTGAAAGCCGGGTTACAGTACCTGGCCCAAAGTTTTCGCATTCAAGACCCGGCCATCAAGGATATTTTCCTTGACATCGCCGCGGAGGAACTCAGTCACCTGGAAATGGTATGTACGGCAGTCAACCTCTTGAACGGCCATGAACCCCAGGCCATGAACGCCACCATCGGCAATGTTCAGGCGCATGTAATGACCGGACTCAATCCCTTTTACAGCAATGCCTCCGGCCAGGTGTGGACCGCGTCTTACATTGAAGCCACCGGTGACCTGCCCGCGGACCTGCTTTCCAACATCGCCGCCGAACAACGTGCCAAGGTCGTTTATGAATATCTGCACCGGCAAATCGTAGACCGGTATGTGCGGCAGATGATCGATTTCCTGTTAAACAGGGAAGAGGCGCACAACACCATGTTCCGGGAATGCTTCCAGAAGGTCCGGGGCACCGGCTCCACCCAAAACTGGGGTGTGGACAAGGATGCCCGGCTCTTTTTCAACCTGTCCACACCCGGCAACTATGCGGGGTCCTCCCTGCATAACCCGCAACCACCGTCCTTTGACCAGCCGCAAATCCCGCCCCAGTAAGATAGTTGGGGACGGCTTTTGCCAAAAAGTCCTATAAGGCAAGATCGTAAACAGGGAAGCGGCATCGCCTCCCTGTTTTATTTGATATCTATAGGATTGCCTGTCCGCCGTCCGCCTCCGGGCTCTTTTACCAGCCGTACGATCAGCACCACTATCCCTACCACAATCATAACTCTATCTCAACCCTCAGTAACCAATTTATAACAATAAGAATAAGATAATTAAAAGTTTTAACTGGGGGTTGGGACAATATGGATATTAGTACAAAGGAGCCAGTAATATCCAGGAAAAGTCCCACTAAACAAATGGGCATTTTTCAACTCACAGTAACTGTCTTACAAGTCGGTACAGGTATACCCATAACGAATTTCCAATTTATCGTCAACCAGGACAACGTGGGAGATCCTTTCGACCCCGATCCGGCCAACTGGCCTTCGTTGAAGCCCGGCGCCAGTCACAGTGCGGTCGTGGCCACCGGGGACTCCAGGCAACCCACCGTCTCCCTGCCGGCCGGCAAATACCTTGTCTCCGTGCTGGCTCCCGGCTACAAGCTCGGGGGTAACTGGATCAACCTGACGCGTGACAGTACGCTGACCGTTGAGTTGCAGCCCCACCCCTTGCCGCTTGCCAAAATCCGCGTTCACGTCTTTGAAGATATCCACCCGGTCAACGGCGAGGATGACTTCCCCCTCGAACACGGCCTGCCGGGGTTCCGCATCGTGCTCGCAGATGCCGCCGGCGAGGTTACGGTCGACTATTTCGGCAACCCCCTCGGAACGGTTTACAAGCGTGACGCCAGCGGCAACCTGATTATCGGTCCGGACGGGAAACCGATCCCAATGCCGAACACCGGCGGCATAATCTGGACGGATGAAAACGGCGACGCCGTCATTGAAAACCTCCCGCCGGGCAAGTACGGGGTGCAGGCGATCCCGCCCGACGGTACCGACTGGATCCAGACCACAACCATCGAGGGTACCCACGTCATTGACGCCTGGATTGAAGAAGGCAACGACGGGTATAGCCCGCGCGAGGGTTTCAGGGCACCCCTGGTCTGGTTCGGTTTTGTCAGGCCGAAGGAGTTCGCCCCGGGAGCGGGAACGGGCACGATCACCGGCCGCGTCCGTACGATCATCGAGTTCATACCGCCAGTCAGGCCCCTGACCCTCGGCGGACCCGTCGACCGGCCCTGGATCGCTCTTACCGATATCGGCCGCACCGACGAGCAGGTCTATACCGGCCGGGGCAACCCTGACGGAACCTTTACCATCACCAACGTTCCTGCAGGTCTCTATCAGATGGCCATCTGGGATGAACCCCTCGACTACATCATCTCCTTCCGTACTGTCCAGATCGCCGAGGGCGAAACGATTGCTATGGGCGATATCGGGATCCCGCGCTGGTTCGGCTGGATCAGCGGCATGGTCTTCAGGGACGAGAACGGCAACGGCGTACGCGATACGGATGCTGCCGGGAACTATATCGAGGAAGGTATCCCCAATGTCCCCGTGGGCACGCGCTTCAAAGACGGCAGTGTGCAGTATGCCACCGTAACCGATCTCGACGGCCGCTACTCTCTCAACGAAGTTTTCGAACTCGAGCGGTTCGCCGTGGCGGAACTGGGCTTTGACCGGTTCGGGCGGACCGCTGCGACCGCTACCCCCGATTACGGGATCACCCCGCCGCGGCCCACTACGACCCATCCCCGCGCCCTTACCCTGGCGGTCCTGACGTGGGCGGCGAAAACGAACCGCATCGATTGGGGGATGCGGGAATACCCGCTACCGGGACCGGACGGGCTCGTGGGAACACCCGACGACGAACTCCATGGGGGCATCTCGGGAATCGTTTATTACGCGACGATGCGCAACGAACTCAACCCCCGCTACGCGGTGGCTGAGGACTACGAACCGGGCATCCCGAACGTAACCGTCAACCTCTACCGGCTGAATGACGACGGCAGCACCACGCTGATTAACTCCGTGCAGACCGACGCCTGGCAACATCCAACCGGCTGCGTGCGGCCCGACGGGAGCGTTGACCCGGACTGCATCGAAGTACCCAACGCCTCCAACCAGATCAAGGACGGCGTCTTTGACGGCGGTTACTCCTTCGCGACTTACTTCGATCCATACTTCGGGGCCCCCGGCGCCGTGGAAAAGCCGCTCCCACCAGGAACCTACCTTGTGCAGGTGGTCCCGCCCACCGACCCGTATAACCTTTTGCCCGATGGTTCCCCGAAACCGCTGTACAAGGTGCTCGACCCCGGCGCGGTGAACACCGGCCAGGGCGACCGGTTTGTCGCTCTTTCGACGACCACTCGGGACCAACCCGCCAGCGCTACTGATGCGGCTCTGTTCCGCCTGCCCCCGCCCCCTTACTATGGCGACAAATACGATACTAAAATAGTAACCGTCAGTCCAGGGCAGAACGCGGTGGCGGACTTCTTCCTGTATACCGATGTTCCGGTGCCGGGGCGCATAGTCGGCTTCCTCCTCGACGACGTGAATATCGAAACCGACCCGGATTTCATCTACTACGGCGAAAAGCGCGGCATTCCTTATACACCGGTCGGCATCCGGGACTATACGGGGCGATTGATCACCACCGTTCATTCGGACGCCAACGGCATCTTTGAGGTGCTCTTACCATCCACTTATACACGTAACGTACCTACTCCATCCGGCGTGGCACCGGGAATGTACCTGGTTGTCGGCAACGACCCCGGCGATCCCGGCCGGCCCAACACAAGGTATAATCCCAACTACCAGACCTTGACTATGGTCTTCGATGTATGGCCGGGGAAAACCACCTATGCCGACGTCGCCCTTTTCCCCATCACCGCCTTCGTGGGAAGACCGGGGGCGCAATTCTCCCGGCCGCCGCTCTGCCAGGTAACGGGCGCCCCGGAGATCGGGAGCGTGAATCCTGTCTACGTGACTTTGACCAGTAACCGCATAATCGTCATCAGGGGGCGTAACTTCGGTGCCATGCCAGGAACAGTGACGCTTAACGGCAGAGCCATTCCCGTTCTGGCCTGGCGTGATACCTTTATCCTCACGTACGTACCGCGAAGTTTCGCTGCCGGCCCGGCCCAGCTGGTGGTAACCTCGAGTGCCGGTATTCCGGGTACATTGGGAATCACCATCCACGTCCTGGTCCCCGGGATCTACGATCCCCCGATCGTAAACGCTACACCCCTTACGACCATCCAGGCAGCCATCGACCGCGCCGCGCCGGGGTCATTGATCATTATTAATCCCGGTGTTTACTACGAGAGCCCGATTCTCTACAAGAATGTGAAACTCCAGGGTATGGGGGCCTGGGTTACCAGACTGGAGGGGCGCTTCTTCGCCAGCTACCAGCAGCAATGGGAAACAAGGCTCGCCGCCATTACCTTTGACGGGCCCCAGGAGATACCGCGGGGTCAAGTCATCACGGTAGTAGCCGAGGATGGCGCCTTCGGCGCCGCGTTTACGACGCAAATAGACGGGCTGACGATCACCGGCGCCCGGGGGGAAGAAGGCGGGGGCGTTGTGGCCAACGCTTACTGTCGCTACCTCGAGATCAGCAACAACGTCATCCTGAGCAACGGCGGCGGCTTCGGGGGCGCGATCACCATCGGCAGGCCCTACGCCGGTGACAACCAAAATGACGGCGTGCACATCCACCACAACCGCATCCTGAATAACGGCGGCATCAGCCTGGCCGGCGGCGTGGGGATCTTCACCGGCGCCGACGGGTATGAATTCGACCACAACGAGGTCTGCGGCAACTACTCCGCCGAATACGGCGGCGGCCTCTCGCATTTCGGGCTGAGCGACGGCGGGCGCATCCACCACAACAAGTTCCTTTTCAACGCTTCCTTTGACGAGGGTGCGGGCATCTTTGTAGGCGGCGAACAGCCAATCCCACCAGCAACCCTTTCCCCCGGCTCCGGGGCGGTGGACATTTACAACAACCTCGTCCAGGGCAACCTGGCCAACGACGACGGCGGCGGGATCCGCCTGCTCCGGGCAGGTACTCACCGCATCAACATCTATAACAACATCATCACTAACAACGTCTCCACCGACCTCGGCGGGGGGATTGCCCTCGACGATGCGTCCAACGTGGTAATCGTCAACAACACCATCGCCAAGAACATCACCACCGCCACCGCCGAAGACAGCGACGGCCGGCCGCACGGGGCGGGCCTCGTAAGCGAGGCGAACAGCGCCGCCTTCCAGGCCAGCCTGCCGCCGGGCGCCCCGACCTTCAGCAACCCGGTCCTCTTCAACAACATCTTCTGGGATAACCGGGCAGGCTGGTACGATCAGACCCTAAACAACGGCCGCGGCGGTATCGCCGGCATCGGCGCACCGGCCGACCCGAACCCGGTCAACGTGATTGATCTCGAGGTCTTCGGTACCCCGACCCCCGAGGTGCTGAGCCCGCGCTACTGCAGCCTGTCGCAACCCTACGGCGTACCCGTTCCTACCAACATTATTGGCGTTAACCCCTCTTTCGTGACGCCTTATGATACCGCCGTCACGGCCGTAGCCTTCAATATGGAGCCGGACTTCAAGACCGTTAAAATTATAACAGTCGTACCGCAACTGCAGGGCGATTACCACCTTAACCCGAATTCACCGGTCATCGACCGGGGTACCCCTACCCTCGTCGTGAACGGCGATATCTATAACGCGCCGACAACCGATTTCGACGACCAGCCGCGACCCCGGGGGGCCGGGGTGGATATCGGCGCCGACGAGGCCCGCTAAATGTTTTTACCAAGGAGGAGTTCACGTGACGTTCGTCCAGGTGCGTTACGGGGCAACCGACAGTTTCATCACCATGCCCGACGGCTCGGTCCACTATATCTTCGGTTTCGTTGACCTGACCGGGGTTCCCGAAAACGAGATCTTCGCGCGCCGGGGGAAGGCAACGTTACTCGCGCCGCTCTTGGAGGTCAGAGTCGGCGACCGGGTTGAACTGACCCTTACCAACCTGGGGATGCCGCAACGGCCCGACCTCGACGACTCCCACACGATCCACTGGCACGGCTTCCCCAACCAGATATCTTTGTGGGACGGCGTTCCCGAGACGTCAATTGCGGTACCGGTAGGGCGCGATTTCATATATTATTACGAACCCAAGGATCCCGGCACCTATATGTACCACTGCCACTTTGAACCGGTAGAACACATTCAGATGGGCATGGTCGGGCCGTTGATCGCCCGTCCCGCCGACTACAACCCTGCGAATCCGCTATTCAAAACTGCATATGGCGCAGGTACGGGAACCGAATTCGACCGGGAGTACTTTTTATTGATATCAGAACTCGACCCGGTAGCCCACGAGCAGGTGCACAGGGTCCAGGAGTTCGACTGGAGCGAATACCGCCCGGCCTACTGGTTGATCAACGGCCGCGCCTACCCCGACACGCTGCATACGGCACCGGATGGCGACCTCAGCCAACAACCCTATCATTCCCTGATCCAGGCCAACGCCGGGGAAAAGGTGCTCCTGCGCTTCATAAACCTCGGTTTTGAAGAGCATGCCATCACCATTCTCGGGCTACCGCTGCGTATCATTGGCCGGGATGCCCAACTGTTGCGCGGGCTGCACGGGGAGGACCTTTCCCACTGGCGGGACGTTCTCTATTTCGGCGCCGGGCAGACAGTCGACGTCATTATCGAACCTCAACAACCAGCACTTTACCCGCTCTTCAACAGGGGCTACCACAAAAACACGAATGCGGGAGCTACCCCCGGCGGGATGATGACGCACATTACTGTATACCCTGCCGGAACTCTGCCGCCCCAGCCGGGGCCCGGCTTTTAAGCGAGGGGCCGGCCGGGGCTCCCCCAACCAACTTCAAGGAGGGAGGATTCATGCCAACACAAGCTACAGCCAACGGATCGCCGACCATCCACCTGCGCGCTGTTGACGGGTATATCATCACCCCCGACGGGGCGAGTATCTACATCTGGGGCTACCGGGATGAAACGGGCCGGGCTGCCCAGTTACCAGGGCCGACCATTATTGTTAACCAGGGCGATACAGTCACCATTAAACTGACCAACGAACTGCGCGAGAACGTTTCCCTAATGTTCCCCGGCCAGAACGGAGTGTTCAGGCTAACCAACCGCGGCGCGGTACCGGTCGGGCCCATATACGAAAACGGGCGCCTCGTTTCCCTTACTGATTACGTGCCCCCGCGGGGGACGGTCATTTACCAGTTCGTAGCCAGCCAGCCAGGCACCTATATCTACCACAGCGGTACGGAGATTAACAAACAGGTGCCGATGGGGCTCTACGGGGTCATTATCGTTCGCCCGGCCGGCTTCGACCCCCTCGACCCGGCCACCTGGTCCGCATACGGACCGGAAACCGACACCGAATTCGACCGCGAATACCTGCTGGTGGTCGCGGAGATAGACCCGGTGCTACACGAAGCCGTCCGCTTGGGCAAACCTTACCGGCCCAGCACTTACAGGCCTCGTTACTGGACGATTAACGGGCGCTGCGCCCCCGATACGATGTTGCCCGATAGAGCGACCTATCTTCCCCATCAGCCATACGGCTCAATGATTATGGCGGAACCGGGCGAGCGGGTCCTTATACGCTATATAGGCGCCGGCTGCGATGCCCACCCGCTACACCCCCACGGGAATCATACCCGGGTGGTCGCGCTGGACGGGCGGCTGCTAAGAAACGGCACCCAGGACCTATCGCACAAACACTTCACGGTGTTAGTGGGTCCCGGCCAGACCTACGACCAGATCTTCCAGTGGGACGGCCTGGGATATGACCCGGTGACCAACCCGATCCCCACCCCGATCCCCAACCTCCGGAACCAGGCGATTGGTGACGTCGGGTGGACCATGTGGAGTGGCAGCCCGTACTTAGGGCAAAAGGGTGACATACCCATAGGAGTAACTTCTCTCAACGTGACCGGGGAGTACTACTTTATGCTCCACTCCCACTCCGAACCGCAGATCACCAACTGGGGCGAATTCCCCGGGGGGATGATGACGATGATCGGCATCTTTCCAGTCGGTACTCTCGGGCCAGAGGTCGGCAGGCTGCAAAGAAACAGCCGTGCAAATAGTACTCGCGAAAGGAGATGAAGGTATGCTGGTAAGCATAGAACTCTGGGCACGTCCGGGCATTGTTTCGCTGCCCGGTGGTTTCCCCGCCGTTATCTGGGGTCTAGCTACCAGTCCGACCGCCGCGCCTCAAGTGCCGGGACCTGTACTTGAAGCCACGGTCGGCGATATGGTAGAAATAACGCTTCATAACATGCTAAATGAACCTGTCTCTCTTACTTTTCCGGGGCAGGAGATTGCCCCGGAACCGGTCCTCGACGCCAGCGGCCGGCTGGTTTCGCTCACTCGCTTCGCCGCGCCAGGAAGGAGTGTGGTCTATAGTTTTCCCGCCTACCGCCCGGGGACCTTCCGCTACGAAAGCGGCACCAGTCCCGAGCGCCAGGTCCAGATGGGCCTGTACGGCGCGCTCATCGTAAGGCCGGCCGGCTGGGACGACCCTGCCAGCCCGAACTATTATACCGCCTACGGGGCAGATACCGGAAGCGGTTACGACGTTGAGGCTGTTATTCTGCTCAGCGAATTCGACCGCGCGGCGCACGAAGTTATTGCCACCGGCGACGTATACAACCCGTTGAACTACGCCCCGCAGTATTGGCTGGTAAACGGGCGCCCCTTTCCGGACTGTGTGGCCCCACCCGATACATCCACGCAACCCCTCACCTCCCGCGTCCCCGTCCTTGTCGGCCAGCGGGTACTGCTCCGCTTAATTAATTCTGGCTTCCTTGCCCACACCCTGGCCTTCCAGGAAGGGCCGGCGCGCGTTGTGGCCGAGGACGGCCGGCCCCGCCGCAGTCCCTTGCTTGACGCTACTTACGATAAGAACGCGATAACCTTAGGCGCCGGGCAGAGCGCCGACCTGGTCTTCACGCCCCCGGAAGGGGAGCATTATCTATACGACCGGGATCTTTTGCACCTGGTCAATACCGACGATTACCCCGGCGGGATGATGGCCCTTGTTGATGTTCGCACGGCCTTTCCTGTAACTCCTCCGGAGGCCCCATCAAGTTTGACGGCCACGGCGGCTTTACCAGGGCAGGTTGAACTTACCTGGATAAACAACGCTGCGGATGAAGACGGGTTCGTTTTGGAGCGCCGGACGGGAGCCGGGCCTTTTTTGCGGGTCACCACCCTGATGGTGGGAGCAACGGCCTATACCGATACCCACGTCGAGGCCAACACCACCTACACCTACCGGGTACTGGCCTTCAATCTAGCGGGAACATCAGCATATTCAAACGAGGCTGTCGTCACCACCTTGCCTTAGTCAAGATGAAACGGCCTCGACAACCAAGAATAAACCAGGGTATTCGGAAATCAGAGCCGAAAACGATGCAACCGTATTTTGTGCCTGATGTCCAAAATCAGGGGGGCTAACCCCCCTGGTTGTTTAGATACCAAAAAGTTCCTCAGCGTTGTACCTCGCGATCCTAGCAATGATTTCCTGGGAAGCTCCGTTCAGTTCCAGGTACCGCACGGCCCTGGGGACGCCCAGGGGATCATTGGGTTTGAGATTGCTGTAATCGCTGTTCAGAACACCTCGCGGGAAGCGTTCCAGGTGATTTAGCAATAAATGGGGAGTGAGCCCCTCCTGGCGGATGGTGAGCCCGGGAACGGCCCCAAACTCTTCAATTATGTTAATGATGTCCAAATTAGCGTGATCGATGATCATTTTTCCGGGTTCTATCCCAACGGCGGCGGCAATTTCAATCGTTTTTTCGGTAATTTCCACCCTGCGCTGGGGCGGAGTATGAATAATCACCGGAACCCCGTATTCCTTGGCTATCTTCAATTGCTCCCGGAGGACGTCCTGTTCCCGCTTATTCCCCTCATGCAGGCCGATTTCGCCCAAACCGACAACATCGCTCATATTAAGATAGGATGGAAGGGCGTCGATTACCCTGGGCCAGTCTTCCGGCGTTCCCATGGGGTGAATACCAACTGTAACGAAAAGCTTGATACCATTTTGGGCGGCATTGCTCGTGGAAAGGGTTAACATCTGGTGGAAATGATCAAAGAGTGTTTCCGCATGTTTGGCCCCGAAAAATATGGAGCAGCCGATAATCTTCTTCACCCCGGCCAGGGCCATGTTTTCTAGCCCTTCGTACGGAAGCAACGAAACATGGGTATGAGAGTCTACAATTCCTTCCATACGATTTTACTACCCCCTTATTATGCTGGATCGGGCCCTTTTTTATTGCCACATGTTCAAATTACATTAAAGGGGAAGTTTCTCACTTCCCCTCCATGCGGACACATAATCAGGGCTTGATGTAGGCATACCCTTCAGCCTGTTTCGTGGCGATTTCTGTTATGCCGGCCGGTACAACTGTCAGAAAGTTGGGGAGGCTGTCCTCGTCGATAGACTGGCCTTTAAGAGCGTTCCGACACGCTACAAAGTTTACTCCCATCTCCGATAACTTCTTCATCTGCTCTACCAGCGATCCATTAGCTGTCCCGCAGCTTGCCCCCTGACCCTCACCTCCGGCCAGGAGGCACCTGTTCCCGAAAATAGAAACCGCCTCACCGTTGGCCACTACTTCGATGTCAGCATTTCCTTGCCCAACATCATTTAAAAAATTAATGATGTTCACGAGAACCCTTTGCCATCTGCCAGATTCGTTAACATGGAAAAGGACTTTCAACCTATTCACCCCAACACCCCTTCTCTGTTAAACTCAAATTGGAGTTATTTTAAAATACCCTTCCTTTTAAGATACTCAGGTAACTGGTCCGTATCAACAACATCCATATCGCCGTTGTTATATACCCATAGTCTATCTTTCAAAATAACAACATTACAATCCGCTTCCTTGTCCACAGCACATGCGTTACCGCAACCACTGATAGTGATGTTTCCTTGTAAATTGCCGGAGGACACTAGGCGCTCCGCCATAGCATGGACATCACCAACACCGTTTTTACAATACCGCGCGCCTATGCACGTCTTGATTCCTTCACTACTCCATGTTAATGCTACCTTCAGGAATGGCAGAAGGCCCATCCGGTTAATAACTTCAGCCAGTCGCTCGTTCTGGGCAACCTGAAAATAGCCCTTAACTATCCGTTCGACAGTTTCGACTAGATACTCTTCCTTGATAACCATGTCCAGCCGAGTACCCAATTGGGGTTGACGTCCTCCTTTGCCTCCAAGGTAAAGCCAGTACCCGTCCTGGACAGCAATGATACCCAGGTCGTTTAGTTGCGCCTCCACGCATGAATTGGGGCAGCCATTCAGGGCCATCTTAAATTTTTTCGGCGTCGCCATCCCTGCGAGGCGCTGATTGATTTGCGCTGCCAGAGGAGTAACATCGCGGATAACGTGCTTGCAATACTGGCTGGAACATACTTTGACATTTCGCACCACCGGACCGATATCAGCCAAAGGTAGGCGCGCCTTTTCTAACTCTGCGGCCACCTGGTCAAGGTCCTCGGGTTTTATCCCGTAAATCATGATAGCCTCGGTAACCGTGAGCTTCGCCTTTCCGTATTGTTGGGTCAGCTTACGTATGGCCTCTAGCTGTTCGGGTTCCAGGTATCCGTTGAGAGGATGAATTAAGACAGCGTAAGAACCATCCAGCTGTTGTATAAAACCCTTGTTGGCGTACTTTTTAATCATAATTGCTCTTCTCCTTACTTTACTTCATTAAGGGTGTAACCTACAAAAAGAATGTAACATAGAAAAAATTGTACGTCCAATCAGTTTATCTTATACACGATATAAAGTTTTTCTGTGGCGAAAACTGGTTCAGGACACGACCTACTAGTGTTTTAGGCGAGCTTTAACAGTAGGGAAAAGGTCAAGGTCGGTGTGGGGGAAAAACAGGCCTGCGGTAAAATGGGCCATAAATTGCAGGCTATTGTTCATCTCCAGATACGTAACGCGCCGGGCTATTTCTTCTAACTCCTGTGCCTTATTAATGTCAGTAAGGACCAGGCTGGCACCTGTACCAGAACTGTTTCCTAAGCGTATGATATTTTCCCGCGGCAGGTCGGGATATAGCCCAAGGGTAATAGCTGATTCAATATCTAGGTGATCGCCAAATGCACCAGCAGCATAAAAGTACTTAAGATCGGCAAAAGTACACCCAACACTCTCTAGTAGCGTAGCTATGATCGCGTTAACTGCAGCTTTGGTGCGCAACAGTCGCTGGATGTCTACGGGAGTGAGCTCGATGGGCTGGCCAGTAGCGCTTTCCTCTGCCGGCACAACCACTAGAGAAGTAAGCGGTTCACGTAATTCTCCTCGCTGATTAATAATCCCTGCTAGTAGCGCTTGAGCAATTGCATCCACAAGGCCTGAACCACAAATACCGCGCGCGGGTACATCTCCAATAGTGCGGTAAGTCACCTTACCTGTATCCGCATCTATACGAACCTGACAAACTGCGCCAGGTTCAGCCCGCATGCCACAAGCTACTACCCCACCTTCCAAGGCTGGTCCGGCTGCTCCAGCAGCTACCACCAACCATTCTCGATTGCCTAAGACTATTTCTCCGTTGGTACCAATGTCTGCCAAAAGGCTGATCTCTTTTTGCCGGTGCATACCACTCGCTAAAATACCCGCCAGGATGTCTCCTCCCACATAACTACCTACGCTGGGTAAAAGGTAAACTAGAGCTCGCGGGTGGAGGTCCAGACCTATCATTGCTGCCGGGAAAAACCCCGGAGCGTTAACTACAGGTACATAAGGATTCCGGCAGATATTTGCTGTTGGTAAACCCAGTAATAGATGCACCATAGTTGTATTACCACTGATAACCCCTGCGGTAATATCGTGCGGTACTATGTTAGCCTGCTTGGTCACCAAATCAATTATCCTGTTTATACTCATGCTTGCTAACTGCTGCAGTTCTGCTAGTCCCTGAGGAGTAGCTGCGTAATGAATACGAGTCAGGATATCTTCTCCAAGCCTCGTCTGTGCATTAGTCACACCATCAGCAGCGAGAAGTTTACCTGAACCTAGATCCCACAAATATCCTCCCACAGTGGTACTGCCCAAGTCCACCGCCAGGCCAAAGGGACCTAACCGGTCAGAACCCGGCCCTAGTTCCACTAACTCGGCGGCCAGTCGTTCTAACCCCCACCCCGGAGGCCAGTAGTAGCCTATAGTTACTGTTACCTTCCAATCATTCTGGCGTAACTTTGCCGGGATTTCCCTTAGTAACTCAAGAGGAATACTCACGGGACAGCCAATTTGGGTTTCCAGTGCTTGGCGTAAACGGTCTGCATCAGCAATATTGTCGCCGTTTCCCGGAAACTTAAGCTCTAGTAAGTATTTTTCACTCAAGGGACTAGCTTTTAACTTGTAGCTCTGCTGCATTGTACTGGCCTCCAATAATTTGGACTTAAACGACCAAAATACCTTGGTTCGCATTATTTCGCCGCTATTCTTTATAAAACCTTCTGCTAATCATCGGGCTAACCCTCTAATTTTAGACTGCCCCAAAAAACTTGAAAAGTATAACCAGAAATGTGGAATATAGGAGAGTTGATAGTTTAAAACTATCCGTAGAGGTTGCAAGGGATAGCATACCTCAGGAATTTCAGGATATTAGCCAAAAGCCTGAACTCGACCAATATCATCGAATCGGCCAATAACCGCGTTGCACTTACTGCCGCAACATTAAGAGGTAGCAAAGCGGCGAGCAGATACTTCGCTGGATGGCAGCTTCGTATCTCGAGGCTGAAAAAGGTTTCCTCCGGATTATTGGCTATCGTGAAGTGTCCATACTGAAGGATGCGATGTGCAAGAAGTTGTTCCCAAAATAATCCATCAACATGCAAAGCGCTTAAAAATCGCGAAAATGGCCGTCCCGAAAATCTACGACGAACGGGATAACCCCCTGTAGTTTTCAGGTAAACATTTCGTATATACAATTTGACCAACACTCTCACAAACAGGCAGCCCGTTGCTGATATCCACCTCTACCCGTACGCCCTGCCCCTCCAGGCCCACGAGGACGACAGATGACAATGGCTAGCATAGTAAACACCCCAGGTGGTTTTCTACCCAACTTTTGCTATTCGCTGCAAGAAACAAAGTTCCTACTAAGTTGGTGAAAAAAGAAAAGACCCTGTTTGGAGGTCTTCCGTTATCCCCTTTCTGGCTACGGCTATACTCGAAAGTCTTTCCATGGTAATCAACATCCGCGGAGACAGCTACCGCTTAAAAGAAAAACGCCGGTCGGGGATAATAAGCACCTTATTAAAAAACAAAAACTAAACTGAAAGCAAACGCGCGCTCGCTTCTTCCCTTCCCCTTAAGGAGAAGGGAAGATATAACTTCATTAGTAGTAAAAGTTAAATTTTACCATCGTCCAGACCCGATTATTGCTAACTTTTTCCATCACCATTTTGAACCTTTCCTGCCAACGCTATTACGGCGATGGTAAATTTCTTCTATGAATCCGTCAGCATCGAGGTCGGTCCAGGAACCTGCTGCTCTTTCAAATGCTTTCGTGTTTTCATTGTTAGAATCCTCATTATCTAGTAGATGGCGTAATTTTTCCCTTTCCGCGGGAGGGAGTCTTTTAATCGCGTTATAAATTTTTTCTATAGCCATAACTTACCACCCTATTCTTCATCATCTATTATAACCTAAATTTCTATTTTAAATAGTGATCATCAATGAGATTCCCGTTATGAGATTCCCGTTATTACTTTCTTTAA
>NZ_JANRHG010000023.1 GCF_024733845.1 Neomoorella sulfitireducens
CTTTTTCGCCACCCTAGCAGGAACTCCCGTTCTGGTGGCGAATAGCAAATATTGGACATAAAACCACCTGGGGGTTCAAAATGCTAGCCATTGTCAATTCCGTCGTCCTGGTAGGCCTGGAGGGCCAGAGTGTACGGGTAGAGGTGGATATTAGCAATGGTTTGCCTGTTTGTGAAAATGTTGGTCAAATTGTATAGAGGAAAAATCAAATATAGAACCGGCAAAGAACTGCAGGGCTTTTTAAAGAAAGTAAGAACGGAAATCTCAGTGATGATCACCATATTAAAATAAAAATTAGGTTATAATAGATTATGAAAGTATGAAGAATAGGGTGGTAAGTTATGGCCATAGAAAAAATTTATAACGTGATTAAAAGACTTCCTCCCACGGAACGGCAAACATTACGCCATCTACTAGATTTGTAACCAACCTTGTTAACCCGACCTGTCCTGGTAAAAAGAACGCGGTTATCTTGGAGCCAGCTGCCAACCCCTGGATAGCGGCACGGTTCAGGTACATAAAAAGCGGCGGCTTGCCGGCCCCTGGTACATGATCAGGTCGACGATAGATAAGTTGGGGATAAAAGTCCCGTGCCCCTGTGGATATACGGGTGGCGTAAAGGTTTGGTATTCCAGTCTCAACCCGGCGGCGGTAAAGGCGCCGGGATCATTGTAGGCTTCTGCCCCCCGGCCAGACAAATAGGTGTCTGCCCCCAGTTGCTGGCATAAAAAAATAAGGCGCTCACTTTTACCGGCTGGAGGCTCTCCCAAACTGGAAGCCAGGACCATGGGGGTGGTAATCCCAAGTATTTCAGCCAGGGTTTTGATCAGGGCCAGGTTAAAAGACAGCAGAAACTCCCAGGGCTGTTCATAAATAGGCAGGAGCATTTGGTTTAAAAAATTGTAAAACGGCGCCCGGGCATAAAAATGACGCAGGGTTTCCAGGTGACGGGGTAGATTTCTATCCGGTTCAAAGAGCCGCGTTTCGTTTATTTTCTGTTCGAACGCTCCCTTGGCGACGGGTAGGGTCAGCCAGTACGCTCCCCGGGGTGATTTGATGCGGGTACGGTTGCAAAAGTCACGCCGGGGGTACTGGACATTGTCCAGGAGAACAAAAACATCACAGTTGGCCATTTTATGGAAGAACCCCGTCGAGGGCAAATAGTTAGGTTGATGGGCAGCCACACGCATTTTGTTTTCCCCCAGAAAACTACCTTACAACTATTCTGCTTTCGATTTCACGGCATAGCCGGGAGGCGCTGCTTTCGGCTGTTTGGGGAGTTTCCCCTGCAATTATAACATAGCCGGAAGCAACCGCCGCGCTGTGAAACTCCGGTATTATATCACCCGGCTTGATAAATAAACCCATTTCAACCAGACCGGGGCAGTTAAACTGTTCTAGTGGCGGTACCTGTTGGACCGTACCCGGCGGGAGGATGATATAACGCCGGGAGGCCCCCCGGTGATACTGGGGGCTGAGATTGGGGCTGTAATCCAGGCAGAGGTCGATGGCAGCCTGGATGGGGTTAATGCCCAGGGCCAGGGGTACAAGATGAGAATTGGTATACCCGCCCCCCAGCCTGGGGGATAGTTCCAACACCCGCGGCCCCTCCCGGGACAGGCGCAATTGAACATAAACCGGACCGCCGTTAATGCCCATGGCCTGTATCGCCCCGGTAACAACCCGGTGGATTAGTTCCCCGGTATCACTGGAGATAAGAGCGGGTACAGTCGTAATAATGCTGCTGCAAAAAGGCGGCGGTGTAACCTTGCGCGACGAAATAGCGGCCATTTTTACTTCGCCGTTGATAACAAAAGCTTGAATACCAACCTCGTCACCGGGGATAAATTCTTCCAGCAACAAAGTTGGGGAATTGGAAAACCGTGCCGCCCAGTCCAGGGCTTTTTCCAGCTCAGACTCTTGCCGGACTACGCTTACCCCTAAGCTGGAATTGTTGTCGGGCGGCTTAATAACGACCGGTAGTCCAAGGGTTTTAAGGCCTTTGACGGCCTCGGCCTGGTTCCGGCAGGTAACAAATCGGGGTGACGGTACCTGGCAAGCTGCCAGTGCTTTGCGGATAGCCAGTTTGTTGGTGGCATTTTGGGCTACTTCAACCGGAATACCCGGCAGGTTAAGGGCCGCAGCTACCGCGGCTACTGTCCTGGTGGAGCGGTCAGAGCCGGCGGTCATCACGCCATCAATCCTGTAAACCCTGCCGGCGTCGATGCAGGCATCCACATCGGTGGTGCTAATAAGTAGCGGGTAGTCGGCCCATTTTAAACCTGGCGCCCCGTCATCATAGTCCACAGCGACTACCTTAATGCCCAGGGATTTAGCTATTCTAATGGCCGGTTCCTGGATACGGCCGGCTCCAACGACCATAATCGTTTTGCCCTTATAACGGACCGGATCCGGTTTTAGTGCAAACATGGTTTTTCTCCTTTATTGCTAAAATTATGACCCGCAATCTCCAGTGCTTGAAAAATAGAGAATAGTCAGGTATGGCTTATACTCCTTACTTCCGGTCCAGCGGCTGGAGGCCAGGGTCTGGATTGTTGCCGCCCGGACATTTTCATAAAGGGAACGGAGACAGAGGCCATGGTTGGCTATAGTTTTATCTATCCACTTTTTTACTAAAGCAGTTATATCCCACGAAAGCCACTTCTTATTGGCATTGCCTTCAACCGCTACTTTAGCAACCGGCTGCCCGCCATGAGCAGGTTGGTTATACCAGCTGATGGTTTCTTCCTGCCACGGTTGCAGGACCGGGTAACACTGGATAACGTCTCCTGCAGTCCCTTTCCAGTTAAGCCAGAGATACAAAATGGCTTTATCCAGCTCGGCATCTGGCGGGAAATCCCCCAGGTCGAAAAAAAGGTAAGCCCGGGAAGTCGACCACCCGGCGCCCCTGTTCCGTTCTCGTCCAATGGCTAGTACGGCGACGTTCCGGTGTGAATTGACCGGGTCACCACTAGCAACATAGGCGTCAGCGGCCGCAGGCTGGAGCAGTTTAAGGTGCAGGTTTTTACTATTTGAAGCTTTCTCTTTACCTTTGATGGAATCGAGACAAGATAATATAAAGGCCGCCCTTTTGTCATAGGTGTGTTTCGCCAGGATTTCAGCCCGGCCGTTGGCGGCAATGGCCTGGCGTTCTTCTTCATGGGCCAGGTAGTAATCTACGAGTTCCAGGGTTTCTTCCGGGGAACTGGACATCACCAGGTGCTGGCGGTGGACAAATAGCTTCTCTACCGCCGGCGTCCGGGTTGTTAACTGGAAACCGCCGCTACCCGTGATCTCAAAGGTACGTGAAGTCACCTGGGTAGTGTGCTGGCCCTGGTTTTGCAGGTTGAGGACGATTTTCGCCCTCCTGTATATCCGGAAAGTGTCGGCAAAAGAAACCGGTCCGAGATAATGGACTCTTGCTCTTTGTTTATCGGCTAACCAGGGAGCCTCTTCCCACCCTTTGCCGTATAAAACCAGGTCATAGCCCTTTTCTACCAGGGGCCGCACCAGTATCTCCATACTTTTATAGCGAAAAGAGTCGGTATTTGTCCAGATGTCGTAGCAATTGGCAACCAGAGCCAGGTCGTGGTCATACCCGGGAGCGGGCAGTCCCGGGATGGAGGCCTCAAAGCCCGGGTTGTAGCCGAATTCCAGGTGAAAAGCGGGTATACCTAGATCACGGTAATATGGAATACAATCAGCATTGATGGTAAAAACAACGTCCGGCTGGACAACCTTTACCATGCGCAAGGACCATCTTTCGAGGAAATTAATGTCTTCAGTAGCCCAGTAGGCATGTAAACAGCCAAAATCTTGGGCTAATTTTCGGATAACCTCCAACTTATCAAAGGTGTACTCATCCATCCACCCGACCGTGACTAAAAGCTTGGGATGAAATAATTCCATATACCTTGTCAGGTAATCCTTCTGAATAACCCCCACTATTTTTACCTCATGGCCGAGCTGGCGAAAACCCCAGGGCAGGCCATAAGTCCAGACAGGGTGCCCGTTAAGATAGAGAATGCGCATTGACTGTTCTTCCCTTTCTGTAGTACATAGTATGATTACAGTAGTACTCACGCCACAAGAATGTATTGGGAAGCTCCCCGGCGGGAAACTGGCTGAGGGTCAGGTGAAGGGTTTGTTGAGCCTGGTTGCCGGGATAGGGGAAGCAGGCCATGTAGAGGTGGGGATGGCGAGAGCAAAGGGAGAGGTGAGCTGCAGCCCCACCTCGGTTTCTGTAGTCCAGGGTCCTCACGCAGCGCAACAAGCGGATTTTCAGAAGCACTGAAGGGGAGGTGCCGGCGGGCAGGCCCCGGGAAGGGTGACGCAGGGAGCAGGGACGCAAAAGCCGAAACTTGGTACTAACAATTGGACCCTGGCAATACATTTGATGACCAGGCAGATTTGGAAATCACACTCAACGGTAACTTCGCCGATAGGGGTAACCGGGGTAACTTGATTGTTACCTGAATCGTCTGCTACAGAAGTAACCACGCAGTTGCAGGAAATAAGGGTGCTTTCGCTACAATCAACATCGGTACCCTCGGGGCAGCAGAGGGTGACAGTTTTGAGGAAAGTAAAAATGCGGTCGACTTTATCATCGGGATCCCCGGGGTTAGTAAGGGTTACCGGAATTGTTACCCGTAATATAAGGGTAAAAAAGCCGCCGCCAACAGCTGTTTTGCTGATAGCTTCGCATGTGATCTGTTGACCGGGCGTGAGAGAGCATGGTACCACATCGCCAACGTCAGGCGTAGGAAAGAAATCGGTAATTTTAATGGAACGGGTGTGGTCTTCTACCTGGAAGCAACTGTCGAAAACTTTGTCAACGCTGATACATTCAATCCTAGTTGCCGGTGGGCAACCCCCAGGCGGGCAGGGACCGGGACGAATTTGTTGGGTTTCTACTCCATTAGCCATACAAAATTATACCCCCCTGTATAATAGCTTGATTTGGCATCTTTGATGGCCTCAAATAGGCATTCCCTCTTATACATGATATGGTTTTTCCAGGTAAAAAGTTACGCCAAAAAACTACATACCCTTTTAATGAGTTCCCCAGGCATTTGTGGCCAGATAGGCAGGGAAAGGACTTCCCCTGCAGCTTTCTCTGCTTCCGGAAGGCTATAGCCCGGGCGGGCGTACACCGGCAGTTGGTGTAACGGCACGGGGTAGTAGATCATAGTTGCTATATCCCGTTCAGCCAAAAACTGCTTCATTTTGTTACGTTCGCCAACGGGCATCCGTATGGTGTACTGGTGATAGACATGCCTGGCATAAGGGGCCTCGTAAGGGGTCACGATGCCGGGTGCGTCTTTTAGAAGCTGGTTGTAAAGGTAGGCCACTTGCCGGCGTGCCTCGTTCCATGCGTGAATGTGGGGCAGTTTCACCCGGAGGATAGCCGCCTGGATCTCGTCTAAACGGGAGTTATAACCTATCCTTTCATGATAGTATTTTTCTTTCGCCCCATGGGCCCTGAGCAACCGGGCCGTGGCGGCAATTTCTTCGTTGTTGGTGGCAATGAGGCCGCCGTCGCCAAAGGCCCCTAAATTCTTGGAAGGGAAAAAGGAAAAGCAGCCGGCATCCCCGATGGTACCGAGCTTTTTGCCTTTATACTCCCCGCCAAAGGCCTGGGCCGCGTCTTCGATGACCTTAAGGTTATACTTTGCTGCCAGGGCCATAATGGGGTCCATGTCGGCGGTTTGACCGTAGAGGTGTACCGGCAAGATGGCTTTCGTGTCCCTGGTAATGGCTGTTTCAATGAGCCCGGCATCTAGGTTAAAGGTCCGGGGATCGATATCCACAAAGACCGGGGTAGCTCCTACCTGGCTGATGGCCTCGGCGGTGGCAAAAAAGGTAAAGGGGGTAGTGATCACTTCATGTCCTGGCTCAACCCCTGCCGCCTGCAGGGCTATCACCAGGGCATCGGTGCCGGAGTTGACGCTTATAGTATATTTAATCCCCAGGTACCGGGCTGCTTCTTCCTCGAAGGCATGGACATTGGGCCCCATAATAAACTGGCCCGATGCCAGCACTGCCTGGATAGCAGACGTAAGCTCCTCCCAGAGGGTCTTAATCTCCGGGGTAAGATCCAGCAGGGGAATTTTAACCTGACTCATCGTCCACCCCGCCTATCCTGACGATAGTTTTCTTGCCGCGTTTTGCATACCTCTTGCCGCATTCAATACAGGTGGCTCTACGGCCCTCGAAACGTAAAGGCCGGCCGCATTCGCAGGCCCAGCCGCAAAGCCTGGCAGGCACACCGGCAACCAGGGCGTAAGGCGGCACGTCCCTGGTCACCACCGCCCCTGCTGCTACGAAAGCCCATTCCCCTATAGTCACCCCGCAGATTACAGTCGCGTTGGCGCCGATGCTGGCCCCCTTTTTTACCAGGGTGGTGGCGTAGTCGTCGCTGGTGTTGCGGGGATAGGCGGCGCGGGGCGTCTTGATGTTGGTAAAGACCATACTTGGGCCCAGGAAAACGTCGTCTTCCAGGGTGACCCCTTCATACACGGAAACGTTATTCTGGATTTTAACGTTGTTGCCTATTTTTACGTTACTGGCCACAAAGACGTTCTGCCCCAGGGTGCAGTTTTCTCCTATTTCAGCCCCGGTCATTACGTGGCTGAAGTGCCAAATCCTTGTCCCTTTGCCCACCCTGGCCCCGGCATCGATGCAGGCTGATTCGTGGACAAAATAATCCTGCCGGTCCATGCCCCATCTTCCTTTAACTGTTTTTCTGCTTCTTCCAGCACGGCGATCACATCCAGGGCGCCCCTGCCGTCAGACAGGGGCGGGCGGCGGTCCGCAACCCTGTCCAGGAAATGGCGGCACTCCAGCAACAGGGGTTCCCCACCTCCCTGAAAAACGACTTCACTGCCGGCGTCTTCGCTCTGCAGGTCGGGGGTTACCCGTTTCTTGTGCAGGGTTAATCGCTGTTGCACCTCGTCGTAAACAAGCATGGCTTTAGAACCCACGATGGTAAGGAGGCGTCGCTGCTCGGGCCACAGCCACGATACATGCAGGTGGGCCGCAACACCGCGGGGGAACTTCAGGTGCAAGTAGACGTCGTCTTCAATTTCTTTTTGCAGGAAACACCGGCCGCTGGCTTTTACCTGCTGTGGTTTTTGCCCTACCAGGTAGAGGAGCACGGCGATATCGTGAACGCCGAAACTCCATAGCACGTTCTCTACCGGCCGCACCCGCCCCAGTTTGAGGCGTTCCTGGGTCAGAAAGGCCACCGGCCCGATAACCCCTGACTCGAGGTAACGTTTCAGCCACTGGACGGCCGGCTGGTAGAGCAGGAGATGCCCCACCATCAGGATGCGGTTTTTGCTTTCAGCCAGGGCAACCAGTTCTTCAGCCTCCGCCCGGGAAAGGGCTAGCGGTTTCTCCACAAATACGTCCTTTCCCGCCAGCAGGGCTTCCCGGGCCACCTGGTAATGGGTGGCCGCCGGTGTGGCAATGGCCACCGCTGCAATATCGCTGGCCAGCAGGTCCCCATAGTCTGAGTACAGGGGCAAGCCGGGATATGTGGCCGCCAGCCATTGCCGTGTTGCCGGCTTTACTTCCACTACCCCGGCAAGCCTTCCCAGGCAGTAGAAGGTGCGCACCAGGTTTTTGCCCCAGTTGCCTGCCCCGATCACACCGACCATCATAGCAGCGTTATCCTCTCCCGGTTGTTAGTAACGTAACGCGTGGCGTTGCGGGTGTCGAGAACGTGTTTGGCCTTCTCCACCACCCATTGATAATCGAGGTGGGAATGATCCGTGGTGATAATAACCAGGTCGCTGGCCCTGATTACCTCTTCGCTTAAGGGCGTCGAGGCCATATCCAGTTCACGGTCATGGATGCTTTTAACGAGCTCGTCGTGGTAGAGAACGCGCGCCCCATCTCTTAGCAAGAGGCGAATGACCTGGATAGCCGGGGATTCGCGGCTGTCGGCAACATCCTTTTTATAGGCGACCCCTAAAACCAGTACCTGTGCCCGGGAAGCCGGGATGCCCAGGTTGTTCAAAATCCTCAGGGCCTTTCGCTGCACAAATTCCGGCATTTTGCGGTTGATTTCTCCCGCCAGGGCGATAAAGTGGGTATTGAAGTTCAATTCCCTGGCTTTCCATTCCAGGTAATGGGGGTCAACGGGTATGCAATGCCCCCCCACCCCCGGACCGGGATAAAAGGGTATGATACCAAAGGGTTTGGTAAAAGCGGCATCGAGAACCTCCCAGACATTGAGTTCCATCAGGTCACAGAGCATGGCCAGCTCGTTAACCAGGGCGATGTTGACTGCCCGGAAGGTATTCTCGAAAATCTTAACCAGCTCGGCTGCCCTGGCGCTGGAAACAGGCACTACTTTTTTTACAGTTTGGCTGTAAAAGGCCAGGGCCACTTCCATGGAAGACGGTCCGATGGCTCCTATGACTTTGGAGGTATTCCTGGTGGTATACCGCTTGTTGCCGGGGTCTACCCTCTCCGGAGAATACACCAGGAAAAAATCTGTCTCGGCTTTTAACCCCGAGCTTTCCAGGATGGGCAGCATTACCTCCTCCGTAGTCCCAGGATAGGTGGTTGACTCGAGGCTTACCAGCTGGCCGCGCCTGAGCCCGGTAGCAATACCCCGCGTTACTTTCTCCACGTATTGCAGGTCGGGCGTGAGGTTCCTGGTCAATGGGGTAGGTACACAAATAACGATAACATCCAGGGCTGGCACGCAGGAAAAATCGTTAACCGCTCCTATGGCGCCGCTCTTTACCAGGGCCTGCAGTTCCTGTTCCGGCACATCGGTAATATAACTTTCACCGCGTTTCACTTTTTGCACCCGCAAGGGGTTTTCCTCGATTCCGATTACCCGGTAACCGGCCCTCGCCTTTTCCAGAGCTAAAGGGAGCCCTACATAACCAAGCCCAACAACCCCGACGACGGCGCTTTTGTCCTTTATCTTCTGCAAGAGCTGGTTTTTAGGTGCCAGCTGGAACTCCCCAGTTGTAACTGGTGCAGCAGTCATGCCCGGAGACCTCCTGGTTCCCTCTTACTTTGCCGTGCCCCTGGCCCAGGCGATGGTTTCCTGCAGCCCCCTGGTGAGGGTCCATTCAGGGAAGAATTTAAGTTCCTTTCTGGCTTTTTCCACGTTTAGCACCCGGCGGCGCACATTATCAATGGGACGCTTTTCCTCATAAAGGACTTCGCTTTTACTGCCGGTAAGTTCGATAACCTGACGCGCCAGCTCATTAATGGTTGTTTCTGTACCAGTAGCGATATTGTAAACCTGGCCGACGGCCCGGGGACATAAAGCAGCCAGCACAGTCGCCCGGCAGGCATCGGCGATAAAGGTAAAGTCCCGGGTCTGGCTGCCATCACCGTGGATTTTTAAAGGCGCGTCGTGCAGTGCCCAATTGATAAACCTGGCTACCACACCCGCATAAGGGTTCTCGGGCCTCTGGTTGTAGCCATAGACATTTGAATAGCGCACCACCGTAACCGGCAAGTCGTATTGCTCGTAAAATACCTGGGCGTAACATTCGCCGGCGTACTTGCTGGCGGAATAGAAGTTGAGAAACCGCACCCTATCTTCTTCGCATACCGGCAGATACCTCGGGTTACCGTATACGGATGCGGTCGAGGCGTAGACGACCCTGGCAACACCCGCCTGGTGCGCCGCTTCTAAGACGTTATAGGTGCCGATAATATTGCTTTCTAAATCTGCCCTTGGATTCTCCATGGAAGCTATAATGTTCACGGCCGCCAGGTGAAAGATGGTGTCCTTTCCCTGTATAAGCCTTCTGACGAGGGGTTGGTCCAACACGCTGCCGGTAACAAGCTGTACGCTAGCGGCAATTCCCTGTTCCCTTAAATTTTCCGGGCGACCTGTAAACATGTTATCGAGGACCGTGACCTCGCACCCGTAATCATTCACCAGCATCCGCACCAGATTGGAGCCTATGAACCCTGCCCCTCCAGTTACCAGAATATGCTTCATTGTTTCTACGCTCCTTTTATCTATCTAGCCCCTACTAATTGGGCAAGAACCGGTAGGGCTATTCAAACGGGTGGTCCTTGAACCACCAGCAGGGGTGGACCAGGATCTGCAGGCGCGGGTATTTACCAATATGGTTACACATACAACCTTCCCGCCAGATGCCGGAACTGTCGGAGATATACTTCATCTCCCTGGTGAAAGCGGTATCATAGGCATCATACTTGATACCAACCTGTTCCTTGGTGAAGCACTGGAAGAAATCGCGGTTATGCCCGGGGCCTGACCGGCTGTGCTCGCCATGGGCGGCCGCTGAAACGACGGTTATATTGAGGGCCGTTTCCAGCACCGCCTTTTCCCGCTGGAACACTTCCAGGGGGGCTTCGCCGTTAATGTGGCCGAAATCCACGGCTTCAAAGTGCAGGCCGATTTCATGGCCCAGGGACCGTATTTCCTGCAGGGCCCGGTAGGTGTTATACTCAAAAACGTTGTATGTTGGTGCATGCACCCTGACAAAATAGGTAGCCCGCACCCCCAGTTCCTTTTCCATCCTGGCCATGGTCAAAGCCCGGGACAGCGAACGGTCAATGTCATGCCTTAAAATAATCAAGGGTTGCGTCTCCGGGTAACTGGCAACCTCTTTAAATGGGAGCAGGGCATAGCCATGCTCCCGGGCTTTGGCTATACAAGAGCGGTAGTGCTCATAAGTCCAGGAACAGGTCATTGAAACACATATCCCCCGTGTTCTACCGTTCCCACCCCGTTGACCCTGCCGCCGCTGGAGCCGGATGGTCTTTTTACCCCGGGGCAGCAGCCCCGGAAACATGCCATCCATTTGCCTGGCATTACTTCCTGATTAGACAGCCCGTCGAGGTATGAGCGGCAACTAGAAATCACTGGTATATAATATTAGTCACCCCTCAGGGAAGTTACCGGTCGTTCCATGAACTAGTGGGTAGGCCCGGGCAAATAGTACATTCTGGCAAGTTGAAACAAATAACGGTGGAGGTACCGGCTATGCAACATCTGGGGATGTACCTACTGGCCGTTATTCCGGCGGCGCCCGGTGGAGGAGCCGGGTCCGGCAGCTATCGGGATGCCTGGGGTTGCCTCTGGTATAGGCTATCTCGGACATTGTGGCTGCCGCAAATTATTTCCGCCGCATCCCACCTCCTTTAACTCTCTTCTTTAGAAGCAGGAAAGGTGGGTTGACTTTGAAAATATTAATCACCGGCGGTACAGGCCTTTTAGGACGTTCCCTTTCTTATGTGTTACTGCCACCACATATTGACCAGAAAGTCTTGCCTATAACCACTTTACAGTCTGATTTTTTCGTGAGATAATTTCTCCTGAGTAATTTGGGGCAGGCGATAGCAAAGTGCGATCACCACATATCGGCCTTTCCGATAGTGTTCGACATAGAAAAGAATATTTCGGTGGGATACTTTTCCATACTGGTACCGGAGCTATGATTGACGTCGACAGGGAAGCCTATGCGTTAATATTACTTCTCGAAAAGATTGGCGTAGCCGACGTTAACGAGCTCGATATCATCTGGTACAACGCATAATGGCAAGCGTCTTGACCGCTCCGAGGCGATCCGGATCGTAAAAAAACTGCTTGCGCTGCAAATACTGGTCGTAATGCCGCAAGGCATCCTGAAAAAAGATTGCTCTCTTGATCAGAGTAACCGTTGTAGAATAAAGTGGCCTTCCACCCAGGATTTGAGCGCTCCGGAAACCGTGCATTGGGCGGTTACCTTTGCATGTGACGCAATTTGTCCGGACTGTTACGTTCGCCGGCATAAATATAAATTCGCCACTGAGCTCGAAACAAAAAATGCCCTGGGATTATCGACAAAATTGCCGAAGCGGGAGTTTTTCAGCTGGCCAAAGGTGGCGGGGAGCCATTTTTAAGGGCTGATCTCACTGCGCTCGTCGCCAGGGCACGGGAAAGAAATCTCGTCGTCCACCTGACGACGGGCCGGTACCAGCATGAATCCGGGGTATTCAACAGGATTGCCAAATATATCAAGTGCGCAAATTTAATTTTGTCCCGCTCGACGATTGCGAATTTGAGCGAATCGTCGAGTTGTTGTCCGCAGCAGTATTCAAGCAGGTAAGGTCCGGGAATAATTGATCGCGGGTGATTACAGGGCTTTGTATGCCGTCTGGCAGAAGTACGGAACCGGTGAAGATGATAACCCGGAGGGCGAAACCCCGCCTATACCTCAAGAAAAAAGAGCCGGTAAAAATGTTGTGGAGAAGTTTTTTAACATTTTGGAATAACCGCCCGTCAGAGGCGACCAAAGTAATCATTCTTGACTGATTAAACTACTACTGGGAAGAAACGGGATGAACCTACCTCAAGAAGACGTAGAATTGTTCTACAAACTATTCCACCATGAAAGGCAAAGCGTAAACCGGTGCAAAAGTGGGGCAATAGTTTGGGGATTCGCATCCCTTTAGCGCTGACCCAAAAAATCGGCCTTAGAGAAGGCAACCCCGTTGGTTTGCAGGTAGATGAGGACGCGATAATTATCCGCCGCAAACATTATAGCCTGGAACAATTGCTGGCCCAGGTTACACCGGATAATAATCATAGTGAAATAGATACCGGGCCCCAGGTTGGGCGGGAAGTATAGTAAACGCGATGGAAACCTATATTCCCGAACGTGGTGATATCGGCTGGCTTCAGTTTGATTCTCAGGCGGGACATTAAAACGTTGGATAAAAAGGCACCCATGCCGCTGGCGCAGCACCAGCAGAAGGATGAAAATGGCAGGGCGCGTTATTTTCAAGATGGACGAAAGGACGAAATTAAGGTGACCACAACAAAAAAGCAACCGGTTAAGGCTGCTTTTTAATACTTCGAGGACGATGTTCAATGCCAAGATGAGCTTTTAATGCATTTTGTAGTACCTGTGAAAAGTTAACTCTTTTTTCCTCAGCTATTCTATTTAACCATTGAGGGATAGTTAAGGTCTTTTTAACAGAAGTATTTTCTATCGCTTCACGATACGTAGGCATATAAACTTCAATTAAAACTGGTATTTGATTGGGTTCGAGGTGTAATTTATTAATTGGTGTGGGTTCGGGGATAGGGTCCCCATCTTGTTCCATGCTCCATAAATGCAGGGCCATAGCTTCTTTAGCATTCCTGAGAGCCTCATCTGTAGTATGAGCGCAGGGCAAACACCCTGGCAAGTCAGGGAACTCGATAGCAATACCGTCGTCGGCATACTCAAATATAGCCGGGAAAACATAATGATCTTTTTTCATTTAGCCCATCTCCTTGCTTGAAAAATTGAAAGAGGGAGTAGGAATTACTTGAGTTTAATTCCTGCTTGCTTTTCTATTCGTTTTAACGTCCCGATTGGGATATTTTTACTGGATGAGTTACCATCACCTTTCCGGGTTTTGTAGGGTGTTTAAAGTGCCAATGATCGCCGACAGTTCCTATGTAGTGCCAACCGCCTTCTTCGAGTATCTTGATTATCTCCCTGGATGAGTAGGATTTCATTCAGCTTCCCCTTACGATTATATTATAATACGTATTATGATACGTGTCTGATGACATGCCAAAAAATACTTATACAGTGGAACTACCCCGGTTGCCCAGAGCTGGTGAAGAAATTGTAAAAATTGTAGAGTCAAAAAATAGTTAGAAGGGGTGACGCTAGTATTTACATCTCCCTTATTTTTTACTTATATTTATAATAATTATGGCGCTTCCAGACATATTCTTTTAGAACCTGTTAATATCCTGACCTCCAAATAAGGTCTTTTTTCACCACCTTAGCAGGAACTCCGTTTCTTGCGGCGAATAGCAAAAGTTGGGTAGAAAACACCAGGGGGTCAGTCATGCTAGCCATTGTCAATTCCGTCGTTCTCGTGGGCCTGGAGGGGCAGGGCGTACGGGTAGAGGTCGATATTAGCAATGGGCTGCCTCTTTGTGAGATTGTTGGTCAAATTATATACATGAAAAATCAAATATAGAAGCGGAAAAGAACTGCAGGGCTTTTAAAGAAAGTAATAACGGGAATCTCATTGATGATCACCATTTAAAATAGAAATTTAGGTTATAATAGATGATGAAAGTATGAAGAATAGGGTGGTAAGTTATGGCTATAGAAAAAATTTATAACGCGATTAAAAGGCTCCCTCCCGCGGAAAGGGAAAAATTACGCCATCTACTAGATAACGAGGATTCTAACAATGAAAACACGAAAGCATTTGAAAGAGCAGCAGGTTCCTGGACCGACTTCGATGCTGACGGATTTATAGAAGAAATTTACCATCGCCGTAATAGCGCTGGCAGGACAGGTCCAGAAGAATGGTGATGGAAAAATACCTGGTCGATACAGATTGGGCGATTTTTTATCTCCGGGGTAAGGAACCATTCGTAACGACTTTAAAAGAGTACAGGCAAAAAGGACTGGCCATAAGTGTAGTTACCATCGCTGAATTGTATGAAGGGGTTTTTAGAAGTGCGAAGCCAGAGGAAAAAGAAAGTTCATTGCGCGATTTTCTGAAGGGCATTTCCATAATAAATGTTTCCCCGCCTATAGCACGCCTCTTCGGTCAACGAAGAGCGGAATTGCATAAACAGGGGTTATCAGCGATTTTGACTTATTAATAGGTTGTACGGCAATATATTACAACCTTACGATATTGACTAATAACAAGAGGCATTATGAAAAGATACCTGGGATAACGGAAATAATGACTCTTTGAATAATAGATGCCACATTATTCCAGCGGGCGTTTGCTTTCTTATTATCCCCGCCCGGCGTTTTTCTTTTAAACGGTAGCTGTCTCTGCGAATGTTGATTACCATGGAA
>NZ_JANRHG010000024.1 GCF_024733845.1 Neomoorella sulfitireducens
ACCTATGAATGCGGCCTGGAAACCCGGGGGTCGACATGGATTCAGTTTAAAGTAAGTTATTTTTTGTATGCCCTGGTTTTTCTATTGTTTGATGTTGAAACCGTCTTTTTATACCCCTGGGCGGTACGCTTTCAAGTACTGGGGCTATTTGCTTTTATTGAAATGATAATTTTTATTGGTATCCTGGTCATTGGCCTCTGGTATGCCTGGAAGGAGGGTGCTTTAAAGTGGCTGTAACCAGGTTAAGACCGCCTGAACCCCAAGTGCCTGACAACATTATCCTGTCAACGGTAGACTATATGCTTAATTTCTGCCGGGCCCATTCCTTCTGGCCGCTGACCTTTGGACTGGCCTGCTGCGCCATTGAAATGATGGCTGCCGGCGGCGCCCGTTATGATATTGCCCGCTTTGGCTACGAAGTATTCCGGCCTTCACCGCGCCAGGCTGATTTGATGATTGTGGCAGGAACGGTAACGAAAAAAATGGCACCCCTTTTACGGCGCCTTTACGATCAGATGCCGGCGCCGAAGTGGGTGATCGCCATGGGGAGCTGTGCCATCAGCGGCGGACCTTTTGTGGATTCTTATAACGTTGTGCCCGGAGTAGATACTATTGTGCCGGTAGACGTCTATGTTCCCGGGTGCGCCCCGCGGCCGGAGGCATTGATTAATGGCCTCCTGCAGCTGAAGAAAAAAGTTATCAATCCTAAAGCAGTGCTGGTGAAGTAACATGACCATGTTAATAGAAGAAATCCAGGACCACTTCCCCGGAGTGCAAATCGAGCAAGGTGTTGACATGCCAGTCATGGTTGTACCGGCCGACCGGCTGCTGGCAGTAATGGAGGAGTTAAAGGAAAAACAGGGTTTTAATTTTTTGTCCGGCCTGACGGCAGTAGACTATAAAGATGAAGACCGGATAGAGATGGTATACCATTTGCTGGCTGTGCCGGCAGCAAAGATGGTGAGGGTTAAGGTAAACCTCAACCGCCAGGAGCCGGAAGTTCCCTCGCTAACGGCTATCTGGCCGGCAGCGGAAGTACAGGAAAGGGAAGTCTTTGATCTAATGGGGGTTATTTTTCAAGGGCATCCCGACCTGAAACGGATTCTCTGCCCCGACGATTTTACCGGTCATCCACTGCGCAAGGATTTCCAGTTAAATGCCGGCGAAGGGAGGGAATAAATAATGGCCGTTATCAGGGAGGATTTGCAGACCCAGGAAATCGAGCTCAATATGGGCCCCCAGCACCCCAGTACTCATGGCGTATATAGGGCCCTCTTAACCCTGGATGGAGAAAAAGTAGTAAAGGTTGAAAATATAATTGGTTATCTGCACCGGGGCATAGAAAAGCTGGCTGAGGACCGCACTTACACCCAGGTTATTCCTTACACTGACCGTCTTGATTACCTGGCCGGGATGCTGAACAACCTGGGATATGTCCAGACGGTGGAAAAGCTCATGGGTATTGAAGTGCCGGAGCGGGCCGAGTACCTGCGCATTATCATGGCCGAGCTGTCGCGGCTGGCCAGCCATATGGTAATGGTAGCTTCCATGGCCCTGGACCTGTCCGGCTGGACGGCATGGTTTCCGCCTTTCCGGGAGAGGGAGCGGATACTGGATCTTTTTGAGATGACCTGCGGCTCGCGCCTGACGGTGAGCTATATGCGTATCGGTGGCGTGGCTGCCGACATCCCGCCGGGCTTTTTGCCGGCCCTGGAAGCTTTTTTAAATGATTTACCCCAGATGATCGCCGAAGTGAACCACTTGATTACCGGGAATGAAATTTTCCAGGCCCGCTGCCGGGGTGTGGGCAAGATTGACCTGGAGACAGCCCTGGCCTACGGCATTACAGGGCCGAACCTGCGCGCCTGTGGACTACCCTTTGACCTGCGCAAAGCGCGCCCGTACGGCATTTATGACCGCTTTGAATTTGATATCCCCACTTTAAACAACGGGGATAGCTACGACCGTTTTGTTATTCGTCTCCTGGAAATGGAACAGAGCGCCCGCATTATCCGCCAGGCCGTGGCCGGGCTTCCCGAAGGGCCGGTAATGGCCAAAGTGCCCCGGGTGATCAAACCGCCCAGGGGAGAAGTTTATCACCAGATCGAAGGCGCTAAAGGGATCCTGGGCTTTTATCTCGTGAGTGACGGCAGCAATAAGCCTTA
Organism: Neomoorella sulfitireducens; assembly: GCF_024733845.1. GTDB lineage: Bacteria > Bacillota > DSM-521 > Neomoorellales > Neomoorellaceae > Neomoorella > Neomoorella sulfitireducens. Next base: position 2,166 of record NZ_JANRHG010000024.1, read on the forward strand.
CCGCCTGCACATTCACAGCCCCTCCTTTGTTAACCTGGGCGCCTTGCCTAAAATTGCCGCAGGTGGTAATATCCAGGATTTTGTTGTCAACATTGCCTCGATTGATATAGTTCTGGGTGAAGTTGATCGGTAAGCGGGAGTTTTGCTTAAGGGAGAGGATAGATGGGCTATGGAAAATATCTTTACTGGCATAGCCGCCTATTTAGAGGGGCTTCTGGCCGGGGCGCCGCCGTGGGCCCAGACCATAAGCATGGGCCTCCTGTACCTAGTGGGTGTCCTAGCCTTTATATTTCTTAACGCCCTTTATTTGATTTACCTGGAACGGAAAATAAGCGCCTATATGCAACAACGCATCGGGCCCAATCGCCTGGGTCCCCATGGCCTCCTCCAGTCGGTGGCCGACGCGGTAAAGCTACTGGGCAAGGAAGATATTATCCCCCGCGGGGCCGATAAATGGGTTTTCATTATTGCGCCGGTAATAATCTTTATCCCGGCGGTCATGGTATATGCCATCATCCCCTTTGGCAAAGGGATGATACCTGTTGATTTAAATATTGGTGTCTTTTACTTCCTGGCCGTGGCCTCGACCACAACCATCGCCATTTTAATGGGCGGCTGGGGGGCCAACAATAAATACGCCCTGCTGGGGAGCATGCGCTCGGTCGCCCAGATGGTGAGTTATGAAATCCCCCTCACCTTTTCTATCCTGGGGGTAATTATGCTGGCCGGGTCTTTGCAGACTTCCCGTATTGTTGCCGCCCAGGAAAACGTATGGTTTATTCTCCTCCAGCCGGTGGCCTTTCTTATTTACTTTATAGCGGCTACGGCCGAAGTGAACCGCGGTCCCTTTGACCTGGTGGAAGGGGAGCAGGAGATCATCGCCGGGCCCTATACGGAATATACCGGGATGCGCTATGCCCTTTTTTATCTCTCGGAGTATGCCAACCTGGTAAGCGTATCGGCCCTGGCGGTAACCCTCTTCCTGGGGGGCTGGCACGGGCCATGGTTGCCGTCGTGGTTATGGTTCTTGATTAAAGTCTATATCATGATCTTTATTTTCATGTGGGTACGCTGGACCTTTCCCCGCATTCGCATCGACCACCTGCTGGGCTTTAACTGGAAGGTACTGTTACCCCTGTCCCTGGCCAATATCCTGGTAACGGGTGTGGGAATAAAGATTTACCAATTGCTAACATTGGGGAGGTGGTAGGATGTTCGGGCGAGGTTTGCTCAAAGGTCTAAGGACTACCTGGCATTTGGGTTTCGGCAAAGCCATTACCGAACAATACCCGGAAAGACGGCCCAACCTGCCCCCGGCTTCCCATGGTTCCCTATACCTGGAAAGGGAAAAGTGCATTGCCTGCGGTATATGTGCCAACGCCTGCCCCAACAATGTCATAACCGTTGAAAGCGAGCGCGACGAGCAAAAGAAACGCCGGCTTACGGGTTACCGGGCAAAATTGGGCCAGTGCCTTTTCTGCGGCCTGTGCGTGGAAAGCTGCCCCCAGGACGCCCTGCACTGGCGGCCCGACTTTGAACTGGCCTGCTATCGTCATGAAGATACCGAACACGACCTGCTGGCCGGCCCGGAAGCGGAGGTGAAAAAAGGTGCCTGATACAACTGCCCTCTTCTTCTGGTTGCTGGCGGCAATTGTTATTGCTTCCGCCCTGGCCGTCGTCTTATTAAAAAATATCGTGCACAGCGCCCTGTTCCTGGTTTTAACCTTTGCCGGCGTTGCCGGGCTCTATATCTTGTTAAGCGCCGAGTTCCTGGCGGCGGTGCAAATCCTGGTCTATGCCGGTGCTATTGCCGTCCTGATTGTATTTGCCATTATGCTGACCCGGCGGGGCGATATCCGCGCCAGCAACCTGTTTAACGTCAATTACCTGGCTGCTGCCGTTGTTTCCCTGGTCCTCTTTGTCATTGCCGCCCTGGCAACGGGCCGTATGACCTGGATGACCACTACCGGTCCCGGCCCGGGCAGCAATGTCGGGGCCATCGCCGAGGCTTTTCTTGGCCCCTATGCCGTTCCTTTCGAAGTAGCAGCCATACTCCTGCTGGTGGGTATGGTCGGGGCCATACTCCTGGCGAGGGGAGGGAAACAGGACCAGTGATTACCTTAAATCACTACCTGGCCCTGGGCGGCCTGCTTTTCTGTATCGGCCTGTTCGGCGCCCTGGCCAAGAAAAACGCCGTTGCCGTATTAATGGGAATCGAACTCATGCTCAATGCGGTCAATATAAACCTGGTGGCTTTCAATCATTTCCTGGAGCCGGCGCGGGTGACAGGCCAGGTCTTTGCCATTTTTGTCATTGTCGTGGCCGCTGCCGAAGTGGCCGTCGGCCTGGCCCTGGTCTTAAACATTTATCGCCGGCGCCTGGAAAGCAATGTGGATGACCTTGACTGGATGAAATGGTAATTTGTCAATAAGGCAGGTGATATCCCCTTGACCAGTTATGCCTGGTTAATCCCGGTTCTTCCGGCAATTGCCTTTCCAATAATTGTATTCATTACACGAAAAGTGCGTTTTTTGAGCGCCCTGGTGGCCATCGCCGCCATTGCGGCCAGCTTTGTCATGGCCGTTGGCGTATTACAGGAAGTTTTCCTCCTGGGTATAACTATGGAACACCCGGTGGAATATGCCGTCCCGTGGCTCCAGATCCCGGGGCTTTTAAAGATTGAAGCGGGGATCTTAATCGACCCCCTGACGGCCGTCATGCTCCTGGTGGTTACCCTGGTGGCCCTGCTGGTCGAGATTTACTCGGTGGGATACATGCATGGCGACCCTGGATTTTCCTCCTTTTTCAGCTACCTGTCCCTTTTCAGCGCCTCCATGCTGGGTCTGGTCCTGGCCAATAACTACTTTATGATCTTTTTCTTCTGGGAACTGGTGGGACTATGTTCTTACCTGCTGATCGGTTTCTATTATCATAAACCCGAAGCGGCCCGGGCGGGCCTCAAGGCCTTTGTCACCAACCGGGTGGCCGACTTCGGTTTTATGCTGGGCTTTTTCTTCCTCTTTGCCATGTTCGGGACCTTTAATTTCCGGGAACTGGCAGAGGCCATACCGGGCTATCAAAACACCGCCTTTTTAGCCCTGGCGGCGGCCCTGGTGTTTATCGGGCCCATCGGCAAGTCGGCCCAGTTTCCCCTCCACGTCTGGCTGCCTGACGCCATGGAAGGCCCCACGCCGGTAAGCGCCCTTATCCATGCGGCAACCATGGTGGCGGCGGGTGTTTATTTGCTGGCCCGGGCCTTTGTCCTCTTTGCCAGCCTGCCGGACGTCATGCTTCTGGTGGCCTATGTAGGCGGCTTTACGGCCCTGTTTTCGGCCACCATTGCCGTGGCCCAGCGGGACATCAAGCGAATCCTGGCCTACTCCACCATGAGCCAGCTGGGCTACATGGTTATGGCCATGGGGGTAGGCAGCATGACGGCCGGTATGTTCCACCTAATGACCCACGCCTTCTTTAAAGCCCTGCTGTTCCTGGGCGCCGGCAGCGTAATTCATGCCCTGGAAGAGCAGGATATTTTCCGCATGGGCGGCCTGTACAAGGATATGAAGGTTACCACAACTACGTTTGTCATCGCCGCCCTGGCCCTGGCCGGGTTACCGCCCCTGGCGGGTTTTTGGAGCAAGGATGAGATCCTGGCCGCAACCTTTGACCATGGTTTTACCGGCCTTTATATCCTGGGCACCCTGGTAGCCTTCCTGACGGCCTTCTATATGTTCCGCTTGATCTTTGTAGCGTTTTTTGGCAAGCGGCGCGCCGGGTTACACGGCCATGAGTCCCCTTTGACTATGACCGTGCCCCTGCTTATCCTGGCCGTGCTTTCGGTAGTCTCCGGTTTTGTGGGTACGCCCTTCACCGAACACGGCTTCAGTACCTTTGTTTATTACGGCGAGCCCCATCACGTTGAGCCCAATTATGCCGTCATGCTCATTTCCGTACTTGTCGCCCTGGCGGGTATCGGCCTGGCCTGGCTCTTCTACGGCCGTCCCAGCGACGTGCCCGAAAGAATAGCGAACCGTTACCGCAGTCTCTACAACCTGCTGGTAAACAAATATTATATCGACGAAATCTATCTGTGGCTTTTCCGCCGCGTCGTCCTGGGGCTGTCGGAAGCCTTCAACTGGCACGACCGGCATGTAGTTGACGGCATCTTTGACGGTGTCGGCGATATGACCCGTATCTCAGGCCGGAAACTCCGCCTCCTCCAGACGGGGAACTTGCAGACCTATGCCCTGGTTATCTTTACCGCCGTAGTGATTATTGCCCTCTGGATGGCGGCACCGGTGTTTGGAGGTGTGGTCCAGTGAATTTTCCCATCTTGACGGCTATTATGCTGGCGCCGGTGGTAGGACTCCTTTTTATCCTGTTAATCCCGGAAAGGGAAGAGTTGACTATCAAAATCACCGCCGCTGTGGCCACTTTTGTTTCCCTGGTGCTGGCCATCGTGGCCTACGTGCTCTATGATAACGGTCGAGGCGGCCTGCAATTCCTCCAGGATGTTTCCTGGGTGCCGTCTTTTGGCATTAATTACTCCGTCGGTGTCGACGGCATGAGCATGCCCATGGTACTGCTGACGGCCATAGTAATTTTTACGGGCGTCTTTGCCTCCTGGGATATGACCAAACGGGTGAAGGAATTTTTTATTTTCCTGTTGATGCTGGTGACGGGTGTCTTCGGGGTCTTCATCAGTCGCGATCTCTTTTTCTTTTACCTCTTCTTTGAGGTAGCGGTGATACCCATGTACCTTTTAATAGGCATCTGGGGCAGCACCAGGAAAGAATACGCTGCCATGAAGCTTACCCTTTACCTCCTGGTCGGCAGCGCCTTCGCCCTGATCGGCATTATTGCCACCTTCCTGTACGCTGCCCAGCAGCTGGGCCATGCTACCTTTGATATCCAGACCCTGGCGGCAGTTAAGTATGACCTAGGCTTCCAGAAATTTGTTTTCTTCTTGATGTTAATCGGCTTCGGCGTGCTGGTGCCCATCTGGCCCCTGCACCTGTGGTCACCGGACGGCCACGTGGCCGCGCCGACGGCGGTCAGTATGCTCCACGCCGGCGTCTTGATGAAACTGGGTGCCTACGGTCTCATCAGGGTGGGCGTTTTCCTCTTCCCGGAAGGGGCCAAATACTGGGCCCCCCTGATTGCCGTCCTGTGTATTGTCAATGTCGTCTACGGGGCCATGATCGCCATGGTCCAGAAGGACCTGAAGTTTGTCATCGGCTACAGCAGCGTCAGCCACATGGGCTACGTCCTGCTGGGGATAGCGGCCTTAAATACCCTGAGCCTGAACGGGGCGGTAGCCCAGATGTTCGCCCACGGCATCATGACAGCCCTCTTCTTTGCCCTGGTAGGGAATGTTTACCATAAGGCCCATACCAGGGAAATCGCCCGTTTCGGCGGCCTGGCCCACCAGATGCCGCGGGTAGCCGCCGGCTTCCTTATTGGCGGCCTGGCTTCCCTGGGCCTGCCGGGGCTTAATAACTTCGTGGCCGAGTTTCTCATTTTCATTGGCTCCTTTACCAGGGACCAATCTTTGCTGGGCGGCCTGCTTTCCTACCGCATCCTCTCGATCCTGGCCATTTCGGGGATTGTCATAACGGCCACCTATGTTTTACGGGTGGTCAAGAACACCTTCTTTGGCCCGCGGAAACCCGAGTGGGACCACCTGGAAGATGCCCGTGGAGTAGAGATGGTCCCCATTGTTGTATTGGTGGCCACCTTGATCCTCTTTGGCCTGCTGCCATCCCTCCAGATTGACATGATTAACAGCGGCGTAGCCCCGCTCGTAGCTAAAATAGAAGCTGCGAAGGCGATTGGGGGTATCTTTTAATGGCTAGTCTGCAGTTACTAACGGTGGAAATATTGACGGCGGCTTTGGGCCTGGGGCTGCTGGCTTTAGGCCTTCTGGTACCCCAAAAAGACCGCCGCGGTATCGGCTATGTAGCAGCCGCCGGCCTGGCCGGTATAATGGGGGTAGCTTTAAGCATGCGGGACGCCAGCGGGGTAGTCCTCCAGGGCTATGTTATTGACCCCTTCGGCACCTATTTCAAAGTTCTATTCCTGGCCGCCGCCCTGCTGGCTGCGGTTTGTTCCTTCGAGTATGTAGAAAAGATGGGCTTTAACCAGGGAGAATATTATGCCCTGCTGGTGCTGGCCACCCTGGGGATGATGATCCTGGCATCTTCCGGTGAGCTCATCAGCCTGTACCTGGGCCTGGAACTGATGACCATCGCTTTCTGCATCCTGGCAGCCTACCGCCTCGACGATGCTAAATCGGCCGAAGCCGGTATCAAGTATGTCCTCCTGGGAGCCATGTCCTCGGCCATCCTCCTGTACGGCCTGAGCCTGGTCTACGGCGCCGGCGGGAGCACGGTAATTAAAGAAATTGCACGGGCAGTTGCGGCCGGCGGCGCCAGCCCGGCCCTCATCCTGGGCACCATCTTTATCCTGGCCGGTTTTGCTTTCAAAGTAACGGCCGTGCCCTTTCACATGTGGTCGCCCGACGTTTACGAAGGTGCGCCGACGCCGGTAACCGCTTTCCTCTCGGTGGCTTCCAAGGCCGCGGGCTTTGCCGCCCTGGTAAGGGTTTTCTTCGGCGCCCTGCCGGACCTGCACAATTTCTGGGTCCAGCTCTTTATCGCCCTGGCAGTGCTGACCATGGTCCTGGGGAACCTGGTGGCTATTCCCCAGACCAATATCAAGCGACTGCTGGCTTATTCCAGCATCTCCCAGGCCGGCTACCTGCTTCTTGGCGTTGTATCTTTCTCGGTCCTGGGCATCGGCGCCATCATGTATTACGCCATGCTCTACGTCTTCGGCAACATGGGCGCCTTTATGGCAGCCACGGCATTTTCCAACGCCGATGGGAGCGATGAGATCAGGGATTATGCCGGCCTGGCCAGGCGTTCGCCCCTGGTGGCGGCGGTAATGCTTTTTTCCCTCCTGTCCCTGGCAGGAATACCCCCCATGGCCGGCTTCGTCGGCAAGTTATACCTGTTCATGGCCATTATATCCCGGGGCTATATCTGGCTGGCCATCCTCGGTATCCTTATGAGCATGGTTTCCGTCTACTACTACCTGCAGGTGGCCAAGGCCATGTACCTGGGCAACCCGCCGGAGGAGAGCCAGCCGGTACGGGTAACTCCTGGACTGCAAATAGCCATGATAGTTTCCCTGTTGATCCTCTTCATCCTGGGGATTTACCCGACCCCCCTGACCAATTATGCCATGAACTCGGCGGTAGCCTTCTTTATGCCGTAAGGCTACGTGATTAGTGCCATTATCTAAGCCTTTTGCCATCAAGGCGAGGTGAACCGGCATGACTGTGGCACGGCGGCGGCGCGGCCGGCAGGGCGAGGCGGCCGCCGCTGCCTGTTTAGAAGGCAGGGGCTACCGCATCCTGGA
>NZ_JANRHG010000025.1 GCF_024733845.1 Neomoorella sulfitireducens
GTATTTACCTCAGAAGAAGTAGCCAGGCAGGCATCCGGCCAGCTGGAGAGTGTGGAGGATACCATCAAGGCCTTTAACGATATCCTGGGGTCGGTAACAGCGATCGCGCCCATGATAGAAGCGACTTATCGCGAAGTAGATAATACGATGAAGGCGAAGGATGTAGTACTGGACCGGGCGCAGAGCATAAGCGCGGTGGCCGAGGAGACGTCGGCTTCTGCCGAGGAGATTGCCGCTTCGGCCGAAGAGCTGTCGGCCTCAACCCAGGAGATAGCGGCCAACGCCCAGCAGGTGTTTGAGGTGGCAAGGCGGCTGCAAGAGCAGACGGGGCGCTTTAAGGTATAAAGAGGTCTTAAAAAATGAGGTGCGAGCTTCCGCAGGCTTGAATAAAAGAGGCGGCCAGGGGTCCAAAAGAAGGTAGCCACCTGGAGAGGGCTATCAATTTAAATGGTCTTTTTCGCATTACAGACGGGACAGCCCAGTAAGCCTAAGGGCAACTCCAGCCCGCATTCTTCCATCAGTTCTGCATCACAAAGGATTTTTTCTGTTGGACCGTCAGTTATTACCCTGCCGTCCTTTAAAACAATTGTTCTCTCGCAAAGTTCAAATACCATGTCCAGATCATGGGTCGCAATTATCTTCGTGTGGGTAAAGCCTTGAAGAAGTGTTATTAAACGGCGTCTTGATTTCGGATCAAGGGATGACGTTGGTTCATCCATGACAAGGATATCAGGATTCATGGCTAGAACCGTCGCAATAGCTGCTGCGCGCTTTTCACCACCTGAAAGCTTGTACGGCGGCCTGTCTTTCAAATGTAAAATTCCAACAGTATCGAGGGAGCTAATTACCCTCTTTTCAACTTCTTCCTCGGGTAATTTATAATTACGCGGCCCAAAGGCTACATCATCATACACGGTGGTCATAAATAACTGGTCGTCCGGGTCCTGAAAAACCATCCCTACCCTTTGCCGGATCAGCGGCAAGGTTTTCCTGGTTAAGGGCACTTCGCCTATCCTGATTTCTCCTTCATCTGGAAACAACACCCCGGCAAGGTGCATCAACAAGGTCGACTTGCCTGCGCCGTTGGCACCGACGATGCCAACGGATTCCCCGTGGGTAATCCGGAAAGTAACTCCGTTCAACGCCTGGCGGCCATCGGGATACTTATACTTTAAATTGTCTGCTTGGATAATATGGTGGCTCATTTATCTCCTTACTCCCATCATTAGCCAACCTATCATCGCCGGAATATTGAAGTAGCGGATTATTAAAAAAGATATACTCCATCCGGCAAAGTACAGGATGTCCCCAGTATTAATTCCTTTTTCTCTACCGGTATGATATTCTCCTGCAAATCCCCGGCAGCACATTGAACGGTAAACACGTTGGGCCCTTTCTATCGACCTGATGAGCAAGTGTCCCGTTAACGGGCCCCAATCTCTAAATTTGATCCCTTTTTCACCCGCAGAGCGCAATGAATAGGCACGTACTATACGGCCTGCTTCTTCAAGCAGTACTGCGATATACCTGTACGTTAACAGGAGCTGGATAATAAATACTCCGGGAATCCTCATGATTCTTAATGCCAGGGCAATTTTTGTCATGCCGGTGGTGGCTATAAGAATGAGTGCTGCCAGTATTGTTAAAAAGCCTTTAATTAAAATTGATAAAAAAGAAACCCAGCCGCCGGGAATAGTTATCCATGGCAACACCAGCACTGGGCTTTTGTCGTACAGGAGGTTAAATAATCCTATACCGGTTATCAAAGGTAAAGCGGGAAGTACCCTTTTAAAAATCGGGATTGCAGGAATATCTGCCAGGGACATGACAATAACGGGATAGAATACCAGGGGTAACATGTTGCTTAACTGGTATTTATTAAAGGAGACGGTTACTAAAAGATATGCGCCCGTTGTTAACACTTTCATAAGGGGGTGCACGTTATGGATAATAGACTTTTTCTCTGCCAGTTCATCAAGTAACCTTATGTTATATAATGATTCCACCGGATTGGACATTAATATCATCCCATTATATAAGTTTTGGCGGGGTTTAAAGCCCCCGCCTTGCTGCTTTTACTCTAAACAGCCCTTGCTTTTTCCCTCTTTTTAATTGATCTTATAATAAGACCTGTTATTGCAGCTAAAAGTAAAGTCATTGCACCGCCGGCCAGTCCCGATACGCTGGTGCCGGCATTCACCGCCGGCCATCCTTCGGTCTCGGGAGCATCACCATCTACTTCCTGTTCACTGCTTTTAAAACTGTAGTCGGGCAAAATCGCGATTTTCTCCTGAATAGAAGCCAGGGTTTGATGAATACCGCCCGGCATCTCGAGTTCCTCTTTACCTGACGTGTTAAACATCGACCATTCCAGGCCGTCGGGATTTGCCGAGGCAAACCATGAGAAAACACCACCGGTTATAATTGCAATAACGGCAAAACCGGCAAGAACTTTTTTAATGTCACTACTGCCTATCGTTTGACCCGACGCTGCCTTCTCGATTATTTCTGGACGGGCCTTCCAAATGAAGACGACGACGGCGGCAGTGATGAGCCCTTCTACCACCCCGATGGCAAGATGAATAGGCTGCATCAGCATAACAAACGTCCTGAAGGGCAACTCTGTTATACCCGAAAATAGTGTTTGGAGAACTACACTGAATGCTCCTAGCTGCAGGCCAATTATAGCGGCCAGTAGCGACCCGGCAAATATGCGACCTGTTGAGTAGCCTTTGTGTACAAGCAGTTTATAAATCAAGGGATAGGCAATAAAACATGTATAAAATCCGAGATTAAAAATGTTGCATCCCAAGGCAAGCAGCCCGCCGTCGGCAAAAAATAGCGCCTGGATGACTAAAACAGAGGCCAAGGTTAGAAAACCGGCGTAAGGTCCCAGCAATATAGCAAGCAATGTACCTCCTCCTAAATGGCCGCTGGATCCTGTACCCGGTATCGTAAAGTTAATCATTTGGGCAGCGAAGACAAATGCGCCCAGTACCCCCATCAAAGGTATTTTTTGCTCATCTAATTCATTTTGTACCTTTTTTATTGAATATGCTGCAACACCTGCCGTAACTGCCCACATGGTTCCGCCCACAGCTGGTGAAAGCAGGGCATCTGCCATATGCATACGTTTCCCCTCCCATCTTGTGCTTAAAATAAAATAAACCATGGAAGATGCCGTGAGAACCTCCATGGTCTTTTAGCAACCTCCATGGTTGCTTGTTGCCTTAATTGTATATCATTCGTAAAAGAAATGCAAGGGTGCAGAAGAGCTTATGCGAAGGTAGTGATTTTATTATGTGGGAAGATCCCATGGTTTCTGTGGTGCGACTATATGTGAACAGCTGCTAAAAGGAGATGGAAATCTCGAGAATCGTATGCAGGAACTCTTTGGTATTAGTTCTGTGGGGTTTAATTAGGCTTACTAAGTCGAGCACAAAATTATAGTTATGCGATTATGACATAACTATGTAGTGATAATAGAATTAAACATTTCAAAGGGGGTATTGCTATAATATGGATGTAACATAATAGAAAGAAAAAACAAGCAATAAAACCTCAAGGCGGTTATGTAAGGATTAAAAAACACTGATGAGGTTGGTCTAATAAAATAAAAAACAATTATAAAACAATTAATAATAAAAAATTAACATGTGTTAACTAAGAAGAGGGGGTGATGACGAGAAAAAAATAGCTAACTATATTTATTTTTAGTAGGTGAAGAATTATTACAATTGGAGGGGATTACATGAAATTGCGTTTACTTGTGCGGGTATGCCCGGTATTGTTAATTTTGACGTTGATTTTTGCGGGAGGCTGTGCGTCCAAGCAAACCCAGGCACCTGGCCAGGGTGGGCAGGAGACGCAAAAGTCCCAGGATGTAATCAAGCTTAAGTACGCCTGCACCTACCAGGAAACTGAAGAAGGAGCCATGATCGGGTACAAATTCTGCGATTATGTCGAAGAAAAATCTGGAGGAAGAGTGAAGTTCGAACGGTATCCCGGCGGGGTGCTAGGAGGGCCTCCTGAGGTTTTACGATTAGTTAGCTCTGGGTCCGTAGATGTGGTTAGTTTTCCCCATGTAGCATTTAAAGATGAAATTCCACTGTCTGCAATTCCCGAGTGGAGCCCCGGCAGCCCAGAAAAGGCCGTGGAATATTTTAATAAAATATTCCTCGAGATTCCCGAAACTTCTGCCCTGCTGGAGCAGGAGGCCAAAGAACATAACATAAAATACTTGAACTTCGTGTCCGGCGGTAGCAATGCGTTTGTTTCCAAGAAAGAAGTCAATTCCCTGGCAGATTTTAAAGGCAAGAAACTCGGCGCCGGTGCTGCCCAGGAAGCCTTTGCCAAGCTGGGAGTCACGGTAGTCAACGTGACGCCCCCCGATATTTATGAGGATTTCTCTCGAGGTATCATTGACATCACCCATATGGGATTCGGGCCTACGGTCCAGCTTAAATGGTACGAAGTGGCCAAGTGCTGGGTCTTTGACGGGACATATACGGCCGGCAACCCGATTACCGTTAACCTGGATACCTGGAATAAACTACCTTCTGATATCCAGCAGATTTTCATTGAGGGAGCTAAAGCCGCTTCCGATTACAGCATTGAGTTAACGAAGAGCACCAAAGAACAGAACATCCAAACCCTGAAGAACGCCGGCGCTGTTGTGAAAGAACTCTCGCCGGAAGATGCTAAGCAGTGGTTCCAAAATATTTTCGAGTACGGCAAGAACGACATGCTGGAGCGCGCCACCAAGGCGGGGAAAGCAGATCAGGCAAAGACTGTCTTAAAGTATGTTGACGATTTATTAGGAATTTCCCAGTAAACAGTCTTCGCATACCAGGGCTATAGGGACTCACCACGCAGGAGGTCAAACGTGGTGAGTCCCCCTTTGTGGTAAAATTAGGATGTATTTGCTTGCCGTCCTTAGGTTTCGGAAAGGGGAAACAGAAATGAGCGAAAAACAAAGCGGCAGCCGGACTACATTTGCGGTGGTGGAGGCATCGATGAACAAAATCGCCTGGGGCTTCTCCATAGCTTCTACAGTAGCTTTGGCTGCCATTATGTTTATAGCAGTCATAGACATTGTAGGCACTAAGTTTTTGCGGCACGCCTTCCCGGGAGCCCCGGAGTTTATCCAGTCGTTGAATGCCCCCCTGGTGTTTCTGGCCGTGGCCTTTGTACAGCTTGACCGCGGGCACACCAGGATTGAGCTGCTTCAGCAGCGTATGCCCAGGGCAGTGAAGTGCGGGATAAGGCTCACCGGCAATATCCTGGGCATTATCATTTGTTTCGTGTTCGGCTGGCGCGGCTTTGTGTACATGCAGGAATGCATGCTGGCCCACAAAACCGCTGGTGGAGCGGTGAAATTCCAAATCTGGCCTTTCGTAGCCACCCTGATGATTGGTTATTTCTTTTTGGCCCTGGCATTTGTTATATCCCTCATAAAGGAAGTGGGCAGTATGGCCTGCCAAAATGAAAACCGGTAGGCCGCATCGTTAGTCACGGAACCGGCAGGAGAAAGGAGCGCTTAAAGTGTCCCACGAAGCAATTATCGGACTTGTATGTTTTATAATCATGATCAGCATGGTACTGGTGGGCATCCCTATTTTTATTTCCATGGGCGTGATGGCCTTTATCGGCTTCTGGCTCATCGGTGGACCGGAGGTCGCCTTGAATTACTTTACCACCGGACCATACAATATCGTAGCCCAGTTCAGCTTTGCGGTTCTACCCATGTTCCTGCTTATGGGGGTGCTGGCTGGTGAAAGTGGTGTAGGAGAGGGTGCCTATGATACTGCCCGGAAATGGTTAGGAAGGCTCCGGGGCGGGCTACTTATGGCTACTATAGGCGGCAATGCCCTTTTCGGCGCCTGTTGTGGTGTCTCCATTGCGGGTAATGTAATATTCGGCAAGCTGGCGCTGCCGGAGTTGCAAAAGTATGGATACGACCGCCGGCTCTCTTTAGGATGCATCACTGCGGCTGGCGCCTTATCCTCGTTGATACCCCCCAGTATGGGTATTTTAATTTTTTCTATTCTAACCAATGTCTCTGTAGGAAGGGCGCTGGTTAGTGGAATTGTCCCCGGGCTTATTACTGCCCTTGTATATTGTGTCTTGATATTTGTTATAGGTGTCTTGAGGCCCGCGCGCATACCGGCTGCCGAGTTAAAGATTACCTGGGCAGAAAGGTTAGGTTCCTTAAAACTTATCCTGCCCATTTTAGGGCTTTTCTTTCTAGTGATAGGCGGGATGTTCTTTGGCGTTTTTCCTGCTACTGTCGCTGGGGCGATAGGTTCTTTTGGTGTTCTCATTTATGCCATTGCCCGGCGGATGGAGCCTCGCAGAATAGGCAAGTGTTTTTGGGATTCGGCGGTCATGAACGCCCAGTTTTTCCCTATAATTGTATCGGGTTTTCTATTCAGCCGCTTTGTCGCCCTGAGCGGGCTAGCACAAAACTTTGCCGACCTTATCACGCGAGTTAATTTGCCCCCATTTGCGGTATTCTGGTTAGTAGTGGTTTTCTATATCTTTTGCGGTTGCGTTATGGATCTCCCCTCGATTCTCATTATTACAATTCCCATAGTGTTTCCCCTTTTAACCAGTTTGGGTTTTGATCCTTATGTAATCGTCATAACCTTGGTATTTATGGGCGAGATAGCCGGTCTTACGCCGCCGATCGGGATGAACGTATTTGCGGTTTCGGCGCTACTCAGGATTCCTCCTGACGAAATTTTCCGGGGAGTTTTGCCTTTCTTTATTGCTGATGTCATATTGGTGGCGCTGTTCTCAGCGGTTCCAGTACTGGTCACATTCCTACCTAACCTGCTCTATTAGCAAAATAGGAATATAAGGAATATGCGGCAGCAGCTTTCTCGTTGCTGTCTAAAACAACGGTTAATCATGAGGGGCAATTTAAAAGGAAAGGAAGAAAGCAAT
>NZ_JANRHG010000027.1 GCF_024733845.1 Neomoorella sulfitireducens
TTTAATCTCTTCCCGGGTGTACTTTTTGCCGCTTTCTACCATAGCCGTTGCCGTGAGAACATAACCCGGCGTGCAAAAGCCGCATTGGATGGCCCCTTCTTCAATAAAGGCTTTCTGCACCCGGGAAAGCTCCCCGTTTTTAGCGATACCTTCTATTGTAACTATATCTTTGCCGTCGGCCCAAACGGCCAGGTAAATACACGAATCAATGGGCGTTCCATTGATAAGGACGGTGCAGGCGCCGCATTCCCCGACGCCACACCCCTTTTTAACTCCTGTATAACCCAGGCGGTCGCGCAGGACTTCAAGGAGCGATTCGCCCACGTTTACTTCCATACTTACCTGGATCCCGTTTACGGTAAAGGATATTTTTTTAAGCAATGGCTTCACCCCCTGCCTTGACAATGGCTGCTTTCAGGGCCCTCTGGGTAAGCTCCTCCACCAGGTGCTCCCTGTATTCTTTGGAAGCGCGCCAGGAAGTCCGCGCCTGGGTCGCTTTGACCGCTAGTCTGCCGATTGCCGCTATGGTTTCAGGAGCGACGGCTTTGCCCCTGGCAAAGGCTTCCGCTTCCGGACATCTACGCGGCGTCGGCCCGGCAACCCCGAGGCCAATCCTGGCATCCTCCATAATGTTGCCTTCCTTTACTTTACAAATCACTGCCACGCCCAGAGTAGCAATATCCATGGCCTTGCGCATGGAAAATTTTATATAGTGCCCGCCGTAACCCCGGAAATTCTCAGGAGAAAGGATAATCTGGGTAAGGAGTTCCCCTGGTCTTAGGTCAACCTTTCCGGGCCCAAGGTAAAAATCCTGGATGGGTACAACCCGCCCGCCTTGATTGCTCTGTAATTTTAATTTGGCTTCAAGGACAAACAAGGTGGGAGCGCTGTCAGCGGAGGTGGCGCCGTTGCAAAGGTTGCCGCCGATAGTGGCAACGTTGCGGATCTGGGGCCCCCCCATGGTGAGGGCAGCTTCTGCCAGGATGGGGATATGTTCTTGGATAACAGGATCATTGGCTATTTGCGTGAAGGTTGTCAACGGCCCGATTACAATAGTACCATCATCGAGTTGACGGACACCCTGGAGGGATTTTATTTTGCCAATGCCCAGGAGTTCTGCTTTCTCCATCTGGCCGTGATGGATTTTTATCAAAACATCGGTACCCCCGGCAATAATGGTCAGGTTGGGATTGGCTGCCAGTAGCGCCAGGGCTTCCTCGAGGGTTGCCGCTTCATAATACCCTTGGATTTTATACACCCGGCCTCACCGCCTTTCTATATTAGCCCGGCTTCTTTGAACTTTTCAAACACCCGCTGGGGATTCATGGGCAGCCTGTTGAAGGCCACGCCGGTGGCGTCGAGAACGGCATTGCGGATGGCCGGTGCCACCGGAATAGTGGGCGGCTCTCCCAAGGCTTTGCAACCAAAGGGGCTGGTGGGTTCAAAGGTTTCGACGAAAGCCACGCCAATATCCGGGATATCCATGATAGTTGGCAGCTTATAGTCCAGCAAATTGTTGTTCAGTGGTTTACCGGTTTTGGCGTCAAAGAGCATCTGTTCTGCCAGGGCATAGCCAATACCCATGCTTACGCCGCCGTGCACCTGTCCTTCCGCCAGTTGCGGGTTGATAATTTTGCCTGAATCGTGCACGTTATATATTTCTAGGACCTCTATTTTCCCGGTTTTCAGGTCTACCTCCACTTCGGCAAAGGTAACGCCGAAGACAAAGGCGTTGATCCTGGCATTATTGGACGTGTCGCTCGTTATCGGCCTGGCAAATACGGTATCATAATAAGTGTGCAACGCCACCTCGGCAAGGGGCATGACCACCTCTCCTGAGTGTTTGTAGACAATATTCTGGTCCTTAATATCCAGGGCATGGGCGGGTATATCGGTCATACCCCATACAAAGTCCAGGATTTTTTCTTTAACTTGTAATGCCGCTTTAGCTACAGCCATACCGGTAATATAGGTCTGCCTGGAAGCGTAGGCACCGGTGTCAAAGGGTGCAATATCGGTATCCTGGGTGGAAATGACATGCACCATGCCTGCCGGGATGCCCAGCACCTCCGCTGCCATCTGGGCAAAGACGGTATCGCTTCCCTGCCCTATTTCGGTAGCGCCAATCTGCAGCTGGACGGAGCCGTCCTGGTTTAGGACAATTCTCGCCCCCGC
>NZ_JANRHG010000028.1 GCF_024733845.1 Neomoorella sulfitireducens
ATGCCGACACGAAAAAATAGATACGGCCATCTCATGTCGCCACTAAAATATAGAGATACTGTTATAAAAAACCGCCTGCTATCCACAAATTCCATGCCGCATTTTTTACAGGGACCGGAACCGTACCCGTCTGATGCCATCATCAACCATCTTGCCAACCGTGCCAAAAACGGTGCGGCCATAGTCACGGTGTCGGGCATATCTGCCAGGATAGGCATACCGGAGATGCTGCCCCCGCCTGAAATGGATTACGGCGATGTGCCTCATTTCCCGCGCTATAACCTTTATGACCCCAAATGCCAAAACTATTTTGCCCACCTGGCAGACGCCATCCACTATTATGGCGCCAAGGCTGCAATGAGTTTTGCATTTTTGATCGTCCCGGGATATGACGTCTGTGAAATACCTGAAAAAAACATCAAGGCCTATACGCCGGAATTAATCGATCAAATGATCGACGACTTTGTCGAGCAGGCGGCAATCAGCAAGTCGCTGGGCTATGACATGGGGTCCGTTCACATGGCATATCGCCTGCTTTTCCCGGCACGTTTCCTATCCCCCCTTACAAATAAAAGGGCGGATGAATTCGGCGGCAGCCTGGAAAACAGGGCCAGAGTAGCGCTGGAAATTTTCCGCCGGATAAAAGAAAAAGTAGGTAAAGACTTTCTGCTGGAAGCAGTGATGAGCGCCGAAGAAGAACCGGGCGGATACACATTTGAAGAAGCCTGCGAGTTTCTAAAAATGGCGGAAGGGCTTATAGATATAGTGCAGGTAAGGATGCCAAACGGGATGGATTCCCATCCGACCGGGTTCATGAAAGAAGCGACACCGACATTAAAATATGCAGAAGGGTTCAAAAAACTGGGGCTGAACATGATAATAGCGCCGGTGGGAGGTTTCCAGGATTTAGATGCAGCCGAAGAAGCGATAGCTTCTGGCAAAGCGGATATGATAGCGGCTGCCCGGGCATGGATCTGTGATTTTGACTATGGCAGGAAGATGGCAGAAGGCAGGGGAGAAGATGTCGTTCCCTGCATACGCTGCAATAAGTGCCATGTAATTGCCAAGGATTACCCTTATTTATCAGCATGCTCGGTTAATCCCGCATTTGGAATAGAGCATGTGCTTCACAGGGCTGTTACCCCACCCAGGCAGGCCAAGAAAATCGCCGTAGTCGGAGGCGGGCCTGCCGGAATGGAAGCGGCTTTGATTGCGAATGAACGCGGGCACAAAGTAGTTATATTTGAAAAGAGCGACCGTCTGGGCGGCATGCTTATTCCCGGGTCACAACCGGAATTCAAGTGGCCCCTCAAGCAGTACAAAGACTATTTAGCGCAGCAAGTAAAGAAAGCCGGCATAGAAGTGCGGCTAAAAACAGCGGCCACACCGGAAATGATAGAAGAAGAAAACTTCGATGCCGTTATCGTAGCGGTAGGTAGCGAACCGCTTTTACCGGCGATAGAAGGAATAAAGAATAAAAACGTCATAACGGCACTCGAAGTATTAAACGAACCCGCCCTGGCCACCGGGAAAGTGGTAGTAGTAGGCGGGGGAGAAGTAGGTGTAGAAACAGGACTTTACCTGGCCAGAGCGGGGCATGAAGTAACAGTGCTGGAAATGACAGAAGTACTGGCGGGGGAAGCGCGGCGCCCGCACTATTACGAAGCCCTGGAAGAAGAAATGCAAAAGACGGAAGGCTTCAAGGCCATAACGAATGCCAGGGTAACGCAGATTACACCTGAGAGCGTAAAGTACGTCGATGCGGGAGGCAACGAGCAAGTTATACCAGCAGATACAGTCGTGATTGCAGCAGGGACAAAACCCTTAACGGATTTAGCCCTGAGCTTCTATGACAGCGCCAAGGAGTTCTACATGGTCGGCGACTGTTACAAAGCCGGGAGCCTTATGACGGCCCTGCGCAGCGCTTTCGCCGTGGCGTCGAATATTTAGC
>NZ_JANRHG010000029.1 GCF_024733845.1 Neomoorella sulfitireducens
CCTGACTTTATCAGTTGTAACGTTCTACTGATTCGCGAACCCGCATAAAATCTAGCTTCGGGCGCTCAAAACGACCCAAAAACCGAAAAGTGTAGTGGCAACAATATGCATCTTATTTCGAACAATATCTGGACAATCTTCACAGTTAGTGGTATCATCTAAGCATGTTCATCAAGATAACCAAATCCAGGGACTACCAGTACGTCCAGTTGGTCCAATCTTACCGGGAAAATGGTGTTGTCAAACACAAGGTCCTCCTTAATCTCGGTCGCCTGGAAGAAATTGAAAACAACCCCAGCTTTCAAAGACTTGGTAAGCGCCTGTTAGAATTGTCCAAGGCCAGGGAGGTGACCAGTTTAGCGAACTTTTCCGAGGCGCAGATCAAGAACTGGGGCTATGTGGTCTACCAGAAGATCTGGAACCAATTAGAGCTACCCAAACTCCTAAAGAAGATTAGTGCCAAACGCAAGGTACAGTTCGACTTAAACGACGCCAGTTTTCTTATGGCTGTCCAGCACCTCCTTGAACCCAGGAGCAAATTAGGTACCTATAACCATCAGCACCGTTACGCCAGTTTGCCTGACGTGGCATTGAACCACCTCTACCGCTCCCTGGATTTACTCTGTGAGCATAAAGAGTTGTTGGAGGAGGAGATGTTCCAAAAGAACCGCCACCTTTTTAACATGCAGGTGGATGTGGTTTTTTATGATGTAACGACCTTTTCCTTTGCCAGTGTCGAAGCCGATTCTCTTCGTGATTTTGGCTTCAGTAAAGACGGCAAGTTCAATGAAGTCCAGGTGGTATTGGGCTTACTTATTGATTGCGAGGGGCGGCCCATTGGCTATGAGCTTTTCCCCGGCAATACCTTTGATGGTAAAACCCTGGAGGCGGCCCTGGAAAAGCTGGAAAAACGTTTTGGTCTGCGCCGGGTGATTATCGTCGCCGACAGGGGGATCAACAGCAAGCTCAATTTAAAGCGCATAGTGGAACGGGGCTACAGCTACATCTTTGCCGCCCGCATCAAGAGCATGAAGAAAGAGATTACCGATGTGATATTAGACGATGACGGTTACCAGGAAATAACGGATGATGAAGAAGAAGTCCTCCGCTACAAAGTTATCGAATACATAAACGAGTTCACCGCCGAGGGGAAAAAATACAAGTTACCCGAAAAACTAGTCATCACCTATTCCAGCCGGCGGGCGGAAAAAGACCGGGCCGACCGGGAAAGGTTAATAGAAAAAGCCCAAACCCTTTTAGAAAGCAAGGCCAAAATCCAGGCCAGCAACAAACGCGGTGGTAAGAAATACCTCAAAGAAGTAGATTGTACTGGGACATGGGTGCTGGACGAAGAAGCCATTGCCCGGGACAAACAATTTGACGGCTATTACGGCATCCAGACCAGCGAGAAAGAAATGAGTGCCAAAGACATCCTGGATGCTTACCATAACCTGTGGCGTATTGAAGAATCTTTCCGCGTCATGAAAAGCACCCTGGAAGTCCGGCCGGTTTTCCACTGGACCGAAAGGCGGATCAAGGGGCATTTTGTAATCTGTTTCCTTGCCTTTCTACTCGAACGCACCCTGGAATTCAAGCTCCGGCAAGCCGGAGATGATGCCTCACCAGAAAAGATCCGGGAAGCGTTAAACTCCCTCAACTTTGCCGAGGTAGAGATCGAAGGAGAGGCGTTCTTCATTAAAACCAGGAGTACAGAGTTGAGCAAAAAGCTCCTGCGCCTGATGCGGATTGCACCGCCGGGAAATGTAACCCGTGTAAAGGAGTTTGCTGCCCGTTGGCAGTGCCAGCAGTAGTGGCAAAATGCGCGTCTTGTTTTCTATTTTTCTAGGTTTTATGCGTATTCCGGGGTTTCAACTGATAAAGTCAG
>NZ_JANRHG010000003.1 GCF_024733845.1 Neomoorella sulfitireducens
CTTAATATGCCCCGGGTAGTCATAGTCGGGGGGGGCTGGGCAGGTTGTGCGGCAGCCCTGGCCGCCCGCCGGGCAGGCGCGGAAGTGATTCTCCTGGAGCGGACGGATATGCTCCTGGGTACCGGCCTGGTTGGGGGGATAATGCGCAATAACGGCCGTTTCACGGCAGCGGAAGAGATGATTGCCCTGGGCGGGGGGGAATTGTTCGAGCTCTGCGACAGCGTCGCCCGTCACCGCAATATCGACTTTGCCGGCCACCGCCATGCCTGGCTTTATGACGTGGCCCGCATTGAGCCCCTGGTCCGGCAGGCTTTAATTGAGGCAGGCGTCGAGGTACATCTTTTAAGCCGGGTTACTGCCGTCCAGGCGGCAGGCAACACCCTCCAGGCAGTCAGTACCGAAGGGGGACGTACTTACCCCGGCGAGACTTTTATCGACGCTACCGGTACGGCGGGGCCGCCGGCCAACTGCCGCCGCTACGGTAACGGTTGTGCCATGTGTATTTACCGCTGCCCGGCCTTTGGCGGCCGCGTCGGCCTTGCCGCCCTGGCCGGGGTGAAGGAATACGCGGCTTTGAGGCGCGGCGGCGGTCGCGGGGCTTTAAGCGGTTCCTGCAAGCTGCACAAGGGTTCCCTGGCGTCCTGGCTGGCGGCCGAGCTGGAGGAAAAAGGAGTGGCCGTCCTGCCCGTACCTCCTGATTTGCCGGGTAAAGGTGAACTGCTCCGGCGCAAGGCCTGCCAGCAGTATGCCTTGCCCGAGTATGCGACTAACATTATCCTCCTGGATACCGGTCATGCCAAACTCATGGCTCCCTTTTTCCCCCTGGAAGCCCTGCGCCGGGTAGCCGGCCTGGAAAACGCCCGCTTTGAAGATCCCTATGCCGGCGGCACCGGCAATTCGGTGCGCTTTCTGGCCATGGTACCCAGGGAAGATACTTTACAGATACAGGGCCTGGCCAACGTCTTCTGCGCCGGGGAAAAGGCCGGCCCCTTGGTCGGCCATACTGAAGCCATCGTCACCGGCACCCTGGCCGGTCACAACGCAGTGCGCCTCCTGGCTGGCAGGGAATTGCTGGTTTTACCTTCTACCCTGGCCGTAGGTGATATAATCGCTTATACCGGCCGCCAGGTATATAAGGGTGATGGCCTCTACCAGCGTTTTACCTTTTCCGGGTCTATCTATTTCGAGCGCATGCAAAAGCTGGGACTTTACACTACCGACCGGGTGGTTATCAAGAAAAGGGTAGCCGGCCTGGCAGGGATTTTTTCCGAACCGTTGTTAGGAAGGAAAAAGGCGCCGGGTGCCGAATAATAACTTGAAAATAATCATGTGCGATTAGGAATACAGCACCATCAGCGGGGAGGAGAAACTTTTGTCTGCAGAATTGCTGGCCCTGTTTACCACCGCCTTTATGGTAGGGCTTTCCGGGGCCCTGATGCCCGGTCCTTTACTGACCCTGGTCGTCGAAGAAAGCACCCGGCGGGGAGCCGGCGCCGGGCCGCTCCTGGTCCTGGGCCACGGCCTCCTGGAACTACTCATGTTGTTCCTGCTCCTCCTCGGCCTGGGAAGTTTCCTGGCCCTTCCCGCAGTAGGCCGGGTGGTAGCCGTCCTGGGAGGGGCGGTATTGATCTGGCTGGGAACGGGTATGATCCGCAGCGCCGGGGCCAGCCAGGTCCAGCTGGCCCTGACGGGAAATAAGGACAATTCCCTGCATCTGCCGCCGCGGCCGCTATTACATACAGTAACCGCCGGGGGCTTAATCAGCCTGGCCAATCCCTACTGGCTGCTCTGGTGGGCAACCATCGGCGCCGCCTTTGTCGCCCAGGCGGCCCGCCTGGGGGCCGGCGGGATAGCCCTCTTTTTCAGCGGCCATATTTTATCAGATCTCGGCTGGTACTCCCTGGTTGCCGCCGGGGTAGCCGCCGGCCACCGCATTATCAGCCAGAGGGTCTACCGGTATTTAATCATGGCCTGTGGGCTGTTTCTCCTTATTTTAGGTGTCCTGTTTATTGTTGCCGGTTACCGCGGCCATATCAGCCTGTAAAACAGCGAGGTGATCCTTGATGGAAGTATACGACCGTGCCCATGAGCTGGCCCGTGCTTTAAGCCGGAGCAATGAATACGGCGATTATCGTTTGGCCAGGGCTAAGATGGAGAGTAATCCCGCCAACCTGGACATGCTGCGGGATTTCCGGCGGCGCCAGCTGGAACTGGAGATGACCCTTTTAAGCGGGAAGGAACCGGATCCGGCTTTAAAGCAGGCCGTGGAGGAAAGCTATCGTATTATCAGCCTCAATCCCTCCATAACGGCCTATCTCGCTGCGGAAGAAAGGGTAGCCCGCCTGCTGGCGGATATCCAGAAAATACTACTTGATGCCATACCTGAATGGGGAAAAGATATTGTTAATGAAATTGACAACAAGTAAGACCAGGGGTTACAATAAGAGTAATAATTATTATCAACAGGCTGGTGGCCATTATGGAACCTACTGGTAAGCGTATGACTAAACAGAAAAAAGTCATCCTGGACATCCTGCGCAATACCAAAATCCACCCCACGGCAGACTGGATCTATGCCCAGGCGCGTAAAGTTTTACCTGACATCAGCCTGGGAACGGTTTACCGGAACCTTGGAGTTTTAAAAGAAGCCGGCGAGATCATGGAATTAAATTACGGCAGCACCTACAGCCGCTATGATGGTAATCCCGAGAACCATTACCACTTTGTCTGCCTGGAGTGTGGTCGTATTACCGACCTGGAAATGGCGGTGCATTACGAACTGGAAAAAGAGGCCGAAGCCGGCGACTGCGGTGAAGTCCTCTATCACCGCCTTGAATTTTACGGTATCTGCAAGGCATGCCACCAGCAAAGGCAAAACTAAAACCAGGTGCATACGCCCTGGTTTTTTTTAAAGGAATTAAACCCGTAACCGAGAATTTAAATTAGGAAAATAGTTTTGACCAGAGGTGGGGGCTGTGGCGGCTGATTGTATAAGGGTGGAAGGAAAGACGGTAGATGAGGCCATCCACAGGGCGGCGGATCTACTTAATGTTTTACCTGAAGAACTGGCGGTGGAAATAATTGATGCCGGCAGCAAGGGTTTTTTCGGACTGGGTTTCCGGCCGGCAGTGATACTGGCCCGGCCCGAAGGGGAAGGAGAAACGGCTCCGGGGCAGGACGGCAGGCTTCAGGAAAGCAATGGGGAAGAAGGTAAGGCGCAGCCTGAGCCGGAAACTACCGGAGATAACGATGCGGTTACTGCCAGGGGTGATGGTGGAGAGGGGGGGGCAGGGGATCGTCCTGCCGTTGCCTGGATTGAAGGAGGACAAATCCATATCGGCGCCGGCAATATTCCGGCCACAATTATTCCCGGGGAACATTTTGAACTTTACGTTAACGGCATGCCCGTTGCAAATGAGGTTGCCGTTCATAATGGTGACATAATTACCGTTAAATCCAGGGAAGAGCGGCGCGAGGGAGAATGGAAATTGACGGTGACCGGTGACGGCCTGACGGCGAAATTAACGGTCAGGCCGGGTTGGAAAAGGACCTGGAAATTACAGGACCGGCTCCCGTCCGGCCGCCTGGAATTAAGGGGCGTACCGGTGGATATTGCCCTGCCGGCCGTTTCCCGGGAGGAGCTCCTGGCCGAGTTAAACCGCCAGCAGGTTGTTTATAATATTGACGAAGAAGCCGTCCGGCAGGCATGTACGGAGGCCAGGGAGATGGAGATAGTAATTGCCCGGGGCCTGGCGCCCCGGCCCCCGGAAGACGGGCGGGTGGAATTTCTTTTTTCTACGGAGATGACTAGAAAAGAAGTGGGCGAGGAGGAGCAGGTGGATTACCGGGAGATGGTGATCCGGGCTTCAGCTGCTGTAGGTGACCTCGTCGCCGTTAAGATACCACCGCAGCCTGGTAAGCCGGGAATGACGGTTACGGGCAAGGTTATTCCCCCGCCTGAGCCCCGGGATGTCGAATTGGTGGCCGGAAAAGGAACAGAAGTTATTGACGGCCGGCGCTGTGTTGCTACAGCCGAGGGCCGGCCCCAGTTAAGCCGGCGAAAAGGGAAGGTTATAATCGATATCCTCCCGGTCCTGACCCACCGGGGAGATGTTGACCTGGCTTCCGGTAACCTCAAGTTTAAAGGCTGTATCAGCGTCACCGGCAATGTTACCGAAACCATGCAGGTGACTGCCACCAGGGATGTAGAAATCGGCGGCGACGTTACCCAGGCTACAGTTCAAGCCGGGGGAACAATTAATATTCACCGCAACTGTATCGGTTCGTTCCTGGTTGCCGGGGGAAATAAAAGCATTTATCAGGGTGCAGAACCTATCCTGGCCGATCTCGCCCATCAGCTATCGCTCCTGCAGGCAGCTGCCGTACAGCTGGAGCAGAGTGCCAGGAAGCAGGGCGGGGCCAATGATTATCTTAACACCGGCTACCTGATTGGCGTGCTGGTGGAAAATAAATTTAAAAAATTGCCTGCCCTGGCAGCCAGGCTGGAGCAGCTTCTCCGGGGCACGGAAGGAGGAGAGGAGGAACAAAATTTAATCCAGCTTGGACGTGAACTGGCCCGATCCTTCGGCTCGCCTTCAGCCATTCAGAGTCTCAACCCGGCGAAACTCGGCCAGATGGCTGCCGCCGTTGAGGAGATGGCGGCCTTCTGCCAGGAGATATCCGGTGAGGGAGGTAATATTACTTTAAGCTATGCCCTCAACAGCAGGCTTCAAGCCAGCGGGTGGGTAAAAATTACCGGCCGCGGCTGTTTTAACTGCGAGATTGTAGCCGGGGGCAAGGTGGAGATCCAGGGTGTCTTCCGGGGCGGCAGTATTTATGCCGGTGGTGATGTCTATGTCCAGGAGACGGGTTCCAGCGGTGGGGCCAGGACCCTGGTCAGGGTTGCCGAAGGTAGGATAATTAAAAGCGGGAAGATCTGGCCGAACTGCACCCTGCAAATAGGCAAGCGTATCCGCCAGGTGGAGAATGAAGAAAATCGAGTTATGGCCTATTTAGATAATGAGGGCGATATGATCCTGGGAGTATTTTGATGGGGAAGAAGGTGGGTGTGGTGGCTGCTGATTGGGAATATTTACGCCAGGTATCTCTATTTAAAGACTTGAGCCCGGAAGAGTTGCAAAATATCGCTGCCCTGGCCTTGTTCCGCCGTTACCGCAAAAACATGTATATTTTTATGGAAGGCGAACCCGGCGATGCCATCTATTTCGTTAAAAAAGGGGCTATCAAATTATTCCAGGTCCTTGAGGATGGACGGGAAAAGATCCTGCACTTCGTCCGGGAAGGAGAAATTTTCGCCGAAGTTCTTTTGTTCGGCGGGGGCCCTTACCCGGCGACTGCTGAAACCCTGGAAGATACCGAAGTGGGTATCATCCGCAATGCCGATATGGAAAGGCTCCTCAGCAATCACGGGGAAATGGCCGTTAAAATTATCAAAGTTATGAGCCGGCGCCTGCGCAAGGCCCAGGAACATATCCGGGACCTGGCCCTTAAAGGGGCCTACGGTCGCCTGGCCAGCACCCTCCTCCAGCTGGCAAGGGATTACGGGACACCAGGGGAAGACGGTATTACCATCGATTTAAATTTAAGCCAGCAAGAACTGGCGAACCTTATAGGCACGTCCCGGGAAACGGTGGCCCGGATTTTAAGCGACTTCAAACGCCTGGGCGTTGTGGGTGTTGAACGCCAGCGAATTACCATCCTGGCCCCGCAAAAGCTGGCCGGATGGGATTAAACTGCTAAACAGTAAATATATACCTTTCATCGGGTGAATAATGCTTATTAAGATTTAGCACTTGCGTACAGAAATAAATCAGGGTATTATAAAAAACAATAAAATCAAACAAAAGTTTAATTTAGGGGGGTGTTAAACAAATGGATGGCCGGCAACCTTCACCCAGGAGGCTGGAATCCGGCCAGGACTGGGTAGAGCTCTTGCAGTGGCTCGGCATTAAAGTAGAAAAACCACGGGATAAGGGCGAGAACCACACGCTGCCCTGTAAAGGATAAACCTTGGACTTTGACCCTGCAGTCCCCGGATATAGGAGGAAACCTGCGGGGTATTTTTGTATCTATCTGGACTCCCCGTATGTTATCATAGTATCCGGGGAGTTTTTGTTTTCGCATTAAATTTCTACCCCGGGGTGCATGGATTTGACAAAGTGGCGTCTACCCGTTGCCTGCGGTATAGCAGGTGCGCCCGGCGAAAAAAATCCCCGATATTCAACAAATTTTCAGTTTGCCTTCAGTACAGTTTTAGTTTCAGGTCTGATAATATAAGAAAGATGATTTCCATGAAGGTGGTAGGTGAGGAATGCACCAATTAAAGGGAATTAAAATATTAGTAGTCGACGACGAACCGAATATACTGCAATTTTTAGAACTCGGCCTGCAAAATGAGGGTTTTGATGTCAGGACGGCACAGGATGGCGTTAAAGCCATCACTCTTCTTAAAGAATTCCAACCCCATGTCGTTATCCTCGACGTCATGATGCCCGGCATGGACGGTTTTGAGGTGTGCCGTATGCTAAAAAGGATGGAGAACGTGGCGGTAATCATGCTGACGGCCAGGGATGAAGTCGATGACCGGGTGAAAGGGCTTATGCTCGGTGCCGACGATTACATGTTAAAACCCTTTAGTTTTGAGGAGTTGCTTGCCAGGATTTATGCCAGGGTACGCAATCAATTTCCCAATCTGTTTGGAGAAGTGGTGGTCGGGCCGTTCCAAATTGATGACCGTCGTAAAGAAATAAAGTTCAATGAACGGGTTCTGGAGCTCTCACCAACGGAATATGAACTGTTAAAATTATTAGTTCTCAATCATGGATTGGTTTTAAGCAAACGAATGATTCTTGATAAAGTGTGGGGCTATGATTTCGGGGGAGAGGAAAATATTGTAGAAGTGTACATTCGTTCCCTGCGTGATAAATTAAATGACAAAGAACATCAAATAATAAGGACTATACGCGGTTCAGGTTACCGGGTGGAACTATCATGAAAAGCAAGAGAAATATTTCCTTTAGCTCTTTTTTTAACCCCACCTCCCTGCGGTTCCAGCTGCTGTGCCGGTCGCTGTTGATCCTGGCCGTGTTGCTGGCGTTTATTGGGGTATTTCAATACATCTTCATGCGGGAGTTTATTTACAGGAATAAAGCTGCCACCCTCCAAACCCAGATTATATCACTCCCCCGCCAGATCTGGGAGCAGGCCGTCCTGGACAGCCAGGAATACGTGAAAAGGCGCTTGCCGTATTTTTTTATTCTTGGGACGAAACTGGCATTTATTGATATCCGGGGGAATTTTGCCGTCTTAGCGAAAGAGCCCGGCGCGCCTGACCCCCCTCAGCTGGAGGTGGAAGAGTATCTCAATATCCTTAACCAAGATCCAGGACTGCATTATAAAGTTATTGGCGGTGCGGGAGGAGACGAACAGTTACTTATATTGCAGCCTATCCCTGGGGCCCCGGGTGAAATGCTGGGCGTGGTCCAGGCCAGTACTTCAACTGGCCCCCTCAAGGAACTGCTGATGCGGCAACTGCTGATTTTTTTATTGCTGGCCTTTACCGCCCTGTTTTGCGGTTTGCTTACCTTTTTTCCGGTCCTTAACCGGACCCTGGTACCGTTGACCAATATGGTGACTACGGTGGAGCAGATTGATGCCGGGAACCTGGCCAGGCGTTTTCCTACGCGGCAGGGCCAGATGGAAATAGACCGGCTGGCGGAATCTTTTAACGCCATGCTGGACCGTCTGGAAGCCTCCTTTAAAGCGGAAAGAGAAACCCAAGAACAGATGCGCCGTTTCGTTGCCGATGCCTCGCATGAGCTCCGCACGCCGCTGACCTCCATTCACGGGTTTTTAGAGGTGTTGCTCCGCGGCGCGGCCAATCAGCCGGACCAGCTGGAGAGAGCTCTAAAAAGCATGTATAGCGAATCGGCGCGCCTGAATAAACTGGTACGTGATCTCCTTCTCCTGGCCAAACTGGACCGTGCGTCACATATGGAGCTACAGGAAGGCCTGCTGGATACGGTGGTCTGGGATATGGAGCCCCAGCTGCGCATCCTGGGCGCTGGCAGGAAGCTGGATATAGACATCGAGCCGAATATGAAGTGCAAATTTGATAAGGATAAAATGAAACAGCTGATCTTGAACCTGTTTCATAACGCGGTGCAGCACACGGATCCAGAAAATGGCTACATAAAGATTGCATTATACGGCCAAAGGGGCGGTGTGCAGTTGTCCGTGCAGGACAACGGCCCGGGGATCAGTGATATCCATCTTCCCCATATCTTTGACCGCTTTTATCGTGCCGAAGTTTCGCGGACACGTAAATACGGCGGGGCCGGTCTGGGCTTAGCCATCGCCAAAGCCATTGTTGACGCCCACGGCGGGACTATCAGCGTTAAGAGTAAACAGGGGGAAGGATGCACTTTTTATGTTTGGTTACCTGCTTAAACCGGTTTTTTCTTAAAAAGCGTGAAGGAGTGCTCCAGGAGGCGGCAATCATCCCCGGTTGACCCTGGGGGGATGAATGCCGTCATTGTTTTAGTTTCCAGCCATGGTTTACAGTTTTAAGCATAATTTCAGCTATTACTTAAGTAAAATTCAGTTACCGTTAAGGGTTAATTAAGCTGAAGATGGTATGATGGTAATAGTTCTATTGGTTGCTGGTTTGGTTGCACAATCAACTGGTCTGGCCTGTGCTTGTCAGCAAGTTTATTGCCACCGGTGCAGGACTGGTAATTAATTATTCCGGCAGCCGTTTATGGGTTTTCCATTGACCGCCTGCGGGGTACTGGTCGAGGGCATCGTGGTTTAATAATAATCTTTTTCAAAGGAGGATCTTTGTATGTTTAAAAAAATACACAATCTGCATTTATGGCTGGGGCTTATTACTGCGGTTTTTATTCTTCTGGAGGCCGGTACAGGACTACTCTTATCGTATCCGTCACTCCTGGGGGCACCGGCCAGGGGCCCCGTAGCAGAAAGCAGTTCCCGTCTCGCACTGCCGGGAAATCCTGGCACATCGGAAGCGAGCTCTGATAATGCTGCAGTAGAGAATCAGGATTCAGGGATACAGAGAGGAAGGCCGGATTTTTCAGGTTTTGCTGACGCCGGAAAGACGGAGGCCAGGGGTAACTTGATGGGAATTGTTCTCGAGTTACATGAGGGCAGGCTGGGCAGTTTAAATATCCGTTGGTTAATACAACTTACAGCTATAAGCATCATTATCCTTACTTTGACCGGGGTCTACATGGCTATAAAAATTTTAGTGCGCAGGTAAAAAGTTGGAGCTTGAGTTGCAGGGGTGGGGGGTGCCCTACCAGCGATATGAGAAGAGGGAGGTCGGGCCTCCCTCTAAACGTATATATCTGTTTGAGGTTTATTGCCGTTAGGCGGGCTGAAGTTCTGTTTATAAAATATTACTCAGGATTAACTGCCAGCACAATCCGGCCGCTGTAGGTGCCGGGAATAATAGGCCGCTCGACGCCGTTCACCGTCATGGTCAGGCTGTAGCCTTCGGGAGCGGTGACGCTGGCACCTTTGGCAATGGTCAGGCCAGTCAGATAGGACGTCTTGTCCACAATCCACTGCGAACCCCTGGCGAAGGTGGCATTAACGCCGTAGGGGTCTTCGGTGGCGCAGTAGGTGGGGATAAATTCGCCGATTAAGTAGTATAGTTCAGGATGATCCATAGTGACGGGTTCGCCGTTGGGTCCGGTGGCGTGCTCGACAGTGGCCGTGGTGATGGCACCCTTGACGACGGCATTCTCAAAGGTGAGATTCAAGCCGCCCAGAGCCGTCATGGCGTTCATGAAGTCGCCGTTGAGGGTGACGTTCTTAAAGGTGGCGTTGATGGTTTTGGGTTCCTGGCTGCCGGTGTCAGCAGGGGGAGCCGCATCGCCGGCAGGTGGGCCGCCGGGACCGCCGCCTGCCATCATCATCGCCATGAAGGGGTCGTCGTTCTCCACTGCCTGGAGGATGATGCCGCTTTCAGAATTGAGCTCGGCATTATCTACCACTATGGTCGGATAGCTGCTTTTTACCTGGATAACAGCCTTCTTGGTATTGAAGACGCTGCCGTTGTTAATTAGCAGATTACCCTCGTTACCGCCGTGCATCATGACGCCGATCTTTCCGGAGTTAACAACACTGGCATCAAAAACACCGGAACCGGAGCCGTTAGCCATAATCAAGCCGTAGTCAGCAACGTTCATAGTGGAGCGAGTAAATGTATCGATGGAATCGCCTATGGAATAAGCCCCGTATCCGCTCTTGACGGTTTCAATGAGGGAGTCGGTTACGTACATCCGCACTGTATTGGTATCGTCAGTAGAAAGGGCGCCCCATGCTTCACTCTTAATGTAGCAATTATTATAGTAAACGGTACCGTTGCCGACCAGGTTGGTGGTGCGGCAATTGCCCTTGATCCCCAGCATCCAGGGGCATTCCATCATCTTGCCCATTTCTATAGTAAACGAATAATCTTCGGGCAGGGTACCGTTGCGGCTTTCGATATGAGAATTATTAACCCTGAGGACGCTGTTGTCGCCGACAAAGATGGCCGGCCTGATGCAACCTTCGTTAATAATCGTAGCGCCATCTACAGTAACGTCGGCGTTGCCGCCGGTCATAATCCCGGCGCCGTAACCGGCAAAGTCATTGCCGCCGTTGCCGGTAAGGTAAACTTGCGGGTTAAGGATATTAAATTTAGAATTTCCTGTCACAATAATGCCGTTGAACTTTTCCTCATTGGAAGTTATCTTTACATCTTTGATGCTCTTGCCG
Organism: Neomoorella sulfitireducens; assembly: GCF_024733845.1. Classification (GTDB taxonomy): domain Bacteria; phylum Bacillota; class DSM-521; order Neomoorellales; family Neomoorellaceae; genus Neomoorella; species Neomoorella sulfitireducens. Next base: position 10,804 of record NZ_JANRHG010000003.1, read on the forward strand.
ACAACTTTACCTTCGGATACAACAGCTGCCACAGACTTTTCCGGTACATATTTACCGTTTTCAATATAAATACCGGTCTTCAAATAATGTGGATCTAACTCTCGATATTGAACTATAATATTCTCCGTCGGTGTGAGAACGATGTTGCCAATATATGTACCCGGCTCGATGGGGGTACCGATGCCGTTAACGGTCATGGTCAGACTGTACCCTTCAGGAGCGGTAATGACAGCCCCGTCTGCAATTTTCAGCACGTCCACCCGGGTAGTCCTATCTACAATCCAGGTTTCACCTGCGTCAACCGATACTATTGCGCTGTTTTTATATGAAGACGAAGCAATTCCGGCTGTAGCGCCTGCGGCAAGGGATAAGGTGAGGAGTAAGACGGTGAAGAGCAATACCAGAATATTCCTTAATCGCTTTGTCTTTAGCATTTTATTCACCCCTTCAGGAAATTTGGTCAATTCTCAAAGCAGCTTGACCGGCAATTTTTAAACTGAGGGTTATGTGTGAATATTACCTCAAGAGCTACCACCCCTTTCTGCAGGCACTATTAACTCCAGTGTCTAACTCCAATGTTATTTTAATCCAGTACAGAATAAAAAGGTAATTCATAAATAAACCGGGCCTTATACCAAAAAAGCATAATGTGGTTCCCATTATGGTGGTGGACAGGCTGCGTCTAAAAATTTTGTCCGGGAGGACCCGGGCTACCTGGCGCCTGGGATGGCGGCGGACATGATATTAATAAACCTTGACGAACTGGGCTTTGCCGGCGGGCAGCATGACCCGGTTGCAGCCGCCATCACCTGCGGCGACAGCTAACTAGTAGAGTTTTAGTGGTATTTATGGTAATATAGGATTTGGCAAATAATGAACAGAATATAAAAAAATGTGTAAGGAGCTGGTGTTGTTTATGGAACTGTATGAATTGATTAAGAGGAGACGGAGCATCCGCAAGTATGAAACCGATCCGGTGCCCCAGGAGGTAATAACCAGGATACTGGAAATAGCTACCTGGGCTCCTTCAGGTCTTAACCGGCAACCCTGGAGGTTTATTGTTGTTATAGGAGATAAGAAGGATGAGTTAGCCCGGGCTTTTCGTGAAGTAGCAGAAGCAGAGACTATGCCGGCTGGCCAACGCAGCCCGCGCAAGGAGGGGCTATTGAGGTTTGTACAAATTTTGAATGAGGCACCGGCGATTGTTGTAGCATTAAGTCAAACACATGAGGAGCCGGGCTTGCACAAGAGTTTTTTAGAGAGCACGGCAGCTGCTTTTAGTTATCTCCTTTTGGCGGCTACCCGGGAAGGATTAGGTACCTGCTGGATGACCGGTCCTTTAAATGAGGAACAAATCCTGCGCAAAATCCTGTCCATTCCTGACGACATGGAATTAGTAGCACTGACGCCGCTTGGCTATCCGGATGAGGACCCTGCCCCCAAACCCCGTAAACCCCTTGAAGAAGTGGTCACCTGGCTTGGAGACTGACTTCCATCACCCGGCTGTTTTTCCCTCATTTCACCGGAAGATCGCTCCCGGAGCCAGGGCGGAAAAGTAAAATAACCCCCACCTTAGATGCAAGGTAGGGGTTTTACGCTTACGTTACAAAGCTTATTGCATGGCATTTATATTCTCAGATCAATCTGCTGCACCGTACCGGCAATCCCATTTTCGCGCACATATATTCCTGTTCTTCTTATCTGCCCCAGAAGGTTATCTGTTTTTATTGCAAAAGATGTAAATATAATCCTTACGCTAACTCCTGTAAGGATAATCTCGCCACTGTAACTGCCGCCTGCTTCAATCGGCGTCTCTTCACCGTTCACCGTCGTTGAACTTTGATAGCAGCAAACTGTCTAAAGGTTACAGGCCAGTAGTCTTCTACTACGACGATGGTAAAAACGCCTGGAAGAGAGTTGGTGGTAAGTACGATCTTACCAAAGGCACCATAACCGTTGAAGTTGACCATCTGACCGTATTTGCCGTGTTTGCGGGCAAGACTTTTGCCGACATCCAGGGACACTGGGGTCAGGACGACATCGAGCAGATGGCCGACATGGACATTGCCGGTGGGGTATCTTCCGGCAGCTTCGATCCCAACGGCAATGTAACCAGGGCGCAGTTTGCAGCTTTCCTCATCAGGTGCATGGGCATTAAAGAAGCCACACCGGCGGAGGCTAGCTTCAAAGATGTTAACCCCAACTCCTGGTACTATGGCGTGGTTGAAGCTGCCAAAGCGGAGGGCCTTGTCGGCGGGTACTCAGACGGCACTTTCCGTCCCGACCAGAATATTACTCGTGAAGAGATTGCGGCCATGGTGGTCAGGGCGATGACCAGGAGCGGCGTATACATCACTGCAGACGATGCGGCGCTTGCCGCTTTTGCTGACAGGGACACCGTAAGTGCGTGGGCAAAAGAAGCCGTGGCTCAAGCAGTTAAAGCGGGTATAGCGAGGGGAAGAGCCGATAACTGCTTCGCCCCGAAAGAAAACGCCACACGGGCGGAGGCGGTCGTCATGCTTAAACGTATGCTTGCAGGTATAGGACAAATTAGTCAGTAGATAACTTATATCAATCGGAAAGGGGGTGAAAAACTTCACCCCCTTTTAATTATAAAAATGTTCACCTTACCCTATTATCCGGGAAAATCTTCCGCTTAAAAATATTGACGGCGAAAATAAATAATAGTAAAATACCATACGGAACGCATGAAGGCCGTCAAGTCAGCAAACGATATTTTTTCAAGCTCGGGCCGATAGGGGGTGAACGACGTGCCGACCTATGATTTCCGTTGCCAGGATTGTGGTGAACGATTTACCGTGAAAATGTCCTGGAAAGAAAAAGATAAGGCCACCTGCCCCACGTGCGGTAGCCGGAAGCTGCAGCAGCTCTTTACCGGGATCACCATCCTGGGCGGTAGTAGCGGCGGCTGCGCGGCGCCATCCGGTAGCCGGTTCAGCTGAGGAGGATAAGGACAAGGGCCGGTGGCCCTTGAGAATAGATAAAGGAAAGATCGGTATGCCCTGGAAATCCAGGGCTTATATTTTTAATTGACTCTTACCGGACGGTTAAGTTATGATGGGGCAGAGAGGAGTGGACGAAATGGGCATGATGACTTCCCTGCGCCGGTTGAGCAAAAAGCGGCCGGTTTTGGGAATTTTGTTTGTTGTAGTTTTAAGTATCGGGTTAATCGGCAGTTATGCTATATTTGCAGCTCCTAAATCGCCGGCGGGATCCCAGGGGGACCGGGAAGGGACAGGCGATGCTGCCCGGCAGGCAGAAGAACTCCAGAAGGCAGCCCGGGAGCAAATCAGCCAGCTGGAGACGGAAATCAGCAACTTACAAAAAGAGCTGCAGGCCAAACCGGATGATGTGGCTATTTTGCTCCAGCTAGGCGATAACCAGTATAACCTGGGGACCCTGTATCTCATGGTCAATGGCGACCAGGAAAAAGCGGGCGAGAGTTTCAAGGCAGCCCTGGACAATTACCGGCAGGTGGTGAAAATTAATCCCCGGGAGGAAGGAATATATTTGCGAATGGCCGGCGCGGCCCTGTATGCCGGCGATGAAAAACTCGCGGAAGAAAACTTCCAGGAGGCCATTAAAGCCGACCCGGGGGATAATAATGCCCGCTTGAATTATGGGATGTACCTGGTTTATACGAAGGGCGACTTACAGGGAGCCATAGACCAGTGGCAGGAAATTTTAAAGCACAACCCGGACGAGGAACTAGCCGCCCAGGTCCGGGAGATGATCGAGCAGGCCGAAGCGGCCAAACAACAGGCGAACCAGGAAGGAAATAGCCAGCCCCAGGCAGGAGGAGAGCAGGGGAACGAGGGGAACCCTCAATAATCAATTAATAAAGAAGCCGGTAGATCACCGGCTTCTTTATTTGGCCAGGGATGGACGGGGCAGGCCAAAGTTGCCGGCACCGATTTTTTCGAGAAAATGGTTAAAACGCTTGCGGATATTTAAATTAAGGGCCCAGAGGATGGCGGCGTGCTTTTTGGCCAGCCCCAGGCGGCGGGAGATGGAACCCAGGGAATAAAACTCCTGCCAGGCCCAGTTAAAGCCTTCCTGCAGGGTTTTTGCGCTCATGTTTTTAGGCTCGAAGACCACTTTACTGATGGTATATTCGCTCCAGTCGTTGCTGGTGATCCGTCCTTCCCGCTCCATAGCCGCCCGCAGGGGCGTGCCCGGGAAGGGGGTAAGGATGCCGAACTGGGCCGCCTCAAGGTGGTTTTCCTGGGCGAATTTAACGGTCCGTTCAAAGACGCCTTCATCGTCTTCGTCGAGACCGAAGACAAAGGCCCCTTCAATGGCGATACCGTAATCATGGATCTTCTTGATAGCCTGCCGGTATTCATCAACACGGTTAACGGCCTTGCCTACAGCCTTCAAATTATCAGGGGAAAGGGATTCAAAGCCGATGAAGAGGCCGATGCAGCCGCTGGCCGCCGCCAGCTGCAGCAGTTCTTCGTCCCGGGCGATATTCAGGGAGCCCTGGCTGAACCATTTTACTTTCCTCGGCAGGCGCGCCAGTTCGGTGAAAAGGCGGCGGGCATAGCCGGCATTGCCGACAATATTATCATCAATAAAGGCGATAACTTCGCCTTCAAGCCCTGCGACTTCGCCGATTACCTCCTCTACCGGCCGGAAGCGGAAGCTCCTGCCAAAGAACTGGCTGACGCTGCAGAAGGAGCAGGCAAAGGGACAACCGCGGGTCGTCTGGACGGTATCAGGTACCAGGTAGCGGCTGCGGAGTAAAAGGTCACGCCGCGGGTAAACCATATGTTCCAGGGAGGGGCGTTCCTGCTGCCGGTAAACGGGCTCCAGTTTTCCTGCTTCCAGGTCGGCGAGGAGCTGCTGCCAGGAGCCTTCGGCTTCGCCGACAACAACGGCATCGGCATGGGCGGCGGCTTCTTCCGGCAGGGCCGATGGGTGCATGCCGCCCAGGACTACCCTGATACCCTTTTCCCGGAAGGTGTCGGCAATCTCATAGGCCCGGGGAGCCAGGGCCGTCATGGCGGAAATACCTACCAGATCGTACTTTGCATCGAAGTCGATATCGGTTAAACTTTCATCAAGAATGGTCACTTCATGACGGGGCGGAGTGAGGGCCGCCAGGGTAATTAAATTCAGGGGCGGGAATATAGACTTTTCCTTTTCGCTTTCCCAGAGGGGGTCATGCCAGGCCGGGGCAATTAAAGCGATTTTCATTTTTTAACCTCCGATAAAAGGGTTTTAGCATTAATATGGCCAGGGTTTTGAAGGTTCATGTATACTGTTCTCTACATGGTGACGGAATCCTGCAAAAATGGAAAGGATGGGTAAAGTTGTGCCTTTTGGGTATTGATCTCGGCGGTACGACTATCAAGGCCGGGGTGGTAGACGGCGGCGGTCGCATTCTTATTAAGGACCAGGTGGCCACGGGAGCGAAGGAGGGGGCGCGGGCTGTCCTGAAGCGTATCGTCGACCTGGCCGGCGACCTGTTGCGGCGCCAGGGATTGAAACGGCGGGATATAAAAGCGGCAGGCATCGGCATCCCCGGTTCCGTCGACGTTGGTAGCGGGGTGGTGCGCCTGGCCCCCAACCTGTTCTGGCGGGACTTCCCGTTGCGGTCCGAACTGGAGGCTTTACTTGGCCTCCCCGTTGCAGTGGATAACGACGCCCACGTTGCCGCCCTGGGAGAGATTTGGCAGGGTGCCGGGCGGGGCTTTAATTCCCTGCTTATGGTGACCATCGGTACCGGTATCGGTTCAGCCCTGGTTATTGACGGGCGCATCCGGCGCGGAATATTCGGCTACGGCGCCGAGATGGGGCATGTTAAAATGTTGCCCGGCGGGCCATTCTGTCATTGTGGCGGCCGCGGGTGCCTTGAAACCCTGGCCTCAGCTACGGCCATGGTGCGACAGTTCCGGGAATACCTGGCTGCCGGCCTGGCTTCCCGGCTGCAGGATAGCCCGGAACTGGGGGCCAGGGAGATCCTGGCGGCTGCCGCTGGCGGTGACGAGCTTTGCGGCCGGGTGGTAGACCTTGCCGCTTTTTACCTGGGCACGGCCCTGGCTAATGCCGCCCTGGTATTGGGACCGGAAACTATTATTATCGGCGGTGGGCCTGTCCGGGCCGGAGAAGTGATCCTGGAACCCATCCGTAAATATGTGGCTGAAAGCCTGGGTGACTGGCAGACCACGCCCTTACCTGTACTGGCAGCTAGCCTGGGCAACGAGGCAGGGATCATTGGCGCCGCCCGCCTGGCCCTGGAACTGTACTGTGAGAGGCCTTGATAATCTTTTCATGCATAAGTTTTTTGCCGGGTAAAATGACCGAGCACCAGCAGGATTTTGTTTCTTGATGTAGAATAAAATATAATTGGTAAGACCACAGACGTCAGGATTGAGGCGAATTTAATGAAGTATTACTCAAATGATTTTATATTGGCGGCTATGGAAATAACTGGTTGCAAGACTTTTCCCGGGATAAAAAGCATACTATTTTTTGTAATTACATGATGAATCATTTTTGCATATACGGGTTAGAGAATTATTTCACATATTTATAATGATTAAAATCTACGGAGGGGGTGAGAGAAAAGAGTTATTGTTAACTCAAAGTGCACCTGACTTTTATGGAGGATAATCTTGGGAAAGGGTAGCGGAGTTTTAAAGAGGTCAAATTAAAAATGGGGAGGAATAGGAAAAATGCGCCGGAAAGTGTGGAGACTGGCAGCGCTGGTGGCTCTAATAACCGTCAGCACTTTTTTGCTGGTAACGGGGTGTGGTCAAACCCAGCCCCAGTCCCAGAAAGCTGAAGACAAGTATCCTGAAAAACAGATTACTTACCTTATTACCTTCGATCCCGGCGGACAGTCAGACCGGGAAGCGCGGCGGCAACAGCCCCTGCTGGAGAAAATCCTGGGCCAGAAAATCGTAATTGATTACAAGGTCGGCGGCGGCGGAGCCGTTGGCTGGAGCGAACTGGTACGGGCCAAACCCGACGGCTACACCATTGCCGGTTTCAACCTGCCCCATATCATCCTTCAACCTATGCAACAGGAAACAGGTTACAAGACTGAGCAGATTGTACCTGTAGCCCTGTTCCAGTCGACCCCCCTGGGCCTGGCTGTTTTAAAGGATAGCCCCTATCAGACCCTGGAGGATTTCCTGAATGCAGCCAAGCAGAAACCCGGCGAGATCTCCATCGGCGGTTCAGGCACCTTTTCCGGCCACCAGATGGGTACCTTACGACTGGAGAAGCTGACGGGAACCAAGTTTAAATACGTGCCCTTTACCGGTTCGGCCCCCCAGATAACAGCTTTCCTGGGCGGCCATGTCGACGCGGTCTTTGCCAACTCTGACGATCTGGTAAAGCAGCAGGATAAAATCCGTGTCCTGGCCTTTGCCGGCAATGAACGTTTCGAAGCCTTCCCCGATGTGCCTACGTTCAAAGAAAAGGGTCTCGATTTAGTCGAAGCCATTGATCGGGGCGTTGCGGTACCACCGGGGACACCGGATAATGTAATCAAAAAGCTGGAAACAGCCTTCCTGCAAATTGCTAAAGATCCTGAAATCCAGGCCCAGATGAAAAAAGAAGGTTTTGTGCCTATCGCCATGGGCCATGACGAATGCAAGGCTTATATCGAAAAAATGACGGGTATTTATAAAGAAATTGTTGCCGGACTGAAAAATTAGGCCTGACGGGAGACGGGTGTGATGTTTATGCGCACACAACGGGCGGCCGACATGGTTAGCGGCGCCATACTTGCCGCCCTGGGACTGCTGTCCCTGGTTGCTTCCCTTAATATATCCGGGGTTACGGGGGAGCATTTGCACCCCCGTACCCTTCCTTATCTTTTAAGCCTCGTCATATTTATAACCGGCCTGGCCTTGCTTCTAGGTGGCTGGCGTTACCGGGGCGAAGAAAAGATTATTGCCTGGCCGGACCGGGAAGGCTGGAAGCGGATTCTAATTTCCCTGGCCAGTATAGTAGTCTATCTGTTTTTATTGGAACCCCTGGGCTTTACTTTGAGCAGTTTTCTTTTATTAACTTTCCTGATCTGGTACCTGGGCAGGTATAACCTTATACTAATTATTCTTATGGACCTTGCTACCGTCGTGACCATTTATTACCTGTTTTACCGTCTGCTAGGTCTTAATTTTCCTGTCGGGCCCCTGGGGTGGTAGGAGGTAATAGCTATGTCTTTTTCATGGAGCTTGTTGCTGCAGGGTTTTACCCAGGCCTTAACACCCGTGAACCTGCTCTACGCCATATTGGGCAGCCTGGTGGGTACCCTGGTAGGCGTCCTGCCAGGCATCGGTCCTACTTCAGCCATCGCCATCCTTTTACCCCTGACGACGATTTTGCCGCCCCTGCCGGCCATCATTATGATGGCGGCCATTTATTATGGCGCCATGTATGGCGGTTCGACGACGGCTATTGTTGTTAATATCCCCGGTGAGGCCTCATCGGTGCCGACGGCTATGGATGGTTACCAGCTGGCCCGGCAGGGCCGGGGCGGGCCGGCCCTGGGTATTGCGGCAATATCTTCCTTTGTAGCCGGCACCATAAGCCTGGTAGGGTTGACCTTCTTCGCCCCGCTCCTGGCCGGTGTAGCCCTTGCCTTCGGGCCGCCGGAGTATTTCGCCCTGATGTTTATGGCCCTGAGCCTGGTAATCAGCCTTTCGGGACGGGCGTTACTTAAAGGGCTCATTGCTACGGCCCTGGGCCTGCTGGTGGCCATGGTGGGCCTGGATCCCCTTACGGGAGAAGCCCGCCTGACCTTTGGTACGGTTTCATTGATGGCGGGGGTTAACTTTATCAGCGTCATTATCGGCCTTTTCGCCATCGGGGAAGTCCTGGTTAACATTGAAAGGGCGGCTTTATCGATTTATGAGAACAAAATTCGCGACTGGTTGCCGGGCTTGGAGGACCTTAAATACAGCCTGGGGGCCATGCTGCGATCATCGGTTATTGGCTTTTTCCTGGGGCTTTTACCGGGATGCAGCCCGGCGGTAACTACTTTTATCGCCTACGACGCCGAAAAGAAAGTCTCCAAACGGCCGCATCTTTTCGGCCGCGGCGCCATTGAGGGGGTAGCGGCGGCGGAAGGAGCTAATAATGCTACCTGCAGCGGCGGCTTTGTACCTTTATTCTCTTTTGGTATTCCTTCCGGTCCGGCCCTGGCCGTCCTCCTGGGCGGCTTCATGATGTACGGTTTGCAGCCCGGCCCCATGCTTTTCAAGGAAAATCCCAACCTGGTATGGGCCATCATCGCCAGCATGTACATCGGCAATGTTATCCTGCTGGTGCTGAACCTGCCCCTTGTGGGTTTGTGGGCCCGTATCGCCCTCATCCCTTTCCCGATTTTAGGCCCCCTGATCATCTTGTTTTCAGTTATCGGTGCCTATAGCGTCCGTTTCCTGATGTTTGACGTTTGGGTGGCCCTAATTTTCGGTATCCTTGGCTATTTAATGCGCAAGCTGAACTTTCCCCTGGCGCCGATGGTCCTGGCCACCGTTCTGGCCCAGATGCTGGAAACTTCTTTAAAGCAATCCCTGGTCCTTTCCAGCGGATCTCCCTTGATTTTCTTCACGCGACCGATTGCCGCCGTTTTTATGATCCTGGCGCTGGTCATGATTGCCTGGGGCTTGTGGTTGCAGTTCAGCGGCCGTAGCGCCCAGCTGGCGGCCGATGAAAGCGATTAAAGAGTGAAAGAAAAACTAAGACTAGGATAAGCCCTTATGTTATGGCCTTTAATAATCAGGGAAGCCGTATAAGGCTTCCTTTGATTAATTAAGAGGGCCAGATCCAAAGTTTTTAGCGGGTTAATGAATAAGGAGGTTCTGATAAATTGGCTGAGGTGCAAATTCCCTATGGAGAAGGATACCAGGCTGGCAGACTGCCGCAGGGGCTCACGGTATACGAAATAGCCCCCCGGGAGGTGGCCGGGGTAACAGATGCCGCCGCTGAGATGCACCGGGCCTTAGAGAATCCTATAGGCAACCGGGGAATAGAAGAATTGCGCGGTGCGCAAAAAGTAGTTATTGTGGTCAGCGACCTGACCCGGCCGGTGCCCAATGCCATTATTTTACCGGTCCTGCTGGAAAAGCTGAACGCCATTGGAATCAGGGATGAGCAGGTTACCGTCCTGGTGGGAGCCGGGCTGCACCGGCCGGCGTCACCGGATGAATTCCCCCTCATTGTTGGTCCTGAAGTGGCGGCCAGGATCAAGGTAATCAGCCACGACGCTTCTGCCACCGGTATGCTGGGCCGGGCCGGTACTTCTTCCCGGGGCACGCCTATATGGATTAACCGTCACTACCTGGAAGCCGACGGCCGTATCCTTGTTGGTATGATTGATCCCCATCAGATTGTGGGGTACAGCGCCGGGGCCAAGTCCCTGGTTATCGGCTGCGGGGGGGAGGCTACCATTTGCGCCAATCATGCCCGCCTGGTAGAACCGGGAGCTACCCTCGGGCGAGTGGAAGGCAATCCCGCCCGGGAGGATATTGATGAAATCGGCGGCCTGGTCGGCATCGATCTGATCGTCAACGTCGTTTTGAATAACCGTAAAGAAATTGTTCGCGTAGTGGCAGGGCATTACCTGGCAGCCCACCGGGCCGGGGTGGCAATTGCCCGCAAGGTTAGCGAAGTACCGGTCCCCGGAGTTGCCGATCTGGCTATAGTTTCTCCAGGTGGGTATCCCAAGGATATCAACCTCTACCAGGCCCAGAAAGGCCTTTACCACGCCACGCCGGTAGTAAAAAAGGGAGGAATAATAATCCTCTGTGCCGAGTGCCGGGAGGGGGCAGGAGAAGATCGCTTTATTGCCGGCATGAAGGCGGGTAATACGCCCGAAGAGGTAATGGCCTCTTTCCACAGCCGGGAATTCCAGATGGGCTTCCACAAAGCCTTTCTCTGGTGCCGCTCGCTGGTCCATGCCCGGGTGATCCTGGTCAGCGACGGGGTAGACGAAGAACTGGCCCGGGTAATGATGGTCCGCAGGGCGCCTGGCCTCCAGGCGGCCATCGATCTGGCCCTGCAAGGGTTGCCGGGAGCCGGGATGGTTGCCGTATTGCCCAAGGCCAATTCGACAATACCGGTACTGTAGTTACCTTTACTTCCGACCGGGGGGTGGCCTGTGATCAAGGTATACTTAAACGGTAAACAACTGCAGGTAGCCGGGGATATTACTGTGGCCGCGCTCCTTGAACAGGAAGGTTTACTGACCCCCGCTGCGACCGTGGCTGTTAATGATAAACTGCTACCGCGGCAGGAATGGAATTGCCGTCTCGAGGAGGGCGACAGGGTGGAGGTAATTATCCTAATGGAGGGGGGATAAGGAGGAAAATTACCGGCCGGCAGCGAATTAGGATAGAATACCTTGGCGATAAAGGAGAATGACCATGTCATTGCCAGGCAATTTCTGGGCCGCCGGGATTGGTAGCCTGCCCTTTATAGAAGCGGAACCGGCCCTGGAACTCATCTTCAAGCATATGCCCCTGGTACCCCACTGGCCCCAGCTGCCCCGCCGGGGGCATCAGGAGCACTTCGTTTACCAGAGCCTGTTCCCCCTGGTGCGCCTGGGATTGATTAAAGACGAGGGCGGGAAGATGCCGGTCTTTACCGATGCTGAACCTGATTGGGCCGCTAAGCTTACGGCCTTTTACAGCCTCTACCTGGAGGCAGAAGCCGGCAGCGATGAAGCCCTGGCGGCCTTTGCCATTCCCCGGGAAGCAGGAACCGGTTTTTATGCCCTGGTGGGGTACCTGGAAGAACACGGTCCCGGGAAGGCCCGCTTTCTTAAAGGCCAGGTAGCCGGGCCGGTAACTGCCGGTCTTTACCTGAGCAGTAGTTCCGGGCGCAGCGCCTTTTATGACCCCCAGCTGAGGGACCTCATCGTCAAGACTACATCCATGCAGGCCTGCTGGCAGGTCCGGGAACTGGGACGCTTCGGGCTGCCGGTACTTGTATTCGTGGATGACCCGGCCCTGGCTGCATACGGTTCTTCTACCCATGTGGCCCTCCGGCGGGACGATCTGGTAGAGGCCCTGTCCGGGGTAGCAGAGGGAATCATGGCCGGAGGCGGCGTGCCTGGTGTCCATTCCTGTAGCGGGGTGGAATGGCCCGTTTTCTTTGATTCCGGCTACCGGATTGTAAGTTTTGATGCCTACAACTATTTTACCTCCCTGCTGGTTTTTGCTCCCGATGTAGCTGCCTTTCTGGAGCAGGGCGGCGTCCTGGCGTGGGGGATTGTACCAACCTCTGAGCAGGCCTGGCAGGAGACGGCGGCCGGCCTGGCTTCCAGGCTCCAGGGTGCAATCGAGGAACTGGCCGGCAAAGGTGTTAAACGGGAGCTTCTCTACCGCCAGTCCCTGGTAACGCCGGCCTGCGGCACCGGGATCCTGGAAGAAGGCCTGGCCGGGCACATCTACGGGTTAACGGCAGGTGTATCAGGAATTATGGGCCGGGAAATGTAATTAACGAAGGGCCGCGTTAACGGATTATGGCCGGCCGGTGTTCACCGGCGTGAGCATAAGCCTTTCGTTAAAAAACAGCGAAAATATGTTCTATAACCGGAAAAACTCTCAATTTTTGAGGGTTTTTTCTTTTTTTACAGGAGGAATTTTTATCCTGACAGCGAATATATTGTGGTAAGAAGTGGTGTATTGTGGAATGAAGTGGTAGAAAAGTGGGATGCCGCCCGTGTTCATGGGGGAGTTCCAGCATACCATCGATGATAAAGGGCGCCTGATTATTCCGGCGCGCTTCCGTGAGGAACTGGGAGAAAGGTTTGTAATCACCAAGGGCCTGGATAATTGTCTTTTTGTCTACCCCATGAGCGGCTGGGCGGAGATGGAACAAAAACTGCGCAGCCTGCCCTTTACGCGGTCTGACGCCCGTGCCTTTGTCCGCTTTTTCTTCTCCGGGGCCACGGAATGTGAGCTGGACCGCCAGGGGAGAATACTGCTGCCGGGGAATTTACGGGAATACGCCCGCCTGGAAAAAGAAGTGGTCATTGTCGGGGTTGCCACCCGGGTAGAAATCTGGAGCCGCTCCCTGTGGGAGCAATACTGCCAGGAAACGGCGGCCCAGTACGAGACCCTGGCCGAAAAAATCGTTGACTTCGATATCTAGGGGTGGCTGCTTTGCCCTGTACCCACCGGCCAGTATTGCTGGCAGAAGTCGTACAGTTCCTTGACCCGCGGCCCGGGGAAATCTTTGTGGATGCCACCGTCGGCGGCGGCGGCCATAGCGCCGCCCTTTTGCCCCGACTGCTTCCCGGGGGGTATTTAATCGGGCTGGACCGCGACGCCGGGGCCATCGAAGCTGCCGCCGAAAGGCTCGCTCCTTTCGGAAAAGCGGTAGAGCTGGTACGGGCCAATTTCAAGGACCTGGAACGGGTTTTAGAGAGCAGGGGGATAGAGGCTGTCGACGGCCTTCTATTTGACCTGGGGGTATCTTCGTATCAACTGGATAACCCGGCCAGGGGTTTCAGCTACCAGGTCGATGCCCCCCTGGACATGCGCATGGGCCAGGAACAGGAATTGACGGCAGCGGCCATTGTTAATACCTGGCCTGAAGATGAACTGGCCAGGATTATCTGGGAGTACGGGGAAGAACGCTGGGCAAGGCGCATAGCCGCCTTTATTGTAGCCGCCCGCCAGAAAGCGCCCGTTACTTCTACCGGCCAGCTGGTAGAAATTATCAAGGCAGCAATTCCGGCCGGGGCGAGGAGGTCCGGACATCATCCCGCCAAGCGGACCTTCCAAGCCCTCCGGATTGCCATAAATGGTGAATTGGATGCCCTGCAGGCGGCCCTGGATAGCCTGGAACAGGTTTTAAAGCCGGGGGGCCGGGTAGGGGTTATATCTTTCCATTCTCTGGAAGACAGGATCGTGAAAAGGACTTTCCGGCGTTTAATGGGACATTGTACCTGCCCGCCGGGATTGCCGGTTTGCCTTTGTGACCGGAAGGCCGTCCTGGAACCGGTCACGCGCAAACCGGTAACGCCGGCGCCGGCAGAAGTGGCCGCCAACCCCCGGTCCCGCAGTGCCAAACTCCGGGTTGCCAGGAGGGTTCTAAAGGAAAAGGATGGTGAATAAGCTATGTTAGCAGCACCACCGCAGGAACTCGCCTATAAGACGCATCCCGACTATAACTATAAGCCGGCAGCGGCAAAGGAAGGGTACCGGCCGCGGGCGCGAGATAAAACCCGGCAAAAAGTTGTGTTGCTGGTCCTGGTCCTGCTGGCCATCGGTATCGCCTTTGCAAAAACTTACCTGGCAGTACAGGTGGTTCTGAGGGGTTACGAGCTGGAAGCCCTGAAGGAAGAAATCAGTACTATACAAAGGGAGAATGAAAGGCTACAATTAGAGGTGGCCCGCTTAAAAGCACCGGAAAGAATAGCTGCCGTTGCTACTACCCGGTTGGGTATGGTGGCACCCCGGGAAGGTCAGCTTTATTATGTCCCGGGGAATAACGGGCAGTACCGGCAACTGCAGGTGGCGGCCGGGGAAACGGGAGCAGAAGGGGTTGAAACAAAAGCGCCTGCCCGGCGGTCCTGGCTGGCCTATCTTGCCCAGGCCCTGCAAAGCTGGCTGGGGCCGGGATATGAAGCCGGGATAAACAGTTAGCTTGCCCGGGAACAGCTCCTGCTCAGAGCCGTTATAGATATAATCCCGGCGCTACCGGCGGGCTGCCGGCGAGGGGCGAAGGGCATGCAAACCAGTATCAATGTACGCAAGCGTTTAGCTTTTGTTTTTTTTGTCCTGGCTATGGGCCTGGTAACGGTTTTATTCCGGCTGGCGTGGCTGCAGTTCGTCCGGGGCGAGGAACTGCAGCAAAAAGCCCTTGATAACCGCCTCAATCCCATGCCGGTAAAGGCCCAGCGCGGAGTTATTTACGACCGCAACCGGCATGAGCTGGCTATCAGCATAGCTACCGATTATATCGGAGCTTTTCCCCCTGAAATTAAAGATTCCGGTAAAGCTGAAAAAATCGCCGCCCAACTGGGTGCCATTTTGAATATTCCCGCCGAAGAGATCTTGGAGAAAATAACCCGCAATACGGGTTTCGAATTTGTGGAGCGCCAGGTAGAGTTCGATAAAGCCCAAAAAATTAAAGATTTGAAATTACCGGGGATTGAAGTGGTTCCGGAGAGCCGGCGGTATTACCCCAACGGGATACTTGCGGCCCACGTCCTGGGTTTTGCCGGTATAGACAACCAGGGCCTCGAAGGCCTTGAGGCCATGTACGATAAAGAACTTTCCGGGGAAGACGGGAAAATCGTCCTGGAATTTGACGCCCTGGGCCGGGAAATCCCCAGGGCCACCCACCGTTATGTACCGCCCCAGAACGGCTACAGCCTGGTTCTTACCATTGACCAGACGATCCAGTATATTGCCGAGCGTGAGCTGGACAAAATTATGGCCAGCTCCACCAATCCCCGCAGGGCCAATATCATTGTCATGGACCCAAAAACCGGGGAGATTCTGGCCATGGCCAGCCGGCCGGCCTTTGATCCCAATAATTATAGCAAATACCCCAATACCGTCTGGGGTAACCCCCTGGTCCGGGATGCCTATGAGCCCGGATCGGCCTTTAAAATAATTACTGCTGCCGCAGCCCTGGAAGAAGGGGTCGTAACCCCGGACGACCGTTTTTACGATCCGGGTTACATCAAGGTGGGGCCGGACATCATTAACTGCTGGCTGCCCGGGGGTCACGGCAGCGAATCTTTTACCGAGGGGGTAAAAAATTCCTGTAATCCGGTCTTTGTCCAGGTGGCCCTGCGCCTGGAAGAAAAGAAGGCTGGCCTTTTTTATGACTACATCAAGGCCTTTGGTTTCGGTGAACCCACGGGAATTGATTTAACCGGCGAGGGGACGGGATTATTAATCCCTGAGAATGAATTAAAGCCAATAAATATTGCTACCATTGGCATTGGCCAGGGCATTGCCGTTACTCCCGTTCAATTAGTCACGGCGGTAGCGGCGGTAGCCAATGGCGGCCAGCTGGTTCGTCCCCACCTGGTCAAGGAAATCCTGGACAATAAAGGCAATGTTATTAAAAAGTATGAGCCCGAAGTGATCCGCCGGGTGATTTCGCCGGCAACGGCCAGTCTTCTCAGGGAAATGCTGGAGGCCGTTGTCAGTGAAGGCACGGGACGTAATGCCTATATTCCCGGTTACCGGGTAGGCGGTAAAACGGGTACGGCCCAGAAGGCCGGCCCCGGGGGTTATATGGAAGGAAAATACGTTGCCTCCTTTATTGGGTTTGCCCCTGCCAATGACCCTCGCCTGGTGGCCCTGGTAACCATTGACGAGCCCCAGGGGTATCCTTATTATGGTGGGACGATAGCCGCGCCGATTTTCCAGCGGGTAGTCAGCGATGCCCTCCATTACCTTAAGGTACCGCCCCAGTATGACAGCGGCCAGGGGGACCAGCAAAAGCAGGCGCCTGTGGTAACAGTACCCGATGTCGTTGGCCGTGATCTGGCCGCAGCCAGGGCAGAAATAGAGCAAGCCGGCCTGGCGGTACGGGTGGAAGGCAGCGAAGGCCGGGTTATAGCCCAGGTGCCCAAAGGAGGCGTCGAAGTACCGGCAGGAACTTATGTGATCCTGTATCTCCAGGGTGACCCGGCCAGACCCCGGGTGCCGGATGTTGCCGGCCTGCGGGTCAGCGAGGCGGCGGAAATCCTCGAGGCCTACGGCCTGAACCTGATACCGGAAGGAACCGGCCAGGCGGCCGGGCAGGAACCGGCCCCGGGAACCATTGTTTCCGGCGGCACAGGAGTAAGGGTTAAATTTATTGAACCATCCCTGGAAGTACTGGGACCGTAGCCTGATAGCCCGGACCTTGAGGTACCGGGCTAAAACCATTACAAGGTTAAATTACCAGCAGATGGCAAAAATATAGCATGGAGGGACGGCTCATGTCCCGGAGCCGCTAATATAGAAGCTACAGGAGAACATATCCCCGCCGGAAGGTACATTTCCGGCAGGACCTTTTTCCGAGGAGGAACATCTTGCAGTGACCCTGGAGGAATTGGTAGCGGCAATAGATACCGTCGATCGCGGTGGCGATCAGCAGGTTTACCTTACCGGGCTTCATTATGACTCCCGGCAGGTTAAGCCCGGTTTTCTTTTCGTAGCCATCAAAGGTTTTAAAACCAACGGCCATTTATATATTAAGGACGCCTTAAACAGGGGCGCGGTAGCCGTAGTCCTGGAGGAGGAAGTATCCCTGCCGGCCGGGGTGGCCTGGGTACGGGTGGGCGACAGCCGCCGGGCTCTAGGTATCCTTGCAGCCCGTTTTTACGGTTATCCCAGCCGGCGGTTGCGCCTCATCGGGGTAACCGGTACCAACGGCAAGACTACGACCACCCACCTGATCCAGGCCGCCCTGGAGGGAGCCGGCCGTCCTACCGGCCTGCTGGGGACTATTGCCAACCGCCTGGGTCACCAGGTCTTGCCGGCAACCCACACCACCCCGGAGTCCCTGGACCTCCAGGCCCTTCTGCACCAGCTCGTTAACCTGGGCGCCATGGAGGTTGTCATGGAGGTCTCCTCCCATGCCCTGGCCCTGCACCGGGTAGAGGGTGCCGAGTTTGACGCCGCCGTATTTACCAACCTGACCCAGGATCACCTGGATTTCCACCGGGATATGGAGGATTATTTCCAGGCCAAGGCCAGGCTTTTCGCGGCCCTGGACCAGGGTGTTAAAAGGGGGCCCAAGTACGCCGTCATTAACGGCGACGATCCCTACAGCACCCCCTTGAGGACCTTGACCCCGGTAACTGTAATTACCTACGGCTGCGGCCCGGAATGCCAGGTCCGGGCCCGGGATATTAATTTAACGGCGAACGGCGCTACCTGCCGGGTCATCTGGCCGGGGGGAGAAGCAGGGCTCAACCTCCAACTCACCGGCCGCTTCAATATTTACAATGCCCTGGCGGCCTTTACCGTAGCCTGGCAGGAAGGTGTTGACCCAGCCACCATTGTTAAAACCCTGGGGGAGGTCAGGGGAGTACCCGGCCGCCTGGAGCAGGTGCGCCAGGGCCAGCCCTTCACTGTGGTCGTTGACTATGCCCATACCCCCGACGGCCTGGAGAATGTCCTCCGGGCGGCCCGCCAGGTCACCCGCGGTCACCTGATCGTTGTTTTCGGGTGCGGCGGCAACCGGGACCGGGGCAAGCGCCCCCTGATGGGTAACGTTGCCGCCAGGTTGAGCGATTACTGCATTATTACTTCTGACAACCCTCGCGATGAAGATCCTGAGGCCATTATTGCCGAAATCCTCCCCGGGGTAAAGGAGGTTCCCGGCGCCCGCTACCAGGTGGTGGCCGACCGGCGCCGGGCCATTGCCGCAGCCCTGGCGCGGGCCGGCCGGGGAGATATGGTGGTTATTGCCGGCAAGGGTCATGAGACCTACCAGATCGTCAGGGGCCAAATCCTGCCCTTTGACGACCGCCAGGTAGCCAGGGAAGAGCTGGCCGCTTTAGGTTATAACGGGGAGAGGAAATCATGTTAGCGACCGGGGCCGGGGAAATATGCGCCGCCGTTCAAGGACGGCTGCTTTGCGGGGAAGAAACCACCCCTGTCAGAGGGGTCAGCACCGACAGCCGGGCCATCAAGCCGGGAATGCTTTTTATCGCCCTGAAAGGGGAGCGCTTTGACGGCCATGATTTTATCGGGGCGGCCCTGGCCGCAGGGGCGGCGGCGGCCGTGGGGGAACACTTCCCGGCAGGAGCAATGGCCTGCCGGCAACCGGAACAGGCCCTGATTCAGGTGGAGAATACCTACCAGGCCCTGCAGCAGCTGGCCGCTTACCACCGCCAGAAAAATTTTACCGGCCCCCTCATTGCCGTGACCGGCTCCAGCGGTAAAACCACGACTAAAAACCTGGTGGCCGCTGTATTGAGTTCGGGGATGAAGGTTTTAAAGACCCCGGGGAATTTTAATAACGAGATCGGCCTGCCCCTTACCCTTTTAAGCCTGGCACCTGAACACGAGGCTGCCGTGGTAGAGATGGCCATGCGGGGGCGGGGGGAAATAGCCGCCCTGTGCGCCATTGCCCGTCCCACCATGGGCATTATAACCAATATCGGTACGGCTCACCTGGAACGCCTGGGTTCTGTGGCCGCTATCGCCGCGGCCAAGGGAGAACTTTTGGCTGCCCTGCCCCCGGAAGGGGTGGCTATTTTAAACGGCGACGACGAATGGTGCCGCAAGCTGGCTGCCACCTGTCACTGCCGGGTGGTTTTTTACGGCCTCAAGAGCAAGGCGGACGTCATGGCCCGGGATATAACCGTCCAGGGCACCCGGGGTACGGCTTTTACCGCCGTTTTGCCTGCCGGTGAGGTCAGGGTGCAAATACCGGTTCCGGGGCGGCACAATATCTATAATACCCTGGCCGCCCTGGCCGCCGGTTATTCTTTAAACCTGGCTCCGGATACTATGGCCACCGCCCTGGAAATATGGCCAGCGGAAGACCTGCGCCAGGAGCTGCGGCCGGGGCCAGGGGGCTGCCTCATTTTTAACGATGCCTACAACGCCAATCCCGATTCCATGCAGGCCGCCCTCCAGGTCCTGGCGGCCCTGCCGGGCCGCAGGGTGGCCGTCCTGGGAGACATGCTTGAGCTGGGCCCCATGGGCCCGGCCCTGCACCGGGAAGTGGGCAGGTTTGCCGCCGGCGCGGGCCTTTTTCGCCTGGTCACCGTGGGCGAGCTGGCCCGGGAAATAGCTGCCGGGGCAGTAGCCGCCGGCATGCCCCCGGGACGGGTTTTCAGCTGCAGCAGCCACGGCGAAGCGGCAGGACACCTGCTGGACCTGGGGGCGGGGGACGTCGTCCTTTTTAAGGGTTCGCGCCGGGCAGGCGTGGAGCAGGTCCTGGCCATCTGGGAGGGGGAGGCCAATGGCTGAGGCGTTAAAAGCCCTGATCCTGGCGGCAGGGGTTACCCTTATCCTCGGCCCGGCAGGGATTGCTGTTTTAAGGCGACTTAAGGCAGGGCAAACCGTTCGCAATGACGGCCCCCGGAGCCACCTGGGCAAAACCGGTACCCCGACCATGGGCGGAATCTTATTTTTAGCCGGCTTGACGGCTGCTTCCCTGGTAATGGCCCCGGCTTCAGCGGTAATGTTATCGGCCCTCATCCTGACCTGGGGCTATGCCTTGATTGGCCTTGCCGACGACGGTTTGAAGGTGGTGTTGCACCGGCCTTTAGGCCTTTATGCCCGCCAGAAGCTGGGGGGGCAGGTACTCCTGGGACTGGTGGCCGGTGTAGCGGCCATGCTCTGGCTGGGCCGGGGAAGTACCATCCAGGTGCCCCTGACGGGCTTAACCCTGGACCCGGGCTGGACCTATCCACTGCTGGCAGCCTTTGTCCTGGTGTCAACCACTAATGCCGTTAACCTGACGGACGGCCTGGACGGCCTGGCAGCCGGCATTACCCTGTGGGTGGCCCTGGCCTACGGCCTGATAGCTATAGCAGCCGGGCAGAGGGAGATGGCGATATTTGCCTTTGCCCTGGCGGGAGGATGTCTGGGCTTTTTAGCGTATAATTTTCATCCAGCGAAGGTTTTTATGGGGGATACCGGTTCCCTGGCCCTGGGGGCGGCCATCGGCTTCCTGGCCATCATGACCCGGACGGAACTGCTGCTGCCGGTCCTGGGCGGGGTTTACGTTATCGAGGCCCTTTCGGTGATTTTACAGGTAGCGTCCTTTCGCCTTACCGGGCGGCGCCTTTTGCGCATGAGCCCCCTGCACCACCATTTTGAACTCACTGGCTGGCCGGAAACCAGGGTAGTGCTTTTTTTCTGGTTCCTGGCGATAGTTATGGTTACGGCGGGCCTTTATATTTACCTTATTAAGTAGATAGGAAGAAGGTAGAATATGTCCTGGCAGGACAAGAAAGTACTGGTAGTTGGCTTGGGGAAAAGCGGCCGGGCAGCTGCGGCCGCGCTGGCCCGCCTGGGCGCCAGGGTTACGGCCTGCGATCGGAAAGTATTAGCAGGAGAAGAAATAGAGGGTTTAAGCCGGGCCGGGGTTGAGCTTATCCTGGGCCGCTACCCGGAAATAGCGTCGCTGCAGCCCGGAATGGTAGTTACCAGTCCCGGTGTACCTTCCTGGGAACCCCCCCTGGCCGGGGCGCGGCAGCTGGGGATCCCCGTCTGGAGCGAACTGGAGCTGGCCTACCGCCTCCTGCCTCCGGGGGTAAAAATAGCGGCCATTACCGGTACCAACGGCAAGACGACCACTACCGCCCTGTGCGGCCAGATCCTGCGGGATGCCGGCCTGCCGGTAACAGTGGGGGGTAACATCGGCATTCCCCTCGTAGAGGAAATAAAAGAGATAGTCCCGGGCGGCTACGTCGTTTGCGAGGTCAGCAGCTTCCAGCTGGAGGCCGTAGCCACTTTTCGCCCGCGGGTAGCGGTGATTTTAAATATTACCCCGGACCACCTGGACCGTCACGGCAATTTAGACAGCTATATAGCCGCTAAAGCCCGCCTGATGGCCTTCCAGGAAGCGGGGGATTTTACCGTTTTAAACTACGACGATCCCTTGACCCTGGCCCTGGCCGGAAGAACGAAAGCCCGGGTATTATATTTCAGCCGCCGGCAGCAATTGGAGCTGGGTGCTTATCTTAAAAATGATGTAATATACGCCAACCTGGGTAGTGGCGAAATCAAGCTGTGCCACCGGGCCGACCTTGCTTTAAAAGGTGATCATAACCTCGAGAACTGCCTGGCAGCTTCCCTGGTTGCCCTGGCCCTGGGCATAAAGCCCTGGCAGTTAATATCCACTTTAAAGACCTTCCCCGGGGTTCCCCACCGCCTGGAACGGGTAGCCGAAATAGACGGCGTCCTCTATATTAATGACTCCAAAGGGACGAACCCCGAGGCGACCATGAAGGCCCTCGAGGCCTATCCCAACCCCCTGGTACTTATTGCCGGGGGCAGGAATAAAGGGAGTGATTTCACCCTCCTGGCCCGGAAAATGGCCGGCAGGGTCAAGTACCTGGTCCTGGTGGGAGAAGCGGCCGCCGAGTTGGAAGAGGCGGCCAGGATGGCGGGGATTAAGGATATTTACCGCGCCGCCGGCTTTAAAGATGCCGTGCTGGAGGCAGCCCGGCAGGCCGCCCGGGGGGATATCGTCATGCTTTCACCGGCCTGCGCCAGCTGGGATATGTTTAACAACTACGAAGAACGGGGCGACCTGTTCAAAAGTATAGTCCATGAACTGGCGGGAAAAAGCTACGGAGACGACCTGTAACAAAGTTATTTTCGGAGGAGGTAACCATCATGCGCCGCAGGGCGGGGCCATTGGATTTCTGGATCTTACTGCCGTGTGTGCTCTTGTTAGGGACAGGGCTTATCATGATCTTTAGCGCCAGTGCCCTGACTTCCTCCTATAGCTTTGGCGATCCCTACTATTTTTTAAAACGCCAGCTGGCCTGGGCGGCCATAGGCCTGTGCGGCCTTTTTTTTGCCGCGCAGTTTGATTATTTACATTTACGCCGCCTGGCGGTGCCTTTTCTGGGCCTGGCCCTTATCCTCCTGGTGCTGGTCTTAATTGCCGGCACCGAAGCCCGGGGGTCGGCCCGCTGGCTGGGAGTGGGTTCTTTAAGTTTCCAGCCCTCGGAAACCATTAAGCTCGCCATGGTAATCTTCCTGGCTGCCAGCCTGGCCCACAACCGCCAGCACCTTAATTCCCTGATCCAGGGGATAGGACCGTACCTCGCCCTGATGGCCATGGTGTGCCTCCTGATCCTGGCCCAGCCTGACCTCGGTACGGCTGTGGCCGTGGCCGGGACCACTTACCTCATGCTGACGGTAGCCGGGGCCGATAAACGTTACCTGGCCCTGCTGGCCGTCCTGGGCATGGCGGCCGTAGCCCTGGCCATTGTCATCGCCCCCTACCGCATGGCGCGCTTTACGGCCTTCCTCGACCCCTGGGCCGACCCCCGCGGCAACGGCTGGCAGACCATCCAGTCCCTGCTGGCCATCGGCTCCGGCGGTCTCTTCGGTACCGGCCTGGGTGAAGGCCGGCAAAAGCTGTATTACCTGCCCGAGAATCATACGGACTTTATTTTCGCCATTTTAAGCGAAGAGCTGGGTTTTATCGGCGGCGCTACGGTGGTAATCCTTTTTTTGATCCTGGTCTGGCGGGGCTTCCGCACGGCTTTTAAAGCTCCTGACGCCTTTGGCAGCCTCCTGGCCGCGGGCCTGACCATTATGCTGGCCCTTCAGGCCCTGATCAATATGGGAGTGGTTACGGGGATGCTGCCGGTTACGGGCATCACTTTGCCCCTGGTAAGCTACGGCGGCTCGTCTTTAATCTTTTCCCTGTTGGGTATCGGTATTTTGCTCAATATATCCCGCTATGCCCGGCACTGATGGGCTGCGGGCCGGTTCAGAGGTGACTTGAATTTGCGCGTTATCATTACCGGCGGTGGGACCGGCGGCCATGTCTACCCGGCCCTGGCCATCGCCCGGGGCCTGCAGCAGGCCCGGCCGGGTATAGAGCTTTTATATATGGGGACGGCCAGGGGGCTGGAAGCCGACGTCGTGCCCAGGGCGGGCTTTCCCTTCAGGACCATTACCGTCCAGGGGCTGGAACGGCGCCGGTTATGGAAAAACGTACCGGCGCTGGCGAAAACCATCAAAGGCCTGGGCGAAGCATGGTTCCAGGTACGGCGCTTCCGTCCCCATCTGGTGGTAGGCACCGGCGGATATGTCAGCGGGCCGGTCTGCCTTGCTGCAGCCTTGCAGGGCATACCGGTGGTGCTCCATGAACAGAATGCCTATCCCGGCCTTACCAACCGCCTCCTGGCAGCCGTAGCCCGGGCGGTTTGCCTTACTTTCCCGGAAGCGGCGGGTAGATTCCCCCGCCGGGCCCGCCTGGTGACGACGGGCCTGCCGGTGCGGCCGGAGATTCTCCGGGCCGATCGCGGCATATGCCGGGGCAAGCTGGGCCTGGGGGAAAACCAGTTATTCCTGGTGGTTATTGGCGGCAGCCAGGGAGCCCGGAGCCTCAACCGGGCCATGCTGCCGGTATTGAAAGAGATGGCCGGGCGGCCCGATGTAAGTATCCTCCAGGTTACGGGGCGCCGCCACTACGATGGTTACCTGCAACAGGTACGGGAATGGGGAATAGATCTGGACAAATATGGAAATATTACCATCGAGCCCTATGTCTATGACCTGGAACATGCCCTGGCTGCGGCCGATCTGGTAATTGGACGGGCGGGGGCATCTTTTTTAGCCGAAATACTGGCCAGGGGCCTGCCTTCAATCCTCATTCCCTATCCCCACGCTGCTGCCAATCACCAGGAGTATAATGCCCGGGCCGTGGCCGGGAAAGGGGCGGCCGTACTCATTCCGGACCGGGAACTGAAAAGCGGGCGTCTCTATCATGTTGTTAACCAGCTCCTGGCCGATCGCGGGCGGTTGCAGGCCATGGCGGCAGCAGCAAAGGAACTGGGACGTCCCGGTGCCCTGGAGGCCATACTGGAAGTAATTTTAACCGAGCTGGAAAACATGTAACCTTGAAATATTACACCGGACAAGCTGTTTCCCGCCCCGGCGACCGTTTATACTTTACCGGGAATAAGGCCGCACTCCCTGCCAGGCACCTGTTATGCAGGGCGTGCATATTATGCAGATGTAGCAGTCAGGGCGGTAGCAGCTTTGCGGGAAGGAGATGAAAGATTTGGAAGCAAGGGGGTGGACCCACTTCGTCGGCATTGGCGGGGTGGGGATGAGCGGCCTGGCCCAGCTGCTGCTGGTCCAGGGTTACCGGGTATCAGGCTCTGACCCCAAGGAAAATCAATTTACCAGGCAGCTGGAAGCCCAGGGTGCGGTAATTTACCACCGCCATGAACAGGGGAATATTGCCCCGGGAGTGCAGGAAGTTGTTATATCTTCAGCGGTACCCCCCGATAACCCCGAAGTTGTAGCAGCTCGCAGCCGTGGTTTATCCATAGTCAAGCGCGGGGAACTGCTGGCGCGGTTATTTAATGCCCGGCGCGGTATTGCCGTGGCCGGCGCTCACGGTAAAACCACCACCTCAGCTATGGTGGCCCTGGTACTGAAAGAGGCCGGCCTGGACCCGGCAGCCGTTATCGGCGGTTACGTCCGTGAGTTTCACGGTAATACTCTACCGGGGAGAGGGCCTTACTTCGTAGCCGAGGCCGATGAGAGCGACGGTTCTTTTTTATGGTTAAAGCCGGAAATTGCCCTGGTAACCAATATCGAGGGCGATCACCTGGATCACTACGGCAGCCTGGAAAGCATTGTCGCCGCTTTTGCTGCCTTTCTGGACCGGGTACGCCCCGGTGGCACGGCCGTTTTATGTTTGGAAGATCCCCGGGTGGCGGGGCTTGCCGGGGGCTGCGGGCGGGCGGTAATCACTTACGGCTTTAAGGATAAAGCCGACTACCGGGCCGACGGGGTAACCCTGCAGGGTCTTAGTGGACGTGCTGCTATATATTACCATAATCGTCATTTAGGAGATCTCGTTTTGCAGGTACCGGGGCGTCATAATATTTTGAATGCCCTGGGGGCCGTTGCCGTAGCCCACCGGCTGGGAATACCCTTTCCGGTCGCCGCCCGGGCCCTGGGGGATTTTCACGGTGTCGGACGCCGCTTCGAGGTCCTCTGGGACGACGGTGTAATCCGGGTAGTGGACGATTATGCCCACCACCCTACGGAGATAGAGGCTACCCTGGCAGCAGCCGCTCAAGTGGGAGCGCGGCGGGTGATAGCCGTTTTCCAGCCCCACCGTTATACCCGGACCTACCACCTCTACCGGGAATTCGGGCGGGCCTTTAAGGGTGCCGATATGGTCATCATCAATGATATATATGGGGCCGGGGAAAAGCCGGTGGAGGGGGTAACATCCCGCCTTATCCTGGACGAAATCAAAAGCAACGGGCACCCGCAGGTCTATTACCTGCCTACCCTGGCAGAAACCGCGGCTTTCCTTGAGGAGAACTGCATGGCCGGGGATCTGGTTTTAACCATGGGTGCCGGCGATGTCTGGCAGGTAGGGTTTCAGCTGGCCCGCTTCCTCGCTGCGAAAAAAAATACCGGCAAGGTGGGCGCTTGCCAATGAATTTAGCAGATCTGGCCCGGGAACTACAACGGGGTTTAAAGGAAGAAGTGTTTGTCAATGAACCCCTGGCCCGCCATACGACCTGGCGCATAGGGGGACCGGCCGATCTTTTTGCCCGCCCTGTGACCGCAGGTGAATTTGATTTCTGTCTCGATTTTGCGCGGCAAAAGGGGTTACCCCTGCATATTATGGGTAACGGCTCCAATCTTTTAGTATGCGACGGCGGTGTCCGCGGCCTGGTAGTCCAGACCAGGTCCTGGCGCCAGGTTATTGTGCGGGAAGAGGGCATAAGGGCTTGTTCCGGAGCCCTCCTTTCCCGGGTGCTGGAGGTCGCCGCCCGGCACGGCCTGGGGGGCCTGGAGTTTGCCGCCGGTATACCGGCTACCATAGGCGGGGCCGTGGTTATGAATGCGGGTACCCCGGAAGGTTGCCTGGGAGATATCGTCCGCGGGGTGGAGGTAATTGCTCCTGACGGTAGCCGCCGTTATCTTGAATACGGCGATATAACCTTCAGTTATCGCTCTACATCTTTACGCCGGAGTGGGGTGGTAGTGACCGTCGACCTGGCAATGACTGCCGTGGATCCCCGGCTCATTGAGGCAAGGGTGAAGGCAAATCTGGAGCGGCGGCGTGCCAGGCAGCCCCTGGAATGGCCCAATGCCGGCAGCGTTTTTAAAAACCCGCCGGGTGATTATGCGGGCCGTCTCATAGAAGAAGTGGGAGCCAAGGGATGGCAGGCCGGCCGGGCCCAGGTGTCGGCTAAACACGCAAACTTTATCATCAATCTGGGCGGGGCCAGGGCTACCGATGTCCTGGAGCTTATCGCCAGGATCCGGGAGGCAGTGGCCGGTTCCTTCGGGGTTAACCTGGAATTGGAAGTGGAAGTTTGGGGTGAAGGCCCGTAGTTTTTTAGGAGGGGTAGGCCTTGGAGGAACATCTTGTTATCAACGGGGGGCGGCGCCTGGAAGGGACGGTGACTGTTAAAGGAGCTAAAAATGCAGCCCTGCCGGTTATGGCGGCCACGTTACTGGCAGCAGGAGAGTGTACTTTACGGCGCGTTCCCGACCTCCAGGATGTGGCCGTAATGACAGATGTCATTCGCTCCCTGGGTATAAAGGTCGAAAGGAGCAACAGCACCCTGCATGTATGCCCGGGAGCAGCAACCTCCCCGGAAGTACCGGCCGTATTAATGCGGCAACTGAGGGCTTCCAACCTGGTAATGGGCCCCCTTTTAGGGCGTTACCATTATTTCCGGGTACCATATCCCGGTGGCTGTGCCATCGGCTCGCGCCCTATGGACCTGCACCTGAAAGGGTTCAGGGCGTTGGGCGCTGAAATAACGGAAAGCCAGGGTTATATCGAAGCCAGGACGACGGGCCTCCAGGGAACTTCTATCTACCTGGATTTTCCTAGCGTTGGGGCGACGGAAAACCTGATTATGGCCGCCGTAATGGCCGAAGGCGTGACGATCCTTCATAATACTGCCCGGGAACCGGAAATCGTCGACCTGCAGAATTTCTTAAACGGCATGGGGGCCCGGATTGAAGGCGCCGGCCAGGATACCATCCGCATCGAAGGGGTGAGAGAGCTAAAAGGGACAGATTATGAAATAATCCCGGACCGGATTGAAGCCGGTACCTTCCTGGCAGCGGCGGCAGGTACGGGAGGCGATGTTTTTGTAAAGGATTGCCGGGCGGAACATATCCTGGCCGTCCTGGCCAAGTTAACGGAGATGGGGGCCAGGGTTATAATCAAAAGGGACGGCGTCCGCCTCCAGGGCCCGGCACGGTTAAAGGCCGTCGATTGCAAGACGTTGCCTTACCCGGGTTTTCCCACCGATATGCAGCCCCAGCTCATGGCGTTAATGACGGTGGCGGACGGGACCAGCGTCCTGGTGGAAAGTATCTTTGAAAATCGTTTTAAACATGCCGCTGAATTACGGCGCCTGGGTGCCGATATAAAAATTGAGGGCAGGGTGGCAGTAATCAACGGCGTTCCGCGCTTAAGCGGCGGCCCGGTAGAAGCTTCCGACCTGCGGGCCGGGGCGGCCCTGGTAATTGCCGGCCTGATGGCTTCCGGGCAAACCCGGGTGGAAGGCATAGCCCACCTTGACCGGGGCTACGAACAATTGGAAGTACGCCTGAGCAGCCTGGGGGCGGATATCCGGCGACTGAAGGCCGGTGAAAGGTAAGAAGTTGGAAGCAGCCTACTTCTTACCCTCCATCTAGTGGACAAGCCTGCATTTTCTGGTATAATGGCATTAAATGAGGTGGGTAAATGGTTATCCAGGCCCATTCACCCCGGGTATACCGGCGGCGCCGGCAACGGATGCGCCGACTATTGTTATTCTTATTAACGGTAGCGGCCTTATTTTATTTTATCCATTCAAGTTTTTTCAGCCTGGAAAACATAGAGATCACCGGCAACGGGAATATACCTGTAAGTGAACTAGAAAACCTGATGGGTGTGGCCAGGGGTGTCAACCTGTGGCAGGTGGATACGGCGGTAATTGCCAACCGCCTGGCCACCCATCCCCGGGTTGCCGGGGTCCGGGTAAGCCGTCGCTGGCCGCGAACCCTGGCCGTCCAGATCGTGGAAAGAACCCCGGCGGCCATCCTGGTGCAAGACGGCGGCTTTTTACTGGTAGACGGCAACGGTGTGGTTATAGAAAGGATAGAGCGCATAGGCAACCTGCAACTCCCCCTCATATCCGGCCTGGGGGACCTGGAAAAAACCGGTCCGGGCAGGAAGCTCGACCATCCTGGGTTGCAGGCCGCCCTGGCAGTGGTCCGGCAGATGCCCTCTGAAGACTTAAGTCACCTCAAGGAAATAATTGCTACTTTCCCGGATAACCTGCAGCTAATCTGGACGGGCAACATAACCGTTAAGTTTGGCGACGGGCAGCGGGTGGCGGATAAGCTGGCCCGCCTCCATGAGGCCCTCCGGGGCCTTGCCGGGGGGGAGGCAGTTGAGTATATTGATGTTAGTTTCGAGGGACTGCCGGTAGTAAAATTCCACCAGGCTAAAAACCAGGAGAAGAAGGGATGAAAAAAATGTGGGTACCCCTCATCGGCCTTATCCTCGGGGTGCTGTTCGGTTTCTTGCTGCCTGTAAAGATACCGGCCTTTTACAGCAAGTATATGTCGGTAGCCGTCCTGGCAGCCCTTGACTCTGTATTCGGGGGCCTCAGGGCCTCCATGGAGGATAATTTTGATAATGCCATTTTCCTGTCTGGCTTTTTTTCCAATACTTTACTGGCGGCTTTTTTAGCCTATATTGGCGATCAGCTGGGGGTTGAGCTCTATCTTGCTGCGGTCCTGGTCTTCGGTATGCGCTTGTTTCAGAACCTGGCAATTATCCGGCGCCACCTGCTGAAAAAGTGAGAAAATCTAATTGTAAAAAAAGGGAATGGAAAAGTTGTGTTGAATTCTCCTTCTTAGTGGAAGCCCCGGAAGGCCTGGAGGTGCCATAGTTTGCCCAAGGATAACGTAGTTACCGGTCTCGATATAGGCACCACCAAGGTGGTGGCAGTAGTGGCGGAAGTCACGCCCCAGGGACGCCCCAACATCATCGGCCTGGGGGAGACACCGTCCGGAGGCTTGCGTAAAGGTATTATTGTTGATATTGAAAACACCGCCCGGGCCATAGAAAAGGCAGTAGAACAGGCCGAGCGGATGAGCGGTTGTCGTATTACTTCGGCCTTTGTCGGCCTGACGGGGCCCCATATCGGCTCCGTTAACAACCGCGGGGTGGTGGCCGTTACCGGCGAAGATGGGGAAGTAGGGCCCGAAGATGTGGAGCGGGTCCTCCAGGCGGCCCGGGTAATACCCCTGGCGGCCGACAGGCGGATTATCCACGTCCTGCCGCGCCAGTATATTGTCGACGGTTATGACGGTATCATGGATCCCATTGGCATGAGCGGTTCGCGCCTGGAAGTGGAAGCCCAGATTGTCACGGCAGCGGGAGCCGCCGTCCAGAATACCTTGAAAAGTGTCCAGCGGGCCGGCCTGGCCATCGAGGAACTGGTACTGAATCCCCTGGCCTCGGCCGAGGCGGTACTCCAGCCGGCAGAAAAGGAACTGGGCACCGTGGTGGTAGATATCGGCGGGGGTACGACGGAGATTGCCGTAATATCCGAAGGGAGTCTCTGGTATGCCGCTGTGCTGCCGGTAGGCAGCGAGCATATTACCAGTGATCTGGCGGTAGGTCTACGCACCCCCCTCACCCAGGCGGAAAACGTTAAAAAGGAACACGGCTGCGTCCTTATAGAGGCGGCCGCGGAGAATGAATTAATCGAAGTACCGGCGGTGGGGGGCAGGGAGAAAAACCGGGTGCCGAGGAAAATGCTGGCGGCCATTATCGAACCCCGGGTAGAGGAGATTTTCACCCTTGTCCGCCGGGAAATTGACGGGGCCCACTTCCAGGGGCTTTTACCGGGAGGAGTGGTTTTAACAGGGGGCGGCGCTTTACTTGAAGGCATACCCGGGCTGGCAGGTGAAGTCCTGGCCATGCCGGTGCGGTTGGGATGGCCGGAGAACAGCGGCGGCCTGTCCGACATGGTGGCTTCCCCGGCTTATGCCACGGCAGTAGGGCTGGTGAATTATGCCGCCGGCCGCCTGGCTTATACCCAGGCCGCTGCCGCACGCGATTCCATCTGGGAGAACTTCTGGTCCCGGCTGAAAAGCTGGTGGCGGGAACTTTTTTAAATAAAATCAAGAAAATATTATGGCCATACTGGGTTAAAGGAGGAGTTCGGGTGCTGGAATTTGAGGACGGTGATCTCAATCAGTTCGCAGTCATCAAAGTCGTGGGAGTAGGTGGCGGCGGCAACAACGCCGTTAACCGCATGATTGCTGCAGGCCTGCGGGGAGTAGAGTTTATCAGCGTTAATACCGATGCCCAGGCCTTACGCCTCTGCCAGGCAGAACAAAAGGTCCAGATTGGCGCCAAGTTGACCAAAGGCCTGGGAGCCGGGGCCAATCCGGAAATTGGCAAAAAGGCGGCGGAGGAGAGCCGGGAAGAACTGGCCCAGCGCCTGCAGGGGGCCGACATGGTCTTTGTTACTGCCGGCATGGGTGGCGGTACGGGCACCGGGGCGGCACCGGTGGTGGCCCAGATTGCCAAGGAGGCCGGGGCCCTGACCGTTGGCGTTGTCACCCGACCCTTTAGCTTTGAAGGCCGGAAACGGGCCGGGCAGGCGGAGGCCGGCATAGAGGAGTTAAAGACCAAGGTTGATACCCTGATTATCATTCCCAACGACCGTTTGCTGCAGGTGGCCGATAAGCAGACTTCCATCCTGGAGGCCTTCCGTATTGCCGATGACGTGTTGCGCCAGGGGGTGCAGGGTATTTCCGATCTTATCGCCGTGCCCGGTTTAATCAACCTGGATTTTGCGGACGTTAAAACTATTATGAGCGATGCCGGCTCGGCCCTGATGGGCATCGGCCGGGCCACCGGCGAAAAAAGGGCCGTTGAGGCGGCAAGGATGGCCATATCCAGCCCCCTCCTGGAAACTTCCATTGAAGGGGCCCGGGGCGTGCTGCTCAATATCACCGGTGGCACCAACCTGGGGCTCCTGGAAGTGAATGAAGCGGCAGAAATCGTGGCTGCTGCGGCCGACCCGGAAGCGAACATAATTTTCGGAGCCGTTATAGATGAAAATTTGAAGGATGAAATTCGCGTTACCGTTATTGCCACTGGCTTTGAAGCTGTACCGGCGGCCCAGAAAGAGGCAGCGGCGGCCCGGGATATGGATCTTAATATCAAACCCTTTAATATTGACGACCTGGACATACCGGCCTTCTTAAGGCGCAGGTAGCAGTTTATTATACTGTTTCTCTAAACCTGTTACCTTTGGGGTAACAGGTTTTCTTTTACCCATTAAGTGACAAAATTTTCCATATCCAAGTTATATAATAAGTTATGGTTATGAAACTGCCATAATACTCATATCATGGTAATAATTAGTCCTGCCTCCGGGAAGGGGGTGCGGTCTTTTTGTGGTTTATTTATATTTAGATATCCTGCTGGTCATTAACCTGGTGATGGACTACCTCATCCTGTGGGCAACGGCCAGGCTGGGGCAGCTGGCGACGACTCCCTGGCGGCTGCTGGCCGGTGCGGCGGTAGGAGGAATATATTCCCTGGTCGTCTTGTTTCCCGGTAGCATGTGGGAGCAGTCCCTTTTCTCTAATATTTTATTTTCCTTGATTATGATTTTGGTTGCCTTTTATCCTTTAAAGGGGCGAAGGCTTATCCAGGCCCTGGTCTATTTTTACCTGGCGGCCTTTGCCATGGGCGGGGCAATGATCGGGGCTATTTACCTGGCGGGCGGGGATGCAGCAACACCTGTCATTGGGGGAGCGACTGCCCTGGCCCGGGGTATCCGCTACCAATGGCTGGTAGCGGCCGCGGCTGCTGCCGGGTTGCTGGCCGTTTTTGGGGCAAACTGGTTTAAAAAAAACTTATGGCAGCAGGTGCTGCGCCTGCCGGTGATCATAACCTTTGCCGGCCGGCAGCGGGCCTTAAAGGCCCTGGTGGATACCGGCAACAGCCTGCGGGATCCCCTTACCAGCAGGCCGGTAATTATTGTCGAGTACAGCGCCCTCAAGGGCATTCTCCCGGAGGAAATTATTAGACATTTCAGCAGCAATGGGGATACCGACCTGGAAAGCCTGTTACAATCCCTGGCCGGTTCCCCCTGGGCCTCCAGGCTCCACCTGGTACCTTATCATTCCCTGGGGCAGAGCCACGGGATGCTGCTGGGCTTCAGGCCCGACGAGGTAATCGTTATTACTAACGAACGGATGGTCAAAATTAAAAATGTTATTGTCGGCCTTTACAGGGAAAAGCTGTCCACGGAGGGGAGTTACCGCGCCTTATTACACCCGGATTTGTTGCAGGCCAGTATAGGCGTCTAGGGGGGAGCCTCATGCTGCAATTATTTATTATTGCCAGATTAAAAATCCAGGCGTTTTTCGGCCGCCTGGTAGCCAGATTGAGATGGCTGGGCGAAGTATTTTATGTCGGCAGCAGTGAAGCCCTGCCACCTCCCCTCTCCAGCGATGAAGAGTCCGACCTTCTCCTGCGCCTGGAGGACGGCGACGCCGGGGTAAAAACCGTACTTATCGAGCGCAACCTGCGCCTGGTGGTTTATATTGCCCGCAAATTTGAAAATACCGGCGTAGGGATTGAAGACCTGGTTTCCATTGGCACCATCGGCCTCATTAAAGCCGTCAATACCTTTGACCCCAAGAAACGCATCAAGCTGGCCACCTATGCCTCACGTTGTATTGAAAATGAAATTTTAATGCACCTG
Source organism: Neomoorella sulfitireducens (assembly GCF_024733845.1). Lineage (GTDB taxonomy): Bacteria > Bacillota > DSM-521 > Neomoorellales > Neomoorellaceae > Neomoorella > Neomoorella sulfitireducens. The sequence goes on from NZ_JANRHG010000003.1 coordinate 44,240, forward strand.
CGGCGTAATAATAAAACCAGGTCCGAGGTTTCTTTTGACGAGCCGTTAAATATTGACTGGGACGGCAACGAACTGCTTCTTTCCGACGTCCTGGGGACGGAAAACGATATTATTTATAAATCCATAGAAGAGGAGATCGACCGCAAGCTCCTGCAGATGGCCATGCGCAAGCTATCGGCCCGGGAGCGCAAGATCATGGAATTTCGTTTTGGCCTCCTGGACGGCGTGGAAAAGACCCAGAAAGAGGTGGCCGACATCCTGGGCATCTCCCAGTCCTACATTTCCCGCCTGGAAAAGCGGATTATCAAACGCCTGCGGAAAGAAATCGCCCGGATGGAATGAGATAGTTACTCCGGGAACGCGACGCGAAGAATTATGTGCGCTAACGATTTCGTTTGGCTGTTGAAGTGTAGTTATGCTGTGTCCCGGAGCCGCGAATAGTGGAGCGAAGGTCAAAAGAACAGGCGAGGTGAGGTTACCGCTGCCGCTGCCGAGGACGCCTGAGCGCGCCCTTGATAGAAAGCAAGGGTGATCTCATAGAAGGCTAATAGCTTGCGGAACCAGCAGCATCATCATTGGCAATCCACAGGCGGCGAGCAGCGGTCCGGACAGGGCCGTAGTCCTGCCGGCGCGTAACTTTTGAGCGGCGAGGGACACAGCATGATCAACCGAAAACCATCTATGCCCGCCCTGCTTTCCCCGGGAGCTTGAACGGCTCCCTTTATTTTGCCCTTTTTCCGGGCCGGTATAAAAGGCGAAAGGCATGGTAATAATTATCCCAGAGCTACCGTCAGGAGGTTTCTCGCCAGTGATGCTCAACAAAGTAGAAATTTGCGGTGTGAATACCTCCAAGTTACCCTTGCTGACAAGCGAGGAGATGCGGCAGCTTTTTGAGGCCATGCAAAGGGGAGAGCCCGAGGCCCGCGAAAAGCTCATTAAAGGCAATTTACGCCTGGTGTTGAGTGTAATCCAGCGCTTTACCAATCGCGGCGAAAACGTCGACGATCTTTTCCAGGTTGGCTGCATCGGCCTGATGAAGGCCATTGATAACTTTGACTTAAGCCAGAACGTCAAGTTCTCTACCTATGCCGTTCCCATGATCATAGGTGAGATCAGGCGTTACCTGCGGGATAATAATCCCATCCGGGTCAGCCGCTCTTTAAGGGATATTGCTTATAAAGCCCTGCAGGTAAGGGATGCCCTGGTGAATAAGCTGGCAAGGGAACCTTCGGTGGCGGAAATAGCCAGGGAGATCAACCTTCCCCAGGAAGAAGTTATTTTTGCCCTGGATGCCATCCAGGAACCGGTATCCCTTTTCGAGCCTATCTATCACGACGGTGGCGATCCTATATATGTCATGGACCAGATAGGCGATGAAAAAAACCAGGACGGCAGCTGGCTGGAAAACATAGCCATAAGGGAAGCCATGAACAAATTAAACCCCAGGGAACGCCTGATTTTGTCCCTGCGTTTCTTTGAAGGCAAGACCCAGATGGAAGTGGCCGACGAGATCGGCATCTCCCAGGCCCAGGTTTCCCGGCTGGAAAAAGCAGCCCTGCAACACATGCGCAAGTATATATAGTGTATTGTTACGGAGGTGTCAAGGAGTGTCATTTTTGAAGAAGTCGATATTCTTTTTTATCCTGGCCGGGGTATTATTATCCGGCGGGGCCGCCTGGACGGTCAGGAAGGCAGCGGTACCTGCCTATAACTCCCGTAACTTGATCCGGCTCCACGTCATCGCCAACAGTGATACCGTTGCCGATCAAGAGTTGAAACGCCATGTCCGCGACGCCGTCCTCGCCACTATAGGCAGGAACCTGGGGGTAGCCGGGGATATAGGCGCCGCCAGGCGGCTGGTGAGCGCCAACCTGGCCGCCATTACGGCAGCAGCCCAGGGGCAAATCCGGCAGGAAGGACAAAATTATGCCGTCAGGACGGAATTCGGAGATTTTGCCTTCCCAACCAGGGCTTACGGGGAAATTACCCTTCCGGCAGGATACTATGAGGCCGTCCGCGTGGTAATTGGTGAGGGAAAAGGAGAAAACTGGTGGTGCGTTCTCTTTCCTCCCCTCTGCCTGGTAGATGCCACCGGCAAGGTTAACGCCGGTTTCCATAGCGGGTGGCCGGCAATATCCCGGCCGGTAATGGCGGGGGGGGAAGGCCCCCCGAAAGTCACGCCTGCATTGAAAATCCTGGAGTTATGGCAGTCTTCACGCCAACGCCTGGCGGGTTTATGGTCCTAAACCAGCGATGCTGGTTTTTCTTTTTGGCCTTCTGGTTATAGACAGCACATATAATTAAATATAACAAGAAGGCCCGGGCCGGAGGTGTTAGAGATGATCCGGGTGACCGAACTGCGCCAGCGGGAGGTAATTAATGTCATAGACGGGCGACGGCTGGGAACAATTAAAGATATTGACCTGGACTTGGAAGCCGGGCGGGTAAAAGCTTTAATCGTACCCGGGCAGGGGGGCAAGTTTTTTTTCTTTTTCGCCCGGGAAGAGGATTTAATTATCCCGTGGGAAAACGTAATTAAAGTCGGCGTCGATGTAATCCTGGTGGAAAGTTATAGCTTTACGTCCCCTGTGCACCGGGAAAAGGCTTAAGGTAGGCCGGCATTATGTTATAATAGTGGCGGGGGGGGATAAGGATGTCGCCCTTTATCCGGGAGGAAAGGGAAGGGCTCATCATCTGGCGCGTTGCCTTTTTAGAAGAGCAGGTGCCGGTAAAGGCTTTTTACAGTAGCCGCAGGGGCGGTGTCAGCCGCCCGCCCTACAATACCCTGAACCTTGGCCTGCACGTGGGTGACGAACCGGAGGCCGTTCTGGCCAACAGGCGCAGGTTGGCAGGCTCCCTGGATCTCCCCCTGGAAGGCTGGATTGCCGGCGAACAGGTCCACGGCAACAGGGTGGCCCTGGTGGGCGGGCAGGATGCCGGCCGGGGGGCGGTGAAAATGGATACGGCCCTCCCGGGCATCGATGCCCTGGTAACGGCGACAGGAGGGGTTACCCTGGTTGCCTTTTATGCCGACTGCGTCCCCCTTTTCTTTGTTGATCCAGTAAAGGGTGTCGTCGGCCTGGCCCATGCCGGCTGGAAGGGTACGGTATTAAGGATAGGAAGCCGGGTGGTGGCCGCAATGGCAGCAGCATTTAACAGCAAACCTGCCGACCTAATCGCGGCCATCGGGCCGGCGGTGGGGCCCTGCTGTTACCAGGTAGATACCCGGGTGGCCGGGGCCGTAAAAGAACGCCTACCCTGGGCCGGGGAAGTTTTAATCCCTGATGGCCACGGTCACTACCGCCTGGACCTTTCCCGGGCCAATTACCTGGAACTCCTGGCCGCCGGGTTAAAAGCGGGAAATATTGCCGTAGCCGGCCTTTGTACCTGCTGCCGGGCGGATGAATTTTTCTCTTACCGCGCGGCCGGCGGGCCCACGGGCCGCCAGGCGGCTTTAATATCCCTATCGAGGTAATTGCTATGAAGACGGCTTATACTCCAGGCCTCCCGGCCCGGCCGCGGCAGCGCCGGCGGTGGGGGCGTTTTATTATACCTGTCCTGGGTCTGCTTCTTCTTGTCCTGGGGGCCCGGCTGGGTATTAACCAGGTTTTCCGGGCCGTTGCCTGGTATTTTTTACAGGTGGAAAGGGTTAATTACGGCGTCCTGGAGGACAACCTCACCCTGGAGCTTTTCATTGCCAGGGAGGAAGAGATTTTAATAGCCCCGGCAACAGGGACCCTGGTTCGGGTAGCGGCCGAAGGGGAACGGGTCCCGGCGGGGGCTACCATTGCCCGGGTACTGCCGGCAGCATCTCCCGGGGCCGGGCCGGGAAGTATAGAAATTAAAGCCTCCTTTCCGGGACAGGTTTCCTACCAGACCGATGGGCTGGAAAAAGCTCTCCGGCCGGATAACCTGGGGAATATATCATACCAGGAACTGGAGCGCCTGGTTGAATTGGGATGCCCGGTGACGGCAGGAAACCAGGTAAAAGCCGGTACGGCCTTTGGTCGCCTGGTGAACAACCTGGCCTCCCTGGTGGTATATGCCCCCTTGCAGGAGTTTCCACCCGGCTGGCAGGCCGGTAATAGGGTAAGGCTAAAGCTGCCGGCGGGAGACGAGGTGCGGGCGACCATTACCCGGCTCCAGGATGAAGGGAGGCAAAAGGCCGTCCTTATGACCATCGCCTCCTGGGACGAGCGCTGGTTAAACGCCCGCCGGCTGGAAGCAACAGTGGTCTTGAACCGTTACCGGGGAATAATATTACCTGCAGCCGCTTTGAGCGACGGGCCCGGTGGAGGAAAGGGTGTCTACCTCCTGGCAGCGCGGGGCATTAAATGGCAGCCGGTAACTATAACAGCCCGGGTGGGGGAAATGGTGGTCGTCGAGGACCTGAAAGCCGGCACGGAGGTCATAGTCAACCCTGACCTGGCCCGCCGGCTGGTAAAGTAGCGGGATTACATTTACCTGCCCGGCAGGATTTATTATAAAGATGTAGAAATTATAGAGGATTAACGGAGGAAAAAAGATGGTTACCCTGGCAGAAAATATCGCCCTGGTACAGGAAAGGATAGCGGCCGCCGCCCGCCGCAGCGGGCGGCGGCCGGAAGAGATAACCCTGGTGGCGGTGACCAAAACTGTCTCCCCGGAACGGGTTGAGGAGGCCGTAAGGCTGGGCCTTAAAGACCTGGGAGAAAACCGGGTCCAGGAACTCCTGGCCAAGCAGCCCTACATAACCGGTGCCACGTGGCACCTTATCGGCCATCTGCAGCGCAATAAAGCCCGCCAGGTATGGGATAAAGTAGCACTGATCCATTCCGTTGACAGCCTGGAACTGGCCCGGGAACTGGACAGGCGAGCTACAGCGGCCGGCGGGCGTGTCAACATCCTCGTGGAGGTTAACGTTGCGGGAGAGGAGAGTAAATTCGGCCTGGAACCAGAGGCAGTAGTCCCTTTAATCCGGGAACTCACCGGGTTTACCGGCCTCCGTGTCCTGGGCCTGATGACGGTAGCTCCCCTGGTAGAGGATGCCGAAGAGGTGCGACCTGTTTTCCGCCGGCTGGCGGCTTTAAGGCGGGAAGTGGAAGCCCTGCACCTGCCGGGAGTGGAGATGCGTTACCTTTCCATGGGTATGACCAATGATTTTGAGGTAGCTATTGAAGAAGGCGCCAATCTAGTAAGAATTGGCACGGCCATCTTTGGTACCCGGGGATAATAAAGCTATGGCGGAGGTGTAAAAAATGGCTTTCTGGGATGGCTTGCTCAACTGGCTGGGTTACGGCCATGATGAGGATACTCCGGCCGGCAACCAGCTCAAGGAACTGGAATGGTCCTCACCCCCTCCTCATACCGGGAAGGCCAAGCTGGTAAGCTTGCCGACAGCACGCCAGGCCATGCGCCTGGTAATTGCCCGGCCCCAGTCCTTTGACCAGGCGGCCGCCCTGGCGGAAAACTTAAAAAACTACCGGCCGCTAATTGTCAATGTCGAAGCCCTGCCCTTTGATGAGGCGCGGCGGATTATCGATTTTTTAAGCGGGGCCACCTATGCCCTGGGGGGGCGGGTGCGCCGGGTGACAAGCGGCATCTTTTTATTTACCTCCAGCAACGTTGATTTGAGCGGGGACCTGGAAGAGCAGGTGACCGGGGGGATTAACTGGCTGGAAGCAGCAGGGCGTAAATAACAGGAGGATAAAGGGTCATGGGAGTAAATATTGGTTTTCTGGGCGCCGGGGCCATGGGGGAAGCCCTGATCCGCGGCCTGCTGCAGAGCAGCCTGGTACCAGCGGCGGGGATCCTGGCCTGGGACATACGGCGGGAAAGGCTCCAGGAGCTGGAAGCTACTTACGGCCTGCGGGCCGTGAAGGGCAGGGAAGAGCTGGTAAGCAAGGCGGATATAATCATCCTGGCCGTAAAACCCCAGAACGTGAAGGAGGCCCTGAATACCCTTCAAGTCGATAAGGATAAACTGGTAATTTCCATTATTACCGGTGTTACCCTGGCCGGCCTGGCCTCATACCTTGGGGAAGTACCCCTGGTGCGGGCGGTACCCAATACCCCAGCCCTGGTGGGCGAGGGCATGACTGCCCTGGCGGCCAACAATCTTGTCCAGCCTGAAGCCATGGAGAAGGCCCTGGCCATTTTCCGCTCCGTCGGCCGGGCTATAGTTTTACCGGAGGAGCAGCTTAATGCCGTCACCGGTTTAAGTGGCAGCGGGCCGGCTTATATTTATATGCTTATTGAAGCCCTGGCCGACGGTGGCGTGCGCCAGGGACTGGCGCGGCCGGTGGCTTTAGAACTGGCATCCCAGACCGTCCTGGGAGCGGCACGGATGGTCCTGGCGACGGGAGAGCATCCCGGGGTCCTGAAGGATAAAGTGACGTCGCCGGGAGGGACGACTATTGCCGGCCTGGCCGTCCTGGAGGACCGGGGTTTCCGGGGCGCCATTATCCGGGCGGTAGAGGCCGCCACCCTGCGTGCCGGAAGTTTTAGTAAGGAGTAGGATATATGCAAACATTAGTGCTGTTGATTAGAACTGCCTTTGAAGTGTTGAACTGGCTGATTATCGCCCGGATTCTCTTATCCTGGTTTCCCCATAATCCCTATCACCCCATTATGCGTTTTATCTACGAAGTTACCGAACCGGTACTGGCCCCTTTCCGCCGCCTCATGCCGCGGACAAGTATACCCATTGACTTTTCTCCCATTATAGCAGTCCTGGTCTTGCAACTGGTAGAACGCCTGCTCATCAGTTTTATCCTGCGCCTGGGTTAGGAGGGGATATGGTGCTGACGCCGCTGGATATCAATAAAAAAGAATTTCACCGCACCTTTCGCGGGTACAGCTGCGAAGAGGTCGATGAATTCCTGGAACAGGTACTACGGGACTTTGGCCAGATCTACCGCGAAAACCAGGAGCTGCGGGAGAAAAACCTGCGCCTGGGAGGAGAGCTGGAGCGTTACGCCCGGCTGGAGCAAACCCTGAAGGATGCCCTGGTCATGGCCCAGCAAACGGCCGACGAAATGCGCCAGAACGCCCAGCGGGAAGCGGCCCTGATCATCCAGGAAGCGGAGAATAAAGCCCGGGAGATTTTAAACCAGGCGCGGCTGCAGGTGGAAAAGGCCGAGCGCTACCGGAGCGATCTGGAAGCTAAAACAGCTGCCTTTAAGATGCGGCTGCGTTCTTTCCTTCAAGCCCAGCTGGAAATCCTGGCCACTGAAGAAGAAGCGGCGCCCGCCAGCTATGACGGCCTAACGGGCGAGGAAGAGATTTCTGAAGGAGTTTAAGGAGTGACGACGTTAAGTGGATTATAGCAAAACCCTGAATCTACCGCAGACCGATTTTCCCATGCGGGCCAACCTGCCCCAGCGCGAGCCGGAAATCCTCAAATTCTGGGAGGAACAGGATATTTACCGGCAGGTACAGGAAGCCAATAAAGGCAAGCCCAAATTCATCCTCCATGACGGCCCCCCCTATGCCAACGGGCACATCCACCTGGGGCATACATTGAATAAAATCCTGAAAGACATGATCGTTAAATATTATTCCATGAACGGCTACGATGCACCCTATGTCCCGGGATGGGATACCCACGGCCTGCCAATTGAGCAGCAGGCCATTAAAGACCTGGGGCTCAACCGCCGGGCCATTGATGTGGTAGAGTTCCGCAACCGCTGCCGCGATTACGCCTTAAAATACGTAGCCATCCAGCGGGAGGAATTCAAACGCCTGGGTGTCCGGGGCGACTGGGAACACCCCTACCTTACCCTGGAGCCAGAATACGAGGCCATCCAGATCGGCGTCTTCGGCGAGATGGCTAAAAAGGGCTATATCTATAAAGGCCTCAAGCCGGTCTACTGGTGTACCGATTGCGAGACGGCCCTGGCCGAGGCCGAGGTCGAGTACGGCGAGAAGCGCTCGCCCTCCATCTATGTCAAATTCCCCGTAGTCGATGCCCGCGGCCTTTTTGCAACTCAGGGGAGCTCGGTAGTCATCTGGACGACAACGCCCTGGACCCTGCCGGCCAATGTGGCCATTGCCCTGCACCCGGAATACAGGTACGTCCTGGTCCAGGCAGGGAATGAACGTTACCTCATGGCTGAAGAACTCTACCGGCAGGTTTTTGAACTGCTGGCCATAAAAGATTATCAGGTGGTGGCTGCCTTCACCGGTGCCGAACTGGAAGGGGTCACCTGCCGTAACCCCCTGATGGACAGGGATTCGGTCGTTATCCTGGGCGAACACGTTACCCTGGAACAGGGCACCGGCTGCGTCCACACCGCCCCCGGCCACGGCCTGGAAGACTACGAAGTGGGCATGCGCTACAACCTGCCGGTCCTCTCGCCCCTGGACGACCGGGGCTACTTTACCCGGGAAGGCGGCCAGTTTGCCGGCCTGTACATCGAAGATGCCAATAAAGCCGTGGTCAAGGAACTGGAAACCAGGGGAGCCCTGTTGCATCTAGCCTTTATCAAGCACCAGTACCCCCATTGCTGGCGCTGCAAGCACCCGGTCATCTTCCGCGCCACGGAGCAGTGGTTTGCTTCCATTGACGGCTTCCGCCGCCAGGCCCTGGAGGCCATTAAAGAAGTAAAATGGATACCGGCCTGGGGCGAGGACCGCATTTACAACATGGTGGCCGAGCGCAGCGACTGGTGTATCTCCCGCCAGCGGACCTGGGGCGTGCCCATTCCCATCTTCTATTGCGCGGAATGCGGCAAAGAGATTATCAACGACGCCACCATCACCCACCTGCAAAAACTTTTCCGGGAATACGGTTCCAATGTGTGGTTTGCCCGGGAGGCAGGTGAACTGGTACCGGAAGGTTTAAAATGTCCTGCCTGCGGTGCTCGTAAATTCCGCAAGGAAACGGATATTATGGACGTATGGTTTGATTCCGGTTCCAGCCACGCCGCCGTTCTTACTACCAGGCCGGAGCTGGACTGGCCGGCCGACCTGTACCTGGAGGGCAGTGACCAGCACCGGGGCTGGTTTAACTCTTCCCTGTCGACGGCAGTAGCCACCCGGGGCCGGGCTCCTTACCGCCAGGTCCTGACCCACGGCTTCCTGGTAGATGAGGAAGGGCGCAAGATGTCCAAATCCCTGGGTAACGGCATCGACCCGGCCGATGTCATAAAGGAAAAGGGAGCCGATGTCCTGCGCCTGTGGGTTGCCTCGGCAGATTACCGGCGGGATGTAGCCGCTTCACCCCGCATCATGCAGCAGCTTACCGAGGCGTACCGCAAAATCCGCAATACCTGCCGGTTCCTGCTGGCGAACCTGTACGATTTCGACCCCGGAAAAGATATAGTAAAGCGGGAGGAAATGCTGGAGATTGACCGCTGGATCATGGATAAACTCCAGCGCCTGGTGATGAGGGTCACCCGGGCCTATGAAGATTATGAGTTCCATGTGGTCTACCATAGCATCCACAATTTCTGTGCCGTGGATTTAAGCGCCGTTTACCTGGACATTATCAAGGACCGCCTCTATACCTGGCCGGCTGCCTCCCAGGGGCGGCGTTCGGCCCAGACGGTCCTGTATGAAACCATTAACGTACTGGTACGATTGTTAATGCCGATACTTGCCTTCACTACGGAAGAGATCTGGCGTTATTTGCCGGAAACGCCCGGCAAACCGGTTAGCGTCCAGCTGGCCGGCTGGCCCCGGGTGCAGGAAGCATTCCTGGATGATGAACTCCAGGCGCGGTGGGAAAAAATCTTGCAGGTGCGCGATGTCGTTACCCGTGCCCTGGAAAAAGCCCGCCAGGAGCAGGGCCTGGGCAACTCCTTGAATGCCGCCGTCCACCTTTACCCGGATGCCGGGCTGTACGGGTTCCTCCGTTCCCTGGAGGGAGAACTGGCGACCATCTTCATCGTTTCCCAGGCCGTTTTGCACGCTCCCGGGGAAGAGGTGCCGGCCGCGGCCTTTGCTGCCGATGAACTGCCGGGGCTAAAGGTCCTGGTCGAGGCGGCGCCAGGGGAAAAATGCGACCGGTGCTGGATGGTCAGCACCACCGTAGGCCGGGACGGCGATCATCCTACCCTGTGCGAGCGCTGTGCAGCCGTATTGCGCCAGGCAAAAAAACAGCTATAAAAACAGGGGAACTGGCTATACTAAGAAAGCCTTAGGTTTGCTGCACCAACACGGAGGCAAATAAAAGGGAAAGGAAGGGCAGGGCGGTGAGGCTATTCCAGGCAGGAGACTTTTTGCCTGTGGAAGTTCCGGTGGGGGTTTCCGGCCGCCATATCCATCTCTGCCGGGAGGATCTCGACGCCCTTTTCGGTCCCGGTTATGAACTGGCAGTATACCGGCAACTCAGCCAGCCAGGGGAGTTTGCCGCCCGGGAGACAGTGACCATCGTCGGCCCGCGCGGCGTCCTGGAGGGCGTCCGGGTTCTGGGGCCGGTTCGTACCTACTCCCAGGTGGAAATAGCCATGACCGATGGCTTTCGCCTGGGGATAAGGCCGCCGGTACGGCAGTCCGGGGACCTGGACGGCACCCCCGGGATAGCGGTAGTCGGCCCGGCCGGTGCCTTAAATTTACGCCGGGGGGTCATCCTGGCGGCCCGCCACATCCATATGGGAGAAGAGCAGGCCAGAACCCTAAACCTCAGTGATGAGCAGCCGGTCCGGGTTTGGGTACCCGGGATAAGGGGTATGATCCTGGATAATGTAATTATCCGGACCAGCCCCCACTCCTGCCTGGAGTTGCACCTGGATACCGACGAGGCCAATGCCGCCCTCCTGTCGGGGGGCGATAAAGTCAAAATCCTGCGTCCCTGAAGCAGGATTTTTTGTTTTGGAGATTGGGAAAGCTATAATGGAGTTTTTCCGGAGGGGGAGTAAACGCTTTGGTTGATAATGAAAAAACGGCCGCCTTCCTGGCCGAAAAGGTGCAGCAATTAACGGCCGCCATAGAAAAAGCCAGCATCGCCGAGTGGGTAGAGCTCTACCGCCGGCCCTGGCGGCTCCTAATCCTCAACTTCGCCGCCGGGGTGGCCAGGGGCCTGGGTATAGCCGTGGGTTTTACCATCCTGGGCGCAATTGTAATCTATATCATTCGCGAATTAGCTCTCCTCAACCTGCCGTTTATCGGTAAACTCATAGCCGAAATTGTCCGCATGGTCCAGCAGGAGATTTATTAAACTGGGAGGCATTAATATGGATGCAAAATCCCGTGAACATTTTCGCAGGAAACTACTGGCGGAAAAGCAAAGGCTACAGGAACAAATAGATTCCTTTAACAGCGGGGGATTAAGGGAATCCCTGGTGGAGTCTACCCAGGAACTATCACGATACGACAACCACCCCGGGGACCTCGGCAGCGAGGAATTCGAACGCAGCAAAGACCTGGCCCTGCGGGATAACGCCCGCATCCAGCTGCAAAAGGTAGATGATGCCCTGGCCAGTATTGAGGCAGAGACTTACGGCTACTGCCGCATGTGCGGCCGGGAGATACCCCGGGAACGGCTGGAGGCCATACCGGAGACAACCCTGTGCCTGGAGTGCCGCAAAAAAATGGAAGGGGCCGGGGATATCAACCACCGTCCTATCGAGGAGCAGGTTATCCTGCCCCCCTTTGGCGGCCAGTTCTCCGACCCCTACCAGAAACACCCTGATGAGGAGGAGGCCCTCATGTATGATGGCGAAGACACGTGGCAGGACCTGGCCCAAACTACTGAGCATGCCTCCGAATCGCGCAGCGGTGCCTACTTTGGCCCCCTGGATCTGGATGAAGATCAGGGTTATGTTGAAGCGGTGGAAGGTATCCCCTATTTTAAAGGGGCCGACGGCATGTTTTATGAGGATACCGGGGCCTACATTGACGATGAAGGAGCCCCGGAGGAAAAGGTTATCGGCGACGCCAGCTGGGACCGGGTGCGTTAATAATCATACGGCATGGTTTCCAGGGTATCATCGGGCTTGCGGAAGGAAAAGACGGTGGTGGTGTCTTCTTCCGGCAGCAACCGTTCAAAATTGCCGCAGTTGGTATCCAGGCCGTTCCTGGTAACATGGATGGTTCCCAGCTTACAGTAGCCGGCACCGTCATGGTGGATACAGATATCTACCTCACAGGATATGCGGGGCATATAAATCCCTCCTTGATTGCAAGCCGGAATTTTCCTACAGAGGCCGGCGGGGCCCGGACAGGTCTTCAAGGGGTTCCATCCGCCAAAAATAGTTTACCCATACCGGCCGACGTGGTATGATAGAGAACGGGAAAGAAGGGGGAGGAGTTTATGTTTAAGGCTTTAACTATTGCCGGGTCCGATTCCGGCGGCGGGGCCGGCATCCAGGCCGACTTGAAGACCTTTGCCGCCCTCAAAGTTTACGGCGCCAGCGTAATCACTTCCGTTACGGCGCAGAACACCCTGGGAGTGCAGGGGACCTTCGACCTGCCGCCGGGATTCGTGGGCCTGCAAATAGATGCGGTTTTAAAGGATATCGGCGCGGACGCTGTCAAGACCGGGATGCTGGCCAATGCCGGTATTATCGAAATGGTAGCGACCAAAGTTCAGGAATACGGGGTAAAAAACCTGGTCATTGACCCGGTAATGGTGGCCAAGAGCGGCGACCTCTTGCTGGCCCGGGAAGCACGCCGGGTTTTGCAGGAAAAACTTTTTCCCCTGGCCCTTATCATTACCCCCAACCTGGAAGAAGCCGGCGTCCTGACGGGACGCGAGATCGGCAGTGAAGAAGATATGGAGGCAGCCGCCCGGGAGTTGCATGAACAGGGCGTGCCCTATGTTCTGGTCAAGGGGGGGCACCTGGCCGGCGCGGCCACCGATATTCTCTTTGATGGCCGGGAAATCAGGCGTTTTTCCGCCCCGCGCCTTGATAACCGCCATACCCATGGTACGGGCTGTACCCTGTCGGCGGCCATCACTGCTTTTTTGGCCAGGGGTTTGACGGTGCCGGCGGCGGTAGCTGCGGCCAAGGAGTACATCCAGGCGGCCATTAGCCAGGCCCGGGGCGTAGGCCAGGGCTGCGGGCCGGTACATCACCTGGCACCTTATTATTCCTGGGGGGATTGAGCGTGCCCTTTTTGTTGCTGGTAGCCCTGGTCATGGGTCTTGACCAGTTGACCAAGTATATTATCCGGGCCAATTTACAGCCCAATGAAAGCCTGCCGGTAATCCAGTCGATTTTTCATATCACCCATGTCAATAATCCCGGGGCTGCCTTCGGCCTTCTTGCCCATAAAACCCCGTTATTTATAACCGTGGCCGTGATAGTGGTGGTCGTCATCCTGGCCGCATACCTCTTCCTGCCGCCGGGACGCATGGGCCCGCGCCTGGCCCTGGCCCTGATGCTGGGCGGCGCCATGGGCAACCTCATTGATCGCCTGCGTTTTGGTTATGTAGTTGATTTTCTTGATTTCCGCATCTGGCCCGTTTTTAACCTGGCGGACGTAGCCATCGTCGGCGGTGTCATCCTCCTCTGCTGGGAACTCCTGGGGCCGGCCGGCGAACAGGGGAAGAGCCTGTGAACCGTCTCGTAATCCTTGAGGTCCCCGCGGAAGACAGGGGCAAGCGCCTGGACGCCTGGCTGGCCGGCGAAATGGAAGGGATATCCCGTTCCCGTGTCCGGCAACTCCTGGACGAGGGCCTGGTTACTCTATTTGAAGGCACACGGCCGAAGGCCAATTACCGCCTGCGGGGCGGGGAAAAAATCAGGGTCAGCCTGCCGGAACCGGCAAGGCTGGAGGTAAGGCCTGAACCAATCACCCTGGACATCTTATACGAAGACGAGGATATTATTGTTGTTAACAAACCCCAGGGCATGGTCGTCCACCCGGCGCCGGGCAATGAACACGGCACCCTGGTCAACGCCCTGTTGTACCATTGTGGCGACCTGTCGGGTATAAACGGCATCCTGCGGCCGGGCATAGTCCACCGCCTGGATAAAGATACCTCCGGCATCCTGGTGGCGGCCAAAAATGATGCCGCCCACCGGGGCCTGGCGGCACAGGTCAAGGCCCACAGCATGAAAAGGGTTTACCTGGCCCTGGTCCACGGGACAGTAGCCGAGCCCCGCGGCCGTATCGAGGCGCCCATTGGCCGGCACCCTGTGGACCGGCAGCGCATGGCTGTTACCGGGAAGAATTCCCGGGAAGCCATCACCCACTACCGTGTTCTCGAACAGTTTGAAGGTTATAGCCTGCTGGAGGTGCGGCTGGAGACGGGGCGCACCCACCAGATCCGGGTGCATATGGCCTACCTGGGTCACCCGGTGGTAGGCGATCCCAGGTACGGCCCCCGCCGGAGTCCTTTCAACCTGCCCGGCCAGCTCCTCCATGCCGGCTGCCTGGGCTTTAACCACCCGGTACGGGGGGATTACCTGGAGTTTACGGCACCGCCGCCGCCGGTCTTCTTGCAGGTACTGGAAAACTTGAGGCGGGAGAAAAGGGGAGAGGGTAAATAAGATGCCTGGCGAATGGGTAACTGTGGCCGTGAGGGAGAGGATAGAAGCCCTTATGCTCCGGGGCTTACTGGCAGCTGCCGGCCTGCCGGTGCGCCTGCTGGGGGAAGCCCTGGGTAACATTTACGGTTTAAATACCGGCCCCCTGGGGCTGGTCCAGGTCCAGGTGCCGGCGGAAGCTGCCGGGCAGGCCCGGGAAATCCTGGCGGCTGGATTCCAGGAAGAAGCAGGCCATGAAAGGTAAACTCCAGAACCGCCTCAACGATCTCGACGGCCGGCAGTGGCTGTACTGGACCGATACCCTCTATATTACTGCCTATCCCCCCGACGCCACCCACCCTTTACGCAAGCAGCATGGAGCCATGAAACCCCCGGAGGTAATGGCGGAAATCATCCGTTTTTTTACTAAAAAAGGTGAACTGGTCCTGGACCCCTTTGCCGGTGTGGGCGGTACCCTCCTGGGGGCGGCCCTGGCCGGGCGCCGGGGTCTCGGTTTTGAACTCAACTCCCGCTGGGTAGCCATCTACCGGGCCATCCAGCGCGATTTTGTCGTTGCCAGCGGGGTCATCTGCCGCCGGGAAGAGGCGGGTGCCGGCGGGGAGCCCTTGAGTGGTGAAATGCGCCAGGGCGACTGCCTGTCCCTGCTGAAAGAGATACCATCCGGGACAGTACCGGCGGTAATTACCGATCCTCCTTACGGGGTTAACCATGGCCCTACAGGCTTTAGCAAGGAAACCAACTTTAATATGCTTTCGCCCATGCTGGAAAACGATCTGGGCCGGGCCCCCGACCTGCCCAGTTTCCTGGGGCGGCTGCAGGAAATAGGGCAGGAAATAAGGCGGGTACTCATGCCGGGCCGCTACCTGGTGATGCTGGTAGGGGATCGTTACCAGCAGGGGGAATATGTCCCCCTGGGCTTTTTGGTAGCCCAGGCCATGCGCGAGATCGGTTTTAAATTTAAAGGATTGAAAATCTGGTCCAACAAGGCTACCCGCCGGCCCCTCAAACCTTACGCCATAAAATCAGTCTTTGTACCCAACATTACCCACCAGAACATCCTTATCCTGCGGAAGGAATGAAGTAGAATTGATGCAACTGCTGGCTGTTGGGGCCCAGGTTGGCACCCTTTTTTTCTATGTCCTCCTGGGTTTCCTGGGGCGCCGGTTTAAGATTTTAAACGCCCAGGGCGACAAAGTAATATCGGACATTGTTTTTTACTTTGCCATGCCGGCCCTTACCATAACCTCCATGAACCTCAAGGTATCCGGCCGGGAATTGACAAACGCCTTCCTGATCCTGGCCGCTGCGGTGGTCCTGGTCCTTGGTTCCTATGCCCTGTGCGTCATACTGGGTACCTGGTGGCACCTGCCTTTAAAGACTAATTACGCCTTTCGTATTAGCGCCGCCTTCGGCAATGTGGCCTACCTGGGCTTCCCGGTGGCCTACTTTCTCTGGGGCCAGCTGGGGGTTTTTTATGCCGCCATGTTTGCCCTGGGTCATAATATCCTCTTCTGGACTTTAGGCGTCTGGCTGATGCAGGATCACCGGGAAGCCGCCGGCCCGGACTGGCGCTCGATTTTGAATATTAACGTCCTGGCCATTATCCTGGGCCTGTTTCTGGCCATCTTCCATATCCAGTTGCCGCCCCTCATTTTTCGCCCCCTGGACGGGCTGGGGCAGGCTACTATACCGTTGGCCCTGCTCCTGGTAGGCTCCATGCTGGCCGAATCGCCCATCCGTACCCTGGCCGGTAACAAGATAGTTTACCTTATAGTGGCAGTCAGGTTGATAATCTTACCCCTCCTGGCCCTGGGGGCCATGTTCCTTGTCCCGGGATGGGATAAGACCGTTCGCCTGCTGGTGATTATGGAGATGGCCATGCCGGCGGCGGCCATTGCCCCGGCCGTAGCGCGGAAGTATGACGGCGATTACAACCTGATCTCCGAAGGGGTGGTAGCTACTACCCTGGTTTCCCTGTTAACCATTCCCCTCTGGGCATGGTTGTTAAATTACCATATAATGACATAAAATCCCATTTTTTTTGGAAGGAAAATCCAGCCCGGGTGTCAAATATTACCAGGTATATAATGGTTTATCCTAAAAAAGCGGAAGAGGTGACACCCGTGGCCAAAAAGCCTAAAAATGCCCCGGCTCCCAAGATAACTAAAGTTAAAGTAACGGGAAAATTAGATTCCCTCACCGACCTTTTAAAATTACGTTTATTTGAGTACTCGCCCCAATCGGTGGACGAGCTGGTCCAGGAGGCGCAACATAGCCTGCTGGTCAACCATAACCTGGCCAAGATCCAGAAAAACGTGAACCGCTGCCTGGCCAAGAATCCCTGTTTTCGCAGCGAGGGTAAGGGATTGTGGTGCCTGCGCCTGGACGGCTTGAAGGAGAACGATGCCGCCCACCGCGTCCTCCAGGTCCATGGCGATGCCCTGCGCTTAAGTGAAATCAACGCGGAGCTAAAGGAAGCCGGGAAGCCGGAAGTACCGGGGGAACAGAAACTGGTGGCCGACGGCCGTTTCTTGCGGCTAAAGGATGGCCGCTGGGGCCTCATTCACTGGGCTTATGTGGAACCGGAACCGGCACAAGCGGCCAAGGCAACGCAGGAGGCGGTACCTGCGGTGATGGGAAATACTCCCGGCCCGGGAAGCCACAGTGTATCCCCTGTCCAGGCCACAGCACCGCCTGCTGCTGCCGTAAAGTCCCGGGGCCTGCCGTATGATACGGCCGTAGCCACCGGCAACGGCCAGGAAACGCAGCCCGTGGATTCTACGGCCAGGACGGCGCCGGGAAGGGGAAACAGCGCACCCCAGGTAGTGGAAATGCCCCGGGCCGGCGAGCCGGTGCTTCCCCTGGCCAAACCGGCCCCGGCGGCTAAAGAGAGCGATTTCTGGGACAAATTATTCCCTTTGAAGCATACCGAGAAGACGGCACCGCCAGCAGCCCCGAGGTTTGCGCCAGCGACGAACGCCACTGTGGCACCGCCGGCCTGGGAGGAAATAGCAGCCGGGGCCGAAGCCGCCGCCCTAACCCTGGAAACAGAAAAGTTAACCCCGGTTCCCAAGGAATTCAGCCTTATTAACGGCGGCAAGGCTGCCGCCGGCCGCCAGGGAGAGCAAAGGGATGAAGAAAAAGAAAGGCTGCGCCGGGAAATAGAAGACCTGCGCCAAGAGAATAAAAACCTGTTAAGCGATCTGGAAAAACTTCACCGGCGCAAGGAGGAGTTGCGCCAGGAACTTACCCAGATTGAGGAGCAGCTGGTAAATTTAAGGGTTGAACGGGATTCCCTGAAAAAAAGGGTCAGCCACCTGGAGACACGTCTCATGCAGCTCCAGGGAACCCTCAATAAAACCGTCAGCGATGCCCAGGCCGAGCAGGCGCGCCTGAAGCAGCAGCTGCGGGAGCAGGAGTACCGTCTCCAGACGACCCTCATTGCCAATGAAGACCTGGAACGGACCGTGGCCGACCTGCAAAAGGAACGGCAGGAGCTAAAGCGCCAGCTCGCCCACTGGCCGGTGCGCCTGGCCCTGCGCCTGGCGGCCCTTTTCGGTTTCGGCCTGCCCCGGGAAAAAAACCGTGCCCGGGCTTATAGCCGTTAAAAAGAGGGTAAAGGCCGGCCCTGCTACCTGTGGCCCCTTCCGGTAGTTTCGTTTAAGACCCAGGAGCATCCCTTGCCAGAAATAGCTATTCTAGCTTATAATATAGTTATGGAAACTGCATACCCCGGCAACCGGGGTATTTTTATTAAAGGAAACAGGAACTGTTTACAGGGAGGATTGAAGCTTGACTGCGGTTGTCTGTGCCAGGGAATTGGTAAAAAAATACAATGGGTTTACTGCCGTCAGGGGGATAAACTTTGTGGTCCGTCCCGGCGAGTGCTTCGGCTTTTTAGGTCCGAACGGCGCCGGTAAGACCACCACCATTAAAATGATCCACTGTTTTATCCCCGTAACTGCGGGCACCCTGGAAGTCCTTGGCTACGACGTGGGCAGCCACCCGCGGGAAATTAAGGCCCGCCTGGGGGTGGTATCCCAGGAGGACAATTTGGACCCGGAGTTAACGGTTGAGGAAAACCTCCTCCTCTATGCCGGCTATTTCGATATTCCCCGGGGCGAGGCAGTAAAGCGTGTCCGCGAACTCCTGGCCTTTGCCGGCCTGGAAGAAAAGGCCGGGGTTGAAGTCGAGCACCTCTCCGGTGGTATGAAGCGGCGCCTGGCCATTGCCCGGGCCCTGGTAAATAAGCCGCAGCTTTTAATTTTAGATGAGCCTACCACCGGCCTGGACCCGGAAGCCCGGCATATGATCTGGGAGAAAATGCGCCAGCTCAAAGCGGCCGGGGTAACCTTGCTTCTCACCACCCATTACCTCGAGGAGGCGGCCCAGCTGTGTGACCGGCTGGTAATTATGGACCGGGGAATAATCCTGGAAGAAGGCCCCCCGGAAGAGCTGGTCCGGCGCCATGTCGGCCGGGAAGTCCTGGAACTGGCTCCGGTAGACGGCGAGGCCGTTGAGATTTTAGCCAAAGTAGACGGCGGCGTCCTGGCCCACCAGATCATAGGCCGGACATTGTACCTATATACCGGCAACGGGCGTGACACCTGGCAGCAGGTCCAGGGTTTAACCGGCCGGTTCAGCCATATGCGCTTAAGGCCGGCGACCCTGGAGGACGTTTTCCTTAAGCTAACCGGGAGGAGCCTGGATTAGGATGGATATTTCTTATCGTGCCTGGAAGGTATTCTGGCGCAATTTTGTCGTCTTCCGCAAGACCTGGCTGACCAATATCATGTTCAATTTCCTGGAACCCCTCCTTTACCTGGCGGCCATGGGTTACGGCATGGGTTATTACATCCCGGCCATCGAGGGAATGAGCTACCTCCAGTTCCTGGCACCGGGGCTGATTGCCTCTTCGGCCATGTGGGCAACGTGTTCCGAGTGTACCTATGACAGCTTTGTACGCATGAAGTTTCAGAAGACCTACCATGCCATTGTGGCGACCCCGGTGAGTCTTGATGAAGTAGTTGTGGGGGAAATGCTTTTTGGCACCTTTAAAAGTGTCCTCTATGGCACGGTAATTTTGCTGGTGATTTTCCTGCTCGGACTGGTGCAGTCGCCGGCAGCCCTGCTGGTGCCCCCGGTCCTGGTGTTATGCGGCTTTGTCTTTGCCGAACTGGGGATGATGTGGACCGGCCTGGTGCCCAAGATTGATACCTTCAGTTACTTTTTTACCCTGATTATCACCCCGATGTTCCTCTTCGCCGGCGTTTTCTTCCCCCTGGATGCCATGCCTGTAATAGTCCGGCAGCTGGCATGGTTAATCCCCCTTTACCATGTAGTAGAGCTGGTACGCTCCCTGGTCCTGGGGCAATTAAGCCCGGGCCTCCTGGTTCATGCAGCCTGGCTGGTAGTTTTTATTGCCATCTTTTTCTACCCTCCCCTTTACCTCCTGCGCCGGCGTTTGACGGGCTAGCGGTTGTCCCGGAAAGGATAATATGTTATCCTGGGTTTAAGGTTATAAAAAGGGAGTGCATTAAAGATGATAACCCTCGGCACCTTATTCAGCCCTTACGCCTGGATACTCATCATCCTGGCGGCACTTATCATTTTTGGCCCCGGAAGGCTGCCGGAACTCGGCCGCGGCCTGGGGCGGACCATAAATGAATTCAAAAAAGGCCTCAGGTCCGGCGACAAGCCGGAGGAAAAATAAGCCCTCTCTATTCTTTGACGGAGGTGGCTAAATGCTCACCCGGCCTTTACTGGCCATAGACATCGGCGGCGGCACCCAGGACATCCTCCTTTACCGCCCGGACCAGCCCGTGGAAAATTGTGTTCAGCTCATATTACCATCACCGACGGTCATCTGCGCCCGGCAGGTGGAGGCGGCAACGGCCGCCCGCCGTGATGTTTTTCTCACCGGTTCCCTGATGGGCGGCGGGGCCGTGGTAGGGGCTTTGCGCCGCCACCTGGCCGCCGGTTTAAGGGTTTATGCTACGGCCGCGGCGGCCCGGACGGTTTATGACGACCTGGATCGCGTGCGGCAGCTGGGCATTGTAATCACTGAGGAGCCGCCGGGGGATGCAGTAACCATCAGGACGGGGGATGTCGATCTAGATACCCTGGCCGCCAGCCTTGCCCCCTACGGCGTCGGCCTGCCGGCGGAGGTGGCCATAGCCGTCCTCGACCACGGCGAGGCGCCGCCGGGTACAAGCGACCGCCTTTTTCGTTTCCGGCACTGGCAGCGCTTTGTCGCCGGTGGCGGCAGGCTGGTAGACCTTCTCTACCGCGAGCCGCCGCGTTATTTCACCCGGATGCAGGCCGTACGGGAGCAGGCGCCGGGGGCCTGGCTCATGGACACCGGCGCAGCCGCCCTCTGGGGCGCCCTGGGTGATGCCAGGGTAGCGGCCCACAGCGAGGAAGGGTTGATCCTTGTCAACTGCGGCAACCAGCACACCATCGGCGTTCTCCTCCAGGGGCAGAGGGTATGGGGCCTCTTTGAACACCATACCAGCTGTTTGAGCGGCCACAAGCTGGCCGCTTACGTCGAAAAGCTGCGGGCCGGGGAGCTTACCAATGAGGAAATCTTCAACGACGGCGGCCACGGCTGCTATATTGATCCGGGTTACCGCCCGGACGGGGGTTACCGCTTCGTTGCCGTAACGGGACCGCAGCGCCGGCTGACCATTCACCAGGATTACTACTGGGCCGCCCCTTACGGCGACATGATGCTCAGCGGCTGCTTTGGCCTGGTGGCCGCGGTGGCCGCTGGAGGCAGTTAAAATTGTACCGGGGTCTTAAAAGGAGGCGCACCTGTGCCGGGAGGAAATATCGTCGGCTTTTTAGAACGCTGTTTTTCACGTCGCCCGCCACGCCTGGCCGATCTCGAGCGGACGGGCAGCCGTCATCGGGCTACCAGGCCCCTTGTGAATGGGGACCGGGTTATTGTAATTGGTGGAGGTATTGCTGGCAGTGCTTTTGCAAGACAACTACTTCTTTTAGCGCGACGTGAAAATTTGAAGATAAAAGTATATTTAGTAAACAGTACCAACTGCAATTACTGTGGAGGGCTAATTACTGATTTAGCCCTGAATACCATGCGTTCCTTTCTTAGACTTGACCTACCAGAAGACGTGGTGTTACAAAAAGTAGAGCGGTGCATCTATGTTAACGTTTCCGGCCATGTAACCGTGGAGTTAAATACGCCTCTAAATGCCGTGTTACGTACCAGTCGATTTGGCGTTACAGGATTTGACGACTCCCTTAAGCTCCGCATTCTCGAAGGCTTGTCACCAGAAATAGGGAACATGCTTGAAATCTTTGAGCCTACCGTTGTCAAGCGGATATATCGCCAGGAAAAAGAGACTGGATGGCGGGTAATTATCAGCCGGCGACATGAAAGTGGTTCCTTCGTAGAACTGGAAGGCGATGTTTTGGTAATGGCGGCAGGCTTTCGTTCTCTCGGCAGGCCAATGTTGCAATCCTTCATCGCAAGTACCGGATATGAGCCCCCGCCGATAATGGCCGCCAGCGTGACCGAAATTGATACATCCTCTGCAAAAAAGAATCTGGTTGGTAATAATATGTTTATCCTTGATAACATTCTTCCTGGTGCGGTACTGGCTTTAATTCCAAAAAGTAAAGACTGGCTTACCCTCACGTCCCTGGGACGGCATTTAACGAAAGAAGAAGTCGACCAGGTTCTATCCCATCCTGGTATACGGCAATGGCTTGAACTTCCTGAAGCGAGCAAGCATTTACGCTGTCAGCTTGTATGCGGCGCCCAGGTTTTCACCGGGCCATCAAGGAGGTTCTACGGCGACAGGTGGGTGGTAATCGGTGATCTGGCCGGGTACGGGCGGGTTTTAAAGGACGGTTATTTCGCTTCTTTCCTTGGCAGTCGCCTGGCAGCAGCCACTATGGTTTACCACGGGATTAGCGAACGCGATTTTGCCCGCTTTTACCACGCCCCCCTGAAAAACTTCATACTGGACAACCGCGTGGGGATGTGGCTTTTCAAGGTGAATAACTTTCTCAACAGGTCCCACTGGTTTTCTCATCTTTTTATGGCCGCTGGCCAACAGGAAGGGCGTAGTGACAGTTACGGGGGTTTCGTCCACAGCGGGGTGAGGTCTCTGGTTACGGGCGAACTGTCTTACCGTCTCACTGCGTTGCTTTTTATCGCCGGTATTACTTACTTCGCCTTGACCCATCCGGGAGAGCTCCAAATAAAATTACCCCTTGACAGGGGGGGTATTTTTGGCTAAACTACCATCACGAAGGTCCTTTTAAGTTAGTCCGGTGAGGCTAGCAAAGGATTAGTAGCAAAGGGATACTGGTATACTAAACCTGCGCCAGCCTTCACGCGCAGGTTTTTTTATGCCCGGAGGAGGGATTAAAAAATGGAGCTAACGATCAAAGCCAGGATCATGGATGCCGACAAGCTGCGCCGGGCCCTGACCCGCATTGCCCATGAGATCCTGGAGCGCAACCGCGGGACGGAAAACCTGGTGCTAATCGGTATCCGGCGCCGGGGAGTACCCCTGGCCGAGAGGCTGCAGAAAATCGTTGAAGAGATCGAAGGGGTAAAAATCCCCCTGGGGATACTCGATATCACCCTTTACCGCGACGACCTGACAACTTTAAATATCCAACCGCAGGTTAATGAAACAAATATCCCCTTTGAGATTACCGGGAAAAAGATAGTCCTCGTCGACGACGTCCTTTTTACCGGCCGCACCATCCGGGCCGCCCTCGATGCCCTCTTTGACCGGGGAAGGCCGCGGAATATCCAGCTGGCGGTGGTCATCGACCGGGGGCACAGGGAATTGCCTATCCGCGCCGACTATGTCGGTAAAAACGTCCCCACCTCCTGCAAAGAAGAGATAGCCGTCCAGCTCGAGGAAGTCGACGGCGTCGACCAGGTATTGATCCGGGAATTGCCCCATGAACTCGACGTCAGTCCTTGACGATGCAAAGTATAAACTTGGCGGGGAGTGAACGCCCATGCAAGGTTTTCTGGTGCTGGCCGATGGCACGGTTTTTACCGGCGAGGCCTTTGGTCACCCCGGCAGTTGCCACGGCGAAGTAGTTTTCAACACCAGTATGACCGGCTACCAGGAGATCCTTACCGATCCCTCTTACTGCGGCCAGATCGTTGTCCTAACCTATCCCCTGATCGGCAACTACGGCATTAACGCCGAGGATCTGGAATCCGAACGTCCCCAGGTGGCCGGTTTTATCGTCCATGAAGCCTGTTCCCGCCCCAGCAACTGGCGGGCGACCGGGGATATTGACCGCTACTTAAAGGAAAACCGCATCCCGGCCCTCCAGGGCGTGGACACGCGAGCCCTCACCAGGCACCTGCGCCGCCACGGTACCATGCGGGGCATCCTGGCTGCAGGAGATGTTAACTTAGATGAGCTGAAGGACCGGGCCGTAATGGAGCCGCCTCTAAGCGGCCCCAGGCTGGTTCCGGCCGTGACCAACAAAGAGCCTTTTACGGTTGCAGGCGGGGAGCGCCGTATCGTCCTTTACAATTTCGGGGTCAAGGAGAATATCATCCGCTGGCTCCGCCGCCTGGACTGTACGGTTACAGTCATGCCGGCCGGTAGCAGGGCCGCCGACATTTTGGCCGCCCGCCCCCACGGGGTGGTCGTTTCCAACGGCCCGGGCGACCCCAAGGATGTCCCCTACGGCGTGGCCACAATCCGGGAACTCCTGGGTAAGGTACCGGTGATGGGCATCTGCCTGGGTCACCAGCTCCTGGCCCTGGCCCTGGGAGCCGATACCTATAAGCTTCCCTTCGGCCACCGGGGCGGCAACCACCCGGTCAAAGATTTAAGCACCGGCCGGGTCTATATCACTTCCCAGAATCACGGTTACGCCGTGCGGGCCGAAACCCTGCCGGATGAAGCGACGGTCACCCACATCAACCTTAATGACGGCACCGTTGAAGGCCTGCGCCACCGGCAGCTACCGGTCTTTTCCGTCCAGTATCACCCCGAATCTTCTCCCGGCCCGACGGATTCTGAATACCTTTTCCATGAATTTATCCGGATGGTAGACGCCAACCGCGGAAAGGAGGGTCACTGAGATGCCGGTTAAACCCGGGTTGAAAAAGATAATGGTTATCGGTTCCGGACCCATTATCATCGGCCAGGCGGCGGAATTTGATTATGCCGGCACCCAGGCCTGCCGGGCTTTAAAGGAAGAGGGTATGGAGGTTGTCCTGGTTAACTCCAACCCGGCGACCATCATGACCGACCGGGACATGGCCGATCGCGTCTACCTGGAACCTCTGACCCTTGATTTCGTAGCCGCGATCGTTCGTAAAGAGCAGCCTGACGGCCTTATTCCCACCCTGGGAGGGCAGGTGGGTTTGAACCTGGCCCTGGAACTGGCCGAAGCCGGCGTCCTGGAGGAAACGGGGGTACAACTGCTGGGTACACCTCTAAAGGCCATCCAGCGGGCCGAGGACAGGGAACAGTTCAAGGCCATGATGCTGGAACTTGAGGAGCCGGTACCTGAAAGCAGGATTGTCAATACGGTCGAGGAAGCCCTGGCCTTTGCCGGGGAAATCGGGTACCCGGTCATCGTGCGGCCGGCCTATACCCTGGGCGGCACCGGCGGCGGGGTGGCCAGGAATGAGGAGGAGTTGGAGGCCATTGCCCTCAAAGGGCTGAAGCTGAGCCTCATTAAACAAATTCTGGTGGAGCGCTCCGTCGCCGGCTGGAAGGAGATCGAGTACGAAGTCATCCGCGACGGGGCTGACAACTGCATTACCGTCTGCAATATGGAAAATATCGACCCGGTAGGTATTCATACCGGCGACAGCATCGTCGTCGCCCCTTCCCAGACCCTCTCCGACCGGGAGTACCACCTGCTGCGCCGCTCTTCCCTCAAAATAATCCGCGCCCTGGGCATCGAAGGGGGCTGCAACATCCAGTTCGCCCTGGATCCCGGCAGCATGCGCTATTACGTCATTGAGGTCAACCCCCGGGTCAGCCGCTCCAGCGCCCTGGCCTCCAAGGCCACGGGTTACCCCATCGCCCGGGTGGCCACCAAGATCGCCTTAGGTTTAACCCTGGACGAGATTCCCAATGCCGTCACCCGGGAAACAAAAGCCTGCTTTGAACCGGCCATAGATTATGTCGTCGTGAAAATCCCGCGTTTTCCCTTTGATAAATTTTCCCTGGCCGAGCGCCTCCTGGGCACCCAGATGAAGGCCACCGGGGAGGTAATGGCCATTGACCGCACCTTCAGCGGTGCCCTCTTAAAGGCCATCCGCTCCCTGGAATTGAAGCTCGACGGTTTAAGGGTGCCGGCCTTCCAGCATTTTTCCGAGGGAGCCCTGCGCCGCAAAATGGCCGAGGCCGACGACGAGCGCCTCTTTGTCATCGCCGAAGCCCTGCGCCGGGGCTGGACCACTGCTGCCATCCATGAAATAACCGGCATCGACCCGTATTTTTTAGGCGAGATAGAAAAAATTGTGGCCATGGAAGAAAAGCTCATCGCCGCAGGTCCCACCCTCGATGGGGCAACTTTGAGGCGGGCCAAGGCCATGGGCTTTAGCGATGGGGAGATTGCCAATTTTACCGGCCTGCCGCCGGCGACCGTAGCCCGGCAGCGGCAGGAAGAGGGGGTTACGCCCACCTTTAAGATGGTGGATACCTGTGCCGCCGAGTTTGAAGCCGTCACCCCTTACTATTATTCCAGCTACGACGTTGAAGATGAAGTCCGGCCGTTGGAAGGCAGCAAGGTGGTGGTCCTGGGGGCGGGCCCCATCCGCATCGGCCAGGGGATCGAATTTGACTACTGCTCGGTCCATGCCGCCTGGGCCCTGCGCCGCGCCGGCATGCACCCCATAATGATCAACAACAACCCGGAAACGGTGAGTACCGACTTCGATACCTCCGACCGCCTTTACTTTGAACCCCTGACGCCGGAGAATGTCTTGAACGTCCTGCAACGGGAGCAGCCGGAAGGGGTTATTGTCCAGTTCGGCGGCCAGACGGCCATCAACCTGGCCAAAACGGTGGCCGAGGCCGGCTTCAAGGTCCTGGGTACTTCGGTGGCGGATATCGACCGGGCCGAAGACCGGGAAAAATTTGACGCCCTGCTGCATGAGCTCCGGATCCCCCGGCCCCGGGGCGGGGCGGCCACTTCCGTAGCAGGGGCAGCGAGGATTGCCAAGGAACTGGGCTTCCCGGTGCTGGTGCGGCCCTCCTACGTCCTGGGCGGCCGGGCCATGGAGATCGTCCACAGCGAGGGCGAGCTCCTGGAGTATGCCACCACCGCCGTACGCGTGGCCCCGGAACATCCCGTCCTGGTGGATAAATACCTGCCGGGAACCGAGGTGGAAGTAGACGCCGTCAGCGACGGGGAGACCGTCCTCATCCCAGGTATTATGGAGCACGTCGAGCGGGCCGGTGTTCATTCCGGCGACAGCATCGCCATTTACCCGGCCCACAGCCTGCCGCCGGGAGTGACGGAAAAGATTGTCGCCTATACCGAGAGGCTGGCCCGGGCCCTCTGCATTCGGGGCCTCCTCAACATCCAGTTCGTCATCCACCAGGGGGAAGTTTACGTCCTGGAGGTCAACCCCCGCTCCAGCCGCACGGTGCCGTATCTTTCCAAGATTACCGGTGTGCCCATGGTGGCCCTGGCCACCAACGTAATGCTGGGCAAAACCCTGCCTGAACAGGGCTACCGGGGAGGGTTGATGCCGCCGCCGGATTTTACCGCCGTAAAAGTCCCCGTCTTTTCCTTCGGCAAGCTCCTCCAGGTGGATACTTCCCTGGGACCGGAGATGAAATCTACCGGCGAGGTAATGGGAATTGATCCTATCTATGAGCGAGCCCTCTACAAAGGGCTGGTGGCTGCCGGCTGCGCTGTTCCCAACCACGGCACCTTGCTGGCCACCATTGCCGACAAGGATAAGGCGGAAGCAATACCCATTATCAAGGGATTTGCCGGACTGGGCTTTAAAGTAGTGGCTACGGCCGGTACGGCCGGCGCCCTGGCCGCGGCCGGGCTCATCGTGGAAAGGGTGGGGAAGATCCGCGAGGGTTCGCCCCACATCCTGGATTATATCCGCGAAGGGAAAATCCACTTCGTCCTCAATACCCTGACCCGGGGCAAGATGCCCGGCCGCGACGGCTTTAAAATTCGCCGCGCGGCGGCAGAACTGGGTATCCCCTGCCTGACCTCCCTGGATACGGCCCGGGCCCTGCTGAAAGTCCTGCAGTCCCTGCAGGCGGGAGATAAATTTGAACTCAAGCCCCTGCAGGAATATGTATCTCGTCCTTAAACAAAAACGAGAATAAAAGGTACAGGAGCTGGTATTATGCCTGCTAGAGATAAAATAATCGTGGCTTTAGATGTTGCCAGCCTGGCAGCAGGGGAAAAACTGGTAGACCAGCTTTTCCCTTATGTCGGCATGTTTAAAGTAGGCCTGGAGTTATACACGGCCACCGGGCCGGCAGCCATCCGCATGGTTAAGGAGCGGGGCGGCAAAGTCTTTGCCGACCTGAAGCTCCACGACATACCCAACACCGTGGCCGGGGCGGCCCGGTCCCTGGTGCGCCATGGGGTGGACATGCTCAACGTTCATGCCGCCGGCGGCAGGAGCATGATGGAGGCCGCGGCTGAGGCTGCCAGGCAAGAAGCTGCGGCAGCCGGGCTTCCAGTTCCCATCATCCTGGCCGTTACCGTATTAACGAGCCTTGATGGGAAGACGTTAAGAGATGAGGTGGGTATTGAACGAGGGGTTGATGAACAGGTTGTGTACTGGGCCAGGCTGGCTCAAGAAGCGGGACTGGACGGGGTTGTGGCCTCTCCCCGGGAGATCCAGGTCATCCGGCAGGCCTGTGGACCGGAATTTCTAATTGTAACCCCGGGGGTGCGCCCGGCGGGAGCCGAACGCGGCGACCAGCGCCGGGTTATGACCCCGGCGGAAGCCCTGGAGCAGGGGGCCTCCTACCTGGTCATCGGCCGCCCCATTACCGCCGCCCCCGACCCGGCAGCTGCGGCCCGGGCCATCGGCGAAGAAATGGAGGGCGTTATATAAGTTATGCCAGATTACCTGGTGCGGGCTACGGCAGGGGAAGGCCAGATCCTGGCCATTGCGACGCAAACGACAGGGCTGGTGCAGGCAGCTAAAGAACTGCACAACACTTCGCCTACCGCGACGGCGGCCCTGGGCCGGGTTTTGACCGGGGCGGCAATGATGGCAGCGACCCTCAAGGAAGGGCAGGGGATTACCGTCCGCATCCTGGGGAATGGTCCCCTGGGCAGCATTGTAGCTGTGGCGCGTCCCGGGGAAGTGAAAGGCTATGTTATGGAACCGGGGGTAGACCTGCCTTTAAAAAGTGACGGCAAGCTGGACGTCGGCGGGGCGGTGGGCAGGGGAACCCTTTATGTGGCTAAAGATTTGGGTTTAAAAGAACCTTACAGCGGCAGCGTGCCCCTTGTTTCCGGTGAGATCGGCGAGGACCTGGCCTACTACTTTACTGCTTCTGAACAAAAACCTTCTGCCGTGGGTTTGGGGGTCCTGCTAGAACCCGGCGGCAAGGTTGGGGCTGCCGGCGGCTATCTTTTGCAGCTCCTGCCTGGAGCTGCCGAAGAAATAGCCGTTTCTTTGGAAAAAAACATTCAAGCAGCAGGCCCTGTAAGCAGCCTCATCTTACAGGAGCACACGCCGGAAGATATCCTGGCCCTGCTTCTTAAAGGATTTTCCCTCAAAGTCCATGAACGCCAGCCGATAAAATACAACTGCGGCTGTTCCCGGGAACGCCTTAAGGGTATTCTCCTCGCTCTAGGCCCGGCAGAATTACAAAAGCTTCTGGAAGAACAGGGCGGCGCCGAGGCCAAATGTGCCTTCTGCAGCCGGGTATATCGTTTCAGCGGGGAAGAAGTGGCTGAACTTCTCGCTACCGTTCCAAGGAGGAAGCAGGAAGGTTATTGAGAACAACCACTCGAGGAGTTAAACCCGGCCCGGCCTTTTAAAGTACAGGGGGATTAGCATTGGTAAAGCTTAGCGGTAGTTCCAGGGAAATGAGGGGTATGTTTTTAGCGGTCCTGGCCGCGGCCGCCCTGGGAACAGAGGGGATAGCGGCCAAACTGGCCTATGCCGGCGGGGCTAATATCCTGACCGTCCTTGCCCTTCGTTTTCTCATGGCAGCGGCATTTTTCTGGGGCAACCTGTTATTTTCCCCTTCAATCCGGAAAGTAGACACGCCCACATTTTACCGGCTGGTAATCCTCTCTACAGGAGGGCAGGGTTTTACGGTGCTGCTGCTTTTTTATTCTTTCCAGCATATCCCAGCCGCAGCAGCCATACTCCTTTTTTATATTTATCCGGCAGTTGTAGCTATCCTGGCCGCCGTCTTTCTCCAGGAATCCCTGACCCGGTCCACGCTCGGGGCCCTGGCCATTACCTTCCTGGGCCTGGTTATCATCCTGGGGGTACCGGCAGGGGAGTGGAACACAGGAGGGGTTGTGGCCGCCCTCCTGGCCGCCCTGGCCAACGGCATCTATATGGTAGGCCAGGCCCACATGCTTAAACGCCTGGACCCCGGAACCTTTAATGCTTATATGACTTTGATCGTAGGTGTGGTATTCTTGGCGGTAGCTTTGATTACGGGGGATTTTGACCTTGCTTTTAATATCCAGGCTTTCCTGGCTATTACCGCCCTCGTGTTGATAACAACCGTCCTGGCCTATACTGCTATGGCTAAAGGGTTGCAATA
This sequence comes from Neomoorella sulfitireducens, assembly GCF_024733845.1. Lineage (GTDB taxonomy): Bacteria > Bacillota > DSM-521 > Neomoorellales > Neomoorellaceae > Neomoorella > Neomoorella sulfitireducens. The sequence continues at coordinate 74,409 of NZ_JANRHG010000003.1, forward strand.
TATAGGAGCACAGAGGGTTGCTATTATCTGTACCCTGGAACCGGCAATTACCGCCGTCCTGGCTTACCTGGTCCTGGGGGAAAAATTGCTGCTCGTCCAGGCCCTGGGAGGAGTCCTTATAATCCTGGGAGTTACCTGGCAGCAGCTAGCCCGGCAGGGGGGCGTTTCCCGGGACAGGTCTTAATAAAGCCCCGTGCTTAAGCTACCCTGTCTCTGCCGGATAGGGAGGTCATGTTTCTATACCCTGGCCTTTTCTTAGGTTAAAGAAACCCTGGATATTATATATAGGAACAGGAAATGTTCAAAAATGGAACACGCGGATTTCTTGTTTGTTCCATTTTGGCGCAACAAAATGCAAAAAAATATCAAACCGCCATAATTTTACGGGGTTTTACCAGGTTTTCCTTGCATTTAATTTTGTTGCCAGGTTGGCATAAAAGTTGCATAGTAATTACAGAAGGATAGAAAAATTGCTCCGCTCTGAAACAAAAATGTTCCACAAAGTATTTGCCCTTGCTTCGTTATCTTTCTTTTAATCCAACTGTTAATCTCCACCATTTCTTCCGGGGCTAACATCACCCTATCATACCGGGAGGTGATATCTCCTCAAACCCTGCTTACTGGAGAACAGCATATAACCTGAAATAGATAAAGGAGGTGGGATTGGTGACGTCTGCGCGCATCCAGACTGTCTATAGAGCCTGGAAAGAGTATGTCGTCATGAAAAACCATACCACAAACCTTGAGATTGTAAACCCAATGATCCTGTCATCCTGGCGGCGCTGCCTCGATAAAAAATTAAACCCCGATGTAGTGATAACCTCACGTCTCTCTACCAAAGAAATCCAGGCCCGGCGGGAACGGCATCAGATGTTGATAGAAGTAGCTCAGCCCTTCCTAAAAAATCTTTATCAGCTGGTTAAAGGGTCCGGCTTTGTAGTTATTCTTCTCGACTCCGAGGCCTGTATACTGGAGCTTATGGGGGATCAGGATATATTAAACCGTGATCAACATTTTCAAGTGGGCGAATTTTGGAACGAGGAAACAAAAGGCACCAATGCCATGGGTTTAGTTAAGATAGAGAAAAAGCCTTTACAGGTCTATGCCACCGAGCATTTCTGCCGGTTGAACCACTGGCTTACCTGCTCGGCGGCCCCCATTCGCGATGTGAATGGAAAAATGATAGGCATCCTTGACGTTTCCGGGGATTACCGTCGTGCCCACGCCCACACCCTGGGAATGGTGGTAGCCGCAGTACAGGCCATGGAAAATCTCTTGCTCCTGAAATCAGCCAATGCAGAAATCACCAGGTCTTACAACAATATTACCGCCATTATCGAATCTATGTCTGAAGGACTAATTTCCTTTGATAAAAATGGCGAGATCACTAACATTAACCCCGTAGCCATTAAAATCTTGGGTACACAGGCTGAACACTGCCTGGGCCAGCCTCTGAAGAAAATTTTGGCCGTTCCTGTGATAATCAAGGACCTGCTGGAACACGGGAAAGCCGTTTATGATCAGGAAGTGTTGCTTGATACCAGGTACGGCCGGCTTCATTTCCTGCTCTCCGGCCGTCCCATTCTGGATCAACAGCAAAAAGTCTGCGGCGGTGTAATTACCCTGCGTGAAATTCACAATGTCCACCGTTTAGTTACTAATATGGTGGGAGCCCGCGCCCAATTCACCTTCGCCGATATAATTGGCAATAGCCCGGCCCTGCTGCAGAGTATCCAGATTGCCAGAACTGTGGCCCCGAGCACTTCCACGGTGCTGTTCCAGGGGGAAAGCGGTACCGGTAAGGAAATGTTTGCCCAGGCTATCCATAATGCCAGCCCCAGGGCCAATGGCCCTTTCGTAGCTATCAATTGTGCGGCCATTCCCCGGGACCTCATCGAAAGCGAACTCTTTGGCTACGAAGAAGGTGCATTTACCGGCGCCAAACGGGGTGGGCGGCCGGGCAAGTTCGAACTGGCCAGCGGGGGTACTATTTTTCTCGATGAGGTAGCTGACATGCCCCTGGATACCCAGATTTCCCTCTTGCGGGTTCTCCAGGAGAAACAAATTCTTCGCGTGGGCGGGCTGAAACCCATTCCCGTAAATATAAGGGTTATTGCCGCCACCAATAAAGATTTAAAAAAAGAAGTTGAGCGAGGCAATTTTCGCCTGGACCTTTACTATCGCCTGAATGTAATTAACATTACCATTCCTCCCCTGCGGGAACGTGAAAGCGATATTATCCTGTTGGTACACTATTTTATTAAAAAGTTTTCGGCAATGTTAAAATTACCTCCTAATAATCTTGATCCTCAAGCTGCACGAGCTTTAGAAAGCTACTGGTGGCCGGGAAATGTCCGTGAATTGTCCAATGCTATCGAAAGGGCTGTCAACCTGGCACAGGGAAAAACCATTACCATGGAGCATTTACCGGAGCCGATACAGGCGATGCTTAAAACTATTCAATCCCCGGCAGGCGAGATGATGTCTTTAGAAAGGCTGGAACAGAAGATTATCCTGGACGCCCTGAAAAATACCGGCGGCAACATCTCCCGGTGCGCTAAGGTACTGGGCATCGGGCGCAACACCCTTTATCGCAAGCTAAAGAAATATTCTATTGCAGCCCGAAATTATAATTAACTTTACTTCATAATTAATGTTTCATCGTAATACATGCGTCACCATGGAACAATGGCTGACGGAAGATAAAGCCCTGTCCATAAGCCAATTTTTAGCAGGTAGTTTAGTTGAAATGTTCAATTTCGGGGCAAAATAACATAATATTTATTTAATTCCGGGGTTCTAAACTAATGCCAGGCCTGTCTTTATCGAAAGAATATTAACCTGGACCAGCCTTGTCGCCACCTGGCATGATAATTGCAATTCAGGTAATTCAGGGTCCAAACTAATCTTCATATGAGGAGGTATGGTAAATGTCCAAGTCGGTGTATGCCAAAATGGTGGCGGAGGCGGTTGCGGCCCAAAAGGCAGATCTGGATGTTATCAGGCAGAAAAGGGGTGGAAGTTTCCAAATCACCGATGCCAAACCTTATGTGGATGCCGTAAACGGCATGAAGGCAGCGGAAGGCCAGAGCCCGGAAGTAATTCGCCTGCACGTAGATTCCGTGAACGCCCACTATGAAATCCTGAACCAGTTAACTACTACGGTGCGACCGGAGGATGATCCCTTCGTGGAGCACTACCAGACCCCGGCGGTGCTCGAGATCCTGTATGAACTGGACCCCGACTTCCGTAAGGCCATGGAACAGTTTATTGCTGCCATAGCTGACAGTGAAGCCCTGATCGGCCGCGAGGCTGTCCGGCGCTATGGCGGGTTCTATGGACCGACTTGTGTCGTTGATTTTGCTTTTTGCCCCGGCTCCACCAGCAATGTCGTCAATACCATCCTGAACGGCCTGGATATAGACAAACATTATAAACAGGCAATCCTTTCTTCCAAATCCTGGGGTATGAACACCTCCTACGGTATCGGCGCTGCCTTTGCCGCCGCCATTGAAGCAGGCAAGACGGTAGCGGAAGCAGTTAAAGAAGAAATTGCCATGCTCCAGATGGTATATGACCAACCCATTGCGGCCCAAACCAAACTGATGACTGATGCCGGCCACACTTCCTTTGACGTAAAAAAGTACATGGAAACCTATAAAGAAAAAATACGGCCCGCGGTTAAGGCGGCCGTGGATGCTGGCGTACACTACAGCAACGTGGTTACGGTACCGGCTTACTGTGTTGGGGATGTGGCCCACCATATCTCCCAGTCCATGTTTAATATGGCCAAAGATGATGTAACCATGGCCATCATGGACGCCGTAAGCGAAGTAATGGAAAAGACCTTGAATCTGGGCCTGGAGCAAGGGTTTAACAGTCCCTATGACGTGCTCAGCGTAGCCACCGGTTCGACGGCGGCCGCCGTTGCTTACATCCTGGAAAAAGACGGCTTCACCGTGCCCATGGTCATCGACCTGTTAACCAAACGCTTTGCCAATTACGTGCAGAAATATCCCAACCGCGGTGCTGCTGCCGAGCTGCATAACTGCGATTTCATGGACATGATTCACCGGGGCAGCAAGATTCTCGAAGTGGCTCCCATCGGGGCCGGCGGTAAAGTAAGAGGTATCCTGGTACAGCTTGATCCTGTTGACGCCAGCGAAGTGCTTGCCAACCCGCAGCGCTACACCTATCCCGCCTGCGCCATAACCGTCCGCTTCTCTTCCTTGATGCGGCTGGCCGATTTCCCCTGCCTCCTGACCAGCGAGCCGGTGACCGCCACCTTGATGACCAACGTCATTGCCTTAAATCCCAAGGTCCCGGGTTCCCCGGCACGGGTCTGCAAGGATTGTGCGGTGACTACCTTGATTAATCGGCACGGTTACTGCAACTGGAAGCAGTCGGTGTAATTCGCCAGGTTTATGGAGGATATACTTTCAGCCCGGCCGGCCGGGTAATTAGCAGGTAACCCCGCCAGTTAGGCTGCAATTGGTACGAAGTACCGGTGGCAGGGGGGCCGGACCCGGGGCACCTCCTGCTACCCGGTTCTCACCGGCACTAAAACAAGCAAAGAACGGAGGGATTGGCATGCAGCCTTCTCTGACCAAAAAGGTGATCGCTGAACTGATAGGGACCTGGATGCTGGTCATAGTGGGAGCGGGTGCGGCCGCCGTTACCCTGATGCTGGCCGAGGGCGAAAAGCCGGCGTCCAGTTTTAGTATTGGCATCGGGGCCCTGGGAGGCCTGGGCGACTGGCTCGCTATCGGCCTGGCCTTTGCCATCGTGGTAGCAGCAGCAATTTACATCTTTGGCCCGGTATCCGGCTGCCATATCAACCCGGCCGTAACCATCGCCCTGTGGGCAGGCCGGCGTTTTCCCACAAATGAAGTTATACCTTATTTGGTGGCCCAGTTTGCCGGGGCAGCCCTTGGCGCCTTGACTTTATTAATCATGCTCGGGAGCAAGGGAGCAACGGTAGGGGGCCTGGGAGCCCCGGGTCCATTTCCTGGTATTGGCCTCGTGCAGGTGTTTGTAGCCGAGGCCGTGGGTACCTTCATGCTGATGCTTACCATAATGGGTATTGCCGTAGACAAAAGGGCGCCCCAGGGCTGGGCCGGTCTGATTATTGGACTGATTGTAGGCGGGGTCATTACCACCCTTGGAAACGTCTCCGGTCAGGGAATTAATCCCGCCCGTACCTTTGGCCCCTATCTCATCGACAGTTTAGCCGGTGGCCCCAACCTGTGGCCCTTTTTCTGGATTTACCTTCTAGCGCCTATCATCGGCGCTGTGGTTGCCGTCTGGATCTATGACGCTGTGGTCAAGGAGGAATGAGCCAGCCTGTACCATAAACCAGCCGCAGGAAACAAATTGATAGCATACCCGCCGTTCGATGAACAAGTCTACCGGGAGGGAGAAAAGCGGATGCCGACTTTCTGGGTTAGAACCGGGGCCCGCCTGCACCTGGGACAGCTGGATCTTAACGGATCGCTAGGCCGGCTTTACGGCGGTATCGGCCTGGCGATAGACCGGCCTCAATTGGAAATAGCGGTAGAGAAAGCTTCCCGGCTTAAGGTAGAGGGACCGGAGTCTGAAACCAAGCGTGTAATAGGCATCGCCAGCCAGTACCTGCAGCGCTATCGCTTACCCGGAGCCAGCATCCGCATCCTCCAATCCTTGCCGGCCCATTGCGGTTTGGGTTCAGGTACCCAGCTATCGCTAGCTATAGGGGTGGCGCTGACGCGCGTTTATGGTCTGGAGCCTTCTTTACTGGAACTGGCCCAAGTGACCGACCGGGAAGGGAGCCGTTCCGGTATCGGGGTGGCAGTGTTTGAAGGGGGGGGCTTCGTCGTCGACGGCGGGCGCCCGGTAGCTCAAGGCAAAGGACAGGGAGGCGGTCCCTACGTCGTACCACCGGTAATCGCCCGGCACCCCTTTCCCCGGGAGTGGGGCATAGTGCTGGCCATTCCTCGTACGCAAGAGAAAATGGCCGGGAGCAAGGAAGAAGAGGCATTTAGTTCCCTGCCGCCTATGGAAGCAGGGCTGGCAGGCCGTGTGGCGCGGATAGTCTTAATGCAGCTTTTGCCGGCCCTGGTTGAAAAAAATTTGTACCTCTTCGGTCAAGCTGTTACCGAGATTCAAAAGCAGGTTGGCAATTATTTTAGCCCCGTCCAGGGAGGGGTATTCGCTACCAGGGAAGGAGCGGAAGTGGCTGAATACCTCCTGTCCCTGGGGGCGGCCGGGGTGGGACAAAGTTCATGGGGGCCGGCAGTTTACGGCTTTGTAGAAGGGGAAAGATTATCCTTCCTGGTGGAAGCTACCAGGAAGTTTTTAGGAGAACGCGGGCGAGTTTTAGGAGCCCGGGGAATCAATCATGGCGCTGCCTGGGGCTGGAATGAAACCGGTGCAACCGGGCAGCAGGTTCCAGAAATGAGGTCAACAGGAACATTATGACAGGTGAAAAGAGGGTCACATCCAGGATTGCCTGGGGAATCACCGGCGGGGGGCATTTCCTGGCCCCATGTATGGAGCTTTTAGTTAAGCTACATGACATAGACGTTTTTATTTCCCGGGCGGCCCGGGAAGTGCTGGCCGGGTATGGTTTGCTGGAGAGCTTGCTTGGATGTGGCCACCGGCTTTACTGGGACCGCAGCGCCAGTTCCCGGGCGGTGACCGGGCTCTACCGGGGTTACTACCGGCTGGTGATTATCGCTCCCGCCACCTCCAACACGATAGCTAAATTTGTCGCCGGAATCTCAGATAACCTGGTTACCAACCTGTTTGCCCATGCCGGTAAATGCCGGGTTCCTGTTGTCGTTTTACCAACCGATATTGGACCGGAAATTGATTCCCCGGCACCCCCGGGTTTCAGGGTCCGGGTATATCCCCGGAATATTGACCTGGAAAATGTGGCCCGCCTTTCCACCTGCCCGGGGGTAACCGTCGTTAAACATCCCCGGGAAATCGATCAGATTTTAAGTACCAGCCGGAAATAATTGTACTTTGGCTTATTTCTCGTGGTATCTACACAACTACGCCTTCATATGGAGGATTAAACACAGCTCAATGCCCAGATATTTGCTGGTAACCGGCAAGATAGCCTATCAAGCATTGGAGAGGGTAGCCCGCAACCTCAATCTCGAAGGCGGGTACACCATCAAAGTCCTGAAGCGGTCGGTAGCGGCGCTTATGACTACCGGGTACATCGCCCGGAACCTGCAACAGGTCAAAGGAGAAACCGGTGCTGAGATCATAATTATCCCCGGTCTCTGCCAGGGCCCCCTTGAAGTGATAACCGAGGCTACAGGCTGCCAGGTGGTACGGGGACCCGCCGATCTAAAGGACTTACCCGCATTTTTCGACAGCCCGGAACTGCCGGATGGCATGCCGGCCGGGGAAAGAGAGGATAATCTGACCCGGCCGAAACCTAAAATTATTGCCGAAATAGTAGACGCTTCCCGGTTGACTTTAGCCAAAATAGTAGAGCGAGCCTGTTATTACCAGGCCGGCGGAGCAGACATCATCGATATCGGTTGCGATATCCACCGCCCTTTCCCGCACCTGGCGGAAACGGTTCGTATTTTAAAGGAAGAAGGGTTTATTGTCAGCGTTGATAGCCATCGACCGGAAGATATCCGCGCCGCCAACCTGGCGGGGGTTGACCTGGTCCTCAGCCTGAACTCCAGTAACCTTGAATTAGCTAAAGAATTACAGTGCCCGGCCGTGATCGTACCTGATGAGGGAGAGGGTTTGTCTTCTCTGGAGCGCTGTATCGAAAAGCTGGAACAGTGGGGCAAACCCTATGTCCTCGATCCAGTCCTCCCCCCCCTGACCCTGGGCCTGGCTGAGGGGATAAGCCGGTATTTTCTACTGCGGGAAAAGTTCCCGCAGCAGCCGCTGCTGATGGGTATTGGGAATGTTACCGAGCTTATTGATGCCGACAGTACCGGCCTTAATGCCCTCCTGGTAGGTATAGCCATGGAACTGGATATCGATTATGTTCTCACGACCGAAGTCAGCCACCGGGCTGTTGGCGCGGTAAAGGAAGTTTGCCTGGCTCGCCGCCTGGTGCAGCGCGCCCTTGCCCGGGGTAGTTTGCCGAAACACCTGGATTACGGCCTTTTAACAATTAAAGATCCCCGGGGTAATAGCTTCAGCGAAGCCGAACTGCGGGAAATGCATACCCGGGTAAGAGACAGAAACTACCGGATTTTTGTCGATGACCATTATATCTATGTCTTTAATAATCATCTTTTCCACCGGGGTACCACCGCCCAGGAGCTATTTGCCGGGCTGGCGGTCAGCGATCCGGGTCATGCCTTTTACCTGGGGCGAGAACTGGAGAGAGCAGAGCTGGCCTTGCGTCTGCGGAAAAAATACGTGCAGGATCACCCGTTACGCTGGGGCTACCTGGATGAGGATGCAGGGCAACACCGGCAGGAGGAAAGAAAAGGGTTTGTCCGGCCGGGGGCGGGTAACGGCGCCCAGGGGGAAGAGGAGTAATCAGATGATCCTGGAAGCCATAGTTTCCACCATCAGCCCGGCGGGTGAAATCAATTTTGCCCCGGTAGGAGTACGACTTCCCTCTGAGCATGGCAGTCAACCAGGCCGGACATTGGCGGGAGATAGCGCCGCAGTGGAAGCCGGTTTTGTCCCGCCGGGACAGGCCGTTTCCACCGCCCGGGAAGACGGGCAGGTAGAACTGCACCTGTACAGGGGCTCCCGGACTTACGCCAATTTGTTATCGACGGGAGAAGGAGTGATCTGCTTTATTGATGACGTCCTGCTCTTCGTGGAGACGGCACTTTTTTCAACCTGTCCCTCATATGTACCGTCACTAAAGGTGCGCCCTCCCCGGCTGGCCGGCAGCGGCACGGTTTGGGAGTTCAAAGTTAGCGACTTTAACGTTGCAGCCGAGCCGGCCCGGGTGACAGGACGGATCGTGCACCGGGGAGAAGGAGCCGGTTTTCGCGGCTTTTGCCGGGCCCAATTCGCGGTACTGGAAGCTGCCATCGCCGCAACGCGCTGGCAGTGGCTTGCACCCCAACAGGTAGCTTCCCGCTGGGATTACTGGCAGCAATTAGTTGTGAAGACAGGGGGGGCAAGAGAGTTTCAGGCCTTCTCCTTAGTCCATAAATACCTGGAAGACAAAGGCTTTAGCTTGCCACTGTTGCTATAAATTTCGGGAGAACCTGCAGCAAGGGGGATGCGAGATGAAAAAGATTTTACTTCACCTGGAGAGCGACGCCAAGGCCAGCGTATTTGATCAGGTTACCGCTTATGATGCCGGGGTGGATCAAGTTATCGCCTGCGGCGGGGTTGCTCCTGAGGAAGTAACCAATCTGGTGTACGGCGTGATGTTTACCCGGGGCGGAGACAGCCTGCGCAACTCCGCCATCTTTGTCGGCGGCACCAGGGTGGCAGACGCCGAAAGGCTGATGGATGGCGTCCTGCAGACCTTTTTTGGTCCCTTCCGGGTTTCCGTGATGTTCGACGCCAACGGGTGCAATACTACTGCCGCTGCGGCAGTACAAAAGTTGGCCCGGGGGCGCAAACTGGCCGGTAAAAAAGCCCTGGTCCTGGCCGGTACCGGGCCGGTAGGTACCCGCATAGCTACCCTGTTAGCGCGGGAAGGATGCCGGGTGCTCCTAACTTCCCGCTCCCTGTCCCGGGCCCAAGAGGTTTGCCGGGATTTAGAAACCCGGGCCAAAGTAAAAGTAGAACCGGTCCAGGTAAGGGATGGCGAAGAAGCCGGCAGGGCGCTGGCGGGTGTCAACGTGCTGGTGTGTTGCGGTGCTCCCGGGGTGCGCCTGATCGACGGGGCTACCTGGACGAGACAAGAATCCCTTGAGATTATGGCGGATATCAATGCCGTAGAACCCCTGGGCATAGAAGGTATTAAAGCGACCGATGACGGTAAGGAAAGGCAGGGAAAAATCGCCTACGGGGCCCTTGCCATCGGCAACTTGAAGATGAAAATCCATAAAGCTGCCATTCAGGCTTTATTCAGGAGCAATAATCAGGTAATGGATCTGGAGGCGATCTATGCCCTGGCCGGGGAAATGAGTGAGTAACGGCCATGTTTCTCCTGGTAGGAGCTAGCACCCGGTCGCTGGCGGAATCGGCCGTCTATTCCGGTTTTGCGGTGATGGCCATCGACTATTTTGGTGACGCTGACCAACGCCTGCTGTGCCCTACCATAGGGTTAAAGACGGATCTGGGCCTGAAACCTTCTGTTAAACGCCTGCTCCAGATCGCCGGGGAAGTAAGCGACAGGGAACTCCAACCCCGTACTCTCGAAGGGGTGATTTATACCTCGGGTCCGGAAAATCACCCGGAAGAATTGCAGCTGTGGGAGCAGCGAGGTTTGCTGGTCGGCAATAATACTTCTACCCTGAGGCAGGTACGGGACCCCTGGCAGCTACGACGAGCCCTCCGCCTGATCGGGGCTTTGACCCCTCCCTTTTACGCCGTTGAGGAGTGGAAACCTGATTGGGCTGCCGGAGGATGGATTATTAAACCCATTGCCGGCGGCGGCGGGCACGGTATCCGGCCCTTGGAACGGGATAAAAAAGGAGCCCTGGCCCAGCTCGCAGCCCTGGGGGACAAAAGCAGTTTTATCATCCAGAAATTGGTCTATGGTATTCCCGCTTCAGCGACCTTTATCGCCGACGGGCGGCGGTCGTTTTTGCTGGGCACCAGCCGCCAGCTGGCAGGGCCGGCTGGACGGGCGGCCGGGCCTTTTACTTATGCCGGCAATATCGTACCTTTATCTTTACCTGCCAACCCGGGGCTGGCCCTAGAAACACAGTTAGCCATGATTGCCGGCCATCTGACCGCCACTTTCGGTTTAAGAGGATTGAATACCCTGGATTTCATCGTCAATAGGGACGGTATCTGGATATTAGAGGTTAATCCCCGCTGGTCGGCCTCGGTGGAACTTATCGAAAAATGGCGCCGGGAACTGCTCTTTCCCCTTCACCTGGCCGTTTGCGGTAAAAACACCGGGGAAAGCCCGGAGGCCGGGTTTAACCTTCCGACCAGGGTTATTGATAACGGCTCCGGCAGGTGCTTCTGGGGCAAAGCCATAGTTTACGCCCGCCTTCCTTTGCAAATAGATCCCAAGGAAGAAATAGAGCATCTTTACCGGCAAGGGTTGCGGGATATACCTGTACCCGGGACCATAATCGATTGCGGTCAACCTGTTTGTACCGTCCTGGCCAGGGCGGAAAGCGATTACTCCTGCTGGCGGGAGCTACAGGTGCGGGCGGCCTGGGCGCGCAGGGTTCTGGGCAAAACCTTCCCGCGCAACGATCATGATCTCGACCACGGGCCGGGGTATTGCCAACAACTTTCATTATGGGGTGATGGCTCTTGAGCAGCATTGCCGGTTTTTTAATCACTGTCCGCACGGCCAGGCAGGGCGTAGCCATGGTCGGCGGCAAGTTAAGCCCTGAGTACCAAAAAGAAACGGCTACCCTGGAGGTAAACGCCGCAGTATTATCCGCCCTGGGACTGGCCCCCGGCCAGAGGGCCCGTTTGCGGAGCCCTTTTGGCGAAGCCGTCGTCACCTGCCGACCGGCGGAAGTGCCCGCGGAGCTTTTTTTCCTCCCCCTGGGCCCCACCGCCAACCTGTTAATAGGCACCGATACCGGGGGAACCGGCGTTCCCTGCTTTAAAGGTTTAGAAGTTAAACTGGAGCCGTATCACGGGGCGACTGCCGGAGATGAACAATAATAAGTCGGGGAGGGGGAGAACGATATGAGTATCCATAAGGATGTTGTCTGCACATTTTGCAGTTGCCTCTGCGATGACCTGGAAGTCGAGGTGGAGAATAATCAAATCACCAGGGTCAAAAGCGCCTGCGCCATAGGACGTAATAAACTCCTTCATGCCCGGTCCAACCTGGCCCGGCTTACTGCCGGGAATAAAACTGTTTCCCTTGACGAAGCCCTGGATATAGCCGCCGGTATCTTGAAGCAGGCCAGGTTCCCCTTGATTTACGGCTTGAGCAGCACTACCGTAGAAGCCCAGCGCGAGGCCATAGCCATAGGCGAACTAATTGGCGCTACTATTGATAATCCCGCCTCGTATTGACACGGCCCGGGCGTTATCGCCCGCCAGCAGGTAGGGCTGGCTTCATGTACCCTGGGAGAAGTAAAAAACCGGGCCGACCTGCTAATCTTCTGGGGTTGCAATCCCATGGAAGCCCATATGCGCCATTTCACCCGCTATTCAACACTGGCCAAAGGGCTTTTTACGCCCAGGGGCCGCCAGGGGAAAAAAATAGTGGTAGTTGACGTCAGGCTTACTCCCACTGCCAGGGCGGCCGACTATTTCCTGCAAATAAAACCCGGTACCGATTTTGAAGTATTTAATGCCCTGCGGGCCCTGATCAAAGGTTTGCGCCTGGGAAATGTAGATCCCGGTACGGGTACCGTAGCCGGCGTAACCCTGACCGCCTGGCAGGAACTGGCGCAATTAATGCAAAGCTGTCGCTACGGGGTAGTCTTTTTCGGTATAGGTACAACTATGAGCCGGGGTAAGGAAATGAATATCGAACTCCTGTTAACCTTAATCCGGGAACTCAACCGGTATACCCGTTTTTACGCCATACCCATGCGCGGCCACGGCAATGTTACCGGCATCAATCATGTCCTGACCTGGCAGACCGGTTATCCTTTTGCCGTCAACTTTAGCCGGGGTTATCCCCGTTACAATCCGGGCGAATTCAGCGTGGTGGATATGCTGGGGCGCCGGGAGGTTGATGCCGCCTTTATAATCGCCACCGACCCGGGCGCCCACCTGCCCCGGGCTGCCGTCGAACATTTACAAAAAATCCCAACTATCGTTCTTGAACCCCATTGCAACCTGACAACCCCCTGGGCGCAGGTCGTCATACCCGTAGCCCCGGCGGGAGTCGGGGCAGCCGGTACCTTTTACCGCATGGATAACGTGCCTTTGCGCGTAAAGAAACTTGTTGATTTCCCCTATCCGTCCGACGAAGAAGTTTTGCGGGCGCTGAAGGAGAGAATCGCCAATGCTTAAAATCGTCAACGGCCAGGTTTACGATCCTATCAACGGGGTCAGGGGAGCAGTAAAGGATATTTGCATTACCGGCGGCAAAATTGTGGCGGAGGAAGGGAATAAACCAGCGCGGCCGGGGTGTGACGGGGTTGAAATTATTGATGCCAGCGGTTTGATTGTCATGCCCGGGGGCATAGATATCCATAGCCATATCGCCGGTCCTAAAGTTAACAGCGGCCGCCTGTTATGCCCCGAGGATCACTATGACTACTTTACCGTTGCAACCCCGTGGCAGCGCTCAAGTACGGGCTACACCACTCCTGGCACTTTTCTTACCGGCTACCTGTACGCAAGGATGGGCTATACCACTGTCTTTGAAGCTGCCGCCCCGCCCCTTAAAGCCCGCCACGTCCATGAAGAACTCCAGGACACTCCCCTGCTGGATACAGGTTGTTACACCCTGATGGGCAATAATTATATGGTGATGAAAGTTCTCAGCGATCCTGACGGTTCCCGCCGGCAGGAACGCCTGCGCGAACTGGTGGCGTGGCTGCTGGGCAGCAGCAAGGGGTACGCCGTCAAGGTGGTCAACCCCGGCGGGGTGGAGAACTGGAAGTGGGGCCGGGATAAAGTAGACCTGGATACACCCGTACCCCCCTTCGATGTGACACCACGGCAGATATTATTGGGGTTAGCGGGAGCCGTCGAAGAGTTACGGCTCCTCCACCCGGTACACCTTCACGCCAATCACATCGGCCAGCCGGGCAACTACCGGACCACCCTGGCGACCATGGGCGCCCTGGCAGGCCGCCGCCTGCATCTGACCCATCTGCAATTCCATGCCTATGAAGCTACCCCCAAAGGCGGTTTCCGGTCGGCCGCCCCGCAGGTCGCCGGGTATCTGAACGAACACCCGGAATTTACCTGCGACGTCGGGCAGATTATTTTCGGGCCGGCCACCACTATGACCGCCGATGCGCCCTTGCAGTTCAGCCTGCACCGGTTGACCGGGAATAAATGGGGTAATTGCGATGTGGAGATGGAAACAGGTTCCGGCGTAGTCCCCCTCGTTTACCGCCCGCAGAGCCTGCCCAATGCCATCCAATGGGCTATCGGCCTGGAGCTATTCCTCCTGGTCACCAACCCCTGGCAGATTTTCTTAACTACTGACCACCCCAACGGCGGGCCTTTTACTGCTTATCCCCAGGTAATCCGGTTGTTGATGGACGGCGATTATCGCCGGGCGCAAATGGAGCGCCTGCATCCTAAAGTTAAGGACTATACCCTCCTGGCGGAACTTGACCGCGAATACACGTTAGAGGAGATCGCTATCATCACCCGGGCCGGCCCGGCCCGGGCCCTGGGGTTAAAGCACAAGGGACACCTGGGCGCAGGTGCCGATGCCGATGTAGCGATTTACCGGCCCCAGCAGGATAAGGAAGCCATGTTCGCCCGGCCTGTGTATGTAATCAAGGGCGGGAAAATCGTTGTCCGCGACGGTCAGGTGGTTGATAGTTGTTACGGTAAGCGTTTTCTAGTAAGCCCCCCCGCACCCAATCGCTTACCGGAGGAGCTGGAAGAAGATTTTGCCGCTTTTTACTCTATATCTTTGTCTAATTATACGGTAGAAGATGCATATGTGGCCCGGCCGGAGGTGATCCCATGCGCTTAAACGGTGTAACCATCGAAGATACTTTCGCCGAAGCCTTTACCATGTACGGGGCAAGGGTAACCGTTACGGCGGTTAATGAAAAGTGGGCCGGCCATGCAGCCCGTGCTGCTACCGGCTTTGCCACTTCGATTATCGGTTGCGGGGTGGAAGCCGGCATCGAGGGCCCGGCCCTGTCTTCCCCCGACGGTAGACCCGGCATTGATTGCCTCTTTTTTACTACCTCCAAGGAAGATATGGAAAAGCAGCTTTTGAACCGTATCGGCCAGGCCGTCATGACCACCCCTACCGCCGCCTGTTACGACGGCCTGGTGCCAGATTACGGGCGGCAGGAACAACCTGCCGCCAGACTGAAGATAGGCGGCAAGTTGCGCTTTTTCGGCGACGGTTACCAGAGCAGCAAGGTTATCGACGGGCGGCGTTTCTGGCGCATCCCGGTGATGGAGGGCGAGTTTCTCGTCCAGGAAGAGTTCACCGTGGTCAAAGGGGTGGGGGGCGGGAACTTCCTTATCCTGGCCGAAACGGCGGCGGCGGCCCTGGCGGCGGCGGAAGCGGCTGTTGAGGCCATACACGCGGTGCGCGGGGTCATCCTGCCCTTCCCGGGAGGAGTGGTCCGCAGCGGCAGCCAGGTGGGATCCCGCTACAAATTCCTTAAGGCCTCAACCAACGTGGCATTTTGCCCGACTTTACGGGGGATCGCGGCTCAGACCATGCTCCCTCCGGGCGTCAACGCGGTGCTGGAGATTGTTATTGACGGGTTGACCCCGGAAGCGGTTGCCGAAGCCATGCGGGTGGGCATACGTGCCGCCTGCCTTGAGGGCGTAAGGGGCATTTCCGCCGGCAATTACGGCGGCCGTTTAGGAAAGCACCTCTTCCCTTTACGGCAAATTTTGCAATGAAAGCATCATCGGATGTGGGAGATGAGAGTGTGCCGGTAAGAATTACTTTATTTCTCAAACAAACACCCCCGGTACCTGTAGAAGCAGAAAGCATCAATCCGGAGAGCGTTACCGCCAAAGATCGCCGGGAAATTGAAGATCTTCCCCTGTGGGTTGGTAATAGCAAGGAAAGGGTGGGCGATTACTTTCGCGTAGAAGTGGAGGAAACAGAAGCGCAACAGGATGACGATAACGCCCCGTTGGCAACCCTGCACCTGGTTGGGGACCTGTCCCGTTTCAAGCGGCTGGGTTGGGGCATGAGCAGGGGAGAGATGCTTATCCGGGGAAGTGTAGGGCCCCATACCGGCGCCTTTATGCGCGGGGGCACCCTGGTTATCCAGGGGCAGGCCGGGGACTGGCTGGGAGCCCATATGCAAGGCGGCAAAATCCTGGTGCAGGGATCGGCCGGGAATTTTGCCGGCGCCGCTTACCGTGGTTATAAGACGGGAATGCAAGGGGGGACTATTATTATCCGGGATGACGCCGGGCAGATGCTGGGTGCCCGCATGCGCCGGGGTGTGATTGCCGTCGGCGGTAACTGCGGTGACTTCGCCGGCTTCGGGATGGCTGCCGGGACGGTGGTAGTGCGGGGAGCGCCCGGTTTACGGGCAGGAGCACAGATGCGACGGGGTACCATTATCCTGTTGCAACCCGGCGAGCTATTGCCCACCTTTTATTATGATTGCACCTATGGACCTCTCTTCTGGCGCCTGCTCTATAATTACCTGCAACAGGAGGGTTTCGCGCTGCCCCCGGATTACAGGGAAATGAGTTTTAAGCGTTTCAGCGGCGATGCCAACGAAGGGGGAAAGGGGGAAATCCTGGTATGCCAGTCCCTAAATTAAAAGCCGCGCCATCTCTGAGTCCCAATCTCCAGGCCCTGCCCCTGGTCCGGGAAATGCTGGCCAGGCCGGATCAGCTCCGGGTGGAAGTCTATATCCTAGATAAGGTTACCGTGATCGACTGCGGCGTTCAAGCCCCGGGGGGATGGGAAGCAGGCCGCCTTTTTGCCGCTATTTGCCTGGGGGGCCTGGCCAGGGTGGAGTTGCACTGGATGAATTTTGGCGGCTGGCAGTGGCCGGCGGTGGAAGTAATGACCGATCACCCGGTACGTGCCTGCCTGGCCTCCCAGTATGCCGGGTGGGCGATTAAAAAAGAAAAATTTTTAGCCATGGGTTCGGGACCGGGACGGGCGGCAGCTCGAGTAGAAGATCTATTCCAGGAGCTGGATTATGAAGATTGCTCCGGCCCGGCCATTGTCTGCCTGGAAAGCAACCGGCTCCCGTCGCCAGAGGTAGCTGAATATATTGTGCAAAAATGTAAACGCAGTCCGGCCGATGTCTATATCCTGGTAGCTCCTACAGCCTCGCCCGCGGGCTCGGTGCAGGTTGCCGCCAGGGCGGTAGAGACAGGCCTGCATAAGTTGAAGGAACTGGGTTATGATCTGGGGCTTATACGTAGCGGTTGGGGTATCTGCCCTGTACCACCGGTGGCCGCGGGTGACCTGGCGGCCATAGGCCGGACCAACGATGCGGTGCTTTACGGATCGATAGTTCATTATAATGTCGAGGATGAGGACGATAATATAGCTTCTCTGGTGACCAGGGTTCCCTCCCGGGCCTCCCGCGATTACGGCCAGCCCTTCGGGGAACTGTTCCGGCGTTATGGCGACTTTTATAGCATCGACCCCTTTTTATTCAGCCCGGCTGAAGTGTGGGTGAGCAATTTGAAAAGCGGCCGCACTTTTCATGCCGGTTCCGTGCGCCCGGACATCCTGGCCTCCTCTTTCGGGCTGGCGGAATGAAATACCCGGGAGTGATAGCAGTGGGACTGGCTAGCAGGAAGCAGGAAAAACTCCGTATTGGCATCCTGGGAACCTCCCGGTCTACCCATGTTCAGCTTTTAGCTGCGGCTTTACAGAGCCTGAAGGCAGAGGTGGTCTTGATTTCTCCCACGCGCCTGACCGTTCATATCCCGGGACCGCTGGCCGTAGAAGCAATGCCGGGGAGTGAGCCCGGGCTGGAAACCCTCAATGCCCTGCTGGTCCGGTCCCTGCCGGGAGGCTCTTTAGAGCAGGTGATTTACAGGGTAGATGTGCTCCGCCGCCTGGAAAACCTGGGTCTAACCGTGATTAACCGGCCTGCCGTGCTGGAGAAGACGGTTGATAAGTTTTACACCTCGGCGCTACTGGCCGATGCCGGTTTACCGGTGCCACGGACGCTGGTGACCGAACAATTCACCCGGGCCCTGGAAACGGTTAAAGAGCTGGGCGCCGTGGTAGTAAAGCCCCTTTTCGGCTCCCGTGGCCAGGGCATGGTGCTGGTAGATAACCTGGATGTAGCCTACCGCGTCTTTCGGGCTCTGGAACTGGGGCGCTATATTTATTACCTGCAGCAGTTTTTACCCCATGCCAACGAAGATTTTCGCCTTTTAGTAGTTGGCAAAGAAGTGGTCTGTGCCATGCGCCGCCGCGGTAACAGCTGGAAAACCAATATCGCCTGCGGGGCCGTACCTGAACACGTAAACCCCGACCCGGCTTTATCCCGGCTGGCCCTGAAAACTGCCGAGGTATTGGGTGCCGATTACCTGGGAGTGGATATTTTGATCTGCAATAACCAGCCTTATATCCTGGAGGCCAACGGCATACCTGGCTGGAGCGGCCTGCAGTCGGTGGCTCCTGTTGACATCGCCCGTGTCATCGCCGGCTATGCCGTCGATAAATGCCTGGAGAAAGAAAAGATGGGCTATTCCAGGAGCCGCCGGGTATCAAAATGGAGTTAATAAGGAAGGAAAATTATGCCTGAATGCGATTT
Source organism: Neomoorella sulfitireducens (assembly GCF_024733845.1). GTDB lineage: Bacteria > Bacillota > DSM-521 > Neomoorellales > Neomoorellaceae > Neomoorella > Neomoorella sulfitireducens. Next base: position 92,858 of record NZ_JANRHG010000003.1, read on the forward strand.
TCGCCGGGATATTGCCTGGGCGGGACAGGCGGCCTGTATCCTCGAGGCGGCTGCTCCCAAGGTAGGCAATGTCAATCGTTTTCATGACTTTGCTGATTGTTCCCTGGAAGATTTTCTCTTGAGCGCCCTGGCCCTGGGGCAGCCCCTGGGCCGTGCTCACCGGCAGAGTGTAGGCGAAACCGTGCTCCAGGCCATTGCCGCCACCCGCCGGGTGGTAGCCTCGAACACTAACCTGGGCATGGTCCTGCTGATGGTTCCTCTGGCCAAGGCGTGGGGCCAGATGACAGACGGCAGTTATCATCCTTACCCGGTAGGAAAAGGCCGCAGTAAAAAAGAGCTAATGGCTGAAGTAAGCAAGGTACTCAATGGCCTGACTGTTGAAGATACCCGGGCGGTGTACGAAGCCATCCGTTTAGCGACACCCTCAGGGATGGGGCAGGTAGAAGCCCACGATATTTACCGGGAGGAAGTGCCGCAAATAACTTTACTGGCAGCTATGCAGCTGGCGGCAGGCCGGGATCTGATAGCCGGGGAATACGCTACCGGTTACCGGCTGACTTTTGCGATGGGTGGTCCAATGTTGCTCCGGAGTTTGCGACAGGGCCTGGAGTTGCCGGAGGCCATCGCCCAGACCCACCTTTACCTGTTGAGCCGCTACCAGGATACCTTAATCGCGCGGAAAACGGGGAACGAGGCAGTCACAGAGGTGCAGCACAGGGCCCGGCAGGCGTGGAAGGCGGGTGGATGGACTACTGCGAACGGACGTGAAGCTGTTAAGCAATTAGACAGCTGGTTGCGGCAACAGGGAAAAATGTTAAATCCGGGCGCCACCGCCGATATAACTGCAGCTGCCCTTTTTTGGTTGTTGCTGGAGGGTGGCCCGGAGTTCTGGCGCCGGAGCCGACCGGCAGCAGGATCCAAATGAGGGGGAAGGAGGATATCCTTGGACAGCGGTAAGCAGCGGCATCACGGCCCGCGCCTCCTGGTAAGCGTCATCAACCTTGATGAGGCTGTGGCAGCCAGCCGGGGGGGTGCGGATATAGTTGATATTAAAAACCCGGCGGAAGGCCCTTTAGGGGCTCCGTCCCCGCAGGTTACCCTGGCTATTTGCCGGCATTTGCAAGCGACCATCCCGATTAGTGTAGCCCTGGGAGAGTTTCCGGGAAAGCCCTGTGCTGCGGCCCTGGCGTCGCTAGGGGCGGCGACCTGCGGGCCTGATTATCTAAAAATCGGTTTCCCGGGTTCCACCTTGCCCCGGGAAATACTTGCCACTCTGAAAGAAATAACCCGGGGGTTAGTTTCCTGTTTTCCCACTCCTCCCGGGATAGTAGCCGTGGCTTATGCCGATACCCTGGCTTCCGCTTCCTGGACTTTGGAGCAATTTACCATGATGGCCCGGGAAGGCGGGGCGACAGGCTGCCTGGTAGACACCTGGGAGAAAAATGGAACTTCCCTGATCCAGATCCTATCCCGGGAGCAAATTTGTGATTTTATAGATAACTGCCACCGCCAGGAACTCTTATGCGGTCTTGCCGGTTCCGTGCAACCCGGTCACCTTTCTTCCCTCGCTCAACTAGGCCCTGATATCATCGGTATTCGGGCGGCAGCTTGCGGCGGTGACCGCCTCCGGGGACGGGTGACCGCGGCACGGGTGAGCTATCTTAAAACCCTTCTCTTTACCAATCTGGACCCCGAGGCGGGGATAAGCTTATTGCGGGCAAGACCGTTTTAGGTTCTTACCAAAATGATTACTGGGGGACATTTACTTGCGCGTTTTGATTTTTGAATATTTTTCAGCCGGGGGAACTACCGGGAGGGATAAGGAAGAAAGCCTGCTCCATGAGGGTTTCTCGATGTTAAACGCCGTCCTTAGCGATTTTGCGTGCATTCCCGGCTTAGAGATTCTTACAGTACTTGATAGTCGTTTACAGCCGTTGGTTACAAGCGCTCCGTATGCAGGACAGGTACACGCGTTGGTGACAGATAAAGATTCCGGCGGGCCGGTCGAGTTGCAACCCTGCCCGCAGGAAGACGGGGGAACTCACCTTGATGAAGAAAAATGGCGAGGAGCTTTTGCAGAAGCCCTGGAGCAGTGTGCAGGAGCACTGGTTATTGCCCCGGAGACGGGAGGACTTCTGGCCCGGCTGACGGCTCAAGTTGAGCGCCGGGGGAAAATCTTACTCGGTTCATCGGCCGAGGCAGTGGCCACGGCCGGCGACAAGGCTCAAACTTTACAGCTGTGCCGGGAGGCCGGGCTTTTAACCCCGCACAGTGAAGTCTTTTCTTCACCTTTGCCTTCCGGGTTAACCTCCCGGCTAATTAATCGTTTCCCGGTGCCGGCGGTGGTAAAACCGTTGGACGGCGCCGGCAGCCAGGGAATTACGGTTGTAAGAGACCCGCACCGCTGGGAAAGCGCTTTAAAGAGGGTGGCTGCCACCTCCAACCATCCCTCCTTTCTGGTACAGGAGTATGTAGCCGGGGATCCGGTTAGCGTGAGCTGCCTGGTAGTACCGCCGTATGCAGAAGGCCCCGGTGCCGGTAGTCAACCTGGAGCAGGTACGGTTTTGCCTTTGACCTTGAACCGCCAGATAATCTCCGGCGATAACCTCGATTTTATAGGCGTCGTGGCGCCCTATTCCCATCGCCAGGCCCAGGTGGCGCTGGATATAGCACGGCGGGCCTGCGAGCTTATCCCGGGGCTGGCCGGCTATGTAGGGGTAGACTTGGTACTCAGTTCAATTGGCCCGGTAGTTATGGAGATAAATCCCCGGGTTACCGTGGCCTATGTAGCCCTGCGGGAAGTAGTTAATGTTAACCTGGCCCGGTATATTCTGGATGCCTGCCTCAAGCACCGCCTGCCTCCCCTGCCGCAGATTGCGGGGCAATTCACTTACCGGGTAAGCGCAGGGAAAAACATAACCTAGCGGGCTGCTGCTCAAGGTATTTTACTTGCAAGTGAGGGGATCTTTTTGCCGGTAGTTATGGGATTGGATATCGGTGGGGCCAATACCAAGGCCTGCTGGCTGGAGATAAAAGACGGGCAGGTTATCCGCGTCCATGGGGAGTCGATTTATTATGAAGTCTGGCGTGACCCGGAAGGCCTGTACGGGGTTTTGGAAAGGCTGAAGGGGCAGGCGTGGCGATTTGGCTCCGGCCGTGCACCCGGGGCGGTAGGTTTGACCATGACTGCCGAGCTGTGCGATGTTTTCACCTCTAAGGTCCAGGGAGTTCGCTTGATCCTGGCGGCAGCGCGGCAGGTGTTCACCGGGACACCGGTTTATGTCTGGACTTTAAATGGAGATTTCGTTAGCCTTGCCGGGGCAGAAGAACAACCCATGGAGGCAGCTGCTGCCAACTGGCTGGCCAGCGCCACCGCTTTAGCTCGTTCCTCCCGGGTGAAGGATACCACTGCCCTGCTGGTGGATATGGGCAGTACCACTACGGATATACTGCCGCTGTCCCGGGGCAGGGTGGAGGTTTACGGACGAACTGACGTTGAGCGGCTGGAACGGGGGGAACTCGTCTATACCGGTATAATCCGGACGCCGGTCAATACCATAACGGGCAGTGTATTTATTAATGGCCGCCCCTGCCGGGTGACCGGCGAGTATTTTGCCATTACGGCTGATGTTTACCGGTTTTTGGGATACATCCGGGAAGAAGATTATGTGGCGGCGGTTCCTGACAACGGTGCGCGGACCCCGGGAGGCTGTGCCCGGCGCCTGGCCCGGGTGGTGGCCTCTGAGCCCGAAGTCCTGGGATGGAGTGGGATATATGCTGTGGCCCGTTATATAGTGGAGAAGCAAATCCAACAGGTAACTGAAGCTATCTGGCAGGTACTCTCCCGCAGCCGGGGAACAAATGGCATCTGGTGCCCGGCATCGGGTCACCGGATGCTGCCACGGCAGGGTGAGGAGGGGGGTAGCCGGCGGTTTTTGGGCAAAGAACCGCCGCAGATGGGGCCGCCGGGAGGACGGGAAACAGGACCGGGATTGACGCCAGAAGGACAGGAACCGGCAAAGGGTTGGCCGCCGGGTTGGCCACGGCGCTTGATAATGGCCGGCCAGGGGATTTTTCTCCTGGAACAAATAGCAGGTCGTCTGGGCTGGGAAGCTATTCCCTGGTGGGAACTGGCGCCCGGCAGTCAGGGTGAGATAATAGACAATGGCCGGTGGGAGAGATATGCCCTTACTGCTTATGCCGTTGCCTGGCTATTGGCCTCTCAATTAGAAACGTGAATTTTAGAGAAGGAGGGGCAAAGTTGCGGGCGTTAACTGTGGTTAAGATTGGAGGAAGCCTGGTTTATCACGAAGGGGGCCGGGTCCTGGGCCGCTTGGGCAAAGAAATCGCTCGTTTATCGATGTCATATTCTTTAGCCATCGTGCCCGGCGGGGGGCCTTTTGCCGAAGTCGTACGGGAGTACGGGCAGAAACTGGGTCTGGGGGAATCTACCTGCCACTTTATGGCCTTATCCTCCATGGACCAGTACGCCTATCTTTTGCGGGAATTTATACCCGGCAGCAGGTTGCTAGATCTGGGGGAAGAGAGGACGGGCAGTCAATTAATAGAGCTGGCATCATCTTATCCAGTTATTCTGCTCTGTTCCAGGTTAATAAGCCGCGTGCCTCCGGAAGATTTACCCCTTTCCTGGGATGTTACTTCCGATTCCATTGCTGCGTATATAGCCAGGGTGTGGAAAGCTCGTTTATTGGTCTTATTAAAAAGTGTAGATGTGGTTCCTGAGATTAAAAATACAATTGTCGATCCCTTTTTTAGTCAAGCCGTACCTCCTGATCTTCGGGTATGGATTGTTAACGGTCTTTATCCCGAGCGGTTGGCCAAACTTTTGGAAGCAGGTCAAACCGAGGGAATTTATTATTGAACGATAAAACCACCTTGCATCACCCGGCGCTTACGTGGACCTGAGCGGTAAAAATATGGTTTCTTACAGGAGCCGGATTGTACACCTTATGGAGGTTGACTTGACAATGAATGTAAAGTCTTTTCGGCTTATACCGGTAATTGACATGAAGGATGGGCTGGTAGTACACGCCCTCAGAGGGGAACGGGAAAACTATAAACCCATAAAAAGTGTATTAACCAGTTCGGCAGAGCTTGATATGGTTATAGAAGCATTTGTTCGCAAGTTTGGCCTGCGGGAGTTTTACCTGGCCGATCTGGATGCTATTGCCGGCGATGGACACACCCGGGATGGACAGACCGGAAATTTAAACATTTTAGCCCGGATTATACAGCGGAACAGGGAAATAACCGGTTACATGGGAAGGATTTCTTTCATGGTTGATGCGGGAGCCGGCGATGTGGTTGGCGTCGAGCAAGTCTTGAAGGCAGGAGCCGATCAAGTTGTTATCGGCACGGAGACCTTGATTTCCCTCTCCCACCTGGAGGCGATCATCAAGCGATATAGTTCCCGGCATATAATTGTAAGCCTGGACAGCCGGGAGGGGCGTATTATCAGCGCGACTCCTGAACTTGCCGATCTTACCCCTCCTCAAGCATTGAGACAGCTAAGGGGGCTAGGGGTTAAAAAATTTATTCTGCTGGAACTAAATCGGGTAGGTACCGGAGCCGGCCCTGACCGCCGGCTCATCCGGGAATGTATCGCCGCTTTAGTAACGCCTGATTATCAATCAAGCAATAGTTTTCTCCTGGTGGGCGGTGGAGTTTCGGGATTTAACGATTTGCAGTGGCTTGCTAACGCCGGGATAGACGGGGCTCTGGTAGCCACAGCCCTCCATAATGGAAGTCTTACCTATCAGGACATTAAGGCCCTTAAACACCGAACCCATTAGCGAATATTTGTTTCTTAAGAAGAGGTACCCGAATATCGCCCGAGAGATATAAAGCTACGTCACCGGGGTGGCTCGTGCTCGTTTATTCCGCCGGCGATACAAAAACAGTCCGCTGGTGGTCATAGATTACCATGCCGGGCTTAGCACATGAGGGTTTACGGACGTTTTTCACCAGGGTGTAATCTACCGGTACCTTGCTGGATTGGCCGGCGCGGCTGTAGCGGGCAGCCAGGCGGGCGGCCATTTCCAGGGTGGTAAAAGGCACTTCTTCCAGGCCGCCGGTACGGATAATGACATGGGAGCCGGGAATGTCTTTGGCATGGAGCCAGAGGTCGCTTGAAGCGGCATATTTTAAGGTCAGCCAGTCGTTCTGGCGATTATTTTTGCCGACCAGGATTTTAAAACCATCGGGTGAAGTAAATTCCAGGGGCCGGGAGGGCCGGGCGGCCTCTTTTTTATCACCCTTTTTTCCCGGCTTTTCTTTTTCCTTTTCTTCCAGCAGGTACCCTGCCTGGCGCAGCTCCCGCCGGATTTCCGCCAGGTCCTCAAAACTTACGGCCATACTCAAGGCCTGGGCTATGCTTTCCAGGTAGGCTATTTCGGCGCGGGTTTGTTCCAGTTGCTCTTTAGCTATGCGGGCGGCATTCTTGGCTTTGTTATAGCGGTGAAAATACCTCCGGGCGTTTTCCGCCGGTGTGAGAGCCGGGTCCAGCTCGATGGTCACCATTTCACCTGCAGGGTCGTAAAAGTTGTTAACAGTTAAAGCGGCCTGCCCTTTTTCCAGCCGGTAGATATTGGCGGTAATGAGTTCCCCGGCGAGGCGGAAGTTTTCTGCCTCGGCAGCTTCAGCTACTGCGGTCGCCTGCAGGCCTTCTTTTTTATAGCAGCGTTTCAATTCCCGGTCGAGGATATGCTCCAGGCTGCGCCGGGCCCCCTCCAGGAGCTGTCGTTCCCGCCGGGCCTGGTAAAAACTGTCGCAGGCGGCCGAGGGAGTTGGGAAAGGCTGCTGGGGTAACCCCTCGTACTGGTAAGGCTCATAGGCGGCAAAGGCCAGGGGTTGCCGGTCCCGGTCCATAACGACAACGGGATGCCAGGCCCCGGGCTCAGTAGCAGCAATAATATCCCGCAGGGCCTGGTAGATGCGGGCCAGCTCGTATTCGCCGCAGCTATCCAGGGTTGTCCCGGCCGGCATCCCGGCGCGGCAGGAAATTTCCCGTGCGGTTTCCGGCCCTATGCCCGCGAATCTGGTCACCAGCAGGCGTTCCAGGGGTGTATCCCAGGGGTTTTCCCACAGGAGGCTGGCAAAGGTTTCGGCGTCAAGGCTGCGGGGATCGGCCTTAACTTGAGCCGGCGGCGGGACATAGGGGCGCCCGGGCAGGACTTCCCGGTGGCGGCTGACGGCGTGGGTGTAACGACGGGCAGCGTCAATAATGCTGCCCCCGGGGTTAAGAAGGATGATATTGGAGTGCTTGCCCATGATTTCAATCAATAGCACCCGCGTTCCCGGCCGGCCCAGTTCATCGGTCGTCTGAAAATGTAATGATAGGACCCGCTCCAGGCCCGGCTGCGCGACGGACGCCAGGATACTACCCTCCAGGTGCTTGCGCAGGACTATGCAGAAAAGGGGCGGGGTAACGGGATTGGTGAAGGCGGCCGCCGTAAGATGCACCCGGGCCTGGTCGGCAAGGCTACAGAGGAGGAGTTTCCTGGTGTCGCGGCCTTTACGCAGGTGGAGAATGATGGTTTCCTTTTCCGGTTGAAAGATGCGGTCAACCCGGCTGCCAGCCAGCCCGGTTAATTCTTCCTTAATGGCGGCAAGGAAAAGCCCGTCAAAAGCCATTATATCTCGCTCCTTTCCCCTAGTATACCATGCCCCCCGGGTGGCGGGAAACTCCCCGGCCGGCTGTTCTTTTCTTCCAGGGACAGGCATAGACTGATGGTGATTCCGGGAGAAAGAAAGGAAGAGGGGAATGCAGTCACGCCTTTGGTACCAGATGAGTCCTCACGAAGCCCTGGAGGTTTTGCAGTCAGACGGTCAGAGGGGCCTGGCGGGGGAGGAAGCACGCCGGCGCCTGGAGAAAGCCGGTCCCAACCAGCTGAAGGCCAAACCGAAGGAACCACCTTATATAATTTTCTTAAACCAGTTTCGCGATTTCATGGTCCTGGTGTTACTGGCGGCTACGGCTGTTTCGGCCTTTCTCGGAGAACTTGCCGATTCCGTAACTATTATGGCCATTGTGGTTATCAATGCCTTCCTGGGCTTTATCCAGGAATACCGGGCCGAACGTTCCCTGGAAGCTTTAAAAGAAATGGCGGCGCCGGAGGCCCGGGTGCGGCGCGATAATGAGGTGCGGCGGGTACCGGCCCGGGAGGTCGTCCCCGGCGATATTTTACTCCTGGAAAGCGGTGACCGGGTGGCGGCCGATGCCCTGCTCTTAAAAGCAGTTAATCTCCAGGCCGATGAGGCGGCGCTGACGGGGGAATCGGTGCCGGTCAACAAAAGGCCTGGGGCCCTTACGGGCACGGTGGCCGTCGGCGACCGGTACAATATGGTTCACCAGGGGACGGTGATCACCAGCGGTCGCGGCGAGGCTCTAGTGGTAGCCACGGGGATGGAAACGGAAGTAGGCAAGATTGCCGGCCTGCTCCAGGAAGTAAAGGATGAAGAAACCCCTTTACAAAAGCGCCTGGCTGCCTTAGGCCGCTGGCTGGTGCTGGCCTGCCTGGCCATCTGCGCTGCCGTGGTCGGCTTCGGCACCTTCCGGGGCGAAGAGTTGTACAGCATGTTCCTAGCAGGGGTAAGCCTGGCGGTGGCAGCTATTCCCGAGGGCCTGCCGGCCATCGTTACCGTCTGCCTGGCCCTGGGAGTACAGAAGATGGTACAGCGCCAGGCTATCGTTCGCAAGCTACCGGCCGTAGAGACCCTGGGGTGTGTTACGGTGATTTGTTCGGACAAGACCGGGACCCTTACCCAAAACCAGATGACCGTACTCCGGGTCTGGGCTGGCGGCAGGAGCCTGGCGGTAAGCGGGAGCGGCTATAATCCCCGGGGTGAGTACCTGGACCGGGACCGGCGGGTGAACGTAGAAGGGGACCTGAAGATGCTCCTCAGGATTGCCGCCCTGTGCAACAACGCCGTCCTGCAGAAGGCAGGCCTGGCCATTGGCGGGTGGCTGCGCCGGGACGACGGCCGGGAAAAGGGCGGTGAGGGAGGAAAGAACGGTTTTCTCAGCAAAATCTTTGGCGGCAGCAACGGCGGCACCTTTAGTATCAGCGGCGATCCTACGGAGGGCGCCCTGCTGGTGGCAGCTGCCAAAGGTGGCCTCTGGCGGGAACGGCTGGAACGGGAAGAACCCCGGGTGGCCGAAATTCCCTTTGATTCCGGCCGCAAGCGCATGAGCGTTATCTGCCGGGCCGGCCGGGGCTTAAAGGTTTATGTCAAAGGGGCCCCGGATGTGATCCTCGACCTCTGTGACCGGATCCTGGTGGACGGCCAGATCCTGCCCATGGATGCCGCCCGGCGCGAGCTCATCAGAGCCGAGAACGAGGCTATGGCCGGGCAGGCCCTGCGGGTCCTGGCCCTGGCTTACCGCGACCTGGAGGCGGGGGCGAAATTAAATGAAGAAACGGTAGAAAAGAACCTTATCCTGGTGGGCTTAATGGGTATGCTGGACCCGCCGCGGCCGGAAGCGGCAGCGGCCATCCGCGCCTGCCACCAGGCGGGAATTAAAGTGGTTATGATTACCGGTGACCACCAGGTAACGGCCCAGGCCGTGGCGCGGGAACTGGGCCTGCCTGCAGGAGAAGGCCAGGTTTTAAACGGCCGGGAAATGGAAACGCTAACCGATGCCGAACTGGCCCGGGTGGCACGGGAAATAAATGTCTATGCCCGGGTTTCGCCCCAGCACAAGCTGCGCATCGTCCGGGCTTTAAAGGCCGGCGGCCACATTGTGGCCATGACCGGGGACGGGGTCAACGATGCCCCGGCCATTAAAGAGGCCGATATCGGCATTGCCATGGGACGCAGCGGCACCGACGTGGCCAGGGAAGCTGCCGCCGTGGTCCTGGCCGACGATAACTTCGCCACGATTGTGGCCGCCGTGGAAGAAGGCCGCGGTATTTACGATAATATCCGCAAATTTATCCGTTACCTGTTATCCTGTAATATCGGCGAAGTATTTACCATGTTCGTGGCAGTTATCAGCGGCCTGCCCCTACCTCTCTTACCCATCCAGATACTCTGGATGAACCTGGTTACCGACGGCCTGCCGGCCATGGCCCTGGGATTGGACAGCAAGGAGCCAGACGTCATGCAGCGGCCGCCCCGGCCACCCGGGGAAAGTGTTTTTGCGCGGGGCCTGGGCAGGGGCATGGCCGTCCTGGGCCTCCAGATCGGCCTGGCTACTTTGGCCGTATTTATCCTGGGCCTGTACCTGGGCAATGGCGATTTAGCCACCGCCCGTACCCTGTCCTTTACCACCCTGGTCATGGCCCAGCTCTTCGCCGTTTTTGAATGCCGTTCCGAACATCATTCACCCTTTGCGGTGGGGTATTTATCCAATCCTTACCTGGTTATGGCCGTGGCCTGCTCGGCTACCATGCAGCTCCTGGTAATTTACCTGCCATTGCTCCAGGCCGTATTTAAAACAGTACCCTTAAACCCTTTTCACTGGGGTATAGTTATCGCGGCGGCCGGGTGGCGCACCATCCTCCACGCCATATATTACTACCTGGTAGCCCCGGCCAGGCGCCTGGTATGGCAGAGGTAAAATAAAGGTGGTAAAAATTGAAGGGTAATGTTAAAATAAGAGCATCAAATGCCATGAGATAAGGGTGATTGCCGTTGCATTTTGTGAAGATGCATGGCCTGGGAAATGATTTTATCCTGGTAAACGCCCTGGAAGAAAACTTGCCGGGCGATTTAGCCGGTCTTGCCCGCCAGGCCTGCAACCGCCGTTTCGGTATCGGCGCCGATGGACTTATCCTCGTACTGACATCAGAAGTGGCGGATATAAGGATGCGGATTTTTAATCCCGACGGCAGTGAGCCGGAGATGTGCGGCAACGGTATCCGCTGTTTTGCCCGCTATGCTTATGAAGCCGGCCTGGTGCGGGAACCGGAAATCAGGGTAGAAACCCTGGCCGGGATTATCAAACCCCGGCTTATTCTCAAGGACGGCAAGGTAGCCGGCGTCCGGGTAGATATGGGCGAGCCCCGCCTGGAGCGAGAACTAATTCCCATGGCCGGGGAAGGTTCCCCGGTGGTGGACGAGCCGGTGCCGGTGGATGGTATCACCTGGCGGGGAACCTGCGTGTCCATGGGAAATCCCCACTGCGTTTTCTTTGTAGCAAATGTGGCCGGGGCTCCCGTGACGGAGGTAGGCCCGGCAGTCGAAAACCACCCCCTCTTTCCCCGGCGCACTAACGTCGAGTTTATCGAAGTAATGAACCGGGGCGAGTTGAAAATGCGCGTCTGGGAACGGGGAGCCGGGGAAACCCTGGCCTGCGGTACAGGTGCCTGTGCCGCCGCCGTCGCCGGGGTATTGACCGGACGCAGCAACCGGGAAGTGACGGTTCACCTGGCTGCCGGCGATCTGCAGATCGAGTGGTCGCAGGAGAATAACCATGTTTATATGACCGGGCCGGCAGTAGAAGTCTTCCGGGGAGATTTCCCCCTTTCCGGCGATTAAACCGCCCCTGAAGGTGGCGCAGAAATAGCATTTATTCAGGCTACAGTTAAAAGGGCGGGAGCGCCCAAAATGATGCCATTATGGTAAGGAGGATAAATATGCAGGAAGCCAGGCGTATCCGCGAGTTACCACCTTACTTATTTGCCCGCATTGAGAAGAAAATCGAAGAGGCCCGGGAACGGGGAGTCGATATCATCAGCCTTGGTATCGGCGATCCCGATATGCCCACCCCGGGCCATGTCATAGAAAAGCTGGTCGAACAGGCCCACAACCCCGAAAACCATCGTTATCCCACATCAGAAGGCATGCTGTCTTTCCGCCGGGCCGTGGCCGATTGGTATCGCCGGCTTTACGATGTGGACCTTGATCCCCGCCGGGAAGTAGTAACCCTCATCGGGTCCAAAGAGGGTATCGCCCACATATCCTTCTGCTACGTTGACCCCGGCGACATCAACCTGGTGCCCGATCCCGGCTATCCTGTCTATCACATTGGCACCCTGCTGGCGGGCGGGGAATCCTACTTTATGCCCCTCACGGCAGCCAATGGCTTTTTGCCTGATCTGCAGGAGATTCCCAGCGACGTCGCCCGCCGGGCCAAGCTGATGTTTATTAACTACCCCAATAACCCTACCGGTGCCGTGACCGACTTAAAATTCTTCCGGGAAGTTGTCGAGTTTGCCAAAAACTATGACCTCATTGTTTGCCACGATGCCGCTTACAGCGAGATTACCTACGACGGCTACCGCGCCCCTTCCTTCCTGCAAACCCCCGGCGCCAAAGAGGTCGGCATTGAATTCAACTCCGTTTCCAAACCCTACAATATGACCGGCTGGCGCCTGGGATGGGCCTGCGGCCGCGCCGACGTCATCGAAGCCCTGGGCCGCCTCAAGTCCAACATCGACTCCGGCGCCTTCCAGGCCGTCCAGTATGCCGGCATTGCCGCCCTGACGGGGCCCCAGGAAGGCCTTGCCGAGGTACGGCGTATTTACCAGGAGCGGCGGGACATTATTGTTGACGGCCTTAACTCCCTGGGCTGGCAGCTTGAGAAACCCAAAGCTACTTTCTATGTCTGGGCGCCGGTGCCCAGGGGCTATACTTCGGCCGGGTTTGCCGAGACGGTCCTGGAAAAGGCCGGTGTGATAATTACCCCGGGCAACGGCTACGGCAGCTATGGCGAGGGTTATTTCCGCATCGCTTTAACTATCAGCAAAGAGCGCATGCAGGAAGCAATTGAACGCCTGCGGCGGGCTCTGGGTAAAGTGGAGTTTTAGAAGGAGCGGGACATGCTTAACAGTATGACCGGTTACGGGCGGGGGGAAGCCAGGGGTGCCGGCAGGACGGTCACCGTAGAGATCCGCGCCGTAAACCAGCGTTTCCTTGATGTGGTAATCCGGTTGCCCCGCCTTTACATGGCCCTGGAAGAAAAAATACGCCAGGTTATTAAAAATAACCTGAGCAGGGGCCGTGTCGAAGTATTGGTGAGCATCAATGAAGAAAATGGAGAGAAACGGCCGCTAACCGTTGACATGGGCCTGGCGATGGCGTATTATAATGCCTTGAAGGAATTGGCTCAGAATCTGGCTATACCGGCGGGTATTACCGCCGAGAAGCTGTTGGCCGTGCCGGAGGTCGTTAAAGTTGCCGACCCGGAATGGGACGAGGCCAGTTTATGGCCGGTTGTTTCCGGCGCTTTAGAAACAGCCCTGGCGGATTTGCTGGCCATGCGGCGGGCCGAAGGGCAACGCCTCCGGGCCGACCTTGAAGAACGGGTGGCGTACATACGCCGGCAGGTTGAAGCCATCAGGGAACGGGCACCGGAAGTACCCCGGGAGTATGCCCGGCGGCTTAAAGAGCGGGTTACCGAGCTGAGCGGCGGTATGGTCCTTGATCCGGGGCGCCTGGAGATGGAAGTAGCCCTCCTGGCCGAAAGGGCGGACATTACCGAAGAAATCGTCCGCCTTATAAGCCACCTGGAGCAAATGGCCACGGCCATGAACGGCACGGAGCCGGCCGGCAGGCGGCTGGATTTTATCCTGCAGGAAATGTGGCGGGAAATAAACACTATCGGTTCCAAGGCCGGTGACCTGGCCATAAGTAACCTGGTAGTAGCAGTTAAGGGCGAACTGGAGAAAATGCGCGAACAAGTCCAGAACGTGGAGTAGGCAAAGGAGGGGGAGTATGGACATCAAGTTAATTAATATCGGCTTTGGTAATATTGTTTCCGCCCGGCGCATAGTAGCCATTGTCAGCCCCGAATCGGCGCCCATTAAGCGAATTATCCAGGAAGCCCGCGACCGCGGCATGTTAATCGATGCCACTTACGGCCGCAGGACCAGGGCGGTGATCATTACCGACAGCGGGCATATCATCCTTTCGGCAGTACAGCCGGAAACGGTGGCCCACCGCCTTTCCACCCGGGAACCCATCAGTACCCCTGAAGAAGAGTAAACCTGTATTTAATTAAAACTGCGATCTATAAACAAGATAATTACGGTAGGTGTTTTTATCTTTTCAGGAGGAAGGAATATTGAAACAGCCATCCCTGGATGAACTGGAAAAGCGGATCGGCAGCAAATACGCCCTGGCGGTCCTGGCCGCCAAGAGAGCGCGGTCGCTTTCAGAAGGGCAGTTTGCCGAAATATACCCCAAGGGAACCAAGCCGGTAACGGTGGCTCTCTTGGAAATTGCCGAGGGTAAAATTAAATACGAATGGGGCAAAAAGAAGGCGTGAAGTTTTTAGAGGGAAAAACCGTCCTTCTGGGAGTCTGCGGCGGCATTGCCGCTTACAAGGCGGCCGAGCTCTGCCGGCTTTTGGTTCAGGAAGGGGCTACCGTGCAGGTGATCATGACGGCGGGGGCGAGGGAATTTATCAGTCCCCTGACCTTCAGCGTCCTGACAGGGCAGCCGGCCCTGACGGAAATTTTTAAGCCCGGGGGAGAAGACCCCCTGACCCACATCGATCTGGCCGATAGAGCGGATCTTTTTCTTGTAGCCCCGGCGACTGCTAACATATTGGCCAAGCTGGCCGCAGGGCTGGCGGATGATCTCCTGACTACAACGGCCCTGGCCGTCACCTGTCCTACCCTGGTAGCACCGGCCATGAACGTCAATATGTATGCCAAAGCCGCCGTACAGGAAAACCTGGCAACTTTAGAACGACGCGGTTGGGGCATTGTTGAGCCCGAGGAAGGCTTCCTGGCCTGCGGAACTACAGGCAAAGGACGCCTTGCCGGTTTAGAACGCATTGTTGCTGCCTGCCGTCGAGCCCTGGCACCAGGTGATTACAGGGATGTGGCGGTACTGGTTACTGCCGGCGGTACCAGGGAACCCCTGGACCCGGTAAGGTACATAGGGAATTACAGCTCCGGGAAAATGGGTTATGCCCTGGCCCGGGCCGCCTGGGAGCGGGGTGCCAGGGTGACGCTGGTTACTGCCAGCCCGCTGCCCCCACCACCTGAGGTAGAGGTAATACGGGTGCAGACGGCTGCGGAAATGCTGGCCGCTGTAGAAGGGCGTTTTGAAGGAAGCGATATAGTCCTCAAGGCCGCGGCAGTTGCCGATTTCCGGCCTGTTGCTCAAGCAGCAAATAAGATTAAAAAAGATGCTAAACAGGGATTAAACCTTGAGCTCGAGCCGACGGTGGACATCCTGGCTTACCTGGGCAGGAGGAAAAAAAGACAAATATTAGTCGGTTTTGCTGCGGAAACCCAGGACTTGCTGGCAAACGCCAGGCAAAAGCTCCAGAACAAGCATTTAGATTTAATGGTAGCCAATGACGTTACCCGGCCCGGGGCGGGGTTTGGCAGCGATACCAATATTGTCACTTTGCTTTATCCTGACGGGAGCAAAGAAGAATTGCCACGGCTTTCCAAGCCGGAAGTAGCCCACCGCATCCTGGATGCCGTTAAAAACCTGCCGGGCTTTCCAAAAAAGGGAACAAGGCCGGAAAGGGAGGAATAGAGTAATGACACGCAAGTTATTTACTTCCGAATCGGTAACAGAAGGGCATCCCGACAAAATAGCCGACCGTATTGCCGACGCCGTCCTGGATGCCATTTATGAGAAGGACCCCCTGGCCAGGGTGGCCTGTGAGTGCCTGGTGAGTACCGGCCTGGTCCTGGTGGCCGGGCAGATAACCACCGACTGTTATGTGGATATACCACGGGTAGCCCGGGAAACCATTCGCGAGATAGGTTATACCAGGGCGAAATTTGGTTTTGACTGCGACACCTGTGCCGTACTCACCTCCATCGACGAGCAGTCACCTGATATTGCCATGGGCGTCAATGAAGCCTGGGAGAAAAAGGCGGGGGTAGCCAGGGATGAGCTGGAAACCCTCGGTGCCGGTGACCAGGGGATGATGTTCGGCTATGCTACCCGGGAGACGCCGGAGTATATGCCCATGCCCATCGCCCTGGCCCATAAGCTAACACGCCGGCTGGCCGAGGTGCGTAAAGAGAGGCTCCTGCCTTACCTGCGGCCGGACGGTAAATCCCAGGTGACGGTAGAATATGAATACGGCCGGCCGGTAAGGGTGGATACAGTTGTTATATCCACCCAGCACCACCCCGATATCGACATGGCCACCTTGAGGGACGATGTCCTGGAAACCGTTATCAAACCGGTGATACCGGCGGAAATGCTGGACAACCGGACGCGTTACTTTATTAATCCCACGGGACGCTTTGTCATCGGCGGTCCCCAGGGCGATACGGGACTCACCGGCCGCAAGATTATAGTAGATACCTACGGCGGCATGGCCCGTCACGGCGGCGGGGCCCTTTCCGGCAAGGATCCCACCAAGGTGGACCGCTCGGCTGCCTATGCGGCCCGCTATGTGGCCAAAAACGTGGTGGCAGCCGGTCTGGCCGAACGCTGCGAGGTCCAGGTGGCTTATGCCATCGGCGTGGCCCGGCCGGTATCCATTAGCGTAGAAACCTATGGCACCGGGAAGATCAGTGATGGGCAACTGGTCGAATTAATCCGGTCTTACTTCGACCTGCGACCGGGGGCCATTATCCGCGACCTGGACTTACGCCGGCCCATCTATAAGCCGGTATCGGTTTACGGTCACTTCGGCCGGCCCGACCTGGACTTGCCATGGGAGCGCCTGGACAAGGTGGAAGCCCTGCGGGAGGCTGCCGGGCTATAGCCACAGCCCTTATTCATAGAAGTAGGCCCGCCAATGCTTAAAAAAGTAATCATTGCTGCGGTTCTGGTCGTTGTTATAACTACAAGTTTTATGTACGGTTACATCGAGTGGTATGGGCGAAACTTAGAGCCAAGTAACGCTGATGTGATCATTGTGCTGGGTGCTGCCGTTTGGCAGAATGGTCCCAGCCCGGCTTTGCTGGAACGGATTTCCCTGGCCGAAGATCTCTATCGCAGGGGGTATGCGCCGGCGATAATAACGACGGGCGGTACCGGTACTTTGAATCCGACCCCTGAAGGTACCGCCGCCCGCCTGGCGCTTGTTACCCGCGGTATACCACCTGATGCCATTCATGAAGAAATAAGATCGCGCAACACAAGAGAAAACCTCGCTGAAGCCGGGAAAATCATGCTCAGGTATGGGTGGAAGAAGGCTATTATTGTCACCCATGATTACCACCTGCTGCGGGCAATCACCGAGGCCCGGCGGCTGGGTATAGAAGCCTCGGGCGCCGGGGTCCACAGGACAGCCATGTTTCGCCCCCCGCTGGTATTGCGGGAAGTACTCGCTAATTTGGTAAGGGTGATTGTCTGAGACAGAACCGCCTGTACTGGTATCCGGCCGGAAAGCATGTGTATAGGGGATGCAGTATTGATTCCCCGGCCGGGCGGTGTTATAATAACACCTGTGATAAATGCTGATGTGGCTCAGGGGTAGAGCAGCGCACTCGTAATGCGCAGGTCGTGGGTTCGAATCCCACCATCAGCTCCAAAAAAGCTAATAATGGTGCGGCTTTCGAGACGCGGAGCGGTGACTTAATTGGGGAAAAATGGGTTTTGGTCACCGTTTGGTCACGAGCCGCAAAGGTGCGGACAGGGATAATATCCTGTCCTATTTTTGGTTCTTCGCTATTTAGTGTGGGTAAGACTTAATCAACTATGCGGCTGCCTTTGACATGGAGCCTCGCGCCTGTGTTTCTAAACGGCCAAGGGCCAGCTACGGCTACGCCTGCGGCCCTTTGCCAGCCAGGCTAACACAGGCATTCTCCATGTCAAAGGTCTCCGCTACGCTCCGATAAACAGCCGCATTTAAAAGGTAATAGAACTAATGTTCGCCCATACAAAATAGCGAGGAACCCTATTTTTTTTGCCCGCTTCCTTGGAGCACTTCGTCGAAGCGGAGCATGGCCTCGCGTTCGACATTGGGCATTACGTGGTGGTAAACCCTGATGGTGAAGGCCACGTCGCTGTGGCCCAAACGCTGGCTCACCATCTTTATGTCTTCACCGCGCTTTATAAGCAGGGTTGCGTGGGTGTGCCTCAAGTCATGAAAGCGGATGTCCGGCAGCCCTGCTTTTTTTAGTATCGGCTTGAAATAGCGGTCCAGGTTGTCGGGGTTTAAAGGTGTACCCGTTTCGCTGGGGAATACCAGCCCCTGGTCCTGATACATCGGCCCCAGGCGAAGTTTATGCTGCATTTGCTGTATGCGGTGTTTTTTTAGTGCTTCAACGACGGATGACGGCAATGAAATTGTTCGTTTGGAGGTTTTAGTCTTCGGCGGAACGAATTTGAGCTTTCCTTTTGCCGCTTCAAGAGTTCGTTGAACTGTCAAAAGTCCGTTCTGAAGGTCAATATCCTCCCACCGTAAGCCCAACACTTCTCCTCTTCTCAAGCCGGTTCCCAGGACCGTGATGAACAGCGCCTCAAAACGGTTTCCTTTGGCTGCGTCTAAGAAACGTGCTACTTGCTCTTCCGTCAGCGGGGTAATTTCTGTGTCTTCCGGTGAAGGTGGCTGAACTTTATCCGCTGGATTTCGTGGAATCATGTCCAGGTTTACAGCAGTTTCCAGAGCCTTATGGAGAACGCTGTGAATATAGCGCACTGAGGCCTTGCTTAAACCGCCTTTTTCCCCGTCTGACCTGTTTTCCGCTAGTTTTTCAGTGTATAGACACTGAATATGATATGGTGTTAGTTTACTGAGAGGTATTTTCCCCAGCGTTGGATTGATGTGATTTCTGATTATGCCTTCATAACGATAGAAAGTTTTATCTCGAATGTTGGCGCGGTGCATTTGGAGCCACTGATTGAGAAATTTCTCTAAAGGCAAATCAGAAGGCTCAATGTGCGTTCCCTGGTCAATTTGAGTAAGTATGTCTCTAAGAACTTTTTCAGCGTCTTTTTTCGTTCCATGAACGGTTCTGGACCCCTGACGCCGCTTGCCGGTCTTGGGGTCTCGCGGCAGTTCATACCTGATTCGCCAGGTATTTTTTCCTCTTTTTTCTATACTCCCTCCCATTTTCTTGTTTACACTTACTCCCCTTCCCGGGGCTCCCCGGCCAAAACAATATATATTTCTTGTTGATCGGGGAGAATGCCTTCTATTTTTTCTACTTTTTGAGGTTTTCCTCCAGCCAGAGCAAGAAAGCGTCTCTATGCACTCGAACAGTGCGACCTATCCGAAGCGCGGGAAAGTCCTTGCGTTTAGTTAGTTCGTAGGCGAGACTTTTTCCTATTCGCAAGTAACGGGCAACTTCTTGAACGGTTAATACTAACGGTAAATTTTCTGCCATAATGCTTTTTTGCTTTTTAAGTTCAAGCACGATGTTCACGCTCCTTTCCTCGTTATCCTATTAAGAAAAGAGTATCAAGTTGGTGTAAAACTTTCATTTGAAACAAAAGAAAACGGAACTTTTAAGTATATTTCACTTGAAAGCTTGACTTTTTAGAAATATTCTATCCCAGCACTTTTCGAGCGGCGTAGGGGGTTAAAAAAGTTAAAGCGCGGCCGAAAGATTGCAATCCGAAAAGGGCAAAAACCCTTCCACCTCTAAGCCTACCGGTACCTCGAAGCAGATTCCAATTATCAAGCAAATAACTGCACTTTTTTCATTAATTCAGTTTATGCTGGGGGTCTCTATGGACGACCCGGGGAGAAATAATTACCATTAAAGGCTTCGCGCTTTGGTCGAAGGGAAAGAGTAGGTTCACAACACCGCAAGACAAGCAAGAGTGAACTTTTCCAGGCCGCGAACTTAAAAGCGGCTTTTAAGAAGGTAGCGGAAGCTTCTGGCAGGCGTCTGACCTCTGACGAGATCGAAAAGATCGCCAGAGAGCACAAAGTGCCCTATCATCATGCCCACGCCGACCGAAGGTTACACATAAGCTGCTGTTGCCCAAAAATTAAACGTGATATAATTAAAGTGAAATATCGACCAAGAACGATTTCCAATGGGCCGTGAAAGGGTGGTGAAGTCCGGATGGAAAGTTTTAATTTTGAGCTTAATCAGGTGATTGCCCGCACTCTGGCCGAAGGCGGTTTTGCTTCTGAGAAGGAGGCCACACGTGAGATTTCTTTAATGGTCGCCCTTGCAAAGATTAGTAGATATGAACGCGAATGTGCAAAATTCAGGAAGAAATATGGCCTGACGTTCCAGGAATTTCAACGCAAGGTAAATAGTATTGTTGGAGCAGAAGTCTTTGAAGAAGAAAACGACTTAATGGACTGGGAGTTTGCAGAAAATGCCCTCGCTTTGTGGCAAAAGCGATTAGAGGTTCTAAAAAATGCATATCGGTAATATATTGAAATCTTTTTCGGATATCATTGCCCACCTGGAAGTTCTACGTTTTGAAGTTGAGGGCAATGACAGCGCTCTGCAACTGGAAATTACCTTTAATGACGGTAGTAAACTGCATGTACGGGACTACATTTTTGATGCCCAAAAACGTAAATACGCCTATCACTGGCAGGACAAGAATGATAAACTACTAGTTCGATGGGACAATGCGCCGCATTGGCCAGAAATAGAGACCTACCCACATCACAAGCATGTTTATAACGAAAAAAAAGTACTGGCCTCGTCTGAGACTGATTTAAAAGAAGTACTTGCCGCCATTCGGACCTGGATGAAAAATAACCCTTAAACGTAGGCGTCGAAAGGGAGTTTTTGCGGGTGACAAAGGCTATGCTTGGCCGTCGGATCGATATTCGGCGATCATGACTTCCCATTTTTTTGCCGCTCGGCTTTGGTCATGAAAAACCCCCTTTAGGTAAGGGGCTTTTTTTATTGCCCAAAAACTAAGATCGTATCAGGAGGAGATGAAGTGAGTGATGACTAAAAAACCGGCCGTTCCTCTCCAGCGCCGGCAGATGGAAGCTGCCCTGCAGTTGTACCAAAATTGCAAGGGATGGCAGGCGACGGATGAGGCGCTGGATTCCCTTGCCCGGTCTTTTCCGGACTTCGATTTCAAATCGATCCTGCTCAAAGCGGCAGCCGTCAACGCCCTCTACGGAACCCAGGTTTACGCCGTAGCAGAGGTGGCCGAACACTTATGCAGCGTCTTGGGAAATACCACGGTACCGGCTACTCCCGCCATCGTAGAGGAGCTGGCAAAGGTGAAGTTTGTCAGGGGAGCAAAGCACATAACATGGACGTTCCGGAGTTTTGCGTCCAAATTCGCTCACTTTTTTATTGATCCGGATCGATTCCCGATTTACGACTCGTATGCGGTTAAGATGCTCACATACCATTTGAATGGGAAGGGCGGGGAAGGGCTTTCGTATGAGCAGTTTGGGGCGGGCTTTTCAGCGTTGAAGGATTCCCTGGATTTTCCCGTGACCACTCGGGAACTCGACCGGTACCTGTGGTTGGCAGGCCAATTGAGGGCATGGAAGGGCTTATTGCCCTGGAGAAGACCTTATACTGGAATTAATTCCGAATTGCGGCGCCTCTTCGAATCCCCCGCGGGGAAAGTCAAGGAGCTTATGAGAGCTGTCCTTGGAAGGGGTGAAAATCCGTGAGAAATACTGGACATGAAGGCCGCCCTTTTCGCAGCACCGCCTCATTCGGCAAACGGCAGGAATACGTTGTCATAGCCGAATTGCTCCGGCGAGGCTTTGACGTCTACCAGACGCTTGTGGACGACCAGGGTATCGACTGCATCATACGGCAGGAAAAGGAAGGCGAGCTACGGTATCTGGACGTCCAGATCAAAGCGCGGTCGAAAGATTGCAATCCCCGAAATGCCGGACGTTTTGCCGCCATGGATATTGTCAACCCCCGGCCCAACTACTTTTTCATTTTCTACTCCGAGCAAGCCAACACTTATTGGGTGGTTCCTTCGGAAGAGCTTGTCGGGCTTGCCCGCCGGAATAAGACCGGGCGAAACGCGGGACGGTACACTATCAACTTTTGCAACGTAAGGGCAGACGGCACGGTGGCGCCCCGCCCGAAGTTTGACCGGTATAGAAATAATTTCAGCCTATTGGAGTAGCGTACAAAAAATTTTAGGTATCATTTGCCCGTATTAAAGAGACAAAAATTGAAAGAGGTAACACACCATAGAAATTATTTTCTATGGGTTCCCCTTAGGGAGATTTTTTATTTCCTTATTATTTTCTAAGCTAGATTGATTAAATAAAAGCTATAGCGACTTATTCTATCAAACCGTAGAACTGACGTTCATTTTGACTGAGATCCGGCTGATTTGCGAAACGGATTGCATCGGAAATAGCTGTGCAAAGCACCATCGTTACTTGACACGCGCCGATGTTTCCCGTTCGGCTGATCTTGTAAGTAAGCAATTGGCAGGTATAATTTAACTTAAGGCGAGGTGAAAAATCATGGAGGCAATTCAAAAAGCATTAAGCCTGTGCCAGGGTCTTAAAGAGAGGTTTGTTAACCTTGAGGCCCGGCTGGGTGGAATTCGACTGCACCCGGTTCGCTGGCAGACCATCCAGGAAATGCTCACTGAAATCGATAGACAGCTGAGCATAATCGAAGAAACCGTAAGCAGAGGCTCAAGGCACTCCTAATCAGGAAAAATTTCCATCAAAAAACCGTGTGTCACAGAAAGGCCGGAGTTCCCTTACGGCGCAAAGGATAAAGACGTGTCACACTAATTTTGCAAAAGACAGTTGTTGTGTCACACAAGCGCCGAACAGCCTTTGAGAGCCAAGGGATCGGGCTGTGTCACACCGCATGAAAGCGCGTGCTTATCCATGAACGGGATTTCCCAGAACACCTGATAGAAAATATCTTCTAAGACGCCGCTTTGCAAATCAATTACCTCACCGTTATTTTATAAGCAATATCGAGTAAATCTAAGCTATGACAACTTATTCTATCAAAACATAAAACTGGCGCTGGCAAAACGAAAATATCGTTGAATATCGGAATACTAATAAGTTACCCTAGGCGGCGTCGGCACTCGCGCCGCTCGTGTGACTAGCCTCACGCAACGAGCGGCGCGAGTTCTTGGGACGAAAAATGATACTCAGAAAGTAAAAGAATTTGTCCTGAATTTTACCTTGTGGAGGAACGCTGATGACTGACCGCAAGTTCGTAAATTGGGTGGAAATTGATATTAAAACCGGAAAGCCCTTGCCCAATAACAGAAATTTGGTAGGTAAAACTTATCTCGATAGAGACGGCGGAATTATTGAGGTCGTAGGAGTATGCTCTCTTTTTCCCGAGACGCACGTGGTTGTCGAGAAAAAGGGGACTGGCGAACGCTGGAGCGTCGCTGTTGAAAGAATAATGGATTTAATTGATTAACATCGTTTGACACCGCCTGGGTTCAGGCGGCGTGATTTTTTCTTGACGCCAAACTCCATTTTTTTACTTGCCAATACCACCAAAATCAGGTATAATAATTTTGCCGGCAAACTTGCCGGCAAAAAAGGACGGTGCAAAAATACATGAAGAATGACCCAATTTTAGCCGACATAAAACAGGATGCAGACTCATTACCTTACTCCCTTTGGGAGGAGATAGGCTTCCGTTTTGGTGATAAAGGAACCCACACGAGCAGAACCATTATGCTGGAAGAGTTATCGTTATTACTTCATGAATGTGCAGAAGATGCGACGCGTGATGACTATGTAACGGCAATTGTTGACTACAATTGCCTGGGCAAGCGGACAGCTGCGACCCGAAGACTTTCCGGTCAACGTATGAGGGAATTATACGGTCTCGATCCATCGCTGCCTATATTTAGGATTTTGCGTTATTGCTGGTACGCAGATGAGAAAGGTCGCCCACTTCTTGCCTTACTTACTGCTATGGCCCGGGATCCCCTTCTACGAGTTACATCCCTCCCCATTCTCCGGATGCAACCAGGGGAAGAACTGGCCCGGCAACAGATGATAGATGTCCTTCGCGAAAGTACTAGGAACCGCCTAAATGACAGCACGCTTGATAAGGTTGTGCGTAACGCTTCCTCCTCCTGGACCCAGTCAGGACACTTAAAAGGCCGTGTTCATAAGATTCGCCAAAAAGTTGAGCCTACACCTGTCGTCACCGCATATGCTCTTCTTTTGGGTTACCTACTTGGAGTTCGAGGTCATGGTTTATTCAAAACATTATGGACAAAGGTACTTGATACACCCCCAGAGGAACTTATTTCCTTGGCAATGGATGCGAAGCGCCTTGGTTTCTTGGATATAAGCTATTCCGGCGGTATGATCGAAGTTTCAGTTGACCGTATGTTAACTGAGGATGAAAGGAGGTTGATCCGTGAGTAGAATTGAGGAGCTGGCAAACCGCTATCGTAACCATATTGCTGCGCCATGGCAGCGTAATCTGGCTGGTGAGCAAAGGATAATTTTTGTTGTCTATCCTAAAGCCGATGAGCGTAAACTCCGTGCTAGGTTAGAATTGTTCGAGATGGCGACCATTGAATCTGGACATAAATGGAAATCCTTTGACTTTACCCAAACCTTCGCCCGCTGGATGAGCAGGTTAGAATACAAGGAAGTTTATTTCGAAGAGCCCGAAAATCTGGCGATACCCCTTGAGAGTGAATTCCCACATTTTGCAGCCAATGAACTCCGTAAAGTACTTACTGGTGAAGATGTTGACTCTGACACTGTGGTTGCTGTTTATGGCGTTGCCAGCCTGTACGGATTCACTAAAGTATCGGCGGTTCTGAAAGAAGTAGTAAGAGATATTCGTGGGCGATTGGTAGTCTTTTTTCCGGGCGAATTTGAAAATAACAATTATCGTCTTCTCGATGCACGAGATGGTTGGAATTACCTGGCCATTCCCATCACTTTACATAATGGGGTGAGCGATTGATGAAGAACCGGGAGATTTTTCAACGTGACCCTATTGTTTCAAAATTGCTTAATGACGGCGTAGCTACAGTTACTGAAGCGGCCACTTCTAAAGAGATTGAAACCCTTCGCTATGAACTGGAGCATTTTGTTTGCGAGGGGCAGTATAAAGACGGACTTATACGCATTCTTGAGTCTTACCTGAGCAATGCGGATTCGACAAGCCAGCCAGCCGTTTGGGTAAGCGGTTTTTTTGGTAGCGGTAAATCACATCTTCTGAAGATGCTCCGCCACTTATGGGTTAACACCAAATTTGAGTCTGATGGAGCGACTGCCCGTGAGCTGGCCAGGTTACCGGTGGAAGTAAAAGATTTGCTTAAAGAATTGGATACGTTAGGGAAAAGATGTGGTGGGCTTCATGCTGCGGGGGGGACGCTGCCGTCCGGTGGAGGGAAAAGTCTTCGTCTAGCTGTTCTCAGTATTATCTTTCGCTCGAAAGGCCTGCCCGAGTCTCTTCCCCAAGCCCAATTTTGCCTTTGGCTTCAAAAAAATGGCATCTACAGTCAGGTTAAAAAGGTTGTGGAAGATTCAGGCAAGGACTTTCGGCAAGAACTTCGTCATTTATATGCCAGTCCGGTAATAGCCAAAGCACTGTTGGAGGCTGACCCTGATTTTGCCTCCGATCTCAAGCAGGTGCGAGCCACTATTCGTGCCCAGTTTCCTGATGTAGACGATATTTCGACATCCGAATTCATCCAGATCATTCGTGATGTCCTTTCTGTAAACGGTCAACTTCCCTGCACGGCGATCGTACTCGACGAAGTCCAGCTCTTTATAGGTGACAGTACGGCTCGTTCTTATGATGTGCAAGAAGTAGCCGAAGCTCTTTGCAAGCAGCTTGATAGCCGAATACTGCTTATAGGGGCTGGTCAGACTGCGCTGAGCGGTAATCTTCCGCTTCTTCAGCGATTGAAGGATCGTTTTACAATACCTGTGGAACTCTCTGATACGGATGTTGAAACTGTAACTCGCCGGGTAGTGCTGGCCAAAAAAGCAGATAAGCGTAAGGCCATCGAAGAAATATTAAATGCTTACGCTGGTGAAATTGACCGACATCTTGTCGGTACTCGAATTGCTCCCCGAAGTGAAGACCGGAGCATTATCGTCGAAGACTATCCCCTTTTACCCGTCCGCCGCAGATTTTGGGAGCATGTCCTTCGTGCCGTTGACGTTCCAGGAACCAGTAGCCAACTTCGTACTCAACTCCGTATTGTTCACGATGCTGTCCGGGAGATTGCCGAAAAACCTCTGGGTACGGTCGTGCCGGCTGATTTCATATTTGACCAACTCCAGCCGGACTTGCTTCGCACTGGGGTTCTTTTACGGGAAATTGACGAAACCATTCGTAATCTGGACGATGGAACTCCGGAAGGTTTGTTAGCCAAGCGTATTTGCGCACTTATATTCCTCATTCGCAAACTCCCTCGTGAAGCCGTTGCTGATATTGGTGTCCGTGCTACCGCGGATATGTTAGCAGATCTTCTGGTAAGCGACCTGGCCAGTGATGGCCCTGCCCTGCGCAGAGAGATTCCACGGATTCTTGAGAAACTGGTTGAGGAAGGAAAGCTTATCAAGCTGGACGAGGAATACAGTCTTCAGACCCGGGAAAGCAGCGAATGGGACCGTGAATTCCGTAACAGGCAAACACGGCTAAATAATGATCTTACGGCTTTGTCCAGTAAACGTTCGGCTCTGTTAAACGCAGCTTGTATGGATGTCCTCAGCAATATTAAACTGCGCCAGGGAAAATGCAATGAACCACGTAAGCTAATGATTCATTTTGGCAGCGAGCCACCCGAAACCAAAGGACACGAAATCCCGGTTTGGGTCCGTGACGGCTGGGGAGAAAACGAAAGTACTGTTGTGGCCGATGCCCGGGCGGCCGGTAATGACAGCCCGACTATTTTCGTCTATATTCCGAAAACAAGTGCCGAAGACCTAAAAAAAGCGATTATTGATTATGAGGCGGCTAAAGCGACCATCGAATTTAAGGGTACTCCTACAACTCCAGAGGGACGGGAAGCTCGCGATGCTATGTCCACTCGTATGAAAACGGCAGAGGCTACCCGGGATAGCATTATCCAGGATGTAATTAATGCGGCTAGGGTGTTTCAAGGCGGGGGACAGGAACGTTTTGAACTGTCCATAAAAGAAAAAGTACAGGCAGCCGCCGAAGCGTCCTTGGACCGCTTCTTTCCGAACTTCCGGGATGCCGATGATGATCGGTGGCCGACTGTTATCAATCGGGCAAAGAACGGTGACGAAGCCGCCTTCCAGGCTGTAGGCTGGAATGATGCACCCGAAAAACACCCTGTCTGTTCAGCTATTCTTTCTGAAATCGGATCCGGCAAGACAGGTAAGGAAATTCGCGAAACCTTTGAAAAAGCACCTTATGGCTGGCCGCGTGATGCTATTGACGCTGCTTTGATTACGCTTTTTACCACTGGACATCTTCGCGCTATATATAAAGGAGTCCAGCTTGACCGTGGTCAATTGGATCAAGCTAAGATTTCGGCTACCGACTTCCGAGTAGAAACGGTAACCATAGATGTCCGCAGCCGCATGAAGCTACGCAAGCTTTTTCAAACAGCAGGTCTTAGCTGCAAGGCGGGGGAGGAATCTTCTGTAGCCGGGCAATTTCTTGCCAAGCTTATGGACCTGGCCGATCGTGCCGGCGGCGATCCACCAATGCCTGAGCGTCCACCTAAGACCCATTTGGAAACAATGCGGGGGCTCGCTGGTAACGAACAACTTGCAGCGATACTGGAACAGTTTGACACCTTGTCCCAGCAACTGCAGGACTGGTCAGCATTGGCGGAGCTGGCGGCAAAGCGCAAACCTGCGTGGGATAGACTTCAGATCCTGTTGAGACACGCCCGTGGCCTTCCTGAAGCGGAAGAACTGCAAAAACAGGCCA
This sequence comes from Neomoorella sulfitireducens, assembly GCF_024733845.1. Taxonomy (GTDB): domain Bacteria; phylum Bacillota; class DSM-521; order Neomoorellales; family Neomoorellaceae; genus Neomoorella; species Neomoorella sulfitireducens. Next base: position 120,541 of record NZ_JANRHG010000003.1, read on the forward strand.
ATGCTGTGCGCGATGAACGTCGATTGTTAGAAGAGCCCGATCCGGTTCCGGATATTCACAGAGCAGTCGTCAAAGTGCTCCGTACCGCTGTTAGGCAGGCTTACGCCAACTTTGAGACGGTATATAACCGGGAGAGAGCGGCCCTTGAGGTAAATGAGAACTGGCAGAAACTACCTCCAGAACAAAAGCAAAAGATTCTTGAGGCTGAAGGTATTGCCAGCCTTCCCCGGCTTTCCATAGAAGATGACGAGTCCTTGCTTCGAAGCCTCCAGGAAACCCCTCTGTCTAGCTGGAAAACCAGGACAGATGCCCTTCCTCAGCAGTTTAGCAATGCTGCCATGGCAGCTGCAAAGCTGCTTGAGCCAAAAACGCAAAAGGTAAAACTGACCAGCAGCATTCTGAGGACAGAAAATGATGTTAAAGCCTGGGTGGCTAAAATTGAGAGAGAACTTCTAGAAAGGATTAAGAACGGCCCCATCGTGATCTCGTAGGAGGAGGAAATGGATGCCGGTACTATCAGTAGAACAGCGAAATAAACTTGAACGTACAGTCGTCGAAGCCCGGGATGTTGCCGAAGCCGGAGCCAAGGCTGCCCTGGAGGCCCTGGCCGTGCACCATCACGAGCCTTACAGCCATATGAGTCCAGAACAGCGTCGGCTTCGCAACCACCTTCGTGCCCGGGCACGGCAACTAGGGGATAAGCAGGACAAAAGCGGAAAACTGGAAATCACGCATCTGATTCAGGAGTGTGCTTACGAGCACTGGCATCGGATGCTCTTTGCCCGTTTCCTGGCGGAAAATGACCTCCTCATCGAGCCGGAGATGGGGGTGACCGTTAGTCTGGAAGAGTGTGAGGAGCTGGCCAAGGAGGAAGGTACCGATCTTTGGACCCTGGCCAGCCGTTTTGCCCAGCAGATGCTGCCGCAGATCTTTCGCCTGGATGACCCGGTGCTGCAAGTTACTTTTCCGTACGAATATCAATTGAAGCTGGAGCAGTTGCTCGACGACCTGGAGCCAGATATCTTTAAAGCCAGCGACGCCCTCGGATGGGTCTACCAATTCTGGCAGAGCAAGCGGAAGAAACAGGTGAATGAGTCGGGCAATAAAATTGGCGCCGATGAACTGCCGGCTGTCACCCAGCTCTTTACAGAGCCTTATATGGTCAACTTCATTATTCACAATACCATTGGCGCCTGGTACGCGGGCAGGGTACTGGCGGAGAATCCGCAGCTGGCCGGGCAGGCAGAAAGTGAGGAAGAGCTTCGTAAGGCGGTTTCATTACCCGGTGTAACCTGGGATTACCTTCGTTTCGTCCGAACCGGCAATGGGGAGGGGCCGTGGCGTCCTGCCGCTGGCACGTTCGAGGGCTGGCCGAAACGGGCAGCCGAGCTCAAAATCCTGGACCCATGCTGCGGTTCGGGCCATTTCCTTGTGGCGGCTCTTTATCATTTAGTCCCGCTTCGTATGGCCGAGGAAGGCCTTTCGGCCCGGGAGGCATGTGACGCCGTCCTTAGAGACAATCTCCACGGCCTTGAGATCGATGAGCGCTGTACACAGATCGCCGCCTTTGCCCTGGCGCTGGCGGCGTGGACCTATCCCGGCGCCGGCGGATACCGTCCCTTGCCCCAGTTGCGAATAGCCTGTTCCGGCATTGCCCCAAATACGAAAAAGGAAAACTGGCTTGCCCTAGTGGGAGATGACGAGCGCCTCCGTAACGGTATGGCCCGGCTTTATGACCTTTTCCGGGATGCGCCCATTTTAGGAAGCCTTATCGATCCCGGCTACGTTGTTAAAAGCAACCTAGTTGAAGCCGGGTTTGATGAACTTCGCCCTTTGCTGGAAAAAGTATTGTCCGCGGAGCGAGACGACTACGAGCAACACGAGTTAGGCGTTGCCGCCTGCGGTATCGCTGATGCGGTCCAGATTCTTGGCGGGCGCTATCACTTGATAATAACCAATGTACCGTACCTGGCCCGGGGTAAACAGGTCAACAAGCTTAAGGAGTTTTGCGCGCAGTTTTACGACGAGGCTAAGAACGATATTGCCACTGTGTTTTTGGACCGCCTGCTTCACCTCAATTCACCTGCCGGGACAACGGCCCTGGTCATGCCGCAAAACTGGCTATTCTTGACCACCTACAAGAAGTTTCGAACCCGGATGCTGAAAACGAGAAAATGGGATATCGTTGCTAAACTTGGTCCGGGTGCATTCGAAGCTATATCAGGTGAGGTGGTCAATGTTGCTTTACTAGTCATTTCCGCTTCTACTCCACGTGAGGGTCACGCCTTCGCCGGCCTCGACGCCACCGCCCCCCGAGCGGTGCGGGAAAAAGCTGAACTACTTCGAAATGCCGGGTTCAAAGCCGTGGTACAGGCGGAGCAGTTGAAGAATCCGGATTCACGAGTCGCATGGGGCGTAGAAAGAGAAACGGAATTACTAGAAAAGTACGCTGACAGTTACTGGGGACTAGGGAGCGGTGACTATCCAAGATTTGGTAGGACTTTTTGGGAGTTGTCAAAGATTGGGGATGAATGGATCTTTCAACTGAGTACTGTAGAACAAACGAAGCTCTATGGCGGACGAGAACATATTTTACTTTGGGAAAATGGCGAAGGTGCTCTGGTCAATCACCCAGGATCGTTTGTTAGAGGTACCCATGTGTGGGGAAAACAAGGAGTTCATGTATCACAAATGCGGCAGCTTCCAGTAACCCTATACACGGGTGAGGCGTGGGATACAAATAGCGCACCAATTATTCCAAAGGATCCCGCCCATCTCCCCGCCATCTGGTGCTTCTGTTCTTCGCCGGAATATAACGAAGCTGTACGCAAGATTGACCACAAACTGAACGTAACAAACGCGACATTGGTTAAAGTCCCCTTCGACCTGGAATACTGGCAGAAAGTAGCCGCCGAAAAGTATCCCAATGGTCTTCCCGAACCTTATTCGGAGGACCCGACACAGTGGATCTTCCACGGCCATCCGGCAGTTTCTACCAGCCCCCTTCAAGTGGCAATGGCCCGCCTTCTGGGCTACCGCTGGCCGGCGGAACTGGATGATTCGATGCGGTTGTCTGCGGAAGCACGCAAGTTGGTACACCGTTGCAGGGAGCTGGAAGATTATGCCGATAGTGACGGCATAGTGTGCATCCCTTCCGTTCGCGGAGAAGACCCGGCTGCCGAACGCCTGCGGGCGTTACTCGCCGCCGCATATGGGGATGACTGGTCGCCAATTAAAGAGCAGGAACTTATCGCAGCAACGGGTTCTGAAGCGAAGGAGCTTGACGAATGGCTTCGTAACGATTTCTTTGAGCAACACTGCCGGCTCTTCCATCACCGGCCCTTCATCTGGCATATCTGGGACGGGCGCCGGCGCGACGGTTTCCATGCCCTGGTCAACTACCACAAGCTTGCCGAGGGTAATGGCAAAGGCAGGCAGGTTTTAGAAAGCCTTACTTATAGTTATCTCGGTGAGTGGATTACCCGGCAGAAAGATGGGGTGAAGCGGGGCGAAGGTGGTGCTGAGGACCGGCTGGCAGCGGCATTAGAATTGCAAAAACGCCTCATTGCCATCCTCGAAGGTGAACCTCCTTTCGACATTTTCGTTCGCTGGAAGCCTATCGAAAAGCAGCCCATCGGCTGGGAACCGGATATCAACGACGGAGTGCGGATCAACATCCGGCCGTTTATGGCTTCTGATATTCCTGGCGGCCGGAAAGGTGCCGGCATCCTCCGGTGGAAACCAAATATTAATTGGGGTAAGGACCGCGGCAAAGAACCAACGCGTCCTCAAGAACAGTTTCCCTGGTTCTGGAAGAATGGTAAGTTTACCGGCGACCGGGTCAATGATGTGCATTTAACCAATGAAGAGAAAAGAAAAGCACGTGAGACGGTGAACAGGAGTAGATAACTATGTCGATTAGGACGAGTGAAATGTCGGCAAATACACTTCTAGAAGCCGTGCGTGAGTCGTTGCTTCGAGCCGGCCGGTATGATCCCGGTACCGTTGTCCCGCCAGCAGCGATTCTCTGGACCGATGCTGACGGCCAATGGCAGCCTTTGGTATCCCAGTTGCGTTCACTTATGCCGGAACTTTTGACCCTGGGAGATTATAATCCGGAAGAAAAAACCGGACCGGCAATTTGGCTGCGGTGTGTCATTGAACGAATGCTACCTGAAGTTGAACTACCGGATAAAGCCATCCCAGTCATTTACATGCCAAACGTGAGCCGGCAGGTACTCCGAGCCGGCGAGGAGTGTCCGGACAGCCTCAAACCGCTGGTGGAACTGCAGTATCGCGGGACGGTTTGGACACAGCGTAACGGTAAAGACTGGACAGTTGAGGCATTTCTTGTGTCGGAAGAAGGTCTGGGCCTTGATGTAGCTAAGGATAAGCACACCCGACAGGCGATGCTTCGGGCACTACCGCAATTGGCCACCACCCCTGTATCACGGTTGCGAGGTAAACGCCTGGAGGCTGAGGATTTTGATAAGTTGATGGTTGCAGATACCTCCCGGGACTTGCTGTTATGGCTGAATGACCCGGTTCATACGCGCGAGAAATGGGGTAACGACAAGTGGGCGGCATTTTGTTCCCGTTGTAAGGCCGAATATGGTTTCGACCCGGAAGGGGAGGGCGAACTTGTCGCTGCCGAGAAACTGGGATTGCGGGATACAGAAGCCTGGCAGACCTTATGGGAAAGATACGCAGAATCACCAGCACTTTACCCCGGCATTCCCGATCTTCTAAGGCGCGCCAAACCGGCAAGGTTGATATTTGACAGGGAGCCCTGGCCGGACGAAAACGAGGCGGAAGAGGATTCGCTGAGGCAGAGTCTTTTGGAATTGGAAAGATTATCTCCCGCTGATGCCAGACAAAGAATCGAAGAACTCGAGAAGGAACACGGTGCACGGAGGGAGTGGATCTGGGCCCGGCTGGGACAGAGCCCGCTGGCCGTGGCCTTAAAACACCTCGTAACCCTGGCCCGAAAAACAGCTCAAGGCCTTGGAGGCCACTCGCCAAAAGCAATGGCTGATCTGTATACGGAGGGGGAATATCTGGCCGATGATGCCGTATTGAGGGCAATTAGTAGCGTAAAATCATCGGAGGATGCGAGGGCAATACAAGTTGCTATTCGCAGTATTTATCTGCCCTGGCTAGAGGATGCAGCCCGGCATTTTCAAGATTTAATTGCCACCTTCCCTTTGCCGAACGTTGCCAGCAAAAACCAAACTTTAATTGCCGCCAATCCTGGGCAGTGTTTGCTTTTTGTGGACGGACTTCGATTTGATATTGCCCAGCGTTTGGTTGCCATGGCCGAAGAAAGACAGCTCCAGGTAAATATAAATTGGCGCTGGGCCGGACTGCCCACGGTAACTGCAACGGCGAAACCAGCAGTCTCCCCAATAGCAGGAAAGCTTTCCGGCGATCTACTTGGCGAAGAATTTATTCCGGAGGTCAGTGAGGTCAATCTTCCCCTAACTACCGACCGGTTCCGCAAGCTCTTAACGGAAGCAGGCTATCAGGTGTTTAATTCCTTTGAGACGGGCAACCCGGATGAGCCTGGAGCACGTGGGTGGACGGAATTTGGCGAATTTGACAGATTGGGTCATACATTGCAAAGCAGGCTCGCTGCCCGCATCGATGAACAGCTTGAGCTGATTCTAGACCGAATCCAAGATTTACTGGAGGCCGGCTGGAAGCAGGTGCGCATTGTCACGGACCACGGGTGGCTTTTAGTTCCGGGTGGGCTGCCGGCCATGAAACTACCCAAATACCTCACCGAAAGCCGCTGGACAAGATGCGCCGCCATCAGGCCAGGAACCCGTGTTGATGTACCGACTGCCGGATGGTACTGGAATGCATACCAGCACATCGCTTTTGCTCCGGGGGTATATTGTTTCATAAACGGCAACGAATATGCTCACGGAGGCGTAAGCCTTCAGGAATGCCTTATTCCTGATTTGGCCTTTTATTCGATCGAACTAGCCCCGGTAACGGCTAGTATAAGGGAAATTCAATGGTTTGGGATGCGTTGTCGCGTTGCAGTTGATGCCAGCAGTGCCGAAGTCATAGCCGACCTTCGGACAAAACCCAATGATCCGAATTCCAGTATTACTACGCCCAAGCAGATTGATTCCACTGGACGTGTTGGACTCCTTGTCGCGGACGATTCCCTCGAGGGTACTGTAGTCAGTCTTGTCCTGTTCGACCCATCAGGACGCGTGCTTGCAAAGCAGGCAACCACCGTTGGAGGTGAGGACTAAATATGGAGCTTGACGCTCTCGATAAACTAGCAGCTTTTATATTCGATGGGTTTATAGTACGAAAGGACCTGGTGCGAAAATATAGCCGGCTGTATCCTGTGCCTACATACGTGGTAGAATTCCTGCTCGGTCGGTATTGTGCAACTGTCGATGAAAAAGAGATCGAGGAAGGCCTGGAGATTGTTGAGAGGCAATTAAGGGATCGCACGGTTAGGACCGGTGAAGAAGAACTTTTTAAAGCACGGGCAAGAGAGATTGGTTCGGTCAAAATAATTGACCTCATCAAGGCTCGATTGGACACCAAAAACGATTGCTTCGTCGCCGAACTGCCGAGCCTGGGGCTAAAAGATGTCCGGATTGCCGATAACCTGGTTCATGAAAATGAGCGCATGCTGACTGATGGGTTTTATGCAGAAGTCACCCTCGTCTATGATGCTGCCATTGCCCAGGAGAAGAATGGTCGTCCTTTCGCCATTGAAAGCTTACGAGCCATTCAACTTTCAAAGGTAGACGCCCTGGCAGCGCTGCAGCGAGGGAGAAGCCAGTTTACCACCGACGAATGGAAACGCCTTCTGATACGCTCCGTAGGATTGGAACCGGATACACTTTCAGAACGGGCTCAGAATATCGCCTTGTTGCGGATGGTGCCTTTTGTAGAGCGAAACTACAATCTTGTTGAAATAGGTCCCCGGGGGACCGGCAAAAGCCATTTGTTTCAACAAATCTCTCCTTACTCCCATTTAATTTCAGGCGGTAAAGCTACAGTGGCTAAAATGTTTGTGAATAATGCCACTGGACAACGTGGACTTGTCTGCCACTATGATGTCGTGTGCTTTGATGAAGTATCCGGTATATCCTTCGATCAGAAAGACGGCGTCAACATTATGAAAGGGTACATGGCCTCCGGCGAATTCTCCCGCGGTAAGGAAAGTATTCGTGCTTCCGGGTCTATTGTAATGCTGGGGAATTTTGATGTGGATGTTCAGCAGCAGCAACGCATCGGCCATTTATTTAGTCCACTCCCGCCGGAGATGCGGGATGATACTGCTTTTATGGACCGTATTCACGCCTATGTTCCAGGGTGGGAGTTTCCCAAGCTCAACCCGAATATTCATCTTACGGATCATTTTGGCTTGGTCAGCGACTTTCTCTCCGAATGCTGGCACAAACTCCGTGATGGTAGCCGGGTTTCCGTGTTGCAGGGTCGGGTCAACTGGGGGGGTGCCCTCAGCGGTCGCGATATTGAAGCCGTTAATAAAACCGTTAGCGGCCTGATCAAGCTACTTTTCCCTGATCCCGAGATGCCGATACCTGATGAAGAGCTGGAAAAGATCGTCCGTATTGCCCTGGAATCGCGTCGCAGGGTGAAGGAACAGCAAAAGCGCTGCCTTAAGACTGAATTTCGAAATACTCATTTCAGCTTCTCCATGGGAGTAGATGGGGTGGAACAGTTTGTTTCCACGCCGGAACTCCATAGTGATGAAACTATTGACAGTGATCCTTTGCCTCCAGGGCAGGTATGGGCCATCAGCCCCGGCGGTCAGGACGCTTCACCAGCTTTATATCGAATAGAGGTTACCGTTGGTCCTGGCAGCGGGGTAAAAATTCTTAACGCACCCGTTCCGCCGGCATTTCGGGAGAGCGTACGTTACGGAGAACAGAATTTGTATGTTAGGGCCAAAGAACTGGTTGGTGACCGCGATCCGCGCGCGCATGAGTTTTCCATCCAATTGCGCGCTATGGACGTGGAACGTTCAGGCCAGGGACTCGGTTTACCGGTGCTGATTGCCCTTTGCGGCGCTCTAATCGAGCGCAGTGTAAAGGGCGGATTGATCATAGTCGGGGCCTTAAACCTTGGCGGTTCAATCGAGATGATACCAAATCCGGTTGCTGTGGCCGAACTGGCTCTCGAGAAAGGAGCTACGACGCTGTTAATGCCTATATCCTCTCGAAGGCAGCTATTTGATCTTCCTGACGAAATGGCTACGAAGATCAATATCGAATTTTATGCTGATGCCACTGATGCTCTACTTAAAGCGATTATTGAATGAACTTCTTCTTGAGGAGAAAGACCATGAAGGATTTTAAAAAAATATCAGGAGCAAGGGAGTCCAGCGCTGGCGATGATTTCCATTTGTTGTGGGCGGCGCGGAAAGCACTTAGTCTTCTTGAGCCTAATACAAGATTGAAGGCACTGGGTATAGAAGGACCCGATAAAGAAGAGGCGGATTTACTCGATCCCGAAGGTGACAGGCTTCTGGCAGTTGACCTTGCAGAGTACTTTGGTGGAGAGTGTTTTAATACGGCGGATATTGTCGTCCTCTCGCAGCTCAAGTACAGCACGCGAAATCCCAGAAAAGAATGGACGGCTGCACGTCTCTGTGCGGGTAAAAACAGCACCGGGCGAGGTTCGGTCATTCACCGGCTCGCTGAGGCATTTGAACGTTATTACAGCGTTTATGGCCGTGAGGCCGTCCTCAGGAAACTTAAGTTGAAATTGGTCAGTAACCAACCTGTCAGCAAGAAACTCGAGTGCGCTCTCTTCGCGGCTCAGAGTTTGCTCAATCAGCGTCCCTCAAGATTCAGGGCAAAGACTGTGCTTGAACATCTGGCAGAAGAAGAGCGGGTGGAAATTGAGCGGCTGTTCCGGGCATCCGGACTCGGGTCTTATGAGTTTACCGATTTCTTGAGGGTTCTTGACTTCTCTGACTGCGGTGAGCAATCCCGGTTCGGACAGATGATCGAGCTGGTGAAGGAACTAGGTCGCTACGGCCTGAACGAAGTTTCGGCCCAGTATAAAGCGTTGAAAGACTTAATCTGGGACCGTATGATGCCTGAGGCTTGGAAACAGAAGCCCCTGACAAAGTACGACATTCTTCCTGTTTTTGGCTGTCCAACTTTTGAGAGGGTTTATCCAGCACAGACCAAGTTTGAGCTGCCTCCACATGTTCTTGAGAGGAAGGAAGCCTCGGAACTTGCTCGCACCGTGGTTGGTTCTGCTGGAAAACCAATCTGCTTACATTCTTCAGGCGGGAAAGGGAAGACCATCCTTGTTCAAAAGCTTGAGAAGGAACTCCCTCAGCATTCGGTGGTAATCGTTTTTGACTGCTATGGAGGCGGAACATATCTTAACCCCGCAGATACCCGCCACACGCCCAAACGGGCTATCCTGCAGATCGCCAATGAGCTTGCTGCTCGAACCGGAGGGCCGCTTCTGTTAGAATTTAACCTTTCGCCAGCAGATTTATTGCGTGAGTTGCTAAAGCGAGTAGATACAGCTGTTTCATTAATACAAAAACTCAACCCGGATGCACTGGTGGTAATCGTGATAGATGCGGCGGACAACAGTGTCTACGCCGCCAGGGAGAAAAACGAAAAGAGCTTCATTCACGACTTGCTGAAACAACCGTTGCCCAGCGGGTCACGATTGGTTGTTACTTGTCGGACGGAAAACAAGGAAATACTCAATCTACCGAAGCATGAATCGTTTGAACTCGGTGGTTTCGAACTTTCGGAAAGTGCTGTGCATCTGCGGCGCTATTTCCCAGGCGCAACGGATGAACAGGCAGAGGAATTCCACCGGCTGACCAATGGTATTCCCAGAGTCCAGGGGTACGCACTCAGCTTTAGGCAGAGAGGTCTAGATGCTGTTTTGGCTTCCTTGCGCCCCGGCGGGAAAACTCTTGAAGGTGTTTTCGAAGGATGGTTTGAAGAAGCTAAGAAGCGGTGTGGAATTCCGGAAGTCATTGATAGGATTTGCGAAGCTTTGATTGTTCTGCCGAGACCAGTACCACTGGTTTATGCCGCGGCACTGGCAGGTATTCCATCAGGAACTTTGGAAAGCTTCTGTGCGGACATTAGATTTGGTGTGGTGTTGGAAAACGATACTGTTTCGTTCCGTGACCAGGATTTTGAAGATTACCTGCGGCAAAGATTTTCCAATGTGGAAGATATTGCAGGTCGCATTGCTGATCTTCTCTACCAGAACCGCCACCGGGACCGTTATGCCGCCTATCACCTCGATACTTTTTTGGCCTGCACCGGGCGTTTCCAAGAACTGCGAGACCTTGTGATCGAAGAAGAACTTGACAGTACCGTTACGGATCCTGTGGAGCAACAAGAGATTAAGTTAAACCGGATTCGCTCTGCGCTCAAGATAGCAGCAAACCAGAAAGAGCGGGCGGACATCTTCAAGCTACTGCTTATTGCTGCAGAGACGGTAAAGACGGATGCGGCTGTCCGAAAGCTAATTATGGAGAATCCCGATTTGGTAGAAAGATTCGGCGACCCGCAGACGGTTCAACGGCTCCATCTAGATATTGGTAGACAAAAGTGGCCAGTTCCCGGTCTTCTTCAATGTGCAAAAGTTCTTTCGCGGTTTGAATCAACGAAGGCAAAAGCCAGTGGGAACCTAAAAGAAGCTCATGGCTGGCTGAGGTGGCTCGCAGGCGTTCCGGAGGACCAGCGGCACTTGTATCCTATTGAAAGCAAGGACATCGCGGCCGGCGCGGAGGCAATTCTGCGTCTTCAAGGGGTGAAAGCGGCCAAGGATTGGATATGTAGGTGGAGACCTCCACGTGTCATCTATGATTGCGTTTACCTTCTTGCTTCATCAGTACTACGAGGGGAAGACGGGAAGCACAATCTAGAACATCATCTCTCGAAGCTGACTGTGCCGGCTGATATTATCCTCGCGATACTTCGGGCCTATCGGGAAGTCAATATAACTCCACCCATCGAGCTTGTAGCGAGAGCGGTCAAGGTCTGGTGTCGATTCGGACGGAGCGGACGACGACCGGCTCACGAAATCCTGCCGGATGGTGTTGCACTTTGTGAAGTGGCTGCACAAGATAAATCATTACAGCCGCTTGTAGCGGAACTGCTAGTCCTGTTCTTACCCTCCTTGATGGATTATGTCCCCTATTTTCATGGAGACCAGGGCAGGAGCGTTGATGTACTCATCCGCTCACGGATCTTACACGCCAAGCTTATGAGTAAAGAGGTGGCTGTGGATCTTTTCCTCCCTGAGGAGCTCAAGCAGAAAAGAGAAGATCTTCCTTACTCGGAACGTGAAAAGCTTGAAGGAAGGCGCAGGGAATTCAAGCAAGTCTTTGGCTCCTTGTTACCGGCGTACGAACTTAGAGCTGACGCGCTATTGGGAACCGTTTCGAAAGAGTCGTTCGAGAAGTGGTTCAAGGACTGCCTGGCGCAAATTGAACGGGATTACGAAGTCAGGTGGCGGCATGACGCTATGACCATCTATAGAATGATAGCCGTGGCACTTGCCGATGCGGCGCTAATGATTTCCGAAGAACCCGCCAGATGGTTCCGAGAAATAGAAAATGTAATCCTAGGAAGAGGAGTGGGAGGAGCTATTCTCCTCAAACTTTCCCTAGCCGAGAAGGCAGTGTCCAAAAGAGACCTTCATGTCGAGGTACTTCACCTCCTCGATGAGGTCCGTCAGGAACTAGAGCGAGTCCCCGGGACGGCAAGCGAGCAGATAGACTTTCTGGTTCGATGTGCTCGTATCGCTGACACCGTCGACCCAGCCGTTGCCGGGTATTACTTTCAACTAGCGGTGGAAGCTGCCTCTGAGGTGGACGAAGAAGCATATGCTCAAATCGTCTGCTTGGCTTCGTTAGCTGAAAAAGCTGCAAGCGATCCGCAGTTTTCCGCTCCCGAGCTTGCATACCATTTCGCGCGATTTGCAGAAGACTGCCACCGCCGCATGTACGGATGGGACCATTTCCCATGGGACGACATTCTCAGAGGATTGTCTTGCCTGGATACGGCTTCTGCTTTCGCGGTGCTGAGCCGGTGGGACGATCGTGGAGTTATACAAATTGAGGATGAAATCCTCGCCGTGCTTCTAAGGGGAGTTCAGAGGGGCTTCATTTCACCGGAAACAGCGTGGGCGCTGAGCGTGTTGGCTGCGCCCTTTGATCGTAGGTATGAAAACCTCACGACGGCCATTCTGGACCAAGGATTAGTTTCAGGAGAATCAGAACGGACGATAAAGCTTCTCTCGATGATTGCGGAGGACATTCAGCTTTACGCTCCGATTGAGGAGCGTAAGGCCAGAGCTTCTGCGGTGCTCGCCTGGGCCGTAAAACACAGGCTTGACCATTCCCAGGGAGCTGTCTCCCTGAGGGAACTTGTACATTTCCTTGGTCGGAACGAGGAAAAAACAGAGGTTCAAGGCATCAAGTGGAGAGAAGAGGAACTCCAGAAGACACCGGATTGGGTAAGTGTGTTCGGCGGCCGAACGTTCCTAACACCTGATGAGATTGAATCAGCCATCGACGAAGTTAAGGAATATGACACATACGGTAACTTAGCTGTAAAAGAACTTCTAAAACAAATCCAGATTCGCTGTGGCCCGAGAGACTACGTTAGCCAGCTGGATGCCCTTATCAGGGTTGACCCCAAAAAACTTCCCATTGGCATTTTATTGGACGCACTGGATAGTCGCTTGGCAGGGTGGAACTCTCATCCTAGTGTACGGCAATGGCGGGGGGAGAACCCCTCGGTCTTCTTGGAGCGACGTTTCGGTGAGATGTTCTTTTATGATAGGTTCACGTCGTACATGTTTAAGCGCTTCAGGGAAGTATTTGGAGTCCATGATAAGGATATTCTCGATTTAGTCATCAGGGTTCTCCCACAGTGGATCGATGTACCGGCGCAGGCTACGTATGAAGTAGTGCAGGAGTTGCTGCCGTCGCTTACCCCTGCCGAGGCCGAGGCTGTACTTCAATGGGTGCTGAAACGCCTTTCTGCCCGTATCCGGGCTGATTGGGCGGACGGCCCATGGCGCGAGGAACTTTGCCCTCCCAAAGAGGCTACGGAAATACTTGCCCGGTTCTTGTGGGGGCTCTTCGGCCATCCAGATAAGCGCTTACGATGGCGCGCAGCTCACGCTGTCCGCCGCATGGTGCGGCTTGGACGAAGTGAAGTGGTGGATGCTCTCGTGTCACATGTGAGTGACAAGGACTGTCCAACGTTCCGGGACCAACAAAAATATTTCTTCTGGCTTTCTGCGAGGCTCTGGGTTTTTATTCTACTGGATCGCCTTGCCAAAGAGGCTCCAGAAGTCGTGAAGCCCCATTATGAGCGGATTGCTCAGGAGGCCTTGAAACCCGAGATACCCCATGCTCTAATCCGTCACTTTGCTCAATCAGCGGCTCTTGCACTTCATGAGTGTTACCCGGAACTGAATGTTTATGATGAGAGATCCCAACTGGAAGCAGTTAATAAAAGCCCATACGCCCAAGTCGAGCGTACCAAAACCCAATACCCGAGAGGGCGGCAAAAAGGCTCCAGAAACCTACGGTTTAAATTCGATGAAATGGATACGCTTCCCTATTGGTATGAACCCTTAGGTAGTGTTTTTGGGGAGGGAGCAACCGTTATCGCTCAGATCGCCGAAAAATGGATTTGCGACGAGTGGGGGGTGTCTAATGAGGAACTGCGCTATGACAGTGATTGGATCAAAAACAGATATAATTACAACCTGTGGTCTAATCGACATGGCAGTGAGCCTGTTGTTGAGACACGCCAGTCCTACGCCGAATGGCATGCCATGTTCTGCGTAGCGGACTATTTACTTGGAAACCGCCCGGTTGTCCATGATGAGTGGGAGTGCGACCCCTATGGGAACTGGCTGGCGAGGTGGATTCTTACGTGGTCGGATTTCTGGTTGGCGGACATCCGAGATCCAGTGCCGCTTGAGGATATTTATTGGCACCTCGAACGGCCTGAAAGTGAAGATTGGGAACGAGAGATACCGGAGAACGCATTTGATCCTCTTGTAGGACTTCCCGATTCCTCGCGTCCCGGATTTCTCGTGTTGAATGGGCGGTACCGGAGGGCTAACCGGGGCGCATCGGAGACTATGCACATTTCTAGTGCTTTGGTGACACCCGAAACGGCTCATGCCCTTTTACGTGCCTTGCAGACTGCCGTCAACCCGCATGATTACCGAATTCCACTGGAGGAAGATGAACTGGAGATCGCCGAAGAAGGATTTGAACTTAAAGGATGGCTAAGAGAATTACGATCTGATTGGGGGGGCATTGACCAGAAGGATCCGCTTCGCAACAACCTCTCCAGTTCGCTCGTGGTTCCCGGCCAAGATTTTGTAGAATGGGGCAACCTCACTTCCTCCCCCGAACGTAAACACTATTGGCGCAAAGGAAATGAAGAAGAGAAAGTGACCATTCTGGAATGCTGGAATGATTTACAAGTAACTGAACGGGAATACAAGGGGTTCTATTCGGAGGGCTATCGCCTTTGGGTCCGGATGGAAACTCTGTTGGAATACTTAAGGAACCGGCGGCGCTGCCTCATTGTAGAATGTATGATTGACCGTTGGGTCGATAAGAAAGGATTGGGGAAATATGTCCCGGGAAAAGCGAAAATCTATCTTATCCACCCCGATGGAACCATTGAAACACTCCGAGAGCGTTATCGCCTTAGGTAAACGACTGGTTGCGGAACTGGGTATGGAACCCAGCGTTGATACCCTCGGACGGTGGATGGCTCACTACATCGCCGAGTTGATCAGGAAGGCCGAGGAGACGGATGACCCGGACATGCGTAGTAAGGTCCAGGAAAAATGTTGCGAAACAATCCTAAAACTTTGGGAACACCGGGCGATGCTTCCACGTGGAGCCCGCCCCCTGGCCAACCTGGAAGGCGTCTTGCTGGCTATTGAAAAGTTTCGGGGTGAACAGAGTCCTTGGTCGGTGTTTTCGAGAGAGGAAGCTGAAAGAGTTGGTGGCCCTTGGATATGGTTTGCCAAGGTTGTGGAAGACATAGGGTTGCGTATGTGCAGAATTGCCGTACTTACGGCGATCGCTGAAGCATCTTTGGGTAAAGAAAAACGCTGGTTGCAAGAGCATAAAGAGATGTTGTCTGAAGAAGAGATAAAGATTATCCAAGCTTTAGATAGCTGGCTTTCAGAGGAAATGATATGGCAGAGTGAGCAACAACGAGTGTCTGTCGGAGACTTAGAACCTAGTGAACGTACCAGACGGGTATTTGAGGAGATTCAGGCTTCCATCGAGCAAATGAAGAGTTCTTTTGAATTACTCCTAAACAAAGTCAAGTGCTAGAAAATTACCTTACTAGATAAGTTGAATTTAATATTAGGTCGTGGGTAGTTATTAACAAATTTGTACCAGACCACAATTGGATTCGTACAGTTTTTCTTTTTTTGCCCCTTTCGAGCGCAGGTTCTAAAGATAACCATAATTCTTTTCGTTCATGATTAGGAGAGGTACTACAGCCGACTCGTATTCTTGTGACGGGGGGATGTTTAGGTAATGAGGCGGCTCGAATTTGACACGCAAGAGCTACTAAGGGAGCTCCAGGCTCTTCTCGTCCATCCACGCGAAGATCTGCACATCGAAGTGAAGGACTGGTTAGACCTTTCTAACGAAGAGCATAAGGCTAACCTGGCCAAGGCAATGTTGGCCCTTGCCAATTCCGGCGGCGGCTATATCCTTCTAGGATTCACGCAGGGAGACGCTGGTTATATTCCACAACAGCCTCGCCCGAAAGACGTGCAAATGTATTCTCACGACAGCGTGACCGGTATCATAAGGTCGTATGCAGACCCTCCTTTTCACTGTGAAGTCTACCATGTGCCCCATCCCGATACAGGAGAGCCTTTTCCCATTATTCTCGTTCCTGGTGGCCACCGTGTCCCCATCCGAGCGAAACGAAGTGGGCCCGGCGACCGTCACGTTCGAGAAAACACCTATTACATTCGCAGGCCGGGTCCTTCCAGTGAGCCTCCCCGAACCGCGCAGGAATGGGATGATCTCCTACGGCGCTGTCTCCTTGCTCACCGGGAAGAACTGCTGAACAGTATTCGGGCAATTCTTCTTGGGGAGCCCTCATCTCCTGAAGTTGGCTTGGAGGCAGCGAGGAAAACCCTCGATGAATGGATTTCGCAATCGCGAATGCGCTGGAAGGCGGCAGTGACTCAACGACTGGGCAAAGACGGGTGGGGGCGGTATGAGCACGGCACGTGGAGCGTAGCTTACGCCATCATCGGCAATGTCGAGCCGCCTTCGTCGCTTTCTGGCTTGGTGGAGTTGCTAAGAGAGGTGAAAGGTCATGAGTCCGGCTGGCCACCGTGGTGGGTGCCAACACGAGACCCGATCAAGCCTTATCCCTATGGTGACGTTGTCGAATGTCTTATAGCCGAGCCAGAGAGGCTTTCAGACGGTGCCCATTCTGACTTTTGGAGAGCATCCCGTGAAGGAAAGCTTTTTCTTATCCGGGGTTATCAGGAGGATAGTTATGATGCTCAGCATAGAGGTATCCAACCCGGAACAATCGTCGACCTCGTGCTTCCAATATGGCGCGTAGGAGAATGTCTCCTCCATGCGCATCGACTAGCGACCAGGCTCGCCGGCCAGTCCGCGTCCGTTCTCATTCGTTTTACCTGGGAGGGGCTTGCTAATAGAGTGTTGTCGAGCTGGGTTCGCCCAGAGCGATATCTGTCCTACGACCGGAGATGCTACCAAAACACTGTAACATCCGAGCTTCTAATTTCGGCAGGCGACATTGCTGACCAGTTACCTGAAGCGGTCAAGGAGGTAACTAAACCGCTGTACGAAGCCTTTGAGTTCTTCGATATGCCGCCGGCCGTTATAAGAGAGGAACTCGAGAGGATGAGGAAACGGCATTATTAGAAAAAACCTCTGGTGGCAATAAAAGGTACAGACATACTGTTATTAAAAGCCATTAAAAACGTATTAAGGAACTGGTTCTCGAACTTTATTGCCATCATTCCGGAGTAGTGTCCGGTATAGTGTTGGCATGATAAAACCGCAACCCTGGCGAATTAATCAATTAAGGGTCGGGGTGTCAAAGCAAAGGTGGGGCGCAGGCAAGGGCGGTCGTTATTTTACATGGGCAAAAAAAGCCCGGGTTAGTGTTTGGCCGCCCCTCGACCCGCCCAAGTGGGCCAACGAGCCCGGATAGGTGAGTGTCGCGCTTACCTTTGCCTGCCCCTTAAAACGGAGGTGCGCCAAGATTGCGGTACTTTGGCCTTGACGTCCACAAGTTTTACTGTGAGGGAGCAGAGCTGTTGCCCGACAACACCATCAGGCGTTTTCGCTTCCCCAACGAAAAGGAGGAGTGGAAGCGGTTCGCCAAGGAACTTGACGGCAACTGCAAGGTGGCCCTTGAAGCCACCGGCAACGCCTCCATGATCTATGATATCTTAACAGAGAGCCTGGCACGAGTGGTCGTCGTCAACCCCATAAGGACGAGAGCCATTGCCGAGGCCAGGATCAAGACGGACAAGGTGGACGCTGAGATTTTGGTCAGGCTTTTAGCCGCGGACTTTGTCTGTGCCTGCTGGGTGGCCTCCAAGGAAGAGCGAGAGCTAAGGACCCTTCTTCACCACCGGGCGGCCTTAAAGAAGCAGGTCGTGGGCGTTAAAAACAGGATTCACGCGGTTCTGGCCAGGCACGCTATAACGGTGCCGGTAAGCGACCTGTTCGGAGTAAAGGGCAGGCAGTTCCTCCGGGAGCTAGAGGAACTGCCCGAGGTGGAGAAGATAGTTCTGACCTCGAACCTCAAGCTCTTTGAGGCCCTGGAGGCGGAAATCGCGGCCATTGAGAGGGAGCTGAACCTAAGGGCCATCACCCTGTCTGGGGTGGAGATCCTTCTGGGCATACCGGGGATAGACGTCCTGGCCGCCCTGACCATCCTGGCCGAGATTGGCGATATCAAGCGCTTTGCCTCGGCGAAGAAGCTGGCAAGCTTTGCCGGCCTGGTTCCTTCGGTGCACCAGTCGGGCAAGACCAGGTACGCCGGGCACATCACCAAGGCGGGCCGGAGCATGCTGCGCTGGATCCTCATCCAGGTTGCCCAGAAGGCGGTGGGGCAGCTTGGCGCTCTGCGGGACTTCTACCTCAGGCTGAAAAAGCGCAAAGGCCATAAGGTCGCCATTGTAGCAGCGGCAAGGAAGCTACTCACCATCATTTGGGCGATGCTGACGAAGAACATGGAGTATCGCCACCTCAGGGAGGACCTGCGGCAGAGGAAGATACGCCGCATGCACAAGAGGGCGCTGCCGTACAAGGTCGGTACCGATTTGCCGCGAAAGATTGTGTATGTGGTAAAAGAGGAGGGATATATGGCACAAACACCCCAACCTGCAGCCTAAATCATCTAGGACCAGGGTTGCGGTTTTTCATAGGTGCAAAATATGGATACAGGTCCCCTTCGTACTCGGGCAGAAAATTGCCGTTAAGATTGTGGATGTGCTGTCGGAGGAGTATTTTGAGGTCTTGGAGGTGGGAGCAATATGATGCCACTGGAACAGGTGTTGGAACTGGTTGGCGACCTTGATGATACTCCAGGTGAGAAAACGCCGAGGGAACGGTTTCGCCGTTTCTTGTCTCAAAATCTGACCAGCGTTGGCGCTGTACGCGATTACGTGGAAGAGTGCCTGCGCTGTTCCGGGGAGCAGTACAACCGGGCCTTACAAGACCTGGTGAACCACTTGGGCCGCCTTTTGGGTTTTGACGTAACCTTTGGCAGATATAAGGGCGTCCAGGGGGAAATTGGGTTTGACGGCGTGTGGAAGTCCCCTTCCGGCCTTTATATCGTCGTAGAAGTGAAAACAACCGATGTTTATGCCATAAAAACGGCTACTCTCCTCGGTTACATAGATAGGCTTATATCCGAACAAAAGATACCCAACTGGGACCATGCTTTGGGACTTTATGTAGTAGGGCGCAGTGATGCTGAACTGAAGCAACTGGAAAACTCCATCATTGCTGAGAAACGCACCCACCAGTTACGGGTTATTACCGTTGATAAACTGCTTACCCTGGCTGAACTCTTAGCCGATTACGAAATGGAACACGAGGCTGTTTTAACTGTTCTCCGGCCAACGGGACCAGTAGTGGATTCCCTAATTGAACTGATGGCCGGCTTGGTAGCGAAAGAAATCCGCACTGCCGGCGAAGGCATACAACAGCCGCAGGAAGAAACTCCTAATGAACCTTCATGGGAGCCCGAAGGTGTTGACGTTAAGTATTACCTCACTCCAGTAGCGTCCGATGACACTCAAACCGCGGAAGAACGTATCAAAGAACTCCTTGGCGCAGGAATTTACGCCGTTAGCGAAAAATCCCTGGGGCGGAAAGTTAAGCCGGGCGACTGGATTTGTTTTTATGCCACCGCAACGGGCGTGGTAGCCCACGCCAGGGTAAAATCACCCCCCATGCAAAAACATCACCCGCTGGTAAAGCATCCCGAGAAGTATTCTTACGTCTTCGAGGTGGATTCCGTCAGCATCTATACCGAAAATCCCGTTGTTTTAAGCGCCGAGCTAAGGGCGAAACTGGATGCTTTCCAAGGGCGTGATCCTTCAAAACGCTGGGCCTGGTTTGTGCAAGGCACGGGACGTGTCACTAAGCACGATTTTATGCTGCTTACCCGGCAAGCGAAGGTTGAGGTGGTATGATGAGCGCAATTTCTTTTCTAGACCAACTGTGGCAGACTTTTGAGCAGTGCCGGGGCTACTCCAGTGCTGAATTTGCTGGGAAACGCTTGCGGCAGGAAGAGAACGAGCGATTTTACGAAGGTGACTTTTTTAAAAAGGTATTCCCCGAGACCCGAAACATCTTGCGCCATGTCCGGGAGGTTGGCTTTTTGCGCCCACCACAGGTGGACGCTTTTGAGCTTTACGTAGAGTATTACGATGAGCTGGAAGGACGCTGGAGACGTTATTACCCAGACTTTATACTTAAACTCAAAAATAATGGTTGGGCAGTGGTTGAGGTAAAACAGGCAGAACAAACCGCGCACTCCAATGTGGTAGCTAAAGAGCAAGCCGCCTGCGAACTCTTTGAAAAACTGAATTCCATCCACTACATTATCAAACGGGACGATGAGATACGCCGGGGTATGTTCCAAGACATTATTGCAGCAGGCAGCAGTAACGGGTATTAGTCCCACCTGTCGTTGAAGCTTATTATATAGTCAATTGGATATATATGGGAAAGAACCCCTGGTGTTTCCAGGGGCGACTGCTGAAAGTACTTCGCATGCTGGGGAGGTGTGCTTATGCTTAGGAAAATAGTTGTATCCGGTTACGGAGAAGCTTCTGCCAAGCCCAATATTGCTGAAGTCGGGCTCAATATCACCTTTATCCAACCGGAAGCCAATCAAGCTCAGGAACTGGTGGCTGGTGTAACCCAGAAACTGTTGGGAGAATTGCTGTCCCTCGGAATACCGAACAAAGACATCGAGACTAGAAATTACTCATTATTCCCTCATTATCAGTGGGAAAAAAACTCGCGTGTTTTCAAAGGTTACCAGGCTTCCAATGCTCTTCTGGTTAAGACCAGCGACCTGTCCCTGGTTACGCGAATTATTGATGCGGCCGTTAAAGCCGGAGTAAAAAACATTGACTACTTTAATTTTACATACGAGGACAAATCGGCTTTGGAACAAGAAGCACTAACGAATGCAGCCCAAAACGCGGTAGAAAGAGCCAAGGCTATTGCTGCAGGACTTGGAGTAAAGGTAGGCCCAGTTATTCGCGTTTCTGGTAATTGCCGTTCGGATGATAGCAGGTACTATATTCTACGTGAAAGCTCCCCTTATCAAGCTGAAAGGCCAGAAAACG
This sequence comes from Neomoorella sulfitireducens, assembly GCF_024733845.1. Classification (GTDB taxonomy): domain Bacteria; phylum Bacillota; class DSM-521; order Neomoorellales; family Neomoorellaceae; genus Neomoorella; species Neomoorella sulfitireducens. Next base: position 141,469 of record NZ_JANRHG010000003.1, read on the forward strand.
TTATTCCTCCAGATAAAATCAAGGTTACTGCCGAGGTAGAAGCTGTGCTAGAACTGGTGGATGACAACCCAGACAAATGACATTTACATAAAGAACCAGTATATCAAAAACATGGTGACTATCCTGTCAAAAGAGTGGTCACAACCTCGGTGGGTCTGGAGTAGTAGTTGGACCTAAGAAGGTTTACAAAACTTACCTCGTCCTGGATAGAAACGGGTAGCACTAGTGGGAATAGATGCAGTTGCGAGATGAAAATGGCAAACTCCTAAAAGTCGAAGGGCAGCCGGTTGATGAGAAGGGCAACCCCATTGACCTCAAACCGGGCAAGTGACGCATTAAACCGAAATGAGTTCACGCCGCTCACGTTGGGCGGCGCGAGATTTTCTGCGCGCCGCTACATCACTCACGCCGCTGGACTTAATTTTACGAGCGGCGTGACGAGAATCAGATGTTTTCTTGTTGACATAGTGATGTGTTCAAAACCAGAAACCGCCTAGCGAGCATAGGAGTTGATTGAAATGATTAGCGATAAAGTCTTGTACCGGGTTAAATATAACTACTTCGGCCTGCGGCCGCCCCTGATGTTGGCCATTGGGGTGGAAGTTCATGATGACTGGGTTGGCTTTCACGATACCAACCGCGGGCACCAATTCTTTGGGAGGCTTGTAAAGGAGACTAAGGACGGTTTTATCTGGCATCGCGTGGAAGATACCTTTGAGGAAGGGCTCAAGGACTTTGGGCTCATAGAGTTTAAGGCTCTTACACTTGAAGAATATAACAAAAAAGTGCGTTCTCATTTGGTAGGGCCTGTTCCTGAATTTAGCTCCACCGAAGAACTCTATGAGTTCTATCAGCGGGAATTCGGGCGTAGGGGCTATCATTATTGAAACGGTGCCAGCCCCAACCAGTTACGCTCACGCCGCTGGGAGTCTAGAAAACCATCTTGATAACTAAACTCGCGCTGCCCGGTTTTTTTGATCGACGTGAGCATAACTAGTCGGGCCAAAACAGGCCTGCTCGCGCTGCCGGCGGCGTTAAAAAGGTTGCAAAAAGGCCCTTTATTGGCATAAAATAAAAGCAACAGCGTTTTTACGGGTTTGTCCTACGGAGCGAGTAGCCTATGGCGGAGGCTACTCGCTCAACTTTTTTGGGTGAAACTCCTTGAAAAGGTACCGGACCATGCCATTAACATAATCGTTCTCGCGCCGCTTCTGGTGGTCGGGTGGTGTGAGAGAATCAGGCTCATCACTCGTGCCGTTATCCCACAGAGCAGGAGAGCCCGTGCTGATATGTGGAGATGGTGTTTGGAGAAGAAACTACTTGCTGATATGCTGGGATTTTTCCTTACTGCCTCGCGGGTAGGGGTCCATACTGCCTTGTTGGGATAATTCTTTGCTGTTATGTAAGGATGGTTCCTTGCTTCCTAGTTGTGATACTTCCATGCTGGTATGTAAGGATGGCATTTTACCACTATGCTGATATGATTCTTTGTTGGCTTGCAGGGATGGAGTTTTATCTCCATGCTGGAATAATTCCTTGCTGCCATGTAAGAATGATGCCTTACCTGCAAGTTGGTAATATGGCTTACCACCATGTTTACATATCAACATGCTGACACGAATACATGCCACTGGGGTGATATGAAAGGATGTAAGTATACTGATATTCTGATAGGTCACCATGCTGACGTAGTTGCACGTCACGTCGCTCGTTTCGGGCGGCGTGGGGGAAGGGTTTGCAAGTAGGGGAATTTACATTGCAGGAGGATAAACTGCCGGAAAGATAGTATAAACTCCAGAGACGTATCATCAAATTTTGGTCACATTTGGTCACGAACTATGCGGAAATGAGGGCATTGGAAGGAAAAACCAAAAAGTTGTCCTGGCCGGAGAGCCTTATTTTATAAGACTTTACGGAATTAGCGGTATTAGAAAATACAACGTAAAATATGCAATCCAGAACTCGTAATGCGCAGGTCGAGGGTTCGAATCCCTCCATCAGCTCCAGGAATATCAAGGCCTCCAGGGATCGCCCCGGAGGCCATTTTCGTTAGTTGCCGCCCAGTTGCCGCCATTCCATATAATGGTTATTTTCGCAGCAGGTTTTCCAGCCTGTCTATCGTCTCTTTCTGCATCCCGGGCATGAGGTGAGAGTAAATGTCATAGGTGATCCGTATACTGCTGTGAACAAGGCGCTCTGAGATAACCTTGGTCCGTTATATAAACTCTTTTATTCCAAGCCTAAATAATGGTATAATCATCGCAACAGATCCCACCACGCATCTTGACGCTTCGGCGTCAATGCGGACCAGATTGGGACTTTTTATTGTTCGCAAAATATAAAAGCTGGGTGGAAAAAACGAAAAAGGCTAGATTGTTCTAGCCTTCCGTTGAAAGGAATTTGGCAGGGTGACACTCCTGCATCTCCTAACCCTTTCGGGGGCGACGGCTGCCTGTTCCGTCCTCAAATTCCTTTCATAAAATATTATATGTACTTTCCGCCTTTTATTATACCATCACAACTTAAATTTTCAAGACGAACTTATATTCTACAACTTGAATGTTGTCCCGCTTTCTAAATAGGATTTTAGTCGTTCTGGACTAATATCATATAAGCTCCTCACATACAAATTACCGCTTTGAGATATTCTAACAGCGACTAAGATATGCTCATCAAAAGTTTTTATATATTCAATGCTACCCTTAGACGGATGTTTTCCTACATAATCTGGCTTGCTAATTATTTCTGGTATCTTTTCAATTTATTAAAACAATCAGGATGCTTTTTCTTCATATGTTCAATATTTGAAGGACCAATCAAGATTTGCTTTGGACTATAGTTTAATCCCAAAATGCTAATAACTTTTTGGGACAAAATGCCTACAATTTGAACTTTATTAGCGTCTCTATTGAGTTTTTCCATTACAATTTCCACGACCTACCAACTTAAATAAAAATATATTCTAGATAAAGTGTTACTTTCCTGCTATTAAGCAGCTATAAAACAAAAAAAGCCACAGACCTGCATTCAACCCGCAGGCCCTGGGGTTCCTCACAATGCCGGTTCAGCCACGCCGGCGGAAATGAATTAGTCGTCTTAAGGCCGAAGGGGGGTGCATTATGGCCCCCTATATAGCCGGTACTATTACCTGCATGAATTATATACGTAAATCGCTATAACCATTGGGGATAATTTGGGGATAGTCTCTTAAAAACTATCTCCAAAAATGCCTAATGGGAGCCAATGGCCAAAAGAAAAAACCTAGCAATATCAAGCATTTTCTCATATTCACCAAAACAACAAAAGAGTATAATACGCACTCGTAATGCGCAGGTCGAGGGTTCGAATCCCTCCATCAGCTCCAGGAAAATCAAGGCCTCCGGTGTTTGAGACGGAGGCCGTTTTCTTAAACCGTTGCCAAACCGTTGCCCATCCTGTTTTTGTCAATCTTTCAGCAGTGCCTCAAACTTTTCTATTACTTCTCTTTCCATGCCGGGCATGAGATGAGAATATATGTCGTAGGTTATACTTATACTGCTGTGGCCCAGGCGTTTAGAAATAATTTTAATGTCTACCCCAGCTTTGAGCAGAAGGCTGGCATGGGTGTGCCGGAGACAGTGAAAATTAAGACGAGGGAGACCTATTTCTTCTAAAAAATTGGGAAACCAGCTGCTGATGGTATCAGGGTGCAGGGGTTTGCTGTTTTGCTGGCAAAATACCAGACCCTGATTTTTATAGTGCTGGCCGAGCAAAAGTTTTGCTTCGGCCTGTTTCTTTTTATGTTGCTTGAGAACCTCTATTACTTCTCTTGAAATATCTATTATCCGGCGGCTGGAATTGTTTTTAGTGTTCTTAAAGAAAATGCCTTGCTCCGGCGTATAGGCCAGCGACTGCTTTATCGAAAGGGTACCCGACTTGAAGTCTATGTTGGGCCAGCGTAAAGCAAGAAGCTCACCCCGGCGCAGCCCCGTTTTAACTGCAACGTGTAGGAGGGCGTAATAAGGAGTATTTTTAGCCCTTTCCAGCATAGCGTTTACCTATTTATTGTCTAAAACCTTTATATTTTCCCTCACATCCTCATTGTCTATCTCCTGGGTAATTTTAGGTAGCTCCACGGCGTCAGCCGGGTTATATGGTATGATCTGTTGCTTGACGGCACTGTCGAGAGCCTTATGGATGACCCGGTTATGGTAAGTGATTGAGGCGGGCGACAGGGGACCTCGCTAGGCATCCAATCTTCCGTTTTCAACCATCCAGCGGTAGAATTCCTGCAGGTGAATTGGACGGAGTTTTTCTAAGGGGATATCACCTAATTTAGGGATTACCCTCAAATTTATCACCTGGCTGTAACGACGGTAAGTAGTAGGAGCTAGGCGGGTTCTGCCGTAGTTTTCCAGCCATTGCTCAAGGTACTCGCCGAATTTAAGTTTAGTGGGCTCGACGTACATACCTTTTTCGATCTCGGCCAGGATGCGGATCATTTCCTTTTCTGCTTCTTTTTTAGTGCCTTTTATACTTTTAGAAAAGCGCACTCGCTTTTTAGTTTGGGGATCGATTCCTTTATCGATAACTATCGTCCACGAATTTTTATAGCGTTTTTCTAAATGTCCCGTTGCCACTTTAACACCCCCGTGGCTGAGCTTGGCATTCCTTTCCTGCCTTTAATCGCTTTATAGGGTCGGCTTATCACCGAAGGGGCTGCGGTTGTCCCCGCCCCTACAGCTTGAACCTCACCTCCTTCACCACGCCGATGACGCGCACGTCCTCGCCCCTGACCACAATCGGCCGGTAGGCGGGGTTCTCCGGCTTCAGGACGACAGAACCGTCGGCGCGGTAGAAGCGCTTGATGGTCGCCTCCTCGCCGTTTACCATGACGACGGCGATCTCCCCGTCCTCGCAGGTGTCCTGCTGGCGCACCAGGACCAGGTCGCCGTCGTAGATGCGGGCGCCGACCATGCTGTCGCCCCTGACTTTGAGGTAAAAGTAATCGCTGCCTAGCACTTCGTCGGCGGGGAGGAACTTGGTGTCGATGATGTTTTCTTGGGCCAAGACAGGCTCGCCCGCCCTGATCACCCCCAGGACCGGCACCGGGACCAGGTCCCGCGCCGGCACAAAATCGCTTTCTTTGTATTTGCCGCCGGGAGCACTGTCATAATCACGCCCCATGAGGCTGTCCAGGCTGCACCCCAAAATGTTGGCGAGTTTGAGAAGCACAGCCTCGTCGGGGAACCGCTCTCCGGCTTCATACTTTGTCACCGCCGACCGGGACACGCCCACGGCATCGGCCAGCTCCTGCTGGGAAAGGCCCTTTTTCTCCCGGTAGAATTTCAGCCGGGCGGCAAAGCTCATATGTGTCACCTCCTTCCGCGGTAATTCTAAACAGCCTGCCGTTGACCTCCTTCCCACCCGCGCCTTCCTTATTCTCCTGCAGGCGCGGGCGGTTACTGCCACCGCCGTGGATGGTGCCGGGCGGCGCAGGGAGGCACCGCCCTGTCCTCCATTGGCTCCGGCGGGCATTCGCCGCAGACCCTGAATTGCCGCTTGTGGTATTGCTCTCTATTTTCCTCTGATGTTTTGCCCCAGCCCGGCTTTCGGCCCACCAGATCCAAACCATCAACCTTGCCCGCGGGGCAGCCGCGCCCCGGCTGCGGCAGGCGGAAAATTACCTTGACCCAACTTCAAGGTTGCGGTTCCGGGGCCCGCTAAACCGCATGCGGCAGGCGGAAAACGGTTTTGACTGCGGCCGCGCCGTCAGCCGCCGCCTGCCCGTCTTTTTTCGTGCCTGCAGCAGTTTAACCGCCACGCCGGCGCGCCGGGCCGCGTCCGGCAGGTCGCTGCCGGGCCGTCAGGCGTCCGCCGGGTAATACCTGGGTAATACCTGTTATTTCTAGTATAACACAAAACGTCCCCGCATCAAGAAGCAACGAGAAAAAATGTGGCGTATCGGAACTTTTATGCTTGACAGGGGACGTAATGGAACTTATAATAGATACCAGAGGGGACAAAACGGAACAAGGGCTTTGAGAAGCGGCTCCTGGGAGCCACCGGGACCTTGCCCGGCCGTTATGCCGGCCTCGACCGGGAGGAAGACAGGCCAAGGACCCCCGGTGGTGGGCGGGGACGCTGGTACCACGGCAGTGAACGCCTTTCAGGGATGGGGTGTGACGCTGCCCAGGTGGGCCGGGAGCGCAGGTACCGCGGCAGGACGGGACCGCAGGCGTCGCGGCGGGCGCCGGGGAACCCGGCGGTCCCGAGGAAGCCTCAAAATTACCAGAAGGCTTGTTTTTTTACCCCGTTAAGAGACAAAACGCCACATCATCCTGCTGTCGGCGGCAAAAAGGTGACATAGCGGGTAAATGGGAGGAGGGGAGAACGTGGGCGAGCTGCCTCTGGTGTTGACGGTCACGGAAGCGGCAAGGCTGCTCCGGGTGGGCCGCAGCACTGCCTACGAGATGGCCAACCGGGGGGACATCCCGGTGATTAAGCTCGGGCGGCGCCTCCTGGTGCGGCGGGAGGCGCTGCTGAAAATGCTGGAAGCGGCAGCCATAAAAACAGAAAAGTAAGGCCGGCAGGCACATCTGCCGGCGGCTGGCAGAACAGGGGATGCGCTTGGATAAGGGCATTGGGCCCCTGTGCCAGGACCGCCCGGCTGCGGGTAAAAGGACAATCCCGGCTACACAGGTAGAGGACAATGACTTATAGAACGTGATGGAGCTTTTAGGTCCAGGATCAAAAACGGAGGCGGGAGATATTAAAAGTGAAGAAGAACTCCATATCACGGACGACAGCGGCACCGCCGGTAGCGAGGGCCAGGTGGTAAAGGAGTGGAAGTTCGGCGTTTAAGGACAAAAAAATGCCCTTTTTTATTCCCACGAAAAGGATTCTGTGGCCAATTATAGAAATTTAATAACACGGAACCTATATGGAATTACTATACTTAATCAATGATATTAGCCGGTGGCAAGTTGATAAATTAAGGGGGAGGTTGCATGGATCCTGCTATTAACTACTATGAGGTCCTTCAAGTTAGCCCTAATGCTAGTCAGGAAGTAATTGAGGCTGCCTATAAACGACTTGCTAAAATGTATCATCCCGATACTGGTGGCGATGAAGAGAAAATGAAAATCATTAACGAGGCATATGAAGTCTTAAGTGATCCTGATTTAAGATTTCAATATGACAATTTTCGTAAATGGTACTGCGAAGACGATAAAGAAAAACAAAAAAAGAAAGAAGAACCTAATGTTGAAAATATAACATCTCAAAAGAAAGAGGTTATTGTACATCCGTGGCCACGTTTTTGGGCAAGAACCATAGATTTAATGCTATGGGCCTTTATTCTTGGTATAATAGGTGTTTTTTACCACGCAATCTTTAAATTTTATGATTATACAGGATTTCTTCCGACAGCAGTAACGATTGCAACATGGGTATTTGTTGAAGCTTATTTAATTTCTGCTTATGGTACTACTCCAGGCAAATGGTTGCTTAAAATCCATGTTTTCCATAAAGATGGTAGCCGATTATCGTATGCCGAAGCAATAAAACGTTCACTTTTTGCTTTGGGATATGGATATGCTTTTGGTATCCCCCTATTAAATCTTATATTTTTATTTAATTCATATTCCTATCTTAAAAAAAATCATTTAACACTGTGGGATATGTACTTAAATAGTCATACTACTCATGGAGAAATAAGTTTAATAAGAAAGATAGTTGCTGCAATGTTTGTAATAGGGATTTGGGTAATTATTGCGCTAGGTGAAGTATAAAAATAAATATTATTAAGGGGATTACCCTCTTAATTTAATTCAAATCATTGCAAAATTAACACTCAGCCCGTAGTAAATATTATGAAGTAGGATAGTTCTTTTTCCTAATGATCTAAAACTAAAATTGGCTTATAGGCTATTGACATCCCCCCCATCTTAAGGTTACGCTGGAAGCAAAGACTGGCTGAGGTTGATTAACCTGGCCGGTCTTTTATATTTTCCGGCGGGGCCGTCCTTCAGCCGGTCCGGCCCCGCTCCATAAAAAGGAGGGATCTTATGGCAGTCATCAGCACGCCCCTGGCCACGTCCTTCCGCATCCAGGTGCAGACTGGGACCGATACCAACGGCCAGCCCGTTTACCGGTTGCGCTCCTACAGCCGGGTGAAGCCAGCGGCCACCGACCAGGATGTCTTTGACGTGGCCCAGGCCATCGGCACCCTGCAGGTTAATCCAGTTATCGCCATCAGCCGGTTGAACGAGAACGACCTGGCCGCCGGGGTCTAATACCTTGGAGGCAGCATGAACGGTGAAGCAAAGTAACGGGAGGTGAATTAATTGCTGACTAAAACCCTGCAGCTCATTTTTGGCAGCGCCGCCGGCAGGCAGGTCACTTTGAGCATGGCCGATCCCCGGGACAACCTGACCGAAGCAGAAGTACGGGCAGTCATGCAGCTCATCCTGGATAAAAACATCTTCACGTCCTGTGGTGGGGACCTGGTGACCATTGCCGGAGCCCGCATTGTAACTCGGGACGTCACGGATATTATCGCCGCTTAGGGAGGGGTTCGCCCCTCCTTTTTAAACCGAGGGGGTGATCGCGATTGAAGAAATGTTGAAGCTGGCGGCCAACTACGGCTTCCCGATGGTCATCGCCTTCTACGTCCTGGCGCGGCTGGAGCCGGTCATCAAGGAGCTGCAGAAGTCGGTCACGGTGCTGACCGTGGTGGTAGCCCGCCAGGGCGGCGTGGACTACGAGGAGGCCCGGAAGCTCGTGGAGGGGAACGGCTTTGTTAAGTAACATGTTAAAGGCCCCGCCGGGAGAAAAAGCCTGGCGGGGTTTTGATTCTACTGGGAGGCGGAGTTTGGGAGGTTTGCCGGCTCCCATTCAGGCAAAGATTAAATGCGCTTGCAGGTTGTAGGTAACGGGGAACGAGGGGAGGTTAAACGGTTTTATTACGCGGGCTGTTCCAAAAGCCGACCATGTTGGGATGGAGTTTTACGGCCAGCCTGAAAACAAAGGGATAATAATGAAAAAGGAGGACTGTTGCATATGAAAGTCGAGTACATTATCATCCACCATACCGGCGCCGAGGAAAAGGACGCGAAGCAGGTGCGGCGCTACCACCTTTCTTTAGGCTGGCGCGACGTGGGCTACAACTACATCATCGAGCGGGACGGCCGAGTGGTTGCCGGCAGGAGCCTTACCATACCCGGCGCCCACTGCCGGGACGCGGGGATGAACCACAAGTCTGCCGGGGTGGCCGTCATCGGCAACCTCATGGACCACCCACCCACCCCCGAACAGCGGCAGGCCCTCATAGAGCTGGCGCGGGAGCTGTGCCGCCGCTACAGCGTCCCGCCGGAGCGGGTCCTGGGGCACAACGAGGTGCCGGGGGCGGCCACAGACTGCCCGGGCCGGTTTTTGGATATGGAACGGCTGCGGGCGGAGGCGGCCGCCCCTGCCGGAGACGGGGGAACGACGGCGGGTGAAGCCGGTAATAGTGCCAGTAGCGAAACAGTTGAGCATATGGAAGGGGCGGCACGGGGTGGTTCCGGTGATGCCGCAGCGGGAATTAAGGACGGAGATGCAGCAACGGCGGCTAGAGAGGCAGCCGATAATGCTGCTGCGAGCACGGATGCCAATAATGGAAGGGCGGAAATGACCCCGGATGACAGAGATTCCGGGGACGGCCCCAACCAGGCTGCGGTGGTGAAAGCCGGCTGTGCGGCGGTGGAAGATGCCGCCCGTACAGCAGGGGGTGAAGACCGCGCCGGCGTCAGGGGCGGCCCGGCCAATCTCTGGCGGGTCCAGGTAGGGGCCTTCGCGAAGAAGGAGAACGCCGAGGCCCTGGCCGAGAAGCTTAGACGTGATGGTTATAGTGTCTTTATCCAGGGACCGCAGGGGTAAAATTCCTGCGATTTTTTAGAAGCAATATATCCGCCGGAGAGACAAGCAGATAACATATGGTTGGGCCAGTATGTAAAGGCTTCTTCCCAGAACTACTAAACGAGAAATGAGTTCAGTTTGCAGGATATTTAAGGAAACTGTAGAATTATTTACTGAAAAAAGATACATGGCTGGCTGTCTAAATAAACCTCTTTAAAGACTTGCAACAAAGATCTTTTTTGGTACGAAAGCTATAATACTAGCAAGGCAACCCCCTGCACATTGGGTAATAAAATAAAGATTGGCCACATTAACCGTATTTTATGAGGATAACTCCAGGCCAAATGAGGGGGAAGGGATTTTGCACGGGAATTTAATGCTAAAGCCAGGGTTGAGAAGCCGGGTGCCGGCCTTATTGTCCTGGCTTTTGCTGCTTTTATTTTTAACTTTTGTATTGGCCGGGTGTAGTGGCAAACAAAACGCTTCCCAAACCCTGCAGCAGGGTCCGGCGAATAGTAATAAAATTAACGACACCCAAAATGCCGCTAATAACCAGCAAGAAGCCAGTCAGCAGCCAAAAAACGATAACCAGGACTCCGGGCAAATAAAGTTAATCCCGGTGACAGTTACGGAAGTGGTCGACGGTGACACCCTGCATGTAAAGATTAACGGCCGGGAAGAAAAGGTGAGGTTGATCGGCGTCAACACGCCCGAGATCGCCCACCCGGACCTGGGGATTAAAGAGGAGCCTTACGGCAAGGAGGCCCTGGGCTATACCCAGAAGCGGCTGGACAGCAGGCAGGTCTACCTGGAGCTGGATGTAGGCGAGCGGGACAAATACGGCCGGCTGCTGGCCTACGTGTGGCTGGAAAAGCCGGCAAACGACAGCGAAGCTGAAGTCCGGGCCAAGATGTATAACGCCGAACTGCTCCTTAACGGCTACGCCCAGGTGATGACTGTTCCACCCAACGTCAAGTATGCCGACCTGTTTACCAAACTCCAGCAAGAGGCCCGGGAGGCGGGCAAGAGCCTGTGGGGTGCGGCCGTAACCGCTCCGCCCCCGGCCCCTGGCGGTAAAAGCGGCAGCGCAGCGAAATACATCGGTAACTCCAGCTCGAAGAAGTTCCATTACCCAGACTGCCAGTGGGCAAAGGAGATAAGCCCTAAGAATCGCGTGGAGTTTAACAGTAGAGAAGAAGCCATAAAAGCCGGCTACCAGCCGTGTAAGGAGTGTAGGCCATTGTAATAAGAAAATAAATGAGAGATTCTTAAAGAATTCTGAAAGAACTACTTACGACAGCATAGACCGAGGAGGTAAAAAATATGCCAAGGAAAACCCATCATGTCGTACCAAATCCGAAGGGTGGCTGGGATATTAAAAAAGGCGGCGCAGAACGTTCTTCAGGACACTTTGAAACAAAACAGGAAGCGATAAAACGAGCAAGAGAGATTAGCAAAAATCAAGGAAGCGAATTGGTGATTCATAATCGTAATGGACAAATCTCGGGAGCAGATAGCCACGGAAATGACCCATATCCGCCTAAGGGTTAAGGATTAAAGTTGATTGAATAAAAAAGTTAAGCTATTAACATTTAGATCTGGGTTTTACCAATTCGCTTACTGTATTTTTATGGGATATTCTGAACTAAACTGAATTTCAGCCTGAGGTAAGATATGGTTACTTTAGGGATACTACCCCCAATAGGTCTACTGGGGTTGGTCTCAGATATAGTTGGTGCCTACTACCTAGCGTCGAGTTTTATCAGGAAGCGCCCGGAAGAAATAATCCAGGAAGCTGGTTCATATTGGGGCTATAATCCATCGCTATTAAATAGTATGGTCGAACAACAAGTAGAGGCGTGGTTAGGATTTACCTTGCTTTCAATCGGTTTTTTGGGTCAATCTGCGACTTATGCAACAGGTGGCCTACAGAATGTATTAAATGCTAGTCAATTCCTTTGTAGTGGCCTTATAGGGATCTTTTTATTCTTAGTCACAAATATAGTTAAACATCCACTCCTTAAATGGCGATTACGTGTCGTTGGTATAAAGTTAGTGCGCGAGGAAATTAATGATTATCTTAAAAGAAAACCTGAGGATAAGAGTTATCTTTTGAATAACATAAGCAGGTACTTAGAATTTCTTCAACTTAAGCGCCTACAAGGAGAAACAGATGAGGAGGCATTGGATAGAGTAATCAAAATCTGCTTGCACAAGTAATAATAGATAATTCTATAAAGAGATAGGGGCAATAGGTTAACCAAAATATACGACTTTATAAAGTAAAGTTTATAAGAAAGCATTTCATAAGTATTTTAGAGCAGGAGGTTCACTTATGGAAGAAGCTATTAATAAGCTTAAAGGATTGTTGCGTACATTATTTCAGTTTGACTGCGTAGATTTAGACTTCGGTATTTACCGCATTCTGAATTATAAGCGAGAGGCCATTGAGAGGTTTATTGAAGAGGATCTTATCGAGGCCGTCTCCACAGAACTTAAGAGGGGGCTTCTGGCTCAACAGATTAAGGCCGCCTCAGAATTGCAGCAGGTGGCTCAACAAATACGTGAGGTCCTTGGTAACGATGCCCTTGATGATGATGGGAGATTGGTCGAGACTTATCATAACACGCCCTTGGGCCGTCGATATCTGGAGCTCCAGGCTCAAGCTACTGGCGCGAAAAAGAGGGATGCTCTGGAAACCTTGATTTTTAACCACCTCTATAACTTCTTCAGTCGTTACTACGATAATGGTGATTTTATCTCAAAACGGCGTTATTCCGAACAGCATAAGTATGTTATCCCCTATAACGGGGAAGAAGTCTATTTATACTGGGCGAATAATGATCAATATTACGTAAAGACAACTGAGTATTTCAAGGATTACCGTTTCCAGACGCCTTATGGAATAGCCGTACATTTTAAACTGCAAGAAGCTCAGGTGGAGAAAGACAATAACAAAGGTGATAAACGGTTTTTCTTCCCTAAAATTGCGGAGTCTAGCTTTAACCCGGAGACCCCGGAGATCATTATCCCTTTCGAGTTCCGGCCGTTGACCGAACAGGAGAAAACCAAATATGGAACCAGAAATCACCAGCAGGAGACTATTATCGCCGAGGCTTTGGAAAAAATACCCGCACAATTTAAGGATAATGCAGAGGTTTTGGCTGCCCTGATGGCCGAACGACGCAAGGCAAGCGATGGCCGGAGCATATCATACCTGGAACACCACCTCCGCCAGTACACCCGTCGCAATACTTCAGATTTCTTTATTCACAAAGACCTTAAAGGCTTTTTAATGCGGGAGCTGGACTTTTACTTGAAGAACGAGGTATTAAACCTGGATGATCTGGAAGCTGCAGGTGAAACACAGGCAGAAGGATGGTTCCAGGCCATTCGGGTTATTAGGGCCATTGGCACTCGTATTATCTCCTTCCTGGCCCAGATTGAAAACTTCCAGAAAAAGCTCTTTGAAAAGAAAAAGTTCATAACCGGAACCCAGTATTGCATTACGGTGGAAAATATAAAGGAAGAGTTTTACGAAGAAATTGCTGCCAATGATGCTCAGTGGGCTGAGTGGAAAGAATTATTTCATATTGATGAGGAGGAGCGGAACCTTTTTACAGCGGATCTCGCCACACAAGTAGAAAAGCGGGTTGCTTTTCTCAAAACACATCCCACATTGGTGCTGGATACCAGGTATTTCGATAGAGACTTCGTAGATCGGCTGCTGGCTAGCGTTGAGGACCTCGATGACCAGATCGACGGATTGTTGGTTAATAGCGAAAACTTCCAGGCCTTGAACTTGCTCATGGAAAAGTACCGGGGAAAAGTAAAGTGTATCTATATTGATCCGCCATATAATACTGCAAGCACTAAAATTCTTTATAAAAACGATTACGAACACTCGTCCTGGCTAAGTTTATTATCTAATAGGCTCGAGAGATCCAAAGTATTCCTGATGCCCTCAGGATGTATAGCAGTCGCTATAGATGATTATGAGGGTGGCTATCTTAGAGTGGAGTTAGATCAGATATTCGGCTTTAATAATCGTCTGGGGACCGTGGTAGTTCTCCATAATCCTGGCGGAAGACATGATGATAAATATATTGCTACTGCTCACGAGTATATGTATATCTATGGCCTTGATCTCCAGCACACTCAAACTAACTTTTTGCCCCTTAATGAAGATGATATAGAGACATTCAAACACGAAGATGAAAAAGGTAGTTACCGAACCCGTGAATTTAGAAGAAGCGGGTCAAACTCTACTCGTGAAGCACGGCCTAAAATGTATTATCCACTACTAGTCCGGTCTAGTGATTTAAGTTTATCCACAATTTCTGACCAAGAGTATAAAATGATCTATGATGATAGTAAAGGGATATTCGACGATAAATATTTAGATCAGCTAAAAGCCATGTATGAAAAGAAAGGATTTCATTTCCTATTACCAATTGACTCAAATGGTATAAAGAGAGTATGGCGGTGGTCACTGGAAACATTTCGGCAAAGGAAAGAAGATGTTTTTGTTTCTAATGGGCCTAATGGGTATGTAGTAAAAGTTAAGGACAGGCTAGATGAAAAGCCGGGTTTAAAACCAAAATCTGTCTGGAAAGATTCTAAATATAGTGCCGCTCTGGGCACAGTTTTGCTAAAAGATATTCTGGGTGTCAATCAAAGCTTCAATTATCCGAAGTCAATAAGTACTGTTGAAGATATAATTAGGGTCCTGGCTAACGACAATGATATTATACTGGATTACTTCGCGGGTTCTGGAACAACGGGTCAGGCGGTAATACAACTTAACCGCGAAGATGAAGGAGAACGCAAATTCATCTTAGTTGAAATGGGTGAGTATTTCGATACGGTGCTTTTACCGCGAATTAAGAAGGTTATCTTCACCCCTGAATGGAAAAATGGCAAACCAGAGCGTATGGCAACCGACGAGGAAGCTGACCGAAGCCCGAAGATTATCAAGTATATCCGCTTAGAATCCTATGAGGATAGCTTGAACAATATTTCTTTTAAGTCATCGGTTGAGCAGCAAGTCTGGGATTTTGACGACTACCTGCTGAAATACATGCTTGATTGGGAGACCAAGGATAGCGAGACATTCCTAAATATAGAAAAACTAGCCAGTCCATTTAACTATAAGCTTACCCTTATTGACGGCCAGGAGACAAAAATAAAACCTGTAGATCTTCCTGAGACGTTTAATTACTTAATAGGGATACATGTTTCTAGCCGGCAAGTATACCAGGACGGCAACCGCCGTTACCTGGTCTATCGTGGCTTTGTTAACCATAAACAAGTAGCCATCATCTGGAGGGATATAGAAGGATGGAGCAAAGAGGATTATGAACGGGATAAAGATTTCGTGGTCGGCCTAAAGCTCACAGATGGTGCAGATGAGATTTTTGTCAACGGCGACAGCTTTATCCCGGGAGCCCGGTCTCTAGATCCTCTATTCAAAAGCCGGATGTTTGGAGGTGTATGACGTTTGCCCCGTAGAAACCGTAGTACACAGTCATCAAATAATGGTTCCACCTATGTTAAATTAGAAGAACGCCTGGTCCTACTAGCCTGGCTTAACAGTCTTTTTGGATATAAAAGCAATAAAGAGATGTTAACCGATTTGAAGGATACCGGAGAAGGTTTCGATCCGGAAGGTCGGAGTTTTATTTATCATCATCTGGTAGGCCGTGGTGACAAGCTGCGTATTCCTGTAGAAAAACTGGAAATGTACGACGAAAACATACGTAAGCATCTTGCCACTATTAATCAAGGCCGGATTAAACCGGTTACGTTAAGATATTTTCAATATCTAGCCTTGTTGTATACTGAAATATTTCTGGACTGGCGTTTCAATCATCCAGTTGAATTACTAAGCCAGTTAAACGCCTTTGTTGTGGCCCGCAATAATGCTAAAGCCCCGGGAGAGCAGCCTGACCCCCTTTTTACTGAGGAAGACTTAAATAAAGTTGCCTTTTGGATGGCCACCGGCAGCGGCAAAACATTAATTATGCATTTTAACTACTACCAGTTTCTGCACTATAACCGCAAGCCATTAGATAATATTATTTTAATTACACCAAATGAAGGGCTCACTGAACAACATATGGCAGAGATGGATGCTTCCAATATACCTTATGAACGCGTTAGTTATCAAGGTAATGGCTTTTCCCAGCAGGGTCACAATATAGTTAAAGTGATCGAGATAACCAAGTTGGTAGAAGAAAAAAAGGGCGGCGGGGTAAGAGTACCGGTAGAAAGTTTCCAGGGAAATAAACTTATCTTCGTAGATGAGGGCCACAAAGGTACTGGTGGCGAGGCTTGGCGCAAAGTTCGTGATGAACTGGGTCAGACAGGTTTTACCTTTGAGTACAGTGCCACCTTCGGTCAGGCTCTCACAGCCACCCGTGATGACGAGTTGACAGCCGAATATGGCAAAGCTATTATTTTCGACTACTCCTATCGCTATTTTTACGGTGATGGCTATGGTAAGGATTTCCATATTATAAACCTTGGCGAAGAAGTAACTGGGAATGATACCGACATTTTGCTGCTGGGCAACCTGCTAAGCTTCTATGAACAGCAACGCTGCTT
Source organism: Neomoorella sulfitireducens (assembly GCF_024733845.1). GTDB lineage: Bacteria > Bacillota > DSM-521 > Neomoorellales > Neomoorellaceae > Neomoorella > Neomoorella sulfitireducens. The sequence goes on from NZ_JANRHG010000003.1 coordinate 157,954, forward strand.
TGCGGAGCAGTCCGAAGACCTGCGGCCATACAACTTGGAAAAGCCACTCTGGGTTTTTGTTTGTAGTAGTGTAAATGGTGTTTATACGGAAAACAAAAAAAAGCGGTCAGACGTACTTACGGTAGCGCGCTTTCTGCACCGATTTCTTATTAATAAAGAGGATTGGGCAGTAAACACTATCGGTGAGCTCATCCAGGGTAATAGTGGTTTGGTTAATAAAGAAGGGAAAGATCTATTTGCTGACCGGTTTGCTTACCTGCGTAGTGTGAACACCGAGCCACAAGCTATTTATCAGGACATGCTAGCCACTGTCTTCCATGCCCAGGCCAGCGGTGGGCTTCACATCTGTGACCTCCGGGGCCAGGAAGGTGAGTTAGGCCTAAAGGTAAGTGGCGCGGGGGAATATTTTGGATTAATTTATATTGGCGAAACCAGCGAATTTAAAAAACTCGTAAACAAGGACAATAGTGGTATTACCGTGGAAGAAGATGTAATCTCAGAGTCGCTGTTTGCCACTATTAACCGGCCGGATACAACTATAAATATCCTTATTGGTGCAAAAAAGTTCATAGAAGGCTGGAATAGCTGGCGTGTATCTAATATGGGTCTCCTTAACATTGGTCGTAGTGAAGGATCGCAAATTATCCAGCTTTTCGGCCGGGGAGTGCGACTGCGAGGCCGAGATTTCAGCCTTAAGCGCAGCTCAGCATTGGACGGTGAGCATCCCCAACACCTCAGGTTACTGGAGACGTTAAACATTTTTGCCGTACGGGCTAATTATATGGCCCAGTTCCGCGAGTACCTTGAGCGGGAGGGTGTGGAAACTGAGGGGCATATTGAATTACCGTTAGCTATACGGCCCAACCGGAACTTCCTGAACAAAGAGTTATTGATGCCAAAGTTACCGGAAGGAAAAAGTTTTAGAGAAGAATGCTGGCTACTCCTGGCTCCTGATCCTGCCGTTAAGGTTACAGTCGATATGTCCCTTAAGGTAGAGGCTATTCGCAGCCTTGAGGACGGAATAGCCACCATATCTATACGCGCCGGCCAGGAACAGGTGATCCCCTCTGCAAGCTTGAACTTAGTAGATTGGCAGGCTGTTTATCTCGAGTTAATGAAATTTAAGGAGCAAAAAGGTTTCTCAAATCTTATTCTACGCCCAGAGACACCCAGGCAGTTGATTGAATTTAATGAGCCTCGTCTTTACAAGCTTCTCGCAAATGAAACGGTGGTTAAACCTAAGTCTTTTGAGCAGATACTTTTATTACAAGAGGCAGTGCTTTCCATCCTCCGAAAATATATAGAAAAGTATTATCGAGTTTACCAGGAACGCTGGGAAACACAAAATATGATTTATGATTTTCTTGACGAATGCCATCCAAACTTCCAGGACTATACCGTAAAGATATCCCGGAAAGAAAGGCAGCTTATTGCTGCCGTGAAAAAGCTTATTGATGAGGGTCAGCGTATTTATGAAAAAGATACCGAAGAATTACCCAATATTTATTTCGATAGACATCTTTACCAGCCGTTACTTATTGAACGTGACGACAGGATTAAAACCGTACCTCCGGGATTAAAGGAAAGTGAGCGGCGGTTTGTAGATGATTTGCGTAAATATGTTCTGCGGGAGGCGGGTGGCAAGCTGGCGACAAAGGAAATATTTCTTCTCCGTAACTTGAGTCGTGGTAAGGGTATAGGCTTCTTCGAGAACGAAGGTTTTTTCCCGGATTTTATTCTTTGGATTAAAGAAGGCAGCTCCCAGCGTATCGTATTCATTGAACCACATGGCATGATCCACGAAAAGGCCTACTGGACCAACGATAAAATTAGATTACATGAACGCCTGCGGGAACTCTCACAGGAATGGGGTGAAAAGAACGGGTTAAAAGATGTGGAACTCGATTCTTTTATAATATCTGCTACTCCTTATGAAGTTTTACGAATGTACTATGGTGAAAATTGGACACGTAAAGAGTTTGCTGAGAGGCATATTCTGTTTTTTGATGAATCTGGTAATGTTGATTACTTGGGCGCGCTTTTCGCTGTAAATGATAATTTGTTAAATCACGCTACTAAGTAGTTAACGGCGCTTGTTCGTTATGCAGGGTGAGGGGAATTGCTTTGCTGGGAATACCTACCCCTGGAAGTGAAGAGTACAATATTTTTTTAGTTAACTTTTGGTCTTCACTTTATGCAGGTCTTATTTCAGCAATTGTTACCGGTTTAATTGTAGGGCTTATCCTTTGGAAGTTACAGAACATGGCAGACGCCAAGCAGAAGGCCAGAGAATATGGTAGGCAGCTTGCTAAGATTTGTGACCGAGCTGGCGAAGCTCTAGAGCAGATGATGATCTTTGGGGGCAACACAAAGTCTTTAGTACCTACTTTGGATGATATAAAGAATTTAGTTCAGGAAATTCAGGTGCAAGGGGTTTCTCATGCTTTTACTAAAAATAAATGTTTCATATTATTGGAGCATGTGATTACACTACAGAAAGAATTGATTAATCAAGCGATGAGGATCGATCTTCTTATTTCCAACCTCGTGAGGCAGGGTAACTATACTGAGAAGATTGACCCCGTTAATGACGGAATAGCAACCAGGTACATATGTGCACGTTTCATTGGATGGAGTGACGATAAGATTTTACCTTACCTCAGTATTAGCAGCAATGAATGCCCTGAATGGATTTTACGCAGGTGGGAAGAATGTAAAGCAAACGAAGAAATTAGTCATCTTTGGCAGGAATTTAATAAGGGGAGGGCAGAACTATACGATAGCCTGATCCAGTTATCTGGAATTAGTCAGGTTAGTAACTAAAAGATTAAGGTATTACCGGGTTGCCCTCCAGGACCGTATAAAAGTACTTTTTTACAAAGAGGCGATCCTATCGTCAGGGCCATAAAACTATACAGAGTTTTTTCGTACAGTAGTCCGGCTTTATACTTGCATAAAACTATTTCTTACATACAGAATTCTTCTCCACCGGCCCCGTGAAGGAAATGCATGTCCGCTCCCTTCGCAGCCTTACATGCCGCTTCGGCAGAGGGCGTGCGGTAGGGCTCTATGTTTACCTTACGTTGTTACCTTACGTTGTAGATGGGCGGATGAAGTTACTTTTACCAGCGGGCGCCTGCGGCGCCCAGGCCCCCGCCCCGCAAGGCTCCGCCGGCCTTCGCCCTAACGCTTCTCCGGCACGGCTTCGCCCTGTGCCAGCCGGGGCCGAAGATCGACGCCCCTTTCCTGCGCCCGGTCTATGTTGGCGTGACTGTTATTAGAATATGCCACGGTTGGACCACCCCAAAATGTAAATATAAAATTGAAGGTCCGGGCTCCGGGAGAGGGCGCGCATAAGACTACATTTCGCCCATTGGCGGATTGCTATCCTGTAGGGCTCTAATTTTCGCTCTGGGCGCCTGACGGCGCCCAGCCCGCTCCTCCCGAAACTAGATTCCCTCCCGGCCCTCCCATTGTACCGCCGGCCCTGCGGCCTCGGGCAAGGGTTCGCACCGGCCTCCCTCCGCACCGTCCCAACCCTCCGGCCGGCGCCGGCTTCGCCGCCCTTGCCCTCGGACGGGCCGGCGGTCTGCCCGCGGCAGCCGGGCAGGTCCCGGTGATTACGCTTAATGGGAGGCTGGTATGATGCTGAAGGAGATTATCGCGCAGGTTGATGAAGCCCGGGTCGGGCGTGCGGTAGCGGGCCTCATGTCGGGGGACCTACCGCTTCCAGGTGGTGCAGCGCGGCGAGGGCGTGGTCAAGGGCTACGTCCAGCGCCTGGAGGAGGGGCGGCTGGTGGCCGAGTTCGCTGTCCTGCTTAGCGAGGGCGGCTCCCAGTGCTCCTGCCGGGACTGCTTCGTCGGCGGGCACGCCTGCCGCCACATCGCCCTGGCGGCCCTGGCGCTGCTTGCGGAGCAGGCGGAGGCGGAGCGGGCCGGCTCCCAGCAGGAGGGCGGGCGGGTGCAGCCCTTCCGGCGGCGCGAAGCTGCGGCCGGGGCTTAGGCCCCGGCTTTTTTTGGTCAGCCGCGCTCTCCCACCCCTTGTGCCGGGCGACAGGTCTGGCAGGCCTGATAATCGGCCTGCCGCAAAAGAACCCTAACCCTCCCACCCCCTGGCGTCGGGTGGGGGTGTTCTTCATCTTTTCAATGGGCGCCTGCGGCGCCCAGGCCCCTCCGCCCGCGCGCAGCTGTCGCCGGCCTTCGCCCGGCCGGGTCTAAAGGCCCGGCCCCAGCTCCGGCACGGCTCCGCCCCGCGCCGGCTCCGGGGCAAAAAATATGCGCGCACTCCCTCCGCGGCCCTGCGGGCCGCTCCGGAAGAGGGCGCAGGTCAGTCTTCCATAGCCCGTTTGTTGTGGCTGAACATGGCACCGTTTTTTGGCTGTGGGCGCTTCCTGGCCTTCCGGCCGTCAGCCGTCGGCCGGGTCCCGCCGCGTGCCTGAGGGCGTGGCTGACGGCCACAACCCCCCGGCACGCGGCGGTAAAATATTTTATTTCCGTTGCCAAACCGATGCCCGTTAATACTATAAATTAACCAGAGAATATAATCTTAAACAGAATCAAGCAGATAAAAATCCAGCAGTTGCAAGGATTTTTTGGATTTATTATCATAATCTTGGGTACGTCAAAATGGCTAAAAACCAATAATTAAACACTCGTAATGCGCAGGTCGAGGGTTCGAATCCCTCCATCAGCTCCAGGAAACTAGTGATACCAAGGGTTTCCGGGCAGGAAAACCTTGGTATTTTTTTATTATAACGACTTGACAAAAATTGACAACGAAACTACTTTGCCGATACCACTCAATAGGTTTATTAGCTTATCCACTGCATCTTCCTACATTGGAACAGCTGCTCCAGTTCTACCGCCGCCGTTTTGCGAAGAATATGAATTGCATCCTAGCCTTCTTCCGGGAGCAGGGTTGCCGGGAGATAATCCCGCTGGAACGATACAAACAATGATTTATTTTTATAAATATCTCCACGTGGCCCTATGGCCTCAATAATTATCAGTCGTTCTTCGATTTTTACGTTGTAAATAATCCGCATGTCACCAATGCGGTACCTGTACTTTTGGCTAAAGCCCCGTAACGGCTTGATATTTGGCCTGCTTATAGGGTTCGCTGATATTTCCTCAATTGCAGTCGCAATGCGTTTGGGTGGCCTTATCAACGCGTTTAAGATAGCTGCGAGGCTGGGCTAATAGCTGAACTTTATAGGTCGAGTTCTCGCTTGAGTTCATCCCAGCTAACGCCGCCTTCCTCTTGCTCCTCATTCAAGGCTGCTCTCTCGCTTTTCGGCCAATCCAGGTAAATGTAGTCGCGACATACGGGGCAAATGAATTCGTCATGCCAGACGTTTTCCAAGGGTTTATAGGGGTCATCTAAAAGATCCACCAGCACAAGAGGAGTGCCACATTTAGGACAGGTGGGATCGATATAAAAGGGTTTGTTATACGGCCGCGACATGGCTGCGCTTTCCGGTTGTACGATATTTACAAGCATTTCCAGGTACCTTTTGGCTCTTGCTACGTTTTGCTCCGGAAGCATGTCAACCAGGCGGTGAAGATCTTCTTTTTGCAAGTTCATTAAGGATCACCCCTATTACGTGGACTTCCCCCGGTTAATAGGACCAACTTAAGCCACTTTTATCCGGTTCTCATAGTTTTTCTCGAATTTTTCCATGTCTCATACCCAGGGGCTGAATGTAACCTGAGACGGTTGTAAAAAACCTTGATGTACTCAAAAATTTCCATTTTGGCTTCTGCCCGGGTTTTAAAACTGCTTAATCCAGGCTAAAGCAATAAGTGGTGTCGAGTTAAAGACCACTTTCATTTTGCAAAAAACTCCTTAACGGTCGCCAAGTCTTCCTCTAGCTCGTCGAGATCATAGTTGAGAGGAATGTTATGTGCGGCCAAGAAATCGAGGAATTCCTGTTTGGAAACGTTGGCCAGTTCCGCCGCCTTGCCCAGGGATAAACTCCCATCTGCGTAAAAAGTTGCCGCCAGTCTCTTCAAGGCCTCCATTTTTACCCGTTGAGCCGATGCCCGATCTTTAATGAACAGTTTTTTTGGCAGCTCGCGATCAATCCTTATAGTTTGGTCCGGCATTTTATCGCCTCCCGGTAATACCAACTTTAGTAAAATCATACCATAAGAGATACACGTCCTCAATTTTATGTTTATTATAATCCATCTGTGATATTGTCACCTTGAAAAAATCTGTAACAGCTTGTAAGGCTTGCTTTGTGGCAGGCAGGAAGTCAATAGACGAGGAAAGAAATGGAAAAATGCAGTATAATGATAACGATGATCGCGGCAGCCATAAACATCAGCCGAGCAGAAAGACTGCTTAAGCCAGCAATTTGGATATCGTAATTTTACTTGTAATGTATAAATATCACCAACCCTGGAGAGTATTATCTCCAGGAGGTGTTTAAGTTGTTTTCTGGAACTGACAAAGTGGCACTTGCACTAGTTATTATCGGTGCTCTTAACTGGCTCCTGGTAGGCGTTTTAAAATTTGATCTCGTGGCGGCAATTTTTGGTGGTGCCACCTCAATTCTTAGCCGGATCATATACACATTGGTAGGTCTTGCTGGCATTTGGACCATAAGCTTATTCGTCAGGCCACGTACTGAGAACGCCAACAGATCATAAATGGAGAAGGAAAAATTATAGACAGGCCTCCAGGTATCCTGGAGGTTATTTTTTGGTTAAAAACTAAAGGCTGGCTATTACAGGTAGTAATTTGAGCCTATAGAAGGATTCGTGCAATTCCTGGCGAATTCCTGAAATAATCATGTAATTTGCGTTAGTAAAAACCGATGATGTCCTGGGGTGTTATCAATGCCGTCGATTAATAACGAGATAGAGAAGCGGCTCTGGAATGCCGCCGACCAGTTGCGAGCCAACTCAAAGCTGAAAGCTTCGGAGTACTCTGTGCCTGTCCTGGGCCTTATCTTTTTGAGGTTTGCCGACCAGAGATTCAGTATGGCGGCAAAGGAACTGGCTGAAAGAGCACGGGCGGCGGGTTCCAGGCGCACCATCGGCAAGGCCGATTATCAGGCCAGGGGTGTCTTGTACCTGCCCGAACATGCCAGTTACAACTATCTCCTGCAACTTCCGGAGGGTGAGAATATTGGCAAGGCCGTCAACGAGGCCATGAAAGCCATAGAAGCGGAGAACGAAGACCTTAAAGACGTCCTGCCCAAAACCTATACCCGGCTGGACAACGATACGCTGATAGCACTGCTCAAGATATTCTCCGAAATTCCCATGGACGTCGAAGGGGACGTATTCGGCAATGTATATGAGTACTTCCTCGGCGAGTTTGCCCGTTCTGAAGGGCAGCGCGGCGGCGAGTTTTATACTCCCACCTCGCTCGTCAAGCTCATTGTAGAGGTAATCGAGCCGTACAGCGGCCGTATCCTGGACCCGGCCTGTGGGTCGGGCGGCATGTTCGTCCAGTCTGCCAGGTTTGTCCAGAACCACAAGAAAAACCCGAACAGCGAGATATCCATCTACGGCCAGGAGAAGGTGGCCGAGACGGTCCGGCTCTGCAAAATGAACCTGGCGGTTCACGGTCTCTCGGGCGACATCCGGCAGGCCAACACCTACTACGAAAATATGCATGACTGCATCGGCCGCTTTGACTTTGTGATGGCCAATCCGCCGTTCAACGTTGACGGGGTGGATAAGGAGAAGATTAAAGACGATCCCAGGTATCCCTTCGGCCTGCCCACCGTCGATAACGCCAACTACATCTGGATCCAGGAGTTTTACAGCGCCCTGAATGATAAGGGGCGGGCCGGCTTCGTCATGGCCAACTCCGCCAGCGACGCCCGGGGCTCGGAACTGGAAATAAGAAAGAAGCTCATCCAGGACAGGGTTGTGGATGTAATGATCGCCGTAGGGCCGAACTTCTTCTACACCGTTACCCTGCCCTGCACCCTCTGGTTCTTCGACAAAGGCAAGCGGCAGACTGAACGGGGAGATAAAGTGCTGTTCATCGACGCGCGGAACATCTACCGCCAGGTGGACCGGGCCCACCGGGAGTTCACACCGGAGCAGATTGAATTCCTCGCCAACATCGTGCGCCTGTATCGCGGCCAGCCGGTAGAAACCATGAACGGTTCTGAGGGAATGATGAATGAGCATTTTCCCGAAGGTAAGTATATAGATATCCCCGGCCTGTGCAAGGTGGCGACCATAAACGAAATCGAGGCCCAGGGTTGGAGCCTCAACCCGGGCCGGTATGTAGGGGTGGCCCAGAAGGACGAAGAAGACTACGACTTCTTCGAAAAGCTGCAGGAGCTGCATGAGGAGCTGGAGCAGCTCAATGCCGAGGCAGCAGAGCTGGAGGAGAAGATAAGGGAGAATATGGTGCAGTTGTTAAACATATGAAATGAGGGCTGAGAATGGCATATAAGAACGTACAGTCTTGGCGCACAGTCACGCTAGCAGATATATGCAATATGAAGTATGGCAAGATGCCTAAGAAACAGGACCTTGTTGAGAATGGATATCCTGTCTTTTCAGGTTATGGAATTGTAGGTAGTCATAAAGAGTACTTATATGAAGATCCTGAAATCGTAGTCATAGCTCGTGGTGTTGGGGGTTGTGGTGATATCAAAATGTCACCTCCAAAGGCATATATCACGAACTTATGTATCGTGCTTACTATAAAGGATTCTAATGTTCTTAAGAAGTATCTTTATTATAGACTACTTAGTACTTCTCTTCGTTCGCTTAATACAGGAGCAGCCCAACCTCAGATTGTAATAGCTGATCTCAATAAGTATAAGGTTAAGCTACCACCTTTACAACTACAACGGAAAATCGCCGCCATCCTCTCCGCCTACGACGACCTGATTGAAAACAACACTCGCCGCATCAAAATCCTGGAGGAAATGGCGCGGCTCATTTACCGGGAATGGTTTGTGAAGTTCAGGTTCCCGGGCCATGAGAAGGTCAGGATGGTGGATTCGGAGCTCGGGCCGATACCCGAGGGGTGGGAGGTTAGAAGGCTTAGCAATTTTGGGAATGTAGTAACGGGAAAGACACCAAGCAAGGCAATTCCCGAGTATTATGGTGATTATATGCCTTTTATTAAGACACCAGATATGCATGGTAATGTGTTCTGTATTCTTACATCTGAAATGCTATCTGAACGTGGCGCTGCGTCACAAAAAGCTAAAACACTTCCACCTAATAGTTTATGTGTTAGTTGTATTGGAACTGCAGGGGTTGTTTCAATTACATGCTTCCAATCACAAACTAACCAACAAATCAACTCAATTATACCAAATAACCTAGCGGATCGAGAGTTTTTGTACTTTACCTTAAAAGGGTTGAAAAATACCATTAATCAATTTGGAGCAAACGGCGCTACGATGATCAATCTGAACAAGTCTAAATTTGAAGGACTAAAGGTTGTGTATCCTTCAAAGGAATTGGTTTTTGCATTTCATGAAATTACCTATCCAATATTTGAGCTAATCAAGAAAATACAGATGAAAAACCTCATCCTCCGCCGTACCCGCGACCTGCTGCTGCCGAAACTTATCTCCGGCGAGCTGGATGTGGAGGACCTGGACATTGCCGCAGGGGGTGATTAAATGAGCCGTTACAGCGAAAATGCGCTGGTTGAACAGCCGGCCATCGTCCTGTTCCGGGAGCTGGGCTGGGATACCGTCAACTGCTTTCACGAAACCCTGGGAGTAGCGGGGACCCTCGGCCGGGAGACCACTGCCGAGGTGGTCCTCACCCGGTATCTCCGCGCCGCCCTGGAAAAGCTCAACCCGGATGCGGACAGCGAGGCCATCAGTCTGGCCATCGAGGAAATCGTCAAGGACCGCAGCAGCCTGAATCCCGTCCAGGCCAACCGGGAAGTTTACAAGCTCCTGAAAGAAGGGGTCAGGGTTACATATAAGAACGGTGAGGGCGAGGAGACGGACGAGGTAGTGAGGGTCATCAACTGGAAAGAACCCGTAAACAACCATTTCCTCCTCGCCTCCCAGCTCTGGATATCCGGCGAAATCTACAAGCGCCGCGCCGACCTTGTCGGCTTTGTCAACGGCATCCCTCTCGTCTTTATCGAGCTTAAGGCCACCCACCGCAGGTTGGAAGATGCTTACAATAGGAACTTGCGTGACTACAAAGGGACCATACCCCAGGTCTTCTGGTATAACGGCTTCATCATCCTCTCCAACGGCAGCCAGAGCCGCATCGGCAGCATGAGCGCTGCCTGGGAGCACTTCGCCGAATGGAAGAAGATCAACAGCGAGGGCGAGGAAGGAATCGTCTCCCTGGAAACCATCATCCGCGGCACCTGTGCCAGGGATAAACTCCTGGATATCGTGGAGAACTTCACCCTGTTCAGCGACGCCGGCGGCTCCTTAGTTAAATTGATAGCCAAGAATCACCAGTACCTCGGCGTCAACAACGCCATTGAAGCGGTGAAAAAGATACAGGAGAATAAAGGCCGCCTGGGAGTGTTCTGGCATACCCAGGGTTCCGGAAAGTCGTATTCCATGATCTTCTTCTGCCAGAAGGTATTGCGCAGATTGCCCGGCAACTGGACCTTTGTCATCGTCACCGACCGGGCGGAACTGGACGACCAGATTTACAAGAACTTTGCCTCAGCCGGGGCCGTGATCGAGAAAAAGGTCCAGGCGGAAAGCTGCCGGCACTTAAAAGAGCTGCTGGCAGAGGATCACCGCATGGTGTTCACCCTCATCCAGAAGTTTCAGAGCGAAGGCGAGGGTAAGTATCCCAAGATAACCGACCGGGACGACATCATCGTGCTGGTGGACGAAGCCCACCGCAGCCAGTACGACACCCTTGCCGCCAATATGCGCTCTGCCATGCCCAGTGCTTCCTTTATCGCCTTTACCGGGACCCCGCTGATGGCCGGCGAGGAAAAGACCAGGGAAGTGTTCGGCGATTATGTATCCATCTATAACTTCCGCCAGTCCGTTGAGGACCGGGCCACCGTTCCCCTTTATTATGAGAACCGCATCCCGGAACTCCAGCTTATCAATGAAAACCTCAACGATGACATCCAGGACATAATCGACAGTGCCGATTTGAGCGAAGAAGCGGAAAAGAAGCTGGAACGGGAATTTGCCCGGCAGTACCACCTGATTACCCGGGACGACCGGTTGGAAACCATTGCCGGGGATATCGTCAAGCATTTCATGAACCGCGGCGAGATGGGCAAGGCCATGGTGGTAAGCATTGACAGGTTTACTGCCGTCAAGATGTATGACAAGGTCCGGAAACACTGGCAGAAGTATATGAATGAACTGCAGAAACAGCTTGCCAAATGCGAACTCGAAGAAGCTGCCGAGATAAGGAAGAAACTGGACTACATGAAGGAAACCGACATGGCGGTGGTTGTATCTTCCGGCCAGAATGAAGCCGAAGCATTCCGGCAAAAGGGGCTCAATATCCTGCCGCACCGCAGGCGCATGGCAACCGAGGACCTGGACACCAGGTTTAAAGACTCTAGGGACCCTTTAAGAATCGTTTTTGTCTGTGCCATGTGGCTGACGGGTTTTGACGCGCCGGCCGTTAACACCATTTATCTAGACAAACCTATGAAGAACCATACCCTGATGCAGACCATCGCCCGGGCGAACCGGGTTTTCAAGGATAAGACTTGCGGTACTATAGTCGACTATATAGGCGTATTCCGCGACCTGCAAAAGGCCCTTGCCATCTATGCCACCCCCGCAGCAGGCGGGAAAGTGGACACGCCGGTTAAAGATAAGGCGGCGCTACTGGAAGAGTTAAAGAAGGCCATAGCCGAAACGACTGCTTTTTGTACTGATAAGGGTATAGATGTGGGAAGGCTTTTAAGGGCCAGGGATCTCGAACTCGTCCGCCTGCTGGACGACGCTGTTGAATGCCTGGTGGTGAACGACGAGACGAAGCAAAAGTTCCTGTTCCTGGCAGGGGACGTTGGCAAGCTTTACAGGGCAATCCTGCCGGACCCGGCGGCGTTTGCATTCGCTGAACACAAGAACCTTTTCGCCTGTATTGCCGACAAGATCCGGGCGCTGGCGCCTCCGGCCGATATTTCAGGAGTAATGGCCGGTATTGAAGAGGTGCTTGACCGGTCTATTGCCGCTGAAGGGTATATTATCCACGAAGATCCTGCCGGTTACAGCACGAGAGTAGACCTGAGCCAGATTGATTTTGAGGCTTTGCGAAGGCACTTTGATAAATCCCGGAAGCATACGGAAGTCGAGAAGCTAAAAGGAATGATCGGCGCCAAACTGAACCTGCTGGTACGCCTGAACAGGAGCCGGATTGATTTTGCCGAGAGGTTCCAGAAGATGATCGATGAATATAACAGCGGCGCTTATAATATTGATATCCTGTATCAAAAGCTGCTGGCCTTTGCACAGGAACTCAATGAGGAAGAAAAGCGGGGGATAGCAGAACAGCTCACCGAGGAAGAGCTGGCGATGTTCGATATCCTCACCAAACCCGAACCGGAACTCACCGGTAAAGAGAAGGCTCAGGTAAAGAAAGTAGTTCGAGAGCTTCTGGCAACCCTGAAGAGGGAGAAATTGGTCCTCGATTGGCGAAAACGCCAGCAGACCAGGGCGGCGGTTTTGATCACAATACAGGATTATCTTGACCGGGGACTGCCGCGCGTTTACACTCCTGAGATATTCGAGCGGAAGTGTAATCAGGTGTACCAGCACATATATGATAGCTATTTCGGTGCCGGTCGCAGTATATACAGCAAGGCAAGTTAGGGTGGAAAATAGTCCTGCTTGGTGCTGAGGCCGGCTATTTTGTACCGGCCTTTTGTTGAGTACATATCGTCAATGCGAAGCAGCTCGCTTACAAACGTTTAAAACGGACCAATTAAGTTCGCAGGTTGTATTTCTCATCATTAAGTTTTACAATAAAGTTGGAGGTAAGGCAAAAGAGAGGTGTGGGTTAATGCCGACGGTGAAGGTTTCCGCTAAGGGTCAAGTGGTTATTCCTGCTCAATTACGCCAAAAATATGGTCTCCAGGCGCCGGGAAGGGCGATAATTACAGAGAAGGAAGGGCAAATCGTTATTACCCCTGCCCCGGTTGATCCCGTTAAAGATGCGCGAGGCATGTTGAAAGGTAAGCAATCATTGATAAAAACCCATACCGCCTATAAGCGGGAAGAACGTAAATTAGAGGAAGATCATGAACGGCAGTTACCATAAATATTTTGTTCTTGACACATATGCCGTCATTTGTTACCTGGAGGATGAAACCGGAGCTGAAGAAGTAGCTCTGCTACTAAAGAAGGCCGGGGACAACAATGTGCGGCTATTCATGACGTGGATAAATTTAGGTGAAGTATATTACCGGGTATACCGGAAATATGGAAAAATAGAAGCTGAAAAGGTACTGGAAACGGTAAAAAAGTGGCCGGTAGAGTTTTTAGCAGGTGACGAAGATTTAACGATGATGGCCGCCAGGGTAAAGGCATCCTGTGCTCTGTCTTATGCCGATGCTTATGCCATTGCTGTGGCATTAAAGAAAAAAGCTGCTGTAGTGACTGGTGATCCGGAAATAAAGAATGCCAGCGTTAAACTGGGCTTCCCCTTAATCTGGCTGGGCCGGGATTAACCGGGAGCAGCCCGGCTTAAATCATCCTTTAACCAATAGTGACAATCCTGTTATAATGAATATAATAGATCAGTTAACCAGGAGGGGGTCGAGTTGGCGAATTTGCTGGTAGAAGTAGCCGTTAACTCGGCCCCTGTTTACGCCGGAAGTAACACTGGTACGCTAACTTATACGGTCCCGCCGGAGCTTGCTTCCCGGGTGAAAGAGGGCTCGCTGGTCCTGGTCCCGGTGGGAAAGCGATTGGTCACAGGAGTGGTAGTCGCCCTTCCGGATACAACGGACCGGAGCGGGTTAAAGGACATCAGCGCTTTGCTGGAGGGGGATTTCCTGCCGCCGGGGATGATTGAACTTGGCCGCTACCTGGCAGGGCGTTATTTGTATCCACTGGCCGTGGCCATTACTGCCCTCCTGCCGCCGGCAACAGGCCGGCGCTTAGAGCGCCGGTGGTGCTGGCTGCCGGCCGCAGGAGGCGAAACGGAAGAGGCGTTAAAGCTGGCCAGCTGCCTGCCCGTGCCGGCCGGAGCCGTGGCCGCCTACCTGGCCGGCCGCCGGGTAGCCGGGGAAGACCGGTTACGGCAGTTCGGTCACCGGCAGGAGCTTATCAAGGTATTAACCGCGCTAAAATCCCACGGCCTGATCCGGGAAGAATGGTCCTGGCGCGGGTCACCCCATGAGAGACAAACCCGCTGGGTAATACCCGGGGAAGGAGCGGCCGCGAGGATAGAATTCCTGGTAAAAAAAGCTCCGCGCCAGGCGGCTATCCTGAAGAGCCTCCTGGACGGCGGCCCCCGGCCGGTCGCCGGCCTTGCTGCCAGCGGGGGATACACCGCCTTAAAACGCCTGGAAGAACAGGGGCTAATTAAAATTACCCCGTTACCACCCGCAGTTCATAAGGGGACAGGCTCGCAAATAAAACTTAATTCGGCTCAAGAAAAAGCCGCGGGGTGTATCAACGCCGCCCTGGGACGGGGGGGTACCTTTTTACTCCACGGTGTTACCGGCAGCGGTAAAACCGAGGTCTACCTGCACTGTGCCGCAGAGGCTCTTGCCAGGGGCTACCAGGTTTTATTCCTAGTTCCGGAACACTCCCTGATTCCCCAGATGGTGACCCGGGTAAAGGAAAGGCTGGGGGAAGAAGCGGCGGTTGTTCACGGGGAACTGGCTGCCGGCGAAAGGGCAACCGTGTGGGAGCAGGCCCGCCGGGGAGAAGCTAGGGTTATAACGGGCACCCGCTCGGCCCTTTTTACCCCCATGCCGCGCCTGGGCCTCATCGTTGTTGATGAAGAACACGCCGGCAGCTACAAGCAGGATGCTGCGCCCCGGTATGACGCCCGCGAGGTGGCCATCAAGCGGGGGCAACTGGAAGGAGCGGTGGTGGTCCTGGGGAGCGCCACCCCGAGCACTGAGATATTTTACCTGGCCCGGCAGGGTAAAATAAAGCTGTTAGAGCTGCCCCGGCGGCCGGGAAATGTAAACCTCCCCCGGGTGGAAATAGTTGATTTGCGGGCCGAATTCCGGGCCGGCCACCAGGGTGTTTTGAGCCGGCGCCTGGAGCAGGGCATATCGGGTGCGCTGGCAGCAGGAAGACAGGTTATTCTGTTTTTAAACCGGCGCGGCTACGCCCACTATATCCTTTGCCGCCACTGCGGCCACGTTCCTTTGTGCCGGCATTGTGCCGTGGCCCTTACCTACCACCGGGACGGCACCCTGCGCTGCCATTATTGCGGCTACATAGAAAAAGGGGGAACCCGGTGTCCCGTATGCGGCGGCAACCTGGTGCGTTTAGGTTCCGGCACCCAGCGGGTGGAAGAAGAAGCGCGGGCTTTATGGCCCGGGGCCAGGATCTTACGAGCCGATGGGGATACGACGGCCAGGAAGGGCCGGTGGGAAGAGATCTATCATACCTTTGCTGACGGCCAGGCCGATATCCTTGTCGGGACCCAGACCATTACCAAAGGCATGGATTTTCCCGGTGTCGCCCTGGTGGGTGTGGTTAACGCCGATTTGTCCCTGTACCAGCCGGACTTTCGCGCCCGGGAACGTACCTTCCAGCTGTTAACCCAGGTAGCCGGCCGGGCAGGCCGCCGGGCCGTAGCGGGTGAAGTCATTATTCAGACTTATAACCCCCACGACCCGGCCATTACCCTGGCTGCGATCCAGGATTATAATAAGTTTTACGAGCAGGAGATAGGCATGCGCCACCGCCTGTGCTATCCTCCCTTTATAAAATTGGTGCGCCTGGGTTTTACCGGTCCTGATGAAGCCGGGGTTATTGAAACTGCCCATGAGGTGGCCGGGTTAATTAACAGTAAAGGGAGCAAAATCCAGGTCCTGGGCCCGGCTCCCGGTTACCCGTCCCGGGTTAAGGATCATTACCGCTGGCAGCTGATCCTCAAAGTACCCGGCTGGTCGCGTTATAAGCATCACCTGGCTGAAACCCTGGCAGCATACCGTAACCGCCATAATGTCCGCATGATAGTAGATGTAGGCCCTATTAATCCCTGGTAACTGGAGGCAAAGAAAGTTGGCTATTCACCAGATATTAATCCACCCTGACCCCATTTTACGGGAAAAGTCGCAGGCAGTTAAAAGGATTACCCCCAACATCTGGAAACTATTGGACAACCTGGCCGATACCATGTACGACGCTCCCGGGGTGGGCCTGGCTGCTCCCCAGATCGGGGTCTTAAAGCGGGTTATTGTCGTTGATGTAGGTGAGGGTCTAATCGAGCTCATAAATCCGGAAATAATAGCAGCCGGCGGAAGGGATGTAGGACCAGAGGGTTGCCTGAGCGTTCCCGGAGCCCAGGGAGAAGTCCCGCGGGCGGCAACCGTAACCGTAAGGGGCCTGGACCGCCATGGTAAAGAGAGGGAGATAAGGGCAGAAGGCCTCCTGGCGCGTGCCCTGCAGCATGAGATCGACCACCTGGACGGGGTATTGTTTATCGACAAAGTCGTGCGCTGGCTGGAAAGCACTCCGGAGGAGCGATAGTATGCGCCTAGTCTTTATGGGTACGCCGGATTTTGCCGTACCCTCCCTGAAAGCCCTGCTAGGTTCCAGACATGAGATTACCGGCGTGGTCACGCAGCCCGACCGCCCCCGGGGCAGGGGGAAAAAACTCCAGCCTCCCCCGGTTAAAGAAGTGGCGGCAGCGGCGGGGTTGCCGGTATGCCAGCCGGCAAACATGAAAGAGGGAGAATTTTTAACCCTGCTCAAGGAGTGGCGGCCCGAAGTCATTGTGGTTGTTGCCTTCGGCCGTATCTTGCCGCAGGAAATCCTGGACTTGCCGTTGAAGGGTTGTATCAACCTGCACGCTTCCCTTTTACCCCGCTACCGGGGAGCGGCTCCCATCCACCGGGCGGTAATGAACGGCGAAACAGAAACCGGGGTAACTACCATGTGGATGGTTTCCCGGCTGGACGCCGGCGATATCATCCTTCAGGAGAAACTTTCCATTGGCCCTGATGCTACCACCGGGGAAATCCACGACCGGCTGGCCGTCATGGGTGCAGGGCTCCTGGAAAATACCCTTGACCTGGTGGCCGCCAGCCGGGCACCCCGGCAGCCCCAGGATGAAGCCCTGGCCACCTACGCCCCGCCCCTGAGGCCGGAAGAAGAAATGATTAACTGGGAGCAGCCGGCAGAAACAATCTATAACCTCATCCGCGGCTTGAACCCCTGGCCGGGAGCCTACACCCTGCGGGCCGGGGAACGCCTGAAGGTTTATGGCGCCAGGATTTTAGATGCGGCAGCCGCCGGGGTGCCGGGCCAGGTGGTGGCGGTAACGGGTGAAGGTTTTGTCGTCCAGGCGGGCAGGGGCAGGCTCCTCATCACTGCCGTCCAGCCCCAGGGGAAAAAGATTATGCCGGCGGACGCCTACCTGCGGGGGTATCCCCTGACAATGGGAGAGGTGCTGGGATGCGGATAAAAAAGCGTCTTTTTATCGGTTTGCTGGCCCTGAGCCTTTTATTTATAACTGCCGTGCTGGCAGGCAGCTGGTATCTCCTGGTTCACCATACCGGCATGCTCAATCGCATCCTCCTGGTCCTGGGGGTTTTTACCCTGGTCCTCCTTTTCCTTATTATTGCCCTGGGGATCGTCGGGCTGGTATGGATTCTCTGGCAGGAGCGCAGCCTCCCCTTCTTCCGGCGCCTGGGATTGATAGCCGTTAATACCCTTTTTCCTATAGCTTTGGCCCTGGGAAGGCGCCTGGGAGTAAAGGAAAATAATATTAAAGCCTCCTTTATTGAAATGAACAACCAGCTGGTGCGCCTCCAGGGCCTACGTATCGAGCCCGGGAAAATTCTCCTCCTGGCTCCCCATTGCCTGCAGTGGAGCGATTGCCCCCATAAAATTACCATTGACGTTTATAACTGCCGCCGCTGTGGTCGTTGCCCTGTGGATTCCCTTCATGCCGTGGCTGAAAAGTACTGTGTCCGCCTGGCCGTGGCCACCGGGGGCACCCTGGCCCGGCATTTTGTCAAACAATACCGGCCCCGGGCGGTAGTGGCCATTGCCTGCGAGCGCGATTTAACCAGTGGTATCCAGGATACCCAGCCCATGCCTGTGCTGGGAATATTGAATTTGAGGCCCCATGGACCATGCCTCAATACCCAGGTTAATATAAGCCAGGTTGAGCAGGCCATTGAGTTTTTCCTGTATGGTAAACCAATCAGCAAACCCCAGGTATGCAGTGAAGGCTGGGGCGTCAGCAGCAGTGTATAGAAGTCCCGTCGCCGGTTTTACCGGAAACTTTTCGTAAGGAGGTAACAACGGGTTGAAACTCAGGCCAGCCGCCTCGGCCCGGGAGGCAGCCTTGCAGGTAATTTACCGGGTGACGGAGGAGGGGGCCTTCGCTGGCCTTGCCCTGGATGAAGTCCTTAAAGCCTCCGGCCTTGAGGGTCGCGAACGTACCCTGGCTACGGAGCTGGCCTACAGCACCATCAAGGCATGGCATACCCTTGACTGGGCCGTAAGCCTTTTTTTAAAATACCCCCTGGCAAAACTCCCGCCTTGGATCCGCTGCCTTTTACGCCTGGGCGGCGCCCAGGTCATGTTTTTTCCACGGATACCGGCGCGGGCGGCCATTTATGAAACGGTAGAACTGGCCAAAAAATACGGGCACCGGGGTACGGCAGGTCTGGTAAACGGTGTCCTGCGCAACCTGGAACGCCGCAAAGTTAATCTGCCGTTTCCTGATCCGGAGATGGACCCTGCTGGTTACCTTTCCTTACGCTATTATCACCCCCGCTGGCTGGTAGAGAAATGGCTGGCGCAGTTTGGCTATGAAGAGACAGAAGGGCTCTGCCGCGCGGATAATGAACCGGCTCCCCTGGTTATCCGCGTCAATACCCTGAAGACGACAAGGGACAGCCTGGCCGCGCGCCTCGGCGACGAGGGTGTATCGACAAGGCCTGCCGCCTATGCCCCGGAGGGCCTTATAATTGAAGGCCTGGGGGCGGTAGAAGCCAGCCCTTCCTTCCGGGAGGGGCTGTTCTATGTCCAGGATGAAGGCTCCCAGCTGGTGAGCCATGCTTTAAAGCCGGCCCCGGGGTCTTTTGTCATTGATGCCAGCGCCGCCCCCGGCGGCAAGACCACGCACCTGGCCCAGCTTATGGCCGGCCGGGGTACTATCCTCGCCTGTGACGTCCATCCTTCCCGCCTGGAACTAATTAAGGAAAACTGCCGGCGCCTCGGGGTAACCTGCGTGCAAACGGTCCTGGCAGATGCCCGTGAGCTGGGTGAACGGTACCCCGGCCGTGCCGATTATTTGCTTATAGATGCGCCCTGCTCCGGGCTGGGAGTGTTACGCCGGCGGCCTGATGCCCGCTGGCGTAAGGAACTGGCCGGGATTAAGGAGATGGCCCGGCTGCAGCTGGAGATTCTCCTGGGAGCCAGGCGGGCTTTAAAGCCGGGCGGGATTTTAGTATACAGCACCTGCTCCCTGGCCCCGGAGGAAAACCAGGAAGTCGTCCGGCAGTTCCTGGACCGGGCGCGGGAATTTTCCCTCGCCTCCCTGCAACCTTGGCTCCCGGCCGTACCGCCTGACCTGGAGACTGCTGCCCGTCAGGGATGGTTACAGTTTCTACCCCAGCGTCACGGTACAGACGGGTTTTTTATGGCGCGTTTAAAAAGGTAAAAACTGGAACAGGATTTTATCCCTTTATGAAGAATAAAACCTATATGCCCGTACTACCATTGTTGAAGGGTAATTTGGATGCTTTAAGGAGGAAAATGTATGGATATTATGCCCTGGACGGCCTTGATCTTCCAATCAATACCGGAGGAGATAATTATAATTACCTTAGGCCTGGCCCTGGTTGGCGAGTATCCCCGGATGAGAGGGATTGTTGTCGTTGCTATAATCGGGGCTTTATTTTCTTTTTTCTTCCGGCGTTTACCTGTAAGTTTTGGCATCCATACTTTAACGGTAATAGTGGTATTTACGTTATTAATGCGATTGACTCTGCGGGTTAACCTTATTAAGGGCTTGGTAGCCTCTATTTTAGGCATCCTGCTCCTGGGAATTATTGAGAGTATATCTATCCCCCTTGTTTCTTCTTTAACCGGGATTAGCATAGATGTAGCCTTGCGCGATCCATGGCTTAGAGTCCTTTTTCCTCTGCCCGATGAAATAATTCTGGGAGTGATGGCCTATTATTGCAGGCGGCGGCATTTTTCCCTGATTGCCGGTAGTAAGCTGCCGGAACTAGAAGTAAAAGAGGAAAAAGAGGATGGAAAATAAAAATTTAACGTGGGCAATTATAGCCCTCGTTCTACTTCAGACCTTACTAATAGTTATCTTTAATTTAAGCTATCGTGTGCGGCATACCTTTCCTATTTTTTCCCCGGATCAAAACCAGGTAATATATATCGTATTTTCACTGTTATTATTACTAACTTCTGCCGGCATGATATATATTTTATTTACTACGGCGAACAGGGATATGCAGCTCCTGCGCCAGGAACTATACATAGAAAATCTAAAGGAGAGCCTGAAGAATTTACGCGCCCAGCGCCACGATTTCGTCAGCCACCTGCAAACGGTTTACGGCCTGTTGCAGCTGGAGATGGCCGACGCCGCCCTGGAGTACATAACCTCCCTTTGCAACGAAGTGAGCCAACCCACCCGAATTATCGAAGTCAACCAGCCGGTGCTGGCGGCCCTTTTCCGGACCAAGGCTGCCACGGCGGAAGCACGGGGTATAAACTTTCAATACGAAATAAACAGCGATTTAAAGGGTTTTTTGCTACCCCAGGCAGATCTAACCAGCATCTTCGGCAACCTCCTGGACAACGCCATCGAAGCCGCTATGGCCGCCCTGCCCGGGATGGAGAGACGCATCTGGCTGCGGATTTTTAATGCCGATAATTATTACTGCTTTGAGGTGGGCAATACTGGCCCGGCCATCCCCCTGGAACTGCAGAAAAAAATCTTTGAAAGGGGTTTTACCACCAAGAAAGACGATAAAGAAAACCACGGCCAGGGGTTGTATATAGCCCAGAAGCTGGTGGCAGCCCATAACGGCCAGATTAAGGTTTACAGCAGCGAACATGGTACGGTTTTTACAGTAAGATTTCCTGTATTGAAATAATATTGTCAAGATGGAAGGAATTTGCGAAAACATGAAGAATAAGGTAGAATAATATGGTATAATTAGCAAACTTTATGGAGCAGACAAACCTTGTTAAGCATTCATGATATAGCTCATAACACCGCCGCTTGCCTGGTCTCCAGGCTGCCCGATGGCATCCGGAAACCGGAGGTGGAGGTGGTGGCCTTTGGCCTGGAGGTGGTCATGGGGGCGGGCCTGCAGTTGGTTATCTTTGCAGCGACCGCCTGGTACCTGGATCTTGTACCGGAAATGATGGCCGCCCTTGTAACCATGGCCACATACCGCCTGCTGGCTGGCGGCGTCCACTGCAGCGCCTATTACCGCTGTCTAATCCTGTCGTTGTTAACCCTTGTTATTTTGGCCTTTCTGGGACGCTGGCTCCCAGGGGCCCTGGGGGGATATTTACCGGGGGCTATAGTGCCGGTGTTTACGGCCGGCCTGTTGATTGCCTGGCGCCGGGCACCGGCAGACGTTGAGGCAGCACCAATTATCAACCCGGCGCGCCGGGCCCTGTTAAAAAAAGCCTGTTATTTATGGCTACTTTTCTGGTTTGCAATCATCGAATACGGTTGTTACCGGGGGTGGCCCGGCAGCGTCCTGGCCACCAGCCTCCTGGCTCTAGTATTCCAGAGCTTGGCCCTAACACCTGCTGGTTTTACTGCTGTGGGTTGGGCAGATAGCCTGTTAAAACGCATTCTGCCCCTGGGATAAAAGCTGGAGAAAAGGAGGTGAAGTTTTATGTTGAGGAAACTGGCAGCCATGGTATGTTCCCTGGGTGTGGCCCTGGCCGTACTGGTGGCTAACAGCAGTGTATGGCCGGCCAGTGTATTAGTATGGCACCAGCCGGAAGTACCGGTAGATTTAAGGAAGTAAAAGAAGTCTATTAAAGAGATATCCGGGTTCTAAGGGAGGCTGCCTCCCTTTTTTCTTTATATTGACCCCGGCCGGGGATAATGTGGTATATTATGGTATGGCTTCATTCATAATATTGCCAGGGGATGGTTATGACTACCAGAATTGACCTGCGGGGCCTGCTCCCCGAGGAACTGGCGCAGTTGGCGGTGGAACTGGGTGAAGGAGCCTACCGCGGCCAGCAGCTTTTTCAATGGCTCCACCGCCGTCGCGTTGCCGGCCTGGAGGCAATGACCGACCTACCCAGGGTTTTCCGGAGCCGGCTGGCCGGCCAGGCTGTACTGCCGCCGGTAGAGGTTAAAAACCGCCTGGTAGCGGATACCGGCTTGACCAGGAAGTTGCTGCTCCGCCTGGCGGACGGCGAACTCGTAGAATGTGTACTCATGTCTTATAAAGATGGCCGCCGGCGGCATACCGCCTGCCTGTCCAGCCAGGTGGGCTGTGCCATGGGTTGCGCCTTTTGTGCCACCGGTCAGGGCGGTTTCCGCCGCAACCTTACACCGGGAGAAATTATCCTCCAGGCCTTGGCCCTGGTGCAAGACGTGCAGCAGGAGGAACCCGGGGCGCGCCTGAGCAATATTGTATTTATGGGCATGGGCGAGCCCCTTCTTAATTACCGGGCCGTCTTAAAGGCGGTACGTATTTTTGCCCACCCGGAAGGTTGGGGTATAAGTCACCGGCGTATTACTATTTCTACTTGTGGCCTGGTGCCCCAGATCAGGCGGCTGGCCGGGGAAAGGCCGGCCCTGGAACTGGCGGTATCTCTCCATGCCGCTACCAATGAATTGCGGGAGCGGTTAATGCCCATTAACAGGCGGTATCCCCTGGAAGAGTTAATCCCGGCCTGCCGCTACTATAGCCGGCTAACAGGACGGCGGGTTACCTTTGAATACGCCCTCATAGCCGGGGTCAATGACCGCCGGGATGACGCCAGGCGCCTGGCCGGGTTACTCCGGGGGGTGCTGGCTTTTATCAACCTTATTCCCTTGAACCCGGTTCCCGGCAGTCCCTACAAAGGCGTTAGCCAGAGAAAGGCGGAGCTATTTGCTTCCTGGTTGCAAGAAGCCGGCCTGGCAGCGGCCGTTAGGGAAAGCCGGGGACGGGATATCGCCGCTGCCTGCGGCCAGCTCCGCAGCAGTACCGGCTGGGAGGTGTATTAATGGATTTGCTGGAAAAAAACGAGCGCTTCTGGCAGCGACTTTTTGACAACCTTTTCCGCCGTGGTGCCGATATTCCCCTGCAACCCGTGGAAATTGCCAAAAAGCTGGTCAAAACTATGATTGCCCGGCGGACGGTCAGCGTCAGCCGTGTCTATGTACCCAATGTTTACCTTGTTTATTTAAATCCCGGGGATTTTGAAAGTCTATCGGCCTTTGAGCATGCCCTTGCCGGGGAACTGGCAGGTTATTTAAAGAAGAAGGCAGCTGAGCAAAACTTAACTATGGTCGGTGAACCCCGGGTAGAGCTGGAAGTAGAAGACGAACTGGCCCCGGGCGAGGTGCGCATCCACGCCCGCATGGAAGAAGGACTGCCCGGGGAGGAGGAAGCCCCTCGTGTTGAAGGCGATACTTTAATTTACAGGGCCGTCGATACGGAAGGGGTTGACCGGCCCGGCCGGCCTTTCTTGAAGCTGGCAGTTATCGACGGGCCTGACGCAGGGCGTACCTTTCTCCTGCAGCCCGGGAAACATATCCTTGGCCGCCAGCCGGCCTGTGATTTTATCCTTACCGACGAACAGGTATCCCGGCGCCACTGCCAGCTGGAGGAAGTCCATGACCGGGTCCTGCTGGTGGACCTGGGTAGCCGCAACGGTACCCTGGTTAACGGGAAGAAGGTAGAAAGGGCCTTCCTGAAGCCCGGGGACCGTATGCAGGTTGGCCGGACTGTGTTAGAATTACAGGTAAGCTAGCAAGAACGGGTGGTTATTTTGGTAGAATTCTTACTGGCAGGCTTGCGATTTATATTCGTAATCTTAATCTACCTTTTCCTGTGGCATGCCTTGAAACTAATGTACCTGGAACTGGCACCGGAATATAAACGTTCTCGTGGCACTACCGGCCGGCCGGTTTTAACTGTCCTGGAAACAAAAAACCCCGGGATAAAAAAAGGAGAAAGGTATACTCTCGGCGAAAATATTACTATTGGCCGCGACCGGCAAAATGATATCGTAATTAATGACTTCCATATTTCGGCCCGTCACGCTGTAATAGTCCGCCGCGGCGAAGAATGGCAGTTGCTGGATATGAACAGCACCAATGGAACTTACGTGAACGGCCGGTTATTGAACGGACCGGTGGTTTTACGGCCCGGTGATGAAGTGCGGCTAGGCGGTGTAACCTTTAAAGTGGGGTGGGAAGATGCGAGCCGAAGCCCTTTCCCATACCGGACTGGTGCGACCCGGTAATGAAGATTGTTTTATCAGCGACGTTGATCGGGGGCTTTTCGCCGTAGCTGACGGTATGGGCGGGCATCAGGCCGGGGAAGTTGCCAGTCACCTGGCTTTACGGGCCCTGCAGGAGAGGCTTTTTGACGGTACGGCAGGGGAGCCGTTGTCCCGCCTCCTGGCTGCAGCAGAATTCGCTAACCAGACGGTTTACCGGTGCTCCCTTGCCAGCAAGGAGCGGGCCGGTATGGGGACAACCATGACGGCGGTCTGGATTGTGGGCTCGAAGGGCTTCCTGGTCCATATCGGCGACAGCCGTGCCTACCTGCTTCGCGGCGGACAGTTACAGGTATTAACTAACGATCATTCTTATGTAGGCGAGCTTGTCCGCAGCGGGGGGTTGACGACCGAAGAAGCTCGCGTGCATCCCCAGCGCAATATCCTTACCCGGGCCCTGGGGACTGATGGAACGGCCGCTATCGACAGCCGGGAAATTGAAATGAAGCGGGGAGACCGTTTGCTGTTGTGTACCGACGGCCTTTATGAGGTCATTCCCGATCAAGAGCTTGCTAACATCATGAACCGCCACCGGGAACTGGCCGAAGCCGCCCGCGAATTATTGCGTCTGGCCCTGGAACGCGGCGGGCCGGATAATGTTACGGTGGTGTTGGCCCTTTATGAGTAGAAGCGTTACCGGTACAAACCGCGGGCAGGAGATGGCCCTGCTAATCTGGCCGTCTTTAATCCTGGTTGCCGGCTATGGCTACATGGTGACTTTTTCTCCCGGGCAAACGGGGTGGTATCCGGGTTATGCCCTGGCCCTGTTGCTGGGGGGCTTCTGGGGAGTGCACCTGGTTTTAAGGGTTACCCGCCACGGCGGCGATGAGTATTTCCTCCCCATCGCGGCTACCCTGACATCCCTGGGACTTATCTTTTTGTTCCGTCTTGATCCCGGCCTTGCTTATCGCCAGATTATCTGGACGGTAATGGGGCTTTTAGTCCTTATCGTCATAACCGCCGGTTTCCGTGATTACCAGCGCCTGGAGCAATATCCCTACTTCTTTTTATCCCTGGGTCTTTTTTTCCTTATTATTACCGTCCTCCTGGGGACGCGCATCGGCGGGGCCAAGAGCTGGCTGACCCTTGGTTCATTCCGTATGCAACCGGTAGAAGCCGTCAAGGTCCTCATGGTAATGTACCTGGCCGGGTATTTAAGCGATAGGAGAGAGCTACTGTTACAGGGAGCAGGGCGTTTATCCTGGGGCCCCCTCCTGGCGGCTGTAGCCCTGGCAGTTTTTTTACTGGTCCTGCAGCGTGATCTGGGTTCAGCCATGATTCTCCTCATAACTTTCCTGGCCATGCTTTACCTTGCTACCGGCAAATTACGCTTTTGTATGGCAGGGGGGGCCTTGTTCAGCCTGGGTGCGGTTATCGCCTACATGATTTTTCCCTATCTCCGGACGCGCATTGCCGTCTGGATAAATCCCTGGGCAGACTATAACGGGGCCGGCTACCAGGTTGTCCAGGCCCTGATTACCCTTGGGAGCGGCGGTATTATCGGCACCGGCCTGGGCCTCGGTTATTCCCAGGTGATCCCGGCCGTGGCCACCGACTTTATCTTTGCCACCATGGGTGAAGAAATGGGACTAATGGGCAGCCTGGGGATTATCCTCCTGTACCTGTTGTTTGCCCTGCGGGGCTTTTGCGCCGCCCTCCGGGCCCCCGAGGAGCAGGGAGTGCTGCTGGCCGGCGGGCTGACCGTACTCTGCACCTTTCAGGCCCTCATTATTATGGCCGGTGTCTGTAAACTCCTGCCCCTCACAGGGGTTACCCTGCCCTTTGTCAGTTACGGTGGCAGTTCCCTTATAATCAGTTATCTCCTCCTGGCTTTACTTCTCAATGTAAGCGCCGCCGGCCGGGAGGCCGGATTATGAAGACCGGAGTGCGCAACCTGGCCCTGGCGACAGGTGTTTTTTTCGTCATTCTCACCGTTTACCTGACTTACATCCAGGTTGTAGCCGGGGAGAAACTATATTTAACCTCCCTGAACCCGCGCTTGCGTCAAGTTGAACAGCAGGTGGCGCGAGGAACAATTTATGATCGCGCCGGCAGGGTCCTGGCCCGGACGATGGGAGAACCAGGTGAATTCCGGCGCCAGTATCCCTTTGGCCCGGCTACGGCCCACGTGGTGGGCTACGTTTCCGGCCGCTTTGGCAGCAGCGGCCTTGAGGCCGGACGCGACGGCGATCTCCTCGGTCTTACGGGGTGGCAGGGCATGGTTAATAAAAGCATGCGCCTGTTGGGCCAGGTTCCCCGGGGGAATAATCTGCATCTCACCCTGGATGCAGACCTGCAAACCCTGGCAGTGAACCTCCTGGCCGGCCGGCGGGGGGCCGCTGTGGCCCTGGACCCGCGCACCGGAGCCGTCCTGCTGCTGGCCAGCAGCCCTTCCTTTGACCCCAACCGCCTGGAAGAGGAATGGAACCGGATCAACAGCCCCGGGGCTGCAAGTCCCCTTCTGAACCGGGCCATCCAGGGCCTCTATCCCCCGGGTTCGACTATGAAGTTAATAACGGCCACTGCGGCCCTGGAAGCAGACCCCGGTATTTTACAGCGCGATTTCTACTGCCCGGGTTACCTGGAGGTTCAGGGATGGAAGCTAACCTGTCCCCGGCCCCATGGCCACCTTAATTTCCAGGAAGCTATGATGTATTCCTGCAACGTTACCTTTGCCACCCTGGCCCTGGAAGCCGGGGCGGAGAAATTTAAAGAAACAGCTGCCATGTACGGCTTTGACAAACCTTTAAAGTTCGACCTGCCGGTGGCGGGATCCCGGCTGCCGGACCGCCTGGACGACGGCTCTCTGGCCGAGGCTTCCATCGGCCAGGGCGCCGTCCTGGCAACGCCCCTGGAAATGGCTGCGGTTACGGCGGCTATTGCCGGTAAAGGCATCTTAATGCAGCCCTACCTGATCGAAAAGGTAACGGCAGCAGACGGACGGTCCCTGTGGGAGGCGGTGCCGCGGCCCCTCCAGGTGGTTACCAGTGCTAGAATAGCTGAAGAGATTAAAGAAGCCATGGTGGCGACCGTTAACGGTGGAACGGCGACGGCCGTTAACCTGGCGGGAATCCAGGTGGCGGCCAAAACAGGTTCCGCCCAGAATCCGGGGGGCGAAACCCATGCCTGGCTGGTGGCCTTTGCCCCGGCCCAGGACCCCCGGATAGCTGTAGCCGTTGTCGTAGAAAACGCCGGTGCGGGTGGCGCGGTAGCTGCCCCCCTGGCCCGGGAAATTCTGGCGGCAGCCTTGAGGCGGTGAAAAAATGGATAAAATGATTGGGAAAATATTGGAAGGTCGTTACGAGATAATTGAGGCCCTGGGGGGCGGGGGAATGGCCCGGGTCTACCGGGGTCAGGACCGCCTGTTGCACCGTTATGTAACTATCAAGATTTTACGGGAACAGTTTGCCAGCGATGGAGGGTTTTTAACCCGGTTCCATAAAGAAGCCCAGGCTGTGGCCAGCCTGTCCCATCCCAATGTGGTCAGCATTTACGACGTGGGACAGGAAGACGGCCTCCATTACCTGATTATGGAGTATGTTGAAGGCCGCTCCTTAAAAGAACTTATTAAAGAACGGGGTTTCCTGCCGGCCCAGGAGGCTATTGATATAGCCCTGCAGATCTGCGACGCCCTGGAACACGCCCATGAAAACGGCGTAATCCACCGGGATATAAAACCCCATAATATCCTCATTACCCGCAACGGCCGGGTCAAAGTAACCGACTTTGGGATTGCCCAGGCCGTCAACGAAGCAACTATGCCTTACAGCGGTACCATGGTCGGTTCGGTTCATTACCTGGCGCCGGAACAGGCCAGGGGCGGTATCACCGGCGCGGCGGCTGATATTTATTCCTTTGGTATCGTCCTTTATGAAATGCTAACCGGCGATCTTCCCTTTCACGGTGAAACGCCGGTAGCCGTTGCCATCAAGCATATCCAGGAATCCCCCCGGCCCCTGCGGGAGATAAACCCCGGTGCTCCCCCGGCCCTGGAGCGTATTGTGCTGCGGGCCCTGGAAAAAGAACCCGAAAGGCGCTATTCCTCGGCGGCTGCCTTGCGTTCCGAACTGCTGGCAGTCAAAAATGCCCTAACCGAAGATACCTTTGCCACCCAGGTCTTACCGGCGGTGGAGGCCGGTGATCCCCCGGCGGCTCAAGGCCGGCCGCGCCGGCGGCCGCGGGTGTGGGCTTGGGCTTTGATGATCCTCCTCTTTTTAGGCCTGGCCGCCGCCGGGTTGTGGGCCGGGTTCCGTTATTATCTCCTTGTCGGCGAGACGGTGGTTCCCCCGGTAGTAGGTCTAAGTGAAAGCCAGGCCATGGACCGCCTGGCTACAGCCGGTTTACGCGGCCAGGTCGGCAGCAGGCAATATAACTCCGAGGTGCCGGCGGGACAGGTAATGGCCCAGGATCCCGGTCCCGGTGAGCAGGTACGCCGGGGCCGGGTTGTAATCCTGACCGTCAGCCAGGGCACCCGCTTAGTTACTGTTCCTCCGGTTATCGGGTTGACGGAACGCGATGCCCGCCTGCGGTTGGAAAATGAAGGCTTCCGGGTGGCCGCGGATTCCCTGAAAGCATACCATCCCAGCATTCCCGCCGGTTCGGTGGTGGAACAGAATCCTCCCGGTAACAGCAAGCAACCCGAGGGTACCGAGGTCAGGTTGATTATCAGCAAAGGCCCGGAGCCCCAGTTGATTCCTGCACCTTCTTTGCTGGGCAAAACCCTGGCCGAGGCCCAGCAAGAGCTGGCGGCAGCAAAGCTGCAACAGGGCACCCTTACCTACCAGCGGAGCGAAGAACAGTTCCCGGGGATAGTCATTGACCAGGACCCGCGCCCGGGGGCCAGTGTCCTGCAGGGAAGCGCCGTCAATCTGGTAGTCAGCCAGGGTCCGGGCCCGGCCAGGAAACAGCTGGGTATCACGGTACCGCCGGCACTGGATGATAGAGAGCATGAGATCCGCATAGTCGTTAATGATGCCAGGGGTAGCAGCGAAGTATTGAATAAAAAACAGGAGCCGGGCCAGCAAATCCAGGCCGTGATAACATATTACGGTAAAGGTATGCTCCAGGTCTTTCGCGACGGTAATCTGATTTACGAGCGGGATCTACCGTAAGGAGGAGGGCATGGAAGGCATCCTTTTACGGCGTTACGGCGGTTTTTATTATGTAGAGAGTGAAGGACGGGTCTGGACCTGCCGCCTGCGGGGCCGTTTCCGGCGTGAGGCCGACCTCTTGCCGGGTGACTGGGTGGAAATCGTCCCCCTGGGTACTGGAGAAGGGGTGATTGAAGGGGTTAAACCCCGGCGCACCCTCCTGGAACGCCCTGCGGTGGCCAACGTTGAACAGGCCATTATTGTTTTTGCTTTAAGCACACCGCCTCCGGATCTTGAACTCCTGGATCGCCTGCTTTTTTTGAGCAGCGTCAAGGATATCCGGGCCGTAATCGTTTGGAATAAAGCAGATGTCGGGCGGGAGGAGTACCTGGACTTACCTACTGTTTACCGGGAGATCGGGTACCAGGTTTTAATCGCCAGCGCCCGCACCGGCCAGGGGGTAGAAAGGCTGAAGGAGCTTCTTACCGGCCGGCTCAGCACCTTTGCCGGTCCTTCCGGAGTGGGCAAATCTTCCCTTTTAAATGCCATTTACCCGGAGTTTAACCTGCGTACCGGCGAAGTGAGCGCTAAAAGCGGCCGCGGCCGCCATACCACCCGCCATGCCGAATTAATCCGCCTTCCCGGCGGGGGCTGGGTAGCCGATACACCGGGTTTCAGCCGCCTGGACCTGCCGCCTATGGACCACCTGGAGGTCGCCGCCCATTTTCCTGAGATGGAGCCCTTTATTGGCCGTTGCCGGTTCAATTCCTGCCTGCACCGGGGTGAACCCGGTTGCACCGTGGCCGCGGCCGTGGAGGCCGGGAACATTGCCGGGCACCGCTATGAACACTACCTTAATTTTTTGGATGAGGTTATTGCCAGGGAAAGGAGTTATTGAACTTTGCCTATAATTGCCCCTTCGCTGCTGGCCGCCGATTTCGGTAACCTGCAGGCGGAAATAGAAGATGTAACCGGTGCCGGGGCCGACTGGCTGCACCTGGATATTATGGACGGCCATTTTGTCCCCAACATTACCTTTGGCCCGGACCTGGTGGCGGCTTTAAGGCCCAAAAGCCGGCTGGTTTTTGACGTGCACCTCATGCTTTCCCGGCCGGAAGAATTTATTGCTCCCTTTGCCGCCGCCGGCGCCGATTATATCAGCGTTCACGCCGAAGCCTGCATCCACCTTCACCGGGTTTTACAGCAAATCCGCGCCGCCGGCTGCCGGCCGGCGGTAGCCTTAAACCCGGCCACGCCATTGACAGTATTGGATCATGTCCTTGAAGACGTGGAAATGATTTTGTTGATGACGGTAAATCCCGGTTTTGGCGGCCAGGAGTTTATCCCGGCCATGCTGCCGAAAATAGCCTCCCTGGCAGCAATCCTGCATCAACACAACAGGGACATTTTGCTGGCGGTAGACGGGGGAATTTGCCCGGATACGGCCCGGGAGGCCTGCCGGGCCGGGGCCAACGTTCTGGTAGCCGGTTCGGCCGTCTTTGGTTGCCCGGACCGGGCCGCAGCCATTAACGCTTTACGCGCGGCAGGAGGCTAGACGGCACTTTTTCCTTGACGCCGGCAGGTTACAGGTCTATAATTACATTAACGTCCTTCGGGGTTAGGTGTAATTCCTTACCGGCGGTAAAAGCCCGCGAGCCGTATGGCAGACCTGGTGCAATTCCGGGGCCGACAGTGATAGTCTGGAAGGGAGAAGGCGTTTTGTATCCCTTGTCCTATCCAACCCCGGAGTATACCCCCGGGGTTTTTTAATGGCTGCAAAAGGAATTAAGAAGGAGCCCCTCATAGCGGCACGTCGCTAGCAGCGAGGGCATGAAAATTCCTGGTTGGCATTTGTTTGAAGCGAGCGAGCTTCTACCGAGTGGCGAAGCGGCCCAGGCGAAGCTGAAGAGCGAGGGCGGGGCCGAGGACAGGATGTCCTAGGCCGGATTCTAAAGGCAAGGACGCCGAATAGGCCGGGAACCCCGCCCGAGCCCGAAACTGAGCCGTAGGCCGCTCCACAAGGGCCACGGAGCGAGCTAGACAATGCCAACCTGCAATAGAGTTATTTTCGGAGGAGCAAGCGGAAATGCTTCCAGAGGATGTCGAGTACATGCGCCGGGCCCTGGAACTTGCCCGGCTGGGCCTGGGCCGTACAAGCCCCAATCCCGCCGTAGGCGCCGTGATTGTCCGGGACGGCTGCGTGGTAGGAGAAGGTTATCACCAGAAGGCCGGCACGCCCCATGCCGAAGTTAATGCCCTGCGGGCGGCGGGCGAAGGGGCCCGGGGGGCCACCCTTTATGTTACCCTGGAGCCCTGCTGCCATTACGGCCGCACACCGCCCTGCACGGAAGCCATTAAAGGGGCCGGCATCAGGCGGGTGGTGGCCGCCATGGCCGATCCCAACCCCAGAGTGGCCGGCGGCGGCTTCCAGGCCCTGCGGCAGGCCGGAATTGAAGTGGAGGTTGGCCTGTTGGAGGACGAAGCCCGGCGGCTTAATGAGGCCTTCATCAAATATATTACCACCGGCCGGCCCTGGGTCACCCTGAAGATGGCCCTGACCCTGGATGGGAAAATCGCCACCCGCACCGGTGCCTCCCGCTGGATCACCGGGCCGGAAGCCAGGTTAAAAGCCCATGAGCTCCGCGATACCCACGACGCCGTCCTGGTGGGCATCGGTACCGTCCTGGCCGACGACCCCGAGCTCACAACCCGCCTGCCGGGGGGCAGGGGCCGTGACCCTGTACGGGTCATCCTGGACAGCCGTTTAAGGATACCTTTAACGGCCAGGGTGTTGAACCTGTCCTCCCCGGCTCCTACCCTGGTGGCCACAACCGCAGCGGCGCCGGTGCCGGCCCGGGAGCGTCTGGCCGCCAGGGGCGTCGAAGTCCTGGTCCTGCCGGAAGAAGACGGGCGCATCCCCTGGGAACCCCTCCTGGCCGAACTGGCCCGGCGCCAGGTTACGAGCATCCTGGTGGAGGGAGGGGCGGGGGTAAATGCAACCGCCCTGGCCGCCGGAATAGTAGACAAGGTGGTAGCCTTTATTGCGCCGCGGATCTTCGGCGGCGTGACCGCGCCGGGGCCGGTAGGGGGGGGAGGGGTGGCGACCCCCCGGGAAGCCTGGCAGCTGGATCGCATAGAGGTGGCGCCCTGCGGGGATGATGTTATGTTAAGCGGTTACCTGGTGAAAAGAAGGGGATAAGAGTGTTTACTGGCCTGGTTGAAGAGATAGGCGTAGTCCGCCGGGTGGAAGCTGTGGCCCTAGGAGCCCGGTTAACCATTGCCGCCCGGGAAGTGCTTGCCGGTACCCGCCGGGGCGACAGCATAGCCGTTAACGGCGCCTGCCTGACTGTCGTTGACTTAACGCCCGCGGCCCTGGTAGCCGAGGTGATGGCGGAAACCTTACGGGTTACCACCCTCGGCTCTTTAAAACCGGGAGACCGGGTCAACCTGGAACGGGCCCTGCAGCTGGGGGAGCGGCTGGGCGGCCACCTGGTAAGCGGGCACGTAGACGGCGTGGGGGAGATTAAAACCAAGCGACAGGCGGGAATCGCCTGGGAACTGGAGGTCGTGGTGCCTCCCGGCCTGGAACGCTACATTGTTCCCAAAGGCTCCCTGGCCCTGGATGGTACGAGCCTGACGGTCATCACTGCGGAAGGGAGCATGGTGACAGTTGGCCTTATTCCCCATACTGCCCGGCATACCATCCTGGGAGCCAAGGGACCGGGAGACAGGGTGAATGTTGAAGTCGACCTGCTTGCCCGTTACCTGGAAAGGCTCCTCACCCGGCCCCGGGAGGAGAAGGGCCGCGAGGGTTTGACCGTGGAGTTCCTGGCCGCCAATGGCTTTATTTAATAAATGGGAAAGAAGGTGTTCGCCGTGGGTGAAGAAAAGGTCAAATTCAATACCATTGAGGAGGCCATTGACGATATACGCAACGGGCGCATGGTGGTGGTGGTAGACGACGAGGACCGGGAAAACGAAGGCGATGTGATCATTGCGGCGGAGAAGGTTACTCCAGAGGCCATCAATTTTATGGCCACCCATGCCCGGGGCCTTATTTGCGTCCCCATGGAGGGGCAACGCCTGGATGAGCTGGAGCTGAACCCCATGGTTACGCAGAATACGGAATCCATGGGAACGGCCTTTACCGTATCCGTAGACGCGGCTGAAGTGACGACGGGCATCTCCGCCTTTGAAAGGGCCGTTACCGTTAAAAAGCTTATCGACCCCCGTACCCGGCCTGAAGACCTGCGCCGTCCGGGGCATATATTCCCCCTGCGGGCCAAACAGGATGGGGTGCTGCGGCGGGCCGGGCATACAGAAGCTGCCGTGGACCTCGCCAGGCTGGCCGGTCTCTACCCGGCCGGGGTTATCTGCGAGATCATGAACCCCGACGGCACCATGGCCCGGGTGCCCCAGCTTTACGAATTCTGCCAGGAGCACGGTTTAAAGCTTATTACCGTCGCCGATTTAATCAAATACCGCCGCCGGACGGAAAAACTGGTCCGCCGGGTGGCCGAGGCCGAGCTGCCTACTGCTTACGGCCATTTTAAAGCCGTTGCCTATGAAGAAATAATGAGTGGCAAGGGTCACCTGGCTCTGGTAAAGGGAGATATTGCCGCCGGACAGCCGGTGTTGGTCCGGGTTCACTCTGAATGCCTGACGGGAGATGTCTTCGGTTCTTTACGCTGTGACTGCGGCGAGCAGCTCCAGCAGGCCATGACCATGATCGAAGCAGAAGGACGCGGTGTCGTCCTCTATATGCGCCAGGAAGGCCGGGGCATAGGCCTCCTCAATAAAATCAAAGCTTACAAACTCCAGGAAGAAGGCAAGGATACGGTGGAAGCCAATGAAGCCCTGGGCTTCCCGGCCGACCTGCGGGACTACGGCATCGGCGCCCAGATCCTGGCCGACCTGGGCGTCCGCCAGATCCGGCTCCTGACCAATAATCCCAAAAAAATTGCCGGGCTGGAAGGATATGGCCTGCAAGTTGTCGAAAGGGTTCCCATCGAGATGTGCCCCAACCGGGTCAACCATCGGTATCTGAAGACGAAAAAGGAAAAAATGGGGCACCTGCTGCAAATAAGTTGAGATAACAAAGCGTATGCAGGCAAATGGCGGGGTATGTCTTGGAGACGCGAAACGTAAGCGCCGGTAACAGGACAGGCGAGGTGAGGTAACCGTTACCGCCGCTTAAGGCACGCCTGAGCGCGCATTAGAGGAAAAGAAGCTACAACTCATAGAAGACACAAAGTTTGCGGAACCAGGAGCCTATTCATTGGCAATCCGCAGGCGGCGTGCAACGGTCCGAACCGAGCTGTTGTCCTGTCGGCGCGTAGTGTCTCAAGCGGCGAAGGGACATACCCCGACTGTTTATCGTAGATTAGATATTTTGAGAAGGAGGCCTTTTTCCCCATGCCCAACACCTTAACGGGCCAGCTCCAGGCCCGGGGATTGAAATTCGGCATTGTCGCCAGCCGGTTCAATGAGTTTATTACCGCCAAGCTCCTCGACGGGGCCCTGGATGCCCTGACCCGCCACGGCGCCGATCCGGCGGCCATTGACGTGGCCTGGGTACCGGGAGCCTTTGAAATCCCCCTGGCGGCTCAAAAAATGACGGCCCGCGGTTACGACGCCGTTATTTGCCTGGGAGCCGTCATCCGCGGCGCCACTCCCCATTTTGAATATGTAGCCGCCGAGGTCACCAAGGGCATCGCCCAGGTCGGGCTGAACAGCGGCGTACCGGTAATCTACGGCCTGATAACTGCCGACAACATCGAGCAGGCCATCGAACGGGCCGGTACCAAGGCCGGCAATAAAGGCTTTGACGCCGCCATGGCGGCCATGGAGATGGCCAATCTCTTTAAAACAATGTCCGGGCAGGTATAGAAGATGCGTATAGGAATCATCAGCGACACCCACGGCGACGGCGCCGCCTGGGAACAGGCCCTGGCCAATTGTTTTCAGGGCGTAGATATGATCATCCACGCCGGTGATGTCCTTTATCACGGTCCCCGCAATCCAATTGTTGCTTCCTACGCTCCCAAAGATCTGGCTACCCTCTTGCAGCAGGTGCCGGTACCCCTCTTGATTGCCCGGGGTAACTGCGACGCGGATGTAGATGTCATGGTCTTGAATTTACCAGTAA
The DNA here is from genome assembly GCF_024733845.1 of Neomoorella sulfitireducens. Lineage (GTDB taxonomy): Bacteria > Bacillota > DSM-521 > Neomoorellales > Neomoorellaceae > Neomoorella > Neomoorella sulfitireducens. The sequence continues at coordinate 193,785 of NZ_JANRHG010000003.1, forward strand.
CAGAACAGGTAGTAGTCCAGATGGGCAGGCGCCGTCTCATCGCCCAGCACGGCCACCGTTTGGTGGAGGGCGACGCTGAACACCTGGCCGAATATTACCGCGCCGACCTCTGGATCAGCGGGCACACCCATGTGGCCAAGCTGGCTGCCGGGAACGGCCGCCTTTTTGTGAACCCGGGCAGTCCCAGCCTGCCCCATAGTGGCCCCCTGGGCAGGTTAAAGACGGTAGCCGTCGCCGATGAAAAAGGCGTTAAAATCCTGGCCCTGGCAACCGGCGAGATCTTGAAAGAGATGCCCTGGCCGGCATAAAAAGATTAAACCCGGGGTTTATTCACCCCGGGTTAATTTAAATGGCTTGCAAACTTATTAAAGACGTTATTATACGGCCCGCTGTACCTTGCCTGAACGCAGGCAACGGGTACATACGTACACTTTTTTGGGGGTCCCGTTTAAAATAACCTTGACCCGCTGGAGATTGGGAGACCAGGTGCGTTTGGTCTTAATATTGGAGTGGCTGACCTGGTTGCCGGTAGTCGTCTTTTTGCCACAGATGCTGCAGACGGCCATTAGTTTCACCTCGCTTTAACAACCCTACGGGCGATATTTTACCAGAGAAAGGGTTAGAAAGCAAGGCAATAAATTTCTTTTAATTGGCAGGGAGTTGCCGGGCTCCTGTTGAATATAATCATCAGGTGGTGAAAGGAATGGCCGGCGAAGGAACTAAAAAAGTCGTCCCCCTGCAAATTACCCGGGACCTATCCATTTTAGAGGTAATGCAGGCTTATCCCCAGGTGCGCGAGGTTTTTTCCCGCTACGGCATGGGCTGCCTGGAATGTATGGGCGCCATGAATGAAACCATTGCCGGCGGCGCCCGCAGCCACGGCGTCAATCTGGAAGATTTGCTGGAAGACCTGAACAAAGCCATAAAAAGCCAGGAATGAGCTGTGGATGTTTAACCGACCTGTAACAGCATTAAAATACGTAGGTCCCCGGAAAGCGAGCTGCCTGAACAAGCTTGGCATCCTGACGGTGGGCGATCTCCTCTGGCATTTTCCCCGGCGTTATGAAGACCGCCGCCAGTTAAAGGAACTGGCGGCGGCAGCAGCCGGGGAAATTATTACCGTCCAGGTAACAATCAGGGCCTGGGAAGAAAGGGAACTGCGTCCAAACCTGCGCCTTTTCCGGGCCCTTATCCAGGACCGGCAGGGAACGGGATATGCCCTCTGGTTTAACCAACCCTATATCAAACGCCAGCTGCGCGCGGGCAGCGAGGTCATCCTTACCGGTAAAGTAAACTACCGGGGTTATATTCCTGAACTGCAGGTCAATGATTATGAAGCTATCGGGCAGGGTGATAAGGGCCTGCATACGGGGCGGATTGTACCCTTTTATCCCCTGACGACGGGTATAAGCCAGCGCTGGTTGAGGCTGGTCGTCTACCGGACCCTGGAGGAAATGGAGGGAGGCATACCTGAGCTTTTACCTCCCTCTTTATGCCAGCGCTACCGCCTTTTAAACCGCTACCAGGCCTTGAAATACATCCACTTCCCACCCGATCCCGGCGCCCTGCACCAGGCGCGGCGGCGCCTGAAATATGAAGAACTCTTAATCTGGGAACTGGCTTTAACTTTAAGCCGCTGGCAGCGTGAAGCCGCCGTCCGGGGTATTGCCCATACCCCCGATAACGAGCTGGTACACCGTTTTCTTGCTGCCCTGCCCTTTAACCTTACCGGGGCCCAGGAAAGGGTGCTGGCCGAGATCCTGGCCGATATGGAAGAACCGCGGCCTATGGCCCGCCTGCTCCAGGGAGATGTCGGTTCGGGTAAAACCGTAGTGGCGGCAGCAGCTATGGTCAAGTCTATAGCCGGCGGCTGGCAGGCCGCTTTGATGGCCCCTACGGAGGTCCTGGCCGAACAGCACGGGCAAACCCTGCAGAAAATCCTTGCACCTTTAGAAGTACCGGTAGCCATTTTGACGGGCAGCACTCCCCGGCCGGAGCGGGAAGCCATCCTGGCCGGCCTGGATACCGGCGCGGTGCCCCTGGTAGTCGGCACCCATGCCCTGATCCAGGAAAATGTCAGCTTCAAGGCTCTGGGCCTGGTCGTTATCGACGAGCAGCACCGCTTTGGCGTTGGCCAGCGGGCTGCCCTGCAGGCCAAGGGGCAGGCTCCCGACCTGCTGGTCATGACGGCCACGCCAATTCCCCGCACCCTGGCCCTGGCAGTGTACGGGGACCTGGATGTGTCCCTCCTGGACGAATTGCCACCGGGAAGGCAGCCGGTAAGCACCCATATATTAACGGAAAAACAACGTTCAAAAGCATACCGTTTAATCCGCCGGGAAATTGAAAATGGTCACCAGGCCTACGTCATTTGTCCTTTAATTGAGGAGAGCGACAGCATAGCCGCAGAAGCCGCCATGGCCATGGCGAAAAAATTACAGGAAGAAATTTTCCCGCAATATACCGTAGGACTGGTCCACGGGCGCCTTAAAGCCGCTGAAAAAGAAGAGGTAATGAAGGCTTTCCGGGAGGGTAAAATTGCCATTCTGGTGGCGACAACAGTTGTTGAGGTGGGCGTTGACGTTCCCAATGCCACGGTGATTTTAATCGAAGGGGCGGAAAGGCTGGGCCTGGCCCAGCTCCACCAATTGCGGGGCCGGGTGGGGCGCGGTGCGGCAGCGTCCTATTGTTTGCTCATTACCAACAGCAGTGAGGCAGCCCGGGAACGGCTGGCCGTCCTGGCCTCCAGCCAGGACGGTTTTGCCATTGCCGAAGCCGACCTGCGCCTGAGGGGCCCGGGAGAATTCTTCGGCACCCGCCAGCACGGCCTGCCGGAATTTCGCCTGGCCAGCCTGCCCGGGGACGGCCGCATCCTGGAACAGGCCCGCCAGGACGCCCGTATGATTTGCCGGGAAAAGCTGTGGCAGCAGCCGGAATACCGCGATCTTTACCTGGCCGCCAGGGAAAAGATGTCCTGTTTGCAATTATAACAGGAAAAATATGTCATCTGGCGGCAGCATTTTTAAACTGCTTTTCGGCCACACTAACCTAAGAAACTAGCGCGCAGGTGATTATATGAAGTTAAAAGAAAATGAGCGTTCTTTACTGGCTTCCTTCTCGAGCAGTACTAAAGCCCGGGAAGCAATCAATGCCCTGAAAGCGGCCGGCATTACCGAAGCCCGGCTGGACCGGGTAGGGCGGTTCGGCAGCCGTTATAATGACCGGTATAATAATCCCCTGGCCGGCCAGGCCGGTACCGTTACCGGTTTAAGCCTTTATTCGGCCGATATTAACCCCCTGGTGAAAACCGATACCCGGGCCCTGCTGGCCGCCGACCCTTCTGTCAGCGGCTTGGGCTTAAAAGATTACGGGATAGCCGGCAATGAAGGTTTTCTGGTCACCGTCGTAACAGAAGCTTCCCGGGTGAACGAGGCCCGGGAAATCCTTGAAACCCATGGTGGTCGAATTTAAAAAACGCCCGGAAGGGCGTTTTTTGGTAATATTAACAAAAAATTACGCTAGCCAAATAATACTAAGCATAAAAACAGGCCGCCGGCTCATACTAAAACTGCACAACGTAAAAGGAGGTGAAACTGAATGCCGCGTGGAGGAAGGACCAACCGTCTCCTGATCCCCCAGGCCCGCGCCCAGATGGAAAGGTTCAAGCAGGAAGTGGCCAGCGAGCTGGGGATCTCCAATTTCGACGGTTACCTGGGTGACCTGCCCTCCAAGGTTAACGGTTCTGTAGGGGGGCTCATGGTCAAAAAGATGATTGCTGCCTATGAGCAGAGCCTGAGCAATCAAGCAGCCGGCGGCCTTGGTGGTGCTGATGTCGAACTGGGTGCCGCCCAGAACGTTACCGGCCGTATCAGCGGGCCCAATCCCGCCTTTAACGCCGGTGGCCAGAAAGTTAACATCAACGCCCAGCAGTACAACCCCGGTGGGCTGGGTGGCTTAACCCAGTAACCAGGCGAAGGTTTCAAGATGGCGGGTTTAACCCGCCATCTTTAATAATTTTAATGTAAAGGTACAGTTCCCTTTGCCTGGAGTAAGGCGCTGTGCAGGGATCTGTTCAGGGCATTGCCGATAACCCAGGCCAGGTTGTGCACCAGGTCGTCAATTTCTTTAGGGGTGACGGTAAGGGTGCCGCCAAAGGGAGCCAGGACGTTGCGGGTCAGGTTCTGGGCCACGGCCTGGTTAAGCTGCAGGTTGACCTGGGGAAAAGCCTGCTGCATCTGGGAAAGGGCTTCATAAATAATTACACCGGCATGGACTACAGTAGGAATACCGATAGCAATGACGGGAATACCCATCGTTTGTTGATTGATACCTGTACGCTGGTTACCGACCCCGGAGCCGGGATTGATGCCGGTATCGCTAATTTGAATACTGCTGCCGATTCGCTGCAGGTCGCCGGCAGCAAGGGCATCTATGGCAATCAACACCCGCGGCCGGGTTTTTTCTATTACCCCTCTGAGGATTTCTGCTGTTTCAATACCGGTAGTCCCGAGCACACCCGGTGCCAGGGCACTGACGGGTCGCGTTCCCGGGGGCATGTTCTGAGGGGCAAACTTTAATAAATGCCTGGTAACTGTAAACTGGTTGATTACTTTTGGCCCCAGGGAATCCGGCGTGGCTTCCCAATTCCCCAGGCCTACAACCAGCACCGGATCTGCCGGCCCTATATGCCATTTTTCTAAAAGTAGGTTTAGCTTCTGGGCCAGGAGCGCCGCTATTTCTTCATGAACGGGAGGGTTTTCGGAGCGGAGGGCGGGGGCATCAATGGTTATGTAGGTTCCCTGGGGTTTGCCCATAGCCTGTTCGCCCATAGCATTCATGATGGTAATAGTGGTAACGGTTGCGTTGGGATATTGTTCTTTATCTTCCCTTACCCCGGGTACTTCCTGCCGGGTAGCCCCGCGTAAGAGGGCATGGGCTTCTACCGCCAGGTCCAGGATAACTCCTGCAAGCCGGTAAAAGTCAGCGCGCTCCAAGGTAATTTCCTCCTTATTTAACCCTGGTTTCAGGTTTTCCTAAATGAAAAAAAATATACATGGAAAAGGAAATCCCTATTTACATGTTGAATATTTGCCCTGAAGGAAGGTGAGACTGATGGAAGTAAAATGTGCCTTCTGCGGTCGCAAAGAGGAGCTCACCAAAGTACATAAGGATTATCGCAAATTGGCCAGGGACAAAAACGCCGTCTATACCTGCGAAATCTGCCGCGCCCGGCTGCGCTATCAGGCTATGCAGACGCAAAAACCGGAAAAACCCTTATAGATAACATATTGACAGCGAAAAATAGACATAGTATAATCATAAAAGAGAGGAGGAAGAAAAGTGGAAATTCGTATCAGCCCGAAAGCAGAACAATATATCAAAGAAAAATCCGATACCATCACTATAAAACTGGAGATGTGTGGCGGTTGAGCCGGTATCACCATTCGTCCTGCCGTGTATGCAGGCGCTCCGGCCGACGTAAAAAACTTCATTGTCAAGCAGATAAACGATTTGAAGGTTTACTTGCAGAAAGGGATTAAAGCTTCACGCGGCCTGGATGTAGACCTGGTAGGCTTTGGCCCCTTTAAACAACTTGTTGTAGACGGTGTACAAAATTATTAAATTAGGAGGCTGAAAATATGAGCAAACCCATTAATGTAGATAGTGGTGCCTTTGAAGCAGAAGTGCTGTCGGCCCCGCTGCCGGTGGTGGTTGATTTCTGGGCCGTCTGGTGTGGCCCCTGCCGGATGATGGCCCCGGTGCTGGATCAACTGGCGGCAGATTACAATGGTAATGTTAAATTTGCCAAAGTAAATGTTGATGAGAACCAGGAACTGGCATCACGTTATGGTATTATGAGTATACCCACCCTGGTTATTTTTAAAGATGGCCAGGAAGTGGGGCGCGTCATTGGTTATATGCCCAAAGAAAAGTTAAAGGAACAGCTAGATGCGGCCATACATTAAATGAGCCTGCCGGGGAGAAGGGGGACGATTGTAACTTGGCCCGCCGGGCTTTTATTGATGCAGGCCTGTGCGATGGCCGGGCCGACTGCCAGGCCATGAACGCCTGCCCTACAAAATCCTTCATGCGTGAGGATGAGAAAGAACCCTGGTTTATTGGCCCTACCTGCCTGGGCTGCGGCCGTTGTTTAACGGCCTGTGATTTACGGGCCATAGCCCTGGTCTAAATGCCGGCCACCGGTTAAATTACCGGTGGCCTTTAAATTTTTACAAGGGGCAGGCTTTTATCGTCACATGTCGAATTATATCCTCTAAGGAGGGAAAACAAA
>NZ_JANRHG010000030.1 GCF_024733845.1 Neomoorella sulfitireducens
TGTTAACGGAAATAAGGAATAAAAGTAGACATACGGGCAGGACTACAATTTCAACCTTACCAACAAAATGTATGCCGGCTTGCTCAGAATGATAAATTAATGCAAAATACAGGAGGAACGAACGGGAAGATATTTTAAGGCAAAGAATAGGCACATAATTTTGCCAGCACTTTTTCTTACTGTAGGAAATGGAGTATACCTTTCTCCTGAAAATGGGGTGATAAATTGTCTTTATCTAAAAGTTCGACTGGCAGGTCGCAAGATATTCAAGCATTGTTAATGGCAATATATGAACGGCTTTATAAATATTTCGGCCCAAGTCACTGGTGGCCTGCCGATACCCCCTTTGAAATCATCGTAGGAGCAATACTTACCCAGAATGTCGCCTGGAAGAATGTCGAAAAAGCAATAATCAATCTCAGGGATGCCGGGCTCCTCGAACCGGAAGCAATCTACGGGACCAGTAAAGAGGAATTGGAAACTCTTATACGGCCGGCAGGGTTTTATCGCGCCAAAGCCAAAAAGTTGAAGGCATTTGTTGAACACCTGAGGAAACGATATAACGGGTCCTTGAGCGCCATGTTTTCTCGCCCCTTAACGGAACTGCGTCAAGAAATGCTGGCTATTTACGGTATTGGCCCTGAGACGGCCGACGCCATCCTCTGTTACGCCGGTAATTATCCCATCATGGTCATGGACGTCTATACACGCCGGGTTTTTACAAGGATGGGTTTTTTCGATGATAACATAAGTTATGATGGTATGCAGGCGTTTTTTATGGACAACTTGCCTGAAGATCAGCACCTCTACAAGGAATATCATGCCCTGATTGATGGACTGGCAAAGCATTTCTGCCGCAAGAACCGGCCTGAATGCCAGGGGTGTCCCCTCGGAGATATTTGCCCCCGGATCGGGGTTAATATTTAAGGCCGCCTGTTATACCGGAGGCTTTAGCTATTGACCTACCCTGAAAATAACTTCTCTCCAGGCTGGCATTGTTTTTGCTCGCTCCCTGGTCCTCGCGGAGCAGCCTACGGCTCAGCCCCGGGCTCGGGCGGGGTTCCCGGCCTATTCGGCATCCTTGCCTCAGAGGCCGGCCTCGGACATCCTGTCCTCGGCCCCGCCCTCGCTCCTCGGCTTCACCAAGGCTGCTCAACCGCTCGGACCAAGTCGCTCGCTCCAAACAAATGCCAGCCCGTTATTTTCATCCCTCTGATGGTGCTGCGTTAGCGGCATGGGTGTCTCACATGAAATTTTCATCCTGACCGGCCGCTTTTCTGAGCAGGGCAAGGTGGTTAAACAAGAAAGGGAGGAAATTCAGGCATTGAGGCGTAAAAATAAAAAAATCAAGGAAGATGTTAAGGAAATATTAAGCCGGGGGCTTTATAATAATTTGTCCTGCCTTGCTTGCTGCCGGGATTCATGTTATAGTATTTAATGCTCCGGCAGGGGAAAAACCTGGTAGCAATTTTCAGTTGACCGGGCAATTAAAAACAGCTATAATTAATATCTGCTCGCCTCGCCAACGAGGCGCAGCAAGGAAGAAAAAAGTCTTGACAAGAAATAAAAA
>NZ_JANRHG010000031.1 GCF_024733845.1 Neomoorella sulfitireducens
GAGGCGGGCCTGGAAGTTACGGCTCAAGGCAAAATGAATGAAGAAGAGCTCAAAGAGGCCATTCGCGATAGTGACGCTTTAATCGTCCGCAGCGGCACAAAGGTGACGGCGGCAGCCATCAACGCCGCCAGAAAGTTAAAGATCATCGGCCGGGCCGGGGTGGGTACCGATAATATCGACGTCAGCGCCGCAACCGAAAGGGGCATTGTCGTAGTCAACGCCCCGGAAGGCAATACCGTAGCGGCCGCCGAGCACACCATGGCCATGATGCTGGCCCTGGCCCGCAACATTCCCCAGGCCAATGCCACTTTAAAACAGGGCGTCTGGGAGAAAAAGAAGTATGTCGGCGTAGAACTGCGGGGGAAAACTCTGGGGATAATTGGCCTTGGGAAAATCGGCCGCGAGGTGGCCCGCCGCGCCCGGGGTATGGAAATGAGAGTTACGGCCTATGACCCCTACGTCGACCCGGAACAGGCCACGCGCCTGGAAGTCGAATTGGTCTCCCTGGAAACAGTGCTGCAAAACGCCGATTTTGTTACCGTCCACCTGCCCCTGACCGGGGAAACCCGCCACCTTCTGGGACGGGAGGAGTTAAAACTCCTGAAGCCGGGGGCGCGGGTGTTGAATGTAGCCCGGGGAGGCATAATCGACGAGGCGGCCCTGTATGAAGCCTTAAAAACCGGGCACCTGGCCGGGGCCGCCTTGGACGTCTTTGAAGAAGAACCCTTGAAGGCCAGTCCCCTGCTGGAGCTGGAGAACGTCATCGTCACTCCCCATCTGGGCGCCTCGACGGAAGAAGCCCAGGTAGCCGTAGCCGTGGAGGTAGCCCACGACGTGGTGCGCTGCCTCAAGGGAGAACCGGTATTAAACGCCGTCAACATCCCCGTGGTAAGGGGGCATGTAGCCGAGGTCTTAAGGCCATACCTGCTGCTGGCCGAAAAACTGGGGAGTTTTCTGGCTCAGCTCATGGAAAGTCCCATCATTGCTGCGGAGATCTGCTGCAACGGCGAGCTGGCCCGGTACGACTTGGCGCCCCTCACCAGTTCCTTCCTGAAAGGCTTGCTGCGCCCCCTGCTGGCCGATGCCGTCAACTACGTCAATGCGCCCCTGGTGGCCCAGAAAAGGGGCATCCGGATCCGAGAGAAGAAGAGCCTCGAAATGGAATACTTCGCCAATCTTATTAGCGTTAGGGTCGAGGGGCGGCGGGAGAGCCACCGCCTGGCCGGTACCGTCAACCAGGCCGGTGAACCCCGCCTGGTCAACCTGGACGGCTACAGCATCGACGTCAGCCCGGCGGGGCACATGCTTGTTGTACC
>NZ_JANRHG010000032.1 GCF_024733845.1 Neomoorella sulfitireducens
TGGACTTCCCCCGGTAAATAGGACACCAACTTAAGCCACTTTTATGAGGTTCTCATAGTTTTTCTCGAATTCTTCCGGTGTCTCATACCCGAGAGCTGAATGTAACCTGAACCGGTTATAAAAAACCTCGATGTACTCAAAAATTTCCACTCTGGCTTCTGCCCGGGTTTTAAAACGGCGATGATATACGAGTTCCGTCTTCAATGTTTTGAAGAAACTTTCCATAGGGGAGTTGTCCCAACAATCTCCCTTGCGGCTCATGGAACAGATAAAACCATATTGCCGCAGCAGTTGCTGATAATCGGAACTCGCATACTGGCTGCCGCGGTCGGAATGGATGACCAATCCACGGCCGGGACGACGGTTGGTGACGGCCTTCTGCAGGGCCTCAATCACCAGTTCCCGGGTCAGATATTTCTGCATTGAATAACCTGTAACCCTTTTAGAATAGAGGTCCATGACCGCCGCCAGGTACAGCCAGCCTTCTTCGGTAGGGATATACGTTATATCCGTTACCCATCTCTTATTAGGGCTGCTGGCGGTAAACTCCCTGTTTAAGATATTTTCGGCCACCGGCAGATTGTGCCTGGAGTCGGTGGTAACCTTGAATTTGCGTTTTTGGATGGCCTGGACCCCTACTTCTCGCATCAGTCGTTCGACCCTCTTTTTGCTGCAGTGGATACCCTCCCTGCCCAGCTGCTTTTGTATACGGGGACTGCCATACGTTTTACGGCTCTTGTTGTAGATATTCAAAATCTTTTCTTTGATAATTTCATCCTGGCTCCGGCGTTGGCTTACAGGCCTTTTTAGCCAGCGGTAATATCCTGTCCGGGACACCTTTAAAACTCGGCACATCGTCTCGACACGGAAAGTTCCCGTGTGCTCCCGGATAAACCGATACTTCATTTCGGCATTTTGGAGAAGATGGCCACAGCTTTTTTTAAGATATCCCGTTCCTCCTGGGCTATCGCCAGCTCTTTTTTCAGGCGGCGGTTTTCCTCTTCAAGATCGGTACCGCGCATCTGCTTTCCTATACCGGGAAAGGCGCGTTCTCCATACTTTACCTGCTCTCTTCGCCACCTGTTGAGCATGCTACTGTTGATCCCCAGGTCCCGGGCAATCTGGCTGGTAGTTTTGCCGCTGGTGCGGCATAGTTCGACGGCATTTCGCTTGAATTCTTCATCATATGTTCGTCTGGAATCCCCCATGGACACAACGCCTCCTTGCTCTGATGATACACTCTTAACTCTGTGTCCTACAAATCGGGGGAGGGTCA
>NZ_JANRHG010000033.1 GCF_024733845.1 Neomoorella sulfitireducens
AAAGATGAAAGTCGCCTACTTTGATTGCTTTTCCGGTATCAGCGGCGATATGTGCCTGGGGGCCCTGCTGGCCAATGGCCTTCCCGGGGATGAACTGGCAGGGCGGTTAAAAGAACTCCCCCTGGACGGGTGGGAATTAAAGGTCAGGGAAACCAGCCAGCAGGGCATAGCCGCCATAGATGTCGAAGTGCAGGTGGCCGGTCACCAGGGTCACCGCCACCTGCCGGATATCCTGGAGCTAATCGACAGCAGCCCGCTGCCCCCACCGGTACGGGAAAAGGCTGCGGCGGTTTTTTATAACCTGGCCCGGGCTGAGGGCCAGGTTCACGGCATCAGTCCTGAAAAGGTCCATTTCCATGAAGTCGGGGCGGTTGATGCCATCATCGATATTGTGGGCACCGTCCTGGGCCTGCACCTCCTGGGTGTTGAGCGGGTTATATCCTCACCCCTGCCCCTGGGCTCCGGCTGGGTCGAATGCCATCACGGCAAGCTGCCGGTACCGGCACCGGCCACCCTCTACCTGCTCCGGGGTTATCCTGTTTATGGCACCGGAGATAAAGCCGAGCTGGTAACGCCCACCGGGGCAGCCCTCATTACTACCCTGGCTGATGGTTTCGGTCCTTTCCCGGCCATGACATTGACCAGCACCGGTTTTGGCGCCGGGAAAACATCTTTATCCCATCCCAACCTCCTGCGCCTGGTCCTGGGAGAAATCACGCCGGAACAACCAGAAGGTGACGGGAGTATTTTTGTCGTAGAGACGACCATTGACGACATGAACCCGGAGTTTTTCCCGGCCCTCATAGAGGAGGTCTTTGCTGCCGGGGCAATTGATGCCTACCTTTACCCGGTACAAATGAAAAAGGGCCGGCCCGGCGTCCTTTTTACAGCCCTCTGCCCGGAAAACCGCCTTGCCGCAGTAGCGGCAGCCATCTTCCGCCATTCCAGTACCCTGGGCCTGCGCTTCCGCCGCGACCAGCGCCTGGTCTGCCAGCGGCAGCAGGCCGAGGTGCTCACGCCTTACGGCCCGGTAACCGTCAAGTGGGGGCGCTACAATGGTCCCGGAGACGGGGAAATCACCAACGTAGCCCCGGAATATGAATCCTGCCGCCAGGCTGCCCGGGCCGCCGGTGTTCCCTTGAAGGAAGTCTATGCCGCCGCCCTGGCTGC
>NZ_JANRHG010000034.1 GCF_024733845.1 Neomoorella sulfitireducens
TACCCACGGGCGCCAAAAGTAATGGCCTGGCCATCATTGGTCCACCAGGCGCCAAAACAACCATCCAGGTAGACTATTTTCTTTTTTTCGCCCGAATTGAGGTCAATTACCCAGATACCACCCGAGCCTTCGTAATACATATCTAGGCGCCTGCCGCCAGCTGCCGCATTTCCTCATACCCTTGCTGGATCAGCTCTGCTTCTGATTTAAAGTAAGGCAGGTTCATATCCAGGGGGATATACTGCCCAACGCCGTCTTCAATAAAAAATTGCACGGTATCCTTTTGCAGCCGGCCCCGGCTGTCAAACCGGGCCGTCACCTTTAAGAATTCATTGGCTTCCTGGGGCTCAGTAATATACTCCTGCAGTTCTTGCTGCCAGAAGGCGATTTCCTTTTCTATCTTTCGTAGCGCTTCCGGGGTCAGGCTGGCGCGGTTTTCTTCCAGGTACTGGAGACGGCCCTTCTGCGGCGGCCATTCCGCCGGGGTGTCTACGCCCAGCAGGTGGCTGACCCGGACCAGGTATACGGCTTCCGCCTGGAAGCCGGACTGGTTAAAGGATTGCAGGTCAACCTTTGTGTCCAGCAGGCGGTAATGCTGGTACTGCCTGGCTACCAGGTTCTCCACCTGTTCCTGGAGCTGGACTTGGAGCTGCCACTGGTCCCAAATGCTGTCAATGCCGGTAATATACCAGCCCCCATCCTGGTGTTGCACCGTAACATGGTTTATATAAGATCCAGCCGGCCCGGTGGAGGCCATCAGGTCGAACTGGACAGTAAAGCGCCAGCTTCCATCCTGTTCTTCTTCCTGCTCAAGAATGGTATATTTTTCTACCCAGGGACTGGATACACCCGTTACCCACCCCATCCTTTCATAATCAGGACGGCACTTTTCTTTAAAGGCCGGTGCTAAAAGGGCGTATTGCCAGGCACCGTTGCGGTTTTTGACCCCTGTGGCCCAACTCTGCACAGCTTCCCCTGGGCTCTTGGGGGTCAGAGCCTTTTCCAGGAGGGTTAGCTGGCGGCGCAGGGAGTCGCTCT
>NZ_JANRHG010000035.1 GCF_024733845.1 Neomoorella sulfitireducens
CCAAAAGAGCAGGCCGGGTAGCGGCATTCCGGGCAGCCCTGGCAGAGGCCGCCGGCCGCCAGCCCGGCTATATCTTTGCGTTGTATCTTTTCTCCCGTTAATACCCGCGGCAGGACCAGGTCAAAAATAGTGGCCCGGTAATACATTACACACCCCGGCAGGCCCATAATAGGCACCTCGCCATGATAGGCCAGCATGAACATGGCCCCCGGCAGGACGGGCGCACCGTAAGCGACGACTTCCGCACCGCTGCGGCGAATCCCTTCCGGCGTCACGTCATCGGGATCCACCGACATGCCCCCCGTCAGCACTACCATTTCCATGCCGGCAGCCAGCATAGCGGCGATGGCCTGCTCGATTGCCCCGGCATCATCCGGTACGATTTCTTCCCTCTCTACCTCTGACCCATAACTGGCTATCTTGGCCCGGACAACCGGGCCAAAAGCGTCTTTAACCCGTCCTTTATAAACCTCGCTACCGGTGGTGATCAGGCCGACCCGCAACCGGCGATAGGGGGCTATGCGGATAATCCCGCCGGCCCGACGGCAAATATCCTCCACCCTGGCAATGACTGCCCGCGGTGCCAGCAGGGGAATCAGCCTGGTGCCGGCCACCACCTGGCCGGGCGTAACCGGGTAATTGTTGTGCAGGGTAGCCAGGATGATGTCCGCCACCTCGTTTACTTGCTGCAGAACGGGAAGGTTTATCTTTAACAGGCCGTCCCTGGCGGCGATAAGGTTGACTTTGCCTTCTTTAGGCTCACTGAATTCAAAACCGTGATCGCCGTCGCCGGCTGCAGCCAGCGCCAGGCGCATGGCGGCCTCGTCTTCGTGAATCTCGTCCGGCCCCAGGGCCAGGACGTAAAGGTGCTCTTTACCCATTTGCAACAGTTCCGGTATATCTTCCGGCTGAATAATATGTCCTTTCTTAAATCGCCTTCCCTTGAACTCTCCGGGGACGATTTTGGTGAGGTCATGGGCCAGCACCGTGCCCACGCTGTCTTCTACCCGGACTTTCTGGAGCAT
>NZ_JANRHG010000036.1 GCF_024733845.1 Neomoorella sulfitireducens
CCGGCCATAGCGATGGAATGGCCGTGGGAAGCATAGGCCCCGGTATTGGCGATGGCCTGGATGTGCATGCCTGTTAATTTCCCGTCCCTGGTAACCCCGGTTTTAATCTTGTATTTAATGGCATGGCGGGTCCGGGTATCGATCATGCATTCTTCCCGGGATAATTCCAGCTTCACCGGCCGGCCGCCCACGGCCAGGGTCATGGCCGCAACTAAAGGCTCCAGGCAGGCGTCCTGCTTGCTGCCAAAGCCGCCGCCCACGTAAGGTTTGATCACCCGCACCCTGCCCCAGGGAATACCCAGGGCCTGGCCGACAATTCTTCTAATAATATGCGGTATCTGGGTAGAGGTTACGATTACGATGCGCCCGTCGTTGTCAACATAGGCGTAGGATACATGGTTTTCCAGCTGGCAGTGCTGGACGATACTCGTTTCCAGCTCGTCTTCAAAAATATATTCAGCTTTTTGCCAAGCCTCTTCAACATCGCCAATTTCATAACCCTGGGAGCTAAGGATGTTTCTCTCACAGTCGTCGTGGATCAACGGCGCCCCTTCCCGCATGGCCGCTTCGGGTGTGAGGAGGGGTTCCAATACTTCATATTCTACCTCAATTAATTTTAAAGCTTCCGCGGCGGTCAGTTCGTCCCTGCCCACCACGGCGGCAACGGCGTCCCCAACAAAGCGGGCTTTGTCGGTTAAAATAGTCCGGTCTTCTTTATCCCTGTGCTTCGGGTCAAGGGCATAGGGGTGCCCGGCGGTGGCAAATTTAATCTGCGGGACGTCTTTATAAGTTAAAACCGCTTCCACTCCGGGCAAAGCCCTGGCCTTGCTGGTGTCGATATTTTTAATCAGGGC
>NZ_JANRHG010000004.1 GCF_024733845.1 Neomoorella sulfitireducens
GCACCTGGACCGGCCGCGGGTAAGTGGTCAGGTGGCTCTAACCATTGGTAACCATAATGTTAATATTGCCGCCATGCAAGTAGGTCGCCGGGAAAAGGGAGGCGAGGCTATTATACTTATGAGTCTGGATTCTGAGATCCCGCGGGAAGCCTTACACGCCGTGCGTCAGGTTAACAATGTACTTGAAGTGTGCTATATTTATCTTTAAAGAGCGATAAAAAGTGTTATCCGTACATATGGTCTTATTGGCAATTTATGACGCTAATGGAGAAATTGCTGACAAGATAGTTTCTTTAGAAAAAGAAAAGAAATGTTTATTCCTGCTTAACCCTTGCCAATATTCCTTTAAAACGCCTGTCCACGCGCAGGCTTTTTGTTTGCTGAAGTAAATAAGTTATATCCAGATCTTCCTGGTGAGATAGGATGTTTTCCACGTCCCACAGGTCCTTCGGACCACCTGCTTTAAGTTTGAGGATAATAAGATCTTCCGGGCTGATAATCTTAAGGTCGTGGTTTTCATATTTAATAATTTGTGCCCGCTCTATTGCTTTATAATGATAGGTATATTTAGCCTCAATAAGCTGGACGGGAACGGTTAACTTTATGGTAATAATATCGCCTAGGGGGTCTAACACGTCGGTCCTGGACAACACGAAAGATAAGTTTTCTTCTTGTAAGTTAGCTTGCAAATGCGCCAGATAATCATTTAAGCGGGACACCAAAAAATCAACATCAGCAGTATATCTGGGCGCGCCATAGGCGGCAACAGCATAGCCACCAATTAGACAGTAGGGCATATCTATCTTTTCCAGTATGGTACTAACCTTAATTATCGGGTCGTTCATTTTTCCCAGTCTTCTTTACCCCCTGCCTTAGCTTTGCCGCAAACCGCCCCAGTTCCGGCACCATCTTCATTTTTTGCTCTGGCGTTAGCTGTTTAAAATAATTAATGAGGCTTTCTTTTTTTTTATCCACTTGGTATCCACTCCTGGGATTGCTTGACTCAATATTATCATTCTTTTTCATGACGAACAATAGCAGCGGGTTGTTTCCGGGAAGCCGGGTACGAGGACGAGGTCTTTACTTTCAACGTTCCCAAGAAATACGGCTTACCCTGGAGGTAGTTCAAGGCTCCCTTTTACTCACAAAAACTAGCCCCGATTAACACAGGATTGTCAGCATCAGCTACCTGTTAGCAGTACCTTATCATCGGCAAAGATGTTACCGCTGGCCTGTCCAAACATTTTCAAGAGGTCGGCTACCGTGGTTCTAGACCGTTCCGGGCCGGAAAGGTCCAGGATAATTCGCCCCTCATGCATCATAATGGTACGGGTGCCGGTACGCAGGGCCTGCTCCAGGTTGTGGGTTACCATCAGGGTGGTGAGGTGGTGGTGCGCGATTATTCTTTCCGTCAGTGCCATTACCGTACGGGCCGTGCGCGGGTCCAGGGCCGCCGTGTGTTCGTCCAGTAGGAGTAGTTTAGGGGTGGCTATGGTCGCCATAAGCACGGTTAAGGCCTGGCGCTGACCGCCGGATAAGAGGCCTACCCGGGTACCCAGGCGGTCTTCCAGCCCGAGGCCCAGGAGGGCCAGGTGTTCCCGGAACATTTTTCTTTCGGCGGCGGTAATACCCCGCCGCAAGAAACGCGGCCTGCCGCGGCGTAAAGCCATGGCCAGGTTTTCTTCGATGGTCATGGATGCAGCCGTGCCCAGCAAGGGATCCTGGAAAACCCGACCTATCCAGGCCGCCCGGATATGCTCGGGTCGGCAAGTGACATCCTCCCCGTCCAGGAGTATTTTGCCGGATTCGATTTCGCAAACACCGGCCACCACGTTTAATAAAGTCGACTTACCGGCACCGTTGCTGCCTATAATGGTAATTACCTCCCCGGTTTGGACATGGAGGGTAATTTCTTGCAAGGCAGACTTTTCATTGACACTTCCCGGATTAAAGATCTTCGTTACTTTGCTTAGCTGCAGCACCCTGCTCACTCCTCAGGCGTAGGGTTTTCAGTCCCAGGTGTCGCCGCACCAGAGGGAAGGCCATGGCAATGACCACTATTAGCGAAGTCAACAATTTGAGATCCGTCGGTGGCAGCCCCAGTTGTAGCACCAGGCTGATTACGGCGCGGTAGATTATCGAACCGGTAATGGCCGCCAGCAGTGCCCGGACCAGGGTTTGCCGTCCCACCAGGGCCTCGCCAATGATTACTGCCGCCAGGCCGGCGACGATCATGCCGATGCCCATACCGATATCGGCAAAGCCCTGGTACTGGGCGATAAGCCCGCCGGAAAGGGCGATCAGGGCATTGGCGATGGCCAGGCCTATAAGTTTCATGGTGTTGGTATTTACACCCAGGCTGCGAATCATCTGCTCGTTGTCGCCGGTGGCCCTGATGGCCATCCCCAGTTCTGTGTCCAGGAAAAGGTAAAGGAGGACTAAGACAAGGGCCACCAGCATTAATCCCAGGAGAAAGGGGCCTAAGGGAACAAGGGCGGCATATCCTTTGATCCAGGTAAAAATGGTCGGGGCACGAAGAAGGGACAGGTTGGCCTGTCCCATAATCCTCAGGTTGATTGAATAGAGGGCGATCATGGTCAGGATGCCGGCAAGCAGGGGCGCCACCTTTAATTGCGTGTGCAACAGGCCGGTAACAAGACCTGCTAGGGCACCGCAAAGGAGGGCCACCACGAGGGCCAGCCAGGGATCATATCCCGACAGGATTAATTTGGCTGCCACCGCCGCTCCCAGGGTAAAGGAGCCATCAACGGTTAAATCCGGGAAGTCGAGCACCCTGAAGGTCATGTAGACCCCCAGGACCATGGCTCCCCATAGCAATCCCTGCTCCAGGGCTCCTAACCAGACGCTCAAGGACATTCAGTTCACCTACTTAAAATGTTCTATTCGATAATTTTACTGGCTCTCTTTTTAAGATCCTCGGGGATAGTTACCCCGAAGGCCTGCGCTGCTCTGGCGTTTAAAACGATACTAAGGTCTTTTTGCTTTTCGATGGGCATATCCTGGGGTTTTTCGCCCTTCAGCACCCGCAGGGCCATCTGCCCGGTCTGTTCACCCAGCTTGTAATAGTCGATGCCGATTGTCCCCAGGGCGCCGGCCTCAACGGTATTGCTTTCTCCGGCAATAACCGGTATTTTATGCTGTTCCGCCACCTGCAGGACCCCGGCTACGGAGGCCACCACGGTATTATCGGTGGGAATGTAAATGGCCTCCACTTTTCCCACCAGGGATTGAGCTGCCTGGACCACTTCATTGCTCGCCGTTACCGGCGCTTCTATCACGGTCAAGCCCAGGCCGACGGCCTCTTCTTTTACAATTTTCACCTGTACCTGGGAATTAACTTCGCTCGAATTATAGATGACACCTACTTTTTTAGCCCCCGGTACCAGTTGCTGCAATAGCTCCAGCTGTTCTTTAATGGGGTTCATATCTGTTGTACCGGTGACATTGGTACCGGGTTTTTCCATGCTGTTAACCAGCTTGGCGGCAACTGGATCGGTAACGGCGGTTATTAAAATAGGGATCTCCTGCGTTTCATTGGCCATGGCCATGGCCGATGGGGTGGCGATGGCCAGGATCAAGTCTTTTTTATCCTGGGCAAACTTGCGGGCGATGTTTTGCAGGGTGGACTGGTCGCCCTGGGCGTTCTGGAAGTCAACCTGCAAATTTTTACCTTCTTCATAACCGCCGGCCTTCATGGCCTCTAGGAAACCCTTCCGGGCGGCATCCAGTGCCGGGTGCTCGACAATCTGGATGATACCGAGTTTGATAACTTTAGTTTCGTTCCCCTTTGAGGATTCCTGCCCGCCACCGGCAGTTTTGCTACCGCCGGAGCTACAACCGGCAAGCAGCAGGCTGATAACCAGCAACAGGGATGCCAGCATTAAAAACCGTTTTTTCACTTTTCCTTGCCTCCTTGTCTTGTTTTAATTTCCCGGCTGGCAAGGCAGTTTGCGGGTCATGGTCATAAATAAAAATACTCCCGGCGGGAGCATGATTGCCCTACCTGCCATCCTACCGTACTTATTGCCGGCGGGCCAACCGGTCAAAGTAAATTTAACTTTATTTAATCTTAATTTAATAAAGCTCTAGATGTCAATAGCCTGGCAGCCAGTAATTTTTCGGTCGCAGCAGGATACCATACATATATTATAATGCGTTGCATAAATCCAGAAGCATTGTAATGGTGGAGCTTATTTTACCCCGCTTTTCCCAGGAAAAGGCTAAGGAGCAGTATTAGCAAAACGTAGGCAGAAATGAGAGTATAATTATAATCCCGCCGCAAAAAGAAGGCAACTGTGGAGGCCGTCACCCAGAAGATGGGCGTGGCGAGGAGGATCAGCAGGCCGAACTCGATAATGGCAAAGGATTTGAGCTGGATGAGGCCATGTAAAACCTCGATGATGCTGGTAGGGAAAGTAGCGTCCGGGTAGCCGCTCTGGCCGGTGGTAAGGAGTAAGATTAGGCCGCCGGTAGTCACAATCGAGCTGATTATAACGCCTACTCGCAGGGCCAGGCTGATTAAATCTTCCACCATAAAGGGTTTGGCTGCAGTTTGTTTTTGCTCGTCGCTAAAAGTCACAGGATCACCCCCGAATTCCTTTAACCAGCATTTCCAGGGCTACATATAACAACACCGGTAGGAACACTTTGCGGATAGTAGAATTACGCAGGCGTACCATGAGGCGTGTCCCTAGCACGGCACCCAGGACTACTCCCAGGGCAACCGGGGCGGCAATGGCCGGATTGATATACCCGCGTACGAAATAAACACCGGCGCTGGCGGCAGCCGTAATGCCAATCATAAAGTTGCTTGTTGCCGTTGACACCTTCATTGGTAGTTTCATGAACATATCCATGGCCATGACCTTAAAAACTCCGTTACCGATGCCCAGTAAGCCGGAGAGGATACCGGCGGCAAACATGGTGCCAAAGCCTGCATAGACCCCGGCCGAGGTATAGTTAACCTGTTGTTGAAGTACCTGATCGTAGTAGCTGCCTGCGAGTTGTAGCTTGACAGCAAGAGGATGGGGGGTCACATCCCGGGCCAGTTCCACGTTGCGTCGTTGGTAGAGGGCCAGGGTGGAATAACCCATTACGAAGGCGAAAATGAAGTATAAAAGCCGCGGGCTGATCAGGCCGGCCAGAAAAGCACCGACGATAGCACCGGTGGTAGTGGCCGTTTCTAAAAACATACCGATACGGATATTGGTAATGCGGTCGCGAATGTAGGTCGCTGCTGCACCGCTGGAAGTAGCTATGACGGCGATTATGCTGGCGCCGATGGCGTAGCGGATGTCGATACCAAAGGCCAGGGTGAGCAAGGGGATAATAATGATGCCCCCGCCCAGGCCCAGCAGGGCGCCGATGATACCGGCCATAACAGAGCCGGTGAAGATCATGAGAGTCAAAGAGACACTTATCAAACTAAGACCCCCTAAAGCCTGTTTACCTCCCATTTATCCCGTATCGCAGGTAGCTGCGCGTAACGGGCGGTTTATAACTTCGTTATAGCCGTACCTAGTTGCCGTTTCTATTCTCTAATCCCAGGGGATGTCTTTGCAGGTTGACGTGATATTCGTAACGGTCCCCACGGTAAATGGCACAGGAGAAATCAATGGGCAGCCCGCCTTCGACGTAGGTGGTACGCCTGACGACCAGGACGGGACTGCCAACTTTGCACTGCAGGTACCGGGCCTGTTCCCGTGAGGCCAGGCCGGCGCTGATGCGCTGCCGTCCGTTGCTGATTCTATACCCGTAAAGCTCAAGTTGGGTGTAGATCAAGTCCCGGGACAGGTCGGTGTTCTGGAGCAAATGGCCGATAGTCGGTGGAAAGTAGCTGGTGTCAAGGAGTAGAGGCTGCCGGGCAGCGGTTATTAGTCTGATAACACCAAATACAGGTTCGCCTTCTTTTAGCTGGAGTTCTTTGCGGGCTTCAGGAGTAGCCTCCTGGAAACCGGTTTTAATTACCTTAATCTCAACCTCCAGCCCTTCCAGGGTCAACTCCTCGGCTACTCCCAGCAGCCTGGCCAGGGGTCGCTCGATGCGTTTGGGGGCGACGAAGGTGCCCTTGCCGTGCTGGCGATATAATAAGCCTTCGTTGACCAGCTCGGCAATGGCCTGCCGCACGGTAACCCGGCTGACGCCGTAAGTTTCCATTAATTGCCTTTCACCGGGTAGGGCTTCCCCCGGTTGCAACTCGCCGGAGGAAATTTTTTGTTTGAGGATATCTTTGAGTTGTTCGTATAACGGCCTGGCACTGCCGGGGTAAAGCACAGGAGAAGCCCCCTTCGTAGAAGTGGGAAGTTAGAAGTGAGAGGTGGGATACTTGTGGAAATTGGCTACGCCAATTTCTTATTTGAAGCCTCCCACTTTAGCTTAGTTTGGTTTATTGGCCATGGAGGTTGCGGTTATAGCTTTTATCTTGTACTGATGCCGTCTGGGTAGCAGAAGTATGCCTATCCAGTTGGGCCCTTTAGGGGTACGTATGCCTAATCTACTTACGTTTTAGATGTACTGCGACCCTCAGAAAGCTTTCCGGGAGGACCAGGATGCGCGGGTTTTTGCCCACATATTTTAACGCCCGCTTTAGGGCCTCGGCAAAAGTATTGGTGGGGATGCAGCCCATGGCGCGGGCGTAACCGGGTTTCCTGGCGCCGGGGATGAAAATGGCACTGGTATGCTTTAGGGCTACACCTCCCATGGAAACCATGGAAAGGGCATGGAAGGGGTGATAGCCGTAAGCGTAGCGGTATTTATATATATACTCCGGGTCATGGGCGATTTCGTCCTCAAAGCGCACGGCCTCGGCGAAGTCGGCTACTTCCTGGAGTTTATGGAATACCTTACGGTAAGAGGGGAACCATTCGTCGTTGAACCAGCCGTCGCACATGGATGGGGCGATGATGACGCCGCCGTCATTAAAGACATCGAAGTTGCGCGCCAGGTTGGCACCGATAGCCTGGAGCATAAGTATCGGGTTGGTTCCCATGCCCGGGCCGTAATGAAAAGTACGTGGTAAACCAAAAACCATAATATCAAATTTATCTTTAATATCCAGGTAGACATTGGTGCGGCGCTCGGCCAGCTGCCAGCTGGCTTCCTGGACCTCTTTAGCCGCGCCGGCATAAACTCCCAGGACCTGGGAGTTGGTTCCAGTGACGGCGTCGACGCAGAAAAACTTTTTCCCCATGCCCTTTTCAATGGCCTGGCCGATGGAATCGAACTGCTGGCGCATTAAGCTTTTTTCGGTGTTGACGGGGATAAAATCATCCCGGTGCATGGTGTCCGGGCAGTGATGGCAGCGAATAGAACGCCAGGTTGTGACACCGGTGACGCACATCTTGTAGCCGCCACTGTAGCCACCGTAGGGGTTTCCCTGGACGTGGCCGATCATAATGGCCAGGTCAGCCTCGGCTACATCGCGGTTGACGTTGACGACGTTACCCATTTCATCATAACCATATTCGACGATGCCATCAGGGTCTTCGGCGTCGTGCATAACCAGACGGTCCGGCCAGAAAGCGTCCACTATTTCCTGGCCCAGGTACCAGTAGAGTTCCTTTTTTGTGTTCTTGCGGTGCAGCCCCATGGCGCAGATAAGTTTGATGTCTTTAGCTTCGACTCCGGCTTTTTGTAGTTCTTCAACAATAATGGGGATGCACACCCGCCGATGGGCCCTCGCGTGGGCGCCGCCTTTTACCCGATCGGGGAAAGCTATGACTACCTTGCTGCCTTTTTTAACCAGGCGGTTTAGAGGCGGCATGCCCAGGGGATTGGCCAGGGCCTGACGGGTGGCCTCCCAGGGGTCAACTTCCGGGGGGTCGACGTTATCCCGGCCTACCTGGAAAATAGTAGCAGTATCCGGTACTTCAATGGGCATCTTGCCATCGCCGTATTCTATCATTACTTCCTGCATGGAGAACAGCTCCTTTCTTCTACTTTTAAACAACTTCCGGCCCTGCCGGGCTGTTTATTGCCCGTTTTCCAGCCCTGCCCATGATTTGTTTTTTTAAAATAATGTCACGTACTTACGTTGCGTACCTGGTAATGATGTTTTTTAATCCTTCCGGTTCAAAACCGATCTCACCGGTAAACCTGGTTAAGGCTACCAGTCCGCCGCCAATCGTTTCAATATCTGCTATCATTTTCGCATTTTCCTCTTTCAAACCCCCGCCGTAAACGACTACAGGGTCGAAATTAAATTTTTCTTTTACTATTGCCTTTATAGTTTTAGATACAAAGCTTATATACTCTTTACCCGGGGGTGTCTTACCCGGACCTATGGCCCACACCGGCTCGTATCCAATTACAATCTTTTTGGCGCCGGTTTCACTTTCAATGCCCTGTAAGCTGGTTTCAAGCTGGGCTTTCAAGACGGCTTCTATGCGCGGCTTTTGCACGTCAAAGGGCCCCTCGCCCCTCTCCTCTGCGGTTTCACCCACACACAGCAATACCTTCAACCCTGCCTTTAGGGCGCACAGGACTTCATCATTTATGATGCCGTTTATAGCTTGCATTGCTCTGGCCTTTAACATTTCACTTTTATGGCAGGAAGGATCATAGCGTTCTATAATTCCCAGCTTATCTTTGCGCTCTTCGGAATGGCCGATGATCGTCCAGGTACATCCCAGGTTTCTGGCAGCAGCGGCGGGCAGATTGGTGGTGAAGGCGCCGAAGTTCCCCCCGGGAGTAATGTCTTCGCGGAAAACTCCCTGGCAACCTAAATATAAATTCTTTACTTCGCCCGGCGGATAGGAGGCAAGTTTTTCTACAGCACTGATAATAAGGGCCTCCGGTAAAAGGAAGGTGACCCTTATATCCTGCAATTTACCAAGTCCATATTTTATGCTTTCTTCTAGCACCCACTCAATCCATTTTTTAGGATTATCGATAGGACAAATACCTCCCAGTCTTTTGGGGACTTCAAAACGTTTCAGGTTAACAAATATTTCCTTCATAAACTGCCTCCTTTCAGGTATGCTGGTTAGTACCAGTATAATACACGGGACAAATTAGAGCAAGACTTTCGTATCGATAAAAGTTTACTTTGGGCAGGGGTGTAATTATGATATAGTAAAACGCTGGCATGGCCAACCAGCGTTTTTATTTTTAACCCTTGCCACCGCACCCGCACAGGGTGATCTTCTGCTTCACCACTTCGCGCACGGCTTCCCTGGCTTTCATAGCCGCCTGCCATGGTTCTGTTGTGCCGGCCGCCAGGGCCTCCTTCATGGCTCCAGCCCAGGCGACCTTGAGCTCCGTGCCGATGTTAACCTTGCTGATCCCCCTGGCAATGGCCTCCCGTATCATATTATCAGGTATGCCTGAACCGCCATGGAGGACGAGAGGTACCGGGACCAGGGCGCGGATTTTATCCAGGCGCTCGAAGTCGATTTTAGGCTGGGATGTATACAGGCCGTGGGCCGTGCCCAGGGCCGGGGCCAGGGCGTCGATGCCGCTTTCCCGCACCAGTCGCGCCGCTTCATCGGGGTCGGCCAGGCTGGTACCAGCGCTGCCCCGGTCGACGGAATCTTCCACCCCGCCGATATGTCCCAACTCGGCCTCGGCGGTAGCACCAGTGGCATGGGCAGCTTCAGCCACCTGCCGCGAAAGGGCGATATTTTCCGCCAGGGGTAATTTAGAGGCGTCAATCATAACCGAGGTAAAATCGTGGGCCAGCGCCCAGATAACCCATTTAAAACTGTCGCTGTGGTCCAGGTGCAGGGCTACCGGCACCCTGGCGGCGGCTGCTGCTTCCCGGGCCATGGCAGCCGCGGCCGTAGCCCCGATTTTTTCTAAATAAGTAGGGGTGATTTGGAGGATAACCGGGGCCTTTTCAGCTTCAGCGGATTCAATAATAGCATACAAAATCTCCAAGTTATGAAAGTTGAAGGCACCAACGGCATAGCCTTTTTTTTGCGCCCATTCTAGAAGTTCGGCAGATGATGTTAACATTTTTTTAACCTCCATATAACAAAATACTTGACGCAATAATACTAACAAAATATAATTAAAGTGTAAAGACGCAAATATATAATATTACAAAAGGATGAGACCCTCCCCGATGCCTTTTAACAAAAATGAACCCCTACCATTACACTACCAGCTCACCAACGACCTGCGTGAGGCCATTAAGAGTGGCCGGTGGAGCGTAGGAGATCTCTTTCCTACTGATAAAGAATTAATGGAAAAATATGGAGTCAGCAGTACGACCGTGCGCCGGGCGGTAGCCCAGCTGGTCCAGGAAGGCTGGCTCGAGCGTAAGCCGGGTAAAGGAACTTTTGTTAAGAAAGAACGGGTTGAAGAAACCCTGGGCCGGCTGACGGGGTTCTTTGAGGAAATGCGCCGTCACGGTTTTACCCCCAGCGCCGATGTCCTGGATCTCCGTCCTGTTGAAATTACCCCTAGAGAATTAGAAAAAACACCGGGTCTTAGCGTTTTTGGCAACCAGAAAATGTTTCTGGTGGAAAGGTTACAGAAATTAAACGGCAAACCAGTAGTTTACTTGCGCAGTTACTGGCCCTATGAATATGGGAAACGCATGGCTGAATTCGATCTTAGCAAAGAAGCGCTGTATGAAATTGCAACCAGGGAGCTGGGCCTGACCCTCACCAGGGCCGAGCAGACCATTGCCGCCGGTGTGGCCCGTAAAAAAGAAGCCGAGCTGCTGGACGTGAGGGTAGGTTTTCCTGTGCTCATCATGGAACGTATCGCCTATGCCGGTGACCGGCCGGTAGAACTTTCCATCAATGCCTACCGGGCCGACCGCTATAAGTACCGCGTCTTTTTGTACCCTACCAACAATAACATCGAAGGGGTCTTGCTACCATAAAATAATAGGCCGGAATATGGTACCATCGCGGTAACCCCCGCGGAGGAGTTTTTCGATTTGCCGCCTAGATATAACTAAAACATACGCGGAGTGAGTGGTATTTTGATATGAAGCAAAAGTCGTTGTTTGTGGCCCAATCAGGCGGCCCTACTTCGGTAATTAACAGCACCCTGGCGGGAATCATCGCCGAGGCCGGGCGGCAGCTGCAGGTAGAGCGAGTATACGGGCTGCTTCACGGACTGGAGGGCGCTTTAAGGGGGGAAATCGTCGACCTTAGCAATTTAAGCGGGGAAGAACTTGATAAGTTGCGGCATACACCGGCGGCCATACTGGGAGGAAGCCGGTATCCTTTGAATGATGAAGATATACTTAAGATTGCCAAGTTTTTAAAAGACAACTATTGCCAATATTTTCTATTTATAGGCGGCAATGGTACCATGGATACCTGCTTACGACTGCAAAATATGTGCCAGCAGGAAAAAATTGCCATAGAAGTGGTGGGCGTTCCCAAGACCGTTGATAACGACCTGGAGGTAACCGATCACGCCCCCGGTTATGGCAGCGCGGCCCGTTATGTTGCACTGTCGGTCAGGGACCAGGTCCTGGACCTGCAGGCCATGCAGCGCTTTGAGCAGGTGCGCATTATTGAAACCATGGGCCGCATGGTGGGGTGGCTGGCGGCCGCTTCTTTCCTGGCCATGGGCCCCACCACGACCATTAATCCCCTGTTTATCCCGGAAGTACCTGTTGATGAAGATGAATTTATTGCTCATATTGATAAGGTATATAAAAAACAGGGTTATGTATTAGCCGTTATCGGGGAAGGGCTGCGTAATAAAAAGGGCGAGCCCATGGGTAACAAGCCCTTTGCCGGTATGAATGATACAGGGTGTCATACGGTGCGGACTGGGGCGGCCGAATACCTGGCGCAGCTGGTCAACGAAAGGCTAGGCGTGCGGGCACGGGCGCAGATCCTGGGGATGAATCAGAGGAGTTTTGCTGCCTGCGTATCACCGATTGATGAGGAGGAAGCCTACCGGGTCGGCCGGGCGGCTGTCCGGCTGGCAGTTGAGGGAGGAGGAGGACAAATGGTAACCCTCATCAGGGAGGGGGATTACTCGGAAACCGGTGTTACTCCCCTGGAGCGGGTAGCCGGAATAGAGAAACAGGTACCATTGAACTACTACGACCAGGTCAATAAGAGAGTGACTCAGGAATTCGTTGAATGGCTGGCGCCCCTGGTAGGGGAGATAGAACCGGTTTTTTGGCCGGGCGATTTAAGAACTGCAAATGCAGCAACATGCGCTGTTTGTGGAGGGAGGACTTGCCTTGGCAGGAGTTAAGCTTGCGGGAGTAAGCAAGGTTTTCGGCAACACCACTGCTGTTGCCAGGACCGACCTGGAGATTAAAGACGGTGAATTTTTAGTCCTGGTGGGGCCTTCTGGCTGTGGTAAGAGTACCACCTTGCGGATGATTGCCGGCCTGGAAACGCCTACGGAAGGAGATATATATATAGGTGATAGGAAGGTAACAAACCTCGAACCCAAAGACCGGGATATCGCCATGGTCTTCCAGAATTACGCCCTCTACCCCCATATGAAGGTCTTTGATAACATGGCCTTCGGGCTGCGCCTGCGGAAAGTACCCAGGCAAGAAATTGAAGCCCGCGTCAAAGAGGCGGCGGAGATTTTAGGCATAGCTCACCTGCTGGATAGATTCCCCAAGCAGCTTTCCGGTGGCCAGCGGCAACGGGTGGCACTGGGCCGGGCCATTGTCCGTCACCCCCAGGTGTTTTTGATGGATGAGCCGTTGAGTAACCTGGATGCCAAGCTGAGGGTGCAGACCCGGGCCGAGCTGATCAAGCTGCACCAGCGTTTAAAAACGACGGTTATTTATGTAACTCATGACCAGACGGAAGCCATGACCATGGGAACGCGGATTGTTGTTATGAAGGATGGGGTTGTCCAGCAAGTAGGGACTCCCAAAGAAATTTACAATAACCCCGTCAATATTTTTGTAGCTGGATTTATAGGTTCCCCACCGATGAATTTTATTAAGGGTATTATCGAAAATACAAACGGAAAGTTGCTTTTTAAAGCGAAAGGTATTACCTTACCCCTTCCGGCGACAGATATGGCGGTACCCTCGAACACAGAAGTTATATTAGGTATCCGTCCTGAAAGCCTAGCCATAGTGAATGGCGAGAATAACGGGACTCAATCTATATCCTGTGAAGTGGAGGTGGTAGAAAATATAGGGTCGGAAACCATTATCCATGCGCGAACCCAAGGTAAAGAGGAGGTTGTCATTAAGGCGAGCGGGTTTGATAAGGCCCCGCAAATGGGAATGGTTATGAAAGTTAAAGCCAGTCAAGGAAACATGCATTTGTTCGATGCTCAAAGCGGTACTTGTTTAATAACGTTTGCTATTCTTGCTTAAATGATAATGTATTTTTAAATTTAAGGAGGTCAAAGTTGATGTCCAAGAAGAAATGGGTTATTTTGTTGACAATGCTTACAATTCTTACTCTTGTATTAACTGCTTGTGGCGGAGGAGGTTCTGCGCAACAAAAAAATGCAAGTGGCGGCTCTCAGGGTACGGTGGAAATTACCTTTGTTAACTGGGCTACGGCAGAAGAGGCCACTAAGCAACAAATGCTGGATGTTATTAAAGAGTTTGAAAAACAAAATCCTGGTATTAAGGTCAAGAATGTCCCCATACCTGTTGGAGAACAATTAAATCAGCTAACTATTATGACCACTGGTGGCAATGCTCCGGATATTGCCCAGGTACACTTTGACGTAGGTATAAGCCTGGCGGCTATGGGGGCATTAGAGCCCAATGATAACTTGCTTTCTAAGGAATTTTTAGATGATGTCAATAAGAAGCTTTATGATTTTGGCATGTACGAGGGGAAACATTACCTTATACCCTGGGTCGGGCATCCGCTAGGTTTCTGGTACAATAAGAAGCTTTTGCAGGAAGCGGGACTGGATCCTAATAATCCGCCGCAAACGATGGATGAACTTACTAAAGCTATGGAAATAATAAAGCAAAAGTTACCTAAAGATGTTGTTCCTTTGCAGATCGATACAACGATTCGTACATTAGGTCTATCCCATGAATGGTCTTTCATGAGTGCCTTTGGCACAGTACCCGTTGATGGTGATAAAGTCCAGGCTAATCAAATGGGACCCTATGCCGAGTGGTTGCGCATGCTAGTACAGAAAGGTTATACCTTACCCGGGAAAAAATTTGGTGAATTCCGGCCGTTGGCAGCCCAGAATCGTCTTGTATTTGGTTTTGATGGCCCGTCCTTTAAAGGGATAATACAGAGCTTCGATAAATCAATTACCGATGAAAAATTCTATGAAACCTGGGGAGTAACAACTTTACCTGTAGGGGTTGACAAAAAGCCTTATTCCGCGCCGGACGATCATAATTTAGCCATATTTAAGGCTTCCAAGCATAAAGAAGCCGCGGCGAAGTTTGCTGAATTCCTGGCACGGAGCGATTTCTCAATTAAAACTTATGTTATCCCGCTAGGATTTTTGCCAACTGTTCAAAGTGCGGTGCAAAGGTTCCCCAAGGAATTTAGCGATCCGGCCAGGAAGGCATATGTAGAAAAAGTAGTCCCGGCAGAAGTACGGTTACCATATGGACCAAACTATTCCAAAATAGCAACGGTAGTTATGGCTGGTATGCAAGAGGTAATTACAACCAATAAGCCGATTCCCGAGATATTAAACAATGTCCAAACGAAGCTGGAGGGTATTATTCATGGCAAATAAGCCCGACAGAATACTCGAGGAAGTAGGCAGGCGAGGTTTTCCTCGCTTGCCCCTCCCTTTCCTTTTAGTATTCCCTGCTATTTTTGTGTTGAGTATAGTTATTCTTTACCCACTTATAAGCTCATCCTTTCTCTCGCTCTTTCATTATGAGTTAACCAAACCGAATGAAGTAGAATTTAATTTTCTAACAAACTACAATAATATGCTGCACGATGATACCTTCTGGTTGGCTTTTAAAAACACATTAATATTTACGGGGGTTTCAGTTGTTGTAAGTTTAGTGATCGGTTTAATAGGAGCCATTGCCATTGACCAGCTTCCAGAGCGATTTGCCGGCCTTCGCGGTGTGGTATTGGTGCCCTGGATTATTCCCGGCGTGGTGGTTGGTTTTTTATTTATGTTAATTTTTGATGTTGAAGTCGGCGTAGCCAATGTTATTCTCAAACACTCTGGTATTATCAAGGAATTTCTCCCCTGGCTTATGGATGAACATTTAGCGATGATTGCTGTTATCGTAGCTAATATATGGAATCAAGTTCCTTTTTATATTTTAATGTTTACGGCAGGTTTAAAGGCAATTCCTATGGATGTCAAAGAAGCCGCCATTGTAGAAGGGGCGAGCCGCTGGCAAGAATTTATTCATGTAACCTTGCCTTATCTAAGGGGCATCCTGGTAATTACGAGCTTACTAATGGTAATTCGTAATTTCAATAATTTCCCGATCATCTATACGATGACAGGAGGGGGGCCTGTTTTTTCAACGACTACCCTGGTCATTTATATTTACCGGCTGGCTTTTGAACAGTTTAACCTTGGCTATGCTTCGGCGGTAGGTATTGTCTGGTGTGGGGTGCTATTAATGGTATCTATGATTTATGTAAAGATGCTTTACAAACAAGTACATGGGTAAATATTAAGTTAATGCGGGAGGCCAAGTGCATGTTTCGGCGTCGCTTTTCTTTAGGCTGGACATTAAGTGTATGGGGAACAGTAATAGTTATCTTAGGCTGGTCGCTTTTCCCGATTTACTGGATGCTGGTAACATCTTTAAAAACCAACATGGATGTCTTTAAAGTGCCACCCGATTTCTGGCCTTTAAAACCGACTCTGGAGAACTATACTGCCTTAACTACCGGCATATCGCCTATAGGAAGGTTTTTCTTCAACAGCCTGATAACAGCTCTATTAACTGTTTTGATTACCATTGTCCTTGCCACTTTAGCAGGTTATGCTTTGTCAAGGCTAAAATTTCGTTTTCGGGACCAGATTTTGGTGAGTGTTTTGGTAACGCAAATGTTTCCCCTGGTGGTTATGCTAGCTCCTTTATACCTCTTATATGTTAAGGCGCACCTGCTTAATACGTACACCGGCATGGTTATCGCCTTTACGTCCTTTGCTCTTCCCTTTGGTATCTGGATGATTAAAGGTTTTATCGATTCAGTGCCAGTAGAAATTGAACAGGCAGCCATGGTAGACGGTTGTAGCAGGTTAAAAGCTATGTGGACAGTTGTTCTTCCCCTGACGATTCCCGGAATAGTAGCTACTGGTATCTTTGCCTTTTTAGATGCGTGGAATAACCTGCTGTTTCCTTTGACCCTTACCAATGATATTATGATGAAAACTTTACCTGCAGGGATGGTTTTGGCCTTTACCGGGCAATTTAAACATGACTGGAGTGGCATGATGGCAGCCTCTTTTATCACCACCCTACCAGTCCTTATTCTCTTTGTCTTACTGCAACGTTACCTGGTTGAAGGCCTTACCGGTGGTGCCGTTAAAGGGTAAGGTCAAAATGGAGGATATAAAGTATAAAATGACAGGTCGAGAAAGGGTTTTAATAGCTGTTAATCATAAAGAACCCGACCGGGTCCCCTTTGATTTAGGTTCATCAGGGGTGACGGGTATTCATATCCTTGCCTACCAGCGTTTACGGCAATATTTAGGTTTAAAAGAGGGTTCCGGTAAGCTATATGATCCAATTCAACAACTGGCGTTGGTAGAAGAAGACGTAGTTGATCGTTTAAGAATAGACGCGCGTCCAATAACGCGACGCCTACCGCCTACCTTAATAACCGAGGACGAAGATTATTTTAGCTTTAATGATGAGTGGCAAGTTTTATGGCAAATGCCTAAAGTAAATGGTTTTTATTACGATGCCATGTCTAGCCCCTTAAAACATGTGGAGACGGTGCAAGATGTTGAAGAATTTCCCTGGCCCGATTTTAATGAACCGGAACGGTATCAAGGACTAGCTGCAGAACTAAAGGTTATAGCCGAGCGAACAGGATGTGCGATTGTAGCCCAGGACATTTGCCCTGGGTTTACGGAAACTGCCGCCCGTTTACTCGGTATGGAAAAGTTTTTAATGGGTTTCATTCTTAATCCCAGCATGGTATGTAGTGTTATGGACAAGATTATTGAGAACAAAAAGCAGTACTGGTACAATATGTTAACAAGATGCGGCGGCTATATTGATATTGTCCAACAAGGTGAAGACCTGGGTACACAATACTCCCTCCTTATATCGCCGGACTTGTATCGAAAATATGTTAAACCCAGGCAAAAGGATTTATATGATTTTATAAAAAGCCTGGCGCCGGTTAAGATATTCTTTCATTCCTGCGGGGCAATAAAAGAATTGATTCCTGATTTTATTGAAGTAGGGATCGATATTTTAAATCCTATTCAATTAAGTGCAGCAGGGATGGATGATACGGCTAAGCTAAAACGGGAATTTGGTAAGGAGGTTTGCTTTTGGGGTGGAGGTATTGAAACGCAAACAATTTTACCCCATGGGAAACCGGAAGAAATAAAAGATGAAGTTCGCCGGCGCATTGAAGATTTTGCGCCGGGTGGCGGTTTTATCTTCAATACGGTACACAATATTCAACCGGATGTTCCGCCGGAAAACATCATAGCTATGTGGGAAGCATTACAGGAATATGGAGTTTATTAAATTAAAGAGTTAAAGAGTAAAAGGTGAAAGGGTGTTGTGGCTTGGTTAGTTCGGCTGCAAAAGCAGGTTTAGTAATGCTGGGCCGGCCGTTTTTTGACATGCCGCTGGCCAATGAATTTTTCTCTAAGGTTAAAGAAACTTTACAAGAAGCAGGGGTTGCCTCTGAAGTCATTGAAGAACCGGTGACCGTTCCAGAAGAAGCAGTGGCTGCAGCTCGGAAACTAAAGGAAATGGAGCTGTCGGCCGTCATTGCCGTCCAGGGAACCTTTACCGATGCTTCCTTAATCCTTAACCTGGCCGGAAACATGGATTTGCCTTTGCTAATCTGGGCCGTAAAAGAAGAGCCTACAGGGGAACGCTTGCGCCTGAACTCTTTTTGCGGGCTGAATTTAGGCGCCCATGCATTAACTGCTGCCGGGAAGAAATTTAAGGGCGTGTATGGTAACCCGGGATCACCGAAGGTAGAGCAAGAGGTTCTGGCTTTCATCAGGGCTGCAGGGGCCATTAATTGGCTCAAAGGCAAGCGTATCGGCCTGGTGGGCCACCGCCCGGCTGGGTATTATACCTCTAATTTCAACGAAGTGGATTTGTATAGTACTTTAGGAGTGGCTGTAGAGTATATTTCCCTGGCGGAAGTTTTTGCCCTTGCTAATGAAATAAATCTAATTGATGAGCCCGCCTTGACTGCCGGCCTGGTAGGCTACGAGCAAGTCGACGCCGGGGCGGCGCAGAAATCATTACGTGCTTACCTGGCTTTAAAGAAAATAGTAGCTGACAGATCCCTTGATGCCGTGGCGGTAGAATGCTGGCCCGATTTTATGGTTTCTTACGGGGGAGCGGTATGTTTTACCCTGGGGCAACTGAATGATGACGGCATCGTTGCCGCCTGTGAAGCCGACATTAACGGCGCTGTGACCATGCTAATTGGGCAATACTGGTCGGGTCAAGCCACTTTCCTGGCCGACCTGGTAATCGGGGAAGAAGAAAAGAACGAGTTAACCTTCTGGCACTGCGGTGCCGCGCCCCGGTCATTGATGGCCGCCAATGCCAGGGCAACGGCGGGGGTACATCCCAACCGCAAGATCCCGCTATCCCTTTATTTCCCCTTACGGGAAGGGCAGGTAACCATCAGCCGGCTGAGCCCCGACAAGAATGGCAAGTTAAGGTTATTGGTAGGCAAAGGAACCGGTCTGCAGGCGCCGCTATTATTTAGTGGTAATACCCTGCCGGTGCGTTTAGAAAAACCTGTAGAACCGTCACTAAATACGATCCTGACAAAAGGATTTGAACACCATTATGTTTTAACCTATGGTGATTTTACGAAAGAACTGCGGGAGTTTGCCCGGCTTTTGGAATTAGAGATAGTTGAGATTTAAGGGCTGAAAAGTTCATGGCAGGAGCAACAAAAAGAAAAGTGAGTCTTCCGGCAGCACTGGGAGCCACTATACCGGCGATATTAGCGTTAGTAACGGCAAGCCTCATGGGCTTGCCGTTACAAATTCCCTTTTTGCTGGGCATATTTTTAGCAGGTGTTGTTGGTTGGCGCTGTGGCTACGGGTGGCCGGAAATCGAGAAGGCTGCCTTACAGGGCATGGGCCAGTGTTGCTTTGCCTTATTGATCGTTATATTAATTGGTGCCACCATTGGCATCTGGATCGCGGCGGGTATTATCCCCACCTTTATTTACTATGGCCTCCAATGGCTGTCGCCGCAGTTTTTCCTGGCGGAAGCCTGCCTATTAACCTTTTTGATGGCTCTGGTCACCGGATCCGATGCTGGTGCCTTCGGGACTATAGGAATGGCTTTGCTGGCTATTGGCTATGGTTTGGGGATACCAGTTTCCATCACGGCCGGGGCAGTTACGGCTGGGGGTATAGCCGGACACATTGTTTCGCCTTTAAGCGACCTTTCGGCAATGGCTATCAGTGCCAATGGCGGTAGTTTGCCTGAACTGGTAAAACTGTTTGCCCGCCGGGTGGTAACGGCCCTGGTTATCAGCATATTTTTTTACGGCGTATACGGTTTTTTCCAGACAGGAAAGCTGAACGATTTAGCAACGACAGGGTTATTGGCCGAGCTGGAAAAACTTTTTGTCATCAGCCCCTTATTGTTTACGCCGGTGGTATTGCTGTTTCTCTTGATCATTTTGCGGGTGCCGCTGGTACCGGCCCTGGGAATAAATTTATTGCTATCGGCAGTAATATCCATGATCTTCCAGGGGATAGATTTTGCGGGCGTAATCAGGTTTATGAGTAACGGGTATACCGTTCCTGCTGGTAACCAGTTGGCCGCCATGCTCAATAAAGGCGGTATAATCGGTTTCGGTAATATTATCGAGCTAATTCTCCTGGCCTCGGCCTGGGCCACCGTATTGCAGCACATCAGGGTGCTGGAGTTGTTACTGGGCAAACTGGCTAACGTGAAGTTGTTAAAAGGCAGGATATGCGCTACCGGTACTTTGCTGGGCGTTTTAATGTCGATCCTAACCTGCGCCATTATCCCGGCGGTACTGGTGCCTTCCCTGTGGCTCAAAGAACGGTACATGGAGGCGGGTTACCGGCCGGAGCACCTTTCCCGTGACCTGGTGGAAGGCTCCTTTGCTGTAGCCGCCCTGGTACCCTGGACGAATTTAAATTTTATCGTTCTTGGTACCCTGGGGATTGGGGCCTTTCAAACTACACCTTATAATATCTTTTCCTGGCTAATAGTTATTTTCGGGTTTCTGGCGGGGTTGCGCCGCCAGGCAGGTCAGGTCCAAAATACTGAGGGGAGGAAGTGCTAGGATGTCTGTTAAACTTGGTATAGGTATGTTGGGATACGGTTTTATGGGTAAAGCACATACCAACGCTTTTAAAAAGGTTACCTATATTTTTTACCCCTTTCCAGCGGAACCGGAGCTGGTGACAATCTGCGGCCGCAATGAGGCCAATGTCCGGGAAGCCGCCGCCCGCTACCGGTATCAAAAATGGACCACCGACTGGCGGGAAATGATTGCCGACGATAGGATACATATCTTCGATAATACCGGTACCAATGATATTCACTGTGAACCCTGCATTGCCGCCCTTAAAGCCGGTAAGCATGTCATCGTCGAAAAGCCCATGGCCTTGAACATGGCCGAAGCCCGGAGAATGTACCGGGCAGCCAGGGAAGCGGAGAGGAAAGGTGCTAAACACCTGGTGGCCTTTAACTACCGCTTCGTTCCGGCTCTCCGCCTGGCGCGGCGGATTATTGCCGAAGGGCGGTTGGGGAGGATATATCACTTCCGTTCTGCTTACCTGCTGGACCGCCTGTCCGATCCGGCGGCCTCTTTTTTCTGGCGCCTGAACAAAGAGCGGGCCGGTTCCGGCGTGCTGGGAGATTTAAATTCCCACGCCATAGATATCATGCGCTTTCTCTTGCAGACAGAAATTAACGCGGTCATGGCCTGGAACCATACTTTTATTTCCCAAAGGCCCGGACCCAACGGGGAAAATTGCCCGGTAGATGTTGAAGATGCCTCAATGCTGTGGCTAAAACTGGCCAATGGTACCATGGCCACCTTGGAAGCCAGCAAGGTGGCTACCGGTTATAAAACCGCGTGGCGCATTGAAGTCCACGGCAGCGAGGGGGGATTGGCGTTTGATCTTTCCCGGGGGAATGAACTGCAGTTTTATACCAAGAGCGATCCCTTATACCTCCAGGGTATGCGTACCATCCATGTCACCGAGCCCGAGGCCCATGATTATGCCAGTTACTGGTGGCCCCGGGGTCACGGCCTGGGCTGGGAACACTACCATATCCATATGATTGAACATTTCCTGCGCTGTATCGCTACCGGGGTCGATGTGGCTCCCTGGGGGGCAACCTTTGCCGACGGTTTACGCTGCCAGGAAGTGATTGAAGCTGCCCTGGTTTCCGGTGAAAAGGGCTGTTGGGTAGATATAAACCATACACAGCTTGAATAGCAACTAACTGAGTGGCCCTCTTTATATCTGATGGAAAATGCTGTAATACTGCGACTATGGATTTCGAAATGGATGTTAAGCTTTACGGGAGAGTAGGAAAAATGACAAACAGGCAAAATGAAGTAGCTAAAAAGGAACAGCGTATCAGGGAATTATCTGCCAGGATGGGCCTGGATGGCCTTTGCCTTTCCCGGGCCATCAATTTCGCCTGGTTTACAGCTGGGGGTAATAACCGCGTCGTGACAGGTTCGGAAACGGGAGCCGCCGCCCTGGTGATCCTGGGCGACAGGAAGTATATAGTAGCCCCTAAAAATGAAATCGAGCGGTTTATGGAGGAGCAGGTGCCCGACCTGGGTTTTGAGTCCTGGACCTATGAATGGTATGAAAGCAGGGAAAAGGCCATTGCTGACCTCGTCGGTAGCCGCAGGATCGGCAGCGATATACCCATGGGCGGCTGGCCGGTGCTGGGTGCCGACCTCAACCGCCTCCGCTACAGCCTGACGGAAGAGGAGATTGCCCGGGCCAGGGAAATAGGAGACGTTTGTTCCCGGGAACTGGCCGCCACCTGTGTTAATATAAGCCCGGGGATGACGGAATGGGAGATCCAGGCCGAGCTATCTTACCGTCTCATCAAGTATGGCGTACGGCCGGCTGTATTGCTGGTAGGCACTGATGAACGCGCCTTTAAGCACCGCCATCCGGTTCCAACGGACAAAAGGCTGGATAAATATGCCGTCATCGGCCTGGTGGGCGAAAAGGGCGGTTTGCACCTGGCTTTGACCAGGTCGGTCTATTTTGGCCGGCTACCAGATCACTTGCGCCGGTTATATGAGGTGGCTTTAAAGGTAGAAGCAGCCTTCTTGCAGGCTAGTAAAGTTGGTATCGACAGCCAGCTCATCTTTAACCAGGGCCGGGAGGCTTATGGTGCAACCGGTTTCCCGGATGAGTGGCAGCGCCATCACCAGGGGGGAGCCATTGGCTACGCGCCCCGGGAATACCGGGCCGGGGAAGGTGCCGGAGAAACTATCCAGCTCAACCAGATGCTGGCCTGGAATCCTACCGTCCAGGGCACCAAATGTGAAGATACGGTGCTGGTAAAGGTTGGAGGTGGCCTGGAATTTTTAACCTCAGTGCCGGGATGGTGGCCGGTAGCAAAGTTAGAGCTTGAACGGCAAGAGGTCAGTCGACCCCTTATTCTAGAGAGGTAAGGGCAAGTGATGCTTAAGAAGCAGCCTTTAAGGTTAGCAGAAAACCGGGTCTGGCGGATGTACACCGGCGGCTGGCTGCTAGAAAGATTTTTAGGTAAACCGCAGCCAGCCGACGGGCATTTTCCTGAAGATTGGATTGGTTCCACTGTCCTGGCTCGTAACCCTGGCCATGACCGGGCCGGTACGGAGGGATTAAGCTATGTTACCATGCCAGGTGGAGAAAGGTACACCTTAAAGAGCCTTGTGGAGCAGGCGCCGGCGGCCCTATTGGGTGAAGAACATTACCGTAAATATGGTCCCAATCCGGGTATCTTAATTAAACTGCTGGATGCGGCCATGCGACTCCCCATACAAGTCCATCCTGATAAGAGCTTGGCGCAAAAGTTTTTTAATTCACCCTTTGGTAAAACGGAGGCGTGGCTGGTCCTGGCGACCAGGGAGATTAATAGTACTCCCCCCTATATCCTCTTTGGCTTTCGCGAAGGTGTCTCCTGGGAACAATTTTCCACAGCAGTACGGGAAAATAATTCACCGGCCCTGGAACAATGCCTGCACCGCCTGCCGGTACAGGCAGGCGATGTTTATCTTATCGAAGCGGGAATACCCCATGCCATTGGCCCGGGTAATTTAATCCTGGAAATCCAGGAGCCTACGGACATTACTATTCGCGCCGAGAAAAATGTTGGCGACATTGTAATGATCGACGAAATTGCCTACCAGGGCTTGACGTTAGAACAATCCCTGGAGTGTTACCGCTTTGAACCTCTAACTGCCGGTGAAACGCTGCGAAAATACAAATTAAAACCATGCCTTAGGAAAGAACAGCCGGGTCAAGGCCGGGAGCAATTGCTAATCAGTTATACCGATACCCCTTGTTTTGCGCTACGTTATCTCCAGGTGGATTCTTATTGGGAGGTAGAAGGCCATAAAACCTTCCATTTTATGATAGTCATCAGGGGGAAAGGGCGGCTGGTGGCTGAGAAAGCAATGCCTGACTCATCAACGACTGTTATTCAGCCAGGCGATTACTTTTTTATTCCCGCCCGGGTTCCCTATCGCATAGAGAATTTACATGGAGAGCCGGTAGAAATAATCACCTGCTGGCCGCCCCAATCCTAAACCTCGAAATATGGAGCGCATTAAAACCGCATTCTCCCTTTGAAAAATGTTTTGTAAACTCGCCAGGAAGGCATCGAGGTCGCTCAAATCTTCGCGCATAGTTTTGAGCATTTTTTTATTATCAATTTTCCCATAGCCGTATACTAAAAGGTTGCGAAAACCCATCATTTTCCCCAAACGTTTAGCCAGAGCATCATCAATCAGCTTATTTTCCCCCAACAATAAGAAACTTTCGGCATAACTGGTTGGAGCTAGATTTAATAACCTGGCACAGAGATGATTGGCTATGTTGGTGGCCGCTTCGATAAGAATAATAAATGCATACTTGGCTGACCTGACAGCTTCCAAATTGTTTAAAAAGTCCTCATCGTCGCGGGCTGCATACTCACGTAATATAGCCAAAGCTTCTTTAATATCAGCACCTTTTGTCCGAGACGGGCTATGTTCAGATCCCTGTAAGCCATAGGGCTTTAACTCCTTTTTGAAACCATTAACATTTGACCCGTAATTATTTTACCATATTATGACGGGAACTTACCACTGGGAGCTCCTCTTACCAGGGCTAAAAAAATAAGCCCCGGGTTACCCTAAGCAAAGAAATAACGGCTTAAAGGGGGACCATTATGGCTGCCTATCCGGGTTATCTGGATAGCTCCAGGAGCGGCAGGCTAAAGGACCTGGCTGCCGGTTTCATGGAACGCCTTAAAGATTGCACTGTTTGTCCCCACCATTGCCATATCAACCGGCAAAAAGGGGAATTGGGCTTTTGCCGGGCGGGCTGGGAGGTGGAAATCGGCGGCTACGGTCCCCACTTTGGCGAGGAGCCACCCCTGGTAGGGCGAGGTGGCTCCGGGACCATTTTCTTCAGCCACTGCAACCTGGGCTGCGTTTTTTGCCAGAACTATGATATAAGTCGCGGGCACCATAGCGAAAAGGTTTCCCTGGAAAAGCTGGCCCGCATTATGTTATCTTTACAGGACCGGGGTTGCCACAATATCAACCTGGTGACGCCATCCCACTATGTTCCCCAGATTATCGCCGCCCTGGCCATTGCCGCCGAAAGGGGCCTAAAGCTACCCCTGGTTTATAACTGTGGTGGTTATGAAGAAAAGGCGACCCTGGAGGAGATCGCCGGCCTCATAGACATCTACATGCCGGACTTCAAGTATACCGATCCTGAGATTGGCAGACGCCTTTCGCATGTACCGGATTATCCCCGGGTGGCAAAGATAGCCATTAAAGAAATGCAGCGCCAGGTGGGCGACCTGCAGGTGGATGCAGAGGGAATAGCAAGGCGAGGGTTAATTATTCGCCATCTAGTCCTGCCGGAGGGCCTGGCCGGAACGAAGGAGGTTATGGAGTTTATCGCCCGGGAAATCTCACCCTATGCCTACATCAACGTCATGAACCAGTATTACCCGGCCGGCGAGGCTTACCGCTACGGTCCTTTGAGCCGGCGGATTACCAGAGAAGAGTTTAAAGAGGCTTTAGAGACGGCCCGCCGGGCCAGCCCCCATTTCCGCCTGGCCGAGTAGCAGTTTTTGCAGAAGTAGCATTACTGTATTTGATGCCGTCCGGGATAGGGAATGCATAGAATATAAGGAAATAATGTCCAGGAGGAATGGGCATGGCCGAAACGCAAAATTTCTGGCCGTCATGGCCGGCGGTTCCTCCGGGCGGCCACCGCTTACCGCCCCTACCTTACCCATATAATGCCTTAGAACCTGTCATCAGCGAAAGACAGTTGCGCATCCATCACGATCGTCACCACCTGACTTATGTCGAGGGCCTCAATAAAGCGGAGTTAAAGCTGGTTGAAGCACGCCAGAAAGGCGATTTTGCCCTGGTG
This sequence comes from Neomoorella sulfitireducens, assembly GCF_024733845.1. Taxonomy (GTDB): domain Bacteria; phylum Bacillota; class DSM-521; order Neomoorellales; family Neomoorellaceae; genus Neomoorella; species Neomoorella sulfitireducens. Next base: position 25,723 of record NZ_JANRHG010000004.1, read on the forward strand.
AAGCACTGGGAACGGGAGCTGGCTTTTCACGGTTCGGGCCATATCCTGCACAGTATCTATTGGACGGTGATGAGTCGGTGGGGGGGAGGCGGCCCGGGGAGTTTGCTGCGGGAAAAAATAAACAGTTATTTTGGCAGCATGACGGCCTTTCAGGAACAGTTTATAAAAGCAGCTGTTGATGTGGAAGGTTCCGGGTGGGCGATTTTGGTCTGGCAACCGGCCTGGGGCCGCCTGGAAATCCTGACGGCGGAGAAGCACCAGGATTTGACCCAGTGGGGCGGCATCCCCATCCTGGTGCTGGATGTGTGGGAACACGCTTATTACCTGGACTACCAGAACCGGCGCGCCGATTATGTCAAGGCCTGGTGGCAACTGGTCAACTGGCTGGAGGTAGAAAGGCGCCTGCAGATGGCTATCCGGGCCTGGGTACCTTTGACTATTGATAATTATCCGGGGATGGTCCTGGCAGAAGAAAGTAAAACCAGCTTCCCGGTATAGAGGCGGCTGCTCCCGGCTCCTGCCCCGGAAAGTTCCTCAACATACAGAATAAAACACCCATGCCGCCGGGCGGCACAGCAGCCGGAAGAAAACACGACAGCCGGCTTCTTTCAGGAACCGGTTTCAGCCTGTTCCTGCCCTCTCGACTTCAGACCTCTTGCCTCCGGCCTCCGTTTTCAAGGCCGACCTCTCCGACTGGGGACATTGCTCCCAGGGGGGTGAGGCGCGAGGTGGGATCCGGCGGAAGATGGAGGCAAAGCCACGGCACGAAGATGCTCGATAAAAGCTCGGCCCATCCTATATAGGGCGCCAATTTACAGGCCCATGGGTACGGCCTGTTTAACTGCTGGCGAAAACCCGGTAGTTGATATCCGGGAAGATATTATTATCCTCCTCCATAGCCTGCACCTTTTCCGGGTCCAGGTCATTTTTATTGATAGAGCGGGCAAGGTCCCAGAAGTTGAGCAGGTGTTTTTTCGTCCGGCTGACGGCGTAGTCAACCATAGTCCCGGTTTTCATGATGAAGGCCCAGTCGCTGCTCTGGGCTACCAGGAGTTCCCTGGCAGCCTGGTTTAAGGCGCGTAGCAGCAGGCCCGCTGCGTTCTGGTACCGGTTGGCCAGGTGGATCATTTCCTCGGCAGCGTGGTGGAGATGGCGGTAAATCCAGTCGTTGGAACCCTCCAGCCAGACTTCGTTATAACCGTTGTTCCCCCAGCTGGACATGCAGGGCGTGGCCGGTTGGTTGACGGGGAAGCGCTCCAGGTACTCGCTCGGGGTGATAAAAGTAAAGGGCTGATGGGCTAGACCCGCCACCTGGCGGAAGAGGGATTCCAAAAATTGGGGCCCCTCAAACCACCAGTGTCCGAAGAGCTCAGCATCATAGGGGCAGACAATGAGGGGCGGGCGGTCCATGTATCCGGCCAGGTAGTTAATCTGGTGTTCCCTGTTAAAAAGGAAATTGCCGGCGTGGATGTGGGCTTTGAAACTCGCCCATTCTGGTACATAAGGCTCTTTATAATTGGATTTGCCGGTAATGCGGTAGTACTTCAGGCCCGTATCTACCCGCAGGCCGGAGGGATGGATGTACGGCTTGATATAATCGTAATCCAGGTCATAGCCGATATCCCGGTAAAATTCCCGGTAATCGAAATCGCCGGGGTAGCCTTCCTGGGCACTCCACACCTGCTCCGAAGACTCAAGGTCGCGGCCGAAAGCAGCAACTCCTGCCGGGGTATAGACAGGAGCAAAAATACTGTAGCGCGGCCGCGGCGTGGCGTAAAGGAGACCGTGGGCGTCGACAAAAAAATATTTGATGCCGTAATCCTTTAAAATGACATCGTCACCCGGATTGTAGGCACATTCGGGCAGCCAAAGGCCTGCCGGCGGGCGGCCAAAGAGGCGGCGGTGGTTGTTGACGGCCACTTCCACCTGGGCCCGGACTACTTCTCGCTGGAGGCCGATTAAGGGCAGGTAGCCGTGGGTGGCGGCGCAGGTGATGATTTCTACTTTACCGCTGTCCTGGAGTTCCCGGAAGGCATTAGTAAGATTGCCGCCGTACGCCAGATAGGTGCAGTATACTTTTTCAAAGAGATCCTGGTACATGCGGGCCAGGATGTGGAAGCGCGGGTCGTTCCTGGTACGCCAGACCTCCCGGGCGGCCAGTTCCCGCCGGCGTTCCAGGTAACGGCGATAATGCTCCTGGACCAAAGCGTCAGCCATCATCGCTGTTAAAGGCGGGCTTAAGGAAATGGTAATTTTGTAGGGTATCTTGTCCCAGTTGAGGCGCTGGCAGACATGGATCAGGGGGATGTAGGTTTCGGTAACGGCCTCGTGAAACCACTTTTCGGCCAGGGAAAAGTCGTCTTCTGGATCGCGGACATAGGGTAAGTGAGCATGTAAAACCAGGGCAACATAGCCACGGGGCATGGTTTTCTTCCTTTCTGATTTCCGGACTTCCTGCCTTCGACTTCTATGGTTCAAAGTTGGTGAAGGTTGGGAAGGGGGAGACGAGTTATATGGTAATTAAGGGAAGGGCCTTCAGGTCGCCCTTATTCATTTTTTTACCAGTTCGGGAGAGCTTAGACCCCTTCCCTTGCCGTAACGTTCTACCGCCTGCCAGCAGGCTTCCAGGGGCGGCCACAGGGGGTCAATAACGCTGCTGGGTTTATCGGCCGGGGTAGTGACGATATTGGATCGAGCTATGGTAACAAAGCCGTATTCCGGGAACCAGCGCCCCAGGTCAACACAAAAGGTGCTGCAGGGTTTACCGGTATGGATATACCAGTTGTCGGCCATATCAGTGATGGCAATTTCAAAAAAGGGTGCCTGGAGAAAATCATAGGGATGGTTGGTAAGGTCGTAAATCCTTAGTTTTGGAAGGGATTTTTCCCAGGCTGTCAAACCAAAGCGCCGCTTAAGTTCATCTTTTTTAGTATCGCTTAACTCCCAGTAGGCATAGAGCCAGTAAGGGTCCTTTACCATCAGGACAATTTCATCTTTACCGTATTTTACTGGCAAATCCTGGGATACCGGTAAATGCGCAGGTAATGGTTTAGCTGCCGGGCGGGTTGCCTGCCGGCGCCGGTACCAGAAAAAGACCCCGGACAGGAAAGCTATGATAAACAGGGCGATTAAGGTTATCATGCAATAATCCCCGCTCTCTGGTGGAATAATGCTAATGAACTTAAACTCATCGCTTAGTATATCCACTTACCCCGACTTTATTGCCGCTTAAATGAGGAAAGTAAAGGGGTGTTAACTATGGCGCGAGAACTGGTTTTGGGGAACGGGCGTTTGTTGATTAATTTTGATGCTGAATTTAATATGCGTGATTTATATTATCCCTATGTCGGCTGGCCCAACCACATCGGCGGGGAGAGGAATCGCCTGGGCTGCTGGACGGATGGTCGTTTCAGCTGGCTGGGAAGCGGAGAATGGGAGCGGGAGGTAGGCTATGAAGCGGATACCCTGGTAGGCCATTGCCGGGCCAGGCATAAAGGAATGGAACTGGAAATAATTATCGACAATGCCGTCCATTTTCAAGAAGATATCTACCTGGCCCGGATTATAGTTCACAATATGGCCCCTCGCGCCCGGGAAGTGCGGCTGTTTTTTTATCATGATTTTACTTTGAATGAATCCCCCATCGGTGATACAGTGACTTACTTGCCGGATCAGAAGGTTTTACTTCATTATAAACGGGGACTTTATCTTTTAATTAATGGACGCGCGGGGGCTAATATTTTTTTCCAGTTTGCCACCGGTAACAAGCGCTTTCGCGGTGCCGAGGGAACCTGGAGGGATGCAGAGGACGGCTGGCTGGAGGGCCATCCTATCCACCACGGTTCGGTAGACAGTACCTTTAGCTTTCGCCTGCAGCTGGCCGCCGGGGAGAGAGGGGAGATTACATACTGGATTGTGGCTGCCGAAAATTTTACGGCTGCCAGAGAGTTAAATAACCGGGTGCTTTCCCAGGGAGTAAAAAACCTGCTAGCAGGCACAGCGGCTTACTGGCGGGGCTGGGTCTATAAAAATGGACGCGATTTTGCCGATTTACCCCCGGCGGTAGTTGAACTTTATCACCGCAGTCTTCTGGTCATGCGCACCCAGATCGACAACCGGGGAGCGATCCTGGCGGCTACCGATAGCGACATCTTGGCGGATGCCCGGGATCACTACGGCTACTGCTGGCCCAGGGATGGGGCTCTTGTAGCCGGCGCCCTGGACCAGGCTGGGTATAGCGAATTAACGACCGGCTTCTTTTATTATTGTTCCAGGGTACTGGAAAAGGACGGCTTTTTTTATCAAAAATATAATCCCGACGGCAGCCTGGGATCCAGCTGGCTGCCGCCGGTGCACCGTGGTGAGTGTATTTTACCCATCCAGGAAGACGAAACCGCCCTGGTCCTTTGGGCCCTGGGCCAGTCCTTTCGCCTGGGACGAAATTGGGTTCTCGTGCACGATCTTTACCCGGCCCTGGTACGCCCGGCGGCCGATTTTCTGGTGGAATATCGCTATCCTGAGCTGGGGCTGCCCCTGCCCAGCTATGACCTCTGGGAAGAACGGCGGGGTATCTTTTCTTTTACTTCTGCTGCCGTGTATGCCGGGTTGACTACCGCTGCAGATATAGCGCGACTGGCCGGGGATATTTTCCGGGAAGACCGTTATCGGCGGGCAGCGGTAGAGGTTGGGCGGGGGATTAACGAGCATCTTTATTCTCCGGATCTGGGGCGCTTCATCAGGGGGATTTACAGGGAAGATGACGGTAGCCTGGTGCCCGATTTTACCCTCGATGCCAGCCTCGCGGCCCTGGCTTTTTTGGAAGTAATACCGGTGCATGACCCGCGCCTGCAACGGACTATGGCGGCTGTGGAGGAAGGATTGAAGGTCAGGACGGAAATCGGCGGTATTGCCCGCTACACCGGCGACTATTACTTTCGCAAAAGCGATAACCTCCAGGTTGCTCCGGGTAATCCCTGGTTTATTTGCACCCTTTGGCTGGCTGAGTGGTACGCTTTAAGGGCGCAAAATTTAAATGACCTGGATGCAGTTCGCCGTATTCTTACCTGGGCGGCGGAACGGGCAACCCCGGCCGGCATGCTCCCCGAGCAACTGCACCCCTTCACCGGCGAACCCCTGTCCGTTTCTCCCTTGACCTGGTCCCATGCCACCTTTGTAAGCGCCGTAGAAAAATACCTCGCCCGGAAGCGGCAATTGCAGGTACAATAACCTTTGCAAATATTTGGGGCATGTTATATATTTTAAAGAAAGCCTGCTGCTGGCGTTGTGGTATTGCTCCTATAGTTAAAGCAAATGTGGTGAGGCAAATGAAGGGAGAAACGGAGAAAATACCCTGGAATCTATGGCACTGTCTCCTGGTATTGCTGAGTATGGTGGCGGCGGGTTACGGTATGGCATTACTGGTGCGCTTTTTTGCTCCGGGGTTGTCCCTGGCCTGCCGTTACCTGCTGGTTGGTCTGGCCCAGGGTGCGGCCGTCTTGGGGGGGCTCCATTATATCGTCCGCGTTAAAAACGGCCTGGGATTGGAAGCTGTGGGCTTAAAAACCGCTTCCATCCCCATGGCCATAACCTCAGGCCTGGGGGGCGGGCTGGTTTTATTTTTGCTGGTAATCATAGTGGGTAGCCTGTTGCAGTTATTTTTACCTGATCAGGCGCCCCAGCCTTTCACTGAACTGGTCGTCAATGCCCGGCGGCCCGGCGATCTAGCCATACCGCTGTTTCTTGCTTCTTTTTTTGCTCCCGTGACAGAAGAACTTTATTTCCGGGGTTTTCTTTTTCCCGCCCTCAAAGAACGTTACGGGTTGAAAAAGGGTCTCCTCGGTAGCGGCTTAATCTTTGCCCTGCTCCACCTCGATCTTGTCCGCTTCCTGCCCCTTGCCCTGGGTGGCGTCGGCCTGGCCTATCTTTATGAACGGACGGGAAGCGTCCTCTCTGCCATTGTCGCCCATGCTACCTGGAATACAATCATGATTTTCCTTCTTTATTTTGCTCTGCGGTGGGTATAAAACATGCAGAAAATCGATATAACCGGTCTCAACCACGAAGGGGCGGGAGTGGGCCGCCTGCAAGGCGGCATGGTAGTATTTGTGCCGGGAGCCCTGCCGGGAGAAAGGGTAAAAATTGAAATCGTGGCCAGGAAAAAACATTATGCCCTGGCGCGGCTGCTGGAGATCGAAAAAGCTTCCCCGGATCGGGTGTTACCTCCCTGCCCGGAGGTGTACCAATGTGGTGGCTGTCACCTGCAGCATCTCGACTACCGGGCCCAGCTTTTATGGAAACGGCGCCAGGTTGTTGAAGCCCTGCGGCGCCTGGGAGGTTTGCGGGACGTTAGCGTCTTGCCGGTCCTGGGAATGGCCAACCCGTGGGGATACCGTAACAAGGTGCGGCTTCATGTGGCTGGTAACCGCCTCGGTTTTTACCAGCCGGGAAGCCATGAGGTAGTCCCCTTTGCCCATTGCCGTCTCCTGCCATCCGGGCTTCTGGAACTTGCCCGGGAGATAGCCCGTCTATTGCCGGGCCTGGAAAAGGGCCTGGAACACGTGACCCTGCGCCAGGGCCGGGCTACAGGGGAGATGCTGGTGGCCCTTGAGGCCCGGTCCGGCTGGCCGGGGGCAAAGGTGTTGTCTGGGGAACTGGCCGGTCGCTTCCCGGAACTGGTGGGAATAGTAGCCCATCCTACTAAAAATGACAGGGGAGGGTTTAGGGAAACCCTTCTTTTCGGGAGGGATTACCTGGAGGAACGCCTGGGTGCACTGCGTTTCCATATATCGGCTACGACCTTTTTTCAGGTAAATTCGGCCCAGGCCGAGGTCCTTTACGACCGGGCAGGGGATTTGGCCGGCCTGCGGGGCGGTGAAGAGGTCCTGGATGCCTACTGTGGTAGCGGGTCGATTGCCATGTGGTTGAGCCGGCGGGCGGGTATGGTTACCGGGGTGGAAGTGGTAGAAGGAGCCGTTAAAGACGCCCGGCGTAATGCTGTTTTAAATAAGATTAATAATCTCAGCTTTCATGTCGGGGCTGCGGAAAGGGTATTACCGCGCCTGGCCGGGGAAGGTTACCGGCCGGAAGTAGTTGTTTTGGACCCGCCCCGGTCCGGTTGCGACCGCCGGGTGCTGGCAGCCGTAGCGGCCATGCAACCCCGCCGGATAGTTTATGTTTCCTGCAACCCGTCGACGCTGGCCCGGGACCTGTCCTACCTGCAAAAAACAGGGTTCACCCTTGGACCGATGCAACCGGTGGATATGTTTCCCCACACCCATCACATTGAGTGCGTGTGCTGCCTAGACCGGATGGAGGTTTGTTATCCGAATTAGCCATTCTCCCTCCCTTAAAAGTTCAACCCTTTGCACTTCGTATCCCTGCCTTTTAGCCAGGTCGGGGACGTCCTTTGTTGCGGCAGGACAATCCACTAACAGGTCTAAATAGCTGTCTGACGGCAGCTTTTCCAGAATGGCCGTGATAGCGTATTTGGGATAGGGGCACATCCATCCGCGCATATCAACCTGATAATGGTTATCGTTTACTTTAACTGCTTTAAGCTCTTTCATGCTTACCGGCCTCCACCCAGAGGATAAATAAGTAGAATAGAATTAAGAAACCGTAGATAAAGGCGAGGGCTCCTCCCCACCCCAATAATTGAGGCAGAAATACCGGCTTGCCATAAAGCCACCCCTGGCCGACTTTCTGGCCGTAGATGTGGACCCAGGCTCCGGAAGTTAACATGGCCGTTAAAATCGCCGTCCAGGAACGAGTGTAACCTTCGCCGCTGCGGGCCAGGATGCCCACGCCGCATCCCCCGGCCAGGACCATGCCGGCACCGAAAATGAAACCGCCGGCGATATTATGCCATCCGGCAGGGAAAACCATGTGATCGGGTTGATAGCCCTGGGCCTTGAGGAGGGCGAAACCCATGACGCCTACGGCCATTCCCAGCAATATCCATTTCATAACCTTGCCGTCACGGCTCACCAGAATTTCGCGGAAAGCCCCTGCAAAACAAAGACGCGAACGCTGGATAATGAGCCCGAAAAGGATGCCGAATAAAAACAGACCTGCATTTTTGGGCATGCCTGCCAGGTAATAAATGACGGCAAGGAGAAGTGCAAGGGAGAATACCAGGACACCCCACTGGGGTTGACGGGATAAAACCTTCACCCCTTGCGTTTCACCCTTTGGGGCGGCGGAGAAGTCCAGCTTCTGCATAGCTTTGTGCATCTGATATTGGAGAATCCTGCCTCCTACATAGGCTCCCAGCAGGAGCCCCACAGCAGACAGGGGGCCGCTTAAAGAAAAGGCCATAGTAGCTACCCAGAATCCTCCCACATTACATGGGGGCATGAGGAGCGTACCGAAGCCCATCAGTATGCCCCCGGCAGCGCCCCAGAGATAACCCTGCCAGTCTTCTTTGCGGATTTTAAATTCACGGGCCAGCAGGGCAGCCCCGAGGGCGCCGACTATAATACCTATGTCAATCATGCTATGCATGTCCAGGTAAATAGGTTTTACAGGGTAAGGTGCAAAGGGGCTTTCCGTTTTGATTCCCATTATGTTATACAACCAGCTTCCCCACATGGCCATTTGGGGAAAGACGCCCAGGGCCCGGGCATACATGAACATAAATAGATTGGTAATGGTCAGAGCAAAAACACCCGCTCCGATAGGCCAGGGTTCGGTAAAAATCCTTGACCAACCACCTTTTAATGACTGCCAGACATAGCTTTTAGAGCTCAAGGTATCATCTCGCTCCTTCGGGGTTGATATGCCAACGATATTCGCTGTGATATTATAGAATCCTGCCATGTTTTATATTCCTTTTTGGAATATTAGAACGACCAGTTGCGGAAGGGTACGAGGCACTCAGCAAATTGGGCGGGTTGCAGGCGGGAACACGAAATGTTAACATAAAAAAGAACAAGACAACCATCCGGGGAGGGGAGAAAAATGGCCTGGACTGCCGGGGATTTTTGGGCTACAACCTTTAACGCCCTGCACCAGGGCATGATCTACGTCGATGCCGGCGGCCGCATTCAAGTCGCCAACCCCCTGGCCGCCGCCATCCTGGGGCTGGCCGGCCGGGATTTAAAGGACCGGCGGTTGACGGAGGTCTTTCCGGAGACGCGCCTGGCCGAAGTCTTTACCAACCATAGCCCCCTCCTGGGAACCTGTTTTACCTCCGGCGCTAAAAACTACCGCGTCGATTATTTCCCCGACGACGAAGGGGGAGTCGTCGTTCTTTTCACGGAAAACCAGCCGGATGCAGCGCAACTCCAGGCCCTCAATGAACTCTACGCCGCCCTCCTCGATGATTTTCCCCTCTATCTGGCGGTGGCTGACCGCCAGGGTATAATTGTAAGTATCAACCAGATGTATGCCGAACTCCTGGGCTGGCGGGCCGATGCCCTTACCGGGCGAAAAATCGGCGAGGTTTTAACCTTCAGCCGCCTGCCGGAGGTCCTGGCTACCGCCCGGCCGGTAGTCGGCTTTGAAGCCCGTTATGCCAGCAAGAAACTGCTATTGTCGGAAATGCCTGTCAAAGATGCCGCCGGCAACCTGCTGGGTGCCGTAAGCAAGGCCGTGGCCGTTGATGATCTGGCTGCCGCAGGCATGAAGGATATTACCCGGCGTCTTCAGGTTTTAGAGAGCAAAGTCCTTTTTTATCAGCAGGAACTGGCTTCCATGCAGGGGGACCAGGACGCCTGGCAGGGTATCCTGGGGATCAGCCCGGCCATGGTTCAATTGAAAAAACTGGCGGCCCGGGTGGCCCGGGGCGAGGCCAACGTTTTAATTACCGGCGAGAGCGGTACCGGCAAGGAGCTGCTGGCCCAGGCCATTCACCGGGCCAGCTCCCGCCGCAATGAACCCCTGATCAAAATCAACTGCGCCGCCATCCCGGAAAACTTATTGGAGGCCGAGCTCTTCGGCTACGAAGAAGGGGCCTTTACCGGGGCGGCCCGGGGCGGACGGCCGGGCAAGTTTGAACTGGCCGACGGCGGCACCATATTCCTCGATGAAATCGGAGATTTACCCCTCAGCATGCAGCCCAAACTCCTGCGGGTCCTGCAGGAAAGGGCCTTTGAACGGGTGGGCGGCCGCCGGACCACTAAAGTGGACGTGAGGATCATCGCCGCCACCAACCAGGACCTCCTGGCCCTGGAGGCGGCCGGCAAGTTTCGCCGCGACCTCTATTACCGCCTGGCCGTAGTAAACCTCACTATACCGCCCCTGCGCGAGCGGCCGGAGGACATCGAGGTTTTGACGGCGGCCATTATCCGGCGCCTTAACAGCCGGTACGGTATGGACGTCAGGGGCCTGGCCCCGGCAGTGCAGGAGCTTTTTTACCGTTACCCCTGGCCGGGCAATGTCCGCGAGCTGGAAAACGTCCTGGAGCACGCCTTTAATTTCCTGGAGCCGGGGGAAGAGATTATCCGCCGGGAACACCTGCCGGCGGCAATGCAACAGGCAAGGGGCAACGGGGCCGGCCTGGAGTTGAAGGAGGCCGTTGCCGAAGCAGAAAAGGCGGCCATCCAGAGGGCCCTGGCGGCCGCCAACGGCAACAAGCAGGAGGCGGCAAGGCTCCTGGGCATCCATCCTTCCGGCCTGTACCAGAAATTAAAGCGTTATGATATCGAGTAACTTATGTCAGGCGGGCCGCCCGGTTACCGGGGGGTAACGCTTGCCGAAAGAGGGATCGACGATGGCACTGGCAGAGTTGCAACAGGGGATAGTCAGCCTGTTTCAGGACCGGGGAGAAGCAGCCGTGGACCGCTGGGTGGCTACCACCTGCGGCTATTGCGGAACCGGCTGCGGCCTTTACCTGGGGGTAAAAGAAGGCCGGGCTGTGGCAGTCAAGCCTGATCCCGCCGCGCCAGTGAATAAAGGCCACCTATGCCTTAAAGGCCTGTATGAGTGGAAAACCCTGGATCACCCGGAGCGGGCGACGGTACCCCTCCGGCGCCGGGATGGTGCGATGGAACCCGTGACCTGGGAAGCGGCCCTGGCCGAGGTGACGCAGCGCCTCCGGGAGGCCCTGGTAACCGGCGGGCCGGAGGCCGTCGGTATTTATCACGGCGGGCAGTTGACCCTGGAGGAATACTACGCCATCCACAAGCTGGCCAAAGGCGTCCTGGGCACGCCCAATATCGACGCCAACACCCGGCTCTGCATGGCCTCTACGGCAAGCGGTTATATTCGCTCCTTTGGGGTGGATGCCCCGCCGGGGTGCTACGAAGACCTGGATGTGAGCAGCCTCGTCTTCATCTTCGGCGCCAACCCGGCGGAGATGCACCCCCAGCTCTGGCAGAGGATTTTGCGCAACCGCAAGCTTAACGGGGCTAAAATCGTAGTCGCCGATCCGCGCCTCACCCTGCCGGCCCGGGCCGCCGACCTCCACCTACGTTTGCGCTGCGGCAGCAACATTCCCCTGCTGTACGGCCTTCTTAATATTTTGATTAAGGAAGACATGCTGGACCGGGATTTCATCCGGCGATCTACGGCAGGCTTCGAGGAACTGGCGAGGGCTGCCGTCGCCTTCCCGCCGGAGCGGGTGGCCGGTCTAACCGGCGTATCGGCGGCGGATATTGTGGCCGCCGCCCGCCTTTTCGGCCGTTCCCCCAGCGCCGTGACCGTCTTCTGCCAGGGGGTCAACCAGAGCAGCCAGGCGGTCGATACGGTAACTTTGATTAACTCCCTGCACCTGATCACCGGTAAAATAGGCCGGCCGGGCTCAGCCCCTTTTTCCCTGACCGGCCAGGCCTCGGCCCTGAGCATGCGGGAGATCGGCGGCGGCGGTTCTTTACCTGGTTTCCGCAATCCGGAGAATCCCGAGCACCGTCGCCAGGTGGCCGACTACTGGGGTATCCCGGCAGAACGGTTGCCCCGCCGGGTCAATGACATCAACCGCATGCTGGAGCTGATAGAAGGCGGGAAGCTCCAGATCCTATGGATTATCGGCACCAACCCGGCCGTCTCCCTGCCGGATCTGGGCTTCAGCCGCCGCCAGCTGGAAAAGGTTTTTTTAATCGTCCAGGACATATTCTACCCCATGGAGACGGCGGCCTTCGCCAATATCTTCCTGCCCGCCGCCGGGTGGGGGGAAAAGACGGGGGTAGTTACCAACTCGGAACGGCGCCTGGACCTGGTCCGCCGGGCCGTGGACCCGCCGGGAGCGGCGCAGGACGACCTGGCCATCGTTACCCACGTGGCTAGCCGTCTGGATACAGGGGAACTATTTGCCTGGCAGGACCCGGAAGATGCATTTCGGGAGTTGCGGGAGCTCACCCGCGGCCGGCCCAATGATATGACGGGGGTGGATTACGCCCTGCTGGAACGCGAGGGGGGCGTCCAGTGGCCCTGCCCGGAGGGCGGCCGTGGAACACCGCGGCTCTATACTACCGGTGTTTTTCCCACGCGGCCGGAAGAAGCCCAGGGTTATGGCGAGTTTAATCACCCGGAGGGCAGGGCGCACCTCTGGGCTGTTCCTTATACACCGCCGCCGGAAGTACCTGACGGAGAATTTCCCTTCTGGCTCAATACCGGCCGGATTATTGAGCATTACCATACCCGTACCAAGACCAAGCGTATACCAGAACTCCAGGCCCTGGTCCCTGAAGCTTATGTAGAAATTAACCCGCAAGACGCGGCCCGCTTGCAAGTGGCCGAAGGTGAGGTGGTGCGGGTGGTGACCCGCCGGGGCTGGGTTGAAGTACCGGCCAGGCTTACCGAGGTGGTGGCGCCGGGAGAGGTTTTTATCCCTTTCCACTTCGGTGACCTGGACCCCGGCGAGGGGGGATGGCGCCAGGCGGCTAACCACCTAACCGGCCGGAACGTCGACCCCCTTTCCGGCCAGCCCCTGGCCAAGGCCAGCGCCTGCCGGATCGAGAGGCGGGTTCCCGGAAGGGGGAGGCAAGAAAGAAGCATGGGGCAGGAAGGCCGGGGTTAAAACTGAAACGGCCAAGAGGTTTCTATAAAACTAGAAGGTATTCTAAGATTTTAGAGACATTATCAACTCGGTAAGGTAAAAAGTCCCGGGAAAATGCACCCTGGGGCTTTTTGTTTTGCCGGCACGAAAATTGCAATAAAAACATGTATAAATATGTTACTTTCACAAGACGGGGAGGTAGAGATAATGATCAGAAATACTATGGTATAGTAACGTCGTAACGGCCGAAATTGGGTGTAAATGCCGGGAGCCGACCCCGGAATGCGCCATGGAGGTGACAGGCTAAATCATGAAGGATGAAAATAAGAAAGAAGCATTCAGGCTCAGCCGGCGCCAGTTTTTAAAAGCGTCGGCGGCGACGGCCGTCCTGGCGGGTGCGGCAGGAAACAGCAAATATTTTATTTCCCAGGCTGCGGCAGGGGAGGGCCCGACCCCCTTAAAAGACGTTAAATACGTGCGCAGCACCTGTTCGCCCAACTGCACTTCTTCCTGCGGCATCAGGGCCATGGTGGTGGACGGCCAGATAAAGGCCTTATTTCCTACCAATGATTATCCCGAGCCCGAGTACGGTCCCCGGGGTTGTTTAAGGGGTTTGAGTTATATTAACGTTATTTATGGCCCTGACCGGATCAAGAAACCCCTCATCAGGACGGGAGAACGGGGTAAAGGAGAATTCAGAGAGGTTTCCTGGGAAGAAGCGCTGGATTACACGGCCAGCCGCTTACAGGAAATTGCCACCAAATACGGCCCGGAATCTGTTTGTTTCAGCTTTCAGGTAGGCGGGACCGGCCACGTCCAGAAAGGAGCGTGGACCGCTCTCTCTACCCTGGCGGGATGGAATTTGAACCATCCTTATGATAAGAATGGCGACCTGCCCATGTTCTGGCCCCAGACCTTCGGCGTCCAGTCGGAAGAGCTGGAACCCCTGGAATGGGCCAATTCCCGCTATATTGCTGTTTTTGGTTCCAATATTATGGTAACGCGCTTGATTGATTCTGACTTCTTAATCAAAGCACGTAATAACGGCGCTAAACTTGTTGTTTTTGACCCTAACTACTGCCCAACTGCAGCTAAAGCGGATGAGTGGATCCAGCTTAAATCCAGCAGTGACGCGGCCTTAGCCCTGGGGATGGCCCGGGTGATAATCGAAGAAAAACTGTACGACGAAGAATTTATCAAAACCTTTACCGATATGCCCCTTCTGGTGCGCCTTGACACCGGGAAGCGCCTGAAGGCGGAAGAAGTCAAAGGCCTGGCCAGACCGGCGGATGTACCGCCCTACCGGGAAGCTTTTGTCGCTTATAACGGCGGTTTCCTTGTCGTGCACCCGGATAAACTCGAGCTTCCCCTCAATGTGGCCCTGGAAGGGGAACTGGAAGTGGAATTAAAGGACGGCACCAGGGTGAAGGCAAAACCAATCTTCCAGCTGCTGAAGGAACACCTGGCTGCCTATCAACCGGCCTATGTGGAACAAGAAACGGGGGTACCGGGGGATACCGTTGTCCGCCTGGCCCGGGAGATGGCGACTACAAAACCCCTCCATGTCATCTACGGTGCCAGCAACTACCAGTGGTATCACGGTGACCTTAAGGGCCGCGCCCTGGCCCTGTTGCCGGTGCTGACCGGTAATATCGGTAAACCGGGTGCGGGTATTTCCACCTATGCCGGCCAGTACAAGATCCGGTTTAATGTTAAAGAATGGTGGTTCCCCAAGCCGGCCAGGTGGCTTCCTTGGCTCTATATCCTGCATGGTCCCACTAAGGGTATGAAAGCCCAATGGCCCAAGAATGGGGTGAAGGCACTGATCTTTGGCTGGGGTAACCCCTTCGACCAGCATAATATGGCCGACCGTTTACGGCAAATGGCAGCCAGGGGAGAAATAGAATTTATCGTCGGCCTGGACAACCAGATGACCACCAGCTGTCTTTATAGCGACGTAGTATTCCCGGTAGCCAGCTGGTATGAAAAGACCGAGCTGACAACCACACCTTTACACCCTTATATGCAGTTGCAGCAGCCGGCCATTAAACCTCTATACGAATCGAAATCCGAACTTTGGATTGCCAGGGAGATTGCTAGGAGGCTTAACCCTGACTTTGAGAAACACTTCTTTCCTGGCCTTGATGAGAATATGGCGGCCGAAAAGGTAATAGAACTGCTCCTTAAAACCGGCGGCCCGCCGGTGGCCGGGATTACCCTGGAGCAGCTCAAGAAAGGCCCGGTGCGGCTGAAATCAGAGGTACCGGGGAATCGCCAGATCCCCTTTTACGAGCAAGTGCAGTTTAAAAAACCCTTCCCCCCGGTTAGCCGGCCGGCGGCAATTGAAGCTACAGCTAAATTTGTTAAAAGCGGCAGGATTGAATTTTACAAGGAAGAAGATACCTTTATGCAACTCGGCGAAACCTTGCCCGTGCACAAGCCACCCTTTGAGGATAGCGAGTATGCCTTGAACCCGGAAGCTAAGGGCAAGTACCCCTTCGCCTTTATTACCCGTAACTCCCTTTACCGGATTCATTCGACCCACGCCAACAATATCTGGCTGGACGAACTGCAGGACAACAGGCCCAAGGTCTTCTTAAACCCTGAGGACGCGGCGGCAAAAGGGATTAAAGAGGGCGACCTGGTGGAAGTTTACAACGACCGCGGTAGGGTCAGGGGCTACGCCGTCCTGGCCCCCGGCCAGGGGAGGCAAATAATCGTCTTTGAACAGGGCTGGTGGAGCCGCTATCTCAAAGGAGATTCTTATAACTCATTAACCTATCCCTTTATCAAGCCCACCCATGAGGTCTACTTTGTACCGGGGATATGGGCCCCCAATACAGCCTGGAACGAAGCCCTCTGCGACGTACGAAAGGCAGGTGAGGTGTAATGAAGCTGGGAATGGTCATTGACCTGGACCGCTGTATCGGCTGCCGTACCTGCGTTGTGGCCTGTAAAGGGCATAACTCGCAACCGCCGGGCACCTGGTGGAACCGGGTATTTACACCTGGAAGTAAGGAGCACCAGATCCCCCTCGCTAAAGACGGGGAAGCGCAGATGTACTTTTTACCCGTGTCCTGCCAGATGTGCGAGAACGCTCCCTGCGAAAAGGTCTGCCCGGTTGGGGCGACTTATACCGACGAACAGGGCCGGGTGCTGGTTGACTACGAGCGCTGCATCGGCTGCCGTTACTGTATGGTCGCCTGTCCCTACGGCGTGCGCCAGTTTAATTGGGAAGACGCCAGAAAAGCCAAAGAGAAAGCCGGTTACATGCCGGGCTATGATTACGGGTATCCCTTCGAGCACCGGGATAAAAGGGGGCGCCTGGTCTACACGCCGGATCGCCCGAAGGGGGTTGTGGAAAAATGCACCTTCTGCGTGCAGTATACGGATCAAGGCGATCCGCCCATCTGCGTTCAGGCCTGTCCGGCCAGGGCGCGTTTCTTCGGCGACCTCGATGACCCCAGGTCGGAGGTAAGCCGCCTGGTGCGGCAACGGCAGGCCCTAAGGCTGAAAGAAGAACTGGGTACAAAGCCCAAGGTCTTTTACCTGCCGCCCACAGGACCGCGGAAGTAAGGCAAGACCTTTGCCACAAGATAGAGCTATCCTGGCTTAGTTTGAATGGGCGAGCCTCTACCTGGGGGTCGAAGCGGCCGCGGGCTCTGCCGGAGAGCGAGGGCGGGGCCTTCTAACATGGCCGGGAATCCCGCCTTAAGCTTCACGGCTGACCCAGCACTCAACCTCCAAAGTTTTTGTTGGCGAAGAGTCACCTGTTCCAAACGAGTTGAGTGCTAGGCGCTCCTTAAGGGGTTTGGTGCGAGCGAGCAAACGACATTTTTTAGGAGGGAGATCCTGTGAGGAAACTAAATGCGGCTTTTGTCCCGGGTCTGGTTCTTTTGCTGGTAAGTTTATTGACCTGGGGCTACCAGCTTAAAAGCGGCCTGATTGTGACCGGCATGCGCAATCCCTTTAGCTGGGGACTGTATATTGCTACCTTTGCCTTCTTTGTGGGGATCGCCGCCGGGGGGCTAATCGTTTCTTCTTCGGTTTACCTTTTCAATCTTGAGCAGTTAAAGCCCTTTACCCGCATTGCTTCCCTTTCCGCCTTTGCCAGCATTATGGCCGCGGCGGTAATCATCCTGCCTGACCTGGGGCGGGTGGACAGGATTTACAACTTGCTGCTGCACCCCAATTTCCGGTCGCCTTTAATCTGGGACGTAATAGTTGTTTCTGCTTACACCGTTTTGACTTTCTTAAGCGTTTATTTGCAGCTTTTACCGGACTGGAAAAAGGAAGGACGCGGTTTTCTTAACGGCTGGACAAGGAAGCTTACCCAGGAGGAAGTAGAAAGCATTGCTGCCAGGTGGTCCCGGCGGGTAGCCGTGGTGGGGCTCCCGGTGGCGATTCTAATTCATACCATCACGGCCTTGATTTTTGCCACCCAGGCCTCCCGCGGCTGGTGGTATACGGCCGTTTTGCCTCCGGATTTCATCGCCGTGGCGGTGGCTTCCGGGACCGCCCTGGTCCTGGTGATTGCCCTGCTGATAACCGGCAAAGAGGAGTTTGGCCGGTATGCCGGCGCCTTTGACACCCTGGCCCGGATCACGGCTGGCGCCCTGGCCGTCCACTTCTTTTTCGTAGCCATGGATCTCCTCATCCACTGGTGGTGGGGCGGTCCCGAAGCCCTGGCGGTTCTATCCCTGGTGTTTAACCGCTACGCACCCCTCTACCTGGTGGAAATAGTCCTACCGGCCTTTGTTATGATTTATTTCTTTACGGGGAAAGCCAGGCGGTCGCCGGGCAACCTCCTTTGGGGCTGCTTTCTACTATTTACCGGCGTCTTTGCCCACCGGCTGATGCTGATGTTCCCGGCCTTCAACCAGTATCCCTTAAGCCTTTCCCTGCCGGGAATGGAAGTGGAAAGCTGGCATTACCCGGTGGCCATCGGCGGCTTTAAGGCGGGAGCGCCGGTATTTGCCGGCTCCTGGCCCTACGTGCCGACCCTCCTTGAAGTTGCCGTTGATCTCTTGCCCTTTGGCCTGGCCCTGTTGATTATCACCTTGATGGTAGGTTCGTACAATTTCTTGCCGGAGAAACGTTAAGCCGGGACGACGGTCCCGGCTTTATAGTTTTCTTTTCCGGTTCCCCTGGCATGTTCTGCTTGCAGCGACCGGACCAGGCTGGTTTCACCCTTTAACGCTCCGTACAACCGCACGAAGGGCTTTTCTTTCAAGGGGACCAGTACCAGCTTTCCCTCGGCCACCTGTACCTCAAACTTGTTCCCCTGCTTGATGGCATATTTTTTCCGGATGTCAGCAGGGATAATTAGCTGTCCTTTTGAAGATATCGTCACTACTGGCACTGCCTTACTCCCTCCCTTAACTTACATTATAAAGGTAAGGCCAAGGAGAATCAATGTATCCGCAAGCCCCCCCTGGCATTTTAAAAAGGAGAAGCGTTCCGGCGCCGCCTTTACAGGACTATTTTTTCGGGTTGGGGATCTTCATCACCAGGACGCTGAAATCGCTGCCGGCATTGGCCTCCAGGGCGTGGGGACACCGGCCGGGCTGACTACTATCTCCCCGGCTTTGACTTTCACCGTTTCCGGACCAACGGTAATGGAGCCCTCGCCCTCTATGACATGGAACAGCACGTCTACCGGCGTGGTGTGGGACGGCACCTCGTCACCCGGGGCCAGGGTCAGGTTCATGATATTGATGTAAGGCACATCTAATACGGCCCGGGCCTTGACGCCCCTGGGAGTTACCTGCTGCGGTAGCTCGGCGATGCGAATGATATCCATGAGACATTCCTCCCGTGTATTTAGCTTCTATTATAAAGTCTGCTATCTGGAGAAAAAGTGATGTATATCACCTTCAAGGCCGGTTATGTCATTGTGGCCATGGTTAGCACCTCTGCTAATAGAGTTTTTCACGGGCCGGAACCGGCTGCCTATACCGGAACTCCGTTTTGAAGTGAGTTGTGAGCAGGATGGCTCCGCCGGCGTGATCTTGAGCCATAAGGGAAAATCCCGGTCAATTTCTCGCCGATATAGAGACAATTACCGCAGCTTTAACCAGGCGCATCCGCGCCGAGGAAGACGAGCTTTATCCTTTGGCTGAAGGAGTTTAGGCAGCCTCTGCGCGAGGATTTCAGCTATGCGCATATTCTTTCTTGAAGGCCTTAACAAGGGAGTTTCTCGCCGATAAAGAAATACTCGTTTCAATGCTAGAATAGACACCCCTGCCATACCATATGGTAGGGGTGATTTTTAGTATGGAAGCCATTATCTGCCAGGAAGCTGAATGGATTCTTTCCCAGCAGCTAGCTAGCGGGGCGGTGGTCACCGCCTATCCGGGTCAACCGAAGATCGTGCCCTATTTCGCCCACCTGGCCCTCTACGGCCTGGCGGCCTGGGGCTTGAACCTTCCGCGGGTGCGGGCCTACCTGGACTGGTACCTGGCCCACCTGGAGAGGCCCGATCGCTACGGCGTCACGGGTACCGTCTATGATTATTACCTGGATGAGGGGGGTATGGAGGTCCCGGCCTACAGCTATGATTCCTCCGATTCCTACGCTGCCACCTTCCTCACCCTGGTGCGGCTTTATTATGAGGCCGGCGGCGACACGGCCTGGGTGGAGGCCCACTGGCCGGAACTGGAGGTGGTGGCCGGGGCCGTGTTGGCCACGTTGCAAAGGGATAATCTTACCCTGGCCCGGCCGGACTGGCCGGTAAAGTATTTAATGGACAACTGCGAAGTCTACCGGGGCTTAAAAGACTACGCCCGGCTGCTGGCGGAGGTCAAAGGGGCAGGAGAGGCGGGAAGGTACGAGGCCCTGGCCGATAAGGTCAAAAGGGCCCTGGAAACCAAGATGCGGCTCAACGGCGGTTACTGCCCGGCCGTTTACCGCGCCGGCCTGCGCCGTCGGCCCAACTGGCGGCGCTGGTACCCCGACGCCCTGGCCCAGCTTTTCCCCATTATTACCGGCGTCCTCACGCCCCAAGGGGAGGCCGCCCGGCGCTTGTACGCCAATTTCCTGCGTAACTACCCCCACTGGTACCGGCAGACGCAGCCGGAGAATTTCATCACCACCCTGGTGGTCTATACCGCCGCCTTGATGGAGGACCGCTGGCGGGTGCGCCAGTATGTTGCCGGGCTGGAGGAGAATATTATTGCCCGGGGTCATCCCTGGCCCTACCACGCCGCCGAGGCCGGTATCCTGCTCCTGGCCATTAAAGCTTATCTGGCGGGGGGAGCAGCTTATCAGTAACCGGGGAAACATAAAAACGGCGCGGAGCATAAAATGCCGACAGGATTTTGTATCTGCAGGGAGAATATGTAAAGGAACGGGAATAAGGGGGCTTCATTTAAATACTGGAGGCTCCCCTTCCCCATACCATCATAGGAGGCGATATCTATGCCCTTGCCGCCCTTTATTGAAGCCCTGGCTGAACGGGACCCGGAGTTTTACCGGGCCGTTAAAGCAGTTGCGGAAACGGCCATGGCCCCCGGCGCCCTGGATGCAAAAACAAAGACCCTGATCACCCTGGCCCTGGACGCCGCCCACGGCGCCAGTGAGGGCGTGGCCATCCTGGCCAAACAGGCCCGGGATTTGGGCGCCAGCGAGGAGGAAATCCGGGAATCCCTGCGCCTGGCCTACTTTGTCGCCGGGAATGGTGTCCTGGCCACAAGTGGTGCCGTCTACCGGTAAAGGGACGAGTCGGTTACCTTGATAATGAACTTCCTCGCTCGACCGAAGGAAGGAGCATCCCCCAAATCCCCTGGTATCCCCATAGTGTGAATGGTCTCCCTTCACCCTTGCGTCCTCCCGTCCCTTGCGCTATACTCTATACGGCAAAAAGCGCACAAGCAAAGGGACGGAAGAAACTTATGGAGCAGCTAAAAATACGCAACCTGGCGATTATCGCCCATGTTGATCATGGCAAGACAACCCTGGTCGACGGCATGTTAAAACAGAGCGGAGTTTTTCATGAAAAGCAGGTGGTCCAGGAGCGTATCCTGGACCGCAATGATCTGGAGCGGGAACGCGGCATTACCATCATGGCCAAAAACACCGCCGTCTTTTACCGGGGTTATAAATTGAACATTGTCGATACTCCCGGCCACGCCGATTTCGGCGGCGAAGTGGAGCGCATCGTCCAGATGGTGGACGGTGCCCTCCTTTTGGTGGACGCTTTCGAAGGGCCCATGCCCCAGACCCGCTTTGTTCTGAAAAAGGCCCTGGCGGTTGGCTTGAAACCGATAGTTGTCATCAATAAGATGGACAGGCCCGACGCCAGGCCGGCAGCGGTGGTAGACGAGGTCCTGGAGCTTTTCATCGATCTGGGTGCCACCGAGGAGCAAATGGACTTCCCGGTGGTCTACACCATCGCCCGCCAGGGAAGGGCCAGCCTGGACCCGAACCGCCCCGGCGAGGATTTGCAACCCCTCTTTGACACCATTGTCCGCTATATACCGGCTCCCAGCGGCGATCCGGAGGCTGCCCTGCAGGTGGGAGTCAACCTCATTGATTACGACACCTATGTAGGCCGCCAGGCCATCAGTCGGATATATAACGGCACCATCCGCGTCAAACAGGAGGTGGCCATCGTCCGGGCCGACGGCAGCCTGGCCCGGGGGCAGGTGGCCGCCCTGCATGTCTTTGATGGGCTGCGCAAGGTGCCTGTAGATGAGGCCGCCGCCGGTGAGATTGTAGTCGTCAGCGGCCTGGAAGAGATCAACATCGCCAACACCATTACTTCACCTGATGCTCCAAGGCCCCTGGACTTCGTCCGGATCGACGAACCTACGGTGGCCATGACCTTTATGGTCAATAAAAGCCCCTTCGCCGGCCGGGAAGGGGAATATGTAACTTCCCGCAAGCTGCGGGAGCGCCTCTCGCGCGAGGCGGAGTCCGACGTCAGCCTGCGGGTAGAAGAAACGGATTCCCCCGAAGCCTTCCTGGTATCCGGGCGGGGCGAGCTGCATCTGGCCATTCTCATTGAAACCATGCGGCGTGAGGGATACGAATTTGAAGTATCCCGGCCCCAGGCAATAGTGAAAGAAATAAATGGGGTAAAATGCGAGCCGGTTGAAGAACTGGTCATCGAGGTGCCCGAGGCCTTTATGGGGATTGTTATTGAACGCCTGGGGCCGCGCAGGAGCGAGATGATCAACCTGGAAAACAAGGGTGACGGCCAGGTCCGCCTGACCTTTCATATTCCCACCCGCGGCCTTTTCGGCTTCCGGTCCGAATTCCTCACCGATACCCGGGGGCTGGGAGTAATGTACCACGCCTTTCACCATTATGCCCCTGTAAAGGGTGAGATTGTCACCCGGACGCGGGGATCCCTGGTAGCCTTTGAAACCGGGGAAACCACCAGTTACGGCCTGGAGAATGCCCAGGAACGGGGCGACCTCTTTGTCGGGCCGGGGGTACCCGTGTACCGGGGTATGATCGTCGGCGAGCATTCCCGTCCCGGCGACTTGATGATCAATGTCTGCAAGAAAAAACAGCTTACCAACATGCGCAGCTCTACTGCCGATATTGCCGTCAAGCTCACGCCACCCCGTGAGATGAGCCTGGAGCAGTGCCTGGAGTTTATTGCCGCCGATGAGCTTCTGGAAGTGACGCCTAAATCTTTGCGGATGCGCAAACGGGATATATAATAAAGTGTACTGTATACATGCAGCTATTCTGTTGACCTTCCCGCCGGGCTTATGATATATTGCAAAAGATCATAAACGAGCAAAAGGGAAGGGAGAAACTGTGGGCAATACTTTGGGTTTAGAAAAATTAGGTATAATAAATACAGGAAACCTTTACCGCAACCTCCCGGCGGCCCGGTTGGTAGAAATGGCCCTGGCCCGGGGTGAAGGAATTCTCGCCCCCAACGGTGCCCTCAGTGTAAAGACCGGCAAATATACCGGCCGTTCCCCTGGCGACAGGTTTTTTGTAGATACGCCCGCCGTTCATGATAGTATCAACTGGGGTGGCGTCAACCAGCCGGTGAGCGAGGCGACCTTTGAACGCCTCTATAGGCGCCTCACCGCCTACCTCCAGGGAAGGGATCTCTTCGTTTTTGACGGCTTTGTCGGGGCCGACCCTGCCTACCGCATGCCCATCAGGGTTGTCAATGAATACGCCTGGCAGAATCTCTTCGTCCATCAGCTTTTTATCCGGCCATCGGCGGAAGAACTGGCCGGGCATGAGCCCCGGTTTACCGTTATCTGCGCCCCCGGTTTCATGGCCAATCCTGAAGAAGACGGTACCCGTTCGGAAGCCTTCATTATTTTAAACTTAGACCGGCGGCTGGTAATTATCGGCGGGACTTCCTACGCCGGTGAGATGAAGAAGTCTATCTTCACGGCCATGAATTATCTGCTGCCTGAGCAGGGCGTATGCCCCATGCACTGCTCGGCCAACACGGGACCCGCGGGGGATACGGCCCTATTCTTCGGCCTTTCCGGCACCGGTAAAACTACCCTCTCGGCCGACCCGGAACGGCGCCTCATCGGCGACGATGAGCACGGCTGGTCGGACAATGGCATTTTCAACTTTGAAGGCGGCTGCTATGCCAAGTGTATTAAACTCTCCGCTGAGCATGAACCCCAGATCTGGAATGCCATCCGTTTCGGCAGCGTCCTGGAGAATGTGGTATTAGATCCTGAAACCAGGGTGATTGACTACGACAGCGATGCCCTAACGGAAAACACCCGCGCCGCCTATCCGGTAGACTTCATCCCCAACGCCGTCATCCCCGGGGTGGGCGACCATCCCCGGGCGGTAGTCTTCCTAACTGCCGACGCCTTCGGCGTTATGCCGCCCATAGCCAAACTGAGCCGGGAACAGGCCATGTACCATTTCCTCTCCGGCTATACCAGCAAGCTGGCCGGCACGGAGCGGGGTATCACCGACCCCCAGGCCACCTTTTCCACCTGCTTCGGCGCTCCCTTCCTGCCCCGAACGCCCATGGTTTACGCCAACCTCCTGGGCGAAAGGATAGCCAGGCACAACGCCAGTGTGTACCTGGTCAATACCGGCTGGACGGGAGGGACCTATGGTACCGGTCGGCGCATGAGCCTGCCCTATACCCGCACCATGGTCCGGGCGGCTTTAAACGGGGAACTGGAGAAAGTGGAGTTTACCCGCGACCCGGTCTTCGGCTTCCTGGTACCGAAAGCCTGCCCCGGCGTCCCGGCGGAAATCCTCAATCCCCGCAATACCTGGGCAGAACCGGAAAAATATGACGCCATGGCGCGCAGGCTGGCCGGGCTTTTTATCGACAACTTCAGCAAATTCCATGAAGCACCGCAGGGGATCCGCGCGGCAGGGCCGGTGGCCCGGTAAACCTGATATGCAGCAAGAAAGCCGGCGCAGGACCGGCTTTTTTGCTGCATATTATTTATTGATATCGGTAACCCGGACGACTTTGACGCCCTTCAAGGTGTCCGATACCGGGCACCGCTCTTCGATCAGCTCCAGGAGGCGGTTAATATTGCTCTCCGGTGAAGGAGATTCTATGTAAATGCGGTAGCGGATCTCCTGGTAACCCTTACGGACATCGCGATTCTTACCCAGGAAACCGTCGGGGTCCAGGTCGCCTTCCAGCTCTACGCGGAAATCTTTAAGTTCCACATGGCAGGCCGGGGCAAAGGCGGCGGCGCAGATGGACATGCAGCCTCCCAAGGAGCAGAGGAGAAGCTCCACGGGGTTCATGGCTTTATTGGTTCCACCTAAATCCGGGGGTTCATCTACAGCAACTTTAAATCCCCGCGCTTCGCCCTCGCAATAAAGGCCTTCTCCGGACCAGCGGACGGTAGCATTAAAAGTGGTTTTAGCCATGCTAATCATCCTTTTCACCATTAATGATTTATATTTGTAGAAGGTATCACAAACAGTTGTAGGTGTCAAATAAAAAATAGCCACAGGGAATTGATTGAGGAAGAATTTCCCAGGGCTAAAAAGGATATTAATCTGTTTGTTTGCTTTAAACTTTAACGTGCTGCATTGGAAAGGGTAACGACCATACTGACTTCGCCGGCAGAACTGGCCTGGTCGAAAAGGGAACGGATGCCGGCCCACACCTGCTCTTCTGTACCGTGGATTTCGGTGCTGATGGGGCCAACGTTGTAACTGATGCCCTGCCGGGCAAGGGATTGAATAGATTCGTTGATAATTTCGCTGGCACGGGTCGTCTTCTGGGGGTAAAGGCTTACTTCGGCGCTGAGCATAGAGAAACCTCCTGTCATAATGGCTAAAAGATGTCGTTTTGTTCGTCGCCGTACCGGCTTTGATTCAAGCAGAGGCGGGTCGTTTTTATTTTTTGCCCGGGAGATGGAAGTTATGCAGGAAAACAGGGTGGAAGCTCTTCTGCAAGGGTTACGAACTGCATACCCGGGAGCGCAATCGCGCCTCAAATACAGCAATCCCTTTGAGCTCCTGGTGGCGGCCATCCTTTCGGCCCAGACGACTGATGACCAGGTAAACAAGGTAACACCGGGGCTTTTCCGGCGTTATCCCACCGCGGCGGCCCTGGCGGCGGCAGACCCGGAAGAAGTGGCGGCGTGCATTAAAAGCCTCGGCCTTTACCGGATGAAGGCCGCCAACCTGGTGGCTGCCTGCCGTATTCTAGAGGAAAAACACGGCGGTCAGGTACCGGACAACATAGATGAACTCCTGGAGCTGCCGGGAGTGGGGCGCAAGGTGGCCAATGTGGTCCTGAGCAACGCCTTTGGCCGCGACGTCATCGCCGTTGACACCCACGTTTTCCGGGTGGCCAACCGCCTGGGCCTGGCCACAGCCGGCAGTGTCCTGGAGACGGAAAAGCAGCTAATGACCGTCCTGCCTCCCGGCACCCGCGGCGAGGCCCATCACCTGCTCATTCACCACGGCCGGGCGATCTGCAGGGCCAGGCACCCGAAGTGCCGGGAGTGTGTAGTCAGCATGTATTGTAGTGATGAAGATCACAAGAACCGGGGTAAGGCATCACACTAGGCTTTGGGAAAAAGAGATAGAATAGAAGCAAACAAAGCTGCTTGAAAAAACCTTTATATCTCCTAAGAAGGTGATTTGTATAAAACGCAAGATTGTCCGGATAGACGAAGAAAAATGCACCGGCTGCGGTCTGTGCGTATCGCCCTGCGTCGAGGGGGCCATTGAGATTGTTAACGGTAAGGCCAAAGTCCTGCGGGAAGAGCTGTGCGACGGCGCCGGGGTCTGCCTGAACGTGTGTCCCACCGGGGCCTTGACCATCGAAGAGCGGGAGGCGCCGGCCTTTGACCCCATTGCCGCCGAAGAAAATCTGGCCGCCAAAAGGGCGGAAGGCACGGCGCCCCGCTGCCTACGCTGCGGTGCCGACGAAACCCGGGCCGTCCTTCTCTTTGCCCGCTACCACGGTGAGAGCACCTGGGTCTGTACCCGCTGCCTGCCGGTATTGATCCACGGATAAAGATTTTGTGGGGTAAATTTTCCGCCCTCGTTTTTTAGGGGATGGGCTAGGTACTGGAGGTAAGTTTCACTGAAAGAAAGGGGCTAGACTGGTAAAAAACTACCGGGTCTAGCCCTTTTAACCTTTTAATAGTACGGGGTGTTTTACTTCACTGCCTGCTGCCTGGTGTAATTCAACAAGCCTCCGGCCAGGATGATAGCCCGCTGGCGGGGAGAAAGGCCGTGGCGGACTTTAAAGGTAAAGCCCCTGGTGACGTTGGTCACGGTGATTTCATCCTGCTCCAGGCCGTTTGTCAGATCAATGGCCAGCTTGTCGCCATCTGCATTGCGGTCGTAATCGGCCGGGTCGGCAAAGGTCAGGGGCAGGATGCCGAAGTTCACCAGGTTGCTGCGGTGGATGCGGGCGAAGGATTTGGCGATGACGGCCTTGATGCCCAGGTACATGGGGCAGAGGGCGGCGTGCTCGCGGCTGGAACCCTGGCCGTAGTTTTCCCCGCCGATGATAATTCCCTTCCCCGCATCTTTAGCCCGCCGGGCAAAGCCCGGATCTACACCCTCAAAGGCATGCTCGGCCAGGGCGGGAATATTGGAACGCAGGGGTAGGTATTTGGCCCCTGCCGGTGAAATATGGTCGGTGGTAATATTATCGCCTGTTTTCAAGATCACCGGCGCTTCAATCACCGGGTCCGGTGGCTGGGGAAGCGGCAGGGGCTTGATGTTGGGCCCGCGCCGGATTTCCACCTGGGAGCCATCCTCCGGGGGAAAGATAAACATGCCGTCGTCTACGGGAAAGCTTGCCGGCAGAGTTATATTGATGGGAGCACCCAGTTCCCGGGGATCGCTTAAATAGCCGTTGATTGCCGTGACGGCGGCAACTTCCGGGCTGACCAGGTAAACTGAAGCGTCGGCAGTGCCACTGCGGCCCTGGAAGTTGCGGTTGAAGGTACGCACCGAAACTCCGCCCGAAGGCGGGGCCTGTCCCATGCCGATGCAGGGGCCGCAGGCGCACTCCAGGACCCGGGCGCCCGCTGTGACCAGGTCGGCCAGGGCGCCGTTTTCGGCCAGCATACGCAGGACCTGGCGGGAACCGGGGGCAATGACCAGGCTGACATCGGGGTGGACGTACTTGCCTTTAAGGATGGCCGCGACGCGCATAAGATCGGTATAAGATGAATTGGTGCAACTGCCGATGGCCACCTGATTGACCTTAATGGGCCCTACTTCCCGGACGGTAGCCACGTTATCCGGCATATGGGGCCTGGCCACCAGGGGTTCCAGGCTGCCCAGGTCGATGTCGATTATCTGCTCGTAAGTAGCATCGGGGTCGGGTTGCAATTCCACCCAGTCCTCAGCCCTTCCCTGGGCGGCCAGGAAGGCCCGGGTAACCTCGTCGCTGGGGAAGATGGAAGTAGTGGCCCCCAGCTCGGCACCCATATTGGTAATGGTGGCCCGTTCCGGTACGGAAAGGGTGGCCACGCCGTCGCCGCCGTACTCGATAATTTTGCCCACCCCGCCTTTGACCGTCAGGCGCCGCAAAATCTCCAGGATAACGTCTTTGGCGCTGACCCAGGGCGCCAGGCGGCCGTGCAAATTGACACGGATTACAACCGGCATGTTAAAATAAAAGGGTCCGCCGGCCATAGCCACGGCGACGTCCAGGCCGCCGGCGCCGATAGCCAGGGCTCCTACTCCACCGGCAGTGGGAGTGTGGCTGTCGGAGCCCAGGAGGGTTGTCCCCGGCACAGCGAAGCGCTCCAGGTGTACCTGGTGGCAGATGCCGTTCCCGGGGCGGGAAAAGATGATGCCGTATTTAGCGGCAATGCTTTGCAGGAAAAGATGGTCGTCGGCGTTTTCAAAACCGGTCTGGAGGGTGTTGTGGTCTGCATAGCTGAGGGAAAGTTTGGTCCGCACCCGGGGGATGCCCATGGCTTCCAGCTGGAGGTAGGCCATGGTGCCGGTGGCGTCCTGGGTCAGGGTCTGGTCGATGCGGATGGCCACTTCCTCCCCCGGTACCATCCTCCCGGCCACCAGGTGCCGGCTGATTATTTTCTGGGCAAGATTCTGGCCCAAATTAGTTTCCTCCTCTCCAAAAGGCTGGGATCCATTATAATATAACAGAAGCAGGCCTAAATGTGAACCCGGGAAAGGGGATGCAACCTCATGGTAATTGGGGTCGGCCAGGCCACCCTGCGCTTCGCCGGAGCCAGGAGTTTAAAGGATAAACGGCGGGTGTTAAAGAGCCTGCTCACGCGTTTGCACAACCGCTTTAACGTTGCCGTTGCCGAAGTAGGGCACCACGACAGCCACCAGGAGGCCGAAGTGGGCATTGCCTGCGTCAGCACCGCCGGCAGTCATGCCGATCAGGTCCTGGCAGCGATCCTGGTTTTTTTGGAGGCGCAAGGGGATATTGAAGTGGTGGATTATCATACGGAGTTACTTTGATGGTGGGCTGGATGTGCCTATGAAGCGTCAGCAATAGCAGGTGTTAAAATAAAATTATATTAAAGGAGTTCGGGTTACCTTGCCGCTGCACGTAGTTCTCTATCAACCGGAGATCCCCCAGAATACCGGCAATATAGCCCGTACCTGCGCGGCTACGGGAGCAATCTTGCATTTAATCCATCCCCTGGGTTTCCGCCTGGACGAGAAGCACCTGAAACGCGCCGGCCTGGACTACTGGCAGGAGGTAACCATCCATGAACATAAGAGCTGGCAGGCTTTTCAGGAAACCTACCCCCGGGCTGTCTGTTATTATCTTTCGACTAAGGGACAGCGTTTTTATACCGGGGTCAATTATCAACCGGGGGATTTTCTCGTCTTTGGTCCTGAAACCCGGGGGCTACCGGCTTCCATCCTGGAGGCGGCAGGGGACAGGGTATTGCGTGTACCCATGCGCCCGGGGCTCCGTTCCCTCAATCTAGCTAATACAGTCGCCCTGGTCCTCTATGAAGCTTTACGCCAGATTTCTTTCCCCGGGCTGGTATAAAAATAGAGCCAGGTTAGCCTGGCCCCGGATAAATCCCGTTATTTTCTTATTTGTCGCCGAAGAACAGCAAGATGAGGATCAGGAAAAGGATAAAAGCAAAGCGGTTGTCTAATTTTAGGCTATCCATGTAGCTTCCCTCCATGATTGGTTTTTAATATATCCTATGTTTGCTACCTTAAAGTGTGATGCCGCTAAATAAAAATGGCCCATCTCAGGGTTTGAGATAGGCCTTTTATTTTTGAAAGTCATGGTCGGGATGACTGGATTCGAACCAGCGACCTCACGGTCCCGAACCGTGCGCTCTAAGCCAAGCTGAGCTACATCCCGGCAGCAAAACTTATTATAATCCAAAAACCGGGTGAAGTCAATGTAGCTTTTTTCCTTTGCTCTGGAAAATATCCTTATGACTTCTCTGTAGTTTGCTATAACTTTTCTTTAACTTTCTAAACCAGGTATCGCTGGCTTTCCAGGTTATATTTTACTATTTTTCCAGGCAAGATAAAGATAGCATTTAAAGGAGAAGAAATCCTGGTGACTAATAAATCCTGGCGTTACCTGGGACATAGGAATAAGGCCTCAAAAACAAGAGAAAAAATAGCCCTTCCCCTGGTCGATGAAGGGCAAGCGGCAGCACTGCCGTTGCAATATAGTTTGGCGGTTAATCTAGAAACTTTACAAGCCATTTTTGCCGACTGCCAGGATGTTGTCTACAGGCAGATGCGAATTGGCGGGGTTATGGGGCATCAGGCGGCTCTTGTTTATGTCGACGGGCTGGTAAACAATGATATTGTTAATGATCAGATTATGAAATCAATCCTCCTGGAAGCGCCCCAGGCGATGCCGGTATTGACGGGGGCACCTTATGAACTCTACCGCCAGGTCAGGGACTCCCTTTTAACTGTAGCCAATGTCCGGGAAATAATTGATTTTCGGGAAGCGGCCCGCTGTATCCTGAGCGGCTTTGCCTTATTTTTACTTGATGGTGTCAACCGGGCTCTGGCCATTGAGGTTTATGGCTGGGAACACCGGGGGGTGGAAGAGCCCCAGGCGGAAGCGCTAATACGGGGTTCCCGGGAGGGTTTTTCTGACTGCTTGCGGACCAATACGGCCCTCTTGCGGCGCCGCCTGCGGGACCCTCAGCTTAAATTAAAGACTTATTTTTTAGGCCGGCGCAGCCAGACGACAGTTGGCTTAATGTACATTGATGGCGTAGCTAACCCTGGGTTGATCACTGAAGTGGAGCAACGCCTCAACAAAATCGATATCGACGGTATCCTGGAAAGCGGCTATATCGAGCAGTTTATCGAGGATAAATGGTATTCGCCCTTTGCCCAGATCCAAAATACCGAAAGGCCCGATGAAGCTGCCGCCGCCCTCCTGGAAGGGCGGGTAGTTATTCTAACCGATAATACACCTTTTGCCTTAATTGTACCTGCTACTTTCAATTCCTTAATGCATAATCCGGAAGATCACTACCACCGTTGGTTTATTGCCGTCCTGATTCGCATCTTGCGTTTTGCCGGCTCTTTCCTGGCCCTGCTGCTACCATCCTTCTACATTGCCATGGTTTCCTTTACACCGGAAATGATCCCTACCTCCCTGGCCATATCCATCGGCGCCGGGCGCGAAGGCCTCCCTTTTCCAACTATTATCGAAGCCTTTATCATGGAAAGTGTCCTGGAGCTGTTGCGGGAAGCTGGTATACGCCTGCCAGGCCCTCTAGGGGAAACCCTGGGGGTGGTGGGGGCGCTTATTTTGGGCCAGGCGGCTGTCCAGGCAGGTATTGTTAGCTCGGCCATGGTAATTGTTGTGGCTCTGACAGCTATAGCCGGGTTTGTTCTTCCCAGTTATGATGCCGCCATCTCCTTACGGATCTTGCGTTTCTTTTTAATGATCATGGCGGCTGTTTTTGGCCTCTATGGCGTTATTTTAGGGTTAATGTTAATCCTTACCCACATGGTTTCTTTAAAAAGCTTCGGTGTACCTTATCTTAAGCCCTGGGCACCCTGGACAGCCGCGGATCTTAAAGATAGTATTTACCGGACCGCCCTTTTCAGGGAGCGCTTGCGCCCCGCTTATCTCAGACCCCTAGAAGCCAGGCGCATTGGTAGGGGGAAGAAAAAGCAATGAACCGGAGGAGCCTGTACCGGGCCGGCCTACTCCTATTATTGTTAACAATAATTACAGCTGGTTGCTGGGATAATAAAGACCTGGAACGCCGGGCCCTGGTGCTGGGGGCAGCAGTTGACCTGACTGCTGCCGGTGGTAGTTTGGTGGTGACAGAACCATGGAAAATTACCCTGGAAATGCCGGTCCTGCGCCGCATGGTTACCAGGGGTGGGGGCGGTGGTGGCGGTGGCGAAGGGCAAGACGAGAATACCATGCCAACCTGGCGTCTAACTTTAACGGGGATTACCTTTGCCGAGGCCATACGTAAGGCAGCTACCCGTTCGGAACGGACCCTTTTTTTTGGCCACCAAAAAATACTTCTCATGGGCGAAGAACTGGCCCGCCGGGGTGATTTAAGGTCGGTATTAGATTTTTGGGCCCGCAACCGGGAAAGCTATCTGGCTATTGATGTCCTGCTGGCCGAGGGGCCTGCCGGGGATATTATGGAAGCCCGGCCCAAATTTGCCCGGAGTGTCAGCATGTTTTTACATGAGCAGATGCAGCAAGCCATTAAGACTTCCCGTTTTGTTAAGCATTCTTTAGCTGAAGTGCTGGCCGCCCTGGACACCGGCCAGGATATTTTACTGGCAAGGGTTAAGATGGTACCCCGGCAAGAATTAGAAGTTAGCGGTGCGGGTGTAATTCGAGAAGGACGGCTGGCGGGGTGGCTCACTCCCGAAGAAACCCAGGCCGCCCTCTGGATCACCGGGGAAACTAAAGGTTGCGACATCCTGGTAGTACCGGTACCAGAGTTACAGCAAACTTTAAGTGTAGAATTTGGTAAGCTCCAGGCGGAAGTAAAGCCTCTAATGGAAGAAGATAAATTAAGTTTTACTATAAAAATAAAGGTTGAAGGTAAAATAGCTGAAAAAATGGGTAATCCCAAGTTGTTTGCGGCTGCCGACCTGCATCAAGTGGAAAACAGGGCGGCTAGATTAATGGAGGAGCGTATCAGGCAGGTACTGGGCAAGTTACAGCAACAGTACCAGGCTGATGTACTGGGCTTTGGTCGCAAGGTGGAAAAAGTTAGGCCGCGCCAGTGGGAAGCAATGAAAGGGCAGTGGCGGCAAATATACTCCAGCCTGCCAGTTACAGTACAAGTAAAGGTAAGCATCAGGCGTACAGGTATGGTGAGCTAAATGTTATCGCAAGAAAGAATTGGTACCAGTGAAGCCTTCTTTTTAACTGTAGCCGCAATGATCGAAGTTGGGACCTTAATCGGCGCCAGGGATATAGCCGATCAGGTGGGGGTGGACATGTGGCTGGTTTCACCCCTGGAGACTTTTTTCAGCCTGGGAGCAATATACATTCTTACCCGCCTGGCCATGAAGTTTCCCCAGCAGGATTTTTTCGGCTTCAGCCGGCAAATTGCCGGCCGCTGGGTGGCCTGGCCCCTGAGTTTAGGTTTACTTTTTTACTGGCTTGCTTTGACGGCCCACGTTACGCGGGTTACTACTGATGTAATCAAAAATTCCCTGCTGGCGCGCACGCCGGCCGAAGCAATCCTTTTATCTTTACTTATTGTGGCGGCCTATCTGGCCAGCCGGGGGCTGGAACCCCTGGCCCGGGCCTCTATCATTATCTGCATAGTTACTTTACCCCTGATTATGATGCTTTTTTTACTGGTCCTGCCCCATTTTCGCTCTGATAATTTCTTACCAGTCTTACCCAGGGGGCCCTGGCCGGTCCTGCGCCTGGCCTTTTGGCGCATTAGTAATGCCGAAGAAATGAGCCTGTTTCTAATCCTGGTTCCATTCTTACAGCAACCGCGGGAAGCCTGGCAGGCTGCCAGCCGGGGTTACCTGGTGGTAATGGTCATCGTAATCACTGTCCTGACCACCTGCCAGGGAGTTTTAGGAATTGGGCTCCTTAAGCATTCTTTAATTCCAGGGTTAAGTGTTACCCAGCTGGCCGAGTTTGCCGGTACCTTTATTGAACGCATCAGCCTGGTTTTTATCTCCCTGTGGATTATTCTGGTGTTTCCTACGGTCGCGGCTCTCCTCTGGGCCAGCGCTTACCTGGCCGGGCGCCTGTTACAATTAAAAGACTATCGCCAGCTGGTTTTTTACCTGTTGCCTCTGGTCTATTTCCTGGCCCGGCATCCAGGGAGTAACCTTGAAGTGAAAAGCTTTTTTTTCTTTCTTCAACCCCTGGGCTTTGCTTTCTTACTAATCATACCTGCTATCCTCTATCTTATTGCCATCATACGTTTTCCTCCCGCCGGGTCTTCCTGAAAGCACCGGATTGCAAATCCAAGCAAAAAAGCCGGGGTAGCATTCCCCGGCTGCAAGTGATGGACGCCGCTTACAGTGATGCAGGCCTGCTGGCATGATAGTTAAGGGGATTTTACTTGAAGTAGCGGTTAAGCAGGCCTTCCAGGGCCAGGGCATGGCGGCCTTCGTCCCGGGAGGACTCGTCAAAGAAGTCGTGGGCGTGGTCGATGTTGTTTTCCTTGGCCTTGATAGCAGCCTCACGCTTGCCCTTGTTGGCCCCCAGCTCGCCGGCCAGCATCTTTTCCAGGTTTTCCTTGGTGCTGGCGCTGATCTTGCCGTTCAGCTCGGCAAAGTGGGCGGCGTGCTCGGCTTCTTCCCAGGCGATTTTCTCCAGGGCCAGGGCCACCTCGGGGTAGCCTTCCCGCAGGGCCTGGCGGGCCATGGCGAGATACAGGCCAACCTCCATGGTTTCACCTTTGAAATTGGCCTCGACGGCATCCTCGACTACCGTGCCCTTGGTTATACCCAGTTTGACGTCATTAACCAGTTCTGCCATTGCCAACTTCCTCCTTCAATAATAGTAATGGTTACTATTAATGATTACGATTTCATTATATATATTGTACCCATTCCTGTCAACCTTTTCATCAAAAAATACCAGGGTAAAAGTTAATATTAAAGCTGGCTAATGACCGTGATAAGTTTTATATATTTTACACCATACCCTCCCCCATGTTATCCTGGATTTAAAATTGACCAGAAGGGGAGGAAGAGCATGTCTACCAAAAGCCTTACAGCCACAGACGGCAATCAGGGCCTGGGACTTATCCAGGGGCTGGGCCTGACTATAATGCTGGCCCTGGTAGCCAGGCAACTGGCCACCCTGCCCATATTAAACATCATGGGCAGCATGGTGCTGGCTATTCTTTTAGGTATCGCCTGGCGTTCCTTCATGGCCGTCCCGGAAACGGCCGAGGTGGGTATAAATTACGCCAGCAAAAAAATTCTCCGTTATGGTATTATCCTCATGGGACTGCGCCTGGACATACCTGAAATTGTTGCTGCTGGCCCTCAGGTTATTATTCTTGATGCCCTTGCCATTTTCCTGGCTATGGTCGTTATTACTTTTTTGGGGCAGAAGCTGGGGCTTAATAAAAAATTAGCCACCCTCATAGCTGCCGGGACCGGTATTTGCGGGGCGGCAGCTATTGCTGCCGTTGCCCCGGTAGTTAGGTCCCGGGATGATGAAACTGCCGTGGCGGTAGCCATTATCGCCTTGCTTGGTACACTGTTTACAATAATTTATACTCTTCTCTATCCAGTAATTAATTTAACTTCTTATGAGTACGGTTTATTTTCCGGCAGCAGTCTCCATGAACTGGCCCACGTCATTGCGGCAGCCCAGGCTGGCGGCAGCGCCAGTACGGATATTGCTATCCTGGTAAAACTGGGGCGAGTGGCTCTCCTGGTGCCGGTAGCTCTATTGCTGGGTATAATTTTTGCTTCCCGGAATAAAACAGGCACCGGTTGGAATTGGTGCCAGCTACAGGTACCATGGTTTATTTTCGGTTTCCTGGCCTTAAGTGGTCTCAATACCATGTCCTTTCTACCGGTTCCCCTGACAGCGACCATGATCCAGGGCGGTGTTTTTCTCCTTACCATGGCCATGGCCGGCCTGGGCCTCAACGTCAGCCTGGAGATGATTAAAAGGGTTGGTACCAGGGGGCTTGTAATCGGCCTGGTGGGTTCAGTTGTACTTAGTTTAACTCTTTTACTGGTTATTACCAGCTTATAAGTTAAAAAGGATAGTTGGAGCGCAAAAGCTCAAGGAAGGCTTCGGCTGCGGCGCTGCGAAATTTATGACGGTTATAGGCGAGATGGAAGGTACGCCTCAAATCAGCCCCCTGTAATCTTACTTCCCGGAGCAGGTTATGCCTGCTCTCTTTTTTTATTGCCAGCCGGGAGATAATGGCAACCCCCAGCCCGGCTTCCACAGCTTCTTTAATGGCCTGGGTACTGCCCAATTCCATTATTACTTTAAGGCTAGAGGGTTCTAATCCTGCTTGCCTTAAACCTGCTTCGGCTACCTGCCTGGTCCCGGACCCCTCTTCCCGCAGGATAAGGGGTTCCTCCTTCAATTCTTCTGGCCGGACTTCCCCGCGGCTAGCCCAGGGGTGTCCCGGGGGAACGATGAACACCAGTTCGTCCTGGAAGAGATCTTCCTGGATTAAGTTGGGGTGCTCAACCTGGCCTTCAATAACGCTTAAATCCAGTTCACCAGCTAAAACCCGGCGGATGATTTCCTGGGTATTGGCAATTTGTAAGGTTATTTCTACCTCGGGGTATTGTTGCTTAAATTGCCCGGTAAAACGGGGTAAAAAGTACTCGCCAATGGTAAGGGTAGCGCCTACTACCAGGTGCCCTTTAACTTTACCACTGACATCGGCCAGGGCTTTTTTGGCTTCGTCATATAGTTTGCTCAGTTCCAGGGCGTAATTATAGAGGAGCCGGCCTGCCTCGGTAAGGGTAACCTGGCGGTTATTACGCTCCAGGAGGCGGGTACCAAAATATTCTTCCAGGGACTGGATGTGCAGGCTGATGGCGGGCTGGGTCAGGTGCAATACCCGGGCGGCCCGGGAAAAACTCTTTTGTTCGGCTACAGCCTTGAAGACGAGTAACTGGGTATCGAGCAAGAGGCATCACCAATAAAAACTATAACAGCTTTTTAGCCCCCGGTCTATCCCCTTAATAACCATACCGTATTTGCGAAAGGATGGCCATAATTATGCGGGAGCTCTGCTTTTACCAGTTTATTCGCGGCCCGGTTAAGGCATAATAAACTTACTATGGCTAAACAGTATGCGACCTGGCAGATCGCCGCTGCCTATATCGGCACCGTCGTAGGGGCCGGTTTTGCCTCCGGCCAGGAGGTGTTACAGTTTTTTGGCTACTTTGGCCTGTGGGGTATCTTCGGCCTTATCCTGGCCACGGCCCTGTTTATCTTTTTTGGCTACACCGTCCTGCGCCTGGGACATCAACTGGCAGCCGAATCCCACCTGGAGGTGATGCACAGGGCGGGCGGCCCCTGGATAGGCCGGGCGGTAGATATTATCACTACGTTTTTCCTTTTCGGCGCCCTGGCCGTTATGGCCGCCGGTGCGGGGGCTATTTTCAGCCAGGAATTTCACCTGCCCGGTCTGTTGGGCAGCAGCTTAATGATAATTATCACCCTGATTACGGTACTGGCAGGTATCAACAAGGTAATAGGTTCTATCAGCCTTGTGGCACCTGTATTAGTAGCATCTGTTTTAGGAATAAGCATGTTAACGGTAACTAAAAATCTACCTGCCTTACTGGCCAATTTTTCCTGGAGTCAGGTTGCCAGGGCTGCTGCTCCCTTCTGGCCCCTGGCGGCCCTGTTATATGTTTCCTACAACCTGATCCTATCTGTAGCTGTCCTTGCCCCCCTGGGAGCCCGGGGACGACAGGGGCATCTCCTGCCGGGAGCAATCATGGGCGGCCTGGGACTGGGGCTGGGGGCCACGGCTATTACTCTGGCCCTGATAACAACCGCCCCGGCGGTAACGACCCTGGAAGTGCCCATGCTGCATATAGCCGGCAGCTTTAACCCTATCCTACGTACCGTTTACAGTGTCGTCTTGCTGGCCGAGATATATACAACCGCCGTCAGCAGCCTCTATGGTTTTACCACCCGGATAGCACGCCGCGGAGGATATGCCTTTCGCCGATGGGCAACCGGAGCTAGCATGGTAGCCCTGCTGGCCTCGCAATTCGGCTTTTCCCGCCTGGTGGCCGCCCTTTTTCCCCTGGTGGGTTACGCCGGTTTCCTGCTCCTGGGGGCACTGGCCTATTCCACTTTAAGGGAAGTCTGGCCGAACTTGCAGATAGCCCCGGCAAGGCCAATGGCCCCGGTTCCGGCTCGCAAACCCCTTCAAGAAGCTCATAGTAGGAAGGACGGGGAGCAGCAGTAGGAAGATCCGAAATGCAGGTGATGCATATGAGTAAGAAAAAGGAAGATCCGGGAGCCCTGGCTCTAAAATTGGAAGTGGCCGCCGAACTCGGCCTGCTGAACAAAATAAAAAAGGAGGGCTGGGGGGCCTTGAGCGCGGCGGAAAGCGGCAGAATAGGCGGGTTGCTGGCGAAGATGAAAATCGGTTCAGCCTATATGGCTACGGTGGCTGGACAACCAGCCATCAGGGATACGGCTGAAGAAGATGAAGAACCCGATAGGCCCTGAGCCTGGACGTGGATAATTACCTCATCGCTGATCAGGAGCAGGGTAACTTTTAGTTTATATTGGCGGCCGTTCGCTTTGACGGTACGGCCGTCAATCATGGCTGGGACAAGGGCCGGATTTAGACGGCGCACTTCCTGGCCCTTCAAAGGAGCCAGGATGTTCTGGATTTCTCTGGAAATAGCCTGGGTAACGGCCCGCCCTTCTACTTCCGGAGGCCTGTCGCCGCTAAAAGCAATAACCGGTTCGATGGCTACGATTACCTGGCGGCTCTCCCGGTCCAGGTTTTCTTTTAGTTGCACCAGTTCTTCATTGGCCGTCGCCAGGCGCTGTTCAAGTTCCGAACGGGCCAGGTGAAGTTGCTCCTGTTGGCGGGCTAGGAGGAGGTTGGTCAGGCTGGCACCCAGGAGAAAGCCCAGGATAAAAACGACCAGGTAACGCATTATTTACCTCCGGCCAGGTTGTGAATAAGCCAATAACCAACCTGGGCGCCAATAAAGGCTACAATGATAAATAAGAGCTGTTTGGCTAGAACACGGAACTGGCCTTCCAGGAGCCCCTGGCCCAGGATCTCGATAGCGCTGAAGGTACCACCCATGGCAGCGGCAATAGCCCAGATTTTTATTTCCAGGGCCAGGCGGGTCATGGTCCGTAAAGGCGGCTGCCCGACGAGGACGGCCGCCAGGGAGCCCACTACTGCCGCCCCCAGGACGACCCCCAGGGCGGTAAAAAAGATGAGCAGCAACCTAGGGAAAAAACCATCCACTGGGATATACCTCCGGTTTTGCCTGGCTTTATGCCCGTCTCCCTTTTTTGGGCCTGCGGCTCTGCAATACAGTCTGCGGCCACTTCACAGTTTGCTGGCAACCCAAATATTCCGGGTGCCTTGCTCTTATTTATACTGCTCCCGGGGCTGGCATATGCTTATGCAAGTAAGAGGAATTCGGACCTGGATGTAGAAATAACTCCCCATGGATTCCTTTGTCCATCTTCATGTCCACAGTGAATACAGCCTTCTGGACGGGGCCGGCCGTATTAAGAATCTGGTAAGGGCCGCCAGGGAGACAGGCATGCCCGCTCTGGCCCTGACGGACCATGGTGTCATGTACGGGGCAGTTGACTTTTACAAAGCAGCCAGGGAAGAAGGGATAAAGCCTATTATCGGCTGCGAGGTTTATGTGGCACCCCGTTCGCGCCATGACCGGGAGCCTCACCGGGACGACTACCAGTACCACCTGGTACTCCTGGCTGCCGACGCTGAAGGTTATCGCAACCTGGCAGCCCTGGTTTCCGCTGCCTACCTGGAGGGCTTTTATTATAAACCCAGGGTGGACAGGGAATTGTTGAGCCATTACAGCCAGGGTCTCATTGCTTTAAGCGCCTGCCTGGCCGGCGAGGTACCCGGACTGCTTTTAAAGGATCAGGAAGAGAAGGCATATGAAGCTGCTGCCTGGCTCAGGGAGGTCTTTGGCCGGGACAATTTCTACCTGGAACTCCAAGACCATGGCCTGGCAGAACAGCGCAGGGTAAATCGCCGTCTCATCGAACTGGGAAATAGATTGGACTTATCCCTAGTGGCAACCAACGACGTTCATTATATCTCCCGGGACCAGGCCCGCGTCCATGATATCCTCCTCTGTATCCAGACCGGTAAAACCCTAAGCGATCCTAACCGCCTTCGTTTCCCCAACAACCAGTTTTATTTAAAGAGTCCTGAAGAAATGGCGGCCCTTTTTGCCGAAGTGCCGTCGGCGCTAACCAATACCCTGGCCATTGCCGAACGTTGCAACTTTGACTTTACCTTTGGCCAGCTGCACCTGCCGGCTTACCGGGTGCCGGCGGGAGAAGATACGGCAAGTTACCTGCGCCGCCTCTGTTACGAGGGTTTAAGCAGGCGTTACCCCGGCGATGATGGAACGGCACGGCGGCGCCTGGACTATGAACTGGCCATTATTGAACAAATGGGTTACCCGGGCTATTTCCTTATTGTCTGGGATATAGTCAATTTTGCCCGCCGGCAGGGTATCCCGGTAGGTCCGGGAAGGGGCTCGGCCGCCGGCAGCCTGGTGGCTTACTGTTTGGGGATAACTGCCATAGATCCCCTGCGCTATAACCTGCTCTTTGAGCGTTTTCTCAACCCGGAGCGGGTCAGTATGCCGGACATTGATGTTGATTTTTGTTTTGAGCGCCGGGACGAGGTTATCCGGTATGTCCAGGAAAAATATGGTAAAGAACACGTCGCCCAGATTATAACCTTTGGCACCATGGCCGCCCGTGGTGCCGTCAGGGATGTCGGCCGGGTTTTAGATATACCATTAAGGGAAGTCGACCGGATCGCCAGGTTGGTACCCCTGGAACTGGGTATGACCCTGGACCGGGCCCTGGCCATAACGCCGGAATTGAAGGAAAGCTACGAAAGCAGCGCGGCCGTGCGGGAACTCTTGGACACGGCCAGGGCCCTGGAGGGTATGCCCCGCCATGCCTCAACCCATGCGGCGGGGGTAGTTATTACCCGGGAACCTCTAACCCATTACCTGCCCCTGCAAAAAACCGGCGAGGCTGTGACGACCCAGTTCCCCATGCAGGTAGTAGAAGAGCTGGGCCTCTTAAAAATGGATCTCCTGGGTCTCCGCACCCTGACGGTCATCGACCGGGCCCGTCACGCCATCCGGCAGAATTCCGGCTGCGACCTGGACCTGGAGAACGTACCCCTGGATGACCGGGATACCTACCGGCTGCTGGCGAGTGGAGAAACCAGCGGCATCTTCCAGCTGGAAAGCAGCGGCATGCGGGCCATCTTAAAGGAATTAAAACCAGAGCGTTTTGAGGATATTATTGCCCTGGTAGCCCTGTACCGTCCCGGGCCCCTGGGCAGCGGCATGGTAGAGGATTTTATAGAGCGCAAGCACGGCCTGAAGCCCATTACTTATCTCCACCCGGCCCTGGAAT
Source organism: Neomoorella sulfitireducens (assembly GCF_024733845.1). GTDB lineage: Bacteria > Bacillota > DSM-521 > Neomoorellales > Neomoorellaceae > Neomoorella > Neomoorella sulfitireducens. The sequence goes on from NZ_JANRHG010000004.1 coordinate 66,681, forward strand.
CTATCCTCAAAGACACCTACGGCGTCATCCTTTACCAGGAGCAGGTCATGCGCATTGCCAGCGAACTGGCGGGGTTTACCCTGGGGCAGGCCGACCTTTTGCGCCGGGCCATGGGTAAAAAGAAGCCGGAGGTCCTGGCGGCCCAGCGCAAGCATTTTTTGGCCGGCGCGGCCAAGAAAGGAATACCTGAAGAAATTGCCAGTAAAATATTTGAACTCATGGAATATTTTGCCGGGTACGGTTTTAATGCCAGCCATTCAGCAGCCTATGCCCTGGTGGCATATCAAACGGCCTATCTCAAGGCCCATTACCCAGCAGAATTAATGGGTGCCTTGCTTTCCAGTGTGGCCGAACACCTGGATAAAATGGGGCCTTATCTCGCTGAATGCCAGCGTTTGGGGATTAAGGTCCTGCCGCCTGATGTCAACGAATCCGGTGTTGATTTCACCATTGCCGGCGGGCATATCCGTTTCGGCCTGGCAGCGATAAAAAATGTCGGCCGAGCCGCCGTGGAAGCCACCATTGCCGCCCGGGAGGAGGGGGGTCCCTTTACTTCTCTCCTGGACTTTTGTCGCCGGGTGGACGCGAGGCTTGCCAATAAAAGGGTGGTTGAGAGCCTCATCCGCTGCGGCGCCTTTAATTCCCTGCACCCTAACCGGCGACAGCTCCTGGCCGTCCTGGATGCCTGCTTTGAACTTGCGGCCCAGCGCCAGGAGGAACTCCGCAACGGCCAGATATCTTTACTGGATATGGTGCCGGAAGAAGTTGACGAGCCGCCCCTGCCTGATCTGCCTGATTTTCCCCGGGTCGATATACTGGCCATGGAAAAGGAACTCCTGGGTTTCTATTTGAGTGGCCACCCCTTAGAACCCTATACAGAAGCAATGCGCCAGGTCGTTTCCCATACCCTGGCCGATCTCGCCGAAATACCCGCTGGTAGCCAGGTTGTCCTGGGGGGCGTGGTAAACAGTTTGCGCCGTCTGGTCACCCGCAAGGGTGAAACCATGGCCATTCTTACCCTTGAGGATTTCAGCGGCCGGATGGAAGTCGTCCTTTTCCCCCGGGTCTACGGCCAGTGCCGCACATGGCTAACCACCGACCGGGCGGTAATTATTTATGGCCGTACTGATAAACAGGAGGAAGGGGTCCAGGTCCTGGCCGAGCAGGTAAAGCCGGTAGTGGTAACTCCCGGGGAAGGGGGAACAGTGACCGGAGGGGTGAGCCGGGAACGGGCCAACGGGGAGAAAACACTGGCGGCGTCCGTCTTTACCGGCACCGGGAAAACTGCTGGTGACACGCCTGGCAGGTGCCTTTACTTAAAGTTGACGGGAAAAGAACAGGGGATGGCAATCCAGGATATTTTAACGGCTTTTCCTGGCGACTGCCCGGTGTACCTGCATTTGAGCGATGAGGGGCGCACTTTTATTCTTCACCCGCGGTTGTGGGTTGACCCCGTCCCGGCCCTGCTGGCAAGTTTGGCCCGCCTGCTTGGTGGGCAAGATAAAGTAAAACTGGTACCGGAAAAAATGATAAATTAAAGTCTCTTAAGCAGGAATATCAACTAAGGAGTGGAATTAGCTAAAAAGGGTAAGGGGGTGATAGCTGTTGAGGGTGGCTGTATACCCGGGTACCTTTGATCCGATTACCAACGGGCACCTGGATATCATACGGCGGGCTGTCGGGATTTTTGACCGGGTGATTGTAGGCGTTGCTGCCGATAATTATAAAGAACCCCTATTTTCCCTGGATGAAAGGGTAAAATTAATAAAAGAAGTAATTACAGAATGGCCTACGGTTACAGTAAAACCCTTTTCCGGGTTGCTGGTTGATTTTGCTCGCAGGGAAGGGGCCGTGGCCGTTATCAGGGGTTTGAGGGCTGTTTCCGACTTTGAATATGAATTCCAGATGTCCATTATGAATAAAAAACTGGCGGGCGACCTGGAGACTGTATTTCTAATGACGGCTACCGAATACTCCTTTATTAGTTCGAGTATTATTCGCCAGGTAGCTTCCCTGGGTGGATGTATTCGCGGCCTGGTGCCGCCGGGAGTAGAGCGTGCTTTATTACAGCGCTACGGATTTTTATAAAGGAGGTGAAGGTTATAAATGGAGGTTAGGGACAATGTTACTGCTGCCGATTTTATTGCCATTAAAGCCCTGGAGAATGGGGTAACCATCATTGGCTTGACACGGGGTAAAGACACCAGGTTTCACCACTCCGAAAAACTAGATAAAGGGGAAATCATGATTGCCCAGTTTACCGAGCATACCTCTGCTATGAAAATCCGCGGCCGGGCGCTGGTGCTCACAAAATACGGGAGTTTAGAGGCGGGGGAGTGAGCGGTATGTGGACGGTGATCTACATTGCGTCCAACCACAAACAGGCCTTGCGCCTGAAAGAGATATTGACCGGGGAAGGTATTATGGTAAACTTACGGCCGATTGGCTCCTGCCAGATGGAAGACCTGTCGGGATACGAGCTCCTGGTCCCCGAATCAGAAGCCGAAGAAGCCAATGAAATATTGAATACGGCCCTGGTACGGTAACAAAACTGAGGGGACTATAATTTAATTCCCGCCAGGAACCTTGAAATTTTGAGGAGGGAACTTGTTGCGGACCATAGGAGTCCTGACCAGCGGCGGTGATGCCCCGGGAATGAATGCGGCCATCAGGGCGGTAGTACGCCAGGCTGTCGCCCTGGACATGGAAGTAATCGGTATCTCCCGGGGTTACGCCGGGTTAATCCAGGGCGACTTTCGCCGCCTTAATACGGGTTCGGTCGCTGATATTATCCACCGGGGCGGTACTATTTTGCTGACGGCCCGGTCGGAGGAATTTCGCACGGAAGCCGGCCGGGCTATAGCCGTGGACAACCTCAGGCGGGAAGGCATTGAAGGTCTGGTGGTTATCGGCGGTGATGGGTCATTTCATGGTGCCGTCCACCTGGCTAAAAAAGGAATACCGGTAGTAGGTATTCCCGGTACAATTGATAACGACATAGCAGGTACCGACTATACCATCGGCTTTGATACGGCGGTAAATACGGCCGTGGAAGCCATCAATCGTATCCGTGATACGGCGACGTCTCACGAGCGGATTTTTATCATCGAAGTTATGGGGCGTAATTCAGGCCAGATTGCCCTGGCAGCCGGTATTGCCGGTGGTGCCGAGTCCATCCTTATCCCGGAGTATCCCGTTGATTATGACCGGGTGGTGGAACGCCTTGAGCGGGGCCGCCACCGCGGGAAGCTTCACAGTATTATTGTGGTGGCTGAGGGTGTGGGCAGTGCCCTCGAAGTCAGCCGGGAAATCGGCAAGCGCACCAATTTGGAAAGCCGGGTGACAATTCTCGGCCATATCCAGCGAGGGGGGGCACCAACGGCCTTTGACTGCCTGCTGGCCAGCCGCCTGGGCGCCTATGCCGTAGAACTGCTGGCTGCGGGGGCGGGCAGCCGGATGGTGGGAGTCGCCGCCAATGAACTGGTCAACCGGGATTTGGAAGCAATTCTCCAGGAAAGAAAGCCCATCAATCCTGATTTATACCGCCTGGCCGAAGTACTCGCTTTGTAGGGAAGTTAAGGAGGCAACCATGCGCCACACCAAAATAGTATGTACCCTGGGCCCGGCGAGTTCCCGGGTTGATATTATCAAAGAAATGATCCGGGCGGGCATGAATGTGGCCCGGTTCAATTTTTCCCACGGCAGTCATGCCGAGCACGGCGCGCGTATGGCTGCCGTCCGCCGGGCGGCAGCGGAATTGGGTGTCCGGGTGGCCCTTCTCCTGGACAACAAAGGCCCGGAAATCCGCCTGGGGGAGATCCAGGGCGAAGTAGTCTTGAAGGACGGGGACGAAGTCATCCTGACTACAGAAGCAATCGTCGGTAATGCCCATCGCCTGCCGGTCAATTTTGCCGGCCTGCCCGGGGACGTACAGCCAGGCCAGATAATACTGTTGGATGATGGTTTAATTGAGCTGGAAGTGCTGGATACCACCACTACCGAAATTCGCTGCCAGGTTCGCCATGGTGATGTTATTTCCAGCCATAAGGGTGTTAACGTTCCCGGAGCCGAGATAACCCTGCCGGCCCTGACGGAACAGGACATTAAAGACCTGGAGTTCGGGCTGGAGCAAGGGATAGATTTTATCGCCCTTTCCTTTGTCCGTACGGCTACCGACGTCCTGGCGGCACGCAAAGAGCTGGAAAAGCGCGACGCCAGGGTGGCCCTTATCGCCAAGATTGAAAACCGGGCCGGCGTCAACAACCTGGAGGAAATACTCCAGGTGGCCGACGGGATCATGGTGGCCCGGGGGGATCTGGGAGTAGAAATCCCGGTCGAAGAAGTACCCCTGGTTCAGAAAAGGATTATTGAGGCCTGTAACCTCGCCGGCAAGCCGGTAATTACGGCCACCCAGATGCTGGAATCTATGATCCATAACCCGCGTCCCACCAGGGCCGAAGCAAGCGATGTGGCTAACGCCATTTTTGACGGCACGGATGCCATTATGCTGTCCGGGGAAACGGCCATGGGTCGCTATCCGGTCGAGGCAGTGGCCACCATGGCCCGCATTGCCCGACGGGCGGAAAAAGAATTACCTTACCATGACCTTTTGCTGAAAAAAGGGCTGGCAGCCGAACGGACGGCTACCGATGCCATCAGCCATGCCAGCTGTACCATCGCCTTAGAGCTGGGCGCGGCGGCCATCATCACCCCGACGGCTTCTGGCTCCACGGCCCGGCGAGTGGCCAAGTACCGTCCCCAGGCTCCCATCCTGGCTACCAGCCCGGATGAAAGGGTTTTAAACCAGCTCTGCCTCGTCTGGGGTGTCGAGCCTTTGCTCGTCGAGTCCACCGGTGGTACCGATGAAATGGTCAACGCGGCGGTGGCGGCAGCTATACTTTCAGGCCGGGTCAAACAGGGCGATCTGGTAGTCATTACCGCCGGTGTGCCCGCAGGGGTGCCCGGCACGACCAATTTGCTCAAAGTACACATTGTAGGCGAAGTGCTGGTAAGGGGGCAGGGGATAGGCAAGGAGGTAACAAGTGGTACGGCACGCGTGGTAAAGACGGCGGCCGAAGCGCTGGACAGGGTCCGGGAGGGTGATATCATAGTTACGGCCGAAACGAGCCCCGAATTCCTGCCGGCTATGGAAAGGGCGACAGCCATTATTACTGAAGCTGAGGGCCTGACCTCCCATGCAGCCGTAAACGGCTTCAGCCTGGGTATCCCGGTCGTGGTGGGGGCTAAAGAGGCAACCCGGAAGCTGGCCGACGGTATGACTGTAACTGTTGACGTTGTCCGCGGCCTGGTCTACAGGGGCCAGAGCCGGGTATTGTAACGTCCTGTTTGAAAAAAGGGAGTATACCGGCAAAATAAAAAGGGAGGAGAAAAGTATGGCCTTGGATAAAACGACAATGGTTAAAAGGCTGACAGAAGTCCTGCGCCTGGATACGGGTTTAGTGGGGGTAAAGCTTTATAAAGACCGGAAAGACCTGCCCCGGCGGCCGTACAACTGGAAGATTAACATCTGCCAGCTGGTGGCTGCGGCCCGCTACCAGGGCCGGGCCGGTTCCGGGACGCCGGACCTCATGATCTGCGCCATCGGCGCGGCCTGCACCGGCCTCATCAAGACTCCGGAGCGCTTTACCAGCGGCAAGGCTCCTCTAGGCCGCTATGTAGCCGATCTCGAAGCCGGCCGGCGTTTTATGGCCAATACTTATAAGCTGGGAGATGCAGGGAAAATTTACGATGGGATTCTTGTAGCCCCTGTAGAAGGTTTTACCAAAGAAGATCCCGATGTAGTGGTCATATATGCCAACCCGGCGCAAGCAATGCGCCTGATCCATTGCTGTCTCCATGAAACCGGGGAACCGATCAAGGCCGATACGGTGGCCGAAGCGGCCCTCTGTTCATCCATCGCCTTTGCCCTGAAAGAACAAAAGCCTATCATCGGTTTTCCTTGCAACGGCGACCGCACCTTCGGGGGGACCCAGAAGGATGAACTGGTCTTCGCGACACCTTATAATTTTCTGGAGATAATAGTTGAAAATATGGAGAGCCTGCTTATGGGGCACGGCCAGCTTTACCCCATCGCGCCCTTTAATAATTTCACACCTACTATGGTTCCATCTTATACCATGCAGCCGGAAGACCTGGAAAACAGGTAAGTTCAGGTTCAGGAGGTTTTACGGCTTAAATTTAAATACGGTTCAACGATAATTTTATTACCGGCAAGGCGGGCTATCTCGGGATAGGGCCGCCTTGTATTTTGCTCCGGAGAGCGGGCGATTACACCGGCGATACTGAGTTGTTCCGGGGTCATGCGATAGGCGACAATGACGGCTTTTCTATTGTCAGCGACGCCGGCATGGGCACTGCCGAGGAGCGTGCCCATAACCAGGATATTGCCGCTTGCTTTGATGGTCGCCCCTTGATGGACGTTGCCAACCAGCACAACATGGCCATTATAGATCAGTTCCCGGCCGTTACGAAGATTGACCTCTTCTAGCAAGGTAGGAAGTCCTGTTGTTTCAGCTAAGGCAGGAGCAGGCATAGCATCGTCAAAGTTGTTTTTTAATACCGCGGACGAAGTTGCATTCCCGTACTTTTTGGAGGAACGATATCGCGCCGGTAAAGTTATATTGTTTCCCGGGACAAGGCCGTATTCCCGGCAAATGGCTTCCAGTTCGGCAGTTTCGTGGCTGCTTAAAGGGGAGGTGGGGACCAGGGCAAAGGAGGCACCTTTAAAGAAGCCCCGGGCGGCGGCGAATTTAGCGGCTAGGTTGGCTCGCAGTTCATTAAAATCCCGGCTGGCATCCAGTAAAATCAGCAGGCCGCCGCGGGTTCCTTTAAAGGTTATACAATCCTGTGCCATACAATTGCTCCTTTCCAAGAAGGAAAGCCTTTTTATTTTATATATCGCATCTTCCTGGAAAGATTCGCCTTAAAGAGCCATTTTTCCTGCTACAGGGAAAAAATTGCCGGTATTTGTTGCCGATTTTAATTGGTACAGGAATAAATGTCGTACCCTTCATTACCATCAGAGAAGGGCCGCTGGTGCTTTTGGGTTGCGCCCACTCCGGGTTGATCCGCCAGGGATTTAAAAAGCTCCAATTTAAGCGGATGGTAGTGGCAATATAGGCGATCCTAATTGTGGCAACTACTGGAGCAATTATAGGCACTAAAACAAGGAGTGTTTCACGTCTCAGCGTAGGGCGTTACTCAAGCCTTCCCGGAATTGTCTCACGAACACCCCGCGGCAGAAGCTATTTACCAAGTGGCATGTAATCCTCAAATTCAAAGAGACGATTACACGGAGTAAAAGTCCAGAAGTTTCTTGGCATTATTTTTTATGTCTTCTATGTAAGGCCACCTTTGCCGCAGTTGTTCAATCAGGGACGGGCTAAAGGTGAAGGAATACACTCCCGGTTCCTGGCCACAGGTTAGGAGTGTCTGCCCGTCAGGATAGGCAAAAAAGCTCTGTCCTTCTACTTTTCTCCCGTCCCGGTAGTGTACATTGGTGTTGTTGGTCATAGCTAGAAACACCGTGTTCTCACTGGCCCTGGTAATACCTATGCTTTGCCACAAGCGCGCCCTATTGGCCGGGATACTGGCCGGGTTGAGAATTAAAGAGGCGCCGCGTAGGGCCAAGCTGCGGACCAACTCAGGGTAAAAAAGATCTACACATATTATGACCCCAAGCCGGAGGCCTAGATGGTCGAAGACTGGCAGGTTGCTGCCGGAAGCGATATGAAGTCTTTCGCCAACGGCGTGAGAAGGGAAGATTTTTTCGAAGATCAAAGGTTTATTTAGATAGTTGCTCCAGGCGATACCCAGGGAGTATACCATTTGCCCCACCTGAACGTATTGCGCTCCGGCTACTAGCAGGGCGTCCGGACACTGAAGCACTGCATGTAAAGCGAGTACATTATCGTAGTACTCCTCCCATGTTAGAATCCGGGTTCCCAGCCAGGCTTCGGGCAATAAAATGATATGGGTATCAACCGGGACCATAGACAAATACCTTTTCATGCTCTCCAGATTTTTGGCGAGGTATGTTCTTTCCGGTGAAAATTGAATAATACTGAGCTTGTAAAGTTCCATCTCTTCGACATCTCCTTAGACAAAGGTAATATTATTATCCTTTAACTAGCAAGTACCACTGGCATCCAAGTTTTAAACCCCTGATATAAGTTACTTTCTTAAAAAAGAAGCCGAAAATTTTTTTGCAGAAAAAAGAAAGAAGACACCCTTTCCGAATCTAATTGGATACTGTCAAGAGAATCCAAAAAAAAGAATGTCTTCAAGATGATGGTACAACAAGAAGGCAGTCACCATCAAGCGCCTCCTTTATTGAGAAGTGAAAGAAGATGTTAAACATCCTTATCAACGGCCTCACCAGCCTGCTGACTGATATTTCCACGGAAATGGTTTATCCTCCTCCTGCCGGCTTCCATACTGGCCGGCTTTTTGTGGGATACTTTCGGTCCCCAGGCACCTTTCTATTTCGGCGGCGTGGCAGGCATGCTGGCTTTCCTGGGCAGGTGGTGGATCCTGCGACCGGGCATAACGGACCCGGATAACTAGAATAAAAATATGGCGTCTAAAAAACAGGCGAAACTACTAAACTATCTAGTAGCAAAAATGTCCGTGAAGACTTGCCGCCCGGCCCAGCAGAAAACGTGAGTTTTGTTGTACGGAGAAGAAATTTCCGGAAACTATCAGCAGGAATTAGCCCATAAAAAGCGAATACAATATAAAAGAACATATGTAGATAACTTTTTTCCTCCGAGCTTTCCGGCCTAAAGGAGAAACCTATGGCAGGTTGGCCTGGACCGCTGGTCCACGGGGTGTACCGGGAAACTGGTATGCCTTCCTGGTTTCGAAAAGGAGGGGGTTGGCCATTAGAGAGAGCTATAGCCTTTTCAGAGTTAAACCCCGCTCCGTGGTAGAGACGGGGTTTTTAATTTGGTGTACATTATATTAAACAGGAAAGGAGAAGGCTTAGTGCAGTTTTTAGAAGGCATAAGGGAAAAATTTCGCCGGTTGGTAGAAAGCAGGCACCTTAGCGGCGAGGAAGAGATCAAGGTGGTAAGCGCCCGGCCCCTGACTCCCGAGGAAGCCATCGGCCGGCCGGAACGCCGGGACTTTCCCCTTTTGAAGGGCAAGGAAACTATGATCCAGGCTACTTTTTTGGATGCCTGCGGGCAGGCGTATACCGATATGCCTGGGAATTACCGGGGCACCCTGAAGGAAGTTTTGACCCTGCCGTTACGTAATAATTACGAACGGGCTATATTTATCGCCACCTTGAATGCCGTTATGCGACAGCTGAAACTGGTAGACAGGACCATCCACTGCCGCGATCAGGAACCAGGCCGGTGCGCCACCTGCCTGGTAGAATACGTCCGGGAGCGTTTCGGAAACCCCCGGATTGCCTTTATCGGCCTGCAGCCGGCCATGGTGGCGGCCCTGGCTGCCCATTTTCCAATCCGGGTGACCGATCTTGATCCCGACAATGTCGGCCGGCGTAAAGACGGTGTTTTGATAGAAGACGCCAGCCGCACACCGGAAATCATTGAATGGAGCGATTTGGTCTTAGCCACCGGGACTACAGCCGTCAATGACACCTTATCTGGGGTAGTGGGCCGGAAACCTGTTGTCTTTTATGGGGTTACCATCAGCGGTATTGCTCGCCTAGCAGGTTACGAGCAGTATTGTTCTTTCGGGCATTAAATTTCAACGTTGAGGAGGACGACAATGGTGTTTGTAAAACCCGTACGCTTATTATTAGGCTTGCTGTTATCGGGGTTACTGGTGCTGGCGGGCTGTGGGAAAAGCCAGGACCCGGCGGGTAAAACGGCCGGGCATTCCCTTTTAATCTATAGCGGCGCCGGCCTCAAAAATCCGGTCGAGGAGATTGGTGCCGCTTTTCAAGCCCAAACCGGCATAAAAATTAATTATACCTTTAGCGGTGCCGCCCAGCTCAACAACCAGATTATATTAACCAAGCAGGGGGACGTTTACCTGCCGGGGGATATAGCGGAATTAAAACCTGTGAAAGAGAAAGACCTGGTAGCCTGGGTAAAGAATGTCGTTTATCACATCCCCGTCCTGGCTGTTCCACAAGGGAATCCAGCCGGCATCCGCCAATTAACGGACCTGGGTCGGCCGGGGGTAAGGGTTGCCCTCGGTGATCCACAGGCTGTTCCCATCGGCAAGCTAGCCGACCAGCTTTTGCAGGAGAAGGGCTTGTTAGAGGCAGTCAATAAAAATGTGGTAGTAAGGACGCCGACGGCAAACGAGTTGGTGGTGTATCTAAGCACCGGCCAGGCCGATGCCGCCATCATCTGGGAAGAAAATTACCAAGGTGTAAAAGATAAGCTCGAGATGGTAACAATACCCGAACTGATGGATTATGTTAAAACCGTGCCGGTGGCAGTCCTCGAATGTTCCGAAGAAAAAGAACTAGCCCAACGACTTGCTGATTTTTTTACTTCGGCGGACGCCCACCAGATCTGGCAAAAATGGGGTTATAAACAGGTCAACCGGTAAGGTTGTATGGGAGGGACCACTTTGGGAATAAAATTTTTTAAAATAACAAATATGTTAATAACCTTTCTGGTCCTGGTTTTTATTATAGCTGCCGTTGGGACCGTACTTGTCAAGGGGATCCCATATATTCCTGCTTCTTTAAAATCGCCGGAGCTGATTTTTGCAGTCAGGCTCAGCTTGATAACCTCCATAATTTCCACGGCCGCCTGCCTGCTGGTAGCCGTGCCGGTAGCCAACACCCTGGCCCGCTACAACCTGCTAGGTCAAAGCTGGATGGTAAATATCATCCGTATTCCCTTAACCCTACCGCCCATTGTCTCCGGCGTTTGCCTGCTCTTACTCTTTGGCACCACTACTATTGGTGAAACCCTGGCCAGGTTGGGCTTGCGCTTTGTTTTTACCGTACCGGGAATCATCCTGGCCCAGTTTTTTGTTAATCTACCTTCTTTAATAACCGTACTCAAGGCGGCCATAGAAAACGTAGATGTCCGCCTGGAATATGTGGCCCGGACCCTGGGTTATACCCAGGCGGGGGCATTTTTTAAGGTAACTTTGCCGTTAATCCGTAATAATATCCTCGCCGGGCTAATTCTCACCTGGGGTAAGGCCCTGGGAGAGTTTGGGGCGGTGCTCATGCTGGCCGGCGCTACCAGGTTCAAAACGGAAACCCTGCCTATTTCCATCTATTTAAATATGGCTACCGGCGATATGGATGCTTTGATGGCTTCGACGGCCATTCTGATCCTGATCGCCGTGACTTCCCTGGCCGTTTTTGAGCGGGCAGGAGTAAAGCTATATGAGCGGATGACGGGCTTGTGAAGGAATGATTGCCCGCGCGCTCGCTGCGGCTATCCCGGGTTGTGCTAGGGTTTTAATAAGGACAGTCAACAACAATTCCAGGGATAAAATCAAAATGCTTTTTATTCCTTGTGGCGAGAACAGCGTCCAGATGTAATGCTGTTGCCGCTATAAGAGCGTCTATAGGATTTAATCCGGGATCTTTTCTGTATTTTCCCAGGAACTCCCCGGCTTTTCTGGCTATATCCATGTCAACTTCAACTATCCCATTTAAGCCATCGAACAGCCGGGCCATTTTCTCTTGCTGTTCAACTGTAATATGCTGCGCGGCATATAATTCCATAACGGTTATTGAACTGATCCATCGTTCCATGTCCTGGCATCTGAAAAGATAATCGGTAGCAGGCCTGAAACCGCGCAGGTGATCAACGCAAATATTCGTATCAAATATTACCCTCACAGGGTTTCCTCCAATCTTTTTTGGGCAGCTAAACGGAGTTCCTCGACATAATTTGCGTCTACATGTGGCCAGATTCCTGCTGTTTCTTCTAGTATCTGCTGCCAATTATCCTTTTTGGTTTTATTGAGCGGTTCAATTACAACTTTATTACCTACCAGGTTAATAATTAAAATATCACCTTTTTTTATACATGCTTTTTCCCTTAATTTAGCAGGCAACACAATCTGGCCTTTGCTGGATACTTTTATCATACCCTGCAATTTTACTACACCTCCACAAAAGTAAGTCATGTCTTACTATAATTATATCCCAAAGTTCTAGCTAGTCAATGTAACAAAGTAGAAGGCCGCTCTCCTACCACATTTCCGCCCTGGGAAAACAGGGAGCGCTGTCCGCCGGGTCAGACCCGCGGGTAAAGGCAAACGGCCACTCCGTTATGCTCGTCAAGATATTAGGGATTATTTCGAAAAAGTTTTATAGTTGCTTGACACTATTAGTAGAGTTTCACGGCTGGTAATTTATAGTTACTTATGCTATATTGATGTTAAAAGTTTTTAGGAGTATTACCATGACTGCAGCCTGGGAAAACATTTTGGGTGACAGGACAAAGGCGGTTTTACAAGTATTGGCTGCGAGTAAAATTGCCAGGCAGTTTTATCTGGCCGGGGGTACGGGCCTGGCTTTGCAAATATGGCACCGTCGTTCCTTCGACCTGGATTTTTTCCAGTCACGAAAAGAAGAAAAACTTAAATTCAACCAGTTATACCGGGAATTAAAGAACACTTTTATGACCGCGGACTTGCAACTCGTATCCAGACAAGTCGATCAGGCTATGTGGGAAATAAAAGGGGTTAAGGCAACGTTCTTGACGTACCCTTTTCCTTTGTTATATAAACTTGTCGATGGAGAAATTATCAGCCCGACCTTGAAGGGAATAAACCTGGCCTCCCCAGCAGAAATCGCTTTGATGAAAGCTTATGCCCTTGGACGACGAGCTACCTTTCGGGATTATGTTGATCTATATTTTTTGTTAACCCAGAGGGTAATAACCCTGGAAGGTCTCATTGACGGGGCCAGTAAAAAATTCGTGTTAAACGGTGAACCCCTTTTTGACAGCCGCCTGTTTTTAGAGCAACTGGTGTATACGCAGGATTTGGAGGATAAAGGTGCTGTCTTGAATATGGTGCTAGAACCCCGGCCTGAAATCGAAACAATAACAGCTTATTTTAAGGAACAGGTCCGCTCTTTTCTCAAGCGTCAAATAGGGAATGGGGAACAAGTCCAATGAAACTACCAGATGACTTGGCTTCTCTTTTCTGCAACTATGATACCAATACCATTAACCTGGAAAACCAGGCCCCTTTAATCATAAAGACTGTCCTCGCTCGGGGTACCTGGGAGCAGATATTATGGCTCTTTAAATATTATGGATATCATAAAGTGCAGGAGGTTTTCCGGGAGGATTACTATGGCCTGCGGAGCTTGCCGGAACCCACCTTGCGGCTCTGGGAGCTTCTTTTTATTAATGAGCCCCTTCTCTGGGAAGAAATAACAAAGACCAGATGGCGCTGCCGCCGCCTGGCTGGCAAGAATGCGGATACTAATATTAAAAAAGCCCTTTAACCTTGAACAAAGGTTAAAGGGCCGAGAAAAAATGCAGCAGGCTGCTTGCACGGGTTCACATGAGGCATAGGAGGCGGTTTGCTAGCAGATGGGGGTTAAGTTATACTTAATCGTGAAAATAAGCACAAAAGCGGAGTTGATGTGAAGGAAAAGCGGGGAAGATATGGGGGATTGGGGGTTAATGAATTTTAATATCATTAAATCCAAAGTTAAGCATCACTAACTACTTTCCTGAAGAAGGCGGTAATTTGACGAGCGACTCACTGTTTCTCCTGCCATGCAGGATTACCTGGAAGCCATCCTGGAGCTGGCCGAAAAAGAAGGCGTTGTCCGGGTTACCGATATTGCGGCTAAGATGGAATTGCTAAGGCGAGTGTCACCCAGGCTATGAGTACCCTGGCCAATCTCAAGCTGGTCAAGCAAGAAAGATACGGGCCTATCGAACTTACCCCGGCAGGCAGGCAGGAGGCAGCCAAAATTCAACGCCGCCACCGGCTATTGTACCGTTTCCTGGTGGAAATCCTGGGCGTCGATGCCAGGACGGCCCAAAAGGATGCCTGTTTGATTGAACATGTAGTAAGCCCGTTAACTTTAGCCAGGCTGGCGGAGTACCTTGAAAAAGAAAGCGGTATCAGGCATGAAGAGGTCGGGGGGGATAAACGAAGGAAAGGAGGCCGTTGCAATGGAGGCGATGGAAGCCATCGACACCCGTGCTTTAAGCGAGCTGGAGAAAGGCGCCCGCGGCAGGCCTTGTGGACAATACCTTTACCACCAGGGGCTTGATAGCCGAACAAAAGAAAGCAGTATGATAGCTTATGAAATGGCCAAACCTTAAAACTTTTTTCCAGGGACTTTTCCCAAGGCGGAAAATACCGGTCATTCAGCTGGAGGTCACCAGCCGTTGCCAGCTGAAATGTTCTTTTTGTCCCCACACCCTTTTGCCAGACGGCTGGTATGGCGCCGACTTCCCGTGGGAACTTTTCGCGCGCTATATTGCCCCTTATTTACGCCAGGTTAGTTTGATCTACTTCCAGGGCTGGGGCGAACCCCTGCTGCACCCACGGCTTTTTGACATGATGCAGGTAGCGAAAGAACAGGGCTGCCGGGTGGGCTTCACCAGCAACGGCATCCTCCTGGGGCCCCCTGTTCTGGAGCGGCTGGTGGAGATGCAGAGCGACCTCCTCGGGCTTTCTGTAGCCGGGGGCACCCCCTTTACCCACGCCGCGTTACGGTCCGGCTCCAACCTCAAACGATTGCTGAGTAACATTAGCCGCCTGGCGGATATCAAACAAAAGCGAGGCAGCCCTTTGCCCAAAATTATCTGTTCCTACCTTATGACCAGGAGGAATCTACATGAGCTACCGGCCTTTGTGGAATTAGCTGCAGGCGCCGGGGCCGATGAAGTGGTGGCCACCAACCTGGATTTTACCCTTTCCCCGGAGATGGAAGAGTTAAGAGTGTTTGCTTGTTCTGGGGATGTGGTTCCTGAAGACTATCTTCTTGCCGTCCAGGCTGCCGAAGAGCAGGCTGGGCGTCTGGGTCTTTCTTTAAGAGTTTATCCCCTGCAGTTTAATCCCAATGTCATGGTCTGCGATGCCCGGCCCTTAAAATATATTTTTGTCAATAGCCATGGCGAGGTAGCCCCTTGTGTTTACCTGGGGCTGCCCTATAAAGGCGTGGTACCCCGTTACTTCTGCCGGCAGGAAGCGCCTTTTACTCCTTTTAATTATGGCAAAATTACTGAAGGCCTGACCAGGGTGATTAAAAATAAAACCTCCCGGGAATTTAAACAGCCCTTCCGTCACCGCCTGTATCTGACTAACCCTTTTCTTCTGGATAACCTGGAAGTACCGGCGCCTCCCCCGCCGTGTACCAACTGCTATAAGCTTTATGGGTTGTAGATTTTTACCCGGGGCTTATCAGGCCAGGGCCAGCTCGTCGAAACGCGCCTGTTGTTGAATGGCATCTGCCAGGCGGTCCATTATCTCCCGTACCAGGCCAAAGGGCTTACCGTGTACTTGAGCACCGATAGTCGCTCCGGTTTCACGGGCATAAGCCACTTTTACCGTGACATTTCCGGCTATCACGCCGGGGGTAATATCGACAGTTAGCATTTTTCTATCTGCTTCCAGGTTCATATTTTGAAAGAGACCGATGGCACCAAAGGCATGATCGCCGATGGCGACGGCGAATTTATCTAAAACTGTTTCCCTGGTGCGCTTAAGGGCGAAGAGATTGGCGGCGGCCACGCGGGCCTCGCGGCCGCCTTCTATAGCCCGCCTGGCTATAGCGCCCACCGACCCGGAAAGGTTACCCTTTGCGGCACAATCGCCTACGGCAAAGATATCTACGTCACTAGTACGCATATATTCGTCAACGACAATGCCAGCGTGATCGTGGGTTGCCAGGCCTGCCTCCCGGGCCAGTTCGATATTGGGTACGATACCTGTGGCGAGGAACACCGTATCGGCTGGTAAAACCCGGCCGTTGGTGAGTTTTACCTGTTCCACCCGTTTATGGCCCTGCAATTCTTCTGCTCCGGTTGCGGTTATAATGTTGATACCTCGCTGCCGGAGGTTTTCCTCCACCAGGGTGCAAAACTCATCGTCAAAAGCCCAGGCCAGGCAGTGGGGGAGAAGTTCTACCATGGTGACGTTTAGCTGCCGGTTGGTGGTGCATGCCTCGGCAAACTCTATGCCGGCGGGTCCGGCACCCACAATGACCAGGGACCTGGCAGAAGCCAGAGAAGCGCGAATGTTTTCCAGGTAGGGGAACTCTTTTTTTAAGGCAAACACGCCTTGCAGGTCGGCGCCTTTAAAAAAAGGCGTTGCCGGGAGGGAACCGGTAGCTAGAATTAATTTATCATAAATAATATCCTCAGCAAAGGCGGTGGTGACGCATTTGCCCTGGCGGTCAATGGCTGTCACCTCATCGATTACCAGTTCAATTCTTTCATCATAAAGACGGTCGTCCCGCAAGACATTGTTATAGAGCGTACCTTTAGCGCAATTGAAAGCAAGGCACCACGGAATTAAAGCCCGGACTTCTTTACGCACCAGGGTGATCTTTTTGCCGCCATAGTACCGCCTGGCAGCCAGCGCTGCCGTATACCCGCAAATACCCCCGCCCACAACCAGCACATCCGTCTGTTTCATGGCTGCACCCCTTTCTGGTTTTTAACCAAGGCAACTGGCCAGGCGACCGTTATCCGGCATTGGTGGAGGGAGACGCAGAACCTTTACCGTTTCTTCGTCAATCCCGATTTCACCCAGTATCTTCTTGACACGGCGCCAGGCCTGCTCCTGGCAAAGCATAGGGTCGGGTCCAGAGCGCCGGCTGCCGAAGGCCCTGGCCGGCCGGAAGTGGCACTGGCCTTCAACGCAGCCCGCCAGCCAAATCTCCTGCGCGCCGGCTTCAACGGCCTTAAGCACCTCCAGGGTGCCGACCCGGCTTAAACACGGTACCTGCAATATAAAAACGTCATTCTGGCAGTCCAGGCCAGCAGCATTTTCAAAGCTGGCATAAGCGCAGTAGCTGCAGGTGAAGATAACGGTAGGCAACACCTTCCCCTGCTCTTTTGGCAGGGCCTTGAGTTCAGCTTCCATTTCAGTATGACTGTAACCTGTAAGGGTAATGGCTTGAGCCGGGCATGCCGCCACGCAGGCGCCGCATCCCTGGCAGAGCAGGGGATCGATATAGGAACGGTGTTCCTTAATTACAGGGGCACCATGGGGACAAACACGCACGCAGGTAAGACAGGCCGCGCAGGCGCCTTCTACCAGGGCTACCCGCCCGGGAAGGGTTTGGCGCTCTTGCACCAGGAGGGCGGCCGCCTTCGCGGCCGTGGCCTGCGCTGATGCTATGGCTTCCTCGAAATTCTTAGGCCCTTCTGCCAGCCCGCAGGTGAAGATGCCTGGCACCGGCGTCTCAACAGTTTTTAATTTGGGATGGCTGGTAGCAAAGAAACCATTCTCGTCTAGGGGGATGTGGCATAAAGACGCCAGGCACCAATTCTCCGCCCGTGGCTCCATCCCGGTCGCCAGCACCAGGAGATCGGCATCAATGACAATTTCTTCGCCCAGGATGGGATCGTAAACCCGGACTTGTACTTTGCCCTCTGGTCCTGCTTTCTTTGCGGGCACCGTTACTTCCGGCGGCGCTTCCAGGTTATAACGCAGGAACAGGATGCCCTGGGAGCGGGCGGTCTCGTACCACTGCTCCTGCAGGCCGTAGGTCATAATATCCCGGTTGAGCACGTATACATCAACTTCTGGGTTGATTTTCTTGAGTTCCAGGGCATTTTTTAAAGTTTCGCTGCAGCAGATCCGGCTGCAGTAAGGATGAGAGTCATCGCGGGAATCTACGCATTGAATAAAGACAACCTTTTGCAGGCTCTCCAGCCGCCGGCTCCGGGTCTTAAGCAGGTCTTCTAACTCCAGGCCGGTAATTGCTGCCGGGTGCTGGCCGTACAGGTGCTGCCGCGGCTTCTTTTCTGCGGCACCGGTGGCAATAATAATTACGCCGTGCCGGATGTTTTCCTTTCGCCCGCCTGTGCCTTCTATCTCTGTAGTAAAACTTCCCAGCCGGCCAGTTATGGTCCTGGCTTGAGCGTTCAGGTGGATATGGATGCGGGGGTGTTTGCTGAGACGCTGGCTTAGCCTGGCCAGATATGCCTCAACGTCGGCGCCCTGTAAGGTGTACTGCAGGCGAAGGGCATTACCACCCAGTCGTCCCTCCTTTTCTACCAGGTGGACTTCCAAATCTAGATCGGCCAGGGTAAGGGCGGCAACCATGCCGGCCACCCCACCCCCGATTACCAGGGCGGCGGGTGTTATTGACCATTCCTCCACCATGCCGGCAGGAGCAGTCAATGCCCTGGCCGCTGCCATCCGCACCAGGTCCCCGGCTTTTCTGGTAGCGCGATCTTTCCGGCCGCTGTAAATCCGGACCGCATGATCCAGGACATTAACCACCTTTGCTACATTGCCCGGCAGGCCGGCCTGCCGCAGATAAGTTTTTACCAGGGGTTCCAGAGCACGCGCACTGCAGGCAGCTACTACAATCCGGTTTAAGCTATGTTCCTTTATGGCCTGACGTAATTGTTCGCCCGCCCCCCCGGCGCAAAGGGATAATCTTTCCACCCAGGCAACCCCGGGCAAAGAGCGGCTATATTTTTCCAGCTCCTTTAAATCCAGGCCGGCAGACAGCTGGTCACACCCGCAGACAAAGACGCCGGTCCGCGGTGGGATATTATTGCCGCCAGGAAGTGAAACCAATTGTATTTTAGGGGGCAGGGAACTCCAAGAGGGTAAACCTGCTTCTTTTAGCCAGGAAGCGCAGGCAGCGGCAGCGGCCGAGCCCTGGGTGACGGCATCGATTACGTCGCAGGGGCCGCTAAAGGAGCCGGCGACAAATACTCCTTCCCGTGTGGTGGCCAAGGGAGAAAGGGCAGGGGACTGGCAGAAACCATAGGTATCGACCTTAATGCCCAGCCTGGCAGCCAGTTCCCGGGCGCCATCCGGCGGTCGCAAGCCGGTAGCCAGTACTGCCAGGTCAAATTCTTCGACGTTGATCTGGCCGTTTTCCCGGGCATAGCGAATGACCAGCAGGGGATCTCCTGGAGATTGGATAATGCTGTGAATGCGGGAACGAACAAGCCTTAACCCGTATTCCCGCCGGGCCTTCTCCAGATATTCCTGGTAAGTTTTGCTGTAGGTACGCAGGTCCATGTAAAACAGGGTTATTTGCGGTAAAGGGAGTTTCAAAGCAGCAGCGGTCTCATAAAGCATCAGGGCCTCCTTCAGGGCATACATACAGCAGACGGCCGAGCAGTAAGCCACTCCGTTGGCGGGATCGCGGGAGCCGGCACACTGGATGAAAGCCACCCGTTGCACCGGCTCTTTGCCCGGGGGACGGTGCGGGTACCCACTGTTAGCCAGCTGTTGCTCCAGCTCCAGGCCCGTCAAGACACCGCTATAACGGCCATAACCGTAACGGGCGTTTAAACTGGGAGGTAAATATTCCTCATAACCGGGACAAAGGATGATGGCAGCCACATTGATGGTTTCTTCCCGGCCCTGCCGGTTAAGATGGAGATAAAAATGGCCTGCTTTCCCGGTTAAGTTTTTAACTTCAGCACCGGTCAAGAGTACGATTTTATCTTCCCCGGCCAGCCTGATAAAGTGCGGGGAGCGTATACAGAAGAAACCATTCCAGGGCGTCAAAGCGCAGGCGCTGCAGTCGTTGGTGGGAAAGGTCTTGGGTAAAATAGCCAGCTTGCCGCCCGGCCGGGCAGCGCGTTCTACCAGGATTACCTGGTAGCCGAGGCAGGCCAGGTCTAGAGCCGCCTGGACCCCGGCGATGCCTGCTCCCAGTACGGCTACCGGCAACGAACCATTTTTAACCATCAATACCTCACTCCTTGCCATTAATTACGAGAGCGTCGGCTACCAGCTCAACTATGTTTTTCGCCTTAACATCGAGGTGATAATGACGGCACAAATCGTTCAATTGGTCAACGCAGTTATGGCAGGGAGTGGCGATAATCTTTGCTCCCGTGCGCTGGATCTGTTTTATTTTCACCCTTCCTTTAGCCATCCGTTCCTGGCCAAACTCGCTCAAAGAGAGCAGGCCGCCACCGCCGCCGCAGCAGTAGTTATTCTCGCGGTTCGGCGTCATCTCGCGAAAATCGGTGACTGCCGCCTGCAGCACCTGCCGCGGTTCTTCAAAAATGCCCTCCTTGCGGCCTAGATTGCAGGGATCGTGATAGGTTACCGGTTCGCTGTTGCGGGAGGGGTCAAGGCGGATACGGCCGTCTTGCAGGTATTCGGCCATGAGCTGGACGATACTGCGCACGCTGAAGGAGAGTTTGTGCCCCAGCCACTGCTCCGGCCCCCAGCGAATGGCGCGGAAGGCATGGCCGCAC
Source organism: Neomoorella sulfitireducens (assembly GCF_024733845.1). GTDB lineage: Bacteria > Bacillota > DSM-521 > Neomoorellales > Neomoorellaceae > Neomoorella > Neomoorella sulfitireducens. The sequence goes on from NZ_JANRHG010000004.1 coordinate 87,041, forward strand.
TCGGTCATGATCAGCTCCTGGCAGCCGAGACGTTCTACCTCATCGGCCAGGCGCTGCACCAGGATAGCGCCGGCTTTGTCGTCCCCGGAGAAAAGGGCGTAGTTGGTCGCGTCCCAGTAGCGGCTGGAAAGGGTCCAGCTTTCGCCGGCGGCATGGAACACTTTGGCCGCCGCTAGAATGGAGAGGGGGAAGAACTTCGCTTCCCGCGGGTTGATAACGTACAATATCCTGGCGTCCTTCTTATCAACGGGTATTTCCGCCTTACTGCCGAACTCCGCCTGGAGCTCTTCTTGCATCCAATCCAGGGTGTCGAGGTAATCCTCCTGGCTGATCCCCATATTATTGCCAGACTCTAGAGCCAGGTCTACCACTTTCTGCAGGTTTACGGGGACGCGGCCTGCTGCCGCCAGTTCCGACCGCATGGCCCGGACCAGGTCGCCCATATTCACGCCCACCGGGCAGTAGACTGTACAGCGGCCGCACATGGTGCAGAGCCAGATCATATCTGACGCCAGGAGCCGGTTTTCCATCCCCAGCAGGAGCAGGCGCACCATTTTACGGGGGTCTACGGGGGTGCCGATGTCACCGGTAGGGCAGCCGCCGGTGCACATGCCGCAGGCCAGGCAGGCCTGCAGGCTGGCCCCGCCCATGGCCCGGGAGATTTTTGCAGGGCCAGGCACTTCTGCAGCCAGCAAAATGGACATAAACAACACTCCTGGATAAAATTTAATGAATGGTGCTAGAAGTTAAAAAACGGATATTTCCTTGCCTTGTAACCCTGACTATACTTTCCGGTGGAACTGGTAGCCACAATACCAGTTTTTCTTTTGCCAGCAAGGACGCGCCCCTTCATGTGGCTCTTTTAGAGGGGTGCTTATACATTTGCCGTCCTGCCAGCAAGGGTAAAAGGCGAGGCAATTGGGGAGGTTTGCGAGCCGGCAGTGCTTGCCCTCAAGAAGGCGTTTAATAAACATTAAACGCTGTAAATCTAGTTCCGAATAGCAACGCCGGCCGTTTTTCCTCGTGGGAACAACCAGTCCCTTTCGTTCCCAGCGACGCAGGCGTTGGGGGGAAATATCTAAGACCTGGATAACCATACCGATGGGATACACCGGCCTTCTTCGCCCCGCTTACTATTGAACTTACTTATATCATATTTGTTGAACAAACTCATGTCAATAAACATATAAAAAATCTTACAACAAAGTTATTTAGATATAGCAAAATTATGTTTTCAATAGGAGAAAAACGATACTTGATCTGGGATGATAAGTTAACGTAAAATAAAGCTGCCAATAATTTATAACCTGATTGTTAAGCGAGGCGGCTTTTAATGCCTGAACAAATGTTATATACCATCAGCGTGGTCGCTGATTTACTGGGCATACAGCCGGGCACCCTGCGGGTCTGGGAAAGGCATAAACTCATCCAGCCCGCACGCAAGAACGGGCGGCGCCTTTACTCAAATAATGACTTGAAACGGCTGCGCTTCATTCAAAAGCTCATCGATAAAGGCTTTAATTTAAACTCCATCAAACACTACCTGGCCTTTTATCCCTGCTGGTTATACGAGGACTGCCCGGCCTGCTCCCGGAAGACTGAACGCATAGGGTGCGCCAAGCCATGCTGGAAGGAGGAAGGGACTTACTGCCAGATCTCCTTTGACGATCCCTCCCTTTGTAATACATGCCCCCATAGAAGCCGGGAAATAAAGTAATTCCAACAGGAAAAAATAGCCCCTGGTGAATAAAAACCGTTATTGACCAGTGGGGGATAATTATAAAGGCAGGAATTTGCCTCTTCTTTGTCGAACATTACCAGAAAACGATTCTCGCGGGTGCCAGGGAAGCCGGTGCAAGTCCGGCGCGGTGCCGCCACTGTGAGGGGGAGTACCTGCTAGAGGAGCCACTGGGGTCTAAACCCGGGAAGGCAGCAGGGAGCGTTGAACCCGAGCCAGGAGACCTGCCCGTGGGATTTCACCGTTAAACCACGGCCATGGTGAAGGTGAGGTAAAGGGAGAATTTACCCCAGCTACGCAGGCGTGGTTGGGGTTTTTAATTCAGGCAGGCGAAAGGAGATTAAAATTTTATCATGATACCCAGGAAGATCATCAAGCGCGACGGCCGGGTAGTAGACTTTGACGAGGAAAGGATTATCAATGCTATTTACAAAGCGGCCCTGGCTGTCGGGGGCCAGGACCGCAGCCTGGCCAGCCGGCTGGCCAACCAGGTGACGGCCCTTCTAGCGGAAAAATTTGTCGACAGGCTGCCTACCGTCGAAGACGTGCAGGACCTGGTGGAAAAAGTATTGATTGAGAATGGCCATGCCCGGACGGCCAAGGCCTATATCCTTTACCGGCAACAACATGCGGAATGGCGGGATTTCCGCCACCTCCTGGTCAACGTGCAGGAAATGGTCCAGGGCTACCTTGACGGCCAGGACTGGCGGATTAATGAGAACAGCAACATGAATTATTCCCTCCAGGGCCTCAACAACCATATTATTGCTGCCGTCAGTTCCAGGTACTGGCTGGAAAAGGTCTACCCGCTGGCCATCCGCGAGGCCCATGAAAGGGGCGATATCCATATCCACGACCTGGGGTTGCTGGCGCCCTATTGCTGTGGCTGGGACCTGGCCGATCTGCTGGAAAGCGGCTTTGCCGGCGTGGGGCAAAAGGTGGAAAGCGCGCCGCCCCGGCATTTTCGTACGGCCCTGGGGCAGATAGCCAATTTCTTTTATACCCTGCAGGGAGAAGCCGCCGGCGCCCAGGCCTTTTCCAATTTTGATACTTATCTAGCTCCCTTTATCCGTTACGACGGCCTGGACTATCGAGAAGTAAAGCAGGCCCTGCAGGAGTTTATCTTTAACCTCAATGTGCCCACCAGGGTGGGCTTCCAGACGCCCTTTGTCAACCTGACCATGGATGTGGTTGTACCCCAGGTTTTAGCTAGCGAGCCGGTGATCATCGGCGGTGAGCGGCGCGGGGAATGCTACGGCGACTTCCAGCAGGAGATGGACTGGCTGAATATGGCCTTCTGCGAAGTGATGATGGAGGGAGATGCCCGGGGGCGCATTTTTACCTTCCCCATACCCACGTACAACATCACGCCTGATTTTCCCTGGGAAAACCCGGTGGCAGAAAGGATCATGGCCATGACGGCCAAATACGGCATCCCCTACTTCGCCAACTTTATTAACTCCGATTTAAAGCCCGAGGACGTCCGCAGCATGTGCTGCCGCCTGCGCCTGGATAACCGGGAACTGAAGAAACGCGGCGGCGGCCTTTTCGGCGCCAATCCCTTAACGGGGTCTATAGGCGTGGTGACCATAAATTTGCCGCGCCTGGGTTACCTTTCCGCAACTAAAGAAGAATTCTTCAGCGGCTTAAAGGGCAGGATGGACCTGGCCAAAGAGAGCCTGCGCCTAAAACGCAACATCCTGGAGAAGCTGACGGAGCAGGGGCTTTATCCCTATTCCCGGTTCTATTTACGCGGGGTAAAGGAGCGTTTCGGCAAGTACTGGGAGAACCATTTTAATACCATTGGTATCGTGGGCATGCATGAGGCCCTCTTGAACTTCCTGGGGAAAGGTATCGACACCCGCGAGGGAAGGGGCCTGGCTTTAGAAATACTGGACTTCATGCGCTCTGTCCTGGCTACCTACCAGGTAGAGACCGGCCAGCTTTTCAACCTGGAAGCCACGCCGGCGGAAGGTACTTCTTACCGCCTGGCCCGGCTGGACAGGCGCTTTTATCCTGATATTATCACTTCCGGGAGCGACGAGCCGTACTATACCAATTCCACCCACTTGCCGGTCGGCTACACCGACGACGTTTTTACCGCCCTGGAGCACCAGGACGAGCTGCAGTTGAAATACACCGGCGGCACGGTCTTCCACGCCTACCTGGGGGAAAGGGTGACTGATACAGCAACCTGCCGGCGTTTCCTGCAGACGGTGATGCATAATTTCCGCCTGCCGTATTTCACCATTACGCCTACCTTCAGCATCTGCCCCGAGCACGGCTATCTATCCGGCGAGCAGTGGACGTGCCCGGAATGCGGCCGTGAGACGGAGGTCTGGAGCCGGATCGTCGGCTATTACCGGCCGGTAAAGAACTGGAACAAGGGGAAGCAGGAGGAGTTCCGGGAGCGGCGAGGCTTCCGTCCTGTAGCCTGACGGGACGGGCAAACAGGCAGGGAGGAAAATCTTTTTTAGGAAGTGATCCCCATTACCATTAGAGGTATCCGGTTAATTAGCCTGGTGGATTTCCCCGGAGAGGTCTGCACCACCGTCTTTTACGGCGGCTGCAATTTTCGCTGTCCCTGGTGTCACAATGCCGATCTGGTGTTACGGCCTGACACCCTGCCGGCACTCGAACCCGGCGAGGTTTTAGAGTTGTTGCTCCGGCGCAGCTCCTGGGTGCAGGCCGTTTGTATAACCGGCGGGGAGCCGACCCTGGCACCGGGACTGGAGGCATTCATCCGCTCCTTGAAATCTCACGGCTTCAAGGTCAAGCTGGATACCAACGGCACGCGTCCGGGGATTCTGGCCGGGTTGCTGGCCGCCGGCCTTTTGGACTACGTGGCCATGGACGTAAAAGGACCGCCGGAAAAGTACGGCCTTTTAACCGGTACCAGGGTCGAGCCGGAACCCATCAAGGAAAGCATCGCCCTCATTAAAAACAGCCGGGTCTCTTACGAATTTCGCACTACGGCGGTTCCCAGCCTTTTGCTGGCGGAGGATTTCCCGGCCATAGGGCAAATGCTTTGCGGAGCCAGGCGTTACGTACTCCAGCAGTACCGTCCCGCCGGGACATTGGTGGATGGCAGTTTCCAGAAAGCAATTCCTTATCCTGAGGCGACATTGTATAAAATCGCCCGAGAATTGCAGCCTTTTTTAACTGAAATCGATGTCAGGGTTTGAGGATAGATTGGTGGTGCCGTAAGGTTCAGGGAACCTTTGGAGCTTGTTCAAAAGGTCCCTGGACCACTTTTATTATAGCCTTTCTGGCTGATCCGGACGCTGTCCACCCGGCTTATATCAGCCGTTACCTGTTCGGAGACGCCTTCTCCCACGTGCCCGACTTGATTAAACGGCTTATTCTTACGGGGGAGCGGCCAGGTGTCTCCTGGTTAAAGGGGCCGTCGATTATATAGTAAAAGACGGAATTATCCTCGAGGCAACACCCTTGTGGGGTACACATTGATATCTAAAATATTGACATATGACCGTATAGAGTTATAATTATTACGAGGTGAAAAACATTGGCTAAAGAAGCTTGCGAAACCTGTAATCCGGAAACCTGCAACTCTACAACCTGCGAGGCCAAAAAACCGGGCTTCATTCCACCCCATGAACTAAGCAACATCAAACACGTGGTCGGTATCATGAGCGGGAAAGGCGGCGTCGGTAAGTCATCGGTAACGGCCCTGCTGGCGGTAGCTCTGCAACAAGATGGTTACGAGGTAGGCATTCTTGATGCCGACATTACCGGTCCCAGCATTCCCAGGATGTTCGGAGTTCGTCGTCCCCCGGAGAGCGCCGTCAATGGCATAATCGCGCCTCAGAGTAGCGGTGGTACCCGCATTATGTCCCTTAACCTGTTGTTGCCCCATGAAGATGACCCGGTAATATGGCGGGGTCCTTTAATCGGCGGGGCTGTTAAGCAATTCTGGACCGATGTAATCTGGGGCGATCTGGATTATCTGCTGGTAGATCTGCCTCCCGGGACAGGAGACGCCCCCCTGACGGTACTCCAGTCATTACCCCTGGATGGCCTGATTATTGTCAGTTCACCCCAGGAACTGGCGCGGATGGTGGTCCGTAAAGCTGTAAAGATGGCTGGAATTATGAACGTTAAGATATTGGGCATGGTTGAAAATATGAGCTATGCCGTTTGCCCGGAATGCGGCAAGGAGATATATATCTTTGGTCCCAGTCGCGCTGCGGAAGCGGTGGCAGAAGCCGGTATTCCCTTGCTGGGAACCTTGCCCCTGGACCCGGAACTGACGGCCTTGTGCGACAAAGGCCAGGTTGAAAATTACCGCGGGCCCTTACTGGAAAGGGCAAAAAGTTTTGCCGGTAAGATAACGGGGTGAGATCGAAAAGTCGTGTGTCCCGGTGTCTTGAGTTAGTATCGGAGAGATATTTTTTAGTGACCATAGCGGCCTTCTTTGCCGGGTCGCTGGTAGCTAACACGATCTTCGGCAAATTAAATCGGTTTACAGGCCGGCCTGCGGCCTGAACTATTTGTACCAAAAAGCCATCTGCGTAAGAACAGATGGCTTTTGCTAATCCAGGGAGCGTAATCAAATTTTCTCGAAGGCTTCTTTACCGGCGCCGCAGATGGGGCAGGTCCATTCGTCCGGCAGGTCCTCAAAGGGTGTACCCGGAGCAATGTCGTGTTCCGGATCACCCTGGGCCGGGTCATAGATAAAATTGCAGATAGTGCACCGGTATCTGGGAGCAGTGACTGACGTCCCGGCTTCCGCTTCGGCGGCTGCAAAGGTTGGTGCCGTTTTCGGGGTCGTGCCGCGTTTTACCTGATGGTAATAGGCATAAGTCATGGGATCACCCTGGCGCAAGACGGCGGCGTCCTTTAAAGTGCCGATAAATATGCTGTGGGTTCCGGCGTCAACCGTCTGATTTACTTCGGCTTCCAGGTATGCCAGGGTATGTTCTGCCAGATAAGGCAGCCCCGCCCGGGTTAACTTATAGTTTAAGCCGGCAAACTTGTCTACTTCGCGGCCGGATTTGAAGCCGAACCGGCCGATAAGAGCGAGGGGTGCATCCTTGGCCAGGACTGATACGGCAAAGTTCCGGCTGGACTGAATAAATTCATGGGTCAGGTTTTGCTTGTTGATGCTGACGGCAACCGTCGGCGGTGCCGAGGAAATCTGAAAGACGGTATTGGCAACCTGGCCGTTTAAGCGGGCGCCTGTTTTAGCTGAGACGACATAGAGCCCGTAAGAAATGGTGTGCAGGGCTTTGGGGTCCATCATTATCCCTCCCGGTCAGCTAATAATTTACGGCAGCAGCCACCTATGGGGTACCAAACCCCATAATTAGTTCCGATTACGTCTGGCGGGTATGGAATTTAATTTGTTATGCGGGAAGCAATTTCCTGGCCCAGGTTATAGCAATGCTGCAGGTGGCTCTCTTTAGGCACCCATTTCACCGTGGGGCCGGGTTCGACAAAGAGTTCGATTTTGGCGGCCTTAAGGCGTTCCTCCAGGATTTTCTGGGCGCCGCCGCCCCAGCCGTAGGCCCCGAAGGCCAGGCCGGTCTTGTTTTTCGGCCTTAAGCCTACCAGGTCATCCAGGAGGGGAGAAACTACCGGCAGGATGTCGTTGTTGATTGTCGGTGAGCCTACCAGGATGGCCCGGGCATCGAGGATTTCTTTGATGATATCGTTGCGGTCGGATACGGAAAGCTTGAAGAGCTTGACCTCGCATCCACCTGCCACCAGGCCGTCCATAAGGGCGCGGGCCATTTTTTCCGTACTAAGCCACATGGTATCATAGGCAATAACAGCCTTCGCCGTACCTTTACCTTCAGCCCAGCGGGCATAGGCTTCTATGATCCTCTGGGGATCCCGACGCCAGATAATGCCATGGCTGGGAGCAATAGTCTTAACGGCCAGGTTCATCTTCTGGATTTCTTCCAGCTTTTTAGTAATCAGGCTGCTGAAAGGCATGAGAATGTTGGCATAGTATTTGGCCGCTTCGTCCATGACTATTCCTATATCAACTTGGTCGTCAAACCGGACGCTGGTAGCGATATGCTGACCAAAGGCATCATTGGGCATGAGCAGGGCATCTTCGGGAACATACGTAAACATGCTGTCGGGCCAGTGGAGCATGGGTGCTTCAATAAATGTCAGAGAACGTTTACCAAGTTTGATGCTGGTTCCGGTTTTGACGATGGTATACTGGAAGTCAAGATGTGGATAATGATCCTTTAGGCTTTCGTAACCGCGCTGGGTACAGAGGACGTGGGCGTCGGGGCAGAGGTCCATTATGGCCGGGAAGGCGCCGGCGTGGTCGCTTTCGGTATGGTTGACCACCAGGTAATTAATTTTAACCGGGTCCTGGATCTGCTTCAGTTTGGCGATCAATTCCTCTTGAAAGGGCTCGTAAACGGTATCCACCAAGGCGGTCTTTTCATCAACAATATAGTAGGCATTATATGTAGTACCCCGGTGGGTGGAAAAGGCGGGGCCGTGAAAATAGCGGATGTTCCAGTCGATGGCTCCCACCCAGTAAATACCTTCTGCAATAGTGATTTGCTGGCCCATTGAATTATAATTCTTCCTTTCAGTTGCTATTTTTAAGCAATAATAGGAAACATCTAGTCTTAAGGCGTCTACTTAATAATTCAACTCAGAACGCATATTTGGTGGGGAGGACTTCAAAGCCCTCCCCCATATATTTCTTAATAATTCTCCGCTATCAATTCAAAGAACGCCTGGGGATGGGCACAAGCCGGGCATACTTCCGGGGCGGTATTGCCTTCATGAATATAACCGCAGTTGCGGCAACGCCAGGTCACCTTTTCTTCCCGCTTAAAAACGCGATTTTTTTCAATGTTGGCCAGCAGGGCGCGAAAACGTTTTTCATGTCCAATCTCAGCCCGGGCAATGGCCTGGAATACGGAAGCTATTTCTTTGAAACCTTCTTCCTCTGCTATACGGGCAAACTCGGGATACATGGTGGTATGTTCGTAATTTTCCCCGTCGGCGCTGGCGGCCAGGTTCAAGGAAGTAGTTGCGATGGTGCCGGCCGGGAAAGCGGCGCTAATTTCTACTTCGCCGCCCTCCAGGAACTTAAAGATACGCTTGGCGTGTTCTTTTTCGTTGTCGGCAGTTTCTAAAAAGATAGCGGCAATTTGCTCATAGCCTTCCTTTTTCGCCTGGCTAGCATAGTATGTATAGCGGTTGCGTGCCTGGGACTCGCCGGCAAAGGCCGTCAGCAGGTTTTTTTCCGTCCGTGTGCCTTTAAGACTGGCCATAAAACTCACTCCCTTATTAGTTTTGACTTATTTTAACTTACCAATGTCAGGAAGTCAAGGCTGGTGCCGATACAAGGGGATAGGTTTTCTGGGTGTGCAGATTTCTATTGACTTTATGTAAAACAGGATGATCATGGAGGAAACCGGTTGTTTGTGTCGAAGATTAACGTAGAACTTAGGGCAGATATTTTTCGTCCTGACAAATTATAATGGTGTTGTGGCCTGACCTAAAACAGTCGCGAATGGAGGGCCGGAAACTATGTTATCCTTGCCAGAAAAAAGCATTCTTCTTGTGGAAGATTCGACCCTCACCAGGTTTTCCTCCAGGAGAACACTGGAGGAGAGGGGCTACCTTGTGGATGAAACCGCCAGCGGTCAGGAAGCTCTGGCTAAAGCCAGAGGCAAACGGGACCCATACGATCTGGTAATTCTCGATATTCACCTTCCGGGAATGGACGGGCTAGCTGTGTTGGAAAACCTCAAACACCTGCCGGCGTACCGCTATGTTCCGGTCATGGTATCAACAGTCGAAAGCAACGTCGCGTCGGTCAAAAAAGCTATAGATTTAGGGGCGGTAGAATACCTTTGCAAGCCCTATTCGACAGAGGAGTTAATTCGCCGCGTAGAGAAATTGATAGGTCCTGGCGCTTGGGGCGAAGCTACCCCGGCTGAGGTACTGCATAAAGTACTCAGAAATGAACTCAACCGGGCGAGTAGGGGCGGGCATAAGGTAGCCCTGGTTCTGGCCCGGTCGGAAAGATTAGGTAAGGGAAAGATTGGAGAATACGCCAGGCAAGCGCGGCGGCGCCTGCGCGAGATAGATACTGTCATAGAGCTCAGCAAGAGTACGCTGGCGTTGATTCTTCCACATACGGGAAAAGAAGGCGCTCAGGTGGTGACGACAAGACTGGAGAGTTTCCTGCCCGGGACGTGGAGCTACGGGATTGCGGTATATCCCGACAACGGAAAGGACGGGGAGGAGCTTTTTACCTATGCCGAAGTTGCCCTTAAAGAGATCTGGGAGAAACAAGACCAAGGTGCACCAGCATAGCAGCAGGAGTTCGAAAACTTAGCCTCTCGGGAAAACTTTTTTCTGCCGGGAAGACCGCGGGGTGGTAGAGATTGTCTTTTGACATTTCTGAGCTTTTAACTCTATATGACGTAGTGACGTTATCCTTTCCGGAGCGTTATGAAGATCTAATGCGAGAAATAATTGAAAAAGCGACCAGGCTTTTTGGTGTACGCCGCCTTGCCATAGTACTTCGCGAAGGTGAGAGGTATAAATGCTTAGAACGGTGGGGGTTTCGAAAAGATGAAGAAGTACTGGAAAGGATTAAAAATGGCGGGGAAAACAGCTTTGTATATTTAATGCATAACGGCGAGCAAGGCCTGCTTTATATAGAACCGCCCGGAAAAATAACTGATCGCGAGAAAAGGCTTTATACCATTTTTGCACGTCGCATCGAGAATATAATCGCCCGCAAGCAAATTGAAGAAAAAATAAAGAACTCCGAGCGGGAAAAGAAGGTCATCTTAGACAGCATAGTTGAGCTCCTGGTTTTTCAGACCCCCGATAACCGGATTTTGTGGGCCAACAGGGCCGCAACAGAATACGCCGGGGCGAGCCCAGAAGAGCTGTACGGCCGTTTTTGTTATGAGGCATTGCATCACCGGGACGAACCCTGCGAAAAATGCCCGGTAATCAAGGCCCTAGAGACAGGAACGCCGCAGGAAGGTATTGTAACAACCCTTAAGGACCGGCAGTTTTTTGTTAGAGGCTACCCTGTAAAGGGTGAAAACGGCTTGATTGAAGGAATAGTAGAAGTTAGTGTGGATGTTACCGAGCGCATGCAGGCGGAAGAGGCGTTCCGAGCAATTTTCAATAGCGTTCACGATGCCATTTTTATTCATACGCCGGACGGCAAAATTATTGACGTAAACCAGACAATGCTGCGAATGTATCGGATAAACTCAAAAGAAGAGGCCATAAACTTATCCATAAATGAAGATTATTCGATGCCGGGCAGCCCGATAGAACAGTTGCCCAAATTATGGGAAAAAGCCATTTCAGGAGAAAGCGTGCTGTTCGAGTGGAAAGCTAGGCGGCCCGGAGACGGGTCGGTGTTTGATGTAGAGATTTTTTTAAAAAAAATATCCCTCAGGAAAAAAGATGTAATACTTGCTGCTGTGCGAGATATAACGGAACGCAAACGCGAGGAAGAATTATTAAGGAATTTGTTCGCCAACTCGCCTATAGGCATGTACATTGTCAGTGAAGGAAAATTCCAGCTTATAAACCCGCAATTTGAAAAACTATCGGGTTATCGTCATGAAGAACTGATAGGCTGGAAATCATTGGAAATTGTTATTCCGGAAGACAGGGAAATGGTACGAAGTAATGCTATTAAAATGCTGAAAGGCGAGGCTACGGAACCTTATGAGTTCAGGATCGTAACCGGGCAAGGGGAAATAAAGTGGATTGCGGAGACAGTGGCGTCCATATGGCACGATGGCAGGCGTGTGACCCTGGGAAATATAATGGATGTTACCCAGAAGAAGAAATTTGAGCAGAAACTAGAATATATAAGCCTGCATGATCAGTTGACCTCTCTTTACAACCGCACTTATTTTACAGAGGAACTCAAGCGATTAAGTGCTGGCTCTGAATACCCCGTTACCATAATAGCTGCTGATGTTAACGGCCTGAAGCTTGTTAACGATACTATGGGCCATGATAAAGGCGATGAGCTTTTGACTGCCTGCGCCCGGGTTCTAAAAAAAGCGTTTCGTAGTACGGATGTTCTGGCGCGGGTTGGAGGAGATGAGTTTGTCGTCCTTCTTCCTCGCACAGACGAAAAGACCGCCAAAAGTATCATGAAACGGCTCCGTTTGTATATCGATAGATATAATCGAGACCATCCCCAACTGCCCCTTAGCGTTTCTTTCGGCATAGCAACGGCCGATTCCCCGGGACAACCTCTGAAAGAAATTTATAAGATAGCCGATGACCTGATGTACCAGGAAAAACTCAACCAGGGAGCCAGTGCCCGGAGTAAGATTGTCAATACGCTGTTAACCGCCCTATCAGAATGCGATTATATAACTGAAGGACATGCCAGGCGTATGCAGAAGTTATGTCAGGAATTGGGAGAAAAGGTCGGGCTTTCAGCGCAGCAGCTTGCCAATCTGTCCCTGTTGGCTCAGGTCCACGATCTGGGAAAAGTAGGAATACCGGACAGCATTTTATTTAAAAAAGGTCCCCTTACAGAAAAAGAATGGGAAGTGATGCGCCAGCATCCGGAAAAGGGCTATCGCATTGCCCTGTCGTCACCGGACCTGGCAGGGATTGCCGATTTAATTTTAAAGCATCACGAAAAATGGGACGGTACCGGTTACCCCTTGGGTCTCAAAAAAGAAGAAATACCGGTGGAGTGCCGGATTCTAGCAATTGTTGATGCCTATGATGCCATGACGTCCGGCAGGCCGTATTGCAGCGCGAAAACAGTCGAAGAAGCGCTGGAGGAAATCCAACGGTGCGCCGGTACTCAGTTTGATCCAAAACTGGCTGGAGTATTCATTGAGATGATTACCTCGCGTGAGTTTAATGCAGGAAAAAGAAAGTTGCCACTTAGGGCACACCCTATTACAACTCCATCAGAATAGCGGATAATGCAGCAGAAGCCCTATGGCGTTAGCTTTGCGGATATTTATGCAAACGTGACGTCGTTCCTCAATGAATTGAGGGTAATAACCGCTCCTCGCGCTCCCTCAATTATCTAAATGATTAGATATATACCTGGTATGGCTGTGTTCGGTTTTTGCCGTGTAAGATGGTTTATATGCTACATGACGGCAGTTTCTTTACACGCTAAGATATCTATAACTACAAGCGTTTTTTTTAGTTTTTTGGCTTTAGTTGAAGCTAGACTGGCCTTATTGATCAGGTTCTTGACAACGTAACTGCTGTCTTTATCGGTAGCACTTATTTCGGTGCAACGCCCCCCGGCTACTCCGGCAGAAATGGTGACCTTTATTTTGTCAGGCCAATTTTTATTGGCAATGGCCAGGATCATTTGCCGGGCGAGCTTTTCGGCTTCGGCCAGCGGTCTTGAGGCAACGGCGGCAAACTCGTCCCCGCCGTAGCGGCATAAAGTATCCTTATTGCCGTCGATTAAGCCACTTAAAATTAAAGCAGTCTGACGCAGGACGTCGTCGCCGTAGGTATGGCCGTACTTTTTATTAATGGAGCCGAAGTTATCTATATCCAGAAAAATTACCGCAATCTCCCGTCCTTCTTTTAACAACTCCAGGGCCTTTATGTAAAGTATTTCGGCTTTATTTAAGCCTGTAAGGCTATCGGTGTATTTACTCAGTTCCGACATAATATGGGCATAGGTTACAATACCGATAACGTCGTTTTCATTGGTAACTACCAGGCGCTCAATATTATACTTTTTCATTATTTTTTGCGCTTCTGTAAGGAAAACTGTGGGCGGTACAGTAATTACGTCCCGGGTCATGACATCCGCGACCAGCCGGTTAGGATGTGACCCCCTTATATCCCTGGAAGTAACGATGCCTACCAGTTTCCCTTTTTCTACTACCGGGAGGCTACCTATGCCATAACATTCCATGACGGATGCCGCCCGCCTGACACTGGCCGTAGGTTCGATTGTAAAAAGCTTTTGGTTTACCAGACTTTCTACCGTGAGCACTACAAATCCACCGTCCTGCTGATTTGGATGACAATATTGATCTGGGCCTTAACAACCATGTTGTCGTCGGCGATGCGGTTTCCTTCGTCGATTACAACCGGCAAAAGCTTTTCTTTGGGTAGTAGCTTTAAAAGCGATTTTTTTACTACTACAGCTTCAAAAATTTCATGGTCAATGCGGATTATCTCGTATTGTTCTGGCGAAACCGCATCAACCATCCGCCTGACGGCTTCGGAACCGATAGGCGCTCTTTTGCCGACAAGCATGATATCCTGCATGGGTGGGACTTCAAATTCAGATAATTTTATGATAATATCGGCTTTACGCTGTGGTTCCTGTGAACGCGATGTTTCCCGGGGTAACAAAAAAATGGGCCTCCCTTCCTACGCTTAAATACCGCATCTATTATACCCTTTTTTACAAGAAATGCCCAGGAAATTTTTATATTAATTTTAGCAATTCCTTTTATGTAGATCTTTATCAATGCCATTTACAAAGCGGCCCAGGCCGTGGGCGGCCAGGACCGCCGCAAGACCAGGGGCCCGGCGTTACGTACTCCAGCAGTACCGTCCCACCGGGACTTTGCTGGATGGTAATTTCCAGAAAGCAATTCCTTATCCTGAGGCGACATTGAATAAAATCGCCCGAGAATTGCAGCCTTTTTTAACTGAAATCGATGTCAGGGTTTGAGGATAGATTGGCGGTGCCGTAAGGTTCAGGGAATCTTTGGAGCTTGTTCAAAAGGTCCCTGGACCGTCTTTTATTTTTAAGGGTTATACCTTGTTTCAAGGTATAACAAAATATCATACGAAATATGAAGGAATATTTTATGAAGAATAGAATTGTTATAGACACGTGACCAATATAACCCAATATAACCGGAGGTGTTTTAATAACATGAACAGGGTTTTAGCCCCCAAAACCTTTATGATTGTGGCGGGGCTGGTCGGCGGGGCCCTGGCGTCCTTTATGACTTACCTCGGCAATCCCGCCAACATGGGCCTTTGTATCGCCTGTTTCACCCGGGACATTGCTGGCGCCCTGGGACTGCACCGGGCAGCGACAGTCCAGTATTTGCGGCCGGAAATTATGGGCATCGCTTTGGGAGCCTTCCTTTCCGCCCTTATTTTCGGTGAATTTCGTGCCCGCGGCGGTTCGGCGCCCCTGGTACGTTTTTTTCTGGGCGCCTTTTTCATGATCGGGGCCCTGGTGTTTTTGGGCTGCCCGGTAAGAGTCGTATTGCGCCTTGCCGGCGGTGACTTGAACGCCGTCGCCGGCCTGGCGGGGGTAATGGCGGGCGCCCTGGCAGGTATTTATTTTCTTAAGCAAGGTTTTAACCTGGGTCGCTGGCAGCCCACCTATACGGCGGCCGGCTGGTTGATGCCCCTTTTCATGCTGGGGCTGCTCCTCCTTGCTATTTTCAGGCCCGCATTTATTCTCTTCAGCAAAGAAGGCCCCGGCGCCGCCCATGCCCTGCTGGGAGTTTCCCTGGTAGCAGGTTTGATTATCGGCTTTTTAGCCCAGAGGACCCGGATGTGTTTCGTCGGCGGCTGGCGCGATCTTTTCCTCGTAAAGGATACTTACCTATTCAGCGGTATCGCAGCGTTTTTTGTCGGTGCACTATTAGTTAACGCTATCATCGGGAAAATTCATATCGGTTTTATGGGCCAGCCTGCGGCCCAGACAAATCAACTATGGAATTTTTTAGGAATGGCGCTGGCCGGGCTTACCGCCACCTTGATGGGCGGCTGTCCCTTAAGACAGACGGTCCTCGCCAGTGAAGGCGATACCGACGCCGGGGTGGCCATCATGGGTATGCTGGCAGGGACCGCCTTTGCCCACAATTTCCAGCTCGCCTCCAGCCCCCAGGGACCCAGCGCCTATGGCCCCGTAGCCGTGATAATCGGCCTGGTTTTCGCCGTCGCCGTCGGTCTCTTTATGCGTGAAAGTGTGGATTAATGTAATAGGCGGGGTTGCATGCAATGGTTTTAGGCTGGTTGAAAAATAAAACTGCGGCGTCGCAGTCGCTGCCTGCTGGCGCCAGGGGTCTGGTAATTTTCGCCACGGTGGAAGAAGCCATGAAAGGAGAAAAGGTGTTGCGGCAGGCCGGCTGCGATTGCAGGCTGGTGGCTCCCCCGCCGGGTATGCGCCAGGGCTGCGACCTGGCCCTGGAAATCGACCTGGTCGAGCAGCCGGCGGTGGCTAGGGCTCTTGCCGGCAGGGTGGCCTTTACAGGTATTTATCCCCTGAAGGGAGAAATGGAACCCCTGCAGGTAGATAAAGTAACCCGGTTTGCTGATCACATCATGGTAAAGGCGGGCAATATGAAACTCGTTTTTGAGAAAAAGACGGGAGTGATAGTCAATATTTCCGGCGGCGGCTGTCCTGACATCCCCTACCTTTACACGCGGCTGGTGGGCACCCGCCTCGATGTCGCTCCCCGCCCCAGGGACGAAGGCCGTACCCTGTGTGCCCTGATGCTCGACCGCGCCCTGGAAAAGGCGTTAGCGATCTGGAAGGGGGCGGCGCCCGGGTGATGCTTATTGCCGGAACCGTCCCGGTAACCGATATGCCCATGGTCTATGGCCGGGTGGAAAGGGAAGGAGGAAATCTGCGCGTTGACGGCCATAGCCTGCCCTGCACCCAGGGAACCATGGCCCTGGTAAGCGCGGCCCTGGCCACGACTTCCCACCTAGAGCTGGAACCGCCCCGGGTTTTGCTGGCAGGCGATATCGGTACGGGAAAAGGGAGCAGGCTGATTTATCAGTATCTGATAGAACATATAGGGGAACTAGCGCCCGATGTCTTAGCCCTTCATTATTGTCAACCCATCGTGACCTTGATGCAAAGGTTCTACACCGCCGTCGAAAAATGCCGTCTCCGGCCGGTGTTGATTGCAGATGCCGGCTCCATGTACGCGGCCAAAGCGGCCGGGTTAGCACCGCACTTTGATCTTTTCACCCCGGACCCCAGTGAAATAGCCTTCCTGGCCGACCCGGACGCCGTCCACCCGGCATATATCAAACGGCACCTGTTTGAGGACGCCTGCGCCCGCGTCCCCGAACTGATTAAAAGCGCCTATGATTACGGGGGAGCGGCCAAATGCCTCCTGGTTAAAGGGGCCGTCGATTATATAGTCAGAGACGGGATTATCCTCGAGACGATCAATGAGCCTAATATCCCCGAGATGGAGTGCATCGGCGGGACGGGCGATACCATCACTGGTATGGCCGCCGCATTTGCATATGCCGGGCTGGAACCGGATCAGGCGGCCGGCATCAGCGCTAAAGCCAACCGGGCGGCAGGACAGAGGGCCCGCCCGACGCCTGCTACCGGTGTTGCCGCAATTATTGACCAGTTGCCGGCCGTTTTTAAGGAAAATCTCTGCGCCTGGAGCGGCGTTTGCACCAAATAACTTCAGGATAAAAGGAGGAGAGCTTTTATGGTGGAAGTTGACGTGCGTGGCCTTTCCTGTCCCATACCCGTAGTTAAAACGAAAAAGGCCATGGAACAAAACCCGGGCCAACCTCTGGCAGTATTGACCGATAACGAAACTTCCAAGGAAAACGTGAGCCGCCTGGCAGGAAGCCGAGGTTATCAGATCCAGGTGGAAAAGGTGGGCGGCGGCTACCGGCTGTTATTGACCCCCGGAAAAAACTAAAGCGGTTTCTCAATTTGGAACCCCTGGTGGAAATAGATGCCAGGGGTTATTCTTTCATCTTTTCTTTCCCCGGGCACCAGCATTATTCACCGGGGGCCTTTACCCCGCTGCTCTTACCTTTTTTCCTGTTTCCTATGGGGGCAGGTTTTACACAGGGAAGGATCTTCAAAGGAGATCTGGCAGTAAGTCCCTTCTTCTTTCCAGCACGGCTTAGCGCAACCTGTGCGTTCAGTCTTACGGGCGCAGGCCGGACAGTCTTCGTATAGCCAGCAGGGATAAAAGGCAAGGTAATGCTTGATGGAATTTAGATTGAAGCCCTTATCAATGAGTTTTTGAATGAAGCGCAGCCGCATTAAGTCATTATTGGAATAAAGGCGTCGCCCGTTTTTGCGTGCGGGCTGTATAAGTTTATGTCTTTCCCAGACCCGCAGGGTACCCGGCTGGATGCCCAGTAAATCTGCGACTACGCTAATGGTATATAACATTTGTTCGGCCATTACAACCGCCTCACTTAATGTCCGGTTATATAAAACATATATATTGATTTTATGTTATCTTATAAGCTAATATCAAGTATTACTTTGCTTTTTATGAAAACTTTACATACTATATCTAAACAACAAAGTTATAAAATTAATTATAAGTTTAATGACATTATTATAACCAGCAAATATGATATTAGTAAGATTAAGTATAAGCGGAGCGAAGAAGGCCGGTGTATTCCATCGGTATGGTTATCCAGGTCTTAGATATATCTTCCCACCGCATGCGTCGCTGGGAAGAAAAGGGGTTGGTCGTCCCTAAAAGAAAAAACGGGCGGCGTTGCTATAAACCCTTTGTGGAGCAAAAATTGGTTGGATGAGTTTCCCAGGGTAAAGAGAAAAACAACCGCCAGGTCGAACATGCTTTAAGAAATGGGACGCTTACTATAACTGCTATAACAGTTTTTGAACTCAAGGTGGGTCTTGTTGCCAACAGTAAAAGGGAAAGACTGTTGGCTAAATTTTTTGAGCAAGTTACCATTCTACCTTTTGACGGCCAGGCAGCTCTGGCGGCAGCCATGATTGAAAATAAGTTGCGCTCCGGCGGGAAAGTAATCGGGAGGCCTGATACCCTCATTGCCGGCATCTGCCTGGCGAGAAGTTTACCCTTATGCACATTAAATGCAGAACATTTTAAACAGGTGCCTGGGTTAGAAGTACTCATCCCCACGTTCGCATAAATGTGTACAGTTCATTTTTACAAGTAAAGCAGGATTTCCTACGAGGAAAAAGAAAATAAATTGTTAACATACGTCTAAACCATGGGCGTATTACTTTATAACGCTGGCAGTGCAGCGAGACTTACAGGAGGCTGAACTAATGAATATTGCTGAAAGGGTAAGAAACGAAGAACTCCATAGTGATGTAGTGGTGGTCGGCGGCGGGGCGGGCGGCCTTTCGGCTGCCGTAACCGCTGCTGAATTCGGTGCCAGGGTGCTTGTCCTGGAAGCGCGCGAAAAACCGGGCGGTAACGGCGTGTTCCCGCAGGGCATATTTGCCGCGGGCACTCGCCTGCAAAAAAACAAGGATATCGACGCCCGGGTTGACGATATCTTTAGACAAGCCATGAGCTACGCCCACTGGCGGTGCAACGCTCGTGTACTAAGGGCCTTGCTGGAAAAATCGGCGGAAACGGTTCACTGGCTGGAAGATAAAGGCGTAAGGTTTGTAGATGTTATTCACCATTATCCCAACCAGGTACCCGAGGTCTTTCACATCGTAGAACCACCGGCGCGGACTGGTTCTGTTGTAATGCAAGCCCTTGGCAAGGCGTGTAACGACCTTGGCGTGCAGGTTCTCTTAAAGACCAGGGGGAAGAAATTGCTTACTGACGAAGAGGGTACGGTTGTTGGCGTAGTAGCGGAAAATGATAGTGGGGAGTTACGGATCAAGGCAAATAGCGTGATTGTGGCCACGGGAGGCTTTGCAGGCAACGCGGAATTAATAAAGAAATACTTACCTACATATGACGAGAATGAGTTCCTTCTCCAAGGGGTGAGAAATAAAGGAGAAGGAATTCGGATGATCACAGAGGTAGGCGGGGCGCTGGAAGACTGCATATCACTGGAAATGTCAGCCAGGAGCGCCGGGCCGGTCTCCATCTTGCCTTTGGAAAGGAATCCGAAAGCGATATGGATAAACAAGCTCGGGGAAAGGTTTGCAAATGAAGGGATAGTTTATATCTTCTCCGAAACTGCCAACGCTGTTTTTAGACAGCCAGGCAGGACCTGTTATGTACTGTTGGATGAGGCTATAAAGAAAGAGGTCATGGAGGGCACATTGTGTCCTTTTGAACAGATGACCATGGGGCGTGATGGTTGGCCTTCTGTATTGGACGACGGGCTGAAAACGGCTGTTAAAAAAGGTACGGTGATAATGGCGTCGTCTTTTGACGAGCTCGCTGGTGGGATTGAGGTAGACCCGCAAGCGCTGAGGCTTACGGTAGAACACTACAACAACTGCTGCGAGAGGGGGCGTGACGATATATTCGGTAAGGACCAGAGATACCTTTTGCCCTTGCGCAACCCACCTTATTATGCAATTAAAATCGAGCTTCACCTTCTGGTAACCCATGGCGGTATTAGAGCCAATCATAATATGCAGGTTGTAAACAGCCAGGGGAATCCCATTCGCGGGTTATACGTCGCTGGCGTAGAAGTAGGGGGCACCGGAGGGGACACGTATCACTTCTCACTGATGAGCGGCAATTCCTTTGGTTTCAGTGTTTGTTCCGGCCGCATTGCCGGAGAAAACGCGGCCAGGCGCGCCTTGTAGTCAGTGATGTAACCTGCTTGCGAAAGCCCCTGGCCTTAACTACAGAGATGGCCAGGGGCGAAAAAGTTTTAGGTAAACGATAATCTTGCGATTTCTCTTGTAATAGCTACTTTGTATTTACTGAGGACTTGAAGTATTATTGAAGTTACCCCCGTGTCGTAAATCAACCGGCCTGTTAGGCTTTTCTTTCGGAGTATAATTTCAGTAGCACCCCTCTTTTTGGAGGGGGCTTTTTTTATGATGTGATATTGACGTATGTTCTTAATAGGTTTATACTAAAGGCAACTGGGGGGTGATTAATAAATGCCGGAATTTGAATTCAAATGCAATGATTGCGGGGCCATAAGCACTTTTAACAAACGGGAAGATGCTGATAGCTGTCTCCGTTGCGGCAGTAAGAGATTATCAAGGGTATTTTCGGTACCGCATATAGTAAAAGGCCGCTCGGAGGCGGGCGAGAAAACGCTGTGCTGCGGCAGGGATTCCCGGCCGGATAGCTGCCCGCCCGGCGGTTGCTGCCACGCTTAAGAACCTTAGGTTTTTACCCCGGGAGAATATGGTTACTACCCTTCCGGGTTAAAAGTTTAATGGGGAAAGCATCGGCGGGAGGGGAAATAAATATGGCAAGTACCATTGAGATCATTAGCCTGGTAGACAATACGGTCACCACTAGGGGTTTGATAGCCGAGCATGGCCTGGCTTTTCTGATACGAACGGGGGAAAAGACCATCCTTTTCGATACCGGGGCCGGGGGTGCCGTTGTCCATAACATGCTGAGCCTCGGTCTTGATCCCCGGGAAATTAACGCGATTGCTTTAAGCCACGGCCATTACGATCATACCGGCGGCTTGAAAAAGATCTGCGAGATTACCGGCCCCCTCCCTGTATATGCCCATCCGGATGTCTTTACGGCCAAATACCGTATCCGGGAAGGAGAGGAAGCCAGGTATATCGGTATTCCCTGGTCACGGGCGGAACTGGAAACAAGCGGGGCGGTTTTTCACCTTTCCCGGCAGCATGTTGAGCTCGAAGAAGGGATTTTTTTAACCGGCGAGATAAGGGACAGAAAAGCTTTTGAAACTATAAGTAATGATTTTTGCCTCCTGGCCGGGGGAGAGTATATCCAGGATAATCTTTGGGACGACCAGTCCTTAGTTATTACTACAAAGGAAGGGCCCCTGGTCATCCTGGGATGTGCCCACTCCGGGCTAATCAGTACCCTGGAATATGCCTTAAAACTTACCGGGGCCGGCCGTATTTTTGCCGTCGTCGGCGGTACCCATTTAAAAGACGCCGGCCCGGAACGCCTGGCGGAAACAATCAAAGCCCTGCCGCGTTTTGATCTCCAGTACTTAGCGGCCTGCCACTGCACCGGTTTTCGAGCCAGCGCCAGTCTTTATCAGGCCCTGGGAGATAAATTTATTAATAATGAAGTAGGACATATTTTCAGTCATACCTGTTGAAGGGTATTTTTAGCCCCGCCGGAAAAAAAGGAGTGGTGATAATGCCTGCGGGTACAGTGATCGGTGTAAATCTCAGCCGCCAAAAAGGGATAAAGAAGGAAAATAAGGGGTCCGGTTACCTTAAAACAGATTATGGTTTGGAAGGGGATGCACATGCGGGAACTGCCAGGCAGGTTAGCATCTTTATGGTTGAAAGGGCTAAAGAGATAGCCGGCGCTTACGGTATTTCCTTTCGACCCGGTTGTTTTGCTGAAAATATTACCGTTCAAGATATTGATTTAAAAGGGATTGGACTCGGGGCCCGTATTTTGATAGGAGAAGCAATTGTTGAAGTGACGGAAATTGGGAAAAAGGATGAAGGACAGCAAAGATCGTCATTTCCGGAGCCGGCCCCGTTAAAGACCGAAGGTATCTATTGCAGGGTAGTAAAAGGGGGCCAGGTGAAAATAGGTGATTCGGTGACTGTTGTTGCGCAGGCTTAATATAAAAAGGGAGCTAAGAATTTTCAGGGGGCAGGAGAGGATGTACAGTGAACTATTACTTGAGCATTTTATAAACCCGCGTAATGTAGGCATCATTAAAGATGCGGATGGTGTTGGCACTATAGGTGACCCTGGCTGCGGCGACTACCTGTGTGTTTATATAAAAGTTCAGGATCACCGCCTGGCAGATGTTAAGTTTCAGGTCTACGGTTGCCCGGCAGCCATAGCTACCAGCAGTATCCTTACGGAAATGGCAAAAGGCAAAACCCTGGAGGAAGGTCTTAAGATTACAGACGCTGATGTGGCAACGGCTATTGGCGGTTTGCCGGAAATCAAGGTCCATTGTTCCAACCTGGGTGCCAGTGCCCTGCATGAAGCCATTCGCAACTATCAAAGCAAAATGAAGGATGGTGGTTAGGAATGCCTGCCGTTACATCTTTGCACCTGGAGAAATTTCAAGAAAGCGAGCGTCGTTTAACGCCCCAGCGTCGGGCGGTACTTAAGGCCTTCCTGGAATTATCCCAGGAACACCCGACGGCAGAAGCTATTTACCGGGCGGCACGTCGGCATTGTCCAACGGTGGGAATGGCTACTGTCTACCGTTCGCTGGAACTCTTCGTCCAGAAGGGTATTATTGTCAAAGCCCCAACCTTGAACGGGACAGCCCGGTATGAAATGAATAAAATCCCCCACAATCATTTTGTTTGCTTGAAGTGTGGCCGCACCTACGAATTTCTTATAAAACAGGAACCTGTTGTTGACAGGGATATAAAAAAAGATGGTTTTGAGGTTATCAGCGCGTCAATGATCTTCTTTGGCTATTGTCCGGCTTGTCAAGAATAAACTGATAGGCCCGATAAAAGTGAGGAGCTGTTGACATTAATTGAAGGTGATGGTATATATTAAAGATGCAAATGCAAATTACTTGCAGGAGGCCGGGAGGTTAAATGAAAACCTGGCGTAAATTATGCAGTGCCGTCCTGGTCTTACTTATTTTCGGCCTTATTCTTTTTACCGGCGGCTGCCGGGGAAGCGAAAACCCATCCGCTCCGGGAAGCACTGGCGACCTCATAAAGATTTATACTACCTTTTATCCCCTATATGATTTCACAAAAAAAATAGTTGGCGATAGAGCCATGGTAGAGAATCTACAACCTGTAGGTGTCGAGCCCCATGATTATGAGCCTTCACCCCGGCAGGTTGCTTCGATTTACACCGGGAAATTATTTATTTTTTTAGGTGAACCCATGGACACCTGGGCCAAGAAAATTGAGGGCCAGCTACAGGAGAAGGGAGTCGTGACCCTGGAAGCGGGTCAAGGCCTTATAGAAAATAATGACCCGCATATATGGCTGGACCCGCTCCTGGCGCGGGAGCTTGCCCGGCGGATATATGAAGCGGTGGTGGCAATAGACGGCGATAATAAAGGTTATTATGAAAAAAACTTTCATGAGCTGGAACAAAAATTTGCTTCCCTGGACCGGCAGTACCGGGAAGCCCTGGCGGGCGTCACCGGGAAAGATATAGTGACCTCCCATGCGGCCTTCGGTTACCTTGCCAGGCGCTATGGCCTCAACCAGATACCTATCAGCGGGCTCTCTCCCCAGCAGGAACCCTCGGCCCAGCAGATGGTGGAACTCATTACCCTTTGCCGCAGCAAAGGCATAAAATATATCTTTTTTGAAACCCTGGCTAGTCCTAAACTGGCCGAAACCCTGGCCCGGGAGGCGGGAGCGGGGACGCTGGTTCTAAATCCCATCGGCGGACTGACAAGGGAAGAGATGGAGGCCGGCAAAGACTATTTTTCCATAATGGCGGAAAATCTAGCGGCGCTGAAAAAAGCCCTGGAGTAGGGAAAAGGCCGGGGCGCTCTGGCCAACTGTGGGAGGCGACGGCGGCATGGCTTGTTACCGTAATGAAGGGGAAGTAGTACGCCTGGTAAATGTCACCTTTGCTTATAACGAAGCTCCCGTCCTTGAAGATGTCAACCTGGCGGTAAAAGCAGGGGATTTTCTGGCCCTCATCGGCCGCAACGGCGCCGCCAAATCCACCCTGCTTAAAATTATGGTGGGTCTTTTGCGGCCGAAGTCCGGGGAAGTAAGGCTTTTTGGCTGGGATATCAGGAGCTTCCGGGATTGGGACCTGATTGGTTACATTTCCCAGAATGCGGGGGATATTAACGCCTCTTTTCCCGCAACTGTGGCTGAAGTGGTAGCATCGGGTTATTATGGCGGTTGGCGGGGGCTTTTTGCCAGGCGCGCCAGGAAAGAAATTGTTGAGGAGGCCCTGGAACTGGCCGGAATCAAAGATTTGGCCGGTCGCCTCATCGGGGAACTTTCCGGCGGCCAGCGCCAGAAGGTCTTCCTGGCGCGGGCCCTGGTAAAAAAACCGGCGGCCCTGTTCCTTGATGAGCCTACTACCGGCATAGATGCTGTCGCCCGGGAAGATTTTTACCGGCTCCTGGCGCATCTGAACCGTGAAAGAGGCATGGCGGTAGTCATCGTCACCCATGATATAGGGGCGGCTTTTACCAGGGCTAAAAAAATCGGCTGCGTCCGTGACCGGCATGTTTATATCCACGAGAACATAAACGAGGTGGACCAGGACCACATTGCCGAGGTCCTCGGTTACCGGCTAGGGGAGAATTATGTCTATTTTTAGTTTCGATTTCATGCAGCGGGCCTTTATAGCCGGCTTGATTACCGCAGTTCTGGCCGCCACCCTCGGCGTTTTTATCGTGTTAAGGCGGCTATCCCTGGTCGGGGACAGCCTGGCCCATGCCAGCCTGGCCGGCGTCGCCGGCGGTATGCTGTTAGGGTTTTATCCTTTTTATAGCGCCCTCCTGGCCGCGGCCGGTGCAGCTTTACTCATCGAGTTCATCCGCCGGGCCTTTCCCCGTTATGCCGAGGTGGCCCTGGCGGTAGTCATGTCCGGCGGCATGGCCCTGGCGGTAGTCATGATCAGCTTAAAAAAGGTTTTTAACGCCGATCTGTTTTCATATTTATTCGGCAGCCTGATGGCCGTGTCCCCTGCCGACGTAGCGGTCATTGCCGGCGCCGGTATATTCATCCTTATGTCTATAGCGTTTCTTCACCGCGAACTTTTTGCCATTACCTTTGACGAAGAGGCGGCGCGCCTGGCAGGAATACCGGTGACCGCCGTGAGCACGTATTTTACCCTGCTCACGGCCCTTACCGTGGCCTTGGCGGTACGGGTGGTTGGGACCCTTTTAGTGTCGGCCTTGATGGTTATCCCGCCGGCCGTCAGCCTGCAGGTTGCCCGCAGTTTCAAAGCGACTTTCGGGATATCCATTCTTGTGGCCCTTTTTTCGGTAGCCAGCGGCCTTTATGCCTCGTTTATTTTTGACTTGGCTCCGGGAGGAACCGTTGTGCTTATTGCTGCCGGCATACTGGTAGCAGTTATGGTAGGGAAAGGAGCAATAAAGAAGTGGATATAGAAGAATTGTTGAAGCAAAATGACCTCAAGGTAACCCCCCAGCGCAAGGCCATCCTCGCTGTTCTCCAAAATACCAACTCATTTTTGAGCGCTCAGGATCTGTTTCAAAGGGTCATCGCGATCCTCCCGGGGACGAATTTCTCTACAATTTACCGCAACCTTGATGTAATGCTGGCTAAGGGCCTTTTGTGCCGTGTCCCCTCAGATAACGGTGCTGATCTTTATGAACTGCGGCGGGAGGAAGGGCACCATCACCACGCGGTGTGTAAAACCTGTGGGGCTTCCATCCCTGTTGATTATTGTCCTATGGAAAGTTTGATCCAGGAGCTGGACCGCAAGGGGTTTCTCCCGACGGAACATTGCTTCGAGGTTTACGGTTTGTGTGCGAGGTGCAGGAAAGGGAAGGGGAAGCAATAAGAAAAAGGCTATTTTTTAATTACCAGCAGGAATCTGGTCTTATATAGCGAATAAAGAAAAAGCGACCATGAAGGTTGTCGATGTAACCACGGAGGGTATTCGCACCCCAGAAGGGGTACCTGAAGTGGTTATTTTTTATTTTGAAAAGGAGGCACGGTGACATATGGACGTTTTTATTGATGATTGGGACAGGGCTGTGGCTTTTCACGGGCATAAGTGCCCGGGTCTCGCCATCGGCTACCGGGCGGCCAAAATCGTCCTGAGGGAGCTGGCCGCCGGCCGGGCCGGGGATGAAGAACTGGTGGCCATCGTCGAAACAGATGCCTGCGGCGTGGACGCCATCCAGGTCCTTACCGGCTGCACTTTGGGAAAAGGCAATCTCCTTTACCGGGATTACGGCAAGCACGTATTTACCGTCGGGGACAGGCAAAGCGGGGCTGCCGTACGGGTGGCCATGAAAAGCGGGGCATGGCCGGAAGACGAGAATTACCGCAACCTGCGGGTAAGGGTCTTTAGCGGCCGGGCCACGCCGGAGGAAAAGGAGCTGTTCGGGCGTTACCAGGAGCGACGGTTACAGCATATCCTGGAGGCGCCGGAAGAGGAAATTTTTAAAATAGAACATGTCCCGCTAAAAATGCCGGAAAAAGCCCGCCTTTTTAACTCCGTGACCTGTGCTTATTGCGGGGAACCGGTGGCCGAGGTGCGGGCCAGGTTAAAGGAAGGGCGGTATGCCTGTATACCCTGCGCGGAAAATTACAGCCGCGGTTGGGAGTCAATCCGTAAATATTGACCGGGGGGCTGAAAGATGTTTAAGAACTTAACTAAATTGGTGATAGCTTTAACACTGGTATTATTTGCCCTGGCCGGGTGCGGCCCGCAGGCCGCCGAGACGGGCCAGAATTTGCCGAAAACCAAAATAACCGACATGCTGGGGCGGGAAGTGGAAATAGCTGTCCCGGCAAATAAAATCGTGGCCATTGGCCCCGGCGCTTTAAGGCTGGTTTGTTATGTTAACGTTGCCGACAAGGTAGTGGGCATAGAAAATGTAGAAAAACAACAGCCCACAGGCAAACCCTACCTGCTGGCCCATCCTGAGTTAACGGAAAAACCGGTGATCGGCCCGGGAGGCCCGGATTCAACTCCGGATGCCGAGA
Source organism: Neomoorella sulfitireducens (assembly GCF_024733845.1). GTDB lineage: Bacteria > Bacillota > DSM-521 > Neomoorellales > Neomoorellaceae > Neomoorella > Neomoorella sulfitireducens. Next base: position 114,214 of record NZ_JANRHG010000004.1, read on the forward strand.
AGCTGGCCAGTGTTAAGCCTGACGTGATTTTTGTGGCCTCCCTGGTGGACAGGGTGCAGGCAGACGAGCTCCAGGCCAAGACCAATATTCCCATAGTAGTATTGAGCTACGGTTCGCTGGCCGTTTTTGATGAAGACGTTTATCGATCCCTGCAGTTAATCGGCAAGATTACCGGCAATGAACAAAGGGCCGGGGAAGTGGTCGCTTACCTGAAAAAATGCCAGGAAGATTTAAATACGCGGACAAAGGATATACCGGAAGACGAGAAGCCCGAGGTTTATGTAGGCGCCCTGGGTATGAAGGGTGTCCACGGCATTGAAAGCACCAGGGGCCGGTACGCACCCTTTGTTGCCATTAACGCCCGGAATGTGGTCGATGAAACCGGCAAAACGGGGAGCGTCATGATCGACCGGGAAAAACTCTTAATCTGGGACCCGGATATTATTTTTATCGACGAAGCCGGTTTAAACCTGGTACAGGAAGACTACAAGAAAAACCCGCAGTTTTACCAGTCCCTTAAGGCGGTGCGGGACGGCCGGGTTTACGGCCAGATTCCTTTTAACTACTACTCCACCAACATTGATACCGCGATCGCCGACGCCTATTATGCCGGCAAGGTGATTTATCCCGAGAAGTTTAAGGACGTCGACCCGGCGGGGAAGGCCGACGAGATTTACCGGTTTCTTTTGGGAAAGCCGGTTTACGAGCAGATGGCCGGGGATTTCGGTGGGTTTAAAAAGCTTAACCTGACAACGCCGTAAAATGGAGACGATCTTAGTGAGCGGGGAGTAAAAACGTGCGCCAGGTGGCAACAGCGGAAAATTCGCTGGCTTACTTAAAATATACCCGGAGAAAGGTCCTGGTCATCGCCTTCCTGGTCTTTTTAAGCTTTTTGCTGGGGCTTTATGCCATAAACGCCGGGTCGGCGGAACTCACGTCGCACCAGGTGTTGCGGACGTTACTGGGCAAAGGGGAAGGCCGGGCCCTGATTATCATCTGGAATATCCGCCTGCCGCGGGTGCTGGCCGCTTTTATTGCCGGGGTGGGTCTGGCCGTGTCGGGTTGTGTAATGCAAAACATCTTGCGCAATCCCCTGGCTTCACCATTCACCCTGGGTGTTTCCCAGGGTGCGGCCTTCGGTGCCGCCCTGGCCATCGTCGCCCTGGGGGCGGGAAGTATCCAGCTTACTGTGGCTGATGCGGTGCTCATTAACAATCCTTACCTGGTGACTTTTTTCGCCTTTTCAGGGGCCATGGCCGCGACCCTGGTGATCATTATCCTGGCAGGGCAAAAAGGCTTTTCCCCCGAGGCCATGGTCCTGGCCGGGGTGGCCTTAGGGTCCCTTTTTTCCGCGGGGACCATTATCCTCCAGTATTTTGCCAGCGACGTGCAGGTGGCGGCCATTGTTTTCTGGACCTTCGGTGACATCGGCAGGGCTTCCTGGCGGGATCTGGAAATCATGGCTTTGGTAATTGGAACCGCCTTTCTCTACTTCATGGCCAACAGGTGGAACTACAACGCCCTGGACAGCGGCGAGGAAACGGCCAAAGGGCTGGGAGTGAATGTAGAAAAGGTCAGGCTGGCGGGGATGTTTATAGCATCTTTGATTACGGCCACGATAGTCTCTTTCCTGGGTATCATCGGCTTCATCGGCCTGGTAGGACCGCATTTGATGCGGCGGTTGATCGGCGGCGACCACCGCTTTTTAATCCCGGCGGCCGGGGTGATGGGGGGCTTTCTGCTCCTGGCCGCCGATACCGTGGGCAGGACTATTATTGCCCCGGTCGTCCTGCCGGTAGGGGCCATAACCTCTTTTATGGGGGCGCCGATGTTTCTATATCTCCTTGCCAGGGGGAGCAGTAAACGATGATTATGCAGGTAGACGGCGTGGAATTCAGCTACAACGGCCGCCATGTTTTAAGAAACATCAAATTTTCCATCGCCGCGGGGGAGTTTCTGGCCATCCTGGGCAATAACGGCGCCGGGAAGTCTACTCTAATCAAATGCCTGAATAAAATACTTAAGCCCAAACGCGGGACGGTTTTAATCGATAAAGAAAACGTCTTTCACCTCAGCCGGCTGGATGTGGCGCGCAAAATCGGTTATGTGGCCCAGAGGAGCGAAGGCGGCCGGGTTACCGTTTTTGACGCCGTGCTGCTGGGCCGGAAACCTCACATTAAGTGGGACGTTTCCGCCAATGACCTGGAGATCGTGCAGAGGGTTTTAGCGCTCCTGGACCTGGAAGTGCTTTCTTTGCGCTATCTTGATGAACTCAGCGGCGGCGAACTGCAAAAGGTGGTCATCGCCCGCGCCCTGGCCCAGGAACCGCGGGTCTTGCTCCTGGATGAGCCTACCAGCAATCTGGATTTAAGGAACCAGCTCGAGGTCCTGCAGACAGTAAAAACAGCCGCCAGGGAACACAACCTGGCGGCGGTGGTGGTCATGCACGACCTTAACATGGCTTTGCGCTTTGCCGACAAGTTCCTGTTTTTAAAAAATCATACCATTTTCGCCTGCGGTGGCCTGGAGATAATGACACCGGAAAATATCGCTGGTGTTTACGGCGTACCGGTGACAATGGCAACCGTGCAAAGCATCCCCGTAATTGTTCCCCTGGCATAAGGATCTTATCATGTAAACCCCGGAGATTGCCTCCGGGTTTTTTATTTATGGGGCATATTTATTATTGACAAATGGCCATAATAGTTTTATACTAATAATGAACATAAGACCAAAAGGAGGTGTTTATATGCCACGTGGTGACAGGACCGGTCCGTGGGGCCTCGGGCCGCGTACCGGCCGCGCTGCCGGGTACTGCAGCGGTTTTCCCGTACCCGGCTTTATGAACCCGGCTTTTGGCTTTGGCCGGGGTTTGGGTCGGGGCCGGGGATTAGGCCTTGGTCTGGGCCGCAGGTGGGCCTGGGGTTTTTTCCCGCCTTCTTTTGGCTGGTTTCCCGGGGGCTTTTGGGGCGCACCCTTTCCCGGCGCCGTACCGCCCCAGGGCGCAGCGCCTGATGTGGAAATTCTAAAGCAGCAGGCGGCCATGCTAGAAAGCCAGCTCAAGGCGGTCAAAGAGCAGCTGAAGGCCTTGCAGCAGGAAGAGCGTCAGGATAAGCCCCGCGATCCGGAAAATGAAGACCTGTAGGTGAAATCCATATGCGGGCCGGGTTATAAATTTTGTCTCCCGGCTCTTTTTGTTTAATATTTTATTGACATAAGCCCAAAATAACTATATAATGCAAGTGGACGATTGACCGAAATAGAAAGGGGCGAAGTTAATGAAAGTGGCTGTTACGGCCCAGGGTAAAGATGCTACAGCAGCAGTAGATCCCCGTTTCGGGCGCTGCCAGTATTTTGTTATTGCCGATACAGCAAAAAATACCTTTGAGGCCGTAGCCAACGATAACGGGGTCGCCGGCGGGGCGGGGGTGGCCACAGCCCAGGCGCTGCTAAACCGGGGTGTGGAGATTGTCCTGACCGGCAACATCGGGCCCAATGCCCTCCGGGTTTTGCAGGGTGCCGGGGTTAAGGTGTACACCACCACGGCGCCGACGGTCCAGGCGGCACTGCAGCAATGGCAGGCCGGAGAGGCCATGCTATTATCCCAGGCTAACGTAGGCTCTCATTTTGGTATGGGTCAGGGAGGTAACAGATGGTGAAGATCGCCGTAGCAACTGAGGGAATAATGGTAGCCGAGCATTTTGGCCACTGTTCCCAGTACAGCCTGTTTACCGTAGCAGACGGGAAAGTGATAAGCAGAGAAGTTATCGCCAATCCCGGGCATCAACCGGGGTTTTTGCCGAATTACCTGGCCAATTTAGGCGTTAACTGCGTGATTGTCGGCGGCATAGGTGCCCGCGCCGTGGAATTGTTTGGTGAGCGGGGCATTGAGGTAATAAGCGGTGTTGCTGGTCCGGTAGAGGCGGCAGTGAATGCTTACCTGCGCGGTAATCTCAAGAGTAGCGGCAGTACCTGCAGCCATGACCATGGCGGCCATGAAGGCTGTGATCATTAAACATTAAAATTTCAAATGAACGGGGGAAGGTAACATGGCAGCCAGGGTTGATGAGGAAAAGTGCACCGGTTGTGGCAGTTGCGTCGATGTTTGCCCGGTAGAAGCCATCACTGTGGAAGAAGTAGCTGTCATTAATGCTGACGAGTGCCTGGAGTGCGGCACCTGCGTTGAGGAATGCCCGAACGGAGCCATCAGCCTTGATTAAAGCGTGGTGAAGGAAATGATTGTCACGGTGGCCAGCGGCAAGGGAGGTACAGGTAAAACCACCATTGTCACCAACCTTGCCCGGGCCCTGGCCCTGGCCGGGAAAATACCGGTACAGGTTCTGGACTGCGATGTCGAAGAACCCAATGCCCATCTTTTCCTGAAACCGGTGTTCCACGAAGAAGAGGAAGTAACCCTGCCCGTACCGGAAGTAGATAATAACCGATGTACCGGCTGCGGCAGGTGCAGCGAGGTTTGCGCCTTTCACGCCCTGGCCGTAGCCGGCGGTAAGGTTATCACTTTTCCCGAAATGTGTCACGGCTGCGGCGGCTGCACTATAGCCTGCCCGGCGGGAGCAATTAGCGAAAAGCCACATCGCATCGGGGTAGTAGCCCGGGGCCAGGCCGGCAGGATTGATTTTGCCCATGGCAAGATCGATGTCGGCGTGCCCCTGGCACCGCCGGTGATCAGGGTGGTCAAAAAACTTGCTTTTAAGGAAAGGCTTACCCTTATTGACGCCCCGCCGGGCACTTCCTGCCCGGTTGTTGCCGCTGTAAAGGACAGCGATTTCTGCCTGCTGGTCACCGAACCCACCCCCTTCGGCCTCAACGATCTTCGCCTCGCCGTTGGGATGGTGCGGGAACTGGGTGTTCCCTTTGCCGTAGTCATCAACCGTTCTACCCTGGGGGACCTGCGGGTGGAACGATATTGCCAACGGGAGGGTATCCCCATCCTGTTGAAAATTCCCTTTGACAAGGGATATGCCGCCACTTATGCCAGGGGCGATTGCCTGGTAGAAGAGTATCCCGAGTGGGTAACGCCTTTTATCGGCCTCTGGCAGGAGATAGAGAGGCTGGTGTCACAGCGTGCAAGAGCTGCTGGTAATTAGCGGTAAGGGCGGGACGGGTAAAACTTCTATCGTCGCTGCCCTGGCCGCCCTGGCGGAGGATAAAGTCCTGGCCGATTGTGACGTCGACGCCGCCGATTTGCACCTGCTCCTGCGGCCGGAGGTGGAAAGCGTCAATGAGTTTTATGGTTCCGACAAGGCGGTTATCGACCCGGGCCTTTGTACCGGGTGCGGCCGCTGCCGGGAAGTTTGCCGGTTCGGCGCCGTCATGGAGGCCAAGCCGGAGAAAGAAAATAGTGAAGACGATTCCGGGAAACTTGTCTTCCAGGTTGATTCTCTAGAGTGCGAAGGCTGCGGGGTCTGTACCCTGGTATGCCCGGCAGGAGCCATTGCCATGCAGCCCAACCTGGCCGGCTACTGGTATATTTCCGCAACACCCTACGGTCCTCTGGTCCATGCCCAGCTGGGCCTGGCCGAGGAGAATTCCGGCAAGCTGGTGACAAAGGTGCGCCAGGAAGCGCGGCGGCTGGCGGAGGAAAATAACGCCCGGCTGATTATTACTGACGGGCCGCCGGGCATCGGCTGCCCGGTCATTTCCTCCCTGACGGGCGTTACCCTGGCCCTGGCGGTAACGGAACCAACGGTGGCCGGCCGGCATGACCTGGAGCGGGTGGTGAAGCTGGCCGGGCATTTCCGGGTGCCGGTAGCCGTTTGCATTAACAAGTATGATCTGGCCCCGGAGAAAAGCCGGGAGATTGAAGCTTATTGTTACGATGCAGGGCTTACTATAGCCGGGAAGATACCCTTTGATGCCGACGTAGCCAGGGCCCTGGTAAACGGTGTACCCCTTATGGCCTGTTCCCGCGGGGTGGCGGCCAGTGCGGTGCAGGCTATGTGGGACAGCCTGATGGTACGGTTGGAAAGAATGGCGAAGGAGCAGAACGGGCATAGTTAAAATACTAGCCGGGAGGATTCCGGCTCTTTTTGTAGAATACTCTTTTACTGAGTAAATTAAATAAATAACAGGCATCAAGGGAAGCCGGTGCAAAGCCGGCGCGGTCGCGCCACTGTAAGGGGGAGCAAACCCGCAATCAGGCCACTGGTCCGGTCCTTAGCAAGTTTAAGCTGCATTAACGAGGCTGAGGGCAGGCTGGGAAGGCGTGGGGGAGCGGTGAACCCGAGCCAGGAGACCTGGTGCCTGTGGCAGTAGCTGGTGCTCCCTACGCGGGATGGGGAAACGGCACGACCCCTGTACGTTCTGGAGCGGGGGTTTTATTTTTTCAGAGTAGGCGCCTGGAATAAAACTATTTATATAAATAAGCCGGTCCAGGAGTAAAAAGATAGAACGGCCTATTCTAACTCATCCCGGGGATATCAAAAGGAGGTGTTAGAACTGGCCGTTTTTAAATTTGATGGCGTTTAAAAGGTTTTAGGACTACAGCTATCTTTTAGAGAAAGGTAGGTATCGGTATGTTTTTCAGATTTAACAGGCGCCTTATATCCCTGATGCTGGCGGTCTGTTTTCTTTTCAGTGTTTTTATGCCCTCTGTTATCCCGGAAAAAGCTATAGCGGCAGATCAATCCACTACCTATACAGTTCAGGAACTTAAAGATAAGGCCGTGGAGTTTATTTATCAAAGCTACAAGGATGGGGAAGACATCGATGGTTACACGGCCTACCTCCTTACCCTGGCCGGTGAAGATTTAGGTGGGGTTAAATGGTCCACGGAAAACGGCACATTAAAAAAGAACATCGAAGAACTGGCCGATTTGCTCGGGGATGAAAACAGTCTTGTTTCTTACATAGTGGCGAACCAGAATGACGACGGTACTTTTGGCCCTATGGCCAATGAATATGGAACCAAGGCACCTCTGCAGGCCCTGGCTCTGGTAAAGGATGACTATAGTGGAGATGAACTCTACGAACAAATCGAGGATAGCATTGCAAAAGCCGTCAACTATTTCAAAGAAAGATACTGTGAAGGCGAACTTACCTATGAAGTTAACGGCTGGTACTTTGATTATCGCTGCGTCGAAGCCCTGGTAGATGCCGGTGAAGATCTATCCGCAGGAGACTGGTCTTATAACGGTACAACTTTAAAAGATGTCGTGCTTGCTTCGGCGGAGGCCGCGGCCGCCGATCCTTCGGTGCTGGACGCCGTTTACCTGGCGAAAGAACTAACCGCCCTTCGGGCTGTGGATGCGAGTTCAGCATACATCGATACTCTTGCACAAGCTATTATTAGCAAGCAAAACAAGGACGGCAGCTTTGGCGGCAGCATCTATGACGCTGTCATGGTTCTGACCGCCCTGGGCAAAGCGGGGCGGCTCGACGGCATTGATCAGGAGTCCGCTTTAAACTACCTTAATAGTTTTAAACATAAGCATAATGACGCCTGGGGGCAACCTGCCGGAGCGGCCTGGGGCGGCTACTTTGAAGAGGAGCCGGATTTGACGGCCCAGGTGCTTACAGCTTTAAGCTACTTTGACAGCGCAGAAGACCAGGGTAGCGACGTTTATAATGCCATCCAGGAAGGCCTTACCTACCTGCAGGACATCCAGGACGTAGATACCGGGGCCATCCCGGCCCAGTGGGACAGCACCTTTGCTACAGCCGAGACGTTAATTGCCTTAAAATCTTTAGGGAAAACGCATGCCGATTATGCCGGCGACAGCTCTCCCTGGGTAAAAAGGTCCCGGACGAAAACGATAGCCCAGTGCCTGCTGGCTTTAAGCAGCTGGGGTGACGCAACACGGGTTGAAAAACTCGCAGAAATTTTAATAGGAAGGCATTCGGACAGCGGGTTTGACGACAGCGTGTACAGCGACATGTGGGCTTATATCGCCTTGGGAGAATCCGGCCGGATAAGCGCGATCGAAGAAGAGGCCCGCGACTACATCCTGAGCAAACAGTGCGCCGGTGGAGACGACTGCGGCGCCTGGGGAGAAACGTATGGCGAAAATTTCAATCCCGATTTTATGTCTACCGCCCAGGCCATCCGGGCCCTGACATACCTGACCGGCTATGAGAAAGATGCAGAAATACAGGCTGCCATTGACAGCGGTTTACAGTACCTGCAAAAGTGGCTGCACGCCGACGGCAGTGTTTATTATTTTGATGATTACTGGTCCGAAGACCCGGTAGTGGACACTGCGGAAGTAATTATAACCCTTAAAAGACTAGGGCAGGATCCTTTAAACTGGCAGAGCGAAGAAGGATTAACACCGGTATCCTACATGATGCTCAATGCCCTGAACGAGGACGGCAGCTTTGGCGCCTATGGAAATATTTTAGACGCCGGCGAGGCCCTTTATACTTATCTGATCTTGATAGGGACGATTGACCCTGGAGATCTCCTCGGCCTTGTGGTGCAGCCTGCAGCTGCCACCCTTAAAGTTGGCGAACAGCAGCAGTTTAAAGCCTTGATGACCTATTTTGGCGGCACGAGGATTGACGTAACCGGTGAGGCTGATTGGTCGGTCGAAAATGGTAATGTTGCTTCAGTCAGCTCCGGTCTGGTAACTGCTTTAAATAAAGGCCAGACGGTGGTAAAAGCCGTCTATAACGGGCTTGCGGCTACGGCTACTTTAAATATAACCGAATCCGCTACATCATCTTCTCAGGAAACAAATTACCTTGAAGTCTATATCGCTATAGTAGGTAGCAATGGGGAACTCCTTTACGGACCGAGCGTTGTTACGGTTAGTAAAGACAACCCCTGGGGCCTGACGGTCATGGGGGCCCTGGATGCCACCGGTATTGATTATACTTTTGCAGGATATGTCACGAGCATCGCCGGTCTGGCCAACAGCGGCATGAACGGTTGGATGTACAAGGTCAACGGGAGCGTCCCCAGCGTGGGCGCCGATCAAAAAACCATTAAGAGCGGTGATGAAATAATCTGGTGGTATAGCACGGACTGGACTTCCAGCGGGCCGACATGGGATAGCCTAACTGAAGCCAGCACTGTTTCCGGGCAGCAAGAAGCCACCCCGGCTACCCTGACGGAGCAAAACGAAAAACTGCCCGGTACCCTGCAGGCGTCCAGTAGTGCCCTGGAAGCCCTGCAAACGATTGACCAGCTGCTGGGACTTGAAGAAGGTACGGCTGAAGTAGGGGCCTTGAGTAATGCGGGGCGGGCAGTCGTGGTAGTCGGCGGCGACAGCGCCCTGAGCCGGGCAGAAATGGCCGGGCTTAAAAAGGCGCTGGCCCAGAACACGGTTGACCTGGCCGTTGAGGTTACGGCTGAAAGCGGCGCCGTTATAGCAGATGAACAAGAAGAAATAGCCCTGGCCGTACCGGCCGGAGCCCTGGCGAAAGATACAAAGATAACCATCAAAGAGTCTGCCTTTAACGACAGCGGTTTAACCCTGCCGTCCGGTTACAGGCCGGTAACGGGAGTATTCGATTTCGGCCCCGACGGTACGACTTTTAAGGTTCCGGTTACCATTATTTTAAAATTTGCCCTGCCGCCGCTGGTCCAGGCGGAAAACTTGGCCCTGGCGTGGTACGATAAGGAAAAAGGCGAGTGGGTGGCTGTCCCCGCTGTAGCAGATCTCTCCCGGGGCTTGATCGTGGCTCAGGTAAACCATTTTACCAATTTTGCCGTCTTTGCCAGGGAAGCAAGGCTATCCTTCGTTGATGTTACCTCCGACAGCTATGGCTGGGCAAAGAATACCATCGAGGAACTGGCCGGTGCCGGCATCGTAGCCGGGATTGACGGCAGGCACTTTGAGCCGGGAAGGGCGGTGACCAGGGCAGAATTTGCCAGCCTCCTGACAAAGGCCCTGGACCTGGAAAATAGTGAGGCAACGCAGGTTCCTTTTACAGACGTAAAAAGCGGTGACCGGTATGCCGGGGCGGTTGCTGCCGCCTACGCCGGCGGTTTAATAAGAGGTTATGAAGACGGCACCTTCCGGCCGCAAAAGTCTATTACCCGCGAAGAAATGGCGGCCATGCTGGCGCGGGCTTTGGATTTGTTAGATTACGAAGGGGATGTTTCCTTTAAAGATAGCGACAAAATCTCTGCGTGGGCCATGAATAGCGTGGCCGCAGCTGCCGCCAGAGGGCTTGTTAAAGGCTATGAAGACGGTACCTTCCGGCCGGCGGCGACTGCCAGCAGGGCTGAATGCGCGGTTATGATCTACAGGATGTTGACGGCCGAATAGAGACAGGATTGAAACGGACAAAGCGAGGAGGGCCGTAAAGCCAGCGGTGCTCCTCGCTGGAACCGTGGCTGAATACAGTTGGGGCGAGGTATTGAAAGTGCAAAAGAAAGTTATTTACCTGATAACAGCCTTGATAGCCATACTTGCCCTGGCAGGACCGGCGATATATAAAGCAAAGATATCTTTAAACGAGCCGCCTGTGGGCAACACTACCACAGCTACCACCGAAAGCGTTTTATCCGGGGTAGAAGAACCCGTTGATGACGGAGTTAAAGAAGACGTCAAAAAGGTACCTGAAATTACCTCCAAGGAAAAGACGGAAGGCAATGCTCCAGGCATTACCCCTGTGGCCGGGAAAGAGAAATCTTCTGCAGCATCTAATACCAGCAATCAAGTTGATAAGACACATAGCGGCACTCCTGCTGACGCGCAATCTTCTCAAAAGCGGGAGTTACGGGTGGGAGTTGCGGTTGTGGGTTTGAAGGGGCAGGTGCTTTTTGGCCCATCCTTTGTAGAGGTTGATGAAAATAACAAGTGGGGGCTTACGGTCCTTGGGGCTCTGGACGCCACAGGCTTAAAATACAGCATTAGCCCTGTATACGGCAAGCTGGTCACCAGCATAGCCGGACAGGAAAATAAAGGCATGAGCGGGTGGATGTACAAGGTTAATGAAGAGGTAGTAATGATGGCGGCCAGCGACAAAGAGATAGTTGCGGGCGACAGGATCATCTGGTGGTACAGCGAGAGTTTGGGGAGTAAAGCTCCATCCTGGGGGGATCTGGAACAAAACCCCAATCAATAGTTTCATAAGGGGGCATGTGGATGTTGAAGCGTAAGTATTCAAGTTTGGCATGGGTTTTAGCCGTGGCCTTGCTTCTGGCAGGCACGTCTGCGCCGGCCTGGGCTCTTTACGAAAAGGGCAGTGTCGAAGGAGCTATGAATTCTGCGGCTGCCTACCTGCTGAAATTGGAGAAGAACGGGGGTATTTTATCGTACTGGAGCTATATAGCGCTGGCGGCATCAGGAAAAGACCTGAATACCACCCAGGCAGGCCGGGCATGTGAAAACCTGCTGGCCGCCGCCAAACAGTCCGGCGACATGAATTATTATACCGTCCTGGTCCTGGCCGTCCTGGCCAATGGAGGCGATCCATATAATTATCTGGGTGAGAACATTATTAAACAGATCCAGGACGCCCAGCTTCCCAGCGGCAAGTTTGCCGACAACGTAAAAAGCGGCGGCGAACAGCTGTTGAATGCGCACATCTGGGCCATACTGGCCCTGCAGGCTGCCGGGGCAGAGATTAAGGATAAAGAAAAAGCCCTGGGCTGGCTGGCTGCCAGGCAGCATGCCGATGGGTCTTTTTACTGGTACGCAGAAGATCAAAAGACGTCAGATGTCGATTCTACAGGGATGGCATTGATGGCCCTGGGGGCTTTGGGTGAAGATATGACCAGCCCCGTAGTCCAGAAGGCAGTTGCTTACCTGGAAAAAGCCCAGAAGGAAAACGGCTGTTTCGAGTCCTGGGGAGCAGAAAATGCGGAAAGCTGCTCCACTGTTATTGAAGGGCTGGTCGCAGTGGGCCTTGACCCCCTGACCGGCAGTTTTAACAAGACAAAAGGGGACGTATTGGCCGCCCTGCTGGGCTTCCAGCTTGCTGACGGTTCTTTTGAACACATTGCGGGGACGGGCGGCAACGAGATAGCCACCACCCAGGCCTTGATGGCCCTGGGCGCTATATCTTCCGGCAGGCCGTTCTATGAACGCCTAAAACTCCAGCCTGCCGCTACTTCATATAAAGCGCGTTTTGTTGTAGGGAAAAAGACGTATGCAATTTTTTCGGACCAGGGCAAGAGAAATGAAACTATGGATGCAGCTCCTTTTATTGAAAACGGGCGAACTTACGTGCCCTTGCGTTATCTGGCTTATGCCCTGGACGTGCCTGCTGAAAGTATCTTCTGGGATCAGAAGAACAGTATAGCAAAATTAGTAAAGAACGGCCGTACAATAACCTTAACAGTCGGCCAGAAGACCGGCTACATCGACGGTAACCCGAGAGATACAGGCGTTGCTCCAATTCTAAAAGAAGGCCGTGTTTATCTCCCGGCGCGGTTTGTGGCAGAAGCTTTCGGTTATAAGGTGAATTGGGATGCCGTGTCGCAAACGGTGAGCATTATAACAGGAAGCTAAAAATACAAAAGGAATCCGGATAAATGTACGAGAATTTTTTTTACCAGGATAAGGGACTTTTTCTCCAGAGCCTTCACCCGGCGGCTATTCTGGCTTACCTCTGCATATTGCTGGTACTGGCCCTTTTATTTAGCAATCCCGTTTACCTGGTGGGCCTACTGCTGGTTTTAGTCCTGAACATTAGCGCCGCGCAGGGGGGAGAAGTTTGGGGAATTTACCTGAAAATAGGCCTTGGTTTCGCTTTGCCCATAATAATAATCAACGCCCTCCTGGCGCGCGGCGGGGAGACTATAATCTGGGCTGGGCCGAATATTCCAGTTCTGGGCCGCTTAACCATATCTTTAGAAGCCATCTGCTACAGCGCAGCCATGAGCGTGAGGCTTTTCATTGTCATCAGCATCTTCTGCCTTTATAACCTCGTGGTTCACCCGGACAGAGTTCTGGCCCTGCTTTCCCGTTTTGCTTCCAAAACGGCCCTGATTTTGTCCCTGGCTACCAGGTTATTTCCCAGTATGGTAAGACAGATGGCAAACATCCAGGAGGCAATGATGATTAGGGGCGTTGATTTTCAAACAGGAAATTTAAAACAAAAGTTAAAAAGCCATGCCGTGTTAATAAATATCCTGCTTTTATCTTCCCTGGAAGATTCTTTGGAAATAGCCGAGGCCATGCATGCGCGGGCCTTTGGCAGCGGTCCGAGGTCTTCTTACCAGCGGCATGTTTGGCGCCCGCGGGACAGTTTCTGCCTTGGAGGAGCTATACTCGCCTTTGGACTGGCGGTCTGCGCCCAGATAACAGGTTACAGTACTTTTGAATTTTACCCGCGGCTGGGCTGTTTGCTTAAAAATACTATGGCTGTGTTCAATTTAGTTTTTATTGTCGTTTTTTTATCCGTTCCGGCGGTATTGAGCTGGGGGTGGCGGCGATGCCCGTATTTCAATGCGAAGATCTAACTTATTTCTACTCTGAGAGGGAAAAACCCGCTTTAAAAAGTATAAATTTGCATGTCGAAGAAGGAGATTTTTTGCTAATAACCGGCGGTTCGGGCTCGGGAAAATCTTCGCTTGCCCGGGCCCTGGCCGGGCTGATTCCCTACTTTTATGGCGGCCGTTTGCGCGGCAGGGTATATTTTGATGGGCGGGATGTAAGCCAGATAGACCGGAGGCTGATGGCGAGAGAGGTGGGGATGGTATTCCAGGATCCAGAAAAACAACTGGTTATGACCAGCGTTGAAGCCGAGGTCGCTTTTGGACTGGAAAACCTTGGACTTCCCCGGGAAGAGATGGTGCGGCGCGTGGCCGAAGCCCTGAGCTTTCTAGACCTGGCAGGGTTAAGGGAAGAATTCACCGCGCACCTGTCGGGCGGTCAAAAGCAGAAACTGGCCCTGGCCGCGGTGCTCGCCATGCAACCGCGGGTGTTGATTTTAGACGAGCCTACTTCTCAACTGGACCCGGTGGCTTCCGAAGAATTTTTAAATCTCGTTAAGAGACTAAATGAAGAAATGGGACTTACCATAATTTTAATCGAGCAGCGGCTGGAAAGGTGTTTTCACCTGGCTGACCGGGTCGTTTTTATGGAAGACGGGCAGATCAGGTATGACGGTACGCCGGGACAACTGGCCAGCTGGGCGGCAGCAAGGGATATTCCTTTCATCCCGCCTGTAGCCAGCTTTTTTGCCAGGAATAATTTTGCCACCATCCCAGTTACCGTAAAGGAAGGGCGCCGGCTGCTGCGGCAAAATTTTAGATACTGCAAGACTCCTCCTGTAAGACCTGTAGAAAAAAAAGATACGGGAAAGCCTGTCCTGGTAATGGATAATGTGTGGTTTGCTTATCCGGGCGGCAGGGAGGCGCTTCAAGATATCAATTTGCGGATTTTTCCTGGGGAACTTGCAGCTGTCCTGGGCAACAACGGTGCCGGTAAATCTACCCTCTTAAAAACAATGGCAGGCCTATTGAAACCCACGCGGGGTAGGCTAATGCTTGATGGCCGGGACTTGAACAGCGAAAAACGTTTTGTTCCCGGCAGGGTTGCTTACCTTTCCCAGAACCCCAACGACTATCTTTTTCAGGAAACCGTGGAAGAAGAACTGCACTTTACCCTAAAAAATTTTGGCTTAACAGATGACGGTGTAGTAAATGAATACCTGGAAAAATTAGAGCTCATAGCGTGCCGCAAGGCAAACCCGCGCGACCTGAGCAGCGGCGAGCGCCAGCGTGCGGCATTGGCTTCAATACTGGTTACCCGCCCAAGGGTTTTAGTGCTTGATGAACCTACGCGGGGTATGGACGGCCGGTTAAAAGACGAGCTAGGGAAAATCCTGTCGGGTTTATGCAGGGAAGGGGCAAGCGTGGTGCTGGTTACGCATGACGTCGAGTTTGCCGCCGTCCATGCGACACGGGTGCTGATGATGTTTGCCGGACGCCTCGTGGCCGACGGTCCTAAAAAGGAAGTTCTGGGCAGTTCTTATTTTTATACCACCCAGATTGGCAAAATGTGCAGGGGTTTTGCCGACGGCGTCCTTACGCTGGCCGACGCCCTGGCCAGTTTAGAACTGCTCTGGCCCAACAGGAAGCAAAAAGGAGAAGCACGGTTCATCACTTGAAAGTGCGGGAGATAGCCGGGCGCGTTACCCGCGCGGAGGTAATAACATGTGTTTCTGGAAAAAGGCCGTATTTCCCTTTTTAGTTGTATGCATTGTGGCGCTTTTGCTGGTCATTAGCAGAATTAATCCCCAGCTTTTCGGACAGGGGTGGGGGCTGATAGCCCTGGTAATTATTGTTGCCGCCATTATTTTATTTTACTGGAGATTTGAACAGAGAAAGGCTTCATCCAGGGAAGTAGCGGTGGTGGCCGTACTCGGGACTATTGCAGCAGCAGGCAGGATCCCTTTTGCCGTTTTTCCCAGTATCCAGCCGGTCACCTTTATAGTGATAGTATCAGGTTATATCTTTGGCCCACAGGCCGGGTTTATGGCCGGTTCTACCGCGGCGCTGGTATCAAATTTCTTTCTGGGACAGGGGCCATGGACGCCCTGGCAGATGCTTGCCTGGGGTTTAGCGGGCGCCTCGGCGGGATTGATGGGGAAATATTTTCCCACGGCAGGCAAAACATGCATGACCCTTTTTTGCGTGGTGTGGGGCTACCTTTTTGGCTGGATATTAAATCTCTGGACCTGGGCGGGATTTATCAACCCGCTTAACTGGCAGTCTTTTGTAGCCACATGCGCGGCCAGCTTCTGGTTTGACACCTTTCATGCCGCAGGCAACGCGGTCTTTTACCTGTTTTTTGGCCCCAGCTTTATAAAAATACTGCGGCGCTATCACCGCAAGCTGAAGGTTGTTTTTTTACCGGATGCAAATTGCGCTCATTTTCCTCATGGTTGACATAAGTCCACATTGGGGTTATGATAAGATAAAGTAAGGGTTGAAAGTGAGGGAACATCATGCCGAGGCCGCCCAAGTGCCGGCGGGTAGAATTTATACCTGGGATCACTTATTTCAAACCGGCAGCCGTACCTTTACGCCAGCTGGAAGAAGTTGTCCTGGCAGTGGAAGAATTGGAAGCCATTCGCCTGAAAGATATAGAAGGTCTTGAGCAGGAAGACTGCGCCGCCAGGATGGGGGTTTCACGGCCTACCTTTTTCCGTATCCTCGGCGCTGCCCGGAGCAAGGTGGCCGATGCCTTGATTAACGGCAAGGCTATCCGCATCGAAGGAGGGATTTACTGCCTGGCCGGGGCCAGGGCCCGCTGTGAAGAATGCGGCCATGAATGGGAACCGGAAAAAGGAAATAATGAAACCTGCCCCCGCTGCGGTAGCGTAGAAATTTTCACTTCGCCCGCCCCGGGACGGGGTCGCTGCCGGCGGCACGGCTGGCAGTAAAGCAATATGCTGCTAACGTATTCCCGGTATATGACAGGTTTTCTTTTTTTGGGGATGTTCCCGGATGGAGACGAGAACCCCGCCCAGGGTTAAAATGATGCCGATGGTATGGTACCAGACCAGTTTCTCCTTAAGGAGTAATGCTGCAAGGGCAATGGTAAAAATAGGTGATAAGTTATTGAACATGGCCACCGGTTCACAACCGAGATGGTTGATGGCCTCGAAGCTAAGCATTAGGGCCAGACCGGCAATGATGCAGCCCATATAAAAAAGTAATAACCATCCCCTCCAGGGCAGGTACCAGCCATAGTGAACTATGATGTTGCTCCGGTGAAACCGGGGCTTTTATCTTCCCGCCGTGCTTTACCTGCCTTCATAATTTCTCCATACTTTGTTCGCAGGAACTTAACATTAATTTGACATATTTAGAAAGAGGTCTCACCACAGCTTTAGAGTGGACGGGTTTCTTGTTTTATCTTGACCTCCTGATCGGTTGTGCTATAATCAATGTAAACCGATAAATTTAGTGTATTTTAGCTCCGGTCTTATCAATCAAGAAGTTGGAAACATGACGCTTGCTTAATATTATCTATAATCAGGGAGGGAAAGAGATTGACCAGGCCCCGCATTCTGGTAGTCGATGATGAAGCCGGGCTGCGCCAGCTGGTGCGCCTGTACCTGGAAAAGGACGGTATGGAAGTGGCCGAGGCGGCTAGTGGCTATGAGGCCCTGGAAAAGATTAAGCAAAATAACTTTGATCTCTTGATACTGGATCTGATGATGCCCGATGGCGACGGCTGGAGTGTGGCCCGGGTTGTGCGTTCCAAAATGGATTTACCCATCATAATGCTGACCGCCCGGGGAGACGAAATGGATCGTTTGACAGGTTTTGAACTGGGTGCGGACGATTACGTAGTCAAGCCCTTCAGCCCCCGGGAGTTGGTGGCGCGGGTTAAAGCCCTGTTGCGCCGTACCGGTGGTGATGGTAAGCGGGGCGAGCAACTGCATTATCCCGGATTATCCATTGATATCACCGGCAGGGTAGTAAAAGTAAGGGAGCGAACAATAGAAAACTTGACCCCCAAGGAGTTTGACCTGCTTCTTTTCCTGGCGCGGCACCCGGGGCAGGTAATGAGCCGGGAAAAGATACTGGAAAAGGTATGGGGCTATGATTTTTACGGCGACCTGCGCACAGTGGATACCCATATTAAGAACCTGCGGGAAAAGCTGGGGCGTGGGCATGATTTTATAACTACCGTCTGGGGTGTGGGGTATAAGTTTGAGGTGAAGGAATGATGCGGCAAAGCATAACGGTCAAATTATGGCTGCTCCTGGTATCCCTGGTAGTAATCAGTCTTTTGACGGTGGGTTTTTCCCTGCACCATTTGTTAGAAAGTTATTACTACAACCAACAGGTAGAAACCATGCTGGCCAGGGGCGATATGCTGGCCCGGAGCCTGGCGAATAATGACAACCTGGCTGCGCAAGCTGAAATACTGGGCAAATTGGCTGGTACCGGGGTTATGTTTATTGATCGCCAGGGACAGGTTATCTCCTGCAGTAGTAATGGTACCACCGGTATGAGTATGGACCATATGATGGGCCACAGCAGTATGCATATACCTACAGCTGGTATGCATTTAAATGATACCGACATCGAGCAGGTCCTCCAGGGCACCAGTGTGGTAAAGCACGGTTACCAGGAAACATTCCAGGCTGATATGCTGACGGTGGCTGTACCGGTCAGAGTCAACGGGGATGTTACCGGGGCCGTGATTCTTTTTGCTCCCCAAGCTTCCCTCAGTGCCGCCATGGCTGCCGTTGACCGCCTTATCCTGTATGCCGGTCTAGGAGCTGTACTACTGGCCACTATCCTGGCCATCTTTGCCGCCCGACGGGTGACGCGGCCCTTGAAGCAGATGAACCGGATCGCCCTGAATATGGCCCAGGGAGACTTCAGTGGCCGTGTCCCCGTAACGTCAGGAGATGAGATCGGCCGGCTGGCCAGGAGTTTTAATAATTTATCTGCCGAACTAGCGCAAAGTATAACCGCCCTATCCCGGGAGAAAGAGAAACTTAACCGGGTAGTCAGGGGTATAACTGATGGCGTACTGGCCTTTGAACTTAACGGGCGGGTCCTTTTTTCCAACCCGCAGGCGGAAAAGCTCCTCAACCTGCAACTGGTACCGGGAATGTCACTGCCGGCGGCCTTAGTGGCGCCCCTGCAAGCTGCCGTAGGGGGTGAAGGGACAACGGGGGAAATCAAGTGGGGGCAACAGGTTATTGCTGTCAGGGCTGCTCCTTTACCGGATGAAGAAACTAGGGCCCAGGCGGCCGTAGCTATCCTCCAGGATGTAACCAAGCAGAAACAACTGGATCAGTTGCGGCGGGAATTTTTGGCCAGCGTTTCCCATGAATTACGGACCCCCTTAAGCTTTATCCAGGGGTATGCGGAAGCCCTGGCCGATGGGATGGCAAGTAGCGAAAAAGAACGCCAGGAGTATAGCGGTATTATCCTGGCCGAGGCCAGACGTTTGCGGCGGCTGATCGAGGATCTCTTTGACCTGAATAAAATGGCTGCCGGTCACCTGGCCCTGGATCTGGCACCTATTGCCATGGGCGAACTCCTGACCAGAGTGGCCCGGAAATACCAACCCTTACTGGCCGATCAAAATTTAAGTTTAACAATGGAAATAGCTCCTTCTTTACCGTTAATCAAAGGAGATGCCGTCCGCCTGGAACAGGTAGTGATTAATCTTCTGGACAACGCCCGCCACCATACACCGGCGGGGGGTAAAATCACCATTGCCGCCACCCAGGTTGGGACGGAGTTAAAGGTAAGTATTGCCGATACCGGCCATGGGATTCCTCCGGAAGATCTGCCTTATATATGGGAACGCTTTTATAAAGTGGATAAGTCCCGCTCGCGGCGTGACGGCGGCAGCGGCCTGGGACTGGCAATTGTAAAAAGCCTGGTAGAGGCCCATGGTGGGCGGGTGGAAGTAGAAAGCACACCTGGCAAGGGAAGCATTTTTAGTTTCTTTTTACCAGTATTACAACAGTTGGATTAATCGGTTCGTATACCGGGTAAATTCGCCTGGGGTTGCAGATTTGAAAGGCCTGCAGCCCATAAAAACAGGAAAAGCCACGATGGACCCGGGCTAAAACAGGCCTGCCGCCGGAAAACAAAAAAGGGCAGTTTAAGGTCCTGCCCGGGACCGGGAGCTAATGCCCGCCGCTGCAGTGGGCTACCGGCCGTAGTATATACCTTTTCCGCATCACATTTCACTTCCTTTAATGGGTCCGGTTCACCTCTTTTGATTAGGTGCTGCTATCCGGACCCGTATTTTCGTCATGGCAGAAGCCGGAAAAATTTCCACCCATCATGCCCATGCCGTATTTGGTATGAAAGTCCCGCATACTATCCAGGTGCTGCCGCCAGGATTGGGCCTGTTCCGGAGTGAGCTGGCCGCTCTTTTCGGCGCTGTCGACCCAGCTCAGGTGCTGGTCGAACATTTGTTGAACAAAGTTTTCGTCCGCGGGAGTCGGTGTACCAGCCGGAGCTTGATTCTGCTGGTATACGGCGAAGGCTCTGGGAACGACGATAGTTCCCGCCAGCAGGACTACCGCGGCCAGTATTGCTAAGCGGCTTTTCATACCTAATCCCTCCTTCCTCTGTCTTTATTATGGAGGGTTGTTGTGATAAAATTAAGCATAATGTGAAGATAATGTGAAAGATGTGTTGGTACAATAGCAGCTCATCTAAGGAGCGTGGGGATAAGCTTTCGGCCTGCTTGGTAAGAAGAAATTCCTCCAGGGTCTGGATAAGAACTACACTTTCGGGGAAAATTTGGTGATTCTGCCCATAAAAATAACCTCCTCAGTAGCACTGGATTTTTATGAGGAGGTTAATCTGTTGGAATCCTTGATTTTACTTTTCTGGTGCCGAAGGCGGGGGTCGAACCCGCACGGCCTCGCGGCCACCGGATTTTGAGTCCGGCGCGTCTGCCAGTTCCACCACTTCGGCGTGTGCGATTTTTATTTTAACATAGACTGTATATTCCTGCAAGGCCTAAAAGGATAAATGAAACTCGATGGCGAATAGGAAAACGGCTGGAAGGTGGTGGGCAGCCGTGATCCCGGACGATGAATTAGTGGCCAGGAGTCAAAAGGGCGATATGGAGGCTTTTACCCTCCTGGTAGAGCGTTACCAGAAGATGCTCTACACCGTTGCGTACCGCTTCCTGGGGAACCCCGAAGATGCCGGTGATGCCGCCCAGGAGGCCCTGGTACGCGCCTATAAAAACCTGCCGGGCTTCCGGGGCCAGTGTTCCTTTAAAACCTGGCTGCAGCATATCATTGCCAATGTCTGCCGTGATGCCCTGCGCCGCATTAGCAGGCGGCCAACTGTTTCTCTGGATGGGATGCAGGAGAAGGAGGGTGAGCTCCGGAAAACGGGTATCCGGGGAGATGCACCTTCACCGGAAGAAATTTTCCTGGCCAGGGAAGGGGAGGAATATATACATAACTTAATCCAGGCTCTAACACCGGAATACCGGATGGTAGTTATTATGCGGGATATTCAGGGCCTGAGCTATGACGAGATAGCGGCTGTCCTCGGTTGTTCTTTAGGTACGGTGAAATCTCGCCTGAGCCGGGCGCGGCAGTTTTTAAGAAAGCACTTGATCACGGGAAGGGAACATTATGCCACGCAAAGCGTCTATATAAGCAAAGGGGGTGAGGGGCTGTGAACTGTAACAACTGCCGCGAAATGCTATCGTCATACATTGACGGGGTCCTGACAACAACCGAGCGGCTGGCCGTGGAGAAACACCTGCGGTGGTGTGATTCCTGCCGCCAAGAGCTGGATGCCCTGCGCCGGACGGTAGATCTTCTTAAGAACTGGTCGGAAGAAGAAATGGAACTGCCGGCCGGGTTTAGTGAGGGTTTACGTTCAAAGCTTGAAGCGGCCCGCCGGCCCTGGTACCGGCGCCTGCCGCAATGGCTTTCCCTGGCGGCGGCCCTTATGATTGTGGTGGCCGTTACTGCCTCTGCCGGTTATCTTCCCTCGCCCTTCCAATTGCGTAGCAGGCAAGATGCGTCGATGCTGTTCCAGGAAAAAACCGAACAGGTAAGAATTATGGAGGCCCCGGCGCCCATGGTAATGGAGGGGGAGCCCCCTGCAATATATAATGACCTGGAAAATAAAGGCCCGGTAACGGAAAAGACTTTTTCAGAAGAGAGAAGACAACCGGTCCAGCCCCTTAAAGAGCAAGGGGTTAAAACTACCGGGCAGGCGGTTTTAAATAGCGATGCGAGGGAAACGATTTACCAGGCTGGCTCCGGTGCTAATTCCCGGGGACAAGGGGCCAATCCGGCTAACGGCCAGGACCAGCAGGCAGGTGAGGGAGAACAATTACCCGGCCAAAAGCCCCCGGAGGAGGCCCCCGGGGATAATGGGCACAATGTTGAAGGGGAATTTTTTATTACAGGCGAACAGGCAGAGGAAGAAACAACAGTTTCGCCGTCTATCACCCCCGACAACGAAACAGATAAAAAGGATCAGGATACCCCGGATGCCGGTACGCTCCCGGCGGTTAATATAAATTCAACAGAATTGCAACAGTCTTTAACAGTACCTGAAAAGGTATACGAAGAGCCTGAAACGACATCACTGCCACCCTTACCTTAAGGGTGGCTTTTAATATTGAGGGAAAAGAATTGCCACCGGGAAGAGAAAAAGATAAAATAAAAGCAGCGTTTCATCAAAGAAGGATGACAGATGCCCGGGAAAAACGGTAAATTGCTCCTGGTGGACGGCAACAGCATTATTCATCGCGCCTTTCATGCCCTGCCGCCGCTCCAGACAAGTGAAGGACAGCAGACCAACGCCGTTTACGGTTTTGCCACCATGCTGCAAAAGGCCCTCGACCTGGTGGCGCCGGACTATGTAATCGTAGCCTTTGACCACAGCAAGGTTACCTTCCGCCACGGCCTGTATGGGGAATATAAAGGGACGCGTCCTGAAACCGCCCCGGAACTCAGGCCCCAGTTTGCCCTGGTTAAACGCCTGCTGGCAGCCTGGAGACTGGCGAGCTGCGAACTGGAGGGCTATGAGGCTGATGATCTCATCGGGACTTTAAGCCACAAAGGGAAAGGGGCGGGTCTGGAGGTCTTGATCCTGACCGGTGACCGCGATGCCCTGCAGCTGGTTGATGACAGGGTGAAGGTCCTCCTTATGCGGCGCGGCCTCTCCCAGGTGGAATTACTTGACCGGGAAGCCATTAAAAAAGCCTACGGCCTGGAGGCCGGCCAGCTCATTGACGTCAAAGCCCTCATGGGGGATGCCTCCGACAATATTCCAGGTGTTCCCGGAATAGGGGAAAAGACGGCCGTGCAGCTGGTCCGCCAGTATGGCGATCTTGAGGGAGTCCTGGCCCATGTCCATGAGATGAAGGGACGGAAAGTAGCGGCCAACCTGGCGGCTTACGCCGACCAGGCCCGTCTCTCCAGGGAACTGGCTACCATTCACTGCAACCTGCCGGTGGAACTAGAACTTGAAGCCTGCCGCCGTGGGAAGCCCGACTATCAGGCCGTCCTGGATCTTTACAAGGAACTGGAGTTTAACAGCCTGGTCAAGGATGTCTTAAAAGCAATGCAGGGAGAAGACCATGGTGATGCGAATATTACTGTTAAAACCCTGTCGCTTCCGCAGCCTCGCATATTGGCCGGCCTGGAGGAACTGGCCGGGCTTGCCGGGCGCCTGGCCGGGGAACAAGAGGTCGCGGTCGCCCTTGCCTTGAATAACGCCAATTATATGGAGGCCCGGGTTTTAGCCGTTGGGCTGGCCTGGGAAGAAGGTATGGCTGCCCTGGATACAGGGGGAATACCTGCAACTGGCCTGGCCATGGCCCTGGAACCCCTGCTGCAGGCAGGCCCCATCTTTCATAATGCCAAGGAAGCTCTAGTGGGGATGAAGGAGGCTGGAGCCAGGGTTGCCGACCCGGGCGGCGATACCATGATCGCCGGTTACCTCCTCAATCCTACGGCCTCCCGCCACGATTTGCCGGAACTTTGCCTGGAACACCTCGACCTGGCCCTGGTTGAAGATGCGTCTTTGCCTCTGAACACTGCCCGGCGGGCAGCGGCCGCCAGGCTCCTGCACCGGGAGCTGGTGGCCAAATTGCAGGCGGCGGGTATGGCCGAGTTATACCGGCGGGTTGAACTCCCCCTGACCCGGGTTTTGGGCGAAATGGAAAGTGATGGGGTTGCCGTTGATCTGGAAACCCTTGACCTGATGGGTGCGGAATTAGAAGGCAATATTGTAGCCCTTACGGAAGAAATCTATCGCCTGGCCGGGGAAAAGTTCAATATCAACTCATCACGGCAGCTGGGGAATATCCTCTTTGAAAAACTGGGCTTACCGCCGGTGAAGCGGACCAAGACCGGCTTTTCTACCGATGCCGCCGTCCTGGAAGAACTGGCGGCAAAACATCCCATTGCCGCCAAACTGGTGGAATACCGCCAGCTTACCAAGTTAAAATCGACCTACGTTGACGGGCTGAAGCCCCTGGTCAACCCCAGGACGAAGAGCCTGCATACCACCTTTAATCAAACGGTAACGGCTACCGGCCGCCTGTCCAGCAGCGAACCCAATTTGCAGAATATCCCGGTGCGCCTGGAAGTTGGCCGGCGCCTGCGCCGGGCCTTCGTACCCCACGGTCCCGGCCGCTTCCTCCTGGCTGCCGATTATTCGCAAATCGAACTCCGGGTCCTGGCCCATATTTCCGGGGACGCAGGCATGATTGCCGCCTTCCGCCGGGGGGAAGACATTCATACCCGGACGGCGGCGGAAGTCTTTGGCGTTCCTTTAAGGGAAGTGACGCCCCTCATGCGGCGCAGCGCCAAGGCCGTGAACTTCGGTATTGTTTACGGCATCAGCGATTTCGGCCTCAGCCGCGACCTGGGTATCAGCCGTAGTGAAGCCCATGAGTATATTGAACGTTATTTCCAGCGTTACCCGGGTGTAAGGGCTTACATGGAAGAGGTCGTTGCCAGGGCAAGGCAGGATGGCTATGTAACCACCCTCCTGGGGCGGCGGCGCTACCTGCCGGAACTCTTCAGTCCCAACCATACTACCCGGAGCTTCGGCGAGCGGGCGGCCATGAATACCCCCATCCAGGGCAGCGCGGCCGATATTATAAAAATAGCCATGGTTAAGATTTTTCCCCTGCTGGAAGAACAATACCCGGCCGCCCGGATGGTCCTCCAGGTTCATGATGAACTGATCTTTGACGTCCCTGAGGAAGACCTGCCGGCGGTAGCCGCCCTGGTTAAAGAGAATATGGAAAACACCCTGGAACTCCTGGTCCCTCTCAGGGTAGATTTAAAATACGGCCCGAGCTGGTACGATATGGAACCCTATCATGGAGCGATAAAAGATGCCTGAACTGCCTGAAGTAGAAACTATTAAGCGTACCCTGGGTCCCCATGTCCAGGGAAAAACAATAGCCGGGGTAGAGGTATATCACCCCGGCGTTATTGCTGTTCCCGACGCCGGCACTTTCATTCATTTGTTGGCAGGAAAAACAATAACCGGCCTTGACCGCCGGGGAAAATATCTCCTTTTTTACCTTACAGGCGACTGCTGCCTGGTGGCCCATCTTAGGATGACCGGGCGCCTGATTTTAACGACGGCCAATGAACCCGTATTACGCCATACCCATGTTATCTTCCGCCTGGCTGACAGCAGTACTTTGCGGTGGGTGGACAGCCGCCGGTTTGGGCGCCTTTACCTGGGAGAGAAGGACGAGGTAGCGGTAGCAGCCGGGTTGAAGAAACTGGGTCCGGAACCCCTGGACCCGTCCTTCGACGCCGCAGCCCT
The DNA here is from genome assembly GCF_024733845.1 of Neomoorella sulfitireducens. Classification (GTDB taxonomy): domain Bacteria; phylum Bacillota; class DSM-521; order Neomoorellales; family Neomoorellaceae; genus Neomoorella; species Neomoorella sulfitireducens. Next base: position 139,406 of record NZ_JANRHG010000004.1, read on the forward strand.
GGCCGCTGCCTGTGCGGGCAGGCGCCGGCCGGTAAAACAGGTCCTCCTGGACCAGCACCTTTTGGCCGGTATCGGTAACATCTATGCCGACGAGATGCTTTTCCTGGCGGGGATTAATCCAGCAAGGGCGGCCTCCTCCTTAACGGCCGTGGAAGTGACCGGGCTGTACCAGGCCATGCAGGCGGCCCTGGCACAGGGTATAGCCAATTACGGCACCTCATTCCGGGATTACGTCGATAGCTACGGCCGGCAGGGAAAAAACCAGGATTACCTCCAGGTTTACGGCCGCGCCGGCAGGCCCTGTTCTCGTTGCGGTCACACCCTTGAGCGGATAAAAATCGGCGGCCGCACTACCGTATTTTGTCCCGCCTGCCAGGTTTAGATGGCAGGAAAGTATTACCCCTGCAGAAACAATTCCTCCATAGCCGCCAGCTTGCTTTCCGTGGCCGGCGGTTATATTATAATCAGGGTATGCAATCAGACCCTTGCGGCTTCCCGGGAGCTGTTATATTATTAACCCTGGGCTTACTTTTTATAAGATGGGTAACGCGGGAGAAGGCCCTGCCGTGGTTAATTTTTTATCGTTATAGGATTGTACGATGGTAGGAGCAATGGGTCATGTTTATAATCGGCCTTACAGGTGGTATTGCCAGCGGTAAAAGTACTGTTGCCGGGATTTTAAAAGAGCTGGGGGCAAAAGTAATCGACACCGATCAGATAGCCAGGGAAGTAGTGCTTCCCGGCCAGCCTGCCTACCGGGACATAGTTGCGGCCTTCGGCGGGGAGATTTTGTATCCGGACGGCAATTTAAACAGGCGGGCCCTGGGCCGGATTGTTTTTAGTGACGCCAATGCCAGGGAATTGTTAAACGCCATAACCCACCCCCGTATACGGGAGAGAGTCCAGGCGCGAATAGCAACTTTGCGCCAAACTGATCCGGGGGCAGTGGTAGTCGTTGAGGCTCCTCTCTTGATCGAGGCAGGTATGAATAATATGGTAGATGCCATCTGGGTGGTAACCGCGCCGGCAAAGGTGCGGCTGAAAAGGTTGATGGAAAGGGACAACCTGTCATTACAGGAAGCAGAAAGCCGTCTCCGGGCCCAGATAGGAGAAGAGGAAAGGCTGCGCTGTGCCACCCGGGTTATTCCTACCGGTGGCGATCTTGAAGCCACCCGTGCCGCAGTCCTGGCAGCCTGGCGGGAAATCCCGCGGGAAGGAAAATCGTCATGGAAAAGGTGAGGTTATTTTATGATAAAAAACTGGCGCCTTTACCTGTGGCTGCTGGTAGTCGTGGCGATACTTTTTGGCCTCCTGCCACGGGCTGGGCGCCTCTTTTATCCCCTTCCTTATTTAGAGTTCATCGTCGAATATGCCCACCAAGAAGGTCTTGATCCCCTCTTGGTAGCAGCCGTAACCCGGGTGGAGAGTAAATTTTATCCCCGGGCCCAATCCGCCGAAGGGGCCAGAGGTTTGATGCAGCTAATGCCGGAAACAGCCAGGCTGGCGGCCGGGCAACTGGGACTTGCTTACGATCCTGAACGGCTCTTTTCCCCGGAATATAACCTGCGCCTGGGTAGCTGGTACCTGGCCGAACTCCTGCGGGAATTTGGCGATCTCAACCCGGCCCTGGCAGCATATAACGGCGGGCGAGGAAATGTTCATAACTGGCTGGAGAAAGGGGTCTGGGATGGAAGCACCAGAAATTTAGACCAAATTCCCTTCCCCGAAACCAGGGAATTTGTCCGCCGGGTCCTTTATGACTACCGGGTATACCGTACCTTATATCCCGGGGTGCGCTAGCAGGTATTTACTTATTAAAGCCGAATATATAAGAAAACCTTTAATAATAACGACTACAGGTCGAGGAGTGGATTCTGATGGCGATGGAGGTCATGGATTCCCTTACCAAGGTCAAACAGCTCCAGGTGGCGCCAGGCCGGCAGTTTTATTCGGCCACACATGAAGAGATAGCCAGCGGGGCAACTACCGACATATATTTTGTCCGTACTTATGAGATTCTCAAAGCCCTTGGCAAGGCGGATATTGTCGTTACGGCTGAAATTTTTCCCCGTCGTGCCGGTATCCTCTGCGGCGTCAATGAGGTCCTGGAACTACTGCGAGGGAAAAATGTTACCATCTGGGGATTACCGGAAGGGAGCTCCTTTTCCCCAAAGGAAGTAGTCATGCGCATCCAGGGGCCCTACAGTGAATTTGGGCTTTTTGAAACTACCCTCCTGGGGATGCTGGCCAGTTCCAGCGGCTGGGCTACTGCCGCCCGGGAAATTAAGGAAGCGGCCGGGGATCATCCCTTTTTCTGTTTTGGCGCCCGGCATGTGCATCCGGCTGTGGCCCCGGTCATGGAGCGGGCGGCCATAATAGGCGGGGCCAGTGGTGCCAGCTGTATACTGGCAGCCAAGCTGGCCGGCCAGGAGCCCCAGGGGACGGTACCCCATGCCATTTTCCTCATTATCGGCGATACCGTTGAGGGAGCCATAGCCTACCATCGCTTTATGCCCCCCGATGCCAGGCGTACCATTCTTGTGGATACCTTTAAAGACGAGGCGGAAGAAGCCCTTCGTGTAGCAGAAGCCCTGGGTCCGGCCCTGGCCGGGGTACGCCTTGATACCCCCAGCGAACGGGGCGGCGTTACCCCCGAGCTGGTACGGGAAGTGCGCTACCGCCTGGATATCGCCGGCTTTAACCATGTGCGAATCTTTGTCTCCGGAGGCCTGACGCCGGAGCGCATCAGCACCCTCATTGATTCTGGAGCCGATGCCTTTGGTGTGGGTAGCTATATTTCAGGGGCGGCCCCCATTGATATGACCATGGATTTAAAAGAGGTTAACGGCCGGCCGGTGGCCAAGCGCGGCCGTCTCCCCGGTATTATCCCCAATTCCAGGCTGGAAAGATTGAAGTAAAATCAACCGCCTGGTGACAGGAGGCCTGCCGGCAAGGGGCTCTCTTCTAAGCCCGTCTTATCCTTGACAGGAATGCCTCCCAGGGTTTATAATTAACCTTGCCGGGTATGCGGCGATGGCGGAACCGGCAGACGCGTACGTTTGAGGGGCGTATGGGTACACCCGTGCGGGTTCAAGTCCCGCTCGCCGCACCAGTAAATAACGTGGGATATTCCCACGTTTATTTTTTATCCGGGTAATGTTACTCCTAAAGGCCCTGGTCAAGTTTTTTTTATCCCCTTCCCAGAATATACATTTATATTGATTTGGGCTTTAGGGGGATTAACCGTGAGCAGGGTACCGGTAGTAATCGTAGTTTTACGATCCTGGATTTTTAGATTAGCGTTATTGGGTTTCTTTGGTATTGTACTTGCAGCCGTGCCCATGTATAACAACCATATCCTACCGGCCTTTGCCGTCCACAATGAACAGAAGGAACTGAGAGAACGTCTCCAGGAAATATTTACTGCCAGGGCCCGGAGCCTCGCCAGCGGCAGTTATGAAGGCCTGGAGAGTTATTACGATACAACGGTTACCTCAGGCCTTTTTGCCTTAAACCATGAAATCGGCCGCGTTAAATATGTACGTGAATGGCTGAAGGAGCGCCAGATAATTTTAACAGGGAGCAAGATGGACCTGGCCATAATCGATACCGGGAATGAAAATGGCAGGAGATGGGCTTCTGTATCCCAGCATCTTATCCTTAATTATCGCCATCAGGGTGAACCAGAAAAAACGGTTAACCAGATGGGCGTCCGGACCATTCACTGGTTGGAACTGGTTAAGGACAACGGCCAGTGGTTAATTACCCGGGACTGGTACTGGGACCCCTTTGAGGCCGATGACCTGGACCCGGATGTCGCTCCTGGTACTGCCAGGTGTAAAGCTGCGGTTTCCAGCCCGCCTCCAGGTAAATACAATCGCCAGGCAGCCGTTAAATATGCCGAACGTTACAGTGGTGTAAGGCTTGGTACGGGTGACGGGCGTTATAACCAGGCTTACCGGGATTTTACCGGTCTGGGCGGTGACTGTGCCAATTTTGCCTCACAGGTGCTGAGCGATAAAAATGCTGGGGCCATACCCCGGGACTGGGCCTGGAATTACCATAACGGGGAGGGCAGCCAGGCCTGGGCCCAGGCCTGGGCCCTTGTTCGATATCTCCTGGACAGCGGCCTGGCCGTAAGAATCATGCGAGGAAATTTTGAGGAAGTTACCAGGGCCACGCCCACATATCCCCAGGGAGCCATCAGTGTCCTCCATCCAGGTGATATCATTGCCTATGAAGAAAAGGACGAGATCGGCCATGTAGCGGTGGTTGTTGGCCGGGATTCCGCCGGGTACATATTGGTCAACAGCCACACGGCCGATCGCGCCCGCGTGCCGTGGGATATGGGGTGGGATAGGCAGACCATCTACTGGCTATTGCAGATAGTATATTGAGTTTAATAAGGATTACTCTTCAAAGCCAATCCAGGTAACAATTTCGTCCAGGCTTTTACGTGGCGCTGCTTCTGGGCTTTCGTCCGGGTAACCTAAAGGAGTAATGGCTACGATTTCTTTATCGGTAGATATATCCAGTATTTTCCTGAGTTCCATTTCGTTATTTAATGGCCCTGTCATCCAGCAAGTACCCAGGCCTTCGTTGGCGGCGGCCAGGAGCAAATAGGAAAAGGCTGCAGCAACACTTTCCAGGTTCATTTTGCGTGTCCCCGGCTGGCCATGGACCCGGGTCAGGGCGACGATGGCTACCGGAGCGCCTCCCAGGGTTCTGGCCCACTGTAAAAAAGACTCCTGTTCTGGACTACGCTTGCCCTCCGGCGGCATACCAAATTCCACCACGCGACCGTAACTCCGGGCGAGCTCGCCCTTTTTAGAGCCGCTTATAACCATAAACTCCCATTGCTGCCAGTTGCGACCTGAGGGAGCCCAGGTGGCAATTTCCAGGATGCGATTGATTACCTCCCTCGGGACCATATCGGGTTTGTACCGGCGGATGCTCCGCCGGGTTTTAATGACTTCATAAAGTTCCACCTGCAAGTCAGCTCCTCTGAATGCAATTATTTTGGATAATATTTTATCCTAATACCAGTAGTTGTCAATGAATAGGTATAGGAGCATTGGGTGGCTTGCATAAACCTGTATTAAGGGGATAAACTAGCTGAAAAGCATTTATTTTCCCGGAGGTGATGTCATGCAGGATAGAGAAAAGGAATGGGAAAAATGGAAGGATTCCCTCGCGATGATGGTAAATATGGGGAAAAGAGTAGGTTTTGAGGAAAAGACCATTAGCAATATGGCCTTTCGCCTGGGAAGCTGGCTGGCAGAGCACGTTGACCCCATGAACAGGGAGCAACGAGTGATTAAAGAACTGTGGGACGTAGCGAGCGAAGAAGAAAGGCAGGTCCTGGCGGCCCTGATTACCAGGATGGTGAGCGACGGTCGCCGCCAGGAGGGGGCGATCCATTAAAAAGGGGAGCTCAAGATAGCTCCCCTTTAGTAATAAGCAATAAAGTTAAATCTCTTTGATGGCATCGGTCGGGCAGGATTCAATGGATTCCCTGGCGCATTCCTCGGCGTCTTCCGGCACTTCCTCTACGATAACGTGTGAGAGCCCTTCATCGTCCCAGTCAAAAACGCTGGGACAAAGATCGATACAGGTACCGCAGGCTATACATAGATCCTGATCAACGCTGACCTTCAAAGTTATCCCCCCAATGTTCCCAAGTATTAGCTATTTTGCACCGCCACCAGCCATTTCATACTAGCGAGTTGCCTCTTTAGTACGTGGTGTTTTAACCCAGGTCTGGGGCTGGCGGTTTAATGCCTTCATGATTGATGCCGAGGTGTAGGGCAATGGCAGGAAGAAACTAGCAAAAGGTAAAGCCAGTAACTGGAGGGCACCGCCCAATTGTTGCCACCAGCTGACTGGAGTCATATGGCGGCTGAAGTGGCCATAGGCCGAAAAGGTAAAGACAAAGTAGATAAATACCAGATAATGCAGTACCATCCGGAAACCCAGCGGTAAGATAGAAGGGTCCAGTCCGCCGTTCAGCCCTAGGAACAGGATAGATAGGGGTATAAGCACGGCACCCTGGTATAAGAGCCATTCCCCTTGCCCTTTCCAGAAAAGATTGTGCAGCAGGGGGCCACGTTTATCCCAGGAATACTGGTAGGCATACCGGAATTTATCGCATACCTGAAGGTGACCGCTACCCCAGCGTAGCCTCTGCCGGAAAAAGGCATAAAAAGTGGCCGGGGTTTGCTCGGTGCTGTAATAAGGGAAGTATTCGGCCCATACGCCTGTTTCCAGGTAAGCCCTCACCCCTAGTTCCAGGTCTTCCGTCAGGGCCCGGTGGTCATAGCCACCAATGCGTTCCAGCAGGCGCCGTCCTACGAAAAGGTTGGTCCCTCCTACGAAGGGCAATCTTTTCATTAATACCGGCAGGTAAATTTTATGGGAAACGGCCTGGTAAAGGGCGGCTATTTTTGTTATAAGGCCCAGCTGGTAGAAATTGCGGACCTGGAAAACCGGCCCCTGCCAGATGCGTTCCCGCGGGTCATTTAGCCAGGACCAGGCTATGTAAAGGAGGACATCGGGTTCAGGATGGCTCTCTGCATCGTAAAAACCACAGATAGTGGTCCTGGGATCGGCGAACTCCAGTCCGTAGTTTAAAGCCCGGCCTTTAGTGGAAGGAATACTGTGGCCACGGCGTGAACCCCGGAAGCGGCCGTCAAAATCATAGGGCACGGTACAGTGTTTCAGCTGCGGCGCGTCCGGCCGCGCGGCAAATTCCCGGATTTTAGCCTCCACTACTTCCATGGTGGTAGGACCGGTGTGCTCACCTGAAGCTTTAGCTAGGGCTTCTTTTTCATCGGTAATTACCAAAATCTCATAACGATCATTAGGATAATTCAAGGAAGCCATGTGTTCAATGGTATTGGCAATGACATCGGCTTCATTGCGGGCCGGGACCAAAATAGTAAAAAAAGGCAACTCCATATCCTTTTTGGCAGCAAGGGCCATCAACTTTTCTTTGTTGAGGGCAACTCGCTTGCTCCAGTAATTACGGTATGAATACCACATCCAGTAGAAATACCTGAGAAAAAGGGCGAAAAAAAACAGGTAAAAGCCAACAGCAATAAGGTATAAAACCTGAGCAGGGCTTATTATTTCCCAGTCCATTTAAATCTCCCCCAATCAGGGTATTTACGCCGCCCCTAATTATAGCATTAGAAACTGGTGCCACCAATAAGATTTAATGACGGTACAAAGGCAAAAGACATCCTCCAGGAGGTAAAAAAAACGTTTAGCCACCTTTTTGTTTCTTTTGCTTTACCTCGGGCCATTTTCCTTTTCCTGGCAAAATTATATTGACAGCGTAAATCAAACAATAATATAATCAAACAGAGGTGAACCATCCTGGAAAACTGGTCGACAATTATGGCCTTCACTGCTGGCATATTATCTTTTTTTTCTCCATGTATTATACCTTTATTGCCGGCTTATTTTACTTACCTGGGCAGTACGGCCGCAGCTAACGCCGGTGCAGGGGGGCTGAACCGCTCTTTCTTAATCGGCCGGGCGGCGCTCTTCACCGGCGGGTTTACCCTGGTTTTTATGCTCATGGGTGCGTCAGCCGGAGGCCTTGGTTCCTTGCTCCAGGTATACCGTACTTTTCTAAACCGTGCCGGCGGTATCCTGATCATATTTTTCGGTTTACAGGTGACTGGAATTGTACGCCTACCCTTTTTAAATCAAGAAAAAAAGTGGCATCTGCAGCCCCGGGATCCCGGTGCCGCCACTTCTTTTTTGCTGGGAATGGCCTTTGCCGCTGGCTGGACTCCCTGTATCGGCCCGGTCCTGGCTTCTATTTTAATTTATGCCGGTAGCCAGGCTACCCTTTTAAAGGGGACCCTGCTCTTAATGTTTTATTCCCTTGGGCTGGCAGTCCCCTTTATTGCCAGCGCAATGGCCATAGAAGCGGTTTTACGCCTTTTAAGCCGTGTTTACCGTTATTTACCCATTATATCCCTGTTAAGCGGGATTATACTTATTATTATGGGCTTCCTAGTATTTTTTGGTAAACTTAATACTTTTTTTTAGGAGGAGACCTATGGCAAAAAGCTGGAAAACGCCTCTTGCAATCATAGTTATAATGCTTGCCGTGCTTGTAGCTTCCTTTATCCTACCGGGACGCCAGGGCAGCAGGGTCCTTGCCCCTGAATTTACGCTAACAGACCTGGATGGTAATGAGGTTGGCCTGGCGAACTTTAAAGGCCAGGTGGTTGTTTTAAATTTCTGGGCTACATGGTGTCCCTACTGCGTGGCCGAAATGGAGGAATTGGATGCGGCGGCGGGGAGACTGGCGGCACGGGGAGTAAAGGTCCTGGCTATTAATATTATGCAGCGGGAAACCATTGCCGGCATTCAGGAATTCCTGGGAAAAAAAGAACATAATTACCTTGTACTCCTGGACCACGACAGCCGGGTAGCGAGGAGCTACGGAGTCGGCGGCATCCCCACTACCTTTATCATCGACCGCCAGGGCCAGATCCGCCGGGTCAAACAGGGTCCGGTGGAGCCGGGAGAGCTTGATAGGCTTGTAAAAGATCTTCTTTAATTAAAATGAGCGAAGAAATTAAGAAAGACAGCCCCATCTTTATAATGGGGCTGTTTCCCTTTAAAGTTCAATTAAGACTAAAACGCTAGCTTTATAGACCCATGTAACCGCGCATCATGGATGGGCCGTAGAAAGCTGAATTCTGGTTACCCTGGTTGGGGTTATTCCCGAAACTTCCCAGGAAGCCGCGGCCCCAGCCGCCCATCATGCCGTAGCCCGCCCCGCCATGGCAGGCACCGGGAACTATACCATATTTGCTATGGTATTCTTCCATGTTCCGGATTCCTTCCTTAATCGCCTCACCTTGTTCATTAGTTAGTTCGCCTGCTTCAACATACTTGTCGACAATTTTCTGGCGCAGCTCGATGATCTGTTGGTACAGGGCATCAATCTCTGCTTTTTGCTGGTCGGTAACTGCCGCATAGGCTACTGGCGCCAGCACCCCCAGCATTAAAGCTATGGCGAGGACGAAGGCAATTTTTCTCGTCACCTGCGCCACCTCCTTTCAAAGTATATTCTATCCCGCAGGTATTATAAAAATATGGGCAAAGTATGAAGAAAATTTGAAACTTGACAGGGTGGGAGCTTTTAATTTATACTTTATTCGATAATACTATAAATTAATTTAAGTTAAACCCCAGGAGAGCGAAAGAGAATGCGCGTCTGTGGTAAACGCATCCGGGAACTGAGGGAAGAACGGGGTTATTCACTTCAGGACCTGGCCAGAAAAGCTGAAGTTTCAGTTTCGTATTTAAGCGAGATCGAACGGGGGGCCAAAAAACCTTCCCTGAAAACCCTGGAGAAAATTGCCGGGGCTTTAAATTTCCCACGGGAGCAACTCGTGGAGGTCGGTAATGAGCGTGGCATCGCCCTGGGAGAGAGGATCCGGCTCTTGCGGGAAAAGAAAGGTAAAAGTTTGAGCACCCTGGCCGAGGAAGCCGGCATCTCCATTTCCTACTTGAGTGAAATAGAGAGGAGTAATGTTTACCCGGCCATCGATACCCTGAAAAAAATTACTGCCGCTCTGGATGTCCCCTTAAGTGCAATTATCGGTACGGGCGGTTCCCTGGGACATAAATTGCGCCAGGCCCGGGAAGAGCAGGGCCTTACCCAGGCTGACCTTGCTCGTGCTGCCGGGGTTTCGGCCGGCCTCATTGGCCAGATTGAGCAGGGCAAAGTGCAACCATCGTTGAAGACCCTGGAAAAAATCGGGGGAATATTAAATATCTCACCCTGCTATTTTATCGCCGACGATACCGGTTTGGATGAAATACTGAACCAGATGAGCCCCTCGGTACGCCGGTTGTTAATGGATCCCCAGGTTCAGTCTGTATTGCGGCTGGTATGTAATTGTACGGAAGATGAACTGCGTTTTATCCTCAATTTTATCCAGCTGTATAAACGCTGCCATTAACTTAAAGGCGGAGCCCGGCTATAATTTCCTGGAGGGTGGTCGCCGAGTGCCTGAGGGCAGCCAACTCCCCGTTTCCCAGGGGTATGGCGAGGATCTTTTCGCGCCCCTGGCTGCCTACCAGGCAGGGGAGGCTTAAGGCTACCTCACCTTCGAGCCCGTAAAGACCGCGGATCACGCTGGAAATAGTAAGGACGCTTTTCTCATCACGAAGGATGCTTTCGGTAATCCGGCTTAAAGCAAGGGCTACACCGTAAGCGGTAGCCCCTTTGCGTTCGATGATCGCATAGGCTGCCTCCCTGACCTGGCGGCTTATTTCGCTACGGAAGGCTTCTTCTTCGGTGGTACCGTCAAGGAGGTAAAACTCCTCCAGGTCAACCCCGGCCACATTGGCCAGGCTCCAGACGGGCACTTCGGTATCGCCGTGCTCGCCGATGACATAAGCGTGGATATTGCGGGGGTCGACATAGAGGTGGCGGCTCAATAGGTGGCGGAAACGGGCGCTGTCCAGGACGGTCCCCGCGCCCAGGACCTTGTTTTCCGGAAGCCCTGAGATCTTCCAGGCCACATAGGTCAGGATATCCACCGGGTTGGCCACCATGAGGATTAAAGCATCGGGGCAGTGTTGTAAAAAGGGCGGCAGTACCTCGCGGACAATGGCCGTATTGCGGTGCACGAGGTCCAGGCGGGTTTCCCCGGGCTGCTGGTTGGCACCGGCGGCAAAAATGATAATGCGGGCACCGCTACAATCGACAGGTTCCCCGGCGTAAATTCTGACGGGGCGGATTAAAGTAGCCGCATGGGCAAGATCCATAGCTTCGCCTTCAGCCCGGGCACGGTTAATGTCGACAAGGACTATTTCTTTGACGATAGGGCTGAAGAGGAGGGCAAAAGCAGTACTGGCGCCGACATAGCCGGCACCGATGATAGCCACCTTGGTTGGACCCTGGATGGGCATAATATCACCTCTTAGATATATTTTCCTCTTTACAGAAGGGTTATACTGCAACTGGAGCTATGAATTATGAACCTCAATTACTGGTTAACTTTTATTACCACAGTAGAAAAAGGCACCCTTTCCGCTGCCGCTGAGGAGCTGCACCTGACCCAGCCTGCGGTCAGCAAGCAGCTCCAGGCCCTCGAAGATTACTACGGCCAGCGCCTCCTTGAACGCCGGGGCCGGGAAGTGCATTTGACGGCGGCCGGGGAGATTTGCTACCGGCACGCAAAAGCTATTGCCCGCCACCTGGAACAAACGCGGCGGGAAATGGCTGAACTGACCAGCCTGTTGAAAGGACGCCTCCTTCTTGGGGCCAGCACTACGCCGGGCCAGTATATTTTACCCCGCTTGATAGGGGGGTTCCGGCGGGAATACCCCATGGTGGAGGCCGTGGTGGAGATTGCCGACTCCCAGGAGGTACTCCGGCGCCTGCAGGAGGGAGAAATCGACCTGGGAGTTGTCGGTGCATACGGGCGGGGTCGAAGCCTTACCTACAGCCGCCTGGTTGAGGATGAGCTGGTCCTGATTGTTCCCCCGGGGCACCGCCTGGCCGGGGTTAAAGTGGCGACTGTCCGGGATTTGCAGGGGGAGGCCCTTATCTGGCGGGAGGCCGGTTCAGGTACGCGGCGGGTACTGGAAGAACGGCTTGTGAAAGCAGGTTTTTACGTGAGTCCTGCCCAGATAGTCATGGAGCTTGGCAGTACTGAAGCCATTGTCAGTGCTGTCGAGGCCGGCCTTGGAATATCCCTGGTCACCTGCTGGGCCGTGGAAAAAGGTGTTAAATTAAACCGCCTGGCCATCGTTCCCCTCCAGGGAGTAAATTTAAAGCGCGATTTATACCTGGTACGACGTCGCCAGCCGTTAAGCCCGGCAGCCGAAGCTTTTACCTGTTTTTTAGAAAAGCATCCTCTCCACCTGCCGCTGCCAGGGCTCTTTTCTATATCTTGACGGGACAGTGGAGATAAGGTTATAATTATCAAAACTTAATTATCATCTCCGAGCCGGTATCACCTAAAGGCAACAGCCTATGGGATATCGGCCTGGGTCAAAAGTACCCACGGGGTAGGCCGGGAAACGGGCCTGCCTCCCTATGCTCGGAAAGGAGATTGACTGTGGCAGGGTTAGTGTTGCCCCGGTTTCCTTTGCGAGCCGGGGCATTTACTATTTCAAGCCAGCAGGTGCATAAATTGCAGGAGGTTGATTAACATTGGGACGTATTCTAAAGTTAATTGCCGTTATAGTGCTGGCTGTATTTTTATCAACCGGCTGTACTTCTACAAAGGAAAATGGCAAACCGGCCGGAAGGGGTGAAACTGGTGAACTTCATGTCTTTGCCGGTGCCGCCAGCAAACCTCCCCTGGAAGAGATCGCAGCCCTTTTTATGCAAAAGACCGGCGTAAAAGTAAACCTTACCTTCGGCGGTTCCGGCACTGTTTTATCCCAAATGAAGTTGTCCCGCCAGGGTGATATTTACATTCCCGGCTCATCTGATTTTATGGAAATAGCCAAGCGGGAAGGGGTTGTTGATGCGGGGACTGAAGAAATACTTGTTTATTTAATTCCGACAATTAATGTCCCAAAGGGTAACCCGCAAGGTATCCGCTCCTTAAACGATTTAGCCCGCCCGGGGGTACGGGTGGGCATGGCGCGGCCTGATACGGTTTGCGTCGGTCTATACGGGGTAGAAATCCTGGAAAAAGCCGGCCTGGCGGAAAAGGTTAAAAATAATATTGTTACTTACGCGGAAAGCTGTGAGAAAACGGCCAACCTGGTAGCCCTGAAACAAGTTGACGCCGTTATGGGCTGGGATGTATTTGAAAAATGGGAACCGGACAAAATTGAAACTATTTATTTAAAGCCGGAACAGGTAACCCGCATCGGCTACATTCCTGCAGCCATCTCTAATTTCACTGCAAACAGGGAAATAGCCGTCCGGTTTATGGCTTTTCTCGCCTCGGAAGAGGGAAAGAATATTTTCCGGAAATACGGTTACCTGGGAAGTGCAGAAGAGGCGCGTAAATTTGCCCCGGAAGCGCCGGTGGGCGGGGAATACCAGTTGCCGGCAGGCTGGCTCTAAAGCTTTGCCCCGGGTTTAAAGGGAAGAAGGTGAAACACAGGGAAGTGATCCGGAAAAAAACTATCACCAGGGCCTTTACCCTGGCTTTTAGCGGCCTGCTTATCATGGTGTTAATGTATATTTTATTACTTTTATTTTCCCAGGCAGGATACTTGAGCAAAGAGGTGCTTCTAAGCAGCCTTAAGGACAGGGAAGTCCATTTTGCCCTGGTCCTGTCTCTAGAGACATCCCTGTTAGTGGCAGCGGTGGCCCTCTTTATCGGCATTCCTGCCGGTTATGCCCTGTCACGCTTTAACCTGCCGGCCGGAGCGGTTATAGATACTTTAATTGACCTACCGGTTGTGATCTCACCTGTTGCCCTGGGGGCCTTGTTGTTGATCTTTTTTAATACAACCCCGGGATTATTCTTTCAGGAACATTTTTTCCAGGTGGTTTTTCAAGTAACCGGTATTATTGTGGCGCAGGCTACCATCGTCATTTTTTTAGCTATTCGTTTAATGAAATCTATTTTTGACTCCATCGACCCGGCTTATGAAATGGCAGCACGGGTTCTGGGGGAGAGCAGGGCAGGAGCTTTCTGGCGGGTAACTTTGCCCATGGCCAGGCACGGCATTTTGGCCGCCTTTATACTTTCCTGGGCCCGGGCCCTGGGTGAGTTTGGCGCTACGGTTACCCTGGCGGGAGCTACCAAAATGAAAACTGAAACCCTGCCAATTGCCATTTATTTAAATCTTTCTGCCGTCAAGATCGAGAAAGCTGTGGCCCTGATAAGTATTGTAGTTTTATTGGCTTTTTTCATTCTCCTGTCCTTACGATTGCTGACGGATAAAGGAGTATGGTACCGTTGATCCAGGTAGAGAATTTGACGGTGAAAGGTTCCGGTTTTTGCCTCGACGACATTTCCTTTAAGGTAAACAGGGGTGAATGCCTGGTTATCCTGGGGCCGTCCGGCGCCGGGAAAACGGTGCTGCTTGATACCCTGGCAGGCCTTAAAAAGCCCCGGGAAGGCAGGATAGTCTTCGCCGGCCGGGATGTAACCCAGTCTTTACCGGAAGAACGGAAGGTGGGTTATATTCAACAAAACCCGGCGATATTTCCGCACCTTTCTGTTATGGAGAATATAGTTTTTGGCGCCCGTCCCAACCGGATATCGGCGGCCGTGGCCTACAAAAGAGCCGGGGAACTGGCGAGTTTATTGGGTATTGAGCACCTTTTAAGCCGTACTAACCCCCTGACTTTAAGCGGTGGCGAAAAACAGCGGGTGGCCCTCGCCAGGACTTTGCTGGTAGAACCGGGAATTATCCTGATGGATGAGCCCTTTTCAGCCCTGGATAGTTTTACCAGGAGGCAGCTGATATTTTTACTTCCCCAAATTTTTGATCGTTTCCAGGTCACCGTTATTCACGTTACCCATGACCTCCAGGAAGCTTTTCTCCTGGGGGATAAAATTGCCGTATTAATCGAAGGGCGCCTGCACCAGTTAGGCACCCGGGACGAGATTTACCGCCAGCCGGCAACCCTTGCTGTGGCCAGGCTGCTATTAAACCGGAACACATTCAAAGGCAGGGTTGTTATACTTTCAAGTGAAGAAATGGTGGCGGAAAATGACCGGGGACTTGAGTTCAGACTGCCGGTGGCTCCAAAATTACGGCCGGGCGATAAAATTCATTTTGGCATCAACCCGCGGGAAATTGTTATTATCCGTCCCGGCCGCCCTCTAGCCCCCAGGGTGCAGTCCAATATTTTTCCGGCAACTGTCCGACGGATTTTTGACCAGTTTGGCAGTTATTTATTGTTCTTGGATCTTGTCGGTACAGGAATAGAGATAGAATTGGAGCTGCCCAGTTTTATTTACCATGATATGGATATCAATACAGGGGATCAGGTGACTGTATCTTTAAAAAAAGATGCTTTCTGGGTTTTACCGGCAGGTGAAGAAGGATAAACTGGCGTCTTGATTGATGGTGAGATTGCAATAACATAGTGGTTCAAATATAATCTTGCCAAGGATGTATTGTAACCGGGTACTAACCTTTCGGAGGCGCAGCTTGCAGTGTACGAGGCAGCCGGGATTGTCCTGGCAGGGGGTAAAAGCACCCGTATGGGTACCAATAAAGCCCTCCTGCCCCTGGGAAAAGAATCCATGCTGGCTACGGTTGTAGCGACTTTACAGCCGTTATTTTCCGACATTATCGTTGTCACCAACACACCGGATCTTTACCGGGACTTAAAGGCACGCCTGGTTCCAGACGTTATCCCGGGCCGGGGACCTTTAAGCGGTTTTCATGCCGGCCTCCTGGCATCATCTTACCACCACAACTTTATCGTTGCTTGCGACATGCCTTTCCTGGAACCGGACTTTATCAAGTATCTCTTTGAACAGTCCCGGGGTTACGATGTGGTAGTACCGCGGCGGGGTGAATACCTGCAACCCTTGCACGCTGTTTATTCCCGGGACTGTATAAAAGCCATTGAAGATTGCCTGGTAGGGGGGAATTACCAGGCCTTTGCCTTCTATCGCTGGGTGAAGGTACGTTATGTTGACGTTGACCGGCTGGCAGGTTTCAATGTCACGGAGAAGGTATTCTTCAATATAAACACCCCTGCCGACCTGGTGCGGGCGCGGCGCATGATGGGGGAGAGCGTTGCCAACCACGGGGCGCTGTCTTGATAGGACCAGGGGAATCACTTCATTTATCCTGGCGAAAGGATGCGGTGCAATGACACCTTTATCCCTGGAGGCAGCCCGGGAAATGTTACTGGTAGGATTAAAGCCGTCCGGACGGGTTACCGTAAGACTGGAGGACGCTTCCGGGCGGGTCCTTGCGGCTGGGGTCACGGCTCCGGGGCCTTTCCCTCCTTTTCCTCGCTCTCTGGTTGACGGCTATGCCGTGGGGCCGCAGCTTTGCGGGTTTGCAGGCCAGGGGGCAATCTACCGCCTGGTGGGGACGGTTCCGGCCGGCAGCAACCCCGGCATCACCTTAACCCCGGGGACGGCAGCAGCCATTTTTACCGGTGCCTGCCTGCCGGCAGGGACGGTAGCCGTTATTCCCGGGGAGCTGGTAAAACGGCAGGGAGAATTTATCAGCATACCCGGACTGCCTACCGGTCGCTATCTGGAACCCGCCGGGGCCGAAGTCAAAGGAGGGGAGGAGATACTGGCCGCAGGTACCACCCTGGGACCGGCGGAAGTCGGCCTTCTGGCTGCCCTGGGTTTACAGGAAGTGCCTGTTTACCGGCGACCCCGGGTGATCCTGGCAGCTACCGGCAGTGAATTGCTGGACCCTGCAGGTTTAAAGGAAAATCTCCCGCTTGTTAACCAGGCAGGAGGCTTTCCCTACCGTTCGGCAGGTTGTTCTGAGGCAAAAGTTCTTCCCTGTATATATAATAGCAATTTTTACGCCCTGGCAGCAGCCGTAGAAGCCTCCGGCGGGCGGGTAGTACCCCTGGGCGTTCTAAAAGACAGCCTGGAAGAACAGGCAGAGGCCTACCGTTATGGATTGCAGGAAGGGGACTTGCTTTTAACTACCGGCGGCGCCGGCGGTGGCTCCTTTGATTATACAACTGCTGCCTTTAGCCGGGCCGGGGGTGAGGTCCTTTTTACAGAACTGGATATCCGCCCCGGCCGGCGGGTCATAGCGGCGCGTTTGGGGAAAAAATTGATGCTGGGCTTGCCCGGCAACCCGCCGGCTGCCCTGGTGACCTATTACCTGCTGGTGCGGCCGGTTATCGGTGCCCTGAGAGGAGGGGAAGTAACCTTGCCGTCTTTTTCAGCCCGGCTGGCAGCAGTTATCGACCGACCGCGGCCCGGACGGGCCTTCCTCTGGGCCCGGGTCCGGCCCCGGACCGGCGGCAGTGATTGGGAGGTTACACCCCTGCCGCGCCTGCCGGGCGGCATTCGCGCCGCTGTAGGGGCCAACGCCCTGATTGACCTGCCGCCCGGTAAAGCTCCCGGGATAGGGGAGCAAGTAACGGTAATCATGCTTAACTGAAAGTAATGACATAATAGTGAGGAGGTTTTCCATGCCAAACAAGATACCCATTATTTCCGTAGTCGGCAAGTCCGATGTTGGGAAAACAACATTACTCACCAAACTCCTGCCGGAGATAAAGCGGCGGGGTTACCGGGTAGCTACTATTAAGCATGATACCCACGGCTTTGACATTGACCGCCCGGGTAAGGACACCTGGCGCCACGCCGAAGCCGGGGCCGACGTTGTAGTAATTTCTTCGCCCACCAAGATAGCCATCATTGAAAAAGTTGAGGCAGAACTTTCCCTGGATGCCATTGCCGAACGCATTGAGAATGTTGATCTGATTATAACTGAAGGCTACAAGCGTGGGGACAAGCCCAAGATCGAAGTCCACCGGGCAGCCGTGAGCAGCGAACTCCTCTGTACGCCGGAAGAGCTTTTAGCCGTGGCTACCGATGAGCCACTGCCTGTTGACGTGCCCTGTTACGACCTGGATGATGCTGCCGGCCTGGTAGACCTCATTGAAGCCAGGTTCCTGGCACCGGCAGGCCGGAAGTAGAAAGTAAATGGGACAACGACGAAGGGTATCCTTTACCCCTGCCGGCAATATACATTATAATAATAAAAAAGTATAAGAAAAACAGGGGGCAGGGGAAAGATGGGCCGGCCTATAAACGCCTATGACCGGGCACTGGTGCAATTGCAACAAAAAATTTTACAAATGGGTGATTATGTTGCCGGCCAGGTGGATAAAGCCCTGGCTGCCCTGAGGGATCAGGACTGCAATCTTGCCCGGCAGGTAATTGTGGACGACGACGTGGTCGACAACATGGATTACGAGATCGAGATGGCAGCCCTGGACCTGATATCATTGCAGCAGCCGGCCGATGAAGACCTGCGTACCCTGACTACCGTTATGCGGGTAGGTAAGGAACTGGAGCGTGTCGGCGATTATGCCGTCAACATTGCCGAGGTGGCCGAACGCCTCGCCCGCCTCGGCCCGTACTTCAAACCCCTGGTAGATATCCCGCGCATGAGCGACCTGGCCCGGGCCATGTTAAAGGACAGCCTCCAGACCCTGGTAAACCGCGACCTGGAAGCAGCCAGAGAAATAGTCCGGGCTGACGATGCCGTTGATTGCCTGTTTGAAGAGCTATACGAAGAACTTTTAGGTTTTATGAAACAGGGACCTGAATATGTCGACCAGGCCAGTTATCTCGCCCTGGTGGCCCGTTACCTGGAGCGCATTGCCGATCATGCCGTGAATGTCGCCGAAATGGTCGTCTACCGGGAGACCGGGCAACGCCGCGCCTTTAAATACTACCAGGGACCCCAGAAAACCGTTTTACCGGGGTGTTTAAATAAGGGGATTGACCCCGGTAATGGAGAGGGAATATAGCTTGAGTTCATTGTTGTTTACTGTTGCCACCGGGCTGGCAGGAGGGCTGGCCCTTTTCCTTTTTGGCATGCATCTTATCAGTACCGGCCTGCAAAGGGCGGCAGCCCGCCAGGTGCAGCATCTCCTGGGGACGGTGACAAAAAATCGCTTTTTTGGCATGCTGGCCGGGCTGGTAGTGACCATCTTTCTCCAGACCAGCGCCGTTACTACGGCACTGCTGGTAGGCTTCGTCAGCGCCGGGCTAATGAGCCTGGGCCAGGCCCTGGGGGTCATCCTGGGGGCGGCTATAGGTTCTACCCTTACGGCGCAACTTATTGCCCTGCGCCTCGGCGATTATGCCCTGTGGGCAGTTGTCGCGGGCCTCATACCTTACCTTTTTGCCAGGCGCCTGCGCTGGCGTCACCTGGGCCAGGCCATCCTTGGCTTTGGGCTTATTTTTTACGGTGCGGCCCTCATGGGTACGGCCGTAATGCCGTTAAACAATTTGCCCGGTTTTACGGCCGCATTGGCTCCCCTGGCAAATCACCCGTGGCTTATGTTGCTGGCAGCTACCCTTTTTACAGGTATTGTTCAGGGTAGCGCGGCAACGGTAGTCCTGGCAATGACCCTGGCCTCCCAGGGTTCCTTATCCCTGGAAACCGCCCTCGCCATGGTCCTGGGGGCCAATCTCGGGACTACTGCTACAGCCCTCATATCCAGCATAGCCCTTTCCCGGGAAGCTAAAAGGGTAGCCCTGGCCCATTTCTTTTTTAAGCTGGCAGGAGTTCTCCTCTTTTTACCTTTCCTGGGATTGTACAGCCGTTTGTCATTGTTGACCTCTACGGACATTGCCCACCAGGTTGCTAACGGGCACACCCTCTTTAATGTGATTAATATGGTAATCTTTCTCCCCTTTACCCATTACGTAGGCCGCCTTATGCAGAGGCTTTTACCCGACGTTACTGGTGAAGAAAAAGTGGCCAAGTACCTGGATCCAGAAGTCCTGGAGATACCGGAACTGGCCCTCGACGGCGCAACCAGGGAGCTTTTACGCATGGCCGCCATTATCAGGGAAGAAATGTTTCCCAGGGTGATGCAGCCCCTGGCCGAGCGGGAAGTAGAATTAATGGAAAAACTGCGCAGCCTGGATAATATCCTTGACTATCTTTACCGGGCGGTGGCCATTTATCTCGCCCAGCTAAACCATGGCAATCTTACCGAAGACCAGTTAATGGCCCAGACCAGGCTATTGTATATCGCCAACGACCTGGAGCATATAGGTGATGTGGTTGTAGAGATGGCCCACCAGTGGCGGAAAATTGAAGCCAGCGGGATGGAATTTTCCCCGGCGGGACAGGCCGAACTGCAGGAAATGTTTAACAAAGTCAAGGATAATTTTGCCATGGCCATCCAGGCCTTTGCCGCCGGTGACGAAGCCCTGGCTGCCCGGGTTATAAGGGGGCATCCGGAAATCTTGCGCCTGGAGAAGAACCTGCGCTACTCCCATTTCCAACGCTTACAGGAGGAGAACCGCCTCAGCCTGGAAACCACGTCCATCCACATGGACATTATCAACCAGTTCCTGCGCCTCAACATGCACAGTGTCAGTATAGCCCAGGCGGTTATGGGGATTATTTAACTGGCAGGCCTTGAGGTAAAGTTGTTTTTTTGTTAAGATAGCTATCTGGAAAAGGGAAGGAGTTGTTGATATTGCAAGGTATATGGTTTTCCGAACTGCAAACCCCCGGGCTGGGTCTATCCATTAAGCTGAAAAAAACCCTGCACCACGAAAAAACGCCTTATCAAGACCTTGCGGTGGTGGATACAGAGGCTTACGGGCGCATGCTGCTCCTGGATAACATAATCCAGACCACGGTGGGGGATGAATTTTTTTACCATGAAATGATTGCCCATGTACCTTTAAATACCCACCCCAATCCCCGCACGGCCCTGGTTATCGGTGGCGGTGACGGCGGTGTAATCCGGGAAATTATCAAACACCCCAGTATTGAGAAAGCCACCCTGGTGGAAATTGACGCCCGCGTAGTGGCCAACGCCAGGGAATACCTGCCGGAGATCGCCTGCGGCCTGGACGATGCCCGGGTAGAAATCCGCTTTGAGGACGGCATCGAGCACGTCCGCCAGATGGAAAATACCTATGACGTGATTATTGTTGATTCTACCGACCCTATAGGACCGGCGGTAGGGCTCTTCAGCAGCGAATTTTACCGTAACGTTTACCGGGCTTTAAAGCCGGACGGGCTCTTTGTAGCCCAGACGGAATCCCCTTTATTTAATGCCAGGCTTATCCGGCGTATCCAGCGGGACCTGGCAGAGATTTTCCCCATCGCCCGCCTGTACCTGACAACGGTACCCACTTATCCCGGGGGCATCTGGAGCTTTAGCCTAGGAAGCAAGGAATATGACCCCCTGGAGGTTGACTGGAAAAAAACGCCTCAGCTGGCAACCCGTTTCTACACCCCGGCCATTCACCAGGGTGCCTTTGCCCTGCCGCCCTTTGTCCAGGAGATCCTGGAAAAACGGGAAGAAGAGGAATTCTAGGAAAACAAAGGGGTATAAAGGGTCGAACGGGGGGAGTGAGGCAAGTGGTACATGGATTTAGAAAAAATCAAGGATTTTTAGCCAGCGGCGATGATTATGAAGCCGCCAAAATTGTCCTGGCGGGAATTCCCTTTGACACCACCGCGAGTTTCCGCCCCGGTGCCCGCTGGGGCCCCGGGGCCATTCGCGCCGTATCTGAAGTCCTGGAAGAATACAGCCCGTACCTTAAGCGCCAGTTAGGTGAGGTCCCTTTTTATGATACCGGCGACCTCGACCTGCCGCCGGGCCGGGTAGAAGCCAACCTGGAGCATATAGAGGCTGCCGCTGCGGCCCTTTTCCAGGACGGGAAGCTTCCTATTTTCATGGGGGGGGAGCACCTGGTGAGCTATCCCCTTATCCGGGCAGCCCACCGCAGCTACCCGGGGCTTGCCGTCCTTCACTTTGACGCCCATGCCGATTTAAGAGAGGAATACCTGGGGGAAAGGTTTTCCCACGCCACCGTCATGCGCCTGGTAGCAGAGGAAATAGGTCCCGGCAATATATACCAGTTTGGCATCCGATCCGGTACCTGGGGCGAATTTGCCTACGGCCAGGAAGAGACCAACTTTTTTATGGACGCAATCACTGTACCCCTGGAGAAGCTGGTACCCGAACTGGTATCACGCCCCCTTTATATTAGCATAGATATTGATGTCGTAGATCCTGCCTTCGCTCCCGGCACCGGGACCCCCGAACCGGGAGGCTGCACGCCCCGGGAGATCCTGCAGGCTATCTACCTGCTGCGCCGGGCCAGGGTAGTGGCCTTTGACCTGGTGGAAGTCTGCCCGGCCTACGATCAGGCTGATATTACCGCCATCCTGGCAGCTAAAATAATTCGCGAGGCCATCCTTGCCTGGAACAGGTGAAAGAGTAAGTATGGTTGAAACAGGTTGATTGTATGTTTAAATTATATGAGAGCACCTGCCGCAGCGCCCTGAATCCTTCCCGTATTCCCGGCATCAGCTATTGTTTGAACCCTTACACCGGCTGCAGTCACGGCTGTATCTATTGTTATGCCGGCTGCATGGCGCGTTTCAGGGGTCGCCAGGAAAAGTGGGGAACCTTTGTCCAGGTTAAGACCAATTTTGTTGAAGTGCTGGCCGGCCAGTTGCGGCGGCCCAAAAAGGGGAAGGTAATGCTGGCCAGCGTTACTGACGCTTACCAGGTTATTGAAAGCAAATACGGCTTGACCCGCGGGTGTTTGGAGTTATTAAGCCGGAGCGGTTTGGAAGTATCTATCCTGACCAAGTCCGACCTGGTCCTCAGAGATGCAGGGTTTTTGAAAGCAATGCCCGCCGCCGAGGTCGGCTTTACCATTACTACCCTGGATGACAGGCTGGCCCGGCTGTTGGAGCCGGGCGCGCCGCCTCCCTCGCGGCGCCTGGCGGCCCTGGAAAAGCTGTCTGCGGCCGGCATCAAGACGTGGGTCTTTGTCGCCCCGGTGATACCCGGCCTGACGGATGCTCCTGAAGACCTTGCCGCCATAACAAAAGCGGCCGCCGGGGCCGGCGCGCAGGAAGTAGACTTTGACCCGTTAAATTTCTACCCGGCGGCGGTTTCTAGTATTAGAGAACTTATATCCAGGTACTGGCCCGAGGCTAAGGGTGCTTTTGAACATGCGTGTCGCGACCCGCGCGCCTACCGGCAATGGTTGCGACGTTTTATTCCCCAGATTTCGCAGTAATAGCGGTAGCCGCCCGGGTAATTCCCGAACGGCTACCGTTAATCAGGTTTCACCGCAGCAGGGTTATGCCGCCTGGTTAACTCGCTTGCCCGGTTTCAGGCCCTCAAGCTGGGGATTTTTAATTACTTTATCCCCCGGTTGGAGACCCTGTTCTATAACGACCAGCACATCAGTTTCCATTCCCTTTTCTATTTTCTGGATTTGAGCCCTGCCATCGCGCACGACCCACACGGCCTCTCCATCTTCATAGGGGAAGAGACAGGTTTTGGGTACTGCCAGTTTGTCGTGCTGTTCCAGCACCGAAAATTCAACATCCAGGGCATATCCAGGCCGGAGCTCGGGCAGGTTGCCATCGGGCTGGATGGTGACTTTTACCCTTCGCTCCACAAGCCCCAGGGCCGATATTTTCTCGACTGCGGCAGGAGCAATGGATTTCACCGTACCCTGGAACCTGTAATCCCCGTCCTTTCTTTTCTGGATGAGTGTAACCTTTGTTCCCTCTTTAACGGCCAGGACATCTTCAACTCGCAGATAGGAGTTTATCTCATAACCATTGGTTGCCGTAAGCTTCATCAGCTGTACCTGCGGTGAAACCACCATTCCCTGCCTGGCATTGATCTCCTGCACCACACCGTCGATAGGAGAGGTTATACGGCTGTTTTCAATCTGGTATTCCAGCTGTTTTATCTGGGCGTCCACCGCTTCAATTAAACCCTGGAAATACTGTCCTGTGGCTGTGTTCCCGGAAAAAGCATTTTCTCCGGTTCCGGTTTGTTCCATTAAAAATTCAAGCTGCGCCTCCTGACTGGCAAGCTCGTCTTGCAATTGTTTCACCGCGTTTTCGGCGGCCTCGAGTTCAGTTTTGGCCACTGCATTGGCCTCGTATAAGAGCTGAACCCTTTTATAGTTTTCTTCGCTTTTTAGCAGCTCCCGCTTTGTTGCTTCGATAGCAAACTGCTGTTGCTTTATTTGGAGCCCAATTTCCTGGAAGGATTTCTGCTCCTGTCCGGCAAGGCTTTTACGCTGGGCTCTCAACTGCGCCAGTTGATATTCCATATCCTGGGTGTTTATTTGTGCCAGCAGTTCACCTGCGGCTACATGCTGGCCTTCTTTAACGGCAAGATTTATAATTTCCCCGGTAACCAGGCTGTATACAGGGCGTTCGAGTACTCCTTCGACGATGCCTTCTTCTTTAAAATTCTGGGCAACCGTTTGTGGCTTTACTTCTATAAGCTCTGCCTGGAGGGGCCTGGTGGCATAGAATACGCCATAGGCAACAACAATTGCTATAACGATAATTAACGACACAAGTTTAACGGATTTCTTCATAAACTTTCACTCCTTCAATGTTACTCCCTTTCCTTCAATACATCTACGAGGTCAAGGCTCGCCACCTTGCGGGCTACCCACCGCTGGGCCAGCCAGATGGCCAGCATTGTCCCCAGCAAGGCCAGGAGCAGGGCTGGCGGAGTGGTGATCGCAGGAAGGGAATAAAGGTCGCTGCTCATGCTGCTGGCAATCCCCTTATTTATAGCGTAAGCCAGGGGTATGCCTGCAAGGATGCCCAGCATGCCGATAAACCATTGCTCGACCGCGATCACCTCCAGCACTTCCCCCGGGCGCATCCCCAGGACGCGCAGGGAAGCCAGCTCTCTTTTACGTTCTGAAAGAGTTATGATGCTGGAGTTATAAACGATAGCAAAACCGGCGAATGCTGCTAGTAATACCATTATCCACAGCATTTGCTTGGATGAACCCATGAGATTATTGTATAAATCGATGATCTGCTGCCTTTCTTCCAGGGTGCTAATATATTTTGAAGTGCTATATTTAACTTTTAGCGCCGGGATCTTTTCTTTATCCATGGCGATAAGCGCTGCAGTGGCTACCTGGCCCTGCTGCAGTAACTTTAGCAGCGCTTCCTGGTTCATGTAGACATTGGTGCCCAGATACTGGGGGATAATTGCTACGACATGCACATAGACCGGGGATTCCTTTGCCCAGATGCTTTCTAATCGCAACTCATCGCCTGCTTTAGCATTTAATTTGCGGGCTACCTGTTCCGACAACAGCATTCCTTCACCGGGTATTTGTATCTGCTTTCCATGTGTATCAACCGGGGTATAAAGCTCGGCATCCGGCATCAAGCCTAGAGCCATTACTTCTACGCTTAGATGCCGGTTCTTTAACGTCACCGGCGCTTCTAATAAAGGTTCAACGCGCTTAATGCCCCCGTTATTTTGCAGTTCTCTTACCACTTCGTTTAAAGGCAGGGGCCGGTTAAAAGCGATTTTAAGATCGTATTTTTGCACTTTGGTAAACTGATCCAGCACCATAATATCCATCATGCTGTACATGGACCAAATTGAAGCCATCGTACTGAAAGTAAAGATAATCCCAATAAAGGTAAAAAAACTCCGCCCTTTGTTTCTTACCATGTTTCTGATGGCCATCCGCCCCGGGACCGTAAAAATCGCCCTGAACCCCGGTATTATTTCCAGCCAGGATTTCTTGCTAAATACAGGTACCGGGGGACGCAGAGCCTCCACCGGCCTTAACGTGAGAATAGACTTGGCCCCTTGAAAAGCCGCTGCCAGGCTGAAACCAACCGCTAAAAAAATTCCGGCTAAAAAATACTTAAGGGAAAACCTGCCGGCAAGATCTGGCAGGCTGAAAAAATCCTGATACATTCTGGTCATATATATAGAAAGGGCTGTACCGAGAAGCCCGCCCAGGATGCCCCCTGCCAGGCCTACCAGCAACCCGTAAGCAAGATAATGCCTGAGAATTTCCACAGGCCGGTAACCGAAGGCCATCAGGGTCCCTATCTGACCGCGCTGGGATTCTACCAATCTCTTGAGCATGATATATAAGATTATGGCGGCAATACTTAAGAACAATATTGGCACACTGGTGGAGGTTTTTGCCAGCCCTTTTAATTCTTCTGCCAGCATGGCATTGCTGGCCTGGTCTTTCCTGGCGACAAGACTTTCCAGGCCGTACTTTTCCAGTTCCGTTTTCAATTCCTGCTCGACGTCCTCAAATTTATACCCTGGCTTTAATGTGAAAGTTATATCATTAACCATACCTTTATAATTAAAGAGGCTCTCCATTACCCCGTAGGGTATATAGGCCACTTCAAAGGTTTGCGGGTCGGGGAAGATATTACCCATATCCCTGATGGCATAAACATATTCAGGGCTTTGACCGGTACCGGTGATTTTTAAATCGATCTTTTTCCCCTCAATAATTACTGAGATGGTACTACCCAGGGATAACCTGTGCGCCGTGAAAAACTTGTCGGCCGGCAGTATTCCGCGCTCATAATCTCCCGGAAAAGAACCCTGCAGCAGTTTCACCCCGTTTAGCTGGTATGGCCGGTGATCTGCCAAAGATATCAGCCTTAAATAAATATTCTTGTCTTGATCCAGGTTAATCACCCGGACATC
The DNA here is from genome assembly GCF_024733845.1 of Neomoorella sulfitireducens. Taxonomy (GTDB): domain Bacteria; phylum Bacillota; class DSM-521; order Neomoorellales; family Neomoorellaceae; genus Neomoorella; species Neomoorella sulfitireducens. The sequence continues at coordinate 165,558 of NZ_JANRHG010000004.1, forward strand.
TTGTACCAGCCGTCCCTGGACCAGATCAATGCCCGGGATTTCCTGCAATTTTTCCACCTGGGTAAAGGGTATGGCCTTTACCCTGGCAAAACCGTCGGCCAGGTGGAATTCCTCATAAAACTGATCCCGGGCTATAAATAGGTTATCCCTGGCCATCTGCATAGCAGTATAGGTCATCAACCCTATTATTATCACTATGACGCAGGCCAGATAAGCCATCTTATTTTCGGCGATGTCCCGTAGTAATTTTCGTATTAACATCACCACGACACCTCTTCCGGCGATACGGGGTTGGTCACATTGACAATGCGATCCAACCTGCCGTCCTTGAGGTAAAAAATCCGGTCGGCTATTTGGGCGATGGCTGCATTATGGGTGATGATTATTACAGTTTTTTTATAATGCCGGTTAAAATCTTTTAGAACCTTCAGCACCTGTATCCCGGTAGAAGAATCTAGGGCTCCCGTAGGCTCGTCGCAAAGCAATATTTCCGGGTTTTTGGCGACGGCCCTGGCGATGGCCACCCGCTGCTGTTCGCCGCCAGACAATTGCGCCGGAAAGTGATCGGCACGGTCGGCCAGCCCCACCTGCTCCAGCATTTCCACTGCCGGTAGGGGTTTTTTAGCTATCTCTACTGCAAGCATGACATTTTCATAAGCGGTCAGGTTGGGCATCAGGTTGTAAAATTGAAAAACGAACCCCACGGCATCGCGACGGTATCCTGTAAGGACTTTTTCCGGGGCATTGTGGAGAGGCTTATCCCGGTAATATATCTCACCGGAACTGGCTACATCCATGCCACCGATGAGGTTTAACAGGGTACTTTTCCCGGAACCGCTGGGCCCCAGCACGACAATAAATTCTCCCGGAAATATGTCAAAACTTACATCTTTTAAAGCTTCTACCCTTACCTCTCCCATTTGATAGTATTTGGTGAGGTTGCGGGCCTTTAGAATTAAATCCATGGCTTTCCTCCGGGCCATAAATTTTCTATAAAATATGGGAACAAAATTTTTTGCTACAACGTCAATATTATTGCAAAAAGAGGGGGGAAGCAAGATGAAAAAATATCTTATTATCTTCTTGCCGCTGATGATGTTGTTTTTAATTTTAATTTTAATTTTAATTTCACCCGTGACCTTAAAAAAATCAGTCGCTGCCAATAAAGATAAAACTGAAGACCTGCCAGTTGTCGGTACCTATGAAAACTTAAAGGCGCTTCTGGAAAAAGCCGGACAATACGGCATGTTAAGGTACGGCAAGGTTATGGTAATGGAAGACGCCGTTCAGGCCACGGCTGCTGCCGGTGGCCCGTTGCGCGTGCCGGCAGCAGTTAAAGGGGCAGAAGCGACTACGCCCGGCGATTATGCCACCACCAATGTCCAGGTCCAGGGCGTGGATGAGGCCGATATTGTTAAAACCGACGGCAGTTATATTTACCAGGTCAATAACCAGCAGGTAGTGGTAGCCCGGGTTTACCCGCCGGAAGGGATGCAGGTTACCAGCATATTACATTTTGATGCCGGGTTTACACCCCGGGAGCTGTACGTCGATGACAGGTATTTGGTTGTTATCGGTAATTCCTACAATTACAACCTTTACCCTGCTCCCGGCCGGCCGGTGCCGGAAATTTACCCGCCACCCCGTTATGGAAAAAGTACTGTTAAGGCTATTGTCTATGACCTCGCCGATAAAAGCAACCTGAAGCTATTGCGGGAAATAGAGCTGGAAGGTTATTATGTTTCTTCCCGTAAAATTGGACCGGCTTTATACCTGGTAGCTAATAAAAATATTGATTATTACATCTTGAAGGAAGGGGAGGCAAATCCCTTACCAACATACCGGGACAGCGCCAGCGGTGGTGGATTTACCAGTATCAGTTATGAAGACATCCGTTATTTCCCGGGCTTTGTGGAACCGAATTACATGTTGATTGCCGGAATTAACCTGGACCGCCTCGACCAGGAAGCCTCAATTAACGCTTATCTTGGCGCCGGGGAAAACATTTATGCTTCTTTAGAGAATCTCTACGTAGCGGTAAGCCGTTATGAGTCAAGGGATTCGGTGGGTCCAGCAGCTCATCTCAGTATTGCCGTACCGGGGGTAGTACCGGAAGGGGAATGGAGCACGGTTGTTTACCGTTTTGCCCTGGACCAGGGACGGGCTGAATATACAGGCCGGGGTGAAGTGGCGGGAAATATCCTGAACCAATTTTCCATGGATGAGTACAAGGGTTACTTCCGTATTGCCACCACCCGGGGTGACATCTGGCGCAACGATGAAAATACCGCTAAAAATAACATCTACATTCTTGATCAATCTCTTACGGTAGTTGGCCGGCTGGAAGGTATTGCTCCTGGCGAGCGTATCTATGCGGCACGATTTATGGGCGAGCGCTGCTATCTGGTAACTTTTAAAAACGTAGATCCCTTCTTTGTCGTCGATTTACAGGATCCAAAGGAGCCTAAAATCCTGGGAGCCTTAAAAATACCGGGTTACAGCGATTACCTTCATCCTTATGACGAAAACCATATTATCGGTTTTGGCAAAGATACGGTGGAGATCAGCCAGTTAGACCGGCAGGGTAAAAGCATGGGCAGTATGGCTTTCTACCAGGGCATGAAGATGGCGCTTTTTGATGTGATGGATGTGCAAAACCCCGTCGAGAAATTCAAGGTCACAATCGGTGATCGTGGTACAGATTCGGAATTGCTGCACAACCATAAGGCCCTGCTGTTTGCCAGGGATAAGAACCTGCTGGCATTCCCCGTAACTGTTATGGAGTTAAAGGAGCCTCAAGCTAATAACTATAATACCTTCCCTGCTTACGGCGAGTTTACTTTCCAGGGTGCTTATGTTTATAATATCGATTTGGTTGACGGTTTTACTTTGAAGGGCAGGATCAGCCACTTGAACGCACAGGACTACCAGCAGGCGGGACAATATTTTTATAACAGCGATAAAAACATCGAAAGGATTCTTTACATCGGCGATACCCTTTATACCGTATCTAAAAGCATGATTAAAGCCAGCAACCTGGGGGACTTAACCACCATAAACAACCTGGTCTTAACCCGGTAGCCTATTCTGTCGGGTGGCTTTTTTAAAGTAATAAAACAAAGCCTTCACCTAACGATGAGAAAAACGAGGAGAAAATATTTGACTTACCGGTGGTACCGTGCTATAATATCTTACGCGGTATGCACCTGGGGGCGGTTAGCTCAGCGGGAGAGCACCTGCCTTACAAGCAGGGGGTCGGCAGTTCAATCCTGCCACTGCCCACCAGTAAGTGGAGCCGTAGTGTAGCGGTTTAACATGTCGGCCTGTCACGCCGAAGATCGCGGGTTCAAATCCCGTCGGCTCCGCCAAACTTGCCTCGGTAGCTCAGTTGGTAGAGCAGAGGACTGAAAATCCTCGTGTCGGCGGTTCGATTCCGCCCTGAGGCACCAGTATTATAGGCCTGGATATACCAGGCCTTTTCTGTTATTACTTTTAGCTTATGGGGGATAGACATGAACGGGACGGAATGCAGGCAACGGATCAGGCGTTTCCAGGAGGTTATCCATACCCTGGGGTTAGACGGCGCCTTCATTTTCCAGGCCGCCGACCTGTATTACCTTAGCGGCACCGCCCAGAGCTGCCATCTTTTTATTCCCGCATCGGGAGAGCCTTTACTCATGGTCTACAGGGATGTCTCCAGGGCGCAGGCCGAGACGGCGTTAAGCCAGGTGATAGCCCTGAAAAACTTCAGGGAAATCCCCTTGCTACTTGCCGAAGCTGGCCGGCATGGGTTAAAGTGCCTGGGTTTAGAAATGGATGTCATATCTTTAAACCTATTCCGCCGTTACCAGGAGCTTTTTCCCGATTGCCAGTGGAAAGACGTAAGTCGTATTTTACGAACCCAGCGTATGGTCAAATCTGACCTCGAACTCGACGCCCTGCGTTATGCGGCTGGCAGGCACGCCGAAGTTTTCAAATACATAAGCAACGTGATAAGACCGGGAATGACGGAGCTGGAAATAGCTGCTGAATTTGAAGCCCGTGCGCGCCGCCTTGGCCACCAGGGCACGAAACGTTTCCGAGGCCAGGAACAGGGATTGATACCGGGCATTGTAGCGGCCGGGGCGAACTCGGCCATGGTTTCCTGTTACGACTTGCCCTTAGCCGGGAGCGGCCTTACGCCCTTGTATCCCATGGGTCCCGGCTGGCACCGGTGGGAAAAGGAGGAACCCCTGTTAATTGATTATGCGGGCGTATACGGTGACTATACCGTCGACCAGACGCGCATTTACCTGGATAAAGGCGCACCTGCCGTCCTGCAGAAGGCCCAGGAAGTGGCCGTGGAGATAGCGGCCAGGGTGGCGGAGGAGGCCAGGCCCGGGGTAACGGCAGGAGAGCTTTATGACCTTGCCGTGAAGATGGCCGGTATTGCAGGATTAAGCGAACATTTTATGGGGCACGGCCGGCAAATGAGATATATCGGGCACGGCGTCGGGCTGGAATTGAATGAATGGCCGGTTATTGCCATGGGAGATAAGACTATCCTGGAAGAGGGGATGGTCTTTGCCCTGGAGCCCAAATTTGTCTTTCCGGGGCAGGGTAGCGCCGGGGTGGAGGATACGTATGTAGTTACGGAAAAAGGAGCAGTAAGCCTGACTTATTAAGTAAAAGTGTAGGAATTAATTTCCAAAGTTGCGAACAAGGGATGAAGGCGTAAAGGAGAAGGATTATCTTCATAACTGCCGAATATGTATAAAGAGTTGAGTAACAGATATCCTTTTTATACCAGGGGAAAATAAGAAAATGGCCTCAGAACGCCAGAAACCTATTGATGCCCGTCTTAAACTGGCCAATCTCGAACTTCAAGTAGCCTTGCTGGCAAGGGCGGGTTTAAAGCGCTGGGAGATAGCTACAGCCCTGGGTTTACAACAGGGTACCGTAAAATCCCAGCTCGAAAGAGTGGCCAACAAGCTTGGGCCTAATTGGAAAGGCAGGCCTGACATTATCTGGCCGGAGTTGGAAGAAGAAGTCTTACATGCCATAAAGTCTTTACAGGAGCAGAATAAACAGGAAATAAATTTTAACTACGCCCGCATGGCGATGGAAGGGAGTATATCCCCTGATGAAGCTGCCATCCTCCAGTTGCAGGGCGTGCCATCCCCGGCAGGAACTGCCTACCTGCGCCGGGCCCGGGCCGTCCAGTGGCACCTGCTCCTCCTGGGAGATGGCCGTGTTTTACACGTTGGTGCTGCTCCCCGTTTTTGGATAAAACCTGCCCTAACGTTTCTTGCCGACAGCAAATACATCCGGTATTTACATAGTGATAATGGCGACGACCCTTACCGGCCGTGGTGGTTGCCCTATACCACCGGCGGCCGTGTACGGGGTACCAAGGCTGCCTATTATAAACTCGGGGATGCTTCCGCCGGGGATTACGTTAGCAATTACCTGCAGGCCTGGCTTGAAGAAGAACTCGTAGACTACGTAACCCGCCTTTATAGCCGCATACAGCAGCGCTGGCTGGCATTAAGCCGTATTGCCAGAAACGCCGGACGAAAAGAACCGGAGCCTCCTCCTACCCAGGAAGAGCTACTGTTAGAAGCACGACAAGCCCTTGGAACAAGTTAAATAATTATAACGGCGCCGCCCCTTCAGGGCGGCGCTAAAATTAATTAGTACACCTGCAAAGCATCTATGGAGGAATAAAATATTCCAGTGGCAGGAAGCGAGCATGCGGCAGCGAATAGATACAATAGAAGAGAGGAGTTGAACTATGAGGGTTGTCATAGTCGGTGGCGGCAAGGTGGGTTATCAGGTAGCCAAACAATGTACGGCCTGGGGTTGTGAAGTAGTTCTTGTGGAACATGACCTGGAAAAGGGAGAAAGAATTAAAGAGGAACTCGGTTTGCCGGTAATCATCGGTGATGGAACCAACCCCCAGGTGCTAAAAAAGGCAGGCGCTGAAGAGGCTGATATTGTTATAGCTATAACGGATGATGATCAGGATAATCTGGTAATCTGCCAGCTGGCAGAGCGCCAGTTTAAAGCCAGACGTACCCTGGCCCTGGTAAATAATCCTGGCAATGAAAAGCTATTCCGCTGGCTGGGGGTCAACCAGGTAGTTGGTCCGGCCTCCCTTATCCTGGGATTAATCCAGGAAACGGTAGATATTGATGCAACTACTGCCCTGTGGATGCAGGGCATTAAAGATTTAAACATGATCCAGTTTAAACTTGCTTCGGATTCCCCCGCCCTAAAGCGAAAAATCAAAGAGATACCCTTTCCCAACGAATGTATCCTGGTAACTATTGTCCGGGGTAATTCGGCCATTGTACCATGTGGGAATACGGTCCTGGAAGCAGGTGATCTGGTCTTTGCCCTTACCAATCCGTCTGTCCAGGCGGAGCTGGAGTATGTCTTGACCGGGAGGGTTCAAGGAGGAGACGGGAGATAGGCTATCAGCCGGGAAGAATTATTTCCCGTTTCCCCGGGAAAGGGCAGTAAGGATGGATTATAAGGCGAGCATATTATCATACTAAAACATGGTCACAGTATATTTATCCGAGTGATAATTTCACATATAACAAAAGGGGGATACAATTTTTGCGCGTCGGCTTAATAGGCTTGGGTAAAATGGGCCTTAACCTGGCCTTAAATATGCTGGACCATGGTCATGAAGTTCTAGGTTACGCCCGCACGAGGTCGACAGTAGATAAAGCCGTTGCCCGGGGGGTTAAAGGAGCCTACAGCCTGGAAGAATTGGTGGAACAGATGGGTGTTCCCCGCCTTATCTGGCTCATGATCCCGGCAGGTAAAACCGTAGATGAAGTCATTGAACAGCTTTTACCCCTTCTTGCTCCCGGTGACATAATCGTAGACGGAGGTAACTCCTATTATAAAGATACCCTGCGGCGCTACGAATATCTGAAGTCCAGGGGCATTCGCTTCGCCGATTCCGGTACCAGCGGCGGTATGGAAGGTGCACGCTACGGCGCCTGCTGTATGATTGGTGCCGAGGAAGAGCTCTTTGCCTACCTGGAGCCTTTGTTCAAAGATATAACCGTTCCCGGAGGGTACCTTCATACCGGGCCCCCGGGCAGCGGTCACTATGTCAAAATGGTTCATAACGGCATTGAATACGGCATGATGCAGGCCATTGGCGAAGGTATGGAGATCTTGGCTAAAGGCCCCTTTAAACTTGATCTCAGGGCAGTTGCAGGAGTCTGGCGCCACGGTTCGGTGATCCGGGGCTGGCTTTTAGATCTAACGGAAAGTGCCCTTAGCAAAAATAACAATCTGGAAAGCATAAAGGATATAGCCTATTCATCTGGGGAAGGCCTCTGGACAGTAGAAGAAGCCATACGGCTGAAGGTACCCGCACCGGTAATCACGGCAGCGCTGCTGATGCGTTATCGCTCCGAGCAGGAAGAGAGCTTCGCCACCAAGGTAGTAGCAGCCTTGCGCCATGAGTTTGGCGGTCATGAGGTATCCAGGAAGTAGGAATATGCTTTTGTGTGGTATCCTGAAATTTATTGCCGCTATTATCGACATAGAGCCCGGAATGCCTTGACAGGGCTTTTTACCCGTGCTATAATCTAACATGCAGTGAGCGAGCGGAAATAGCTCAGCGGTAGAGCATCGCCTTGCCAAGGCGAGGGTCGCGGGTTCAAATCCCGTTTTCCGCTCCATTTTTTATCATGGCGCGGTGGCGAAGTGGCTAACGCCGCGGTCTGCAAAACCGCTATCCGCCGGTTCAAATCCGGCCCGCGCCTCCAGGTTTTATGGAGACCATTTCCCAAAAGAAATGGTCTCCTATATTTATGTTTGAGACGCATGCCGCCTGATAGCGGCCATAATAACGGGCTGGCATTTGCTGGAGCGAGCGACTTGGTCCGGGCGTTTGGACAGCCCCGGTGAAGCCAGGGAGCGGGAGCGGGGACAGGGAGGCCTTCGGCCGGATATAAGGTAAGGATGCCGGATGGGCCGGGAACCCTGGCCGGGCCTGAGACTGATCCGCGAGGACCAGGGAGCGAGCAAAAATGCCTGCTTGTAGAGTAGTCATTTTCAGGGTGGGGTGATGCTGATTATGAATGGCGGGGTACAGGGGGTTCCGGCCAATCCTTTCATAGAGCTGCTTGAAATTGAATTTATACGCGTTGAGCCGGGACAGGCGGAAACCAGGCTTAAAATAGCCAGCAAACACCTGAATCCATGGAATTACGTCCATGGCGGTGTGTTTGCAGCCATGGCTGATGCAACTATGGGTGCTTCTATCCGGGGATTGGCGAAGGTGTTTACAACTGTTGGGATAAATCTTAACTATATAAAACCTGTCCGGGAGGGCGAAGAGATTACCTGCCGCGGTTCAGTAGTTCATGCGGGTAGTCGAATCATACAAACGCAGGCGGTGATGACGGTAGAAACCCGCCTGGTCGCTACGGCCAGCGCCACTTTTTATGTGCTTGATTCTTGAAATCAAGACGTTGAATCGATGTTGAAAAAGGGCTAGAGTGTATGTTATAATGAGGGCGCAATGTTTATGCGAGAGTGGCGGAACCGGCAGACGCCCGAGACTTAAAATCTCGTGGACCTTTTGGTCCGTGCGGGTTCAAGTCCCGCCTCTCGCACCACCTTGAGAATCAACGGTTTATGGGCTTAACAAATGGCCTATAAACCGTTTTTTATTGTATAGTATCGGGTAGTTGGGCCAAAAATCTTGTGTATCTAAAATTACACGGAACACTAGCACCGCCTAGAAAAAGGTGATCTTTTTATGGCTAGGAAAAGAAAATATGAGATAATTGTACCGATTTCCTGGCAGGAAGCCCGCAGACGGGGACCGATACAAACGGACAGCCCGTTTACCGGCTGCGCTCCTACAGCCGGGTGAAACCAGCGGCCACCGACCAAGATGTCTTTGACGTGGCCCAGGCCATCGGTACCCTGCAGGTTAATCCATTTATCGCCATCAGCCGGTTGAACGAGAACGATCTGGCCGCCGGGTCCTAATACCCGGTGTTTTTAAAAGAGCTATACAGATGGCTGTATAGAGGAAGGAAACGTGATATATTTAAAGTAAAGTAATGAGCTAGGGGGGGAAGTGCCAGTGGGTCTCGAGCAAAGGCTTAATGAGCTGGAAGCAAGGGTAAATAACCTTGAAAGAAAATTTAATACCGAAATGGAAGTGGATTTCTTAAGAAAGGAATTATCTCAACCTGTGGACAGAAGTGCAGAGGATATAGAGCAGGCCTTAAAAATAATAGGTATGGGCGCAGGCCCGCGGGATATGGCGAAAAACTTTCGCCGCTATCTTTATGAGGGGAAACAATGAGCAGGGCCGTTTTTGTTCAGCCGCTGGCCGGGTCCCGCCGCGTTCTTGAGGGCGTGGCTAATAGCAACAACCCTCATACACGCGGCGGTGAATTTTATTGCTATCAGAGAAAACAAATTCAGCGTTTTAATTTGGTGCCCAATTGGTGCCGAATTGATTGAGATAGTACCGAATTACCTACCCTTTATACCCGGTTCCCCGGGATAAGTGGTAGATGATAAGCTGGTTCAGGCTGGTACCTTCCTCTTTAGCTTTTTCGGCTAAGGTACGGTGAAGGGATTTTGGGATACGGATATTCAGCTTTCCGGAATACTCTTCCGGGGTGGGTTCTGGTATAGGGTGGCCCAATTCCAGGGAGGTTTCTAACCAACATCTTTTAGCATCCTGAATCATGGCCATTGCTTCGTCTATAGTTTCTCCCTGGCTTAAGCATCCTGGCAAATCGGGTATTTCGACTACGTACCCGCCTTCTTCAGCAGGATAAAGGACTATTCGGTAGGGGAGGGTCATGTAATAATCCAGGCCCTTTTTAGTCATTGCCTATCACTCCCTCAAGTATTTTTATAGCTCGCTCCACATAGATAGCTTTAATGTGAGGTTGATGATAAGGGATCACAATGACGGCAGATCCCTTGATATATATGTAATGGCTGGATCCTTTGCCGGGCTGCCTTCTTTGAAATCCTGACCGGCGAAGAATTTTATCCAACTCCTCAAACCGGACCTGTTTGGGGTTATTTTTTATCCTTAGGAGGAGCTTTTCAAGTTGCCCCATCACGGTCACCTCTGATCGTATAGTACTATATATGAGGGCAAAAAACAAGGAGGCAAACTTATTGTAAGGCCAGGTAGGGACATAAACCTTAACGACTGCTTCCTTTTATTGGCATGCTTTATTACGACCGCCCAAAAATAAGAAGGTTTAACAAAAGAAGGACGAACCCAAACGGGCAGTGATCTCTTTTGGGCCTGAATACGCGCCCCTGGAACAGCGCCAGGTGGAGCTGGCTATCGAAGAAGCGAACGGCTGGTACCCAGGCCGAAATTGATTGTATTTGCAGCCTTCCAGTTTGACCCCGGAGCAGCCAGGGATATGGCCATGGAGCGCGCGGTTTCTTCATGACCTCCGGTAAGGTTTTCTATACTTCAAAGTCGTACCGGCTCCGGGGCAAAAAAATATGCGCCCACTCCCTTCGCGGCCCATAAGGGCCCCTCCGGGAGAGGGCGCAGGTCAGTCTTCCATATCCTGCAAGTTGTAGTTGGGGTATGACGCCTTTTTGGCCGCTGGCGTCACCCGGCCTTCCGGCCGTCAGCCGTCGGCCAGACTTCTACGCGTGCCTGGGGGCGTGAATGGTGGCCATAATCCTCAAACAGGCGACGGTGAATTTCATAAAAGCCCCCAGGCCTTAAGGGGGAAGTTTTTTTAGTTCAATTAAGGAGTAATACGGTTTCGTTTCTACCCAGGGGTTCAGATATATCTACATGTCCGGCCAGTGATTCGAGCTTTTTTCCTTCAACCAAAATCTGCACCTTTTCAATTTCCGGGAGTTTAATAAGGGTGTTTGCTATAGCTGCCAGTACCAGCACTTCTCCCCTGGAGCCCACGTTAAGACTTTTTATTTCCTGGCTGAAATCTACCGTAGCCAGGCCTTTTTCCGTCTTAACTCCCAGAACTTTTACTGTTTGGGGCAATACAGGTTTAAGGGTAGTTTCTTTAGGCCCGGAAATTAGTTCCTGTAAAACCTTTTCGGCAGTGAACCGGGAGGCGTCGATGCGGCGCAATTCCGGTGCGAGATAAAATTCACTGGGGGTTTCTTTAATGAAATAAAGGGTTGCAATCCTTTCTGCGGAAGCCTGGAGCTTTTGCCGGGTTTCTGCGAGCTGGGCTTGCAGGTCGGCGACTTGCTTTTCAAGTTGTGCTGTTTTGCCTCCGGAGCATCCGGGGATAACAAAAACTAGAAGAATAGCAAGCAGGGCTAAAAAAAGTTTACGCATCCTTCTTCCCCCTCGATTAATTTATTTATCTATAGCTTACCACACCTGGAGACTTCTTTATAACCCGCAGGCGGATTGTTAGAGAATCTCTTTTACGCATTCCTATGAAAAACTTTTTCACATCATGAAGGAGATTCACAATAAATGGCTAATTATAATTATAAAACTGTATACATAATACTTTAATCTGTATTCAATATACGCCCTTTTGTCTTAATGGCGACCGGAAATGGTTTGCACAGGGCAAAACAAATTTTTAACAGGAGTGTTTAGAATGGCATTTAACCGTCCTAAAATCGCCTTGATCGGCTCCGGCCAGATCGGCGGGGTACTTGCCCAGCTGTGCGCCCAGCGTCACCTGGGTGATGTTGTTATGTATGATGTTATTGAAAACATGCCCCATGGTAAAGCCCTTGATATAGCTGAGGCGGCACGCATTAACCAATCTGACGTCAAGATTTGGGGGACCAATGCCTACAATGACATAGAAGGGGCCGACATTTGTATTGTAACGGCGGGGGTCCCGCGCAGGCCCGGCATGAGCCGGGATGATTTACTTACTATCAATGCCACCATTATCAAGACGGTCGGTGAAAACATAAAAAAATTTGCCCCCGATTCCCATGTCATTGTTATTTCCAACCCTCTGGATGCCATGGTTGCCCTTATGCAGTATATAACCGGTTTTCCCAAGAACCGGGTCTATGGACAGGCAGGCGTTCTCGACTCTTCACGGTTTGCTACCTTCTTAGCCTGGGAACTCGGTGTTTCCGTTAAAGACATCAATGCCCTGGTTTTAGGAGGTCATGGTGATAGGATGGTACCACTCATCCGTTATGCCAACGTTAATGGTATTCCCGTGATGGAACTTCTCAAAGAAAAATATGGGAGCAGTACAAGAGCTAGAGAGGTAATTGAAGGGATTATCGCACGTACCCGCAACGCTGGCACGGAAATTGTGGCCCTCCTGCAAAAAGGTTCGGCCTTTTATTCTCCCGCAGCTGCTGCTATCGAGATGGTAGAAGCCGTCCTTCATGATGAAAAGCGCCTGCTGCCGGTATGCGCCTACCTGCAGGGTGAATACGGGGTTGATGGTTGTTATGCCGGCGTCCCGGTTATCCTTGGTAAAGAGGGGGTAGAAAAGATTGTTGAGATTACCCTTAATGAAGAAGAACAAAAGATGTTTACCGGTTCCGTAGCTGCCGTCGTCAAACTCATCGAAGATTTAATACGTCTTGGCTTTCTACCGCCGCAATATCAATACGAGAAGAGCCGGCTTGAACTGGTAGGGTAAAAAAGCGTCGTATTCTTACTTAAACTGGCATATGCTATAATATAAGCCCCCGTAAGACGGGGGCTATGCCAAAGGGACGCTACTGCATTTTGCCCTGCGCCTGCTGGAAAACTTTGTACTGGGGTTCCTGGCTTTCCAGGTAGTTGACGCGCCCCTTTAAGCCCTGGGCGATATTTTCTATTTGATTGGCATAGTCGGTAAATTGCTTCTTGGCATTTTTATCCTCGGTTTCCAGGGCGAAAGTTTTCAGATCGGCAGCGGCGCCTTCCAGGCTGGTGAGGGTCTGGTGCATTTTGGTGCCTACTGTCATTTATAAAGCCCTCCTTTGCAGTATTGAGTCCCTGTCCAGTTGTTAGTTTTGACCCTAAAAGAGAATAATATAAGATGTAGTTTCTGCCCGGGTGTGAACCCTTGACCAGAAATGGTCTGAAGTGTATAATGAAAACAAAAATTGGTCTTTTGGGTATTACGGGAGGTGGTAGCCGGCGTTGATAGACGTAGGTGCTACCTTTTTGTTTTTTATTTTCGTTTATTTCCGATGAAAGGAGGTCCTCAACGTGAACCTGGCAGCAACTTATGTGGGGGAGAAGTTGCTGGAACAGGGAGTAAAATTAATCCTCAATAACCCGGAAAAGAATATTTCCCGCCTGATTGCGTTGGCGGAGAAACTGGCCCGGGATCAATACCACCGGGAAATAGTGGCTAATGTAAAAAAAGTCCTGGAAGACCGGAACAGCAACTGGTACCATTTTGCCCGGAGGTTACTTACCCAGACCCATCCCAATATCAGGCAGCGCCTGGCCATAGATTTTTTTGTTAATTCAACTTTTATCGGTGTACCGCGACAGAAGGAATGGGCGGCAAAACTCGGTGTTGCCGTACCTTGGGCCATCCTCATGGATCCGACGGAAAAGTGTAATTTGAACTGCGTGGGCTGCTGGGCCGGCGACTACCAGCGGGCGCAGGAGCTTGATTTTGCGACCATGGATCGTATCGTTACCGAAGGTGAAAAGCTGGGCATTAATTTTATTGTTCTTTCGGGCGGCGAACCCTTGATGCGCAGAGATGATATTATCCGGCTGGCAGAGAAGCACCCCGACCAGGTTTTCCATCTCTTTACCAACGGCACTTTAATTGATCAAAAATTCGTTGACGACATGGTCCGCCTGGGGAATATCACCGTGGCCTTGAGCCTGGAAGGCTTTGAGGAAAAGACCGATAGCCGTCGCGGTAGGGGCGTTTTCGCCAGGGTGATGCGGGCCATGGACCTCATGCGGGCCGCAGGGGCCGTCTACGGCGTATCGGCTACCTACAGTCGCAATAATACCGAGGAGTTGGGCAGCGAGGCCTTTGTCGATATGCTGGTAGAGAAAGGGGTTGCCTTCGGCTGGTATTTTACCTATATCCCCATTGGTAAAGACGTTGATCTGGAGATGATGGCCACACCGGAACAGCGGGCCTGGATGTTCGAGCGTATCCAGCACTTCCGCCAGACCAAGCCCATCTTTCTCGTTGACTTCTGGAACGACGGTGAGGCCAGTAACGGCTGCATCGCCGGCGGACGGCGTTATTTCCATATTAACGCGGCCGGGGAAGTGGAACCCTGCGCTTTTGTCCATTACAGTACCTGCAATATAAAGAACATCAGCCTGGTTGAAGCCCTGCAGAATCCCCTTTTCCGGGCCTACCAGAAGCGGCAGCCCTTCAACCAGAACCTGCGCCGGCCCTGTCCCCTTATTGACAACCCGGAAATGCTCCGCGACATTGTGGCCGAATCGGGTGCCCGCACGACCCAGCTCCACGACGACGAGACGGCGGACGAATTTGCCGCCAAGCTGGCTCCCTATGCCAGGGCGTGGGGAGAGGTTGCCGACGGTATCTGGGTTAAAGAAGGAAAAGCTGTGCCTGGAGCAATGGAAGGGGAAAATTGTTGCCGTGTCCATTAGACAAAAAGCGGGTAAAGATGGTAAAATGACCTTGAGAGGGCGGCTCTTGAGGTCATTTTTATTTTATATTTAGAAAGGCACGTGAAGAGATTGACGAAAGATAAGTTGTTCAGCCTGGATGAGGCTATGGAGTTTTCCCGCCAGGAGACGCGGGAGTTATTTCGCCGCTATGTCAATCCCGGCCTGGCGGGAATGCTGGCCCTGCTGGATTTTGACAAGGCCTTTGCCAGGGCGGAAGGTATTGCCGTCTGGGACAGGGAGGGAAAGCGTTACCTGGACTTCCTGGGAGCTTATGGCGCCCTCAACCTGGGCCATAACCCGCCTGAGGTACTGGCGGCCGTAAAAAGGGTCATGGAACGCCCCAATCTCCTCCAGGCCTCTTTAAATCCCCTGGCTGCAGCCCTGGCCCACAACCTGGCGCAGGTGACGCCCGGTGACCTGGAGCGCGTCTTTTTCTGCAACAGCGGTACTGAGGCCGTGGAGGGTGCTTTGAAGCTGGCCCGGGCTGCTACCGGCCGGGATAAGATTGTTTACTGCCTTAATTCTTTCCACGGTAAAAGCTTCGGCTCCCTGTCGGTCACCGGCCGCGAAAAATACCAGCGTCCTTTTACTCCTTTACTGCCGGGCTGCGAGGCGGTGCCTTATGATGACCCGGAGGTTCTGGAAGCCAGGCTGGCCAAAGGCGACGTGGCTGCCTTTATTGTTGAACCCATCCAGGGTGAAGGTGGTGTTATTGTTCCCCGTGACGGCTACCTTAAAGGGGCGCGCGACCTGTGCGACCGGTATGGTACTTTATTAATTATCGACGAGATTCAAACGGGTTTTGGCCGGACAGGCTATCTATTTGCCTGTGAACACGATGGTGTGGTACCGGATATCATGTGCCTGGCCAAATCCCTGGGAGGCGGCGTCATGCCGCTTGGCGCTTATATTGCCCGGCCCGGCGTCTGGGATAAAGCCTACGGTGGTATGGATAAAGCTTTGCTCCACACATCCACCTTTGGCGGCAATACCCTGGCGGCAGCTGCCGGCCTGGCAGCCCTGCAGAGTATCCTGGAGAAAGACCTGGCCGGCCAGGCGGCTGCTAAAGGGCGAATCGTCCTGGAAAAACTGCGGCAGCTTAAAGAGAAATATAACCTCATTAAAGAAGTGCGCGGCCGGGGGCTCCTCATCGGCCTGGAGTTTAACCAACCCGTGGGAGGGTGGTTCGACAAACTTACCCGGGGCAAGGTGAATGAGCTGGCCGGGGAATATTTCGGGTCCCTGGTGGCCGGGGAACTGATGAATAAACACCAGGTGATCACCGCCTATACTTTAAATAACCCCAATGTTATCCGCCTGGAGCCGCCTTTGATCGTCACCGAAGAGGAGATCCAGCAGGTGCTGGCGGCCCTGGAAAATATCCTCCAAGGGTACGGCTTTATTGGTGTAACTTTAAGCGGCGCCAAAACAGCCCTGGGTTCCCTGTTGAAACGGAAATAAATTCATCCTAAAGGCATAAAACCGGCGGCTTCCCGGTAGACTAAGAAAAAATTCTCCCGGGAGGTAAGCCGTATGCCGGATAATGTAATTGTTTACACTACGCCGACCTGACCCACCTGTAAGACGGTGAAAGAGTATCTTTCACGGCAGGGCATTAGCTTTGAAGAAAAGGATATCAGTGCAGACGACCGGGCCATGGAAGAATTGTGCCGACGTCATGGCGGCCTGGCGGCCGTGCCCACTTTGATCGTCGACGGCCAGGTAATAGTCGGCTTTGATGAAAACCGCTTAAATAAATTATTTCATTGACGCCGGGGTAAATGCTCCGGCCTGGTTTTTATTGGTTGCCATTTATATGTATAGGCACCAGGCATTAGGGAAAAATGATCCCTGGTAAAATTAAATATTAGGAAGGAGGCCGTACTATGGCAGGTTTAACCCAGGCTGAATTAATGCAGCTCCGGGAAAATTTAAGCAACGAATTATTGATGATCCGGAAATTCGGGGCCTACGCAGCCCAGTGCAGCGATCCCCAGTTAAAGCAGGTGTTGAGTTCTGTGCAGCAGGCCCACCAGCGCCACTATAATACCCTGATCCGCCACCTGGGCGGGCAGCATATGATGTAAAAAGGGGGAAGGTACTGTGCAGTTTTTTGATGACAAGACCATTTGCAGCGATTGCCTGGCGAGCGAAAAACTTCTAACTAGCTCCTATAACATGGCGATTACCGAGTGTGCCAACGACCAGCTGCGGCGGGATTTTATAAACGTTTACCAGGATGAGCAGAACTGCCTTAAGGCCGTGTGGGATGTTATGCACGCCCGGGGGTGGTACCAGCTCAATATGGCCGGGCAGCAGGAGATTGTCCAGCTACAGCAGCGTATGCAGCAGGAACAAATGCAGCTCCAGCAGGGCGGCATGACAGGTGCCCAGATGGGGATGGCGTCCCAGGCTGGCGGTGGGATGCCCCAGTACAGGGTATAGTGTTGTTAAGAAATTACCCTTCAAGGAAGACGAAGATAAATGCCTCCGGTAGGATGCTGCCGGGGGCTATTTTATAACTGCTCCTGCCGGATATTCCGCGGCAGGAATCGACGTTTTGGCGTCGAAAATGGTGATTTAGAACTTGGACTTTTTATTCGAGAAGGTCGCCCGGTGCGGTCACCCGGTGTTCCCGGCAGCACAGGGGGGTGCTGTCACAAACGGCAAAGGTGCGTAGCAGCGGGGAGAGGCCCTCAGCCGGCGGCTAAAATCTGCTGCTACCGGCCTGTGGTTGGAGCCGGTTAAGCAATCCGGGAGGTAATCATTGTGGACGCAGCAAAAATGGTCGCGGACCTGGTTGCATGGTTGCAGGAAGAGGTCGCCAAAGCCGGAGCCAGGGGAGTGGTCCTGGGTTTAAGTGGCGGCATTGATTCTGCCGTGGTGGCGAATCTCTGTCGGCTGGCTTTCCGGGAGAATTGCCTGGGAGTGATCATGCCCTGTCACAGCGACCCTGCCGACGCTGAGGACGCGCGCCTTGTGGCCCGCCATCTTGAACTACCGGCGGTGGAGGTGGTGCTGGACGAGGTCTATGACCGGCTGGTGCTGCTGCTGACCGGGAAACCTTATACACCCGGTCAGCGGAGCCTGGCCCTGGCCAATTTAAAGCCGCGCCTCAGGATGTTGACCCTGTATTTTTTGGCCAACGAGCGCAATTACCTGGTCATCGGCACTGGCAACAGGAGTGAGCTGACTGTTGGGTACTTTACCAAGTATGGCGACGGCGGTGTGGACCTGCTGCCCCTGGCCAACCTGGTGAAGTCCCAGGTAAGGGAGCTGGCCCGTTACTTAAGACTGCCGGAAAGGATTATTACTAAAGCCCCTTCAGCGGGGCTATGGGCCGGCCAGACTGATGAGGGCGAGATGGGCCTCACCTATGAAGTCCTGGACCATTATCTCCTGACGGGGGAAGCGCCGCCGGCGGCGAAAGAGAAAATAGAGGCCATGGCCGCCTGCAGTGCCCACAAAAGGCGGCTGCCCCTGGTACCGCCATTTTAGGCGCCGGTAACCCCGTTAAGCACGCGGCTAATCAGGCCGGGATTTTTAACGCCGCCCCCCGTCGCGGCGGCTGTAGGGCAGGGGCACGTACTGGACCGAAGGCCGGCGTCCGGCCGGCTGGGGATAGAGTTCCATGAGCTGGTATATTTCCCGGGGCAAACCGGTTTTCACCGGCAGCCCCATTTTTATTAACTGCTCCACACCTATTGGATAGTCGTGGGTCCAGTGTCCTTCACTTAAAATGGTGGCCAGTTCTTCGGCCTTCTGGCGCTCCATTTTTTCAGCCAGGAGTTCTACCAGGCTCTCCCGCACCTGCCGCATGGCCTTGCGGGCGATATCGCCCAGGATAAGGGTGCGGTCGTCAATCTCATTTTTATCCTTTTCTTCGATAACCTTAAGGATCGAGGCCGCCGGGTACTCGCCCAGCTGTGGGTCGACGGGACCCAGGACAGCGTTTTCGTCCATGACGATTTCATCGGCTGCCAGGGCGATGAGGGTGCCGCCGGACATGGCATAGTGGGGTATGTAGACGGTTACCCTGGCCGGGTGTTTCAAAATGGCGTGGGCGATCTGCTCGGCTGCCAGGACCAGGCCGCCGGGAGTATGGAGGACCAGGTCAATGGGCATATCCTCGGGGGTTAGACGAATGGCCCGCAGGAGCTGCTCCGAATCTTCGATATTAATGTAGCGAGTAAGGGGAATGCCCAGGAAACTCAGAGCTTCCTGGCGGTGAATGAGGGTAATAAGGCGCGAATTCTTCTTCTTTTCAAAGGTCCGAATAAGGTGCAGGCGGGCGGCTTCGATGCGCCGCTGGTGCAACATGGGTAAAAAGGCCGAGATCAGGAAGATGATCCAGATGATACTCAGGAAATCCACGGCCGGGGTACCTCCTTTACCTGCTAATATTATCCCTGATTACCCTCAGAATATGCCCTGCCTATGGAAGTGCAAGAATTACTCAGTTCAATATAGCCAATAAAATTACGATAATATCGAATAAAGAGTATGGTAGCACGGCAGGAATACTAAATTCAATGGCGAATTTGAATTTAAAGATATACAGAACAGCATTTGATAATGTCGAATACGCTAGCGGTACTTGTTATATTCTTAAACCAACGAACCCGGAGCGGTTATATTGAAATGGAGGCTGGCATTATGGCAGTAAATAACCGGAATAATGCCTCGCGGATTCGCTCGGTGGCCAAGGCATTAATGATCCTTGACCTCCTGGCCGCCAACCAGCGAGATATGTCCCTGGCAGAAATAGCCCGCACCATGGATTTGCCGAAAAGCACCCTGCATGGGTTGCTGGCTACCCTGCGGGATTTCGGTTACCTGGAGCAGTCGCCCTTTGACGGCCGCTATCGCCTGGGAGTGCACCTTTTTGAAATCGGCAACATTGTGGCCAATAACTGGGACGTCCGCAAGGTAGCCGGCCCCTATATACAGAAACTGGTAGACGAACTGGGGGAGACAGTCCACCTGGTGATCCTCGATAAGGGGGAAGTACTTTATATTGATAAGCGGGAAAGCCAGCAGTCCCTGCGGATTGTTTCCCAGGTGGGGATGCGCCTGCCGGCCCACTGTACCGGCGTGGGCAAAGTACTGCTGGCCTACCTCCACCCCAGCGAAGTGAAGCGCATCATTGCCACAAAAGGCCTACCCCGCTACACCCGTCATACCATCACCGACCCGCGCTGGCTGGAGGCAGAACTGGAAAAGATCCGGGCGGCAGGGTATGCCGTAGATAATGAGGAAATTATGGACAGTCTCCGTTGCGTTGCTGCTCCGATAAGGGACCATAACGGCAAAGTATGTGCTGCGATTAGCGTAGCTGGCCCGGTGGCGCGGCTGGAAGGAGAGAGGTTCCAGCTGGCCGTAGAACTGGTCACCCGGACGGCAGCGGAGATTTCGACCGGGCTGGGATACCGGCCTGCTCTAGGTAGTGATGCCAGTGGAGCTTAGGGAATTTCTCTTTGCCTCCCTGGAGGGGCACACCCTGGTCTTTGCCATCACCGCCCGGGAAAGGGGGATTTTCTCCGGGGCAGCCCGGCTACAAGAGCTTGCCGGTGAGCTGGGACTTAAAGTTACCTGGATAGCCCCCGAGGGTTATGCCCTGGAAACGGGAAGCTGCGTTTTCCGGGGTAGAGGAGGGGCTCAGGAGATTGTCCGGGCTGAAGAAATGCTCCTGGGGGTCATCGGTAAGCCCTCCGGGGTGGCTACGGCGGCGGCTAATTTTGTCCGGCAGGCCGGGGGGCGGATTAAAGTCGTCTGCGGCGCCTGGAAAAAGGTAGCCCCGGAAATAAGGGACGAGTTGCGCCGGGCCATCGCCACCGGCGGTGCCGGTATCCGTATTACCGAACGCCCCTTTATCTACCTGGATAAAAATTACGTCCGCCTTTTAGGAGGCGTCGAGCCGGCGGTGAGCCGGGCGCGCGCCTATGACCCGGAGCGGGTGATCGCCGTGCAGGTCCGCGGGGAGGGCTGGCCCATAGCCGGTGAAGCTGAGGCCGCAGTAAGGGCCGGGGCAGGAATTATTATGGTAGACACCGGCCTTCTGGAGGACCTGGCAACAGTGGTGACAGCAGCGCAGCAAGGCGGCTGGCGGGAAAAAGTAAAACTCGCCTTTGCCGGCGGCGTCACGCCAGCAGGCCTGGAGGAGGTAATTGCCGCCGGGGCGGACATCGTCGATGTCGGCCGGGCCATTATCGATGCGCCGCTGCTGGATTTAAGCCTGGATGTGGAAGGGATTTCTGTATAAACGGAAGGATAACATTTTACATTCCAACTCAAGCAAATTATACACCATTCTGTTGCCATCATATGGCAAGCGGGGCCAAGTCAAATACTATGAGAAGGGGGATTACCCCGTGGAATGGGACTTGCTGGAGAAAACGACCTTCTGGATCGATAACATTGAACTAACCGCCGCCGACCTGGGCCAGGTGGCCGCAGCAGCAGCCGCCGCCATGGAACTACCAGCTCAGGAAGTAATGGTGGTGGACGTCCGGCCGGGGCTGGTGGCCTTTGATATCCTGCGGCGCAGGGTGTGGGCGGAAGCAGTAGCCGGCAAGGAGAAGGAAATCTTAAGGCGCCTGGCGGATTTGCCGGGGGTAACTTTGAGGCCGGGGGCTGCCGTCCACTCTGAAGGGGTCCTGGGGCTCATTGCCCTGGAGCCGGGGGAAGCGGCCCGGGTGCTGGCGGAATCAGCCCGCATGGCCCGGGGTATCAGCCAGGCTGTTGCCCGGCGAGCCATGGTTTTTGCTTCCGGAGCCGAAGTTATAGCCGGGAAAATCAAAGATACCAATTCGCCTTATATTATAGCGGCCCTGGAAAAAGCAGGCTACCAGGCGAGTTTTGGTGGTATCCTGGAGGATGACGCCCTAGCAGCGGCCAACCGCCTGGAAGGGGCCCTGGAAGAAGGCTATGGATTGCTGATCACTACCGGGGGCGTCGGGGCCGAGGACAAGGACTTCAGCATTGAAGCCATCTTACGCCTGGACCCGGAGGCCTGTACCCCCTGGATCTTGAAGTTTAAACCTGATTATAACCGTCACCATAAAGAAGGGGTACGCATTGCTGTGGGCAGGGTAGGTATATCTTACCTGGTAGCCCTGCCAGGTCCCCATGAAGAAGCCCGGCTGGGCTGTGACCGGCTGATCGCCGGCCTGGAACAAGGGTTGGAGACGGAAACCCTGGCAGAATATATAGCCGGTGCCCTGCGGGAACGTTGGCGAAGCGTAATGAAAGAAGGAGGACATGAACATGGATTACCGGGGCATTGCCACTGAACTCCTGGCCGCAGAAGCCAGCTGCCGGCCCATTGAACCGCTGACCGCTACTTATCCGGATTTAACGGTAGAGGATGCCTACCGCATCCAGCTGGCCGGCATAGAGATGAAGAAAGCGCGGGGCAGCAAGGTTATTGGTAAAAAGATCGGCCTGACGAGCAAGGCCATGCAGCAGCTGCTGGGGGTCAATGAACCCGACTACGGGCACCTGCTGGATAACATGCTACTCCTGGAGGGAGAGCCCTGCCGGCGAGAGGAACTCCTTTTACCGCGGGTGGAGGGGGAACTGGCCTTTATCTTAAAGGACACCCTCAAAGGCCCGGGGGTAACCATTGCCGACGTTTACCGGGCTACGGAAGGCATCATGCCGGCCTTTGAGATTGTCGACAGCCGTATCCGCGACTGGAAGATCAAGCTCCAGGATACCATTGCCGACAACGCCTCCAGCGCCCGCCTGGTCCTGGGCAGCCGCATGGTACCCATTAAAGACCTGGACCTGCGCCTCATCGGTATGGTGCTGGAAAAGAACGGGGAAGTGGCGAGTACCGGCGCCGGTGCCGCCGTCTGGGGGCACCCGGCGGCAGCCGTAGCCTGGCTGGCCAACAAGCTGGCTGCCTTTGATATCGCCCTGGAAGCCGGGGAGATCATCCTCTCCGGCGCCGTCACCGCAGCCGAAAACGCCAGCGCCGGCGACGTATTTACCGTATCCTTCCACGGCCTGGGGAGCCTCAGCCTGAAGTTTGTGTAGGATAAACCGGTGCTGCTGGCCAGCAAAGCCCGGCCGTGAATAAATGGTAAAAGGAGATGTGACAGTGGATAAAGTTAAAGTGGCCGTCATCGGCCCGGGGAATATCGGTTCCGACTTGATGTACAAGATCCTGCGCAGCCGGCACCTGGAGATGGCCCTGATGACCGGCATTATCGAGTCCGAAGGCATCAAACGAGCGCGCGGGCTAGGCATCAAGACCTCCACCGCAGGCGTCCAGGCTGTCCTGGAGGATAAAGACATAAAAATAGTCTTCGATGCCACCGGGGCCAAACCCCACCTGCAGCACGCCCCGCTTTTAAAAGAGGCCGGTAAAATCGCCATCGACCTGACGCCGGCCGCCGTCGGCCCCTATGTCGTGCCCTGTGTCAACCTGGACCAGGTCAAAGCCGAGCCCAATCTCAATATGGTCACCTGCGGCGGCCAGGCCACGGTGCCCATAGTCTACGCCATCAACAGGGCGGCGGGAGCCAGGTATGCCGAGATTGTAGCCTGCATTGCTTCGAAAAGCGCCGGGCCGGGCACGCGCCAGAATATCGACGAATTTACCCAGACGACGGCTAAAGCCCTTACCGTTGTGGGCGGGGCCCAAAAAGGCAAGGCCATTATTATCCTGAACCCGGCCGAGCCGCCCATTATGATGACCAATACTGTTTACGTAGAGGTAGAGCGACCGGATGAGCAGGCCATCCGGACCTCGGTAGAGGCCATGGTAAAGGAAATCCAGAGCTACGTACCGGGCTACCAGCTCCGGGTGCCGCCCCTGCTGGACGGGAATAAGGTAACGACAATCATCCAGGTGGAGGGTGCCGGCGATTTCCTGCCCAGGTACTCCGGCAATCTCGATATCATCACCTCCGCCGCCGTGGCCGTAGCGGAAAAACTGGCCCAAAAGATTTTAGCAGGGGAAGTGGCAGCATGAAAAACACCAAGCTTATCCACGTGGTCGATACAACCTTGCGCGACGGCAGCCATGCCGTCAGCCACCAGTTCACGGCGGAGCAAATTGCCGCCATTGCCGGCGGCCTGGACGCTGCCGGGGTGGAATATATCGAAGTTTCCCATGGCGATGGCCTGGCCGGTTCCTCCTATAACTACGGCTGGGCGTTGCTCAGCGATGAAGAAATGCTTAGAGCGGCGGCCGGGGCCATAAAAAATAGCAATTTGACCGTCCTGCTTCTGCCGGGCATCGGCACCCAGGAAGACCTGGAAATGGCGGCTCATTGCGGCGCGAAGGCCGTAAGGGTGGCCACCCACGTCACCGAAGCCGACATTGGCGAGCAGCACATCGGCATGGCCAAAAAGCTGGGGATGCAGGCCTTCGGTTTCTTGATGATGTGCCACATGGCACCGCCGGAAAAGGTGGTCGAGCAGGCCAGACTCTTTGAATCATACGGGGCGGACTTTATCTATGTAGCCGATTCCGCCGGGGCCATGCTGCCGGAAGACGTCAAAGCCAGGGTGGGGGCCGTGGTGGAAGCCGTGAAAGTACCCGTGGGGTTCCATGCCCACAACAACCTGACAATGGCTACGGCCAACGCCCTGGCGGCGGTAGAGGCCGGCGCGATTTTCCTGGACGGTGCCTGCCGGGGTTTAGGGGCCGGGGCCGGCAACGCCCAGACCGAGGCCCTGGTAGGCGTGCTGGAGAAGCTGGGCTACCAGACGGGCGTTGATTTCTACAAGATTATGGATGTGGCCGAAGATATCGTCGAACCCATCATGCACCGGCCCCAGGTGGTGCGCAATGCACCCCTGATGCTGGGCTATGCCGGTGTTTACTCCAGTTTCCTCTTGCACACCTACCGGGCGGCCGAGAAATTCAACCTCGATCCCCGGGACATCCTGGTTGAACTGGGAAGGAGGCGGATGGTCGGCGGCCAGGAAGATATGATTGTTGATGTTGCTTATCAACTGGCACATGGGAAAGGAGGGGCTTAAAACTTGAAGGTAGTCAATTTGCTGGCGGCAGTTGCTGCCGAAAAGTGCCGGGGCTGTAAAACCTGCGAGAAGGTCTGCCCGGTGCTGGCGATCAAGGTGGTGAACCGGAAAGCCGTTGTCGACGCAGAACGCTGCCGCGGCTGTGCCGCCTGCGAGCAGCGCTGCCCGGACTACGCCATTACCATGGTGAAACGGGAAGAGCCGGTGGTGGTCAAAGTCGACGTCAGCGCCGTTGACTATGCCAGGGTGGAAGACCTCTGCCGCCGCGCCAGGCTGAACCCGGAGCAGATCATCTGCTACTGTACGGCCACGCGGGCGGAAGAAGTCGCCGCCGCCATTTTGCAGGGGGCGAGGTCCCCGGAAGAGGTTTCTTTCCTCACGGGGGCCCGTACCGGCTGCAAGGTGGAATGCATCCAGCCCATCCTGCGCCTCCTGGAAGCGGCCGGCATCAAGCCCGAACCGCCCCGGGACGGCTGGCAGTGGTACGGCCGGACGGTAACGGTGTGGGAGATACCTGAGGGAGTCAAGCACAAGTATGCTACCCGCGGCTTTTACTTTGACGAGGACATCAAACTTTTGGACCGGGTAGTGGCAGCACCTGTACAGGGAAGGAGGGATTCCTGATGCGTCCTCCCATTACACCCATACCACCAAGGAAGTCCCAGTATGGCATTGACCCCTCCCTGGTTAAAACTCGCGTCAGCGAGTTGCCGGGCATGACCTCCGTATTGCTGAAAGAGCTTTTCCCTGACCTGCCGGAAGTAATTTATCCTGGCGAGGAGGGGGTGGCCGCCGTCCGTAAAGCTACTGAGGCAGCCCTTCAAAAAATCGATATGAGTAAGATCAAGCCGGAGCACTCGGTCAATATCCTGGCCTCCCATCACGGCTTCACTCTCCTGGGCGGCGAGCCCTACGCCGAGATGCTAAAGACCCTCAAAGACGTTATCGAAGCCCGGACGGGGTGTAAGAATATCCGCCTGCGGGCCGGTGTGGGCCTGCGCTTCCGGGAGACGGAAGAGTATATCAAGCGCTATGGCCTGGATAAGCACTTTGGCGGCAAGGCCATCGGCGTGGCGCCCATCGACCAGGGGATACCCATTGAAACCGAGATAGGCACGCTGTACGGCATCCGCAAGATTTATGACGCCGACTGGATTGTCCATGCCCATAACAGCGATGTGCGCGAGGTCCACTTCCACCGCCAGGTAGACCGGGCTGTGAAGCCCTTTGGCATGTCCTACGCCCGCATTGAGACCCGGTCCACTTATCACCAGAACCTGGGTCCCCGGGCGGCTAACTTTACGGCCAGGGCCATCTTTGACTCGCCCTTTGTCCAGGGCAAGTTTGCCTTTGCTTCCTTCCTCACGGTGGCACCCAACGGCATCATCGGCGTCGACGCCGACAACGACCTCTATGCCCTGAACGACCGGGTGACGCAGATCGGCTGCCGTTACTACGGCAAGATGATGACCCTCTTCGGCGAGATCGACGAGTGCATTGCCGCCCTTGATTTTCCCTGCCCGGTGGTGTATGTCTTTTCGGCCGGGGTCATTTACGCCAACTTTGCCGGGGCCAATACCGATCTCTACGACCTGGACCTGCCCCTGCCGGCCTATACCTGGTACACGGAAGCCTTCTACGGCAAGGCAGGTAAGCCGCTCCTGAAAGATATACCCCCATTGAACCCGGCCATCAAGATGTGCGTCCACAACTACGCCTGGACGGGATATCCCAGCGCCTTCTTCAGCGAGCACATCCCCACGGTGGTAGTGGGCCAGGAGCAGGCGGACCTCTTCAACCGTGATCCCCAGAACCTGACCTATATGAAGCATGCGGTGGTGGCCGAAACAACGGAAGCGGCCATGGAGTTTGCCTATAAGACTACCGGTACCCGCAAGGTCCTCATCTTTGACGGTGCCATGGGCGGCATTAACGTCAGCGAACCCCTGGCTGAGCTGCTGCTAAAGAAAGCGCCGGCAGTCAGCGAACGGGTGGAGAGTGAACTCCTGCCAAAGTGGCTGCGGCAGCGGGGTGTAGACAGATGAGGGAGGTGAAAGGTAAGAATAATAGCGGCCTGGCAAAGTAAAAATTTTTAAAGTGGAGTAATGTTAAGCCAGTTACGTAAAAAATTCAAAAAAGGCAATTAATAAACGAAAGGGGCGAAAGTGATGAGCGTTCAGTATTATTCACCCGGCAGTTTTACCGAGGCTTTACAAGTCCTGGAACGTAATAGCAATTATACACTACTAGCCGGGGGAACGGATGTCGTCCCGCGGCTGAATTTAAGGCAAGTAAAGGATTTGCAGGGTTTGATCTACCTCGGCAATATTGTAGAAATGAAAAAGATAGTTGAGCATAATGAGCATATTTTCATTGGTGCCCTGGTAACCCATGCCCGCATAGCCGCTTCGGAACTTTTAAAACAAAAGGCTTATAATGTATGGTACGCCAGCTACCATATGGGTACGCCTGCCATCCGTAACGCAGGTACTATCGGCGGCAACCTTGTCAATGCTTCCCCTGCCGGCGACAGTTGTGTGGCTTTGCTGGCAGCCGGCGCCCTGGCCAGTATAAAATCATTGCATGAAAACAGGCTGGTGCCTGTGAAAGAGTTTTTTGTTGATAAAGGAAAGACGGTATTAAAACCGGGCGAAATTCTTTATGGTGTTCATTTACCCAAGGCGGCAACTGGTATAAAGAAAGGTTGTTCTTACCAGAGGATTGGAACCCTGAAAGGCAGTTCAACGGCTATTATAAACATCGCCGTGGAAATAGAACAGGATACCGAAGGTATGTGCAGGGCCTGTCGGATTGGCGCCGGTGCTGTGGCCAGTACCTCTGTTCGTTTGTACAGCCTGGAAGAAATTTTTGTGGATAAAAAAATGAGTTGGAGCTTAATCGAACAAGCGGTCAATGAGGTAGATGCGTATATCAATCCCATTGATGATACTTACGCGACAGCCTGGTACCGCCGTAAAGTAATTAAGGTGCTGCTTAAAAGGGCTCTGGCAGAGGCGAGCGGCCTGGCAAGTGAGCAAGAGGAGGTTTAAAAAGATGGAAGTCAGGTTTGTTTTAAATGGAACAGAAGTAAAAGTAGACGTCAAACCTACTGCTATTTTAACTGACATTTTACGTGATAAACTAGGTGTAACCAGTGTTAAGAAGGGTTGTGAAACAGGCGATTGCGGTGCGTGTGCTGTTTTACTTGATGGGGAACTGGTGAACTCTTGCCTGGTTTTGGCTCCAACGGTAGCGGGTAAGAGCGTGACTACTGTTGAAGGTTTAATTGTCAATGGAGAAATTGATATTATTCAGAAACGCCTGGCTGAATATCACGGTACCCAGTGCGGTTATTGTACCCCGGGCATGGTAATGGCTATTAAAGCCTTGTTGAATAAAAATCCCAAACCCTCAGAGGCAGAGATCAGGCGGGCTATCTCCGGTAACCTTTGCCGCTGCACGGGTTACCAGAAGATAGTAGAAGCAGTCCAGAGTATTACAGCATGAGGAGGGATATGTAATGGGAAAAGTAATCGGCCATAGGATTCCTTTATATGATAGCTACCGGCATACGACGGGGCAGACACGATATGTAGATGATATTTATCTACCCGGTATGCTTTATGTAAAAACGGCTAAAATACCAGTGCCCCATGCCCGCATCCTGAATATCGATACCACTGCCGCAGAAAGAGTAGCGGGGGTGGCGGGAGTTATCACCCATAAAGACGTCCCTAATAATTACTGGGGTGCTTTTGTCCAGGACCAGCCTGTTCTGCCTGATAAGTTTGTCAGATTTCTTGGACAACCGGTGGTTGCCGTCGCCGCTGTGGATGAAGATACCGCCTACGAAGCCGTAGATAAGGTTAAAATCGATTACGAAGAATTAACCCCTGTATTTGACCCTGAAGAAGCCATGCATCCGGGGGCGCCTGAAGTTCATGAGGGTGGCAATATTGCCAAATTTGGCGGTTATGATGCCATGATGGTTCGCCTGGGGGATGTCGAGAAAGGTTTTGCAGAATCGGATTATATTATTGAGCATAAATTCCGTACCGCTATGAATGAACATGCTTTCCTGGAACCCCATTGCAGCGTGGCAGAAGCAGATGCCAGCGGGCATATTACTATTTATACTGCATCTCAAACTACTTCCTGGCATCAGTTTTTAATCTGTGGGGTACTTGGTGTACCTATAAACACTGTGCGGATAGTATCCAGTCCGACCGGCGGAGGTTTTGGTGGCAAGTCTAACCCGGCAACAGAATTTGTCTGTGCCATTCTGGCCAGGAAAACCGGCAAACCTGTAAAATGGCGCTGGACCAGAGAAGAAGAGTTTTTAATTTCAACAGTACGTAGTGCGGATATTATGTGGATGAAGACCGGGTTTAAGAAGGACGGGACATTGGTAGCCCGGAAAATTCGCTATATCCAGGATACCGGTGCTTACAATGATTTCGGAACTTACGGCATGATGAAGCTTACTTCTCAAATTAATGGGCCTTACCGAATTCCAAATGTATGGTTTGATGGGTATGTTGTTTATACCAACAAACAGGTGACGGGTCCCATGCGGGGTTATAGTATCACCCAATCAGTTTCAGCAAATGAAACCCAAATGGAAATTATCGCCGAAATAACCGGCCTGGACCCGATTGAAGTACGGATGAAAAACCTATTGCAGGATGGCGATATCCTCCCGACCCAGCAGGTATTGGAAGCAGTGGGTGTCAGGGAAACCCTGGAAGCTGTTATCAAGGCTTCCGGCTGGTATAATAAATAAACCTGAGGAGGTGTACAGCATAATGAAAAAACGCGGTAAGGGAGTAGCAGTGACTATTCATTCTTCAGGTTTGACAGGGGGTAATGACCCCAGCGAGGCTATTGTCCGTTTGCATGCTGATGGGTCTGTAACAGTTAATATTGGCTCGGTCGAAATGGGACAGGGCATTAAAACAGTGGCACGCCAGATAGCTGCAGAGGTTTTACAACTGGACCCTAATCTCGTCACGGTGATTGCCGGCGATTCCGATGCCGACCCCATGTGCACCGGGCAGTTTGCCAGCAGAACGACCCTGGTCTGCGGCAACGCTGTGAAGAAAGCTGCAGAAGCCTTAAAATACAAGCTACTGGAGTACGCCGGGGCTAAATTCCAGACGCCGGTAGAAAAATTAATATACCAGGAAGGTGTAATTACTTCTACTTTAGAACCTGAAAAGAGTATCAAGGTCAAGGACTTGGCAGCTGAGGCTTTTTGGGTGGCGCAGGACGCGCTTATAGGTATTGGGCGACATTGCCCAACTTTTGCGCCCCGGGATAATGAAACAGGCAAGGCTGATTTTTTCCAGGCTCTCCAGTATATATCCTGTGTAGCTGAGGTTACCGTTGATGACGAGACAGGTATTGTAGAAGTAGAGAAGATGTATGTCGCCCTGGAAATGGGCACGCCCATAAATCCTTTATTGCTGGAAGGGCAGATAGAAGGCGGGGCCGGTTTTGGTATTGGCTTTGGCCTGTCCGAAGATGTGTTGCCGTATTACCCCTCTATTAAACATATGCGCACAAGTTTTCGAGAGTACCGTATTCCTACGGCGTTGGATATGCCTCGTATAGAAAGTATTCTTATTGAAAAGCCCAGTTCTTTTGGCCCCTTCGGTGCTAAAGGTTGTGGCGAGATAGTAGCCAACGTTGGGGGACCTGCTATCGTCAATGCCGTTTCTAATGCCCTGGGTGGGATTAAGTTTTATGAGTTACCGCTAACACCCGAAAGGATCCTTCGGGCACTGGAAGAGAAACGGCAAAAAGGTTAACCAAGAGGTTAACCCGCAGAATAAATAATAACTTACTGAAGGAGGTATCTTTCATGAAACTGCAAGTGCCCTATGAAACTGCAGAGGATCGCGGCGTGTTCCTTGAACTTGAGGTAGATGAAAAGAATTTAGCAGGAAGTTTTATTCCTCATGAGCAGCCGCCCTTACCCAGTATTACCAAGGCTGTAGCTGCAGCTGTAGAAAATCCTGTGGGCAGT
This sequence comes from Neomoorella sulfitireducens, assembly GCF_024733845.1. Lineage (GTDB taxonomy): Bacteria > Bacillota > DSM-521 > Neomoorellales > Neomoorellaceae > Neomoorella > Neomoorella sulfitireducens. The sequence continues at coordinate 196,169 of NZ_JANRHG010000004.1, forward strand.
AAAAAGTTATCTGAACTTCTGGTCGGTGCCAGAAAAGTTACAATTATAACTGAAAACCAATTTCGCCAGGCACCGGTGCGTGAGGTCCTGCCTGTACTGATTGAAAAGGCTAAAAACGCGGGCGCGCAGGTTACGATTGTCATCGGTTGCGGTAAGGTCCCGGCACTATCGGCTGAAGAAATAGAAGAAAAGTTGGGTCACGATATTGTTAAGAGCTGTATCGAAGTCTTTTGCAATGATGTGAGCAAGCCAGAAAACTATGTTTTTAAAGGTATCACATCTGCCGGGACGCCTGTCTGGATTCACCGTAAGGTAGCAGAAGCAGATGTTATTCTTACGGTAAGTACTACGCAGGCTACTTTATGGGGTTATGGTGGCTCGGGTATGATTATACCCGCTGTATCTAGCAACGAAACGATTGAGATAAATCATATTATGTCTCTAGCCCCGGATTGCGTACCTGGTAATAATAATTGCCGGATGCAGCTTGATAAATACGAAGCCGCTCGCCTGGCGGGAGTAACGATGGGTATCAATATGATCGTCAATAATCGCTTTGAAGTAACTTACGTTAATGCCGGTGATTTTGTCACGGCTCACAAGGAAGCTGTCAAAGTTTATGATCAGGTTTATCGTTTTCAAGCCGATGCATTTAAGGATAATAAGGCTGATATAGTCATTGCTGGTTCATCGGCACCGACCGATCACTTGTTCTTTCATACCGGCTGGGCAATTGTCAACTGCCTTCCAATTTTGAAACCTGGGGGAACGGTAATCTTTACCTCTCCTTGCCCAGGCTATGGTTCTTGGCCTGGATTTGCCCTGATGGACCTGGTAAAGGACTTTATGCCACCTACCCCGGAGAATAACGAAAAAGCCCTGAAGGCTTTCTACACCCGTTCTCGGGAACTATGGGCGGGATGCATCTGGTACAAGATCTATAACGCCATGCTTCATGCTGATTATTATATTGTTACCCGCCCCGAAAATCTGGAAATAGCACGTGATTTTGGGTTTGTTGTTTATGACAATTTAGAGAAGGCTTATAAAGATGCTCTAGCCAAACATGGTGCCAGTGCACGGGTGGCTTTTGTTCCTTATGGACGCTATAGCGTGCTGGAGGTGTAACTTTAGAATTTTTATCAACCTGGTACAGGCAAAATTTTGCCTGTACCAGGCAAAAATAAAAATTAAAATAAAATAATTAGGAGGGTTTTTAATGGCTGCTATTGTATTATTAATAGCATCTTTTATTTTCCTGGTAGATGCCGCTTTTATGTTTGGTAAAGTTAATCCCAAAGGGGCCGCAACCGCTAATGCCATAGTAGGTTCCTTAATGGCGGTTCTTGGTTTGTGGTTGTCTGGTACAGCTAGAGATGGGGCGACATTAATAGTTGCGGGGCTTACGATGGCCTTTTCGATGTTTTATCTTATTCTTGCTTGGGACTTATTTGGTGAACATGATTTGACCGGCCTGGGTTATTATTGCCTGGGAGCCGGGCTTTATGTAGCCCTTACCTCTTATTTCTATTTTAGTATCGGCGATTTACGATTTGGTATTTTCGCTTTGTCGTGGGCCGTATTATTCCTGGCTGCTTTTGCGTCTATGGCTTTGAAACTGGCATGGGGAAAATTTATCGGTTGGCTATTGGCGATAGAAGGTGTAATCACTCTATTAATCCCGGCTTTTCTAATCATGGCCGGTAAATGGTAATTTAGAATATTAGTATTAGCGAACAGTGACGAACTGAAGGTAGCAGAGAGGGAATGCATCAGTGGTACCATTAACGAGAAGATAGGTTCACGTAACTGGACTGCTGGGCAGTCCCTTTCGAGTTATATTTACCGGGTACGGGTTACAATAAAAATTGCCATACGATAAAATTATTTTTTTAGAAGAGGTAGAACAG
>NZ_JANRHG010000005.1 GCF_024733845.1 Neomoorella sulfitireducens
GTCACCATCCCTCTTGCTCCAGTATACTAAAAAACCCGGTGCCTGCGCACCGGGTTTTCTCAGCAAAAAGAGATTTTATTATAAAGGACTTTTTCTAGCGAATATAGCCGCCAATAACCAGTAAGACAAAAATACTGTAGAAAGCGCCGCCCCCTACCAGGGTGTAGGGTGTCAGGTATTTCTTGGATTTGATCTGGAGGAAGACAAGGCCGGCCGAGACAATAGCCAGGATGGCGCTAATCAGCGCTCCCTGGGTTAATTCCCAGCTGGTCATGGTGATGCCCACTGCCGGTATCACCGAGCTCTGGAAGACCATGGCGCCGGTAATATTGCCCAGGGCCAGGGTATCCTTGCCACGGCCCACCCAGATAATGCTATTAAATTTTTCCGGCAGTTCCGTGGCTATGGGGGCTATAATGAGGGCCAGGACAAAGGGCGGTATACCCATAATCCGCGCCAGGTCTTCCACCCCGTTGACAAAGAGCCGGGCCCCGCCGACAATCACCCCCAGGGCCAGAAGGACCTGGGCTAAAACTACTGCCGTCGACGGCTCGGCTACCTTCCTGGCCAGGTAAAGGGGGTTCAATTCTTCCCCTTCATCCATAGTATGGCCGTTAGTCACCGTCAGGTAGGCATAAGTAACATAGGCGATTACTAACCCGATGGCGATTATTTGCTTCCAGATGTGGGCTCCCAGGAAAGAGGCCAATACGGCCACGGTGTAAACGAGGAGAAAGAAACTTAAATCACGGCCCATAGTCCTGGTATCCAGGTTCATCCTGGGAAAATTGGGCCGGCGGTTACGATAAGCAATCACAGCAATACCTGTAATAAAAAAGGCCAGGGTGCTGAGCATAAAAGGTGCCCCCAAAATGGCCCCTATACCTATTTCTTCCCCGGCATGGCCGCCGCCGCCGAAAAGAATGGCCACAATCGGGATCATTGTTTCCGGCAGGGCCGTTCCTACAGCTGCCAGGATGCTCCCTACCGCGCCTTCTGTTAATTTTAGCTTTTTACCCAGCCATTCAATACCGTTGGTAAAACCTTCCGCTCCTGCAAGGATAACTCCCAGGCTGATTACTAGCAAGACTACATCCAGCATAGTTTCTCCCCTTCTTTATAATATCCCCTGATCGTGCGGCTGCAATGAGGATAATTAAAAACCCCCATCGCCTTAAAGGCGGTGAAGGTCTCGCGCTTTACCTACCAGGCCCGGGCTTGGCAGCCGTGCTGACGAACCTGATACCGGAATAACCGGGGCTACTCCCCTTTTGCCGCTATTTTTTTCGTTTTTATCTTAAATTTAGAGTTTTCCCCTGTCAAGTCCTATTTCCCAAATAAGCTGTAAAACGGCACTATTAGCTAAAATCAACCCTGTCGTTATTCTCTAATCCAGAGGCTCACCAGACATAACGCCGCGATAAAAAGTAGCCAGGCTGGTGTAGCCGATCCGGCGCAGGAGTTCCCGCACCCGCTCCCTTTCCCGGGCCACTTCACCGGGAGCGTGGGCGTCAGAGCCAATGGTGACGGGGATATTGAGGCTGAAGGCCCGCTCCAGGAGTTCCCGGGCCGGGTAAATCTCCCCCACCGGCTTGAACAGGCCGGCCGTATTGACTTCCATAGCAGCGCCGCACCGGGCGACGGCCTGGAGGGCCGGTTCGGCCAGCTCCAGTACCGGTTTCCGGGGGCGGTGGCCGTAAATTTTTATCAGGTCCAGGTGGCCGATGATCTGGAAAAGACCGGTAGAGGCGGCCTGGGCCACCAGGCTGAAATAAGTAGTATAGAGCTCGTCAATATCCCAGGCGTTAAAGCCCCCTTCCTGGCCCGGACGGTCGAAATCCCAGTCACCGATGGCATGGACCGAGCCGATGAGATAGTCCCAGGGGCGGCCGGCCAGCTCCCGGCGGTGTTCTTTACCGGGGCGAAAGTCTATCTCCAGCCCGGCCCGCACGGGCATTCCCGTTACCCGTTCTAGCTCGGGAAAGACGCTGAAGTCCAGTCCTTCCAGGTAGCGGTCATGGTCGGCAAAGCCTATTTCCGTAAGGCCGGCAGTTTTGGCCGCTTCTACGTAGGGCAAGAGGCGTTCGACGGTGTGGGGCGGCCCCACATGGGCCAGCCCGTGAATATGGTAGTCAGCTGGCATGATAAACTCCTCCGAAAATAGACTTCTACCAAAAATAGACTTCTACCAAAAATAGTTTTTACAATAGATTGCCTTTGGGGGGAGGCAGGTTCCCTTCAGGCGCTGGTTGCGCCTTATACTTGTACGAACTCGGCCGGCTTCGGGCGCGGCCTTAACTCGCCCTTCGGGCTTGAAACCTGGCGGCCGCGCTTCTCCTCAGCCGGCCTCGTTCTTTGAACTAAGCGCAAATGCGCCCTCCGGGAACCTGCCTCCCCCTGCACATTACCCCTCATTTTCATGGTTCGCTGGTGGCGGCACTACCCCATGAATGGCTCCTTCGAAAATGGCTTCTTTTGGATAAATGATATCGTTTTACTCATCGGCCTGGCTTTGTTGGGAGTGAGCGACTTGGCCTGAGCGGGAAAGCGGCCTTGGCGAAGCCGAAGAGCGAGGGCGGGGCCGAGGACAGCGAGGCCTTCGGCCGGATTCTAAAGGCAAGGATGCCGAATAGGCCGGGAACCCCGTCCGAGCCTGAGGCTGAGCCTTAGGCCGCTCGGCGAAGGCCATGGAGCGAACGAAAACAAAGCCAGCGCCAAAACATCTATTGAGTATTACCTTAATACTCATTCGGCAGCTGCTTGAGCTGCGCCAGGGTGAAAACGGGGCCGTCCAGGCAGACGTAGCAGCTACCCAGATTGCAGCGGCCGCACTTGCCGATGCCGCACTTCATGCGCATTTCCAGGGTGGTGATGATCTGGTCGTCCTTGTACCCCAGCTTCTCCAGGGACTGCAGGACGAACTTGATCATAATTGGCGGGCCGCAGGTAACGGCCACCTTACCGGCCGGGTCCGGCTGCAGCTCCTCCACGAAGGCCGGCACAAAACCCTCATGGCCCTGCCAGGACGCGTCACCTTTATCCACCGTCACGTCCACCCGGCAGTTTTCCACCCGGGGCCAGTTGTTAAAGAGGTCGCCCTTGAAACAGAGGTCCGCCGGCGAGCGGGCGCCGTAGATGATCCACAGGTTGCCGTAATCCTGGCGGTGCTCGATGCAGTAATTTATCAGGGAACGCACCGGCGCCAGGCCGATGCCGCCGCCGATAAAGAGGATGTCCTTGCCTTTAAGCTCTTCCACGGGGAAGCCGTTGCCGTAGGGGCCGCGGATACCCACCGCCTGCCCTTCTTCGGCCTCGTGGAGGGCGTCGGTCAGCATGCCCACCCTTTTAATGGCCAGCTCCAGGTGCTCAGGCCCCTGGGAAGTGATGGAAAACATGGCCTCCCCCACGTCGAGCAGCGAGAGCATGGCCAGCTGCCCCGGCATGGGAGTAAAGGGCTTGCCCTTCTCCGTCGTCACGTGGAAGGTCTTGACATCGGGGGTTTCTTCCACAATTTTAATGATGTGCCCCGTCATGGGCACCAGGGGGTTGACCCGTGCTGCTTCGGCCATTACAGGGTCACCTCCTTGACCTCGCGGATTACCCGGGTGATGTCGACATTTACCGGGCAGCGATCCAGGCAGCGGCCGCAGCCCACGCAGGCGAATTTGCCGTACCGCTCCGGGAAATACTGGAGCTTGTGCAGGAAACGGTTGCGCAGGCGCTCCTTTTTCGACGGCCGCGGGTTATGGCCGCCGGCCATGCGGGTATACTCGGAGAACATACAGGAATCCCAGCAGCGGAACTTGTAACCGCTGTTGCCCCGGTTTTCGCCCTGGATGTCAAAGCAGTGGCAGGTGGGACAGAGGTAAGTGCAGGCACCGCAGCCCAGGCACTTGCGGCTGACCGCCGTCCAGTAGGGGTGCTCGAACATGCGCTGCAGTTTCGCCGTTACCCCGTCTATATCCACGACCAGGCCCGGCTTTGCGGCCGCCGGTATCTCTTCTTTACCGGCATCCGTCAAAAGGCCTGTGCCCTGTTCCAGGAGTTCCTGCCCGGCCTCCGTTACGACTTCCAGGAGGTAGCCGTCGGCCAGCGGCCACATCTGGACGTCTACCCCTTCGGCCCGCCCGGGGTCTATGCCAAAGGTGGTGCAGAAGCAGGTGGGGGCGGCTTCCGTGCAGGCCAGGGCCACCACACGGGTGTTTTCCCGCCGCCGGCGGTAGAATTCATCGACATAGCCCTTCGTCAGGAAGACGTCGTCCATAATTGCAAAACTGCGGGCGTCGCAGGAACGGACCCCCACCAGCACCATCTTCGCATCGAAGGGGGGAACCTCCGTTACGCCGGCTTCCTGGCCCTGCACCTGGTAGCGGTACATGGTTTCCGTCCGGGGGAAGAAGAGGTCCTTGGGCGGCTCCAGGGTATTGCCCTCATCTAGGGTGAGTTTCCCCTGCCCGTCCCAGGGGAGGAAAACCCTTGTCCCGTCTTTTTCCTGCGGTACAAAAACCCTGGCCCCTGCAGCCCAGGCCTGCAGTAGTTGCGGTAATTTATCCTTGGCAATCTTTAACATGTCCCCACCTCCCTCCTAGTGGAATTCTTCCGGATCATCGAGTTTATACTGGCCCAGGGGCAGCCGCGCTTCCAGGTCTACCCCGGCCTCGTATTCACCGAAGAGCTCGTTTAAGTCTTTTATGATCTTCTTATTGAGGGTCATGATGGGTATCCCTTCCGGGCAGACCCGCTCGCACTCGCCGCACTCGATGCAGCGGCCGGCCACGTGCATGGCCCGGGTAATGGCAAAGAACATATTTTCGCTCCTGTTCATCTGCTTGCCGCACCAGCCCGATTGAGAACGGTCGAAGATACACTCCCGGCAGTTGCAGGCCGGGCAGATGTTACGGCAGGCGTAGCAGCGCAGGCAGCGGTCGTAGGCCGCCGTCCAGAAGGCGTAGCGCTCGTCGGGGGACATGGCTTCCACCCTTTCAACTTCGGCGAAACGGCCTTCCGCCGCAGCCGCCGCCTCCCGGATGGCCTCCCCGCCGTCCTCCTGCAGGAGCTCGTCATAGATCACCGGTTCGGGATGGGTACAGAAACGGCACTTTTCGGCCGGGGACACTTCCCCACGCCTTTCTTCCCCCAGGGCAGCCGCCTGGCGGCCGTCCTTCACACCGGGACATTTAATGCCGATCAGGTAGACCCTTTCCCGGGCGATCTGGTTGTCCTGGAGAAGGCGCACAATGCCCCGGGCGTCGCAGCCCTTGACGAAGAGGGCGATTTTATCTCCCGTGTGCTTGTAGTCCAGGAGGTACTTGGCCAGGTTGTTGGTGCAGAACTCGTCCCACACCAGGCGATCGCATTCCCCCGGTTCGGTGATAAAGGCCGGGGGCGACAGGTACCAGAAGGTGCCCTTCTCCCAGCCGATAACCATTTGCACGGCGCCTTGCGTCAACAACTCCCGGGCCCGGGCACGCATTTGTTCCTGGAGGCTGCTCATGCGTCATCCCTCAGCTTTCTGTTGGGCCCCAGGGCCCGGATGTCCTCCGTCAGCTGGGTGATGATCTCGGCAAAGCGCGGGCCCTCAGAACCCGACACCCAGCGTGCCTGGAAACGCTCCGGCTCCAGGCCCATGAACTGTAAAACCCGCTGCATGAGGAGGAAACGGCGGCGGGTGAAGTAATTGCCACTAACATAGTGGCAGTCGCCGGGGTGTCACCCGGCCACCAGGACGCCGTCGGCACCGCGCTGGAAGGCCCGCAGGACAAACTGGGGATTGACCCGGCCGGAACAGGGGACCCGTATAACACGGGTATTGGCCGGGTACTGCAACCGGTTCAGGCCGGCGAGATCGGCGCCGGCGTAGGCGCACCAGTGGCAGCAGAAGGCGACGATTTTGGGCTCCCAGCTGTTTTCTCCGGCTGCTACAGGCATACTGCATCCACCTCCGCCAGGATTTGTTCATTGGTAAAGCCACGGAGATTCATGGCGCTCGACGGGCAGGCAACCGAGCAGGCGCCGCAGCCCTGGCAGAGGCCGCCGTTTACCGTTGCCACCTGGCGGTTCACCTGCCTGCCGGCTACCCGTTCGGTTATGGTCTTCATGGAAATGGCTTTGTACGGGCAAATCTTTTCGCACATGGCGCAACCGGCGCAGATGCTTTCATCTACCGCTGCGATCATGGGGTCGGTGGCCATTTCGTCTTTGGTGAAGAGCTGGCACACTTTGACGGCCGCGGCGCTGGCCTGGGACACCGTATCGGGAATGTCCTTGGGTCCCTGGCAGGCGCCGGCCAGGAAGACGCCGGCCGTAAAGGTTTCCACCGGCCTGAGCTTCGGGTGGGCTTCCTGGAAGAAGCCGTCTTTATCCGTTTGCAACCCCAGCATCTTGGCGACATCGTCCCATCCGGCGCTGGGTACCATGGCCGTGGCCAGGACCACCATGTCGGCCGCCACTTCCACCTGGCGGCCAAGGAGGGTATCCTCGCCGCGGACGATGAGCTTGTCCCCCTCCTGGAAGACGCGGCTCACCCGGCCCCGGACGTAGACGGCCCCTTCGTGGACGGTACGCTGGAGGAACTCTTCATAGGCCTTGCCGGGGGTGCGGATATCCATATAGAAGACGATGGCCCGGGCGTCCGGAATCTTCTCCAGCACCTGATGGGCGTGCTTGGCCGTGTACATGCAGCAGGCCCGGGAGCAGTAACTTTTCCCCTTGGCTTCATCCCGGGAACCCACGCATTTAATGAACACCACCGTCTTCGGTTCTTTACCGTCCGAAGGACGGACGATCCTGCCGCCCGTAGGCCCGGAGGCATTGTTCAGGCGTTCGAAATGCATACCGGTTATGACATCAGGGTATTTGCCGTAACCGTACTCGCCGTAAACCTCTTCCCATTTAAAGAGATCATAACCTGTGGCCACGACGATGGCCCCGAATTTTTCGGTGACTACTTCATCCTGCTGCTCGTAGTCGATGGCTTTGGCCGGGCAGACCTTCTGGCAAACGCCGCACTTACCCCTGGTAAACTGGCGGCAGTGCTCGCGGTCGATAACCGGTACCGCCGGTACCGCCTGGGGGAAGGGCAGGTAAATGGCCTTGCGTTTGCCCAAACCCAGATCGAACTCGCTTTCCACCTTGGTGGGGCACTTTTCCCAGCAGGTGCCGCAGCCGGTGCACTTGACCGGATCCACCGACCGGGCCTTCTTGCGGATGGTCACTTCAAAATTGCCCACATAGCCCGCCACATTCTCTACTTCCGCATAGGTCACTAATTCAATGTTAGGGTGCTGCGCCGCAGCAACCATTTTCGGCGTGCTTATTCAAGCGGAACAATCCAGGGTCGGGAAGGTCTTGTCCAGCTTGACCATATTGCCACCAATGGTCGGCTCGCGGTCCAGAAGCACTACTTTATAGCCGGCGTCGGCGATATCCAGGGCGGCCTGCATGCCGGCAATGCCACCGCCGATAACCAGCGCCCTTTTAGTTATGGGAATGGTCCCGGGAGTAAGGGATACATTGCGCCGGGCTTTGGCCACTGCCGACCGCACCAGGTCAATGGCCTTGAGGGTAGCCCCCTCCTTATCTTTAGCATGGACCCAGGCGCACTGCTCGCGGATGTTGGCCATTTCAAAGAGGTAAGGGTTTACCCCGGCACTTTCACAGGTCTTCCTGAAGGTGGGTTCGTGCAGCCGGGGAGAGCAGGAGGCAACAACCACCCGGTCCAGGCGTTGTTCTTTGATGGCCCTGCGGATTAGCTCCTGTCCCGGATCGGAACACATATACTGGTAATCGGTGGCATAAACCACATCAGGCATGTTCCTGGCGGCCTCGGCCACCTTTTTGACATCAACTACCGAAGCAATATTGGTACCGCAGTGACAGACAAAGACGCCGACACGCTTCATGCCGTTTCCCTCCTTGTGGCGGGATGCCGCAGGATTTCCCTGGCTTCAAGCAGCGGGAGCGGGTTGACAAAATGGGTGGTCAGCCCTAAGTCTTTGGGCGCATAACCCAGGGCTATACCCATGAGCTCGGTAAAATAGAAGATGGGGAAACCGAGCCGGTCCCCGTGGGCCGCTGCCGCCTGTCCCTGGCGCATGTCCAGGTTTAAGAAACACAGGGGACAGGCCGTGACGATGCCTTCCGCCCCGGCATCGCGGGCACGGCGCAGGACCTGGTAAATCATCCGCACCCCGATGTCGGCGCGGGCCGTGGCGAGGCTCCCGCCGCAGCATTCGGTCTTGTAGCTCCAGCTTACGGCTTCGCCGCCCAGGGCTTGAATTAGGCGGTCAATGGTCATGGGGTCTTCCGGGTCATCAAAGGCCGTAAGCTGCGGCGGCCGCACCAGGAGACAGCCGTAATAGGCCACCAGTTTCAAGCCCGCTAAAGGCTTGACCACCTGTTCCTTGATCTTTTCCAGGCCGACCTCGTTGACCATCACGTCCAGGAAGGCCCGGGTCTTATTGGTGGCCCGGTAATCACGGCCGATGATTTCACTGACGGTCGCCTGCATGCTTTCCGACTCCCGTACCGCTGCTTCGGCAGCCCGCAGGCGATTGAAACAGGCGGCGCAGGGCACGGCCACGTCCAGACCCTCGGCTTCCGCCAGGGCGAGATTCCGCGCCGGCAGGGCCAGGGACAGGAGGTGATCGTTGTTGTGGGCGGCGGTGGCGCCGCAACAGCTCCAATCGGGAATCTCCCAGAGCTCCACTCCCAGGTGCCTGGCCACTATTTTAGCCGACTGGTTATATTCCTTGGCCGTGGCCTCCAGGGAACATCCGGGATAATAGGCGTATTTCAATGCCGGCCACCCCCTTTAGCCCGCGCCCGGGCGAAGATGTTCTTCACCTCGGCGATGTTCTTGATCTTCGCTGGTATAGGACTGATCTTCCCCTTGAACAGCAGGGGCGGTGCCAGCAGGGCGTCCTTAAAGGGCTGTCCCGACTGGAGGTTGTACTGGATTATGAGCCCCATCTCGTGGGCACGGCCGTAACGTTCCAGGCTCCTTAAGAAAGCCTGGTCAAAAATATCTACTTTTTTCTCGTTAATCAGCCCCCGGCGGCGGGCTTCCTGGCGCACGGCTTCCATCAGCCGCGGCAGGTTGACTTCCCGGGGGCAACGGGTATAACAGGCCTGGCAGCTGGCGCAGAGCCAGGGGGTATGGCTTTTCAACGCTTCTTCTCCCAGGCCCAGCTGCAGCAGGCGAATCACCTGGCGCGGTGTGTAGTCCATAGCGAAGGCTACCGGGCAACCGGCCGAGCATTTGCCGCACTGGTAACAGTCGCTCAAAACGACGCCGCTGGCGGCCTCTACCAGGTTTTTTAACGCCTGGCTTGCTCGCAAAGCGCCGGCTAGTTCCACCCTTTCCATCTTATTCCCCCTCTCCCATGTTCCTGCCGGAACTTAAACGGTTAAAAAAGTACGTTTTTATATATTCTTGTTCATCGACCGGATTCCTTTTTTTAAGCTAAAAAAGCCCTGCATAAATACAGATCACTTTCTGCATAACCTTCCCTGCAATTTACGGCTGGCGTGCAGGGGGACTACTGCCGGGGGTTTAATGACCCGGGTACCAAGCACATTACTGCCGCGCCAACCTGAAGATAGCGTAACGTTCTACAAGATAGCGCCAGAGGTCCTCGTAAGTATCGCCGCCGAAGAGGACGGCCACCAGGCGCCGGGCCACCTCCGGGTTGGCCGTCACCAGCCGGTGCACCACCGGCGTCAGGGCATAGACTACCCGGGCAATACGCCAGGCATAGCTAAAAGACGGCGTTATCTCGTCGTTAATTTTCCTGGTGTAACTTTCCAGGTCCTCCCTTCCGGACATGACGGCTAAAATGGCCTCCGCCGCCAGGCGGCCGCTCCTTAAAGCATAGTAAATACCTTCGCCGGAAAATGGATCGACGAGGCCTGCGGCATCGCCGGCCAGCACCGCCCTCCCTGTATGGAAAATGCCACCTCTACCGCCGGCAGCGGGTATAACGGCGCCGCGGCAACGTATCCCCTCCGGCACTTCCAGCCCCAGGCCCCGGCAGAAGTCGTAAAAATAGCCCTTGAGGCCCTTCACCCGGCGGGTAAAAGAACCGATTCCCACCGACAGGTGGTCCCCCTTGGGAAATATCCACCCGTACCCGGCCGGGATGCCGCCGTAGCTCAAGTGCACCCGGCCCCGGAAAAGGGCCAGGACTCCCTCCTTGACGGGCATCTCGCATTCCAGGGTCACACCGGCAGCCATGGCGGTATTAAAAGGCAGGCTCCGGCGCACCAGGCTCCTGGCCCCGTCGGCCCCCACCAGGAATTCGCCGTGATAGATGCTGCCGTCTTCACCGGAGACCGTCACCCCGGTTGCCGTTTCGGCCACGGCCGTCACCCTGCAGCCCTCGCGGACTGTGGCCCCGGCGGCTGCCGCCTGCTCCAGCAACCAGGTATCCAGCTTGTCCCTGTTCACCATCTGGATGACCGGCTGCCGGTACGTTATGCTGATGGGCTTTTTTTGCCGGTGGTAAAAGATCACTTCCCGGGTGCTGTCTTCGTTTAACCTTTCCCAACCCGGTTCCAGCTCACCCAGGGCTTTGCCCGTCAAACCGCCGCCGCAGGGTTTGTAGCGGGGAAACCCGGCCTTGTCGAGGATTAAGACCTTCACTCCCCGGCGGGCCAGGAGACGGCCGCAGGTGCTGCCTGCCGGTCCGGCCCCGCAAACGATAACATCATACTTCACCCTCAACCTGCTCCTCAATAATAATTTTTTAGTAATTTTTTCTTTTAATTATTCCGGTATACGACCCGGTGAAAAGGCCATAATAAAATTGGATTTGGATTTTCCACAAGGAGGATATACAAACATGGCCAAGACAGTAGTTGCCGTCTTCAGCAATGAACAGGTAGCCAGGGAAGCGGTTGAAGACCTGCGCCGGGCCGGTTTTGATAAGGAAATTTCCATCCTGGCCCGCGATAAGGGCGGTGAAGGGGGCGACCGGGAAGGCGCCGGCGGCCTCACCATGGACACCGACGTCGGGGGCCTCGGCAACGGGATTACCACCGGCGGCGTCCTGGGCGGCCTTGCCGGCCTGGCGGCCGGCGCGGGAGCGCTGTTCATCCCCGGTCTGGGGCCCCTCATTGCCGCCGGCCCCATCGCCGGTATGCTTTCCGGGGCGGCCACCGGCGGTATTGCCGGCGGGCTGATCGACTGGGGCATCCCGGAAGCCGAGGGCCGGGAATATGAAAATGAAATCCGCCGGGGGAAAATCCTTGTTTCCGTCCGTTGTGACGACCGGCGCGCCGACCAGGCCAACCGTATCTTAAAAGATCACGGCGCCGACCGGGTGCGCCTCCACTAGGATTAAACGATTAAACTGCAGGCCGGGTTTAAACCCGGCCTTTAATTTGCCAACCCGGCCTGGATCCTGGCTCCCTTCCCAGCAATGTCTTGTATGGGGACGAAGACATCTGCCGAAGCTAATTAACAGGAGGGCAGCACAAAAAGGAGGCTTGATCATGGCCAGAAGGCGCGGGATTATGTCCGATGCTCTCAAATATGAACTGGCCCGGGAGTTGGGCGTTTACGATACCGTGGTCAGGGAGGGATGGGGCAGCGTACCATCCCGGCAGTGCGGCAACCTGGTCCGGCTAGCCATTGAAAAAGCTGAACAAATGATGACCCAAAACGGGTTGTAGCTGCCCCCCGGCCGGATAGCCAAAAGGCTTCCGGCTTTCTAATTCCTGCCGGTCGGCGCTACTGGCGCAAATGGTTGACTCGCTCGTAGGGATCCATAATATGGGTAATCCGCACGCCGAAATTTTCGTTGACGACGACTACTTCTCCCCGGGCAATGGGAGTACCGTTGACGGCTATTTGCACCGGCTCCTCCACCAGGCGGTCCAGTTCGATTATGGCGCCTGGAGCCAGGTTGAGGATATCCCGGATGCGCTTCATGGCCGTTCCCAGGATTACCTCCACGTCCAGGGGAACGTCCAGGATCAGGTCTATATTCCGCGTCGGCGTCCCGTATACCTGCCCCCGGCCCCCGTTGGCATCCGGAGCCTGGGTAACCGGTACCGCCCGGGTTGCAGGAATCGCTTCACCTGCAACCGGGGAGACGGCGCCGGTATCCCGTCCTGCCTCCTGATCGCCGGTCGTAATACCCGGTGCGGTGGCGGTTTCTCTCCCGGCCGGCCCTGCCGTTTCCGAATCCCGGGGATTTATCAGCATATCCACCTGGGCTTTAGCTACTTCCACCGGCATGACCTGCATGATCTGGCTGTCGATCAAGTCCTCAATCTCCATCCTAAAATAAACGACCGCTATTCTCTTGTCTTCAGGCCAGGGAAAAGTGTAGCTTTCTTTCCCAAAACGTACGGCCGTCACCCGCGGCGGGCTGATTTTGACGCTGCGTTGAAAAATGGTGGCCATAGACGTGGCCGCGCTGCCGATCATCTGGTTCATGGCCTCCGCCACGGCGCTGCTCTTAATTTCGTCCAGCTCCGGTTGGACATCCTTCCCGCTGCCGCCCATCATCAAGTCGGCAATAACGGCGGCATCACTGACTTTAATGATCAGCAGGTTGGTCCCTTCCAGCCCTTCGGTAAAGTTGACTTCCACCAGGATATAGGGCACCTGGAAGGAGGTTAAAAGTTCCGCCGGTGTCATTATTTGCGTATCTGGCGTCGTAATCAGGACGCGCTTGTTGAGGATCTGGGACAGGGCCGTGGCCGCGCTGCCCATGGAAATATTGCCAATTTCGCCCAGGGCGTCCTTTTCCATGTCCGTCAGAACTGCTTCTTCAACCGGTGGCTCAAGGTTACCGTTTAAAAGGGCGTCGATTTCCTCCTGGGACAGGAACTCGCCCATTTACACCACCTCCGTTACCTGGATGGCCATCTTCTGGCCTACTACCCCGGGCTGCACTTTAAACTTGAGGTGCCCGTCAACATAAAGCTCCAGGTCTTCGCCCACTACTTTCTCCAGGGTAATGACGTCCCCTACCTGGAGCTGGATAAAATCCCGCACCGGCAGCCGGGTACGGCCACAGTAGGCAATCAGTTCCACCGGCACCCCGGCCAGGATTTTTTCGATGGCTACCCGGCGGTCGGGGCTGGCTTCGCCTTCAGCGGAAGCTGCAAGCCAGTGGCTGGCCGACAGGCGGGAAATAAGCGGTTCCAGGAGCATATAAGGCAGGCACAGGTTTAAGAGGCCTTCCTGCCGGCCGACTATTGTACTCAGGGTAATGACGGCCACCGTCTCATTGGGGGAAATGACCTGGGTAAACTGGGGATTCGTTTCCATGGCTTCCAGTTTCGGCTTAAAACTATAAATATCCGACCATGAGTAGGTTAACTGCTCCAGGATACGGTTATTCAAGCGCCGCAGGACGTGGAGCTCTATTTCCGTCAGTTCCCTGCTGAAGGCCAGCATTTCTCCCCTGCCGCCAAAAAGGAGATCAACGATGGGAAAAACAAAATTCATGTTGGCCTGCAGGATGGCCGAACCCTTCAAAGGCTCCATGCTAAAAACGTTCATCAAAGTCGGCGTCGGCAGGGAGAGGACAAAATCTTCATAGGTCATCTGCTCTACCGAAACAATTTTTACCTGGATGCTGGACCGGAGGTAGGCAGACAGGAAATTGGCCACCAGGCGGCCGTAATTCTCGTGAATCATGTAGAGGGTACGGAGCTGTTCTTTAGAAAACTTGTTGGGCCGGCGGAAGTCGTACTTTTTTACTTTAGCTATCGCCTCATCCTTGATGGTTTCTGCCTGGACCTCCCCGCTGGTCAGGGCATGCAGGAGGGCATCGATCTCCGCCTGGGATAAAATCTCAGACATGAGCATCACCTGCTTTAAGCCAGGACTTTTTCCAGGGCCTGGAGGACGCGGTCCTGCTGGAAGGGCTTGACGATAAAGTCCCGGGCGCCGGCCTGGATAGCTTCCATGACCATTAACTGCTGGCCCATGGCGCTGCACATGATTATCCTGGCGTTGGGATCAATTTTTTTAATGGCCTTCACGGCGGCTATGCCGTCCATTTCCGGCATGGTGATATCCATGGTCACCACGTCGGGGCGGAGTTCCTGGTACATAGCAACTGCCTTTTGCCCGTTTTCTGCTTCCCCGGCTATTTCATATCCGTTTTTTACCAGGATATCTTTAATCATCATGCGCATAAAGGCGGCATCATCTACGATCAATACTTTTTTACCCATAAACAGTCCCCCTCAATAAATGGATGATTTTACGCCAATAAATCCCCTTCAATCCAGCTTTAATCCCAGGGACTGGAGGATCTTCTCCAGGGCCGCATTTTCAGGGATGAGGAAGAAATGGCCGTAGATGGTAGCAGTCGCGCTGTAAAACCTGGTTTCGATCACCAGGGCGCGGTCGGAAAAATAACCCCCTTCCAGGAAGGCCGAGCTCAGCACAGCCCCCAGCATGTCAAAGGCAAAGGCGGGTACGCTGGGCTTAAACTCCAGCCGGCAAAATTCGGCAAAGGCGTTTAAAAAAGAGCCTGCCAGGATATTGCCCAGCTCGGTGAGGACGGAGCAACCCATCTCATCCAGGCTGCCGGTAGAACCCTGCGGCTTGCCCAGCAGGAGATCGATCAAGAGATAGGCACTAGGCTCGTTGAGGAGGAAAAAAATCTTGCTGGGCGCCGGGCCCTGGACGGTAAATTCCACGCAGGCGACGGGGTCCTCCTCGTAACCGACCAGGCATGTTATTTCCTTAAGAGGCAATACCCCCGCCCGCGGTACGGCCATCTGGATGCGGCTCCCCAGCATGCTGGCCAGGGCCGTGGCCGCATTGCCGGCACCGATGTTCCCTATTTCCTTCAGGGCATCCAGGTGGATAGCATTGAGTTTATCCCAGGGTTCCATTTGTCTTCCCCCTATAGCTGGCTGTAATCATTTAGCGGGTTAAGCCCCGGGGCGACGGTAAAACCACGGGGCGAGCTTGGTAAAGCCAAGCTCCCGGTAGTGAAAAAGGCTCTCCGTCGCCCCGATAAACAGGACGCCTCCCGGTGCCAGGGCCTGGTAAAACCGGCGGTAAAGCTCATCCTGGGTAGCGGTGGTAAAATAAATGACCACATTGCGGCACAGGATCAGGTGGTAGCCGCTGCCAAAGGGATCCTTCAGCAGGTCATGATGGAAAAAGTTGACCATGCCTTTAATCTTTTCTTTAAGGTAAAAGTTATCGCCTTCCTGCTGGAAATAGCGCTCCAGCCTTTCCCGGGTAACGGCCTGTACCGCCCGGCCGTGGTATACTCCCCGGCGGGCGGCGGCCAGGGCGCCGCTGTCTATATCGGTGGCATCAATCTGGTGGCGCCCGGCGGGGGCCAGTTCATCGAGTAAAATGGCGACCGAGTAAGGCTCCGGGCCGTCGGCGCAGGCAGCGCTCCAGACCTTAAGGTTTTTGTGGCGGGCCAGTAAATCCGGCAGGACCTCTTTTTCCAGCCGGGCAAAAATCTCCGGGTTGCGAAAAAACTCCGACACGTTAATGGTAATTTTATCGATAAAGCGTTGCCACTGCCGGCCGTCCTGGCTTAACAGGTGCAGGTAAGCGGCATAATCCGGTACCTGGAGCTGGGACATCAGGCTGTCAATACGCCTTTTGAGCTGGGGCTCTTTGTAACCATCGAGGTAAAGGCCAAAGCGCCGGTGAACCTGGCGCTTGAATTCGGCAAAATCCATCAGGTGCCTCCGTTTTATATTTTCTTTAACGGCCGTCCGATAGTGCGTATATGTACGTCGCCGTTCATCAAGTCAAAGATCATGGTACGGCCGTAATTGCCTCCCGTGTCGGCGCCGGTAATGGGGACCCCCAGCTCCTCCAGCACCTGCCGTACCATGGCCGTATTGCGCTGGCCTATGTTTAGCAGGGGAAGGTGCCGGTCGCCGGAAGTAAACATCTGGGCGCCGCCGGCAATTTTAGCCGTGATCTTGCTGCGACAGGCGCCACGGCTGAGCATTTCGGCCAGCATGTCCGGGATGGCCAGGTCGGCAAATTTCGCCCGGTTGACCCGGTCCTGGAACTGGCTGCTGTCGGGCAGCATGATGTGGGCCAGCCCTCCTATCCGGGTAGTCGGGTCATGGAGGGCTATGCCGACACAGGAACCCAGTCCCAGGGTGACCAGGCGGCGGGGGCTGCTGGCAACCTGCCACTCGGCTATACCGACTTTAACCTCTTCGGGATTGATCACGGCTTCCATGGACTTTCCTCTTCCGTTTTCTTTATTTTCAGCTTGGTTACATATTTTAGCACCGGGAGGGGCATAATACAATATATATTTAATTTAAGGTGGGAGGTCCTGCTATGCTTTACTGTTCCCGGTGCGGGCAAGCCCTGCCCCCGGGATGGCGGTACTGTCCCGGCTGTCTCCCCGAACATGCTAAAGAACCCCCCGGGAGCCAGGCAGGCTTTTTCCTGTTCCTGGGCAATTTTTCCCTGGCCCACCGGCGTCCCCAGCTGGCAGCCCTGTTTTACCGCGCCGCCTTTGAAACGGGCCGGGACAGCTGGGTAGACTGTTTCAACCTGGGATGCCGGGCCTGGCAACAGGGTGATGTCAACCGGGCTCTTGTTTTGTGGGAAACAAGTCTCCGTTTGAACCCCGGCAATTACCTGGCCCATTTTAACCTGGGTACATATTATCTCTATAACCGTAATTTAAGGGCCGCCCGCTACCATTTGACCCGGGTGCGCCGGCTCAGACCCGGTTTTGTAGAAGGGCGCATCAACCTGGGGACCACTTACCTGCTCCTGGGCCTTTTAGAAGCATCCCGGCAAGAATACGCCTTTGTCCTGGAGTGTATTCCCGGCCATCCAGGCGCCAGGCGCGGCCTGGCCCTGGTTAACAGGGTTGCGGCGATCGGGCACCGGTCACCGGAGAGGGCCGGTATCCAGGAACCCGGGGATTAAAGTGCCTTCATCGCCTCAGGTTGTTGGCCAGGTCCCACATTTCATCCGCAATTCGGACGGAACGGGAATTCAGCTCGTAGGCCCGCCGGGCCAGGAGCATCCCCGTTAACGATGCGGCCAGGTCGACGTTAGCCGCCTCCAGGTAACCGGAGCGGATGGTACCCAGGCCGGCCGTCCCGGGCCGGCCGGCGGCCGCCAAACCACTGGCGTCAGTTTCCCGGAAAAGGTTGTTACCGGCAGCCTCGAGCCCGGCCGGGTTGGGGACGTTATAGAGGTAAATCTCTCCCAGGACCCATGTCTCCCCTTCTACCGTCGCCGTTACGGTACCGTCGCCGGTTATGGTGACCTTTTCCGCCC
Organism: Neomoorella sulfitireducens; assembly: GCF_024733845.1. Classification (GTDB taxonomy): domain Bacteria; phylum Bacillota; class DSM-521; order Neomoorellales; family Neomoorellaceae; genus Neomoorella; species Neomoorella sulfitireducens. The sequence continues at coordinate 17,261 of NZ_JANRHG010000005.1, forward strand.
CTTCCGGCAATGCGAAGGGGACATCAAGGTAGTAGCCGCCGGCGTTGACCAGGTATCCTTCACTATCGCGGTGAAAATTGCCGTCCCTGGTCAAGAACAGTTCCCCGCCCGGTCCATAGACGGCAAAAAAACCTTCTCCCTGGATGGCAAGGCTCAAGGGATCGCCGGTATGCACCAGGGACCCCTGGGTGAAGTCCCTGGTTGCGGCGGCCACTTTTACCCCCGTCCCGGGGGCCGGGGTTGCTGCCACATCCAGGGGCTGGTTGACGGGCATGCCAATTTCCTGGACCGGGCGGTAGACCAGGTCGGCAAATTCTACCCGGCCCCGTTTGTAGCCGGTGGTATTGACATTGGCCAGATCATTGGCCAGGCTATCTACCGCAAGCTGCTGGGTCCGCATCCCGCTGGCACCGCGCCAGAGCGCGCCGATCATTTTTCATATCCCTCCTTCAAGAATACGGCTTTGCCCGGGCCGGTATCTTTTTGCCCCGGCATTGACGGTTCTACCGTATACTCCCGACTTCATTGACGCTCTTGCCCAGGATCTGGTCGGCGGCCTGGATGGCCTTCTGGTTGGCTTCATAGGTCCTCAATACGGCAAGGATATCCACCATTTCCCGGGTGACATCGATATTGGCCTTTTCCAGCCACCCCTGCCGTACCTGGGAAGCGGCAACCGGCAAGGGCTGCACCCCCTGGGGCGCTATAAAAAGGTTATCGCCCCGGCGCTGCAGGAGAGGTAAATCCTGGGCGTTAAAAGTTACAATCCAGAGCCGGTCGACAACCTGGCCATCGATAATTACCTGCCCGTAGCTGTCTACCTTAAAGTTACTAGTGCCGGCGTAGACGGCGCCGTAATCTCCCAGGACGGGATAGCCTTCCTGGGTGACTAAAAAGCCGTTCGCATCCACCTGGAAGGAACCGCCGCGGGTATAGGCCTCGCTGCCCCCCGCCTGGACGGCAAAGAATGCCGGTGTACTTCCCGGATTGTCTATCAGGGCAAGGTCCGTGGTCCTGCCGGTCTCCTCCAGGGAGCCGGGGGTATAGCTGGTATGAATATCGTCAACCATCACCCCGGGACTGAAATAACCTACCGGGGCGCTGTGCCCTTTTTCCATGCGCTGGAGGAGCATCTCCGGAAACGAACGCAGGGTCGCCGTCTGGGCCTTAAAACCGCTGGTTGCGGCGTTGGCCAGGTTGTTGGCTATGACCTCCTGGCGCAGCTCCTGGACTACCATACCGGTAGTGGAAAGATATAACCCCCTTAACAATTGTTTTCCCTCCCTCCCGAAAATATTTCTGCTAACAGAGGCATTTAATGACGGTGATGCAAACTAACCGGTTAACCGCCTGATAATCTCCTTTATATCCCCGGCGGGGAGATAATAGGACCCGGCCTTGAGCTTCTGCTGTACGCCAAGGCGGCGCACCTCGGCTTCAAAGACGGCGGCGGCAGCTACACCTTCCTTTTCCAGGAGGGCGGCAATTTCCTCCAGGCCGGCCCCCGCCGGGACGGTGACCAGTATTTCTTCCCGTTTATCAGCGGGGGCAGCCGGCTGCACCCCGGCAGGCTGCTCTTTTAATCCCTGATCCTTCAAGGCTTCATCCCCGGGGGCAGGTGCAATGGGGACCACTTCTTCCCGGAAAACCATACCGTACCCGCGGGCGCGGGCAATAACCTCCTCCCTGGCCGGCTCATGCTGGAATATGAAGAGCATGATGCCAGCCAGGAAGAGGCCAAGCCCAAGGCCTAGGCCGAAGGGAGCCAGGAAGGCACCCTTTCTCTTTAACGCTTCAAGTTGATGATTAATGCGACTTCCCCCTTCCCCCGGCCAAACCGCCGCGCCAGGCTGTCGATGCTCTCGCCGGCGGCATAGGCCCGGCGAATTTGCTCCCGGACATCCGGCTCCTCCGCCCCGGTAACCGATGGCTTTCCGGCCCCGGCTGTTTCCACCGGCGTCCCGGCCGGCCTCCCTTGAAGGCCGGGGTTTGCCCCGGCCGCGTCTTCTCCCTCCAGGGCTGCCGCCAGGTAAGAACGGAAAGCCCCCGGGCTGGCTGCCGGGATGGCCAGCTCCTCCACCCGGGCAGCAAGGGCGGCAACCTCTTCCTGGAGGGCTTCCAGGCGTCCGGCCAGCTGTTCCCCGTTCCCGGGAGGACCGGGACGTTCCCGGTCTTGAGGTTCGTTATCCTTTGCCGGCCGGAGCCCCTGGCTTCCTTCCCCGGCCACCAGCATTTTCAGGGCGGGCAGGGCACTGAGGGCAATGAGTACGGCACCGGTAATCAAGAAGAAATATGCCATTCATACCACCTACATAAAATCGGCTAAATAACGGCGCAGGTTTAAGATTGCCCGGCCGTGGAGCTGGCAAACCCGGGATTCGGAGACGCCTAGAATTTTTCCGATTTCCTTTAAGGTCAGGCCCTCGTAATAGTACAGGGTGAGGACCAGGCGATCTTTATCGTTTAAATGCCTGATACCCTCTACCAGGGCGCGGCGAAGTTCATCCTGTTCATAACACCCCTCCGGATCCGGGCTCTGGGGGTCGGCCAGCAATTCCGCCCGGCTAACCCCCTCTTCCCCGTCCCGTTCAAAAAGGAAGTCTTCCAGGGAAAGGACGGCCATCTGGGAACCCCGCTCCAGCAGCTCCCTGAGCTCCTCTACCGTTATCCCTGCCGCCGCCGCCACCGCTGCATCGCTTATCTCCCTTCCCTGCTCCTGCTCCAGGCGGCGGTAAACCATGCTTACCCGGCGCAGTTTTTCCACCAGGGTGCGGGGTGCCCAGTGGGACTGGCGCAGGGCATCGAGGATGGCCCCGCGGATACGCTGGGAAGCAAAGCTTTCAAAGTTAACACCCCGGGATGGGTCATAACGATCAATGGCCTCCAGCAGCCCGATTATGCCGTAGCCGATCAGGTCTTCCTGGTCCAGGTGCTGGGGCGGTTTTACTGCCAGGCGGCCTGCATGATATTTCACCAGGGGGAGATACTTGAGAACCAGTTCCCGGCGCCCGACCTCTTCCTTGCCGGCAAGGTAGGCGGCCCACATGGAGCTGTCCTTAACTGCCACTTTCCCTCTCCCCCCGGCGCCTTTTTTCTTCCAGCAACCGCTGGAAAACAAAGGCCACAATCTCGTCTTCCTGCCTCTCGCTGATGCCTTCAAAGGCCACACCGGCTTCATAACGTGTCACGCCGTCTATCTCCCGCGGGGCCGCGCGCTTGACGCGCCCGGCCAGGCGCATGGGTAAACGGCGGCGGCCGGGCAGGTGGAACTCCATGTAAATAAGGTCGCCCACAGCAACCGGTTCCCGGAGAACCAGCTGTGCCCCGCCGCCGCTTATATCCACCGTTACCCCCTTTTTATGGAGCCTGGTTGGCCGGGCGGGCCCGTCGGTCGCTGGACAGACGGCATAGCGAAATTCCAGGGCCGCCCTGACCCGTACATGGGAACGCACCTGGAGGCGCCGGTAATCGTCCGGGTAGGCCAGGTAATAAAGGGGGGGATCCCCCGGCAGGTATCGCCGGACAGTGGTAGTGAACTCATAGCGGGCATCCAGCCGGTTGCAGGTAACCTCAACAGCATCTCCCGGCGCCAGGACCAGTTCGCTGCTTGCCGGCGCAAGGACGGCAAAGCCGTCTTGTCCTACATCCTGGATAATGGTGCGCAGGTCTTTACGACCGGGATTTTTAATGATAATAGGCATGTTTATCATAATAAAGTTGAGCCCGGCCATGATATCCCCCTCCTATCTTCCCAGCAGGCGGCCCAGGCGCTGCCAGAAACCCTGGCCCCGGCCTGCCGGCAATTCCCCGCCCTGGAACCTGGCAGCCGCTTCTTCCAGGGCCAGGGTCGCAGGGCAGCGGGGATATAGCTCGCTGAAGGGCTGCTGGCGCCTTACCGCCTGGCCTACCCGGGGATCCTCGGGTATGATCCCCAGGAGGGGCAGTTCCAGGTGTAAAAACCGGCGGCAGGCACCCTGGAGCCGCCCGGCGGCCTCCTGCCCTTCCAGATTGCTGGCAGCCCGGTTAATGAGGAGATGCATCTTTACCCCCAGGCGCTGCAGTCCTTTGATCAAACCGTAGGCATCGGTTATGGAAGTAGGTTCCGGCGTGGCTACCACCAGGGCTTCCCCGGCAGCAGCCGCAAAAGTGAAAACCGCCCGCGATATCCCGGCGCCGGAATCGACCAGGATGATATCAACCTGCCCGGCCAGGGTCGCCAGGCCCTGGAGGAGCCTTTCCCGGTCCCCGGGGGCCAGCTCGGCCAGTTCCTGGAAGCCCGAGGCTCCCGGCACCAGGAGCAGGTCGTGGGGGCCGTGGACAACCACTTCTTCTATAGTGCATTGCCCCCCGGCGACTTCCTTCAGGCTGTAACGGGGTACCAGGCCCATCAGGATGTCCACATTGGCCAGTCCCAGGTCGGCGTCAAAGAGGAGGGTCCGCCGTCCCTGGCGGGCCAGGATCAGGCCCAGGTTGACGGCAATATTGGTCTTGCCCACGCCGCCTTTACCACTGGCAATGGCAACCACCCGCGACCGCCCTTCCGCCCGTCCGGCTACTAGTTTACGCAACCTGCCCGCCTGATCCATCTTCTGCCACCGCTTCCCAGATACGCCTGGCCAGGAGGTGGGGATCGGCCGCTTCAAGGTCATCCGGCACGTCCTGGCCGGTAGATATGTAAGCCAGGGGTACACCCGCAGCTGCGGCTGCAGGGAATATTACCCCCGGGCAGCTCGTCTCGTCGATCTTGGTGAAAATAAGCCGGCTGTAGTTAAGGCAGCGGAAGTTTTCCAAGGCCTGGAGCAAGTCCCGGCGCCTGGTGGCGCAGCTCAACACCAGGTATACTTCCCGCCCGGGAACGACCTCCAGGAATCCCCGCGTTTCCGCCAGCATGGCCTTGTTCTCCGGCGCCCGCCCGGCCGTATCGATTAAAACTACGTCGCAGTGCTCCAGGTTTTCCAGGGAAGTGCGCAGTTCCCGCGGCGTCATGGCCACTTCCAGGGGCAAGCCCATAATTTCGGCATAGGTTTTGAGCTGGTCTACGGCCCCGATACGGTAAGTATCCAGGGTTACCAGGCCGACCTTGCGCCCTTCATAAAGGCTGTAGCGGGCTGCTATCTTGGCCAGGGTAGTCGTCTTACCCACACCGGTGGGGCCGGTAAAGGCCTGGACCCGCTGCCGCGAGGGACCAGCTATATGCCCGCTCAAGCGGTCCGCCAGCCGGCTGCGAATTATTTCGGCAATAATTTCTTCCCCGGCAGTCCCTTCGATGCCGTTTAACAGGAAAGCCACTAGATCTTCCTCCAGCTCCTGGGCCAGCAGGCGCCGGCGTAAGGCCGCCAGCTGTTCCGGCACCGGAGCGCTGCCGGGCCGGATCAAGCGGTTGAGGGCGGCTTTGATGTCGGCCAGTTCCCGCTGGAGGGTATCCAGGCCGGGGTGGCCGTTGTTACCGCTCCCGCCCGTACCGGCCGCCCCGGCCGGTATCCCCGCTGCCCGGCCGGCTGCGCCCGGCAGGGATGCCCTGCCGGGCGGGACCTCCCCCTGGACTAAGGGCCTTCCCGTAGCCTCTTCCAGGGCTGCCGTTACTTCCAGGCGGGGGGGTAAAAATAAGCCCTTGAGGCCCGGGTGGCGTACCCGGCGGGTAGCCACAATAACCGCCTCGGGTCCCAGATCGCGGCGGATGGCCAGGTAGGCTTCCTGCATATCGCGGGCAAGATAGCGTTTAATCTTCACACTAAGTTCACCGCCTCCACGGCCTCGATTTCCAGGCCGGGTTCCAGTTCGTTATAAGCCAGGACCGGTACATAAGGTAAGGAACGCTGGAGGAGCCGCCGCAGGGGCAGGCGGATCCTGGCCGAGCATAAGATCACCGGCTGGACGCCGCCGGCGGCAGCTTTCTCCACGGCCCGTCCCAGCCTGCTTAGAAGTTCCCGGCCCTCCTCCGGGGCCAGGGCCGGGAAATTGCCCTGGGAGGTGGGCTGGATGGCTTCCGCCAGCTTCTGCTCCAGCTGGGGATAGAGGGTAATGGCCGTGAGCCTGCCCTCCCGGGCGTACTGGCGGCTTATGGTGCGGCTCAAGGCCTGGCGCGCCGCCCCGAGCAGGTAATCCGGCTCCCGGCTGGTACGGGCGGCATCGGCCAGGGCCTCCAGGATGCTGACCAGGTCCCGGATGGGCACCTGTTCCTGGAGCAGGCCGGCCAGGACCTTCTGTACCTCCCCTACCGTCAGGAGGTTGGGCACCAGCTCTTCAACCACTGCCGGGTTATTTTCCTTGATCTTGTCAAGGAGCTCCCGCGTTTCCTGGCGGCCCATGAGCTCGGCGGCATGGGCCTTGATGAATTCCGTCAGGTGGGTAATGAGGACGGTGGCGGCGTCAACGACGGTAAAACCGGCCAGCTCCACTTCCTGGCGCCTGGCCCCCGGCACCCACCAGGCCGCAAGGCCGAAGGTGGGTTCCCGGGTAGGTATACCCTCCGGCGGCCCTTCATTCCCGGCGGGGTTCATGGCCAGGAGATAGCCGGGTTTAATCTCTCCCCGGGCCGCCTCCACACCCCGCAGCTTAAAGACATAGCCGTGGGGAGGCAGCTGGAGGTTATCGCGAATGCGAATTGGCCGGACGTAGATGCCCATCTCGGTGGCGCACTGGCGCCTTACCGCCGCCAGCCGGTCCAGCAGGTCGCCGCCTTCGGTTTCATCGGCCAGGGGGATGAGGCCGTAGCCGATTTCCACCTCCAGGGGGTCTACCTGGAAAAGGCTCAAGACATTCTCCGGCTGGCGCTGGGAAGCCTTCTGGACGGCGGCCGTCTCCTGCCGGCGCTGGCCCTGCAACCTTTCCTCCCTGGCCAGGCTATAGGCGGCATAACCGACCCCGCCGGCCATAATAAAGAAGGTCAGGTGGGGCATCCCCGGCAAAAGGCCCAGCAGGAACAGGACGACCGCCACCAGCCCGGCGATCCGGGGAAAGCCCGTTAGCTGGCGGATTACCTCCTTGCCAAAGCTGTCTGCCGCCCCGGAGCGGGTCACCAGGATACCGGTACCGGTGGAAACCATGAGGGCCGGCAGCTGGGTCACCAGGCCGTCGCCGATGGTCAGGCGAGTATAGGTCTGCAGGGCATCCATAAAAGGCATCCCCAGCTGCCACACACCGATAGCCAGTCCCCCGAGGATGTTGATGGCCGTGATGATGAGGCCGGCAATGGCATCCCCCCGGACGAATTTGCTGGCACCGTCCATGGCCCCGTAAAAATCGGCTTCCCGCTGGAGTTCCCGCCGCTTGGCCCGGGCCTCGTCCTCGGTCAACAGGCCGGCATTGAGGTCGGCGTCGATGCTCATCTGCTTGCCGGGCATGGCGTCCAGGGTAAAGCGGGCCGCGACCTCGGCCACCCGCTGGGCACCGTTGGTTATGACGATAAACTGGATGATGGTAATAATGAGGAATATGACAAAGCCGACGATATAATTACCCCGGACCACAAAACTGCCGAAGGTTTCGATCACTTCCCCGGCATCGGCCCGGCTCAAAATAAGCCTGGTGGAGGAGATATTAAGGGACAGGCGGAACAGGGTTACCACCAGCAGGAGGGACGGGAATACGGAAAAGTCCAGGCTGCGGGAGACGAACATGGTGGTAAGGAGGATAACCATGCTGATGCCCATGCTCATGATGAGCAGGAAGTTCATCACCCCGGGGCTTACGGGAATAACAATGAGGACGACTATTCCCAGGACCAGGGCCGCCACCAAAATATCGTTGTACGGGGTAAGGCGCCGCAGGGCGCCCAGCAGGCCGGTATTTGCCGCCATAGAGCAGTTTTTCCTCCGTATGCTTACTGGCTCATCCGAAAATCGGGTTTTATCGCTATAAATTGGCACCCTGGGGCCTGGATGGTACAGGCTCCAGGCTAAATGCCCCTACAACTTCCCCCGCAGGCGGTAGATCTGGGCCAGGATTTCCGCCACCGCCTGGTAGAGGGCCACCGGGATCTCCTGGCCCAGCTCCACCTGGCGGTACAGGGCCCGGGCTACCGGCGGGTTTTCAACAACGGGAACGTTATGCCGGCGGGCTACGTCCTTGATACGCTCGGCAATGCTCCCCGCCCCCTTGGCCACCACCCGCGGCGCTCCCTCCGTTTCCCGGTAACGCAGGGCTACGGCCAGGTGCACAGGGTTGGTGATGACCACGGTGGCTTCGGGCACGGCGTGCATCATGCGGTGCCGGGCGAGGCGCCTCTGTTTCTCCCGCAGGCGCGAACGTACCAGGGGGTCGCCCTCCATCTGTTTCAATTCTTCTTTAACTTCCTGCCTGGTCATCCGTATATTGCGTTGAAACTCGCGCCGCTGGAAGATATAGTCGGCTGCCGCTAGGCCTAAAAATACGGCCATGGCCCCCAGGCCCACCCGGAAGATAATCCGGCCCGCCAGTTCCAGGGTTTCGGGGAAACCCATGTCTACGGTCATCAACAAGCGGCCAAACTGCCCCTTGACCAGGAGCCAGACCACCAGGCTAACTATTACAACCTTGCCCAGGCTTTTGACCAGTTCCATGAGGGCGCGGCGGGAAAAGAAGCGCTGCAACCCCTTCACCGGGTCCAGGTTTTCCAGGCGCGGCTTTATGGGTTCCAGGGAAAAAATGAAACCCGTCTGGGCAAAATTGGCCGCCAGGCCTACAGTTGCCGCCAGCAGGAGCAGGGGGGCCAGGAGAATACCCGCCTTAAAGGCAATCTCGCTGACCATGGCCAGGAAGACTCCCCCGTCCAGGTCGTGCCTCCAGCCCTCCTGGATAAGGGTGCTGATGAGGCCCGCCATCTCCACGTAAAAGGTTTCCCGCCGCCAGTAGAGATAAATAATACTCGCCAGCAGCACCAGGGCCGCGCTCAGGTCGTTGCTCCGGGCAACCTGGCCCTTGCGGCGTACCTCCTGGATACGGTGGGGGGTGGCCTCCTCGGTCTTTTCTTCGGCAAAGAGCTGCAGGTTGATACAGGGTGCTGCCAGCCCTGCAACATGCCGCCCGGGCCCGCAGGTTTTACCGGTAAAATACCGTCTTTCCATCAGCGCGGCCAGCTCCGCAGCAGCAGGGCCAGGTCATGTTCCATCTGGCCGAAAATATTGCGAAACACCGTAACCAGCAAAGGCAGTACGGCGATTAAGGCCAGCAGTCCCAGGCCGATTTTTAAAGGAAATCCGAGGATAAAGACATTTAACTGGGGCACCGTCCTGGCAATTAAACTTAAAGCCAGGTCGGCAATGAGAATGACGACGATTACCGGGACGGCCATACGCACCGCCAGGCTGAACATGCCGGTGAAGAGCTTGACCACGGCCCAGGTTATATTGCCGTCAAAATGCACTCCTCCCAGGGGCAGGAGGCGAAAACTCTCCTGCAGGGCCAGGAGCAGGGTATGGTGGCCGTCCACCTGGAAAAAAAGGAGCAGGCCCAGGATGGTAAAAAACTGGCCCATTACAGTAGTTGTAGCTGCGTTCTGGGGGTCGAAGAGGGTGGCCATCCCCAGGCCCATATGGATGTCCAGGAGCTGCCCGGCCACCTGGACGGCGCTCAGGAACAGGCCGGCCAAATAGCCCAGGGCCATGCCGGCCAGGGCTTCGTTGAGTACGGCCAGGGCATAAGCCCCGGCGCCGGTGAAGGCCGGCTGCCCGGCCGGAAGCACCGGAAAAATGAGCACGGCTACCAGCACCCCCAGGCCGGCCTTGACCGGGACCGGCACACCGCGGATGCCGAAAAACGGCGCCGTCACAAAAAAGGATGCGGCCCGTACCACTACCAGGAAAAAAAACTCTGCCTGGTTCAGGTAGCTCATAGTACCCCTTCCTTGTAGATCAACTGCCCGGTCTTCCTATTCCCCGGCGCCCGGCAACTACTTTACCAGGGCGGCCAGGTTGCCGAATATTTCGGTGGTGAACCGGATCAGGGTGTTGAGCATCCATGAGCCCAGGAGCAGGAGCCCCAGGATAACGGCAACAATCTTGGGTACAAAGGTCAAGGTTTGTTCCTGGATCTGGGTAGTGGCCTGGAGGATGCTAATGGCCACGCCTACTACCAGGCTTAGGCCCAGGGCCGGTGCCGCCAGCATGAGGGCGGTGGTCAGGGCTTCCCTGGCCAGGTGAATGACAAACTCCTGGGTCACTTTATCTCCCCCCTTTGCTTGTTCCCGTCCATGACCGGCCTTAAAAACTCTCCAGCAGGGATTTAACTACCAGGTACCAGCCGTCCACCAGGACAAATAGCATGAGTTTAAAGGGCAGGGAGATCATCACCGGCGGTACCATAAACATGCCCATGGCCATCAACGTGCTGGCAATTACCAGGTCGATAATGAGAAAAGGAATATAGATCAAAAAGCCCATCTGGAAGGCCGTCTTCAATTCGCTGATAACAAAGGCCGGGATAAGGACATGCATGGGTATGTCGTCACGGGTGCGGGGCTGTTCCATTCCCGACATGTGTACAAATAAGGCCAGGTCTTTTTCCCGCGTCTGGCGGTACATGAATTCCCGCACCGGTTTGGCCCCGGCATCCAGGGCCTGCTCCCGGGTAATCTGCCCGGCCAGGTAAGGGTCAACAGCCTGGGTCTTTACCTGGCTGTATACCGGCGCCATGATGAAAAAGGTCAGGAACAGGGCCAGGCCGATAAGCACCTGGTTAGGCGGCGTCTGCTGGGTGGCCATGGCGCTGCGCACGAAGGACAGGACGATGATTATCCGGGTAAAGGAAGTCATAAGGAGCAGGATGGCCGGTACCAGGGCCAGTACCGTCAGCAGCACCAGGATCCTGACGGTATCTGCCAGTTGCCGGGGATCGGTGGCCTGGATTAAACTGTTAATTTCCATGGCCTTTAAACCTCTGCCACGTCGACAACCATGCAGCTAATACTCCCCCGGGATGGGACTGGCCCGGCAGCTCCTTTTCCTTCTCCTCCAGGGACCGGAGGGGGTAAACCGTTACTTCCCTTCCCGTCGCCACCGCCGCCGGGTAATCAGGTAGCTCCGCCAGGAAGACCGGGGCGCCTTCCCCCAGGCCGATCAGGAAATGCCTGTCACCGCAACGGACTACCGCCAGGCCACTTTTACTGCTTAAAGGTAGCCTTTCAACCAGTTCCAGCTGTCCCGGCCCTACGTTCCTGCCCGCAGCCCGGCCCATACCCAGGCGGAGGGTAACATAGGCAAGGCCCAGGACCAGGGGTAAAAAGATTACCAGTCGCAGTAAAGCCAGGACAAACTCGCGGTCCATATTCAGTCCTGCCCTTCTTCTTCCTTAACTTCTGCCAGGTTGTTGATCCTGACGCCGAAGACATCGTTAATAACCACCACCTCTCCCGTTGCCAAGGGGATACCGTTGACCCGGACTTCCACCGCCTCGCCGGCCAGCTTGTTGAGGGTGATGACCGACCCTTCCTTCAGCTCAAGGATTTCCCTGACCGAAAGGCGCGTCCGGCCCAGCTCCGCCACCAGGCGTAAAGGAACATCAGCGATGCGGTCAAAGCCGGCCTTTACCCTGGCTACCGGGGCCTGCTGCAGGGGTGCAAAGCGGGCCTTTTCAATACGCGGCCGGTCGGCGCCGGCAGCCATGGCCTCCAAAAGCTTCTGGATTTCATCGTCCGTTAAGGGCATAACTTATTCTCCTACTGGATGATAAATTCTTCAAAATAAAGGGCTTCCACCTGGCCGCCGACAAGCTGCGCATTCACGGCCGTTAAAAGCTCCCGCTTCAGGGCGTCCTCATTCTGCAGGTCATCGGTTTTCTTGCTGCGCAGCACCGAAATAAGGGTGTCGCGGACCCGGTAAACTTTTTCGTTGAGTTCGGCAGTCAACTTCGCATTGCCGTACTCCAGGGTAATTGTTGTCCGCAGGTAGCGGCGCAGGCCCGGATCGGCCAGGTTGACAACAATGGGCTCCAGGCTCATTTTCTGCATGATCGCCGTTTCTTGCCTGCTGGTCGGCGACGACGCGTTTACGCCCTTGCTGCCGCCGAAAAAAAAGTAGTAGATGTAACCCCCGCTTAAAAGGAGGGTTAACACGAGCAGGGCAATAGTTAACCAGGGCCGGCCCTGCTTCTCTTTTTTCACCGTTTCGTCTTTAGGGGGCATTGCTCCACCTCTTCCTTAACTGCAACTGTTTCCCCGCAGCCTTACCGGATCTGCAAGGGAGGCGTATTTTACCGGCCGTTATTCATCCCCAGCAGCAATACTACACGCCGGTTTTCCGCCATATGCTCCGGGGTATCGTTGGGATAAAGGGGACGGTATTCACCGTAGCCTATGGCGACAAAACGCTCCGGCTGCAGGTGGTGTTCCTCAATAAAATAGCGCACCACCCTGGCCGCCCGGGCCGTGGATAACTCCCAGTTAGAGGGGAACTGGATGGTACGGATGGGGCGGTTGTCGGTATAACCTTCCACGCGCACTTCATTGGGGAGGCGCACCAAAAGCTCCGCCAGTTTGTCCAGCAGCCTGACGGCTTCAGGCTTTAAATCGGCCTTGCCGGAATCAAAGAGGATGCGTTCCTTGATGTCCAGGGCAATGCCCTGTTCCTCGTAACGTACTTCGACCATAGCCTCCAGGCCGCTTTCCGCCAGGAAGTTTTTAACCGCCTGGTAGGTCTCCATCAGTTCCCTGGCCCTAGCCAGGGCGGCAGCCGCCTCCGGGGTATCAATATCCTGCGGGAATTCGAAGGGCGCCGGCTCCGTTTCCACAACCGGCGACACACCTCCATCCAGGATCCCTATTCCCTGGTAGGAGGCAATAAACTGCTGGAATTTTTGCTGGCTCAAAACAGAAAAGGAAAATAGAAGAACGAAAAAAACCAGCAGCAGGGTCATAAGGTCGGAGTATGTAACCATCCACGCCGGCGCGCCCTCTTCTGCCTTCTTTTGCTTTTTTATTACGGCCACTGCCAAACCTTCCCCCTCTTATAGCCGCTGGCGGAATACTTCTTCACCGGCAACCACTGCTTCACCTGCCGGCCGGTGGGCCGAGTTGGCCGGCAGGAAGGAACGCAGGCGTTCTTCCAGGATGCGCGGGTTGACCCCGGACTGGATGGAGATAATGCCTTCCAGCATCATCTGGTGCAGCATCATCTCCTGCTCGCTGCGCAGGCCAAGCTTCCCGGCCAGGGGGATGAAGATCATATAGGCCATTATGGCACCGTAAAAGGTGGTGATCAGGGCCAGGGCCATGCTGGGGCCCAGGGCTTCCGGATTGTCCAGCCTGGCCAGCATCTGCACCAGTCCCATGAGGGTACCGATGAGACCAAAGGCCGGAGCGAGATTCCCCCAGGTTTTGAAAATGCTCTGGCCTATTTCATGGCGGCGGGCCATGTAGGCCATGTCTGTTTCCAGGATCCCCCTGATCATTTCCGGTTCCATGGCATCAACCATCATCTGGATCCCTTTGCGGAAAAAAGGGTCCTCCAGGCGGCCGGCGTCATCCTCCAGAGCCAGCAGGCCCTCCCGGCGCGCCTTACGGGCCAGTTCGCCGAAAAGTTCAATGAGCTCCTCCGGCTCCATACTTTTAGTGGTAAAGGCCTGTTTTACCGTCCCAAAGACGTTTTTCACTTCCTGCAAACTGAAGTTTATTAATACGGCGGCAAAGGATCCCCCCACCGTCACCATTAGAGATGGGACGTTCCAAAAGAGCTTGGGGTTTCCGCCCATGACCAGGGCCCCACCCATGAGGCCGATGCCGGCGATAATCCCCACCACGGTCATGAAATCAATGCGCCGCAACCTTTATTTCACCTCATCTTTGGAACTATCCGGCCGGAAAACCCTGCGCCGGTACGCGATAACCCTGGCTATTATTTCATCTACCGACTGGCTTACTAAAACCTTTTTGCCACTGGTAAGGGTAATCACCGTTTCGGGAACACTTTCGATGCGCTCGATAAGCTCGGCATTAAGGACCACTTCCCGTTTATCCAGGGTGGTGACCTTGATCATCCTCTGCCGCCCTCCTTCACAAATATAGCTTCCTGACATGATACCTTCCGGCCGGTATTTATCCCCGCCGGGCCTCCGGTAAAAAACCACCTTTAGCCCGCGGGGATACCGGCCTCCCCGGGGAACTCCCCGGCAACTAACTTCTCCCGGGGATTAACGCTTCAGGTTCACCAGCTCCTGGAGCATCTCATCGGAAACGGTGATGGTCCGGGCGTTGGCCTGGAAGCCGCGCTCGGTGATGATCATCTCGGTAAACTCCAGGGCCAGCTCCACGTTGGACATCTCCAGGGCCGAGGGGATGATGGTGGTGTTAGGAAAATTAGTATCACCCGCCACTCCTTCAATTGCCGTACCGGCTCCCGCTGCTGCAGCATATAGATTGCTTCCTATTTTCTCCAATCCCGGAGGGTTGGGAAATTTAACCAATTTTATCTGAAAAGATTGCGTCCCATCTACATATACATTGCCGTACTTATCTATGCTGTAACTAGTAGCACTTGTACCGATGTTTATGCCATTGCCGCCGGAATCCTGTACTATTAAACCGTCAGGAGTAACCAGATTGCCCTCGCTATCAAAATGAAAATTTCCCGCGCGGGTATAATAAACATTTCCACCTACATCTTTAACCTCAAAGAACCCGTCTCCCTGGATCATCAAATCCGTCCCGTTGTTGGTGGAAGCAGCAGCGCCCTGGGTGTGAATGACATCAATGCTATTCAGGGTGACACCCAGGCCGATTTGCTGGGGGTTAGTACCACCAATGTCATTACTACCGGCTGCTCCACCCCTGAGGGTCTGGTAGAAGACGTCTTTAAAGGTCACGGCGCTGCGCTTGAAGCCCACGGTGTTGACGTTGGCGATATTATCGCCGATGACGTCCATACGCAGCTGGTGGGTGCGCAACCCGGATACAGCGGAAAAGAGTGAACGCATCATGGTAAATTCCCCCTTTCTGTACGGGCCGCCTCTGTCGGTCAGCGGCCCCGGGCCTCCCCCCCGGGGGTCCGGCCCTATAACAATACGGCGCTGTCGATATTGGTAAAGACGTTATCCCGCAGTTCCTGCCTGGTGGCCGCCGTGATGACCGTGCGGTTTTTGATGCTTACAACCAGGGCCAGGTCGTCCAGCAGGACCAGGGATTCCCGGGCGCCTTTAACGGCGGCCTTATCAACGCCCTGCTCTAGGCGGGCCATCTGCTCCGGCGAGAGGTTTATCTGCCGGCTTTCCAGGCGCTCGCTGGCATGACGGGAAAACTTCAAGCCCGCCAGTTTTTCATTGAGGATGGTACGGAAATCCTGGCCCGGCCACGACCCGTTCGCCGGCGTCTTGCCCGCCGGGGCGGCCGGCTGTCTAATAAAAACCTGCCCCTCGATGCGGTTCAAAGGCCATCACCTGCCTCCTTAAGCACCAAAACTCCCCGGACCGGCCGCCTCGCCGGCAGTGGCGCTACCCGCCGCATCTCCCGGCAGCGCCACTTCCACCACCGCCTCCAAAGGTACCCGCAGTCCCCCGACCAGGAGCATGATGCCATCCCCCGTCCAGGTGATTTTACTGACCGTTCCCGTCAGGGTCCGGTCGTCAACTACGGCCGTCACCTCTTTGCCCATCATGCTTACCGCCTGGAGCATCATGCTTTCCACCTGGAGCATCATGCTCTGCTGCAAATCCTGCCGCAGGAGGTTAAAACTCTCGTTAAGGTTATACATCTGCTCCAGGGCAGTGAACTGGGCCATCTGGGCGATAAACTCGGTGTCGCTCATGGGATTTAAAGGATCCTGGTTGCTCAGCTGGGCCGCCAGGAGCTTCAAGAAATCATTTTTACTCAACCCTCCGGTCGCAGTCACCCCGGTTGTCATCCCGGTTCCGGCTGCCGTAACGCCGCTGATGTTCACCGTGATCCCTCCTTCATGGCTTAAAACCCCGTATTTTCCCGGGCTTCTTTGAATAGACTATGCCAGGTAATCCAGCCGGTAGGTGGAAAGAGGGATTATTTCCCTTGCCTCCTGCCCCGCCCCGCCGGGCGTTCCCCGTCGCCAACCAGGCAAGTCCCGGCCGTAGGAGCCGCCTTCCCCGGCTTGAAAACCGCTACCGGGGCCTTCGCCGCCCACCTGCACCTGGACCTGGTCCAGGTGTAAACCCTGCTGGGCTACGGCCAGGCGCATTTCCGGCACCGCCGCTCGCAGGGCCCGGGCGGCCTCATTGTTCTCTACCAGCAGGTGGAGGACCAGCCGCCCCCCTTCCAGGATGGCCCTGAGCTTCATATTTCCCAGGCTTTCCGGCTGGAGCCGGATTTCTATTTCCTGCTGCCTCCCGGACCGGCTCATCCGGGCCGCCGCCATAGTTGCAGCGACAACATCCGTCAGGTTGCCCACCGGTAACCCCGTCCCGCCGGCCTGCCCCCCGTTAGCCGGGAAATTAAAGAGGTGGCTTCCCTGGCCGGCCCTCACCCTTTCATTGACGGCTATCTCCGGCCCGCCGGCAGTCCCGGTTCCCCCCGGTTCGCCGGCAGGGCTTCTACCGGCATCGCCGCCGGCCAGATTAAAGGTCCCATGGCCGGCATGATTGCCGCCCCGGCTCCCTCCTGCCTGTACTTCGTCTTCTTTGAACCGGACCTGCTGACCTTCTACCATCCCCCGGGGGAGAATATCCCCGCCGGTGTCCTTTCTACGGGGCAAGGCCTCTAATTTAGCGTCTTTGAGGAGTTTGCCTTCCTTCCCGGCCGCAGGAACACCTGCCGCCACGATGGTTAACCCCATCCCATCTCCTCCGGAAGTGTCGGCAGCATTTTCTTTACCGGTCGCTCCTGCCCCGGCCAACGCGGCCGGGCCGGCGGCAGCATCCCCGGGGCCGTCGGATTTCAGGACCGGTAAAAGATCGCCGGCCTGCACCCGGCTTAAGGGATTGGCCCCACCCGCCGGCACCTCCAGGCCCGCAGGTATGCCGTTCCCGGGCCGGCTGCCCCCGGCGGCCTGCACCATGCCGGCAACCGCCTCAACCTCACTGGGGGTCATGGACCCGGCGACTGCCTTTGCGGTCTCCTGTGCTGCCGCCGGGGTTTTCTCCCCCTGGCTGTACTTCGTCACCGCCCGTCCCTGGCCTTCACCGTTTTCTCCCTGTTCCGGACCGCCGGCCCGGCAGGCTCCCTCCTCCCCTGATCCGGCAGCAGGGCAACCCCTGCCTGAATTCAAGCTGGCTGCCGTATTAACCTCGTCCCCGCCGGGCATTTGGCGGCAATCATCCCGGCCGGATAGTTCTTTCCCGGCGGTAAACCGCATCGAGCCCGGCCGGTGCATCAAGCCGGCCAGGTAAAGGGCAAAATCGTTCTCGCCTGAAGGCCGGCCGCGTCCCCGGACCAGTGCTCCCCGGCTCCCGGTATTTGCTACTACCTGTACGGTCATCTTTTCACCCCCTTTCAACGATGTATATTTATAGATGACGGCGGCTACCTGCCGCTTCATCTACCTGCTTTTGTTCCTCCCGGGCCAGTTCGTAGCGATAGGCAACAAGCTGGCGCTCGCGCAGGCGGTCCAGGACCTTCCTCTCCCGCATGACCGCCTGCACCTGGTCGCATTTCTCCTTTACGGCCATGTGCGCCCGGGCCACCCTTTCCCGCTGGCCGGCAATGCGGCCTTCCAGGGCTTCCAGCAGCGCCGCCTCCCGGAGCAAATCACCGGCCGCCAGTTCCCCCTGGACGACCCCGCAGCTGTCCCGCAACCGGCGGTAATGCTCCAGGCGCTCTTCTTCCTCTTCCTGGCGGCGGCGGGCAACGGCCAGCTGCAGCTTGAGCTGTTCTTCCATGGATGTTTTATAGGATCGCACCCGTTCCAGGGAAAAACGAAAAGGAGTCACCGGTAAACACCTCCGTAACGAGGCATTATCCGTCAGCTAAACAGGGATGCCAGCCCGGCCAGGGTGGCGTCAAAATCATAGTACTCCCCTAAATCCTGGCGCAGGAATGACTTGATGGCGTCATAATACCGCAGCGCCGCGTCTACCCTGGGGTTGGAGCCGCGTTGATAAGCGCCAATCTCTATTAAATCCGCCGCCTCCTGGTAGGCAGCCAGGAGTTCCCGCAGGTATCCTGCCCGCTCCTGCTGTTCCCTGGAGGTAATCTCCGGCATGAGGCGGCTGGTACTCGCCAGGACGTCAATCGCCGGGTAGTGGTTACCGGCCGCCAGCTTCCGGGAAAGAACGATGTGGCCGTCCAGGAGACCGCGCACGGTGTCGGCCACCGGCTCGTTCATGTCATCGCCTTCCACCAGCACCGTGTACAGGCCGGTGATGGAACCCCTGGCCCCGTTGCCCGCCCTTTCTACCAGCCGGGGCAGGGAAGCAAAGACGGAAGGGGTATATCCCCGGGTAGCCGGCGGCTCGCCGATGGCCAGCCCCACCTCCCGCTGGGCAATGGCAAAGCGGGTAAGGGAGTCCATCATCAAGAGAACGTTCTTCCCCTGGTCGCGGAAATACTCGGCAATGGCCGTCGCCGTAAAGGCTCCTTTAATGCGGACCAGGGCCGGCCGGTCGGAGGTGGCGACTACTACCACGGACCGGGCCAGGCCTTCCGCCCCCAGGTCGCCTTCGATAAAGTCCCGTACCTCGCGGCCGCGCTCGCCGATGAGGGCGATGACGTTGATATCGGCAGTGCTGTGGCGGGCAATCATTCCCAGGAGGGTGCTCTTACCCACACCGCTGCCGGCGAAAATGCCCACCCGCTGGCCGCAGCCGCAGGTGAGGAGGGCGTCGATGGCCTTAACCCCGGTGGCCAGGACCTCTTTAATCCGCCGCCGCTCCAGGGGATGGGGCGGGGAATTGCTCACCGGCCGGAAATCCTCCCCGGCAAGGGGCCTCCCGTCCATGGGACGCCCCAGGCCATCCAGGACCCGGCCCATTAGTTCCTTCCCCACCGGGACGAGATGGCCCTGGCCGGCGGCCGTCACCCGGCACCCGGGACCGATGCCTTCCAGCTCCCCCAGGGGCATGAGGAGGGTCACTTCTTCCCGGAAGCCGACCACCTCGGCCACGACAGGGGCCGCGCCGTTATTATAAATATGGCACAGCTCCCCTATGGCGGCCTTGAGGCCGCGGGCTTCGATGGTAAGCCCCGTCACCCGGGTAACTTTACCGCCCCGGCGCCAGAGGCTGGCGGATGCCAGTTGCTGCCTGCAGGCCGCCAGGTCGAGGTTCGCGCTCACGGGCGCTCACCCCCCGGTAAAAAAGCCTCCCCCGCCGGTGCGGCGCCGGCAGTACAGGCGTCCTGCCGGAAGATTTTCTTCAGTTCCTCCATCTGGGTGTCTATAGCGGCGTCGATAAAGCCGTTTTCCGTCTCGACCCGGCAGCCGCCCCCCTTAAAGGCCGGGTCGGCGATTACCTGGAGCCGCGCCCCCGGCGCCGCTTCCGCCAGGAGCTCGGCCCGGCGCTGGCGGATAGCACCGGCTGCCTCCGGGGAGGCATAAATTATGTAATTTTGGCCTTCGGCCACCTGGCGGATTGCCTGGCGGGCCATTTCTACCACCAGGTCCGGCCGCAGCTCTATCTCCCGGCCAATTATCTTACCGGCGATGGCCAGGGCCAGCTCGATAATATCGCCTTCAGCAGCGCTGATGGTCTCCTGGTAAACCCGGCGCGCCTCCTGCAGGACCTGCCGGGCTTCCTCCCGGGCGGCTTCCGCCTCCCGGCGGATGCGCAGGGCTTCTTCCTCCGCCTGGGCCAGGCCTTCCCGGTAGCCCCTGGCTTCCCCGGCGGCCCGCCCCTCTTCCAGGACCTTTTGCCGCTCCTCAAAGGCGGCATCCTTAATGGCATCCGCCTCCCGGCGGGCCTGCTCCAGGATGGCGGCCGCCCTTTCCCGGGCGGCGGCCTCTTCCATCGCGCCGGCTTTAGCCGCGGCCCCGTCACCCGGATTGCCGGTATCCTGCCCTTCTCCGGGTCTTTTAGCAGGAACGGCCTGCAGGGGGCGCAGGGGTATTATCCTCTCTCCCCGCCCCGGCCCTGCTTCTTTAAGTACCCTAGACCACAATGGCATCTTCACCACCCCGGGCGATGATAATCTCGCCAGCTTCATCTAAGCGACGGATGATCTGGACAATACGCTGCTGGGCTTCTTCTACATCCCGCAGGCGCGCCGGGCCCATATACTCGATATCCTCTTTGAGCATCTCGCCGGCCCGCTTGGAAAGGTTGCGGTAAATGCGGTTGGCCACTTCTTCGCTGGCCGCCTTGAGGGCCAGGGCCAGGTCTTTAAGGTCGACTTCCCTGAGAACCCGGCGAATGGAATTGTCGTCCAGGGTCAGGATATCTTCAAAGACAAACATGCGCTTGCGGATCTCGTCGGCCAGTTCAGGGTCATCTTGTTCCAGGGCTTCCAGGATGGTCCGCTCGGTGCTGCGGTCGGCCCGGTTCAAGATGTCCACCAGGCTTTTCAAACCACCGGCCACGGCAAAGTCCTGCTCCACCAGGGAGGACAGGCGCTGTTCCATGATGTTTTCCAGTTCCCGCAGGGTTTCCGGGGAAGCCCTTTCCATGAGGGCAATCCTCTTGGCAACGTCGGCCTGGATGTTATCCGGCAGGGCACCCAAAACTATAGCCGCCTGTTCCGGTTCCAGGTAGGCCAGGATCAGGGCTATGGTCTGGGGATGTTCGTTGTAAATAAAATTTACCAGCTGCTTGGGGTCGGCCTTGCGGATCACACTGAAAGGCCGGATTTTGGAAGTAGCCACTAGCTTTTTTATAATTTCCGCAGCCCGCGCCGGCCCCAGGGTTTTTTCCAGCACCTCGCGGGCATACTTTATCCCGCCCTGGAGGATGAACGTCTGGGCCTCATTGAGCTGCAGGAACTCATCGACAATCTGCTGCATGGTCGCCGGGTCGATAGAAGTAGTGTTGGCGATCTGGTAGGTAATGCGTTCAATTTCTTCCTGGCCCATTTGCTTTAAAATTAAAGACGATAGCTCCGGCCCGACGGCAATCAAAAAAATGGCTGCTTTTTCCAGGCCGGAAAGGGCTTTTCTCGCCAATCAAGCCACCCCTTAATCTTCAGCCAGCCAGGCCTTGACAAGCAAGGCGGCTTCCTCCGGACGCTGGCGGATGATATCCCGTAAGTGGTCCATTTTGGCCTTGCGCTCGGCTTCCTGGCGTTCTTTTTCTACGTCTACCGGTCCCGCCGGCTCGACTATCAAAGGTTCGACGGGGATACCGGCCCTCATGCCGGCCGTAACGGCCGCAGGGGGTAATCCTGCCTGTAAACCTCCCTGCCGCCGGCGGCGCAAGAAGAGGACCACCAGCACCGCCAGCAGGAGAAGGGCCGCCAGTCCCGCCCCTCCCCACAGTAAATATTGCCGGTACTGCTGCAGGCGCTGCTCCCGGGCTGCCATCTCCGCCGCCAGCTGCTGCTGCAAGGAGTCGTCAAAGGGTATGGGTTCAACGTTAATCTGATCCCCCCGGGCTGGGTCAAAACCGATAGCGGCGGTAACGATATTCTGGATCTGGGCCCTCAGGTCCGGGGTCACCGTGCCGTTGACGGCCACCGCCGTGGAAAGGCGCCTTACCTGGCCCGGGGCCACGATGGTGTGAGTCAGGGTCTGGTCAAGCTCATAGTTGTGGATAGTATCGGATTTATTGTAATTCCCCGTCGCCGGGTTAATGGCCTGGTATACCGGGGGCTGGGTGTTGGTCGCCGTCCCCGCCGCCCCTGCGGCGCCGCCGGTAGTACCCTCTTCCGTTTTAACCTGCTCGCTCCTCAGGGCGCCCTCCTTGCCCCACACCGTCTGGGTAATTTCCTGCTGGTCGAAGTTTAAGTCAGCGGTGACCATGGCCACGGCCTTACCCGGTCCCAGGATCTGGGTCAGCATGGCCTGCAGCCTTTGTTCCAGGTCCCTTTCATACTGCCTTTTCAGTTCCATCTGGACCTGCTGCTTCTGGCTTGAGGGTACCGCGTCACTGCCGGCCACACCTTCACTCAGCACGTTGCCGTACATATCAATGACGCGGATATTCTCCAGTTTGAGGCCGGCCACGCTGGCCGCCACCAGTTCCATGATGCCCTTGACCTGTTCCGGCTTTAAATTGGCCAGGGGTTTAAGTTTCAACATCACCGCCGCCGAAGGGGGCTGCCGTTCCTGTAAAAAGACGCTGGGCTGGGGGATAACCAGGTGTACCCGGGCGTCTTCCACTTCGTCCATGGCCACGATGGTCCGGCGCAGTTCTTCCTGGAGGGCACGCTGGTAATCCAGGTTGCGCTCAAAATCAGTCATACCCAGCTTGTTCTGGTCAAAGAGTTCAAACCCCCGGCCGCTGTTTAAAACCCCCGCGCTGGCCAGGTCCAGGCGTAGCTGGTAAAGCTGTCCTTTAGGCACCAGGATGGTCGACCCCTCGCCGGCCAGCTGGTAGGGCACCTTCATTTCCTTCAACTTTTCCACTACCGCCGCCGCGTCGCGCTGCTCCAGGTTGGTAAACAGGGGTGCGTACTGGGGCTTCAGCAGCCACTGCAGCAAAAAGGCGGCGCCCAGGAGGGCGGCTATGCTTACGGCCAGGAGGGCCGAACGCCTCCCAGGGGTTAACCCCTGCCAGAACCCCTTGATCCTGTCGAGAATATGTTTAAGCTTCATTTTGAGCTCCCGGAAAGCGATAATGCTTTGCTAACCATAACTACTATCACGGGCGGGAAAAACGCTCCCCTTACCCGCCTGATTTGCGCGGCAAGCCGCAGCATTCCCGCAGGCCATCAAAAACCTGCCGCGCCGGCGGCTGCGTCCCCGGCGGCGTTAGAACTGCATGCGGGAAATTTCCTGGTAAGCCTCCACGGCCCTGTTGCGTACCTGCACCGCCAGCTGCAGGGCCAGGTTGGCCTCCTCCAGGGCCAGCACTACCTGGTGGACGTCTTCGATTTTGCCGGCCAGGTACTCCTGGGTAAGGACATCGGCCTTTTGCTGCAGCGCGCTTATTTCCTCCAATTTTTCCAGCAGTATGTCGCTAAAGGCCCTGCCTGTGGTCCCCGGGTCCCGCGATACGGGTTGGGACTGCTGGCCACCCTGGACGGGAGCCGGCATTAATAGGGATACAGGTGCAAGGATCATAGACACTTTCCTCCTGAAAGTTTATAACCCAGCTTCCTGCAGGCTGGAGGGTACAGCCTCCGGGCTCCGGTGGTTCTCGGCTAGCAAACTTAGCGATCAGCCTGTATCCTCCAACTTCTTTTCTCAGCCCTATATTTTCATGCTTCATGGCGAGGGCGGCAGCCAAACCCTGCCTCTAACGCCCGATTTCCAGGGCCTTCATGGTCATGGCCTTGGCCGCATTCAGTACGGTGACGTTGGCCTCATAGGCCCTGGTAGCGGTGATCAAGTCCACCATTTCGTTAACGATATTGATATTCGGCAAGGCCACATAACCGTCGGCACCGGCATCCGGATGGGACGGGTCGTACACCAGGCGGGGCGGCGTGCTATCCTCTACAATGGCCGCCACCTCAACCCCCCTGCCCGGGGCCAGGCCGGGCGTCTGTCCCATGGCTTCCCGCAGCTTTTCCGCAAAAACAGGAACCTGCCGCCGGTAGGGGCCGCCCCGGGGTGTCCTGGTGGTATTGATATTGGCCAGGTTGTTGGCGATAAGATCCAGGCGCAGGCGCTCGGCCGTGAGCCCGGAAGCGCTGATGGCCAAGGCCGGTAACAGTTCCATTCATCCTACCTCCATCCCGTATATTTATCAACCGGTTGCCGGCAACAGGCCTGGCGCAGGAGCGTCACGAACGGCAATACGGCATCCTCTCCAGCTCCAGCATCCGGGCCGCCTCATCGCCGGCCTTCATTTATGGCATAGCGCAGCATGGCCAGCCGGCCGTTGAGCTGCTGGGCGGCGAAGTTAAAGTTCAAGCTGTTCTGGGCCAGGTCGACCATCTCCCGGTCGATGTCCACGTTGTTGCCGTCCTGGCGCATGGTGGTACTGTTGTCCTGGACAATTTCCGGGGAAAGATCTAAACCTGTGGCCGGCAAATGGGCGGGATTGGTACGATATAGGGCTACACTCTCCTCCAGTCCCAGGGCCCGGCCGAGCTTCTCTTCAAAGGTGACATCATAGCGCTTGTAGCCCGGCGTATTGACGTTGGCCACGTTGTGGGCGATGACCCGCTGGCGTAACGCCGCCGTATCCAGGGCCTTTTCCAGGACGTACAATGCCGGCGTCATAAACATCCATCTTTCCTCCTTTTTCCCGGAAAAACGATGTTTTTCTCCAACAGTTACCACTTTAGCACTTGTATGGTAATTTTTGCATCGGGCTTAAGGCCTAAAATTTACCGGGACTTTGGTCCTAAAAGAAAAGCCCGTCTGGCGGGCAACTCCGGGTAACCGGGGACGGCGGCCTGGCGATCATAGCCCTTGCCGGTGTCACGGGGATATGGATTCGTAAACCCTTTAACCGTCAAACAGGGGCCTTAGACCCATGGCTTTGCGCGCATCCCCTTTCGGGGAGCTTGCCCTTGACGCCCATGGTAAGAAAATTTTACCTTGATATTGTCAATAATTATTCAACATGTTTTGCCAAATTCCTTCATGTTGAGAGAAAATTATCCAAAAAAATAAGGGCCGTTCGCCATCAAGGCAACGGCCCCCATTTTTCCGTTAAATTTTCGCTCGGCTCATCTTCGTGATAACTTCTCCGGCTACTTGATTAAACCCACCCATACCTGCTGGTGCCTTTCCTGCCGGATGCTTTCCAGCTGCAGGCGCCGCAGGATGACCGTTTCGCCCTGCACTTCCACGGCCAGATGATCTCCTGTCTCCCATCCCAGGAGTTCCCGGATCTCCTTGGGGATAACTACCTGTCCCCGGCTTGATAGTTTTGTTATCTCCACAGGATTGCTCATATTTTTATTTTCCCTGCCCCGCTCAATGTCTTTTTTCACTCATAGCCGCCGGTCCAGGCAACGTGGCACCGCCGTTTTATTTTCCCGTTTGTAGGTACGGCACATCTGCCTGGCTGCCTGAACCTGCTCCACTTGCGCCTTGACTGCCGCCATGGCTTCTTGCACGTCTTTTAAGTTGGTTTCCTGCAGTTGCCGGCACTCTTCATATAGATGCCGTAGTTGCCGGGAGGCTGCGGCCAGCTCCTGGCGGGCGGCTGCAGGCAGGAAATCGAGCTTGTCCCACTCCGGAGGTTCGCATCCAGACACTAGTACCAGGAGCTCTTCAAGCTGCCGGGTGGCCTGCCGCGCCCCGGTCATCCTTTCCTTCCACGCCGTGTCTCCTGCCAGGAGCTTATTCAATTCATCCCACGCAGCGCCTTGAATGGCCTGCCGTTGCTGCTTTAAAATAAGTCGCCACTCCTGCAGCAGTTCAATTTCCTCGCAGTACGACCTGAAAAGCCTTCCGGCCACCTTTTCTGCCTCGCCCATCGTCACCCCTGCCAGTGTGTACTCACCCGCGTGCGATAGTCGTGGGTCTGGTAAATCCTTGTCGCTTCTTCCCAGGTGTCCCGCAGCTGCTGCAGCAGGTCGATTACCTCGTTAATCATCCTGGCGCTCTTTTTCACATTGGCCTGGACCAGGTGACGGTACATGAAGTCGTAGAGCTTGTAAAGGTTTTCCGCCACTTCGCCTGCGTCCCTGTTTAAAGTCACCATCAATTCGCCCAGGATGTCCTGGGCGCGTCCCAGGTTATTGTTTACCCCGGCATAATCCTTTTTGTCCATAGCAGCCAGGCCCTGGCGGCAGAAACGCAGGGCGCCGTCGTAAAGCATCAGCACCAGCTTTTCCTGGGACAGGGTCTGGACCTGGTTTTGCCGGTAGGCCTGGTAAGGGTTGTTCACAGCCATTGGTGACACCTCGATGCCCTTTGCAACTTTAATAGCCATAGTTTTATAGTCCTTATTTTCCGGCCAAATCAGGCCGGTTTGGTTGCAGGTTAAAATGTTTTCCTCGTTTCTCAAAAGCTTTACGGTGGCCCTTCAGGCTACTCCTGCTGGTAGCTCCCCAATCCGTAAATCTGCTGGGCCAGCCAGTTCCCCTGGCTCTGCAGAGCCGCCAGGGCCTGCTCCATGGCCGTAAACTGCCGCCGGAGCTGCTCCTCCTTCATGGCCAGCCTGTCCTCCATCCGGGCGATCTGGCCGTCAATGTCGTCCATTATTTTCTGCAGGGACTGCTCCCGGGAGGGGATGAGGCCGTCCGCGGAACGGACAAGGGATGTAAGATATTCATCCAGCTTGTCAACCAGCCCGGTCTTGCCGCTGTTGCTAAATACAGCCATCACGGCCGCCGGGTCTGCCTCTAGAGCGGCCGCCAGCTTATCCGTATCGAGGGTAATCTTGCCGCTGCGGTCGAAGGTTAAAGCGCCGCTCCCAGCTACATCGCCAGTAGAAATACCGATACTCCACGGCGTCTGGTAGACCCCTGTTAAGCCGTCAATTTTGTCGGTCATCAGTCGCCACAGGGAACTCCGCAAACGCGCCACGGTGGGATCGCCCTGCAGGTCACCATCCTCCCCGGCTTTTGTACTAATAAAATCCATCACCGAGTTGTACTGGTCCACCATAGCCTTGATAGCATCGACGGCCTTCTGGGTATCGCTGCTTATTTCCAGGTTCAGGGTTTCTGCCGGTTCAATTGTACCGCTGCCGTTGGTATCGGTTACGCCTAGCAGGTTAAGGGTAACCCCCTGGATAACGTCGGTAACAGTGTTGGTGGAGCGGGTTATGGCAAGGCCGTCGATTGTAAATTCGGCGTCCTGGGCGTCCTGGACCACCGCGCCGGACAAAATATTTCCACTCGCATCCACCAGCCCCAGCCTATTGAGAATACCGTCCGGATCGGAAAAAGAAATGGCCCCGGCGGCACCGGTGGTTTTGCTGGTCAGTACCAGGCGGTGGTCAACGACGTTGGCCGTCACAATATCCCCCGCCCCGGTCGTTTCCCCCTCAGGGGGAATAGCATTGATGAGGGAAACAATAGACTGCAGGCTGTCATTTTCGCTAATAGTGATAATCCTGGTTTCACTACCAACGGTAATACTGAAAGAACCGCGCAGGCCCAGGGCAACTGTATCGGAGGTAATGGGTACGGACGGCTGGAAGGTGGCCGTCCAGTCGGCAAGCATGGGAATAACGCTGGAGCTAAAATTTCCGTTTAAAGTTGCCTTAATCTCTAACTGTTGCACATTACCGCTAATATCAGCAGTCAAGGTATGACTTTTAAAAACTCCCGAACCATCACCGTTTAAACTGCCCAGTGTCTTCCATTCACTCCACGTAGTACCATCAAAAGTTCGATATTGGTATACATAATTTGTATTTAACCTCTCCTGCTGGTTGACCATTAAAGTAAGGCGGCCGCCATTTACCGCATTAATGCTAATAGTTTTTGAGGTAATACTTCCCGTTGTTCCCGAAGCTAATTTTAACACGCCATTTACTGTATCCTGGGTCAAATTACTCACGGTAGCTATACTGCTGGTAAAGGAGGAGTCATTAAAAGTATCTGATAACAATTGGGTTTCTGTGCCATAAACCAGAGGTTGCTGGCTCGCCACTTTATGGGCCTGGGCCAGCTGGATGATGCCTATACGGTAACTGCCGGCGGCGGCGCTGCTGGCTGCCGTGGCCGTCAGAGCCACGGTATTGCTGGAAGTGGCTTTCATGCCTGTATAGGTGGAGGCCAGTTTAAGACTGCTGAGCTTGCTCTTTAAGTTGCTCAAACGGGTATAAATATCGTGCCAGGCGTTTTTCTCCACGTTATACTGGTCTTTGCGTTGCTGAAGCCTGGTCAGAGGTACCCTTTCGAGGTTCATTAGTTGTGTAATAATCGATTCGGTGTCCAGGCCCGATGCCAGGCCGGTAAAATAAATGCCGCCAGCCATTTATAAAGCCCTCCCGAATTTATCTCCCACTTAAGAAACATGCCAAAGCAATCTTTCCGGCCCTGTTCCGGCAATACCTCGCTCTAACGGCGATCTGTCACGGCAAGCAGGCAAAGCTGTCCTACCGCCACCAGGCTGAAACAGGTTAAAAACTTCTAGCGCCCATCTCGAACCCTTCTTAAGCAATCAGGCGCCAGACAGGTCTGCAGGATAAGTCCTAAATCAGCTCGTCCAAAAGAAGCCCCACCATGTACTGCATCTGGCTGGTCACCTTCAGCACATTTTCCGGCGGGATGCGGCGGATAACTTTACCCTCACTGGCGTCGATGACCAGGACGTAAATCTCGCCCTTTTCGTGGTCGAGTTTGAAGCGCAGCTTTATATTGAAGAGGTCCGTAGCCGCGTTGAGTTTTTCCACCGCCTGCTGTAAATCGCCCCGGGAATAACCGGCCTCACCCTCCTGGCGGCGCTTTTCCTGCTCGTTGTCCACGTTAATCTTTTTGGCATCCTGCACTGCCGGTTTCTGCGTCTGGCTCTGGATCTGGTTTAATACTAAAGGATCGACTCCCTCGACCCGCACTATTGCCACCTCCACGGTGTTTCGCTATTTTTTTATATCGACAGATAATTGCCCTGCTTGAGGTTTAATATTGGAATTAAAGCCAACTATAGCTTGATTTCATTTTCTAATAGTTATATAATATGGCTAGTGGAGGTGACCATTTATGTTGACTATTAATGTAACCCAGGCTAAAGAACAATTCCTGGAAATAATACGTCAGGTAGAAGATTGGGAAAGTGTAGTATTGGAAAAAAGAGGTAAACCCGTGGCTGCCCTCCTACCCTACGAGGAATACGCCAGCCTGCGGCGCATAAAAAATTTCCTTGACATGCAGGAACTCTCCGCGGCCTTGAAAGATGCGGGGATAACGGCGAAAGAAATATATCAA
This sequence comes from Neomoorella sulfitireducens, assembly GCF_024733845.1. Lineage (GTDB taxonomy): Bacteria > Bacillota > DSM-521 > Neomoorellales > Neomoorellaceae > Neomoorella > Neomoorella sulfitireducens. The sequence goes on from NZ_JANRHG010000005.1 coordinate 45,999, forward strand.
GACTCACGCAAAGAATTAGAAACGAGGTAGAAAACATTGGACATTGTAGCGGATGCGAGCGCTATTCTCTGCGCTTATTTCCCCGACGAACTTTCCCCCAGGGCCAAAAAAATAATGCTCGATTATGCTTTAGGCCGGATCAACCTTTGCGGACCACGATTGCTGATCCTCGAGCTAATCAATGCCTGTTTGGTGGCTGCCAGGCGCCGCAGGATTAGCGAAGAAATTTTATTGAAAATGGCAAAGGAAGTTTCTTCCCTGCAGATCCTCTGGGTAGATATCGAAAAAGAAGCAGGAACTGTTTTTTCTTTAAGCCGCAAATACCAGATTACCGCCTATGACGCTGCCTATATCGTTTCAGCCCGGCTAAAAGGATGCGAATTTTTCACCGCCGATGAACGTTTATACAATGCCGTGAAACACGACCTAAATTTTGTACGCCTGTTGGGTGAGTACGAGTAAAAAAGCTTAATTACCTGCTCAACTTGTAAAGGGCGTACTGGTTCAGGGAAACACCCTCCTTCTGTGCTTCTATAGCCAGTTTTCTATGAAGGCTTTTAGGAATCCGTAGCACAAATTTACCGCTGTAATTCTCGCTGCCGGTGGGTTCTGGAATGGGATCTCCATGTTCCAGCTTTACTTCCAGCCACCCTTCCATCACCTCACGTAAATTTCTATATGCTTCCTCAAAAGTGCTGCCATGGCTCTGGCAGCCATCAAGCTCTAGTACCCGGCCGAAAAAATAGCTGCCGCTTTCATCGCTTACCGGCTGAATTAAATAAGTGTAGGGTAAGTTCATATAGTAGCTGACGTCTCTACTTTCAGTCATGGTTTCAAGGCAGGAGTTCATTTGATTTTCCGGGGATAGAACCCGGCTTATTTACTTCCCGACCTTTCCAGGATATCCCTAATGTAAGCAGCCTTTAATGATTTTCCTCTTTGATAGTAATAACATCGCCCTGGTTATTGCGGAAATGATGGTGGGAACCTTTCTTCCTCACCAATGTATAACCGAAACTTTCCAGAACATTAGCCGCCTCATTAAAACGAATCCCGTTAGGCTGCGTTTTCATCTTCTGGATAATTTTTTCTACTCCTGCAACCGACACCTCCTTCTTGTTTGTATAGTTTCACATTTGATACTATTGATCAAGGGTTAAGCTGTTTGACTTTTTATAAAGCAAAAGCCCCAGCTCGACTTGATATTGCTCAAACAACTTATGCTTATTCTGCTTTTTCCAGACTACAATAACAAAATATTTGACGCACATTAGTTCGTATGCTATACTAAATATAGCTTTGATATGCCGGTAAAAGCAGGTGCAAAGATGTCACACGAAGATTTACAAGCCTATTTAGCCCAGCATTACCCCGACACCGACAATAAGCTCCTGGCAGAAGAGCTGGGAATAACCGAAAATAGGTTGCGCAAACTCGCCTCTCGATACGGCATTAAAAAAAGCGATGGCTATAAACAAGAGCTACATAAAAAACTAATGCAGGCCAAGGAAGAAAAATATTTAGACAATCTACCGGGCATTGAGCCGAACCCGTATGAACTAAATATCATCGTTGGCAGCCTAATCGGTGATGGCTGCCTTGGGTTCGCGCCGCGCAGCCGCCAGGCTTTTTATCGCGAACATTTTGCCCCATCCCAGCGGGACTACCGGGTTTGGAAAGCAGGCCAGCTTGAAAGGCTTGGTTTTAAAATTACAAGGGATAATCATTTGCGCAGCCCCTCCCTGCCCGCTCTTACCCGGCTATATCATGCCTTTTACCTCGATAATCGCAAATGTCTTACAACGGAAAACATAAAACTCCTTACCCACCCAGTGGGCCTGGCCTGCCTTTTTATGGATGATGGCAGCCTGGTTATAAACTATAGCCGTAAAAAAGACGGCTTTTATATCTTCCCGCGTCTCACTTTTTATACCTTTGCTTTTACTGCCGAAGAGAACGACTTGCTTCGCCGGCACCTGGAAAAGACATTTGGCCTGGCTTTACGCTTAAAACCCTTCCCTTACGGCCACGGCTACGGCCTCGACAGCGGGCGTCAGGACACGATTCAAAAATTAATCTCCCTCATTAAACCTTATGCCAGGATGATCCCTTCCAAAGCAAAGCGCCTGGATATAACCCAACGCCTCTTGGCCAAGGACGCGGAACTGCGCCGGCGTTTTGGAGAAGAGTGCCGGAATACTACCATTGCTTTTATTTAAGCGTCTTCAGTTTTTGTTGAAGCAGTTCTTCTCTCTTAAAGCAGCCTCCCATTCATCCAGGAATGGCACCAGTTCATACTCAAACAAATCCCCTACCAGTACGTAATCTCTATTCTCCCATGCCTTTAATAAATCCTGAAGTTTATCCTTAAAGGTAGTTATGCGCTCTTCCGGCAAAAAACCCGGTTCGGCTAGATTAATATTTGCAAATGCTTCTATTAACCATTCCAATCCATCAATTATCTGGACAACCATAGAAAAAGCTTCCTCTTCCCTGCCTGTTTGGAAAAAGCGGCCTACACGAAGCATGTTATCCCTTACAATCGGGAGATACTGTTTGACTGAAATCTTAACTTCCTCGAGCAGTTCTGCTAAGGAACCGGTTTCTAATCTGATCTCTCGAACCTGTTTTTCATTTAATGCTTGCTCTAATGTACCGGCATATTCCTGCCCGTCAATTTTGATAGATTTTACCACCTGATTATTTTTAGCCAATGTTTTAACCAACTCTCCATCATTTGCCCACTCGCGATCGTTAACAAAGATCTTCACGCAAAAGCACCTCTTGTTTTTGAATGCTATTCAAACTGAACTCAACCTTTCGGCAGCTTGTGCCATGGCATCCTGGACAATATCTATCCCCTCAGCAAGACCCTGGTACAATAATAACGATTTTTTGGCCAGGCGCAAGCCCTCCGCCCGCCATTCAGCCTCGGGCCTGGAAAAGGGCCCTTTATTTAACTGAAACCATACAGGTTGAAAGACCATAGCTACCGGAAGTAACTCTTCACGCAAGTTATTAATTTCCGCATCAACCTTATCAAGGCGCTTCAAAATCTTATTAACTTGCTGCTGAGAGGGCATTTTAGAAGTAAAGGCCAACTCCAAATCCCTAGCCAGTCTCTCCCCCGTTCGACAAATCTTTATGGCTTTTTCCATTACAGCTTTTTCGGCTTTGATTTTTTCAGCTAGTTCCCCTGGTTTTATTTTGTTAAGGGGTTGGTAAGAAGAACAAATCTCTTTTATCCTAGTATCAGGATTAAATGGCTCCTGACAGTAGGTATCAATGGCCTGACGCAGGGTCATAACTTCCGTTCCCTTTATGCGCGCCCCGCCCTCAGTAGCGTTGATAATTCTGCGCCCGTTTGCAGTCATAGCAATCTGGGTCTCAATATATTGCAACATAGCATGTAAAGAACGATCGGTGATAACCTTACCACCGTAAAAACCTTCTATCTCCAAGAGACGCGATTTTTCTTTAGTTGGTTCTCTATTCTCGTAAACCGTACCTCGAGCATGGGTATTACCACCGGTAAAGGCCAGGTCCTGGCCGATAAAGATTATGGGATCCAGTCCCAGTTTTAATGCAAAATCAAAGGCATAATTGGCCACCGAGGGGCCCATCCGCACCTGTCCGGGGTCTAGATAACCCAAATTTTGCAACCATGTTTGAAAGATTTCAAAATAGACACTAGCAATTAAACAACCTTTATACTCTTCTAAGATGCGCGGGTAAATAATTGGATCAAAAAGCAGAGGAAAGCCTGTAGTATCTATTCCCTCAAAGTGCCGGAAGTTAGCTTTTCCACCATCAATGGAAACTCCTATATCGGGATTAATGCCTGTAGCCAAAACCGGCTTAAGTGCCGTGCCCACGGTTAGGATTATAGCCTTACCTTTTGCTTCTTTTAATAAACTGAGATTTTTATTCAGAGAAGGGCCGGCAGAAACAATTATTCCTGGCTTGCTTTGAAAAACTCCATAAAAGGACTTCACCGGCGTGGAAGTTAAAACTTTAGCAAGATTTAAAAAGAAATTTCTGGTCCAGGTTACAGAAAAACGTAAAGCTGTATTGAGAGAGCATAGAAGACCAAATAAAATATCGTTAATCTCCCGCCTGTACTTGAGAAATTCCTGTGGAAATACACGTTCTAACGGTTTGTACTCTATTACCTTAACCCTTTCCAAAAGGAACTGGTCGATATGGGCAGTTAAAAAATTTTGAAGAGGCTGTTCATGGTGAAATATTATTATTTTCCCTGTTTGTTCTAGATTCTTTAAGGCAGGATTGAAAAAGCAATACTTCAATAACTCCACAGCCGGCTCGACGGCGATAATTTTGACTTCATTCGCTTTTTCCACCAAGGCGGCCAAATGATAACCTAGACCTACCCCCAGTACGATTAAGGTATCCCCTGGCTGGTAAGAAACTTCAGCCGCCCAGCGCTTTCCCTCGTTGAGAGGATCATAACTGCTATGTAACCATTTATTGCCATATCGTAAAGTCAAAGCCCCATTTCTCGCCTTTGTAATTTCAAAATGACATTGCATAATAGCAGCCAGATTCTCCTTTTAATTTAATAAGGCTGGCCGGTACGTACCGGCCAGCCATATAGATGTTAATTTTACTGTAAAAGTTGCAGTACGGTCTGCGGCTGAGCGTTTGCCTGGGCTAGCATGGCCGTACCAGCCTGGGCCAAGATTTGGTTCTTGGTAAAGTTCACCATCTCCTGGGCCATATCCAGATCGCGGATACGGGATTCGGCCGCGCTGAGGTTCTCGGAGGCTACGCTCAAGTTGGCAATAGTATGTTCCAAGCGATTCTGGATGGCCCCCAGTTTGGACCTTTCTGTTGAAACCTTTTTAATAGCAGTATCAATAGTAGAAATTGCATCATCTGCTTTGGTTTGCGTCGAGATAGATAAGCCATTAACCCCGATTGCTGAGACACTCATAGTTCCTATTGTAACCGTAAGCGTTTGATCAGAATTTGCCCCGATATGAATCACTGCATTGGCAAAAGAGCCATTTAACAGGTTCTTAGTATTAAATTGAGTAGTATCAGCAATACGGTCTATTTCCGCCAGTAATTGAGAAATTTCTTGCTGGAGTTGAGCCCGATCTTCGTCCGTATTGGTATCGTTGGCCGACTGGACAGCGAGTTCCCGCATGCGCTGTAAAATACTGTGGGTCTCATTTAGTGCCCCTTCGGCTGTTTGAATCAGGGAGATGCCGTCCTGGGCATTGCGAATTGCTTGATTGAGACCTCTGATCTGGCCGCGCATTTTCTCGCTGATGGCCAATCCGGCGGCATCGTCGGCAGCCCGGTTGATCCGCAGGCCCGAAGACAATTTTTCCATGGACTTGGTCAGGGCGTTATTGGTAACTGTCAGGTTCCGGTAGGCATTGAGGGCCGAAATGTTCTGATTGATACGCATGTACATTCATCCTCCATGACTTTAGTTTTGGCATCCCTGCCATTTTACTTTGGAAAACAAACCCGGTTCTTTCTATCATTTATAAATCATCATAGCGTAAGTCACATACCACCTCCTGCAAGGGAATCTTAAAACTGCACCTTCCTGTATATTGTTATATCGTCAATAGCAACAAAAGGTTTAGGCACTGGCGGCCTTATGATACCCTAAGATTCTTTAACGACTTATATGTCTCGATAACATCCAGGATTCTTTTCGCCCTGACAACCCAGGTATGTCTTTCTTCCGCTTTACGTTTACCCGCCAATCTCAGCAACTCAATTTTATCGGGATTTTCCAGGAGCCCGTAAATTTTTGTCGGTAATTCATGGAGTTTGCTCCACGAATAAAGAATAATATCTTCGCCATCAGTGAATTCCTCGGAGTAAAAACTGTTAGTGTTAGAAAGTGTAGCTGCCCCGTTTATCATGGCTGAAAACACCCGTTCGTGGCCGCCATTTGCAAAATTTTGATCAATATTAAGCACCATCTTTGCCTGTTCCATTAAGCCGAGCATTTCTAAGAAGCCCACCGGCTGATGGATTAAGAAGTTGTTTTTCGCTTTAATCCGGGCTTTTTCCCAGTTGGCACCATACACATGGACCCTCAAGCCGGAATCGGCAAGCACATGCAAGCACTGGCGCCGGCGATAAGCGCGGACAAATTTGTCAACAAAAGGCAACAGCAATATCAGTTTATTTGACAGTTCATTGTTCAGATAAATACCCCTGGATGCAAGAACATTTTCAGCCGCCATCGCCAGGTTTATATAATCTTTACCCAGGATATAATCCACTATTTCATCCAAAAGCCTTGCTATAGTAGTATTTAGACTAACCCAGATATTACGTATATTATCCGGGTCTTGATATGAGCCCCCGAACAAAATATCTATTCCCCGAATGCCATCCTGTTGAACGCTTCTAGAATCAATAACATCCCTTGCTTTACATCCTCCATGAGGAAGGAAAAAGCAGGTCCGCTGATTACCATAATAACTGTTAACAAAATTAATATGCGAACGATCCACACATCCGATTAACAAATTCTCTGCCGGATATTCCAAACGCTGTAAGTGATAAACTGGATCGTCTACCAGGGCAGCAATAAAAGGTATGCCCAGGGAATCATATAAAGATTTCCCGCTTATTTTCAGATCTAAGCCTATCGCATTAAAAGCAAAAACAAACTCGCAGGGTTGGCTAAAAGCTTCCTGCAATTGCTGACCGGCACTGCTGGCCAGAAGGTCTACGATATAAACCTCTTTACCTAAGGATTTAAAAGCCTCACCTAACTGGTCGACAAAGACTCGAAGTACATCATACTGCGACTGACCTTTATAAATAACAATATGTCCCAAAATGATACCTCCAAACAAGCGGTAATTCTCATTTCATATCCCTCATCAACACATCCGCCAGAACAAAATCCATTTCCCTATCAATATCCACCGACCGCTCTTTGGGCATAATATAGGCATAAGTGCCCGGACCATAAAAGGAGCTTTCCTTTTTACAAAACTCCCATTCGCCCAGATATATCGCCCCGTTCAGGCGGTAAAAAACAGGCAGCTCCTGCCGGTTTAAATTTAAAACCTCAGGCCGGAGGAAGTTTTCCATGTTTAAATCTTCGGGAAGAGTGTTACACCACCAGGGGTGGTGGTCAACCTCACATACCGAAACGACTGCTTGAGCATCACGTTCCAGCATCAACCGGCATGCTCCCAGGATGTCTTCAACAGCCCGCAGGGGGCTGGTGGGTTGCAAGACCATTACCCAATCATAAAGGCGCCCGTTTTCTTCGCACCAGACCATGGCGTGGGCCAGGACATCGCTTCCCCGGGCCGTATCGGTAGCCAGTTCCACCGGGCGGATAAAGGGTACTTCCGCCCCGGCTTCCCGGGCTATCCTGGCGATCTCTTCGCCGTCAGTCGAAACCAGCAGGTAATCAAAAACGCCGCTCTCCCTGGCGGTTTCAATGGTATAGACGATTAAAGGCTTCCCCGCCAGAGGTCTGATGTTTTTCCCCGGCACGCCTTTAGATCCGGCCCGGGCGGGGATAAAACCGAGTATGGTTTTACCTTGATACATCAATTCTTCTCCTTTCCGCTTGTGAACAGATACTGCCATTGGGGTCGCTACCGCGGCCTGCGGAGATGCCGGGACCGGCAATTACCTTATCTTAGACCGTCGAAGGCCCGCAGGGTCTGACGGTATTCATCCCACTGGCCGATATCAAACCAGCGGCCATGATGGGGATATACTCCAACCCGGAGGCCTTTATCTTTGGTGGCCATAATTAAATCCGTCATATGTATGAAAGAACTATTATCAAGGCCCTCTAAAACCTCGGGTTCCAGCACATACAGGCCGATATTGACCAGAAAATGGAAACTGGGCTTCTCTTCTATCTGGTGAAATTCCCCGGCGTCGGTACGCAAAACGCCGTAGGGAATGGTAAAATCCCGCAGGGCTCCTACTATAGTCAGGGCATTCCCTTTCTCATGATGGTAACGCAGCAATTCCCCGTAATTCATCTCAATAATAACGTCGCAGTTGGTTACCAGAAAGGTTCCCTGAAGCTGCTGCCGCAGGAGCCCCAGGGCGCCGGCGGTCCCCAGGGGTTCTTCTTCCTGGACAAAATTTACTTTGTACGGCCGGCCGTTGCTATCGTTAAAATATAACTTTACTACTTCAGCTTTATAGCCCACTGAAAGAATAAACTGCGAAAATCCCTGGTCATAAAATCTATCCATTAAAACTTCTACTATCGGCTTATCGCCAAGGGGGATCATCGGTTTGGGTAAAATCTTGGTAAAAGGGTCCAGCCGGGTACCCTTCCCACCGGCCATAATCACCACCGGTTCCGGCCTCTCCTCGACCTTGCTTCCAAAAAGATCTATCCATAGTAACAGGTCCACTACCCGGTTTTCGTTATTTACCAGGGGAATGTGACGAATATTATGGGTCAACATTAACCTTCTCGCTAACTCTAAAGAAACACCTGCCGGCAAAACCTTGGGCTGGGCCTGCATAACCTTTCTGACAGGGACATCTAAACTTTCACCCCGTAACAATGCCCGGCGAATGTCGCCGTCGGTAATGAGGCCGAGGAGATGCCGTTCTGCATCTCCTACCAGCAGTACCTGCAGGCCGGCGCTGTCCATCCGCGGCAGGGCCAGCTTCAAGCTCTCCTGGGGCAGAGCCCAGATATCCTCCAGCTTATCATCATGCCAACCCATGGTTAACCCCTTATCCTTTTAAATCATATCCCAACTTAAAATACTCCCGGCCGCAATATCCCGCCTGGCCTGCCGGCCCACCACTACGTCCCAAAAATTCGGCGGGATGCCCGTCCCCGGCCTTCTGGCGGTCAGGCAGGATTCCGTGATTATTTCCCCGGCGGCTATGTCCCTGGCAGCCACCAGGCTGCGCCTGGCCGCCGGCATGATAGCCAGCTCGCCCGGCGCCGGCCGTTTGATGCCGTCCCCCAGGCTTTTTTCTACCTGGCGGATGGCCGCGACCATTTCTTTAAATTCTCCCGGCTCCAGGGAGGCGCGGTGGTCCGGGCCGGTGAAGGTACGATCTAAGGTTAAATGCTTCTCAATCACTTCTGCCCCCAAGGCCGCTGCCGCTATGGGTACGGCGATACCCATGGTGTGATCTGAATAGCCCACCGGTAGAGCGAAGGCCTGCTTCATGGTAAGCATGGCCCTTAAATTTACCTCCTCCGGCAGGGCCGGGTAATTGGTTGTGCAATGCAGCAGGGTGATGTCCCTCGCCCCGGCTTCCCGCAAAACCCGCAACGCACCTTCCACTTCACCCAGGGTCGCCATGCCGGTGGAAAGGATAACCGGCCGCTTTTTCCCGGCGATACGACGCAAGAAGGGATAGTTGGTTATTTCACCCGAAGGGATTTTAAAATAAGGCACTCCCAGTGCGGCCAGAAAATCAATGCTTTCCTGGTCGAAGGGAGAAGAAAGAAATATAATTCCCTTATGCCAGCAATAAGCATAAAGCTCCCGAAATTGGGCGTAGCTCAATTCCAGCCTTTTAATCATCTCCAGCTGGCTTTCGTCTTTTCCGGGCATGTTATCTTTTTGATATTGGGCCCGCTCGGCGCCGGGGGTAACTACTTTTTCAGCTTTGAAAGTCTGAAACTTTACGGCGTCTGCCCCCGCTTCTACCGCCGCATCTACCAGTTTCCTGGCCAGCCGTAAATCGCCATTATGGTTGACGCCCGCTTCGGCTATTATAAAAACATTCTGGTTCCCCATTTCCCCACTCCCAGTTATCTTCAGGAAGATCAATAAAATCTTTATAAAGCAATTTGCGATCTATCTCTACACTCTCTAATAAGTGTACAATACGTGGAACCGCATTCCCGTCCCCATAAATAGAAATGCAATTGGAAAATTGTAAACGGTATTCAGTGTCGAACGCAAGCTTTTCTAACACCATAGCAATTGTGTCAACATCAAAAGGTACAAATATAATGTTGTTAGAATGTTCCCGCTCTTTTTGCCGGTTACCGATATTTACTGCTGGCAAATGAAGAAAAGGAGCTTCATGGATACCTGCACTGGAGTTACCAACTAAAGCGACAGCATGACGCAAAAGATTTACAAATTGTAGGCGCGGTAAATTAGTATATGCCCGCAAAAAAGTATATTTACGTACATATTCATCAATAACCTCTATCATCCGTCGAGTTCCGGGATCGGAATTTGGCTTGATAATTACAGTTGGTAGCCCTACCTTAACTATAGCTTGTAAGGTAACATCTATCTGGGAGGCTCCTTCAGTAAACTCAGAAGAGATAGGATGCTGGAGTAAAACAAAATACTTGGCACCCAAAGAGATACCTAAACTGGTTTCCAGTTCCTCTAAAGAAAGGTCGGGTAGTGATTTTATGGCATCAAGCCCTGGAGAGCCAGTCACAGTTACGCGCCATTTCTCCTCGCCCATCTGCAGGATACGCCGGCCGCTCTGAACCGTAAAAGGGCAATGTAAATGAGCCATTTTAGTAACGGCATGACGTACATGGTCGTCTACATTTCCTATTACCCGATCCCCTCCGCCCAGATGTACGACAGGAATATTCAAATAATTACCTACGGTAGCCACTGCAAGGGATTCCTCGCGGTCACCCAGCACAAGTAAAAAGTCAGGCTCCCGTCGCCGGGCTATTTCAGCAAGCTCCATTGTAATTAACCCTAGCCCTTTTACTCTCCCTATCAATTCATCCGTATCAAATAGGGATAATATAGTTTCTACATCATTGAACCTATACTTAATTTGTTCTAATGTATAACCATAGCGGGGACTAAGATGAGCTCCCGTAGCCACAATTATAAGGTCTAATTTAGATGAGGCTTCTATTCCCTCTAATAAAGGCTCTAACAAAAAATACTCAGATCGAATACCTGTTACTACCATTACCTTCCGCCGAGTCATAATAACCTGATTTTATACCTCCATATAATTGTCTGGCTTCTAGCAAGCTAGACGAATTATTTGCTAGTTCCAGGCAAGAATGAGAGTCTGTGCCCCAGCTAATAATAGAACATGAGTTAACAATAAGCTGGATATATTCATCATTTAAACGATGCTTTGGGTTAACATTGATTTCCAATCCAAAGCCCGCCTGGTTAGCAAGCGCTATTAATCTGCTAACTTCATTCTGTTCTGGAAATAACCCGAGCTTTAACCACATACTAAAAGGATGACCCAGAATTACTCTTAGCTTGGGATTTTCTTGTTTAAGTATAATTAAATGCTTTCTAGTAAAGCCTCTTAAAGTTTCAAACCATGTTTTTTTAAATTCAAGCTGTCCTTTATTTTGATAAACTTCGCCAGGAAATTTATGGAAGGAAATAATTAAATTATCGAGTCTATGAGCCCACAATAAATTAAAATCGATATTTCCTTGCTCGTCAATAAACTTTACTTCCAGTCCCTTTCCAATTGTAATATCCCTATCTCTATACTTTTTCTTTAACTTTTCAAGTTCTCCCAAATAGGTTGGAATATAATCACTTTCTTTGCGTGCATGATCAGTAAAGCAAAGACAACTTATTCCTAGAGATAAAGCGGCTCGTATCATATCCTCCGGCTCATCTTGACCATCGGAAAAAGTTGAATGTATATGATTATCTGCCATTACCGGTATAGCTCCTGGAAAAAGCGGCCGCATTCTGTTTCCCAACGCACCTCACGGTTTTTAACTCGCCCATAGTAGATTAAATTTAGGGTTTCCTCAAACATATTGATGCCTCCCGCCAAGTCGGCAGCCAGCGTACCAGGAACCCGCGCATTTATTTCTAAAAGCTTGGGTTGTCCATATCTATCTTCTTTAAACTGGATATTCACAAGGTAAGACAGATTGAATAGCTTGATTAATTCCCTGGCACAGGCTATCAAAACCTCATGCCCGACCAGCCTGCTGACAGCTGCCTTACCGTCGACAACTACCTTTCGCTCCCTGGGTATAATAATCTCCGACTTACCTTCATAGCATAGTACATCCACGCTGTACTCCTTACCTGGCAGGTATTCCATAACAAAAAATTGTGCTAGGTCGTTCTCTTCTACAAGCAAGTCCAGCCATTCTAAGGGCACAGCTCCACCATGTTTGCTTCTCAGCCACTCGTCCCTTATTGGCTGTCCCAGCAAGATCACTCCCCGGCCCCCCTGGGCAAAACGGGATTTAAACACCACTTTTTCGTGGGAGTAGCCCAGCTTATAGGCAGCATGGTACAAGTCAACTTTGTTGCTTAGACGATAATATCTAGGGACAAAATGAGCAAGCGATGGTTGTTGAGCTACTCTATCTAATGTGCTCAACTTATCGCAAACCACTGCTACTTCTACAGGATTGTGAGAAACGGCTACAACTATTTCATGACATTTAAAAAGGTCCCTATTTCTCGCAAGGGGCACAAGTTCATTGGAGCTACAAGGAAAGACGACATTGACTCCTTTCTTAATACAGATTTTAAGCAGGGCATCAATAAACTCTTCCTCTTCCCCTCTTGGAATAATCTCCAGGGTTTCGCCAGTAAAGGTCGTATAGCTGAAACTATTATCTATATCAGCTGGTACTACCTCTACTTGAAAAGCCTGGATGCGCTTAAGAAGGTGGTAGTGGGAATATCCCGCCAACCCACCTGTAGCTGTGAGAAGTACCCTTATGCGATTATCCATCTTTTTAGCCCTTATTTTTATAGTTTAATTTCGATCAATAAATGATCGTCTGTAAGCCACGTATCAGGACAAATAAGTTTAGCTTTTTCTCTTTTATTTTTTCCTAATGCAAATCGAAGCCAATATTCCTTCCAGCCCATAAGATCGATAGTATCACAAAATTCTTTAACTATCTCTTTATTTTTTATCGTAGTTTCTATTATGGCTTTCAAGATAGAGTACGAAAATAAATAATAATGGTATGGAATCTCAGCATATGCTAAACCAAAATCATTAAGTATACTGTCATGGTTTGGCGTACTTATAAAAATACTGCCGCCGGGTTTAACCAATGAAGCCGCTTTATACAGGTATTTCTTTATATCTGCCAACGGAAGGTGTTCCAGTAACTCGAACATAGTTATAAAATCATATTTTTTAGGGAAATCAATCTCATCAAATCTACCTTGAAAAGCTAATATGCCCTTTGCACTCGCTAATGAACATGCTGAATCATTTATATCTGTTAAATGATATTCACAAGTTTTATCCAGAAATTCTCCGAATTCACCACTGTTACCGCCGACATCCAGTAAGCTAAAATTCTGTTTTCGAGGTAACTTTTTTAAGACCCATTGCCAATTTTTATGCCTTGATAAAAGAGCTTTTCCTGAACGTTCTACAGCATAATTTGAGTTATATAAGAGACTCAGACAATTTTTTGAAGGACGTGGGTTAAGATGTACTAACCCACAATTTCTACATGTCATGTAATATGATTTATCACATGGAACGAAAGAGTTTATAGGTAATGTGCTGGATACCGGAAGATAATCTAGACCCCCTCCACAAAAATCACATCGATCTATAGTTTCATAATCTATTTCTTCCCCGAAAAACATAACATTTGTTCTATTTTCTTGTAGAAATAAACTCAATTCATCAAGTGTTATATCTAAAATTCGCGAACCCAATTTGCTTGCAATCCATGAAAAACCTCGTATTTTATCATTATCGGATATTTCTACGCCAAATCTCATACTATCTAATTTATTACTCTCAATAAGCTTCATACCGTTACCCGAACCATTCACTATCTTATATGGCATTGTGCCAGGTATAAAGCCGTATAATTGAACTTCTTTACAGCTCTCATTAGCTAGAATCGATAATAGTTCATTTATCTCTATATAATCTACCAAAGCGTGTTCAACTTTAAAAAATAATGCTAGATGGTGAGGGTTTAAGGAGTCTATAATTTCTTTTTCTCTTTCTACCAAAGAGCGCGTTCCAAATTTAATTTGGCAATTATATTTTGGGATTAATTCTCCTAATCGCGCATCGGTATACCCATTGGGTAATGAAATTATAACACGAGGACTAAACTTTATTAAAGCTAATCTGTAAAGCAATAATTCAATTTGCCACAAACTGCCTATTTGATTCCAAAAAGGAGAAGGTACCCCTCGCCAATTATTTTCATCTGGATTACTTAAAATATATATATATATATCTTTGGGGTTCATATGCATTTATACCATTCCTCGCAGCTTTCGCATAACCTATATTTCCTGAAATCCAACTTTTCCATAGCGCGTCTAAAACGATTATACCTTTCACCAGTCCAAATCTCATATAGACTTTCATTGTTAAGGTTTCCCATATTTAAGTGGCCATTAAAATCAATACAACATCCAACAACTGTACCATCCCATAAGATCATACAGTATTTATATGGATGCCGACATGCTTTCCTTTTTTCAATGGGTCCCTTTAGTTTTAACAACTTACACCAATTTTCTACAACAAACTTAGATGTATCTATCCGTTTAGATAAATCTTCTTTAAATTTTTCTAATCCCAGCCATGAGTCCTCAGTCATAATTGCTACTCTAACCTGTCCCGCTAAAGACTTAATTGACCTTGTATATATGCAATCATTCGGTCCTAAAAATTGATTAAAGAATGAAATCGCCCTCTCGATTTCCGATTCTTGGTCTTTTTGTGCTAACATGTTTATTTGGATAGATAACTTATTTTCAATATTTTTTCTAGCAGTAAATAACTCTTTAATTCCCTGACAAACACGTCAGAAGTCTCCTCCTTTACGCATTTTATACGTTTCCTCGGAAAAATAGTCAAGGGAAACAATCACTTTATTAATATTGGAAGCTATAACACTATCAATGATTGCTGGTGTAAGGTTTTGACCATTGGTCACTAACGAGAGGTTACTGAAATGAGAACTTAGTTTTTCTAAGTATCTACTAAACTTTGGGTGGAGGGTCGGCTCCCCTACACCACATATAGAAATTTCAGTGCTTGGTGGTAATTCTATAATAAGATTATCTAAAATATGCTCCGGCAAATCCCCCTTTTTCCTAAACGTTGGTTGATGGTTTATGCAAAAATCACATCTTAAATTGCATCTATTAGTAAACTCAAGATTGATCGTACGCGGTAATAATGAAACCTCGAGTTTATCTGCCCATAAAACTTCCTCTGTTACATCATACATAGCTGGTTATTTACCCCCATATATGAATCTTACCGAATCATTTTCCTAATTAATCTAAACCCCTCAGCTTGGGTTATACCTACTTGAACACCACGAAATATAGCTAAAGCTGTTACACCTTCTTCACTGCGCGCATGCGGAAATGTTTTTATTTCTTCCCCAAAATAACGCATTATTGTTATCTTTCTCTCTATAAATTTAGAAATATCAACAAATGTATTAGGTTGAAAGCGAACACTCTTTTCTGGGAACCCCCAGTTTGTACTTGAAGGAACTTCGTAAAGCAAAATTTCTTGTATGAAAGGTGTATAAACCGGCTTGGTAGCCACCATAAGGGCACGATAAACTACGTCGTGGTCCGTGTTAACATCACTATCCCCCACACTATAAACTATATCCGGCTTTACTTCTTGAATAACTTTTGATAACGCATCAATAAGGCGACGTATAGGCACAGTATCTAAAGCAGCAGCCGGAAAATCCAGGAGAAAATATTTAACGAAACCATAAGCCCGGCTCACCTTTTCAATCATCCACAATCTTTCTTTACAATAGGCTTCAGTAGAGTCGGCAAAGGCATGGGTGACTACGCACCAGTAAACTTCATCCCCGCTGGCAATATGGCGCAGTAACGTGCCCCCGGCTCCCAGGGTTTCATCATCAGGGTGGGGCGCTATAACAAGAACTTTAGCTGCCATTAATAACCTCCCCTCTAAAATTTAAGGTTTGATCCTGGCCGGATTGCCAACCACAGTCACACCTGCAGGCACATCTTCGATTACTATCGCCCCGCTCCCTATTATGGCACCCCGCCCAATTCTTTTACCCTGAATGATACAAGCCCCAGCACCAATAAAAGCTCCTTCCTCGATTATAACACCACCACACAGGATCGCCCCGGGACCAATTTGTGCCGAATGTCCTATTATACAATCGTGCTCGATTATAGCCCCTGTATTAATAATCACGTTTTCACCAACAGTGACATCTGGATTAATTACAGCGGCAGCCATAATAATCGCTGCCTCGCTCAGCCTAACTCCTGGAGCTATACTAGCAGCCGGATGACTAAGTACTGGAAAAATAAACCCCAACTCCCGGATTTTTTCATATAACCTTCTGCGAATAGTATTATTAAAACCGGCCAGGCCCATAGCCGCCTGGTTAACCCCTGTCTGCAATAGATCGGGCAATATCTCGTCCGTACCCAAATACTTTATACCCCAGGAAATCAGGGCATTATCTTTGCGGGGATCTGTACAACCTATTATTTCATAGGCTCCCGTTTTCCTGATTATATCAGCAACAACTTTGGCGTGGCCTCCTGCCCCAATAAGTACGATCGGTAAAGGCATAATTAATCAGCACGCCCCGCTTTTCAAAGCTCGAGCAACAACATTTATATCCTCGACTGTTAAGAAACTCGCACTTGGCAAGTTTATCCCTTTCTGATACAATTCGTCTGCCACCGGACATAAATTAAAGGCGTAACCATGGTAACATGGTTGCCGGAATAGGGGTTTAAATAAGGGACGAACTTGAATACCCTGATCATGCAAACGCTTCATTAATTCCTGTCTACCCGTCCCGTATTCTTCTTCATCAATAGTTATAGAAAAAAGCCACCAATTACTTTCCGCCCCAGGCGTTTCCTCCTGCCAGCCAATCCCGGATATACTGCGCAATTCCCGGCGGTAGAGCGCCGCATTGCGCCTTTTAATCGCCAAAAATTCCGGCAGGCGTTCCAGCTGGGCCAGGCCCAGGGCAGCCTGGAGGTTGGTCAGGCGGTAATTAAAGCCTATTTCCTTATGCTCGTACTCGCTTTCCCCCGGCTCCCTGCCCTGGTTGACCAGGATTCTAGCTCTACGAGCCAGCTCAGGATCTTCTGTTACCAGCATCCCCCCGCCGCCGGTAGTGATAATTTTATTGCCATTGAAGCTAAAAACGCCTATATGTCCGAAAGTACCTGCTTTCTTTCCTTTGTAAGTTGAGCCTAAAGCTTCGGTAGCATCTTCGATGACGTACAGCCCATACTCCCGGGCCAATCCCAGGATGGCGTCCATATCGGCCGGGTTGCCGTAGAGGTGAACCGGTATTATCGCTCGGGTATGTTTGGTAATAGCTCTTTCTATCGCAGCGGGATCGATGTTCCACGTCCGGGGATCAACGTCGACCACTACCGGCCTGGCCCCAACGTATACCACCGGATTAACCGTGGCAATGAAAGTAAGGGCCGGTACAATAACTTCATCCCCTGGTCCGATCCCCAATAATTTCAGGGCCAGGTGCAGGCCGGCCGTGCCGTTTACTACTGCCACTGCATGGCTGATACCTAAATACGCGGCAAACCGCTGCTCAAACTCCCTTACCAGGGGCCCTGCTGAAGAGACATAGCCGCTTTCTAAAGCTTTTAAAATATAGTCCCTCTCTAACTCACTGAGATTAGGCCAGTCCAGCGGTATCTTAATTTCCTGCATCAACAAGGCGCCGCCTTATACGTTATATTGCCCGGCTTTATATAAAGCCAGGTGATTTTTAAACCACTCAATTGTTATTGCCAGTCCTTGACTTAAGGAGTATTCTGGTCGCCAGCCTGCCAGCCGGTTCGCTTTGCGGTTATCACAGCATAAACGCTCTACTTCGCTCGCTTCAGGGCGGTAACGTTCCGCATCAACCCGGACTTTCACCTTTATCCCGATCAATTGTCCTATCAGCTCAACCAGCTCGCCGATGCTTATTTCCCGGCCGCTCCCGATATTAACTACTTCGCCCACCGTCCGTGGTGAAAGACCTGCAGTGATAAAGCCGTTCACTGTGTCTTCAACGAAGTTAAAGTCCCTCGTCGGTGCCAAATTGCCCAGCCGTATCTCCTCCTGGCCACTTAATAGCTGGGTGATAATCGTAGGGATAACGGCCCGGGCTGACTGGCGTGGCCCATAGGTGTTAAAGGGCCGGATTACAGTTACCGGTAAATCAAAAGACCGGTAAAAACTCAGGGCCAGCTGGTCGGCGCCAATCTTGCTGGCAGCATAGGGTGATTGGGCCTGGAGGGGATGATTTTCATCAATAGGTACATACCGGGCCGTTCCATAAACTTCCGAGGTAGAAGTATGAACGACCCTTCTCAGGCCTTCTTCCCTCGCTGCCTGGCAAATATTGTAAGTACCTTCAACATTCGTCTTTATATAAGCAACTGGCGTGATATAAGAATAGGGAATCCCTATTAAGGCCGCCAGGTGGAATACTACTTCTATTCCCCGTAATGAAGCTCTGACGCTGTCATAATCACGGATATCACCGGCAAAGACTTCAATATCGTCTTTGACTTCACTCTCCTCCAACCACCCCCATGTATTGCGGGAATTATAATGGACAAAGGCCCGTACCTTATGTCCCTCTTTGACGAGTCTTTCCGAAAGATGCGAACCGATGAAGCCACCGGCACCGGTTACTAAAATACGCAAAAGTTTTACCTTCCTTTATTACATATAATGGTATTTAGAGTGCCATATATATATTATCTTCGCTTTAATTTTTCTTCCAGGACATTATATCGACATTCTATGGCGAGGCTGTAGAGGACAAGTAAGATTTTCTTCTTTAGCAATAAAGATGACACCGAATGGAAAATGTGGCTGGCTATTATCAAGGTAGCAAAAATACTTCTAGCAGCTTTAGAGGGCCAGTAAAAAAATACCCCGGTTTGTACCGGGGTGATTTGAGCAAGTATTGAACACTGGTCACGTTAACTCTTCCCATAATTCATCTAACTTCAGACTAAAACCCGGTAGCACCCGGGAGGTATAAACCCCGTCTTCATCCGGCCGTATCTGCCGGTACTGGCCGTCATGGAGCT
Source organism: Neomoorella sulfitireducens (assembly GCF_024733845.1). GTDB lineage: Bacteria > Bacillota > DSM-521 > Neomoorellales > Neomoorellaceae > Neomoorella > Neomoorella sulfitireducens. The sequence continues at coordinate 65,033 of NZ_JANRHG010000005.1, forward strand.
GGAAAAACTCGGCATCGCGGGTATCGGGATGAATGAGCCAGTATTCTTTCACGCCGGCCTGTTCGTACTCGGTAAATTTAACGTGCCGGTCGCGGTTTAGACTTTCAAGCGAAGTTATTTCTACTACTAAATCGGGGGCCCCGTCCAGGTAGGTGGGCTTGAGCAGAGGAGAATTCTCCTTGGCCACAAAGATCAAGTCTGGCTCGCGGGCGCTTTTCAAAGGTTCGGGCAGGCGTACCAGAAAGGGAGCAAATAATACTTCGCCTAAATCATGGGTAATAACAAATTCCCTTAAAATAACAAGGAGAAAGCCTGCCAATCTTTGGTGGTTCAATGATGCCGGCGTCATCAGGACAACCTCTCCCTCAACCCATTCGGCCAGGGTGTCTTCATCGGCCCAGGCAAGAAATTGTTCAAAGGTTATTTTGCCAGGTGGAAGTGGGCGGGCAATAGCGACGGCGTACCGGGCATAGGCTTCCTTAAACAGGTTATGGTTATCCTGTTGGCTCATTTCAGTTTCACCTGCCGTCAGGGCATAGTGGACGAGATCGGCGTCTTGAACTAATTTGCTGAAATGATCATATCATACAAACCGTTACCGCTCAATGCCGCCCCTGCTCTTATTTCTGGCTGCCGGGAACCACATATAGCTCTTCCCGGCTCTACCGCGTCACGCCCATGCCGTTGATGATCTTGTCAAGCATGGCGTCCAGGGTGGTAATTAACCTGGCCGCGGCTTCGTAAGCCCGCTGGTACTGGAGCATGTTGACCATCTCCTCGTCCAGGGAGACGCCGGAAATGGATTCTTTGCGGCTGGTGAGCTGGTCTACCAGGACGCCCTGGTTGGTGACCATGCGGCCGGCTTCATGGGCGTCGACGCCGAGTTTAGCGGTGAAGTTTTTGTAGTAGTCGTCGAAGGTGACGCCGCTAGTCCCCTCGACCAGGGTATCAATGTCTCCATCGCTATTTATGTCGGTTTCTTGAAATAACTTAGACTGTAGTTGGGCGATCTTTAAGGCGTTAGCTCCATTACCGGCACCACCACTAACATCTGCCGCAGCGATTTTCGTTACATCATTGCGGATATTCAGGTTAACACCGATGTTTCTGGCGGTAATACCGCTTTCGCTGATATCACCTGTAGCGGGGGGATCGCTTAAAGCAACAAAAAAGTTTTCATATGTATTGGTATTGGGGTCTGTGTCAGTATTCACAGGTTGCCCGCTCAAATCCAGCCCCTCCCTGTGAATGGCATTGATGTTTTCCGCCAACCCCCTAGCTAAAACATCAAGCTTGTTAAGGTATAACTGGACATCGCCACGTGCTTCCTGCAAGCCTTTTATCTCCCCGCGATTGGGCGTGATCTCCGTCCCATCTCCCCAATAAATTTTTGCCTTGTCATTACCCGTTCCGACCGACACTTCATTTGCTATGCTGTTATTACTATTATCTATACTCACCAGATAGGCGTTACCGATTCTTATCTTTACCTGCCCGTCGTAAATATCGTCGCCATTGACGTTTATCTTGTTATACTCCACCTCAAAATCAATTATCTTGCTCAGCTTGTCCAGCAGCAAATCCCGCTGGTCCAGGAGGTCGTTGGGCTGGTCGCCGGCGGCGATGATGTTTTTGATCTGGACGTTCAAGTCTACAACCTGCCGGGCCAGGGAGTTGATCTCGGTGACCTTCAGCTCGATGGACTGGTCGATGTCGCCGATAATCGTTTCTAGCTGCTGGGCGCTGTGGTTGAAGGCTTCCGCCAGGGCGCCGGCCGTCTCGACAACGGTGGTCCGCACCGGGGAGCTTTCCGCGTTCTTGGACAGTTCCTGCCATGCGGCCCAGAACTGGCTCATCAGGGTGCTCAAGCCCGTATCCGAAGGCTCGCTAAAGACAATTTCCACCTGGGTCAGGACGTCCTGGATCTGCTCCCACATGCCCAGGTTTCCGGTTTCGCGGCGGATCTGGGTGTCTAAGAATTCGTCCCGCAGGCGGCGGGTTTCCTGGCTGTCGACGCCGGTGCCGATCTGCCATCCTGTACCGCCGGGCCGGTTCATGGCCGGGACGGGATAGGCGGGCGTGGTGGCCAGCACCACCTGCTGGCGGGTGTAGCCCTCTGTGTTGGCGTTGGCGATGTTGTGGGCGGTTGTATATATACCCCGCTGCGCGGCCTGCATGCCGCGCAGGCCGGTGTTAAAGCCGAAAAAAGTTCCCGGCACTTTACTTCACCCTTTATTCCGTTACTAATACCAGCCTCCCGCTACACCAGCCGGTCCACGAGGGCCGGGGCCTGGTCTTCCAGCAGGAGCAGGGACAGCATCTTATGTACATAGGCCAGGGACTGGCGCGCCAGCAGGCGGTTCGTCTCGTTGACTTCCCGGAGTTCCCCCACAGCCTGCCGTAAAGTGCAGCGCAGTTCTTCCGTTCCCGGCGCAGGGGCCTCGCCGGCCACGGCCAGCTGCCGTTCTTCTTCCAGGGCTGCTAAGATCCGGGCCAGTTCTCCCTTTCTTTCGGCGGCCGCCCGTATCGCCTCCAGATCGTCGGCCACCAGGGCGTCCTGCTCCCGGCGGCACACGGCCAAAAGGTCGCGCACCACTTCCAGCTCTGACTGCAAAACTTCTGCCAGTTCCCTCACCGGCCCATCTCCTTTAAGATGGCGCCGGCCACGTCTTCCTCGGGCACTTTATAAACGCCCGCCGCCACGGCGTCGCGTATGACCTCCACCCTGCCGGCGCTGGTTTCCTCCATGCCTGCCAGGCGGGTTCTTAATTCTTTTATCAGCCGGCTTTCGGGGGACAGCTGGACGCTGTCTCCTTCCTGGCGCGCCCGGGCCGGCCGTTCACTATCCTGGACTCCCGCCCCTTGCTGGTAGGCCACGTTCACCCGGTTCCAGGATACCGGTCCCTGTCCCGTTATCTTCAAATCGATACACTCCTCCTGGTTGCTCAACCTGCTATAAATCTACATATCGGTATGGCCGCCGCGATCTTTAACCGGCCGCGCAATATTTACGGCCGGCAGTTCCCCGGGTGCCACGGCAGCCGTCCTGGCGGCGGCCTTATTCTCGTCCCGCACGGCGGCGAGGAGTTCCTCGCGCACGATCGGCACCTCCGGCGGGGCGTCGATACCGATACGGATGCGGTCGTCTTCAATGGCGACCACGGTAATTCTTATCCTGCCGTCGACAATGATGGTCTCGTTGACCCGCCGGGTTAAGACGAGCACTCGCTACCGCTCCTTTATCATCACCTCAGGCGGGCAAAGTGACCCGCCCCGGATCAATTATACCCCTCCCGCACCGCCGTCTCCATCCCCGCCTGCCTGCCGCCACGGCCCTTATCACCGGAACAGGGGGTGCCGGGTGGTGTACCTGGTGCCTTCCATGATAAACTGCCGGCCCAGGCGGGCCTTCCTGTTGATGACCACCGGCGCCACCAGGTTGGCGGTCATGCGCCGGACGTCGCCGTCCGGGACGGTCACCACGGACAGGGCCAGGACATCGGCAGCTTCTTTTATTTCCAGCTCTCGCTGCAGCCCTTCCGGGATCTCCACTTCATAGCCGGGGAAAAAGAGGAAGGGGTCCACCAACAGGAAGGCCACGTCCGGATCGGCAACGGCCTGGAGCCAGGTAAAGGCCGGGTTTTCCGGGATGGGGTGCAGGAAAAACTTATGCAGGTGCTCAAAGGCCGGGATGCCGCCCGGGAAGTTCAACACATCCGCCGCCTCAATCTCTACGACTCCGAAACGTGACGTCTGTACCCTCACAGGTAAAACCGCCTTTCCAGGGGCTGAGATGATTTAACTGCTCCACAGGTTGACACGAAATACACGTGCCCGGCCGCAGCATGGTTTGGCCCGGGACATCGTGCCGCCGGAAAGGGGCGCTAGTTAAAATCCAGCACCCGCTCCCGGTAGTCGGCGGTCATTTCTTCCTGGAGATAATGAATAAAACGGTTGAGGAATACTGCCGCCTCGGCCCGGGTAAGGATTTCGTTGGGCCGCAAAAAGCCATAGTCGTCTCCCAGATTAAAGCCAATTTTATCGGCCACGTAGACGGAAGCCCTGGCCCAGGCAGGTATATCCCCGTCATCCAGATAAGATGTCTGCACATAGCCTGCCGGCGCCAGGCCTTCCAGGCCCAGGGCCCGCACCATGATGACCAGGGCCTCGACCCTGGTAAGGGGCTTCATGGGGCCAAAAAGGCCCGGTCCCGTGCCGGACATGACCCCGGCTTCGTAGACGGCCCGGTAATACTTATAGGCCGGGTCGGTTGTGGCCACGTCGGCGAAGATGGGGTTTTCCGGGGCTTGCTCAGCCTGGCCTGGCCTGCCGGTAAAGAGGGACGCCTGCCCGGCCTGGACGGTCAAGTTGGGCCTGGTATAAAACGTCCCGTTCTGACCCGGCAGGACGCTGCCGGCGTACAGTCCCCCGGCAGCCGGCAGCCGGGACGTCCCCGACGCTTCAACCGGCAGGGGCAGGTCCAGCACCGCCACCAGGGCCCGGGCAAACTGGCCGCGGTAAAAAGGCAGTGCGGGGCGGAAATATTCTCCCGTTTCCTCAAAGGCGCCCAGGCCGTAGATCTGGCGGATGTCGCTTTCTGCCCAGTGGCCGCGGATATCGGCCAGGTCTGCTACCCACAGCCGGTTTTTGCCGGCCAGGCCGTTTAGTTCGAAGCCGCCCTCTTTCTTCAACCAGGCGGTGCTGGCCAGCACGCCGTTTTCCAGGTCGGGAAAGCTGCCCTGGTACTGCAGGGTTTCCGTGGTGCGGCTGTTCTCGACGTAGCCCCCGGCAAAGCTGATGGCCTGGGGCTCGTTGGCCTGGTATTCCAGGTAGCGGGTGCGGTGGTAGGAAACGCCCTGGCTGTAGCTGCAGCTCCAGGTGGTGGAGACAAGGGTCGCTTTATCCAGGGCCACCTTACCGCTGAAAGACACCGTGCCTTCTTCCCGGCCGGTCTCGGTGCTCCCCCAGGCGTGGTTGTATCCCACCGTCCTGCCCCAGGTTTCCACCGTCACCGTCGCCTGGCCGTTGTTCACGCTGTAGACCTTCCGCGCCGTCCAGTTGCCGCTTTTATAGTCCACCGCCGGCTGGTGGTCAATGAGGTCGGAACGGGAAAATTGAAAGTCCTGCAGGGTGTACCTGTCCTTCCCCACCGTGACCGTCTCGCTGAAGCGTTCTATCCTGGTGGTATTCACTTCCTGGCGCCCGTTTTTTTCCACCGCCGTGGCAAAATTCAGGCTCCGGTTGAGCTTGATGCCCTTTTCCAGGTTCTCCAGCCTGTAGTTCACCCTGCCGGTTACGCTGCCGTCCCTGGCCTGGCCGGAGCTTTCCTGGATCGTGCCCTTCAAGACCACCGGCTCGCCGGTGAGGTAGAGGACTTCGACATATTCCTTTTCATTCCTGATGCCGCCCTGGAAGCGGTAATAGTCAACGGCCGCGGCCGGGAGGGTGCGCAGCAGCAATACGGCAAAAAACGCCCACCAGAAAACAAGGACGCGGGCTTTTCCTTTTAGAAGGTCTGTAACCACCACAAACCACCTCGAAATTAATCTTACCGCATACCCTACCGCGCTGCCGCGGCTAATCCATAACGGCAATTACCAGGGCCTGTTCCTGGTCGTGAATGACGTACAGGCTGTCGCCGGGAACCAAATCTTCCAGGGCGGCCGTGGACCTCCCTTTCACCACCAGGGCTTTCCGGGCGTCCAATTTTAAGGGCTCATCCCGGTCCTGCCAGCGGCCGTATCCCGCACTCCAGTCGCGGGCAGCGGTCAAGGTCAAAGTCCCGGCGCCGCGGTCGACTGCCTGCAGGCGGCCCAGGCTGGTCATGGCGGGTCCCACGTCGCTCCGGGGCAGGACCAGGAGGCCCCGGGCCACATCTCCCCGCACCAGGACATAGGCCCTGTAACCTTCATAATCGCCGGTAAAACGGCTGTAGGTAAAATCGCTCCTGCTCATCGAGCCGCTGCTGCCCATGATGACTGGCTCCCAGTCCAGCTCGAACTCCTGGCTTTCGCCGGCTTCTTCCCAGTCGAAGGGCCGGCCGGCCGCAGCGCCCATCTCCTCCACGTCTTCCAGGGTAAAACCTTCCCTGGTAACCGCTTCTATCTCCCCGCGGTAGAGGCGCCAGGAGGAGGGCAACACGTCTTCGCTGAAGACCAGCAGGGCCTGCCCGGCGCCGGGACCCGCTGCCGCCACCACAAACACGTAGTCGCCGGCATTAAGGTCTGCCACCCCTACCAGGCGGCCGTTTTTAACGAATACGCTTTCCCCGGTAAAAACGATGGGATCGCCGTAGCCTTCTAAAAGCATCTCGCCGCTGCCCAGGTAAAGGGCATGGAGGGTGCCCTCCAGGAGCCTCATGGAAGCGCCCGCCTTTACCACCGCCTCGCCGGTTTCGCCCCTGGCGCTTCCTCCCAGGATCACGAGCACTTCCCCGGCAAAACTGTTGCCGGACGGCAAGAGGCCACCGCCGGTCCCATTTAAGGAAGCAGCCGCTTCCCTGGTCAGCCCCAGGGTCTTTAAGGCGTCGCCGGCCAGCCAGGTGCCGTAGAAAAACTCGCCGGTATTGCGAAGAACAACCTTGCCGTCAAAAGGATTCACGCGGTCAAGCTTTCCCCTTACGATCTTTCCCACGCGGGAGGAGCTACCGCTTACCTGGACCGCCAGCGCCTCCCCCCTGCCGTCGACCTGCACCTTTACCTGGTCGCCGCGCTTCAAGTCGGCGGGCAGCAAAACACTGCCGGAACGGCTGATGGTCGCGGCAGCCGCCAGCGCGACGCTTCTTTCGTTCCCTGCCGTATCGACAATAATAAGCTCGGCTTCGTTTATCTCCCTCAGGTAGCCGGTTATTACCCGGGAGTCACCCTGGCTGTAGGCCGGGGTGGCCGCGGTACCGGCAGCGACTATGCGGGTGACGGTGCCGCCCTGGACCGTCAGGGTGACTGGCTGTCCCGGCAGGAGCGATCCGACGTTCCCGCTGCCCTCGACCGCCACATGGGGGCTGACGGCGTAGCGGTACTGCCGCCCCACGGCGTCCACCAGGAGCAACTCCTTTTCCCCGGCGGCCAGGACCGTGCCGCTAACAGGCTGCGATGAGGAAACGGTCTCCGCCAGCAGGACGTTATCTCCCTGGAGGAACAGCCGTACCGTATCGCCAACGGCCAGTTCCCGCCCCAGGGTCAGGCGCCCGTTTTTATACAGTATAAAATCTGCGGTGGAGTTCCCGCGGGCGTCTTTTTTGATCTCCAGGTTGATGACGGGACCGGCGAAAGTTGCCACCCGCAGGGTAACCACCTGTTCCCCGCTCCCCGCCCAGGTCTCCACCCGGTCCAGCACCTGGCCTTCAACCCGGGCGGCGCCCCGCAGGGAAGCGAACTGGCCGTCGAGGCGGTCCAGGAGGGCCGCCATCTCAGCCCGGGTAAGGGACTTGCGGGGGGCAAAGGTCCCCGCCCCCACCCCGGCCATCAGGTCCCTCTGGAGGACGGCTTCCACCACGGGCGCCAGATCGGCGTCGACCTCACCGCCGTCTTTAAAGGCGTTCAGGTATGGATACAGCCCGGTGTTTACCGGGGTAAGGCCCAGGGCTTTGCCCACCCAGGCCGCCACCTCCTGACGCGCGGCCGGCTGCTGCCATTCCTCGGCCGTGTAGGCCTTCTCCCGGTCCGTCAAAAGGTTCCAGGCCGCGGCCGGCAGGGCGACGGCACCCTGGTTCCCCCCTGCGATGGCCGTGCCGTCCCAACCCGCCGCCCGGCCCAGCAGCGTCAGGGCCTCAAAGCGGGTCACCGCCGTCCCGGGGTCAAAGAGCCCGCCGCCGCGGCCGCGGACGACCCCTAAAGCCGCCAGGCGTAAGATTGGTAAAAAGGCCCAGTGGCCTCTTGTATCGGCAAAGCTCACTCCCGCCAGCCGTTTATCCGGGTAGTCCAGGCCGCGGAAGGCCTGGCCGGTGACCAGTTCGGCCGCGCCTGCCGCCGGAACGGCAGTGAAAAACGTCAAGAAACACAGGACCGCCGCGAGGCGCTTGCGAAAAGCCATCACTTACCCCCCCATGTCAACCATGGCGTATTTCCCAACTAAAAGCAGCCGGGCCACCCGCGGCGCGTAGAGGTTGTTGACAGGCTGCCAGCCGGCGTTAATGGGTGTGCTGGAATACATGACGGGGCCGGCGGCCGTCGCCGGGAGGGCGGTAAAGGAGAGAAGGTATCCCCCCGGGAAATAGAGCAGGGGATAAAAGTGCCGCCCGGCGCGCCCCTGGACTTTTACGCTCCAGACCCGGGAGACTACCCGCGCGCCCGCAGGCAGGCCTTTTAAGATGGCTTCCGCTTCTCCCTGGCCCTTGTCCTCGATGATTATTTCCACCCAGGCGTCCTGTTCGCCTGCGCCTGCCAGGGTGCTCCGGTAGACCTCGTTCAAGGTCGCGGCTGGTACGGCCAGGTTGATCTCGCCGGTGCTGATGCTTAAACTGCCTCTGGCCGCCCTGGCCGCCCCGGCAGCCACCCTTACGGTGAAAGTAAAGCCCTGACTGCCGCCGTATGCAGAGAGGTCCAGCTTGTAATCGCCGGCCAAAAGCGCGGCGTCTTTTAGAACGGCTTCCACGGTATTGCGGCCGGTAGTAACCCTGGCCCTGTCCACCCCGCTGCCAGTTTCTTCTTCGTCATCGTCTTCTTCGGCCTCGGCGTACTCTTCACCGGTAAAAGAGGAATACCCGAACTCGTTGACCGCCCTGACCTGGAAGAAATAGCCTGCTTCCCCAGGCAGGGGATCGCTGTAAAAGGTCGTATCGCCGGTGCGGGCTAAAAATTTATAGGTGCCGCCCGGTGTTTTCGCCGACCAGATTTCATAGTAATTGGCAAATTCCGCCTCGTGCCATGTTAGTTTTATGGTTTTGCCGTCATTTATTACCCTGGCCCTGAATCCCGCGGGCGTTTCCGGCACTCCCCTGGGTTTCAAGTAGCGGAAGCCCTGGGCCAGGGCACTCCAGCCGCCGTCGGGGTTGATCACCCGTACCTCCTGCCAGCCGGCGCTCCCGGCCGGTGTGGTGGCGGTGATCAGGGTGTCGCTCACCCTTTCGATATTCAGGGCCTCGGTGCCGCCGATGCGGACGGTGACCCCTTTGGCGAACTTCTTGCCGCTGATTTGGATGCTCGTGCCACCGGTGGCCGGCCCCTCACCGGGAGTGACGGCCTCGATGACCGGCGCTTCCACGTAATAATAAGTGAAGCCTTTGGCCAGGGTAAAGGTCCCTTCATCCGGGTTGACCACCGTCACGTCGGCCGCTCCCACGGTCCCGGCCGGGGTCACGGCCGTGATGGTCTTGTAGTCCACCCGCTTGACGTCCTCGGCCGGCGCCCCGCCGATATACAGCTTTAACCCTTCGCGGAAGTCCAGGCCGGCGACGGTAATGGCCGTGCCACCCAGGTGGGGTCCCCGGCCGGGCTCCACCTTATTTATCACCGGCTGGCTCTCCGGCACCTTGTAGGTATAGGCCGCCGCCAGGGTGGCGGTGCCGCCGTCGTAGTTGGTCACGGTGACGTCCTTTACCCCTTCGCTATGGGGCGGCATCTTCACCCGCAGGGTCTGCCCGTCAACGAGCTTCACCTCCAGGGCCGGCAGGCCGCCGATAAAAACTTCAGGATCATCGCGGAAGTCCTCGCCGGTGATGGTAACCCAGTTGCCGCCCAGGGTACTACCGCTGGATGGTTCAATGCCGGTAATGACCGGCCGGCTGTCGGGAACCACATAGGTGAAGGCCTTCGCGCTTACCGCCTCGGCCCCGTGGCCGTTGACGACCCTGACGTCTACCGCGCCCAGCCTTCCCTGGGCCGCGGGCGGCAGGGTGAGCTCGATCATACTGCCGCCTTCAATTACCACGGCATCTGTTGCCGCTACCGTGCCGAAATAGACCTGCACCGGCGCAATAAAGTCGGCGCCGCGGATGACTACCTTGATGCCGCCTTCCCGGGGGCCGCGCTCCGGCGCCACGGCGTCGATGCGGGGCACCGAACCCTGGTAGGTGAAGGCCCGGCGCAGGGTATACGAGCCGGCGTCGGGATTGACCACCGTCACGTCGACCGTCCCTGCTGCGTGGGGCGGGGTGAAGGCCGTAACGGTCTCGTAATCGACCCGCACCACGTCGCCGGCTTCCGTACCGCCAAAGTACACCTTGATGCCCTCACGGAAATCCTCACCGCTGATGGTCACAGTCGTGCCGCCCAGGACGCTGCCTGCGCGCGGGTCAATGCTCTTTACCACCGGCTCGCTGCCCGGCACAAGGTAGGTAAAGGCCCGGTAGGCCGTAGCCACGCCGCCGTCCTTGTTGACCACCGTCACGTCCACCGCGCCGGCCTCATGAACTGGGGTCACCACCTCAATGGCATTGGCGGTGATCTTGTTGACGGTGGCGGCCACACCCCCGAAATAGACCTGCAGTTCCTCCCGGAAGTCGCTGCCGGTGATGGTCACCGGGGTGCCGCCTTTGGTGGTGCCACTGGCCGGGCTTATGCCGGTAATGGCCGGCCGGCTGTCGGGGAGCTTGTAGGTAAAGCCGTTCCGCAGCGTGGCGCTGCCCCCGTCGGGGTTGACGATGGTCACGTCAACCGGCCCGGTGAGGTAGTTTTCCCCCGCCTTCGGCCCCTCGGGGGTATGGACGTAGATGACATTACCGCCGGAAGCCACCAGGGGACTGATGATTTGGGTCCCCATCTCTTTGGGCACTATCCGGCCTTCGTTGTCTACATACAGGAAGGCTTCATTGGTCCCGATAAACACCCGCACCCCGGGCCAGAAATAGGCACCGCTGATGCTCAAAAGGGTCCCCCCCTGGACCGGCCCCATGGAGGGGAAGACGCCGGTTATCTTCGGCGAGGTCAGGGGCTGGCGGTACTCGTAGGCGTCTTCCTTAATAAAGACGCCTGTATCGTAAACGTTGACCACCGTGATGTCGTAAAGGCCCGCCGCGTTGGCCGGGGCGCTCACCCGGATAAGGCTGGGGGTCACCTCAAGTACCCGGGCTTCTTCCCAGCCGAAATAGACCTTAACGTCCGGCTGGAAACCGCTGCCGCTCAAGAGGACTTCATTGCCCCCCTGGACCGGCCCGAAATTGGGTGTAACCTGGTCCACCCGGGGGGAGGTTAAGGGCTGGTAGTAAGTAAATATGCCGCCGGCTATATAGCTGCCGCCGTCGCTGCTTAAAAATGCGTCGCTATTTACAACCGCGATGTCCACTTTGGCGCCGTTATGAAAGGCGACGCCCTCCGGCCACGCCGGCAGGCGGATTTTGGCCGCCTGCGCGTCGATGACCTGGACGTCCGCCGCCGGCACCTGCCAGTAAAAGCTCCCGGAAACGGTACCGTATACCACTTCCGTGATACTGCCGAAGTACACCTGCATGCCCGGGTAAAAATCCGTGCCGCGCAGGGTGACAATGGTACCGCCCTCGACGCTGCCGCGGGCGGGCGAGACGTTCTCAAGCACCGGGTGGCTGATATAGATAAATCCTTCCGGCAGTGTCGCCTGGCCGCCGTCGGGGTTGGTGACCACTACGTCCTGCTTGCCCGGCTGCCCGGCAGGCGTCACGGCGCGGATTTCCGCCGGGCTGACCACTTCTACCCCGGTAGCTGCCTTCCCGCCGATAGTGACGGTGGCCTTGGACTGGAACCTCTCGCCGTAGATGGTGATGGCCGTGCCGCCGGTGGTCGGCCCCGTCGCGGGATATACCCCTGTAATCTCCGGTTTGCTGGACGGTACGTAATAGGTGAAGGCCTGGGACAGGGTAGCGCTGCCGAAGCGGTTGCGCACCACCACGTCCTTGGTGCCGGCGGTGGTAATGGGCGTCAGGGCCGTGATGGTAGAACCGTCCTGGCTGACAACGACACTGGTGGCAGGTAAAAAGCCATCTTCCTGGGTGCCTAATTCTACCACGATGTAGATATTGTCCTGCTCGTCTTTATCCTGGTTGAAGTTAGCGCCGGTAATGGTGATCAGGGTCTGCCTGTCAACCGGCCCCTTGTCGGGGGTCACGCTGACGATGGTCATGGCGCTGGCGACGTAGGTAAAGCCATTGGGCAAAATCGCCGTGGCGAGATCCGGGTTGATGACCGTCACATCCCGGATGCCCGTCGCCGGCGACGCCGGTGTGACGGCGGTGATCTCCGTGCTGCTGACTACCTGGACATTGGTGGCCGGCAGGTTGCCGATATAAACCTGGACCGTTTCCCCGGCCTGGGGCGCCCGGAAGTCGCTGCCGTAAATGCGGATCAGGGTGCCGCCCGCCAGGGGACCCCCGGCAGGCTCTACTCCAGTGATCCGCGGTTTGCTTTCCGGCACTTTATAGGTAAAACCGCCGGGCAAAATCGCTTTTTCGGTGATTAAATTACCTTCCTGCCAGCGTTTGATTATTAAAACGACGTCCTGGGTGCCGTAGCCGGCAGGAGTAACGGCTTGATACGCTTTATTCTCCGGGTCCCATTCCAGGCTTTTTACCACGTTGCCGCCGATGGTGAGCTCAACGCTATCGACAGAGGGATCGTTCGGGTCGAGAAAATTAGCCCCGGTAACGACAACCGGGGTGTTACCTTCCATGGAACCCCGGTTCGGCGTGATGCTGGTGATTAAAAGCACCCGTTCCGGCGCCAGGTAGGTAAAGCCATCAGCATACGAGGCCTTGCCCCCGTCGGGGTTTTCTACCGTCACGTCCACCGGCCCGGTCACCGGGCTGGGGGGGGCGACAACCAGGAGTTCGGTCGTGCTTTTTACCGTTACCTGTTCGGCATAGACGCTGCCGAACTTTACCTTTAACGGGACGTCCACGCCGGAGCGAAAGTCATTGCCTTCGATGGTGACCTCCGTGCCCCCGTCTTTACTGCCGGCGTTGGGGGTAATCCTGGTAATAACCGGGCTGCTCTTGTCCGTCACATAGGTGAAACCCTCCAGCACCGTGTAAGACTTTTCGGGGTCGGTAGTGTCGTACACCTTTACGGCCACCGTGCCGGGGGCATTTTGGGGAGTTGTTACCTTTATATATCCATCTTGCACATCTTCTACTGTGGCCGCTACCCCCCCGAAGGTGACGCCTATTTTATCTATAGCCGGGAAATTGCTCCCGGTTATAGTTACTTCCGTCCCTCCCTGGGGGCTGCCGTAATTCGGTGTAATTGCATCAACGACAGGGGTGATAATAAACTCGAACTTTGTATAGTCAGTAACGGGGCTCGTCTGGCCGTCGGGGTTGGTGATGGTGACGTCCTGGACGCCCACAGAACCGCGCGGCGTCACCACCACCAGCCCGGTGATGCCGTTGGCCTGCTTGATGGTTGCCGGGACGCCGCCGAAACGGACGACACCTTCCGCACTTAATTCCTGGCCCTGGATGACAACCTCCGTGCCGCCCAGCCACGTGCCCCTGGCAGGGGAAACGCTGGTTATCTCCGGCCGGCTCAAGCGGTAGGTGAAGGTATTCGCGTCGGTCGCCGGCAAAATGCCGGTACCGCCGTCGGGGTTGACCACTTTCACCGCCACTTTCCCAGCCGTGCCCGGCGGCGTCAGGGCGGTGATGGTCTTACCGTCGGGAGATACGGTCACTTCCGTGGCCGGGTTGCTGCCGATGTACAGGACCAGGTTGTTTTGAAAGCCGCTGCCCTTGACGGTAATTGCCTGGCCGCCGGTGGTGCTCCCGGTTCGCCCCTCTTCTCCTGTGATAACTTCAGTTACCACAGGGTCGTAGAGAAATCCGGCCAGCTTAATGTTCTCCTGGCCGTCGGGATTGACCACCCTGACGTCCACCGCGCCGGATGAGTCGCTCGCAGGCGTCTTTGCGTAAAGCTTGCTGGAACTGCTAAAATTTACTTCTACGGCCGGTTCATCGCCAAAATAAACTTGAGCCCCGGCGGCAAAGTAAGAGCCGTTGATGGTCACCCACGTGCCGCCGGTCATCGGCCCGTTCGCCGGGGTAATACTGGTAATCCGCGGCGCCGTGGCCGCCAGGGCCGTGCGGCAGGAAAAAAATATTGCTACCGCTGCCAGCAGCAATATGAGTCCGGTTTTGCGTTTAATATTCAACCCCGGTTCCCCTTCCCTTTATACCCGGTTGAAAAAGAGGGTTAAGGGCAGTATCAGCGCAGGTAGTCGATCAAGCTCGGCTGCAGGACCATGGCCCCTGTAGCCAGGGAAGCCCGGTAGACGTTTTCCCGGTTTTTATAATTCATTACCGTTTCGGCCAGATCCACGTCTTCCAGCTTAGACATGGTGGAGGTAAGGCCGATCTGGGTATCGTCCAGGCGGGACATGGCCATCTCCAGGCGGTTGCTCTTGGCGCCCATGGTGGCGCGGATGTTCAGGATGTGGTCGATGGCCTGGTCGAACTTGCCCAGGGTATTGGAGACGGCGGTATTATTACCATTATTAAGGGCGTCACGCAACTCGGTTAATAAGTCAAAAATGGAACTTGTTACGCCGGCGTTATCCTTAATAGCATTTTTAAATATTTTTTCGCCGTCTTCATTAACGGCAACAACCACTTCCGGGGCCATTTCCCAATTTAAACGCCCTGAATTGCCTTCATACCTTACAGGATAGTCCGGACTGGTGGTATCACTGACCTTTACAAACGGGGTGGCCGTGGTATAAGTACCACCAAACACGTAGCGGCCGCCGTAAGAAGTGTTGGCGACCTGCACCATCTCGTCGAGGAGTTGATCTACTTCCTGTCCCAAAGCCCGCATGGATTCCTCGGGCATGGTCCCGTTAGAACCGTAAACCGCCAGCTCCCTGGCGCGCTGGAGCACGTCGGTAGCCATGCCCAGGGCCCTTTCCGAGGCGTCGAGCCAGCCCCTGGCGTCTTCCATGTTCTTTTTATACTGGTCATTGGCGGCAATAGAAGTCTTAAAGGCCAGGACCCTGGCGACGACGATGGGGTCGTCGGAAGGACGGTTGACCCTCTTGCCGGTGGACATCTGCTCCTGGGTGCGGTACATATTATCCAGGTTGCGGTTGATATTGCGGACCACGTTCTGCCCGAGCATGCGGTTGGTGATGCGCACCATTATTCACCCCGTAAATATCAGCCTCATACCAATATATCGGCAGCCACGGGGCGAACTTTACCGCGCGTGTAACTATATAGACTTCCCCCGGTAAATAGAACATCAACTTAAGCCACTTTTATCCGGTTATCATAGTTTTTCTCGAATTCTTCCGGTGTCTCATACCCAAGGGCCGAATGTAACCTGAGACGGTTATAAAAAACCTCGATATACTCCGAAGATTTCCAGTTTCGCTTCTGCCCGGGTTTTAAAACGGCGATGGTATACGAGTTCTGTCTTCAGTGTCTTGAAGAAGCTTTCCATAGGACAATTGTCCCAACAATCTCCTTTGCGGCTCATGGAACAGATAAAACCATATTGCTGGAGCAGTTGCTGATAATCGTAACTCGCATACTGGCTACCTCTGTCGGAGTGGATGACCAGCCCCCGGCCGGGACGGCGGTTGGTGATGGCCATCTGCAGGGCCTCAATGACCAGTTCCCGGGTCAGATATTTCTGCATCGAATAACCTGTAATCCTTTTAGAATAGAGGTCCATTTGATCTGCCTCGACTATTGTTGAATAATAGACTTCTATATCGTCGTCTTCTAGTTTCTTCATTGCCCAAACTGCTGCTTTTACTCCTGCCAGTGTATAAATAATTATGTTAGTATCGACCACATATTTATTCGGGTACGACCCCTGATCGATCATCTTCTTCCTCCCTGATGCGTAACATCTCCTCAACCAATTCAGGATGGTCCTTTAAGATACCCGCAGCCGCCAGGACAGCACCTTTTGATTTACTACGTTTAGTCAGCTTAATGGTTATCTTGTTCGTACCCGGGATAATCTCTACCCAATCACCAGGTTTAATTTTGGCCATTTTCAATACTTCTCCAATGGTAATTTTTCCGCCTGGCTCTACTCTTCTCTTAACCTGTATCAATGCCATCACTCCTAAGGCCCGAGGTTAATATCAATTATAATTCTGTAATTATACCCCAAAAACGTCTCCAACTCAATCTGGTATCTGTTTCTTCTTCTTTAGATACCTCACCATCCTGCCGCATCTGATCCCCTATGACCCTGGTATAACTCAACCTTTAAATCCCCGCGGCCTGCGGCGGTGCCACTGCCAGGCCGTAGCAATGATGTCCTCCAGTTCTGTATATCGCGGCCGCCACCCCAGCTCTTCAATAGCTTTTTCTGCCGAGGCTACCAGCACCGCCGGGTCGCCGGGGACCGAAACGGTAAGGTACTTTCTGCCCCGTCACCTTTTCTGCCGCTTTTATTACCTCCAGGACCGAATAGCCCCGGCCGCTGCCCAGGTTATAGGCCGCCGTAGGGCTGCACTGCTCCAGGGCCTCCAGGGCCAGCACGTGGGCTGCCGCCAGGTCCTCGACGTGGATGTAGTCGCGAATGTAGGTACCGCCTTCTTTCCCCTCGCCGTTTCTCCCGTCTCGGTCTGCTCCGGCAACATTAAAATACCGGAGGGATATATAGGTTATCCCGCCGGCGGCGCCCAGGTCCTGTAGCACCTGCTCCACTATGGCCTTGCTGTGACCGTAAGGGTTGATAGGATGCCCTGAAACCGCAACCAATGTCGTAAATAGAATAATTTTTGAATCAAGGTATGACCAAGCGCATTGACCCGCTCCTGCCCTTTCATGACTACCAGAAGTTTTTCGTAGAATAAGGTGGTCCCCTTTGTCAAGACAATATCCCTCCCCGGCACACAGCCGGAAAGGATTATCATGCTCAGCGCCAGGTACAATATCTTCACCGGCTCGCCCATGTCGAGAACGAAAATCTCCCCGCTTTTCACTAAAGCCCCGGCCTGGATAACGAGCTGCACCGCCTCGGAGATGGTCATAAAGAAACGGGTCATCTCCTGGTGGGTTACCGTCACCGGGCCGCCGGCGGCAATCTGGCGCTGGAATAAAGGTACCACGCTGCCCCGGCTGCATGTTAATAACCATGGCTCCCAGGGCCAGGACGTGGATCGCCTCTAATAAGGCCTATTTTCCTCCTCCATAGCTGCGAGGTATTCGCGACCCTTTTCTACATCCGGGAGAATAAACCGGCATCCCAGGGCATCCATCGGATCAAACATTAAAATGCGCCAGAATGTCTTGCGGGCGGCATCAAAATGGCCCAGGCGCCACTGGCAGAGGCCGAGCCCGTGCAGGGCGCGCAGAAAAGGACGATTATCTATCCAGCTCCAGGGCAGCAGACCGTTAAATCCTGGCGGCAGGGCCTGCTCGCCGATGCTAACCCCTGCCAGGTAATGTTTCATCGCTTTTTCTGCCTGCCAAGTGCTGCGTCCATCTCCCAATGTATATGTGCCCAGGTGGACAAAGGCATCAATGCAGCGCAGGTCTTTGGTCAGGCACCCCTGCAAAATTTCCCACGTTTTATCAATATTGCCCTGATGAGCATATTCAACCGCCAGGGATATTGGGTCCTCCATTTCCTCAGGGTTCGCCCCTGGGATAATTTGCTCCATTTCAAATACCTCACGGGAACCTGCTTTCAGAACAGCCATTACCCACTCAGGTAAAGACGAAGGCAACTCCCGGTCCGGATCAATTTCCCACAGCTCGGCAAAGTAATAAAAAGAATCCCAGGTGCCATGCGAGTACAGTCTCAGGGGAACAGGTGTTAATACGGAACCGTCTATGTAAGAATCGATGACTTTACCAGAAAGATAAGTATGCTTCTTGTATTCCCATTCTTTATTAGGGATGACCCTGAGGATTTCTCCCTCCGTTTCATCCCTGACGCCTCCGACCGGCCGCAAGATAATAATCTCCCGTTCCGGTAACCGGAGGCAGCGCAGATTCGTCTTTCCTGCCGCCAAAACGATTAGTTCTATTAAATCCGGCATAATCATACCCACCCTATCCCTGCGGTTATTTTAGTTGCTTCTTTTCCTAATAGGCTATCCGGCTATTTCCAGGCGCCGGCATCACGGAAAAGACTCACCGCCCACAGGAAAGCATTCTCGTAAATAATGTCCTTGTCCAGGGGTTCGAGAAGGGCTACCTGCTTTATGCGTTCATGTACCTCCTGTACGGATACCAGTTCTACCGGCATTCCCTCTTCTCTGGCTTTACTCACTGTTTCAAGCACTAATTTGTTGGGCGGCATGAAACACCAAATCTCATAGACCACCTGGTATTTCATTTCCCTTTGCGATGCCGCAAACTCTGCATAGCGCTGGAGAGCGGCAACTTTTTTCTGCACCCGGCGTACCCTTGTTTGCAGCTTCTCTTTTTCTGCAAAGTGGTATGTACTGGAAAAATCCATGCCGTAAAATTCCCCCGGTTTCTGGGCAAAGGCCACTACCGGCACAATATTTTCCCCGGGAATATCCAGGCTTACTCTACAGCCCCTCACCAGTTCATAGTAGGCCAGAATAAAGCCGCGTTCAATATCAGCCTTCAGGTATTTAGGCAATTTGCGCGCCATATTGTCCTCCATGAAAAATGCTTGTGTCCGGCCGTTACGCGCCGGCATCAACCGTACTACCCTACAGGGTCCTTACCTGATCCCACTGCCAGGCGGAGCAGGCTATCAGTTTACGAGTATTATTGGAGAACATGCTCACCCGGATCAGTAAGGCAAAAAATATAACAAGATATCAGGGCTCAATCCTCTTAATTTCCGGAAACTTATCAAAATGACGATCGTAAGAATATATCTCTATCCGGTTTCCGGCTACCATACTGGCGGCAATAAAAGCATCCGTCCAATCCACATTTTTTTCTACATACCACTCCAACGCTTTCCTAGCCACCGACTTGCTGGAAAGCCGCATACCCCGGAGAGATAATAGGGGAAGTAATAATTCTTTTATCCTCGCTTTGGGTTGACGATAAAACTTTTCCAATGTCCATACTACGTCAGCAATGACCAGGTCGGGTAAAAATACTTGCTCTGCCCCGCTTTCAACTCTTTGTAAAAGGGCTGAACACCGCTCAGCCCTCTCTGGGTTATCATTTAAGAGAAAACGAAGTATGATGTTGGCGTCAATTGTCTTTGCCTTCCCCGGCAATTTCGCTGGCCACCTCCCCCATGACGTGCTGACGTACCGCCATAAAATCTTGTTCCCCAGCAACCGGTACGCTACCCTTCAGAGCGGCTATCCCCCCACTACCTTTTTCAATCTGGACAGTATCGCCCCGGATCACAAAGCGAAGATGCGTACCCGGTGTGACACCTAAAAATTTGCGTATTTCTGCCGGGATAGTTACCTGGCCTTTAGCTGATATCTTAGCAATAGGCACCGTTCTCACCTCATTTTCCTTTACTTTATATTCTATTGTAAAGGAAGTGATCTTCGATGTAAAGCACCCTTTTGGGAGCGCTTTGCCGAAGGCCATACGTCTTGTTGAATATCAGTGGAGCAGCTAGATGACCTAGCGGAAAAGATACTGGACATCACCAGCGAGGATGAACTGTTGAAGGTTCTTGCCCTTAAACATTTGCCGGCAGTCTCAAAAGAACAGGTTGCTGAAATCCCTGTATTAAAACTCAGCGTCTAACGGAATGACCGCTCCTTTTTCGCTCCCACTGCCAGGCGGAGTAAATGATGCCCTCCAGGTCGTCATACAAAGGCTTCCTGCCCAAACGCCTCGTGGGTCGGAACCTTATAACCCTTCTCCCCCAGGGCCTTCACCACGTGGCTGCCTATGTACCCCGCCCCGCCGGTTACCAGTACTTTGGTCATGATATGTACCTCCTGTAACCTCATCAATCCTGCAGCGACCGAACCAGTGCTGTCCGAACCGGGTAAAATGATTTCCGAACCCGTCTTGTTTTATCATAATAAATTTGATATGATCAGATCAAATTTTTTTGTTCATGAAAGAAGGGAAAACGTTGGACATTATAAAAACTGTTAAACTGGGCGAGATGTCAGATGGTGTTGCCTGCTGAAATAAGAAAACAGCTGGGCCTAAAGGAAGGCAACTCAACGGGCTACCTCCACATTTACAGCTTCCAGGCTTTCATTGGCGACTAAAGCGCGAGCATAAGCTAAACAAGCTCTAATATCATCGGGTTCCAGATCAGGATAATCTTCCAGAATCTCCTTAATTGTTGCCCCTTGTTCGAGAAGGGCCAATATGTTTTCCACTTTAATACGCATACCCCTAATAATTGGTTTACCACCAACAGTCTATATTATACCCTGCGCAGATACTTAATTTCCACCCCGTAATAAATACTAATAAATAATGCGCTCATATTAGAGTTGTTACAGCGGTATGGCTGCAGCAGGCACGGCCAGCTGCCGGTACAGTAGGACTTATCCCCTCGTTAAATTGCACTTAACTGGCCAGGGCAAACATCACCGTACCATAGCCGTACCCACTCCGTTTAATGAACGCAGAGACAATAAAGCTGTACTCCAGGTCGTCATATGCAGGCTGCCAGCCCATATGAGTGCGGATTTTGCGGGCGTCGGCCACCAGGACCGGCGAATCGCCCGGGCGCCGGCCCTCATAGCGCACCGGGAAGTCCACGCCGGTCACCTCTTTGGTCGCTGCAATCACTTCCAGGACGAAATAGCCCCGGCCGTAGCCGCAGTTGAACACATCGCTCCCACCGCCGTCCAAAAGATACTCCAGGGCCAGCACTACAAACCCGCCTTATTTAATTCGTCAAGCAGAGCCGGTAGATGGGCATATTCTTTTCTCAGGGCATCCAGATATTTTCCCCATTCCCCGCCCTTACCAAGGCGCTCATAAAGACCTTTTATCCGGCGCAGAAATTCCGCTGCCTGGCGATAGTGTTTACGCTGGCGCCAGCTGATAGCCCGCAATGCCATTTCCTGATACAGCTCTATGGCATCCAGGGGCTGTTCCGCTTCAGCCGCCCTGGCCACTTCTCCCCGATAATCACGCCAACCATAGCCATGAACGCGAGGTAAAAGCTCCAACGCCCTCCTGACGTCTCCTTCATGCAAGGCGATCTCAATAAGCTTACCGAAGTTATTTTTATCTTCCAGTTCTTTAAGTACCCTTGTGCGCACTTCTTCCCCAACGCCAAGTTTTTCGCCTGTCTCATATAAAGCTGCGTACGATTTAATTGACGGGCTTTGCTGGAAAAATGCCAGCTCCATTTTAAAGCCGCATCCAGGTTACTATTCTTACGGTAATATTCAGCCAGCCATTCTAAATAGTCCGGATGGGAGTCTTCCGTCTTTGCGAGTTGTGTTAATAATTCAGCACCATATACCCCCTCGCCGGCATCATCCAGCACCCGGGCAAGATTCAGTATTATACCGGGCTTTTTTACGAAATGTTCTTTTGCCACGGCCACTGCCTCTCCGGCTTTTCCCTCTTGTACCAGCAGGAACATGCGTTGCTCTACCGTGCCCAGTTCGCGAATAATGCTGCGGGCTTTATCAGGCCGGCCGTATTTTTCCCGCCATGCCACCAGGACGTTTACCAGTTTCTCCCTTTCCCAGCCATCATTTTTCTCTATAAGCTCACGAACTCTTTCCTCCAGGAGCGCCCATTCTTCCTCATTAGCGTGCGAGAGAATGACGTCAAAAGCTTCGTAAGCAAAGTCTACGCCCCCCAGCCTTATATCAACCAGTTCCGCATCCAAAAGGGTTGCCAGCCAATCCCGGCGTGTTTCATTATCGATAATACCTTTTTCCAGGCATTCCCATAAACCTTCCACACATTCATTGGCGAAAGAAGCGATTATACCCTCATAATCGATTCCATACAGGTCATCCTCATAACTCGTTACCAGGCCGTCCAGCACTTCCCGGTAAACTATTCCTGCTCCCTTCCATTCGCCTTTCTCCGCCAGCTTGTCTATGATCTGCAAAATATCCCGCAGTTCTATCACAATATAGTCAGGGTCATCATAGCGCAGGGCCCGCCGCACCCGGCGACGTACGGTATCAATTTCTAAAGGGCCTCCGGACGGCATGGCAACCGCTCCTTCTACCAACCCCAGCATTGAAGGCTCCCTCTGTATCATTTTCATTATTAACGCTACAAGTACTTCTTTACTTAAAGAGGCAAGCCCGGCTTTCAAAGAATCAATATCGAGGAAGATTTCCGGTTCGTGAATATATGTAAGTAAAAGGGCTACAATGTGTTTACAGAAACCGCCCCGGGGGCAGGAGCAATAGGCCTGGGTGATGCCGCTTTCCCCCAGCACGACACCAACGCTGTAGGGTTCGTCTTGAGAACCTTCACACTTCCCCCACAGATGCGTCCCCTGCCGCATGGGCTCCCGGATGGCCCCGTTTAAATAGTAATTCATCCCGCGCTCAAAACTTTGCTCGCCTGCCAGCTGGCGGATATATACCTCCGTTAAACCGGTTATCATATCTTTTTCGTCCATAATAAGCCTCATCCACCCTTTTCCTCTTACCTGTCTCCCAGTATGTCCTTAAGAAGCTGCCGCAGTTCAACAGGTATAGTGGCAATTTTGACCCGCTTGCCTTCAAGATCCGCCTTGCCCACCATTACCAGGGCCTTTGACCACAACCGGCCCAGGGTAGAAGCGGGAGGCTCGTCCTGCCAGAAGAACCCGTCCCCCTGCATAGACCCGAAAATACGGGTAACGGCGTTCAGCCGGCTGGAGCCCCCCTTCTGCAACAGGTACCTCAGTAACTTCTGTTCGTCTTCTTCCAGCTTGCCGGCAACCCCTGCCAGGTTTTCCCGGGAGGATAGATACCCCGCCAGCTGCTTTTCCCGCTCGCGCCGCAGCCTTGCCGGTTTCAGGCTGAGCCTCTTCTACAGCCGGAAGAAAGCATTTCTTGTACTTGCGCCCGCTGCCGCAAGGACACATTTCGTTTCTTTCAACCTGATAAATATGCATCCTGTTAACTCCTTTTCATTCCCTAATAGGCAAACTATCCGTTGTTACTTCTATAATAACATACATTCCGAGCCATTGGATTATAGTTACCAATCATTTTTTGCAGCATAAAATTAAATAACTAACCCTTG
Source organism: Neomoorella sulfitireducens (assembly GCF_024733845.1). Lineage (GTDB taxonomy): Bacteria > Bacillota > DSM-521 > Neomoorellales > Neomoorellaceae > Neomoorella > Neomoorella sulfitireducens. The sequence goes on from NZ_JANRHG010000005.1 coordinate 88,032, forward strand.
CTCAACCCAGGCCCTCTCAGGTAAAATAAAGAAAAACAGGAGCAACCGCCAATGCCCGTTGATCACGACCGCCTGTTCAAGGAACTTCTGACCACCTTTTTACGGGAGTTTATGGAGCTCTTTTTCCCTGAAGCCCATGCTTTAATCGACTATTCGGATACCAGGTTTTTAAGCCAGGAGGTCATTACCGATATTACCGCCGGCGACAAGCACTACGTGGATATCCTGGCGGAAGTAAAAGTCAAAGGCGAAGAAGGCTGCGTCCTGGTCCACATCGAGCCCCAGGCCTACCGGCAAGCCGACTTCGCCCGGCGCATGTTCATTTACTTCAGCCGGCTTTACGAAAAACACCAGAAAAGGGTGCTGCCCATCGCCGTCTTTGCCCATGACAGCAAGTTAGAAGAAACCAACCGGCACGAAGTAGAGTTTCCTTTTCTCAAGGTCCTGCAGTTCGAGTTTTACAAAGTACAGCTAAAAAAACTGCCCTGGCGGCAGTACCTGGGCAGCACCAACCCGGTAGCAGCGGCGTTGTTAAGCAAGATGGACTATTCGCCCCGGGAGCGGGTACAGGTAAAGATCGAGTTTTTACGCCTGTTGACACGGATGCAGTTGGACCCAGCAAGGATGGAACTGATAACCGCCTTTTTTGAAAGCTACCTGGTATTAAACCCCGAAGAAGAAAAAACCTTGCAAGAGAAGTTGCCGGAAGAACTCCAACCCGAGGAGGTGCAAAGGGTTATGGAATTGACCACTTCCTGGCATTTAAAGGGCTGGCAGCAGGGCAGGCAGGAAGGCAGGCAGGAAGGCAGGCAGGAAGGCAGGCAGGAAGGCAGGCAGGAAGGCAGGCAGGAAATACTTTTAAGACAGCTAAGGAAACGCCTGGGTACCATTTCTTCTGAAGTGGAAGGGAAGATAAAGACTTTATCAGTAGAGCAACTGGATGACCTGGCGGAAAAAATATTGGACATCACCAGCGAGGATGAACTGTTGAAGGTCCTTGATATTAAACATTGATGCGCCGCCCCCAGGTATAAGATCGCCTCTGACTTTTAAAGACCGGCTGTTTTAAACAATGCCGGTCTTTAAATTTGCAGCAACCAGTCAAGTCCTGCCTACCACTGAGGTTTATTTATCACCACATCAACACATAGTGATACAAATCCCTTACCGCTTCTTCTCCCACTGCCAGGCGGAGTAAATGATGCCTTCCAGGTCGTCATAAGCGGGGATCCAGCCGAGACGTTCGCGGATTTTGCGAGCGTCAGCCACCAGGACCGGTGGGTCGCCCGGCCGCCGGCCTTCGTAGCGCATGCGCTCCTCCCGCTCTGCCCCAGCGACGTTGAAACACCACAGGGAACCGGGTAAAATGATTTCCGAATCCGTCTTGTTTTATCATAATTTATTTAATATGACTCAGATCAAAATTTATTATTCATGAAAGAAGGGAAAACGTTGGACATTATAAAAACTGTTAAACTGGGCGCGAGATGTCAGATGGTGTTGCCTGCTGAAATAAGAAAACAGCTGGGCCTAAAGGAAGGCGACGAAATTATCATCAAGGTAAACGGGAAAAAAGCGATAATTGAACCCAAACCTAAAAGCTATGCCGAGCATCTCTGGGGGCTGCATAAAGAAGTATGGGCCGGCACCGATCCCGACAAATATGTAAAAGAAGAAAGAGACCAGGCGGCAGTGCGTTTAAGTCCTTCCTCCAGCGTCACCTGTGGGCGCCAGTCCAGTTCTAAGGATATCCAGGCCCACCACTTCTATCCCCCGGTCCTGGAGCTACCAGCGGGTAGGATCCAGCCACGGGCCCTCCTCTCCGTAGAAGCTCAAGCGGATGCCGCTGCCCCGAAATACATTGTTAAAAGCCGGTCTGGTGCGCCGCAGGTGGTAAGGAGAAGTTACGACAATGGCCTGATGCCAGCCGGTTGCAAACGGTAACCAGAAACTTTTCGTTGTCAACAAAAATAAAAAGAGACCTGCGGTAATAATTAAAAGACATACCAGGCGCAGCAGTTCTTCCACCCCGGCCATGTCGGCCCGCCAGCCGGGCTGGGAAACAAGCCCCAAGAAGTGTTTAAGCAAATCGGCATCGAATTCCTCCGGCCGGGCAATGAAAATGCGCTCGTGGGAAGTAGCGTTGACCCCTTCGCGCGGGGTCGAAATCTTCTCCCGCCCAGGCCCGCATATCTTCATAATCCGGATGGCCGGGGTCCTGGAGAATATCCAACAAACTGGCATAGCCCCAGGGACCGCCGCAATCTTCAGGTGGGCAGGCCCGCCGGCCTTCCAGACCTCCCCATCAACCTGCAGATCAACCGGTGTTCTTTCTCTAAGGCCGATTTTCCATAGTATATACTTTGTTATCCCTGGATACAAAGCCGTTTTACCATCCCGGCGATTCCCGCATCATATTTATCTTTCGCCTCACGTCCCAGCGTCCGGAACTGCTCCAACACGTAGTTCGCTTCCTTCTCCAGCCCCTTCTCCTTAAGACTTTCCGCGTAACGAGCGACCTTTTCTTCGTCGAGCAAATCCTCAAGGCCATTGAAATTCATCTCAGTTCCCGGTAAGGTTGTAAGCATACCGTCTATGAATTTATACAGGCACAGCAAATAAAGCCTCTCTATCAAATCCGGGTTGTTTATGACAACACCGACCTGCGACGCAAAGAGCAGCCTTTCAAGCGCCATAGCCAGTGACTTATCTTCTTCTTGCCCGGCATGTTCGCTTAAAACCCGGAAAATCTCGGGCAAAAAGTATTTGGCCTCCCCATCCTCCCAGAGGCACGCCCCTATCCAGTCAAATCGGAACAGGTCCTCGTCAATAACCTTTTTGATAAAAGCCCGGGGCAGGTTGGCCAGCACCTCGTTGATATATTTATAAATCCCCCGCAGCACGGCATACAAAGGTAGGACGAGATTTATCTTCCCTTCCTCAATGGCCCGCATGGCAGGAACGGTATCTTTGAGTAGCTTGGTGTAAAAATACTCGCCAAAGACAGTGTTTTCCTGAAGAAAATCCATCAACTCCCGTACAGCCGCTTCGTCCTCTTCGTCTGCGGAACTCTCAAAGGCTTCTATCTTCTCCATCGCTTCCTCAAACTCTTCCATGGTTACGCTCAGGACGACCTCGATAAAACCGTACCGCGTATCTTTGCCGACAAGCCACCCCAGGCCGGTAAACAGGGCCTTCAGTTCCTCGTCCGAAAAGCTATCAAAATGCAGCGAATAGGCCAGGTCGACGATAGAACTGTAGACAAAATCCTCGTCGTCGGCCAGCCCCGACACGACTCCCTCAATGCACTGTTTTAATTCTTCGTCCGTTTCCTGATGCGCTTCTATCTCCAACAGGAAGTCCGGGGGTATCCGAACCAAGCGCAGGCAGGGCTTTTCGCGCAGCAGTTTTGCAAACCTGCTGCTTATCCCATCCAGCCTTTCACCACCCGGTTCTTCCATGGCTTCTTCCTCTTCTTCCCATGCCTCCTTTAAAAGCCGTCCTACCCGTTCAAATTCAGGAGGCCGCGCCCCTTCATCCCATTTAAGGCCGCAGATAAATCCAAGAGTATTTACCACTTCTTTACCATAGGCTGTAAGGTTTGGCCCGACTGCGCGGCCCACAGCCCGTGTGGCCTCCTCCACGGCCGGAAGGCAGCATTTTTTGTACTTGCGCTCGCTGCCGCAGGGGCAAAAATCGTTTCTTTCAACCTGATAAATCTGCATTATGACACTCCCTCAAATTAGTAAAAGCGAGTTCCTGCGCCTGCCGGCAAAAATGCAGCCGAACCCGTCTTGTTTTATTATAATAAATTTCGATATGATTCGGATCAGAATTTTCTGTTCATGCAAGGAGGGAAAAATGTTGGACATTATTTATCACCACACCAACACGTAGTGATACAAATCCCTTACCGCTTCTTCTCCCACTGCCAGGCGGAGTAAATGATGCCCTCCAGGTCGTGGTAATCCGGCACCCAGCCGAGAGGTTCACGGATTTTCCCTGCGTCCGCCACCACGACCGGCGGGTCGCCCGGCCGCCGGCCACCAGGTGCTCCAGGGCCAGCACGTGGGCTGCCGCCAGGTCCTCGACGTGGATGTAGTCGCGGATGTAGGTACCGCCTTCTTTCCCCTCGCCGTTTCTCCCGTCTCGGTCTGCTCCGGCAACATTAAAATACCGGAGGGATATATAGGTTATCCCGCCGGCGGCGCCCAGGTCCTGTAGCACCTGCTCCACTATGGCCTTGCTGTGACCGTAAGGGTTGATAGGATGCCCTGAAACCGCAACCAATGTCGCTCTTAAATCAGCTTTTTAATCTGGCGAAAGGCTTCCTTTACTTCATTTTCCTTAAGATGGGGTTTGAGCTTTAAAACATGGTAGACGACTTTGTCCTCATCAGGTAATAAACCTGCCTTCCGTAAGTCCTGAAAAATATAGTGTGCTGTAGCCAGTGCTTCCAAACGTCTTACAGGTTGTCCTCCTAAAACTTCTAATAAACCATCTACTTTTTTGCGGATCTCTTCAGCTACTCCCTGCCCGGTTACAAATCGCCTGCCTTCAGGTAATATCCTTATTTCATATCCCCACCCGGACTCATTTGCAGAAATAGTTAAGTAGCCATATTCTTTTAAGCTATTAAGGTCACCCCATAATTCGCTGCAATAGGGACCATAATGATATAACCTGAATTTATAACCAAGGGGAACACCCTTGCCGTTCTGGAGTAAATAGAATAATTTTTGAATCAAGGTATGACCAACCGCATTGACCCGCTCCTGCCCTTTCATGACTAAATAGACCAATAGAGCCATTCTTTGCATGGTATCCATGGAAAAACTACCTCCTCTGTTCTCGTTTATTTAAAAATGTATTGCAAAAGTCTTCCACGACTTCTCTAAAATCAGGACGGGTATATATGCGCATTTTTTGTATCTTACGCAAGTTGTTTGCCAAAGGAGATCGTTTATGTAAAGGATGATATTTTTTTCGCCAAAATACGAAGATGGGGGGTTGAGTAAAATTATAAGGATTCTTCCTGGCTTCATCGAAACGCAGAATTTCCGGATCATAATTCTTTTCCAGTTCGCTTTTAAGCCAATCAAAACGTTCGATTTCTTCTGGTTGAGGATGATCTGTTGTTTCAGATACTACCCGGTAATGCTGCCTTTTTAGTAATCTCCCGGTATGGGGACTATCTTTGCTCTTTCTTATAAATTCCATTACCCGGTTATCATCCCACTTCAAAAAAGTTTTCAGGTTCTTGGGGTATTTCTCGCCGGGAAGAAGGGAACGTAAAAATTCCGTCAGGTGTATATCCATTATTCGCCTGGTTTTATGAAAATAAACATCAAGAAACATAAAGTATCTTGCCAGTAAAAATCCCTCAACAGAATGTACTCCGCCATCTTCTACTGCCAACTCCGGCCCTTCTTTTTCGGAACTGTAACGAATATGGAGCGTATTAAGCAGTCTCTGAGCATCAAATTTCCCATAGGCAACCCCAAGTTGATAACTATCACGTAACAAATAATCGATCCTATCGGCGCCAAAATCGCCGGTTAATAGTTCACTTAAAAAGGCCAGATTTCTTTCTTTCGCCGACCCGGTTGCTACTTCAGATACTATTCGACTTCCGTTATCTCCAAGTTCTTGATTGATAATACTCACAATCGGCTCTACGTTAAGTATCATGTTTTGAGTATATGTTTCATGATCCCATCCGTCTGGAAATAAACTTTCGGAAGCATGGGAAAAAGGAGGGTGCCCAAGATCATGTAGTAAAGAGGCAAAACGCAGTACATGGCGATAGTAGGTAATCTCATTTTTATTCCAGCCCAGTATGCTAACATTATCTTGATTATTAATAAGGGCATCAAACATGCGGGTGGCAATTTCTATTGTACCAAGGGAATGTTCAAAACGGGTGTGATTAGCTGTAGGGTAGACAAGATAAGTAGTACCAAGCTGTTTAATCCCACGCAATCTTTGAAATGGCTCCGAATCAACTATTATCTGTTCGGGTTCCGTTAAACCAATAAATCCATATAGGGGATCCCGGTACTCTTTATAAGCCATATACTACACCTATCATTATTCTGTTTTCCATAAAGCTATATTGTAGGGAAGTATAGAATATATGTTCTACGTTAATCTTCATTTTCCTGCTCGCCTCCCATCTAAAAGGAAATTTTTTCTTGCCTAACCTAACGGTAAATAGGTAACTTCGGCCTCTTTCGCTCCCACTGCCAGGCGGAATAGATAATGCGCTCCAGGTCGTCATAAGCGGGGACCCAGCCGAGACGCTCGCGGATTTTGCGGGCGTCGGCCACCAGAACCGGCGGGTCGCCCGGCCGCCGGCCTTCGTAGCGCACCGGGAAGTCCACGCCGGTTACCTTTTTGGCCGCTGCAATCACTTCCAGCACGGAGTAGCCTCTGCCGTAACCGCAGTTAAATACTTCGCTCCGGCCGCCGGCCAGCAGATACTCTAGGGCCAGCACATGAGCTTCCGCCAGGTCCTCGACGTGGATGTAGTCCCGGATGCAGGTGCCGTCAGGGGTAGGGTAGTCCGTGCCAAAGACGCTTAAATGGGGCCGCCTGCCCGCCGCCGTCCGGGTAGCCAGGGTGATGAGATGGGTGGCGTCTTCTTTCCCCTCGCCGATTCTACCGTCCCGGTCGGCGCCGGCAACATTAAAATACCGGAGGGATACATATGTAATCCCGCCGGCGGCGGCCAGATCCTGGAGCACCTGCTCCACCATGGCCTTGCTGTGACCGTAAGGGTTAATGGGGTACAACGGGGCTTCTTCCGGCACCGGGATGCGCTCCGGTATGCCGTAGACGGCGGCGCTGGAAGAAAAAATAAGCCTCTCCACCCCGCCCTTTTTCATGCAGTCCAGGAGGTTCAAAGTGCCCTGCACGTTGTTGATGTAATACTTCAAGGGCCGGGCCACGGACTCGGGGACGACGATGTGGGCGGCAAAGTGCATGACGGCGTCGGGTCGGAAGTCCCGGACAACTTCTTCCAGCTTGGCGGCGTCCAGGAGGTCGCCCACCACCAGGTCGCCGTATAAGACCGCCCAGGGGTGGCCGCTAATTAAACTGTCATAGGTCAGCACGTGGTAGCCCCTCTCCCCCAGGACCTTGACCACATGGCTGCCGATATATCCCGCACCGCCGGTGACCAGTACTTTAGCCATGGAATGTACCTCCTATGAAGCCTTGTCCCTCATGAGCATGCTTTCAATGTATGTAAAAGAATCTGGGCGTCGCCCTAAGGTGAAAGGGTAATATATAGACCATCCGGTGGACCTACCCCACCTGCACCAGTTCCTGCCCCTTCTCTACCCGGAAGTCCGGCAGGACCAAGCGCAGCAATTCTTCCACCCCGGCCATGCCGGCCTGCCAGCCGAGCTGGGAGACCAGCCCCAGGAAGCGTTCCAGCCCGGCGGCGTCGAATTCCTCCGGCCGGGCAATGAAGATACGCTCGTGGGAAGTGGCGTTGACCCCCTCCCCGGCCGTCAGGAGCTCTTCATAAAGCTTCTCCCCGGGCCGGATGCCGGTAAAGACGATTTCAATATCCCTTCCCGGCACATAGCCGGACAGGATAATCATGCTCCGCGCCAGGTCCACGATCTTCACCGGCTCGCCCATGTCGAGGACGAAGATCTCCCCGCCCCGGACCAGGGCGCCGGCCTGGATGACCAGCTGTACCGCCTCGGGGATGGTCATGAAGTAGCGGGTCATCTCCGGGTGGGTCACCGTCACCGGCCCGCCGGCGGCGATCTGGCGCTGGAAAAGGGGCACGACGCTCCCCCGGCTGCCTAAAACGTTGCCGAAACGCACGGCCGCGAAACGGGTCCTGCTCCGCCGGGCCATTTCCTGGACCACCATCTCCGCCACACGTTTGGATGCTCCCATGATGCTGGTAGGATTGACGGCTTTATCCGTGGAAATCAGGACGAAAACCTTGCTGCGATGCTTATCGGCCGCCCGGGCCACCACCCGCGTGCCCAGGACGTTGTTCTTAATGGCCTCGGCGGGGTTCATTTCCATAAGCGGCACGTGCTTGTGGGCGGCAGCGTGGAAAACCACCGCCGGCCTGTACTGCCGGAAAAGCTGGTCTACCGCGGCTTCGTCCTTCACGTCCACTATCGCCTGGACGAGCTGGACGTCCGGATAATCGCGGCTCAGCTCCTGGTGGATTTCATAGATGTTGTTCTCGCCGTGGCCCATTAGGATCAACAGCCCTGGGCCGAAGCCGGCCACCTGGCGGCAGAGCTCGGAACCGATGGAGCCGCCGGCGCCCGTCACCAGGACCGTCTCCCCCGTGAGATACCCGGCCATGGCCGCCAGGTCCACCCGGACCGGCTCCCGGCCCAGGATGTCCTCAATCCTCACCTCGCGGATGGGGTCCATCTTCACGGTGCCGTCCAAAATATCATAAATCCCCGGCAGGATGCGCAAATCAGCCCCGGTGCCGTGGCAGATCTCCACGATCTCCCGGATAACCCGGCCCCGCACGGAAGGCATGGCGATTACAATTTCTTCAACACCCAGCTCCTCCACCAGCCGGGGTATATCCTCCCTGGTGCCCAGGACCGGTAGGCCATAGAGGATGCGACCCTGCTTGTTGGGGTCGTCGTCGACAAAGCCCACGGGGTGGGCCTCGCCGCCGTAACCGTTGCTGCGGTTACGGTACTCGCGGGCCACCATGGCCCCGGCGTCTCCGGCGCCAACGATGAGGACGGCTCGACCACCATTGCGTGCTACCGGGAAGCGGTACTCGCGGAAAAGGCGCCAGGAAAGGCGGGAAAGCCCCACCAGGGCGATAATCAAAATCGTCCACAGCACAAAAACGCTGCGCGGCAGGGGAAAAGTGCCGCCGGCCATGCGGAAATAGGCGAAGGAAACGCTGCCCAAAGTGCCTGTAAAGGTGGCTGTAACGATGGCCAAAAGCTCATTGATACTGGCATACTGCCACAGCCGCTTGTAAAGCCTAAAAAAATAAAAGGAAGCTATGTAGATGCAGGTGGCATAGGGCGCGATGTTTAAGGTATTGTTTATGTAAATAGGTCTGATAAAGCCTTCGAAGCGCAGCCATAAAGCAAGATACAATGATAGGTTTACAATAAAGGCGTCAATAATAACTAATAAAGCCGTCCGGATAAACTTACTCATGCTTATCCACCTGTTCAAATAAAATCAAAAATGAAATATTATTATCCATGTACGAAATTTGTCTCTTGCCTTCTACCGTCGTTAATGTTTGCCTGCATCCAAAAAACCGCAATAGAAACACATGCAAGCCCAAAAGCAAAAGATTGCCTGCAAAAAATACCCACAATAAAGTACCAGGCCAAAAAATTGAAATTAATGCTAACGCCGCTAACAAGATATTTAAACCTAAAACGGTTAAAGTAACCTGTTTATGGCTAAATCCAGCCTGAACTGCCAGTTGATATACATGAGTGCGGTGAGGCTCGTACCATCTTTCACCGTGCCATATTCGTCTCAGTAATGTCGCAGTTGCATCAACTATAAATACTCCTAGCAAAAGCAGCCAAATTAAAAGCGGTATACCCCCTAATTTTTCGCTGCCAACAGCGATTACTGCAAAACTATATCCAAGCAAGCCACTGCCAACATCACCCATAAATATTTTTGCTGGAGGCCAGTTCCACAATAAAAACCCGGCACTGGCAGCCGCTAAAAGCCAGGCTGCTGTAGCTAAACCCGGTTGGCCAGCAGCCAATGTCAGAGTTCCACCTATCAGGCCAACACTTAAAGCTTCGCTGCCGGCAATGCCGTCAATACCGTCCATAAAATTATAGAGGTTGATAAACCAAACAATACCGACAACAGCCAATATTGAATCTATAAGGCCAATTGAAATAGTTGTAAACCCCACATATAAATTTGACAGCCCACCAAGCCAATATACTGCCCATATAGCCGCTGCAAAATGAAAAACAGCCCTTACAGATACACTTAATTTACGGCAGTCATCAATCCAGCCAATAAGTGCGACCAACAGTCCACCACCACACAGGGCAGTGGCAACATTCGTTGAAACTATGCCAGACACAGCGAAAATACCAACACCAAGTAAAAACAAAACCGCAATAGCTAAGCCCCCTCCTCGGGGCGTAGCAACGCTGTGTGAACTCCTGGCATTGGGAATGTCTAAAATTTTTTTTCTCAGAGCATACTTCCTTACGGTACCAGTCAACAAAAACGAAAGCGTCAATGTTAATATAAAGCCGATTATACTACTGACATACAACATCATTTTATCTCCTTTAGATAATAATATCTATCAAAAATATAACGCCTTGGCTATTTTATCAAACCAGCCTTTTTTAAAGCTTCTACTTCCAATTTGATCCCTTCTTCAAATGAAATTGGGTTAAATTCCAAATCCTTTGCGGCCTCACTGTAGTCAAAAACTTTATCTTCCCGCAAACGTTTAATCTTCTCTATATCAACCAAGTCATTTGATATGAGTTCTCCAATATAACCTGCTAACATAGAAACAAAATATGGTATATGAATAAATAATCGTCTCTTTTTTAAAGTCGCTGCAATAAGTTTTAACACGTCGATATATTTGATAGGGTATTTGCCGGCCACATTATATGCTTTTCCTATAGAAACAGGAAGCAGATAAGCCGAAGCTATGACAGCAGCCAAATCCCGGGCATAAATAGGCTGCATTAAACTTTGCCCATTGCCAATTATGGGAATAAGCGGATACCTGTCAACTATTCTAACTAGCTTGTGGATGTTCTTATCCCTTTCATTTCCATAAATCATAGTGGGACGAATAATTGTATACTGGAGCTTGCTCTCAATAATACCTTTTTCAAGTTGCCTGTATTCCTCCGAACACTCACGATATTTACTAAATATACCCGTTGTTGTTACAATGACTACGCGACCAATTCCCATATCACTACACGCCTGAATAACCTGTGGAGAAAAACGTATATTTACCAAATGAATTACGCCGCTAACACCCACAAGCCCAGACTTTAGAGACTGCACATCACTAACATCACCTATGCAAAATTCAACATTTTCGTCTTGAACCCATGAAACATCGCTATGCTTTCGTATTAGACACCTAATACGCCCATTATAGCCCGCTTCTCTCAAGCAATCCAGTAAAAAACGCCCGGTTAAACCTGTAATTCCAGTGACGAGTAGCAAATCCATTGCCCCCATTTTCAATAAACTCAGTAACCGACACATTATCTTTCAGAGGCGCTGATACCCACCAGCGTTTCCAGATAGGCCCGCAGGTCTTTTACGCTTGTAAAGAAGCGATAGCCCGCCTGATTGAGAATTTTATTCTGCTCCTTATCCTCCTGCAAGACCAGGGCCACCGGCTGGCTGTAGCCTTCCTGCACCCCGGCGGGCCAGGCCAGGTCCACCACGGTCAAAACCTCTCCGGTGGGACTGCATACTTTAAAATCCAGTTCAGGCCGGGGTAAGCCGTTTAATTTCACCCATTCAATCAAGTCTCGAATTTCATCGTCTTCCACCGGAACGGGTGCAGTCGTCGGGTTGAGGACCGTTGAGTAATTGACCGCCACCGAGGCTGCAGCCGAACCACTTAACAGTTCATCCAGGAACCGGTTGGCCGCCGCAGCCAGCAGGCGCCGCCGCTCGGCAAGAAACTCCCTGTAGTTTTCCGGCTGCCAGAGTTCCCGGTCCAGGGGCACCCACTGGGAGGCCAGCGCCCCGGGATACCTGGCCTCTACTTCCTTCAAATAAGCCTCGGGTTTACTAGCGCTAATGGCCAGGTTGGCTCCCTGGGTGAGGAAGCAAAAATTAGCAATAGCGTTGACCTCTGCCATCTGGTAACCATATTCATAAAGAAGCGCTTTAGGAAAGATGTAATGCACCTGCAAGGCATTGAGCTTGCCCAGCATGTTGGCTGAAAGCGGCACCCCGCTGCCCCAATCCAGGGCGCCGCACACCCTGGTTAACAGGTAAAGCATGGGTAAAACCTGGCTCCCAGACTCCAGCCGGCAAAGTCTTCCGGGCGGATTGTCAGGCTTCCCCGGGAGAGCCGGAGCTGCTCGATTAACCGGTCCAGGGCACCATCCACCGGCTCCAGCACTCCCAAGTCCTGGTTTAGCACGGTTTCAGTGGAACCGGCGAAGCGGCCCCAGAGAAAGCTGTGAACATACCAGTACAAAAGGCGGTCGCGTTCCCTGGCGTCGCCCAGCTTGCCACCCCGCAGGGCAAGGTATCTAGTCATCACGGGAAAGGCGTAACGCCCGCCCAGGACCCGGTCGTGGTCAAGGCCCAGACGGCCTGATATCATATTCAACAGGTAATTGCAAGTATCCCGCGCCATGGCGAGGCCCTTTTGAAACTTCTGCGCGTCAACATCTTTTAAGGCTGAGAAAGAGGCCTCCCCGGTGAGGATGGTGGTGATATTGCGCAGCAGCCAGTCGAGGTTGAAGTGAAAACCGGGCCTGTCCCCAGCCGGCAAGCACATCCTTCATGGCCTGCCTGGCCCCCGGCCAATCGGCGCATATCTTGGCCAGGGCCAAATCGCCCTGGGAAAGCTTGGTGCCGCCGCTGTTGACCCGGTTAAAGATATCCACCACCACGTCAATGGTTTTGTCTTCGCCAGTCACCTCTTCTACATGCAGGTCAATATCCTTGATCCCTTCAATGGCGGTGAGGCGTTGAATATATGTATCCATTCGTGGCGCCAGTTCCGAAAGCGTAAAAAGCCGCCCGATAAACTTGCCCACTCCGGTTTGCATTAGTTCGGTAACATTTACCCAGAGAGGATTCCCCTTCAATTTGGAGGGCATATAGAATTCGAAGGTCTCATCCTCCAGGTGGAAGTAGAGCCCGGTGAAGGCCTGGGCGTTGCCGTCGAAAAAGCGGGGCGGCCTGCCCCTGATGATACCGTAGAGGGAGGTTATCCGCTGCTGGCCGTCGAGCAGCAGTTTAACCACCCCCGGTGCCGGGGCTTGATCGCCTCTCGAGGCGGCGCCCTCCGAACGGGTAACCCATACCAAAAGGCTACCGATGGGATAGCGGCGGTAAAGGGACTGCATCAGGCCGCGCACCTGGTCGCGGTTCCACACGTACCCCCGCTGAAACTCGGCAGGGCCATGCTCCCCAAATCGATCTGGTCAAGGATAGTAGCGATCTTCACAGACGTTATCACCTCGCACAGTTAACTATTTGGCCACTGTGACCTTAAGCTGTACAATACGGCACCATTCTCTCGCCAACCGTCGACAAGCTGCATCACTCTTTACTCCAGGTAGCGGTCATAGATGCCGGCCATCTCAACTAATACCTTTTCCAAGGAATAATCCTGAATTTTCTTCCGGCCGGCAGCGCCCATGGCGGCCCGCAGTTCAGGATCAGTAATCAGCCTTTCTAGGGCCGCAGCCAGACCTGGCACGTCGCCCAACTCTACTAAAAACCCTGTGCGCCCATCCTCCACCAGGTCCCTGTTGCCCCGGACGTCTGTGGCCACCACCGGTTTGCTGGCAGCCATAGCTTCCAAGATGGATTTTGGAAGGCCTTCGCGTTTTGAAGTCAGGGTCATGATGTCGCTTTCCAGGAGGATCCGGGGCACATCCCGGCGGTAACCGAGGAAGTATACTCGAGGTATCTGCTCTTTCTCAACTTTCTCCTGCAGGTATGCCATTAGCTCTCCCGTCCCTACCAGCAGGAGGTGGCAATCAGAATACCTAGTTGCCAGCTTCTTCCACGATCCCAAGAGAAATATATGATTCTTGTTGGGATTCATTTCTGCAATACAAGTGATAACTTTATCAGATGCCGAAAGACCGATCTCCGAACGTATACTTTCTTCTGATGAAGGTGGAAGCGCATAGCAGCTTAAATCTACGCCCACTCCGTGCACGTAAAACAGATTCTTATCTGGCTCAAAACCCATGCGGCGAGCGTTTTCATAGTCCTCCCTGTTCATTACAATAAGCCCGTCCGTCCACCGGGCGGCTAGGCGCTCCGCCGTGTAGTAAACCATCCAGTTACGCAGCGGCGCTCCTTTATAGAAGTGAAAACCGTGGGCGGTGTAGAGCACCGCACCCTGGCCCGTTTTTTTTGCTAGAAACCTTCCCAGAAAAGCGGCCACCGGGGTGTGGACGTGGATGAGGTTATATTGGTGCTCCTTAAACAATGCCTTCAGCCGCCGACAGGCCTCAAGGTTGGCATGACTGTAAGGGGAACGGGCAAAGGGGATCTCCCAGCATATTACCCCTGATCTTTCCACGTCCTCCTTACGCCTTTCAGCCGAAGAAGCCGCCGCGTGAACCTCATATCCCTTATCCTGGAGGAGCCGCATAAAAGGGATATGAAAGGCGGCAAGATGGGTATAGACGGTGGCGATGAAGAGAACTTTACCGCTTCCCTTGTTAGTATGGGTATCCTTCTTCAACTCTTTTAATTCTATTTTTCTCGCCATGTGTACCTCAATCCATGTTTCAAATATCTTTTGAATAGCCATCATCATGAAATAACTTTAATGCTCTACCATATATTGATACACGTTGCTAAATATTACTTTTATTTTGTCCCGTGACTTATTTTCTTTCAACACCTGATAGCTCGAATATAACAAGGCAAGGCCGACCCAGAAGTACCAATTGCGGATATTATATGTAGTAAATCCATATATAAACGGTGACAATAACATAAGTTTGAACCAAATATCACTGATTCTGAGTAGAATAACGAAAACAAATCCAAAGAATAAAAAAGTACCTACCATACCGTAATTAAAAAGCAGCCCAGCCCAGCTTGAATGAAACTCCCCCAGAAACCTGGTACGTTCCGCATACCGTTCATGGGCACCCTCACCAGCACCAAAGATAAGATACTCAGGAAATTTCCATATACGATCATATCCCCGTCCTTCAAAAGTGTCATCAAGATCTCTCTCATTAAAACGTTCAAACAAATATTCTGCCTGAAATGTTATGCGTTTCAGGTCTTCCTGCCAAAAATCATATGTAAAGCCAATACCAATACCTACAGCTATAATAAATAAACCAAAAATAATACCTCGAACTAGATTAATGCGCTCTTTAGTCAATATGTATCGGAATAAGTAATAAAAACCTATTAAACCATAAACAGCAAATAATGAAAACAAGCCAAGTGCCCCTGAGCGTGACGCAGTAAAAGCAATTCCTACTGATGCCGGTATTAAAGAAACCCCCCCGGGCAACCAACTTCTATATAGCGCTTTGCCGCTAACACCAATAATGATTGTGGCCCATAAGATCCAGTTTGCCATCTGGTTAGGATCATTAAAAGTAGCAATTATACGGGCCTGGCCAAACATGCGCCCTATGCCCAAAATGCCTAACATAGTCACAAAAAACAGAGCAATAAAGTGTATCCAAAAAATTTTTGTTAAAAATGCACTGCCTTTTTCTTTACAAAGAGTAATTAAAAAAAGAAAGATCATAAATCCAAAGGCATAATAGGTTGGTGATAATATCGTATGTACATCCTTATATTTGGCAAATATTATCAACCCCACAAGATAGCTGTATAGAACAAATGCAGCCCCCAAACCCCACAAACGTTCCCAATAAAAACGGGGTCTCAGCAGCACCCTTAAACAGATTGCCACCGCAGCAATAATATGGCTTATCTGGGGTAACCCGCTTTGCCAAAGATAAAAGGGGCTAAAAATGAAAGCTAACAGCATCAAGTAATCGATCATACCCTTCTGAATCTCCTTGCCAATATACAAAACCTAATCTGTACATTTCCACCTTATTCTATATCCTCATTTTCAAGTAGAGAGTTCCAAAAAAGATGTAGTTGGTAAAGAGTGCTACTGGCGAAAAGCCCAACGCCCAACAACCAAAAGAGCGAAAGGCGATCTAACAGGTACCCCACTACAAGAAGAAGCAACCATCCAGAGGATGACGAAAAAAAGCTAATCACGTTTATAAACGGGTTTCTTACCCGAAGCTCTGTTGTGGGAAACTTGTTACGCAACTGTCGACTGGTAAGAACAAAACCATTTCTGCTTACCATGCGCACTATAAAGAGAGTTAACAGAAATCCGGATGCCCACAATGGCTGACTTAACTCAGCTGCCTTAATGCCAACTGCGAGCGCCAACCCATTCATTGTTCCCTCTAGAATCTTATCTAGCCATAACCCCCTCGCGGATGCTTGGTTACGAATGCGGGCTAGCTCACCATCTATCACATCAAGTAAGTAAGCCAACTGGTACAATCCTAGTCCTACAACTATAGATTTACCTGGGTTAATTAACCAGATAATTACGATGCCTATACTTGCAATCAATATTGCGCTTGCTGTAATTATATTAGGCGTAATCCACCCTATGTGATTAAGCATTAAAGTAGCATATATTGAAATGCGTCTATGTATTAGCCATGCTTCCAGCGACTCAGCTACATAGGGCTTTTGTAACTTCACTCTAAGCTGCCTGATCCTATCATCATCAAATGGCATGTAGGGATAAGACAAAGTCCGCACCTCCTCAATTCATTAGTATCTAGTTACCCCTGAAAAACATCATTTTTGAACAGCTACAACAGTGCTGGGGAATGCCCTGTTCCTAATTTCCGGTGGATTACCCTCTTGATGTTCACATCAAGGTGGCAATCTTCCTCAAATTATAGGCCAGGACCCCTAACCCAACCCATGATTTGGTGCCGCTGGCCCCACGGAACCGGCTACGCCTTAATCCAAACTTGCGTTTAAGGACACTGATAGTAGCCTCACCACCGGCACGCCAGCGCTGAAGTCTTTTGAACCAATTCTGGGATTGGTGTTCCTTACGCGTTTCACTTAGCTTTCCTTTGTAGGGCAAACTGCATCGTTTAACTCCACGTTCTTTTAACGCCTTTTCGTTATTGGAATTGCCAAAGCCCCGGTCGGTTGCCACTGCCCGAGGAGGTCGTCTAAAGGTTTCGATGTGGTGGTCCACAGCACCCACTAACAAGGTGTCGTCACTGGGATTGCCATCAAGTACCTGATAGCCGGTAATCACCTTCTCTTCCGTTTCTTGAAGTAATACTTTGTAGCCAAATTCTGTGGGAGCATGGAGCTTCCCCCGCTTAATTGGGCGGGCCTCGGGATCAAAGATGCTGACTACCCGGTGGGGAAGTCTTGTCTTCCCTTGCTGGACCTCGATTGTCTGGTTAATAACCTGTTCAGTACGCTCAACAGCCTGGCCCAGTGATTGTACTACCTGTTGAACTCTTTTGGAGAGGCCTTCCTTGTGGCGATATAGATATTGCTTGGCGTTCTTGATCACTTGCTTCGCTTCAGCTACCACTTGTTGGGCGGTATCCATGATTTCTTCGGTGATTTGCCTTACTTCGGTGTAGGCTTCCCCGCTACGCCGTTTAACCACCTTGGTGATAGACAGAACCCGTTTCTTTACTGACCGCCGCCGGTCCTGAAACTTGGTGCGGATAGCTACACCGGCCTCTTTAAGCTTCTTGACTGTACGGGTAATTACCCTAATACCGTCAGAAAGCAGGCTGGCATCGGTGGGGTAGTGAATATCGGCTTCCACAACAGTTGTGTCGATACGAAGTTTCCTGCCCCGGATCACTTTTTGGTCCCTGGCTTTGGCTATTAGAGTGGCATTCAAACTGTCAATGATCTCCGGACCATATCGCTTGGTAAGTTTGATTAGAGTGGTAGAGTGAGGGATTTTCCCATCCAGGGGGATGCGGCCAGAAGCGCCGCCACTGGATACTGTCCTTAACTTCCTCTACCAGAACTTCATAGCCCACCTGGTACCGGAACTTTAAATACATTAACCGCAGGTAGGTTTCTACCGGTACCGCGGGACGACCGGTTCGGGTATTAAACCTGGCGATAAACGGTTCTAGAAAGGCCTCATCGTCCAACAGGGCATCTACTTTGGCCAGTTCTTCTTTTAGTTCCAATACTTCAGCGGGGAGCACCGCGTCCCAGATAGTCAACTGGGGATCTTTTATTCTTAACATGTGCTCACCCCGCAGGAAACGGAGGCGATGTGACGAATAATTATCATGGGAGTTACTCCTTCTGGTTATTCTTGTTTGTTCGTCACTTACAAGATTCGATCCAGAGGATGGTAACTCCTTCTGTTTTGTAAAATAATTATCCTGTTTCCTGAGAAGCTAAGACTTTTTGCCCTGAGTTTTTCAGGGGAAACTATCTAGTCTAGCATCTAAGCCACGTCACATTCTTGCCGCAAAGGAATTTCTTAATTACCTCCGCAATAGCGATAGACTCATTGGCTAATAGAGCGGGTGTCTCTAAACGACCATTAGTGATAAGTTTCGCAAACTCAGCTATTTCGTAGCGTAACCCCTCACCCTGAAACACCTCACACCATTTCCTGTTTTCGGCCCAGTTTTCCCGTCTGACTTCAAAATAGTTTGGCTTCCACCAAGGTGAAGGAACATAGATGTATCCCTCTGTGCCGGATATGACGAGTTCACCCTCTGATTTAACCCCCAAGCCAACTTTTCCTATGCCTATGCAATTGTCTGTAAGGATGTTTATTTGCGTAAAAAGGTCTACGCCACCTTCTTGCTTCATGGACAGGAAACTTACCTCACGAACATTGAGCCCACACAACTTAAAGATGGGCAACAATACATAGGAGGCCAACTCTGTTACACTTCCCCCAAACCGCCTGGGATCTAACTCTCTTGTGGTACCCCTTACCAACTTCGTGAAGGTAGCCTCTACGTGCTTCACGCTACCTAAAACCCCACTTTTCGCAAGTCCGATGATTCTTCTAAAGCCCGGAGTGTAAGCTGTTTTAATTGCCTCTAGCAAAACAAGCTTTTGTCTTCTAGCGAGATCGTACAATTCCGCAGCTTGTGCGTCTGTTAACGCTAAAGGCTTCTCACACAATACATGTTTACCTGCCTCTAATGCTGCTTTGGCATATTCATAATGTGTCTCATGTGGGCTGGCAATGTATATAGCTTCTACTACTTGAATAAATTTTTCCCACTTGTCAGTAGGAAAAGCGAGTTCTAGTTTATCTGCAAAATCCTCTGCGCTTTTGAGGTTTGGGTTGAATACCCAGTCAACGTTGACCCCACTCACAAACCTTGCTTCGGGGACAAAACGCTTAGCAATTCTGCCAGAACCCACTATACCAAGATTTATATAACCTCTAAGCTGAGTGCTGGAAACACCCTTTGTTCTTTCAAGGTAAACAACTTTGCAATATTCTTGTAAATAATCGAATTGTCCCTTCCAATCGGAACCAATGGCAAAGATATCTACGTTATATCTTTGAACATCTTCAATTTTTTGTCCTTCATACTCCTCTACAATTATTTTGTTTGCTAGACCTGTTAACTCAATATTTTTTATGCGTTCAGAAAGCGATTGTCGAACATTAAGTTTGCCCCTTTGCAAATCGTAGTTTTCAGAGGTAACTCCAACGATTAGATAATCTCCCAATTCTTTTGCACGCCTCAGTAGATTTATATGCCCTTTGTGGAGCAAGTCAAAAGTCCCGTAGGTTATGACCACTTTATGACCCTTATCATCCATTTCCAGAACCTCCGTCATTGCAGGAACCGCCGAATGTCGAAGCCTAGGGTAACAAACCAAAAAGCCAAGTATATAATTATGCCTAGAGATACCTTTACGAATAACCCGTAGAATCCGGTAAAATCCTCCAAATTCAGCAGTAGTAATAATACTAAAGCTGATCCTACACTAGCTTTGGATAAAATGACAAAATCAAATGGAATAGACAATATCCTCTTCCCCATGGCTACACTTAATATTAGTGCAACAGTATACGCCACAAATGTAGCCCAAGCTGCGCCTAGTGTGCCAAGTCGGGGGATGAACACTAAATTAAGCACTAGGTTTGTTATTCCGGCAGTAACCATAATCCAGAACTGCATGTTTGTGCTAAGACCCAACTGAAAAGCTAGATCAAAATGATGGTTTCTGAAGGCATGTAGAGCTGCAGAAAGGGAAATAATGGCAATTATAAGCTCCGCTTTTCCTTGATGAAACTGCGTCCCTAGTAAAATTTGGGAAACATCGCGAGCTATAGCCGCTAGGCCTATACTAGCCGGAACGAGAATAACTGTAAGTAATCGAATATTTTGTAGTATTTGGTTTTCGGCTTTTTGCATCCCTCCTTCCTCAAATGCCCTAATCGCTAATGGTGTCGTTGTGAGACCAATAATCCATGAAATAAGATTTATCGTTGTGAATGACAAATCGTATGCTGCCGAATAGACACCTGCTAAGTCCTCACCTAGAAAGTATGCAATCATAAACCTATCGGAGGAAGAAACAATAAATGCCATAGCGAAGGTAAAGGTGAGAGGAAGACCATAACGCAACAACTCTTTAACAAGCGGCTTTAAAGGATAAAGAAAGGTATTTTTCCACTCAGCTATTCCCAAAGGTAATGCTAACAGCGTCCCCGCTAAAAGACCCAACAGAGGGCCATAGACCCCAAAGCCCCAAAGTAAAGATAGGATTCCCAGAACTAAGGCGCTCGTAGCCTTGACACAGCTCATGAGCCCATAGCGTAAGGGCTGTAAGCGGCTACGAGCGAGCTCTAGGTTCAGCTCAAACCAGCCCTCGACCCATAGAAGCGGCACGGCCAAGAGGATGAGCCCACGCCAGACCGGATCGGGCCAAAGGCAAGCCAGAAGGAGACCGATACCTCCAGTGAGGGTGGCTAAGACGAAGAAACATGCCAGTAGAGTGGAGAGGAGGAGGCTAGGGTTTTCAAGGTGGGCAGGCAGAAAGCGGAGGAGAGCGAGCCTTAACCACTGGAAGAAAACCACATTGAAGAACCCTACCCCGGCCACTACCAGGGCGTAGCGCCCGTACTCCTCGGGGGCCAGAAACCGGGTGTAGACGGCGATGGCTAGGAAGTTGACGAGGCCCGGAAACCCCCGGGCGAGAAGGTAAAGGGCGCTATGCTTTAGGAGCATAACTTAGAACCCACTCCGTGAAGCGCTCTAGCTCTACCCAGAAGGTGATATGGGACCTAAAACCTAAAAGCCTCACCGCCTTCTCCACATTGGCCCATGTCTGGGGCACCTCCCTGAGTAGAGGGGGTAGAAACTCCAACCAGGCCTTCACCTCCAAGCCCTCCTCGAGGGCCGAACCATGTTCAGAAATCCTATGGACCTTAATTAATTTATAGTTGAATCCCATAGCCACTTCCCGGGCCGCTTCTTCTACATAGTATGTATTGGCTTCACCGTTCGCTTTTTGCGGCGTACCTACGGCAACCATGATTAACTCGACTTCAGCGACGGCCCTAACCGTATTATCGGTGAAAGTAAGCCGACAACCCGTTTCTGCAAGCAACTCTTCCAGCCCCTGTTCATGGATGGGGCTTTTCTTTTGGAGCAGTAGTTCGAGCTTGTCCGGGTCCTTATCTACTCCTGTAACCTGATGCCCCAGGTAGGCCAGGGCCACACCTGTGGTGAGGCCCACATACCCGCAACCAATGATAGCTACTTTCATACCCGGTTTAACTTCCTCCCGTATGTCTAGCTCTGTTTATGCTTTTTCCGCCTGGACGACCTACCCCAGGACAAAAAAATAAAATGGGCCAGTTGGCCACAGGGATGAGCTGCTTGGTAGTGGTATATGTAAGTGGGCGCAGGCGGGTGCCCTTGCCGCCCGAGAGGATGAGGCCTTTCATGGTCGATTTCACCTGAACTTTCAAACCTTATAAACAATAACTTGCTTATGCCATTATATGTTATTCTGAGTGCCTAATAATTTCTTCTTGCTACCTAATCCCTACAACCTGTCCATTATATTTACCACTTCCACCCCGGCCGGCAGCGGGAAATTCTCCCCGGCCTGCCAGGTGATTACCAGGGTGTTGCGGCCGTCTATACCCGCCAGGTCTGCAGCGCAGGAAGCGGTGGTGTGCTTTATATGTAAATTCCCGGCGGCGATTTTCAGGATCTCCAGCACTTCGTCGCGGGGACCGTAAAAGACTATTCTTGCCACCGGCTCCGGCCTCTCCGCCACTACTTCGGCCAGCACCCGGCCGGTCTTGACGATCTGCCGGTAGGTGCTTTGCATGTACTGGTAGGCAAGCCTGGTTTTCTCGGCCATGCCCTGGGGGGTGAGGATATAGCGCAAGGTCCGGCCGTTGACCTTTTCCAGCTTGACCAGGCCTTTGCGCACCATTTTCTTCAACAGCAGGTTGACCCCGCCGACGGAAAGGCCAGTGTAACGGGCGATGTCGCGCTGGGTGAGGTTGTTATTCCTTTGCAGGCAGTCCAGGACTGCGTAATGGCTATCCATACCGGCTGCTCCATTATATTTATTTCGACATATCTTATGCTTACTTTATGAACAATAATACCAGTACCAGCCAGGTACGTCAATAGATTACAACGTTAAATTTTTTGTAAATTGGCCTCAACCCGGCCCACAGCAATCAACGATGCGGAGGAAGCCCGGGATATTTTTGGTAATCCGCCTGGTACGATATCCCTCTTCCGTTACCTGCTTTATTGGCCTTCCTTAGCACCAGCCATTACCGGCTAATTACGTGTTCTCGTTAGCCCGCCGCTCGACCACGGGAAAAGCCAAATTTAACATGGTATTTATAATGTTTTTATTCTTTTTACGACAATATTCCCTACAATATCATCTTCCCTCAAAATACGGAGGGAAGATAACATAAGCTCGTGCTGCGTAGCGCAGTGCCGCCAGGATATCTTCTTTTTTGCGGTCATATTCTGCCATAATTTCTTCATAGGTAAGGCCCCCGGCTAATTTGCCTACGATAAGTTCAACCGGTACGCGCGTACCTTTTATTACCGGCTTACCGCCTTTGATTAACGGGTCAACAATGATGCCTGGCATTACTTCCTGCATCTTTGCCACCTCCCGTTAACTATTCTACCACAACAATACTATTTGATAAGCACACGATCTTCAATTTTATTCTCAGCCAAATAATGCTTAAGGGCTCCCTGGAAGCCAACCGTGCCGTATTAAGATGCCTACGACCGCAACTCCATCGAAGGAGAAGGCGACGCCAGGAGCCATATCATCGGTAAGTCATCCGGCCGGCAGCAAGAAATCTCCCCCTGCCTGCCAGGTGATTACCAGGGTGCTGCCTAGCAGGATGCGTCGTAACCTATCCCGAGCGATCTATTTCTCTTTCTTTTCCTCCCCTAAATGCAATTTCGGCATTTTCTCGCTGGGTTAAAAGCCGGTTAAGTAAATCTCGTATCCTTTCAATATGAGGCCAGGTGAAAGCGAAACGAGCGACCAATCTGCCAATTGCCCCTTCCTGGGGCTGATGCCCCGGTGGTGGGGCAGATTCCGGAAATCGTTGAATAAAGTTTAAAACAACAATCTCTGGGTTCGCCGAACTCTGGACCAGATCGATAAACTCAATATGCATGGCCTGTTGGTCGGCGATTAGCGGAAGCAATTCTGGGTTTTGCTGTTCCTGTTTAACCATCCTATGTAACCTCCTCTTTATTCCTCAATAATGCTGCGGCTGAACCTCCTCACACTTTCTAGTCCTGTGCCCCTTCACGGCATTGACGTTATACTCGATGAGCACTGGTAATCCTCCACTTGATTTAGGCAAAATGCTCAACGTCGTACCTGCATGCATTTGCGGGCAAAATTGATCTGTTCGACCAGGCGGGCTTTAATTTTCTCCTGGTCTTCCAAAGACAACTGGTTAATCTTTTTGTTGCCGGCAATGCCGGAATGATTTCTTTGATCTGGAATTCATAATAACCCAGGCGGCGGGGTTCGCTGCATAAAACCCGGATTTCTTCCCCGGCCATTGTGCCTGCCCCCTTGTTTGGAACAAGATAAAGCCTGGCAGTAGGCCGGGTTCATTACTGGCTCCGCTCCCCGCAAGTGACCAGGTACACGGGGAGCTTCCTTGCCTCCTACCATATATTAGTTATACTCTACGTAACGCCATTTTCCTTTATGCCTCCCGTCATAGATGCCCCGGGGCCTCTTTTTGCCCGTCGAAGACGGGTTTATTTGGCCGTAATTCTATTTGGCCAGGGTTACTTTAAAGCTTTCCAGGGTGGAGGTGACCCGAGTGTCCCCGGAGATGAACTCCCTTTTCACCATCCCCACCCCTTCTTTGTAGTACTCGAAGATGGTGGAACTGCTGCCTTCAAGCTTGACCTTGAGGCAGTTTTCGAATTTTCCCGCCGGCGTGTCTACGGTTGCGTTGACGTCAACAATCTCCCTGGGGCCGTTGGGGGTATCCCACCTGGTGCCCACCGCCAGGGGCGCCTTCAAAATAACCACACTGTCTTCGGGCTCGTGTTCCAGGTAATTCGTGTCCTCATAGGCTTCGCCCCGGAAAAAGATGCGCGTTACCTCATCGTCCGTGACCTTGAACACGGCTGCGCTTACGGTACCACCGTTGTCCTCCCTTACCTGGGCCCGGTCGCCCTTTGCATACAGGACCTCGCGTTTAAAGGAGGCATATTCGTTCCCCTCGCCCAGGTACTGCCACCGGCTGCCTGGATATAAAGGGAAGAATTCGCCGGCCTTACCGCGTTGCGGGGGAACTTGTTCCCCGGCCCCCGGCCCGGGCTGCTGGACGTTGGGCTGCTGCGGTACCCCCGGCTCTTGCTGCTGGACGTTGGGCTGCTGCGGCGCCTCCGGCCGGGAACGGGCCACCATCAGGGCGCCGGCGATTATGACGACGGCGATGAGGGAAATTGTCGCTGCTCGTCGCAAAGGAATACCTCCATTTGCTTTTTCTTTACTGCCATCATACCATCACCGCGGGTTTTTATCCAGCATAAGGAACGTTCCCGGCCCTGCCATCTTCAGGTAGTGCTGTTAAAAGGTATGGTAATCTCCCGGATACGGCATCCCCTCTTTCGTTGTTATTGCCAATCTTCTTTCCGGCCGCCGGGTCCGGCGGGTAAACGACAGGTATTCTTGCGTAATGGTATGCAAACATTTGTTCCCTTTTGCCGCCAACCATGTTATGCTGAAGCCGTCCGAAGGGAGGTGATAAAAATGCCGGTCATCAGCACACCCCTGGCCACCACCCTGCGCCTGCAGGTGCAGGTTGGGACCGACGCCGGCGGGCAACCCGTCTACCGGGTGCGTTCCTACAACCGCGTCAAGCCTGCGGCCGCGGATCAGGACGTCTACGACGTCGCCCAGGCCCTGGGCAGCCTGCAGGTCTATCCCGTTAACGCCGTCAGCCGCCTTAACGAGAACGACCTCAGCGCCAGCTCCTAAGCAGCACATATAACCGCAGTCCCGGGGATGGACAAGCCGCCGCTCTTTTAACGGCGGCTGCCTCCCCCGGCAGCAGGCTGCGGCAGGAAGGAGGTGAAACGTCATGCCTACCAAACGCCTGGAGTTGATTTTCCAGAATGCCGCCGGGAATCGTTCCACCCTGGCGGTTACCGACCCGCGCGACGACCTGACCGAGACCGAAGTCCGGGCCGTCATGGAACTCATCCTGGCTAAAAACATCTTTACCTCGCCCGGCGGCGACCTGACGGCCATCATCGGCGCCCGCATCGTCACCCGGGAGGTCACCGACATCATCGCCGCTTAAGCTTGACGGTCAACTTTTACCGGATGGGGTGGGCGGCTCCCGAACGCGCAGTTCACCCCATCCCTTTATATTTCCATAGAACCCGGCCTGCGGCGCTTTCACCGGGGCCGCCCCCGGCGTCGTACCGCTGCCGCCGGTGATAAGCGATAAGAAAAGGAGGTTCGCGTTATGCTGCAGGTTAAATTCAGTTATTTCGCCCGGCCCCGGCGGGGCCGCTGTGACTGCTGCGACCGCCAGCAGACCCTGGAAGGTAAAATACTGCTCCTGGAAGATACTGCCCTCATCGGCGACCTTGTTCTCTGTGGCGAATGCGCTGCCGCCTGGGAGGAGCTCCTGGGGCAGGGCCGGGAAAAAGTGGTGCAGCAGTGGAACTTTGCTCGTGAAAAGGAGGGAGCCTGACATGGAAAACCTCTGGGTCCAGATCGGCAACTACGGCTTCCCGATGGTGATTGCCTTTTATTTATTAGTTCGAGTGGAGAAAAAACTCGATGACCTGACGGCGGCCATCCACGACCTGGCCCAAACCTTAAACAGGGCCGCACCGGGTTGAAGCCCCTGCCGGGGCAACAGCCCGGGCAGTGCCGTTATCTCAATTCGTGATTGCAGTTCCCCTTGAAATGCGAACTTCTGTTCGATTATAATAAAATCCAGGTAGGAGGTGGCATAATTGGCAGTCAACTGGATACGGGAAGATTTGTGGCAGAAATTAAACTGCCTGGTACCTGTCTACGGCAGCGGCGATGACGCCGGCAACTATACCGAGGTCTGGCTGGACGACGGCCGGAAAATCCTGGACCGCCGCCGGACCAAGACCGTCTTGAAGGCCCTGGCCGCCCACCTGGGCGTTTCCTGGCGGCAGGAGCATACCGCCTGGTCCTGGGAGGGCCGCAGCCACCTGGCCCCCGTGGTCCTGGGGCCGGAGATGGTCCTGGTGCCGCTAAGGTTGCGCCGGCCCCGCAGCCGCGACGAGGGCGGCACGGGCTATGTGGTCGGGGGCAAGGTGAAGACTTTTGAGCCGTACAATGAAGGTTTCTTCCGTACCCTGCTGTACCTGGACGGCAACATGACCCTGCCCTGCCTCTTGAATATGGACACCCTGGCCCTGCGCCTGGCGGAAGGAGAAAGGGCCCTCCGGCGCCGCCGGGAAACCTTCTGCGAGCTTTCCGCCCCCAATTTTACTCGTCGTGTAAACAACAACAGCTACCTGCTGGTAGAACCGGGCGGGGGCACCGTCGCCGCCCGGCTCGTAGACTCCAGGGGTGACGTGATAATCCTCCGCCGGGAAGATAAATCAAGCCCCCTGTGACTGCAGGGGGCTCCATTTGGACCTCTTTTATGGTAAAATCTGTCACTGAACCTATTTAATCTTAATACTGGCGCAAGGCTGCTGCCGGCCGAGGCATTCAACCCCTTCGCTATACATTTTTACCAGCAATTCCTGGCGGCTTGTAACGTTCAGTTTTTCGTAGATGTGTGAGATATGCTTGTATACCGTAAAAAGGGAGACGTGCATCTTTTTGCTTATGTTGGCCGGGGTGACGCCACTGCACAACATATTTACTATTTCCTTTTCTTTGGGTGTAAGGGCCTGAAGGCTTTTATTATTTACTTCAAGGTCGCGTCTGCTGTAATCTGCTGCATTTACGTAAAGGTTCTTATAAAGGTTGTTCAGATGCGGCCAGACGACGTTGAGAATGTTTAACTCCCGGACGGTGAATTTGTCAAACCTGCTCCGGTCTATAATGCATGTGCACTTCAAGGTGTTATAGGTGTCAAACAACCCGAAGCCGAGGGAAAAACGTATTCCTTGCGGCCTTATATAATCGACCAGGAATTCGTCACGCTGATGTTTGGTCCAGTCGTAAACACAATTTTCCATCCTTGATACAAAATGAAAGCCCCTACCGGTCAAATTATGGAATAATGAGTAACGCCCGTTTTCCACTTTTGAATAATACTCATAATAGAGCCGCGGCCATTTTTTATCAACTTTAACGAGGTATTCATCATATACCGCGCCGTTGTCGTTGATGTAATAGACGCGGGCCTGATCGTATGGTACCAGGAACTTTATTTCTTTTATCACCTGGGTGCTAAAGTTTTTAGGATCCCTTACATTGCCGCAGTTAAGTAGAAAGTTGTGAATATCATGCCACGGCAATTCGTTATCAGTACCCATCGAAAGGAGTACCCCCTTCCCCGGGTAGATCATGCAAGGGTTTAAGGTACAGGCTGGTGCGGTTATAACCCCACCAGCCTGCCGGGTGCCCGCTACCGCACCGCGCGGGTTTAAACGGGCACAATCCCCTTTAGGCTTATTATACCTGATTTCCGGCCGTTCTTTAATCATTTATGGTTTGCTCATAACCTCATAACTGTGGGTGTAGATCTCAAAGATATTGCCAAAGGGGTCTTCGGCGTAAACGGCAGCATAAATTGTCCCCCTGACGTCTCTTTTATTGACTAATGAGCGCTGTTTGCCGCCGTAGGCCTCTAGTTTTTTAAGAAACTCTTCGTAACTGGGTACCGTGATGCCGAAATGAAAAACCCCGTGTTTTTTAAATTCCCATTCTTTAGCCGGGTAGCTGCCTTCAAATTCCAGCAATTCGATGCCGATACGGTCCCCGGTAGACATATGCGCCAATTTAAATCCGGTCCAGTTTTCCCCGTACACGGTATCGCAGAAATTGCTGGAGGGACCGCCGTCACGCTTAATCGTCCAGGGCCCGGCCAGGTGATACCAACCGAATACTTCTTTATAAAACTCGATGGCTTTTTCAATATCAGGCACAGAGATGCCAATATGGGAAAAAACAATCGGGTATTGCATTTTTATCCCTCCGGTTCATTTTTTAAAACCGCTTTTTGCCCGCTACACTTGTTCGTAGAGCAACATTTTTGCTTTGATCCTGAACAAACCAGCCGTATATTTTCCAGCCTGCAACACCTTTTTGCCAACACCTGCCTTAATGACTTTTTATGTGAATTTTTAGTTCCTTATAAAAAAGTATAGATGTGGTCCCGGCTATGATAAATACTTAATTTTGAGTATTTAGGCTTCTCTATAGACACAATGTTTCTTTTCGCGGACGACGAAGAATGAGCGACGGGTGTAATAGATAAGGGCAGAGTGTCAGGGCCACTTTGCCCTTATCTATACAGGTGCTATACATAGGATATGCAAACTTTCAGGCATTCTCCGGGATTATTAGCTTTAGCAAGGGCTTCATTTATTTGTTCAAGCCGGTACACATGTGAAACTAGAATAGATAGGTCAAACTTACCTGATCTCATCATTTCTAAAACCTCGACCGCTGCGGTTTCCAGGGGAATATTGCCACAACCGTTAACATGCCAGTTATTGTAACAGAGGGAAAGCATATTAATAGTCACCGGCTCATGGTGCACACCGATAATCCCAAGGGATGCCTCCCGGCCCGCCAGCAAAGCAAATTGATCTATCACTGCCTGGGCACCGACAGCGTCTATATACAGGTCGGCGCCGCAAGCCTCACCGCCAAAGCTGATCTTTTTCCCGAATTCTTCGATTGCCCTTGCTTTCAGGTTTTCTTTTTCAGGATTACAGGTTAATAAACCCAGGCTCCGGGCTCTTTCCAGCCGGAAATCAGAAATATCAACAACCATGACTTTTTCGCAACCATACCATTTGAACATGAGGGCTGCGCTCATACCAATGATACCTGCTCCGAACACGATGGCCGTCTTCCCCGGCCCGGGGTTCAAACCTTTGGCCCCGCGAGTACCGATCACAAAAGGCTCTAAAAGAACTGCTGATTTCAGCGGAATATCTTTGTCGACTTTAATTACACTAAAGCCCACTTCGCACTTCGGAATATGAATAAACTCTGAAAAACCGCCGACAGTCGCCATGCGCCTCCTGTCCCGTTTGGCATTACCCATGTTCGGAAATACATAATCGCCCACCTTCAGGCCTTCTACATTTTTACCTATTTCTACTACTTCACTTATCATTTCATGGCCGAATTCATGATCTTTCCAAATCATGTGCATGTCGCCGCCCCTGGTGTAAGCGCCGATATCACTGCCACAGATGCCTGCCATGAGGTTCCTGACGATAATATCGTCGTCCCCGCACCGGGGATACGGAAGCTCTACCACCTCAACGTTACCTACCCCCCTGTAAATTGCCGCCTTGTAATTTTCAGGTTTCATTTTAATAACCCCCATTCATAAATTTGATAAAAAATACCTGAAAAATTACTCTATTGAATGTCTAACCGAAGTATAGCACCGGGCAGTTATTATACTAAATACTTAATATTGAGTATTTGCACAGATAATAGTTGTTTCTACAATACTTATAGAGATTTATGTTATAGCTGGACAAATCCTGCATTTTGTACGGATACAACCAGCTGGCAACGTTAAAAACAAAATTTGAAGGGGGATTATACTATGGCAACTGTAAAAGGAAGCAATATTGAGATGGTACCAATTTCCATGCAGCGGCAGACGATCTGGCATCTCCAGAAGATGAAGGATGAGGGCAAGAAGATTAGCATGGTTGGCACCGCCTACATGGATCCGATTTTTGCCATGCTTTGCGAAAAAGCGGGTATCAATCTGGTGCGCTACACAGCACCTGGTGAGAACAGCCAACAGCGCGCTGAGAATATCGCTTGGTGGACCAGAGCGATCCGCAAGATGGCTCCGAACATTTGTCTGAACGCTGTTATGCAGACCCAACAGTATGCAGATAAATATACTGCGGTAAAGGAAGCCTCAATAATTATGGCAGACGGCGCTGACTCTGTCATGCCCATGGGCGTTACCAACGAGGTCCTGAAATACATGTCCGATAACCAGATCCCTGTTTTTGGGCATGTGGGCTGCCTGTCCGGTTGGCAGACGGGACGGTTCGGCGGGTACAGGCGTGTCGGCAAGACTGCCGAGGAAGCCATGCAGATTTTCCGCCAGGCTTATGAATATCAGGAGAACGGCATGGTCGGTATGACCATCGAGATGACCCCTCGCGAGGTGACCAATGCTATCGCCAAGAAACTGCGTATCCCTGTCATTGGAGTCGCGGCCGGCGGTGTTGCGGACGGCTCCGAGATGGTGATCTTCGATCTTCTTGGATTCCTGCCCCCTGAGGCCATGGCTAAGCATGCAAAGTCTTATGCATCATTCCTTGGTGAAGCTATCAAGGCATTCCAGACCTTTGACGCCGAAGTCAAGGGCGAGATCTATCCCGCAGAAGAGCATGGCTGGGGCATGGATGAAAAAGAGTTCGAGAAGTTCATGAACGAGCTTGAGAAGAAGTATTAAATGTTACTGCTCGGCCTATTTGACCGCAAATGAGCATACGGAAAAAATATCCAACAGATTTTAAAGCGAAAGTTGTGCTGGAAATCGCCTGCCGTGAAAAAAACAGCTGCTACCTGCTGGTAGATCCCGGCGGCAGTACTGTCGCCGCACAGCTCATCGCCGCAAGGGCGATATCATAATCCTCCGCCGGGAAGATAAATCAAGCCCCCTGTGACTGCAGGGGGCTGTTTTTTTAAGCCTGGAGTGTTAAAATGGAACGCATTACCACAAGTGTTGTTTCCGTGACCTGGTCGGCAAAATTGCTGCCGTACAGCCTGTATTAGCTGTCGAGAACATTGAAGATACTTTTCCCCTTTCGTTAAGATGGCGGCCGAGGGCCGTCTACCGGGCCGTATCCCTAACCCGGGCAGGTGTCCTCTATGGGCGGGGCTAACGCTTTATGCGAGGGCCATCGTTTAATATTGCCCGGCATTAGAGACCGGGCGCGAGCCACCTGCCAGGAGTGTCGCTACTGTGTACCAATCGTGGGGCGGGAAGAGACGCGCCTGGCCTGTCTGGCCACCCTGGATATATATTTAACAGGGGTAAAGCGAGTACCGGGAGAACTGAAGGCTGTAGACTTCATCTGGCTGGCCGGCAGGGAAAAGCTGGTTGAGGCGGTAAATAAAATACATGCCGGCAACCAGGCATGCGGCTTATACTGCCAGAAAGATTGATTGTTGTTCAGGCGCGAAATCGGGTTGCCATGCATGGCCGTTAGGATGTTCTCCTAGCGGCCTTTCTTTTCTTTACTACCAAAAGCGTCCCGCAGGCAACCTGAACAGCGTAGCAGCTATTGCGTTGTTCAGGATTGACGGGACGTTTCAGTAGCAAAGCGTTCGTGCGCGTTGACGAGTTCCCTAATGAACGGTAACAGGGATGGGTTAGCATTGTTTTGTTTCCACACGACAGCGATGTAAATCTTGCAGTCTTCATCCTCCAGATCAATAAAGCACAGTTTTGAGCTGGCATTGGCGATATGGTGCCGGGGGGCAATCAATATTCCCGTACCCAATTCAGCCATCAGCAAGGCTGTATCGATATTTGGAGCTTCTTTGACAATGTTGGGGGAGAAGCCCCGGGCCTCGCACAGGGCGATCGTATGATTAAAAACCGTAAGATTCTGTTGCCGGTTTAGCATAATGAAAGGTTCCTGCGCTAGTTCAACTAATGAAACGCCGCCTTTCTCCACTAAAGGATGGTCCTTGCGGACGATGACACAGAGATTGTCCTGGCATATAGGTTCGCAGTTTAGATCTTCGGTGTTTTCTAAGCCAAGGGAAAGAGTAAACCCCGCGTCCAATTCGTTGCGTTTTATTGCTTCTGTAAGCTCTTCCAATTCATCATAACAACTGAATTCCAGGCTGATATGGGGAAGGGTTTTGCTGAAGTGTAAAATAAAGTCGGTTAGAAAGCTTCTCACGGCTCTTTCCAGGAAACCTAACTTTAGATGACCTACTATGCCGCATGAGGCCAAACGCAACTTCCGGTAGGCTTCTTCATATTTGGCAATTATTTCTTTGGCATCCTGAAAGAATAATTGCCCCATGGCTGTAAGCTGTACCTTTTGTTTGTTCCTGAAAAAGAGCTGGACGCCAAGCATGCGCTCTAAATCGGCAATATGCCGGCTCAGTACCGACTGGGCGATGAACAGGTGATTGGCAGCCTGGCTAAAATTTAAATATTCAGCCACCGCAATAAACTCCCGCAACCGCTGAAAATCCGTAGACAGAGCTAAACACCTCCTGAAACGGCTGATCAATTATACCTGGTGGGTATAGAAGCGTTGTGAATAACCCACTCAAATTGGTAAGTTTTTGCCAACCAACATCAAATCCTTATCAGTAATCATATCTACTTTTGCGGGAGAGGATTTCGTTGTTGTGAAGCAAGGAAAACCTGCGGCGGCAAATAACTATCCAGGTTGTCGATATTAAAACCTAACTTTGACACTAAAACGTCTATTTTAAGGACTTAAATACCATCAAGACTAGTAATATCAACGACCTTTCTCTACCGAAACCGCCAAAACGTAGTGAAAACAAAACTACCTTATGATATTTTCACACTGGGCATCTCTCGGTATAATAGTAATGACGATAACCGAGGTGATGCCCCTTTGTTCCCCCGCATTATCACTACCAGACGCGGTGGCCATACCTACCGTTATCTTGTCCTGTCGAATCCTACCGGGAAAAAGGCAAGGTAAAACAGCGCCAGGTTGGGCATTTAGGCAACATCGACCAGTATTCTCAGGAAGAGATACAGCGGCTTATTAATAAGCTGCATGGAGTGTTTCCTCCATGCCCTGATCCAGGTTTTCACCTGGATCAATGGCGTCCCCCAGTATATCTGCTTCGATAACCTGGCGGCAGTGGCAAGTATAGGCAAGGGCCAGGACAGGAAACTCACCGCAACCTTTCGCCGCTTCATGCTCCACTACCGGTTTGAAGCCGCCTTCTGTAATGCCGGCAAGGGTAACGAAAAAGGGAACGTAGAGAATAAGGTAGGGTACAGTCACCGCAACTGGTTATTGCCCTATCCGGAGGTTACCAGCTATGAGCAGCTCACAGCAGAGCTTTATCGCCGGGCTATAGCAGATATGCAGCGCAGCCATTACGAGAAAGGGCGTCCCATCGCCGCTTTGTGGGAGGAAGATCAAAAAGCCCTGCTGCCCCTGCCCGCCGTACCCTTTGAGCCGGTCCAGCTGGCAACGGCCCGTATTAACAAATATGGCCAGTTTCACTGCCGCGACGAGGTTTACGCCCTCCCCAGCGCTCCTGTGGGAGAAAGAGTATCGATCAAGCTCTGGTGGGACCGGGCCGAAGTTTTCAGTCACAACAACGAATACCTGGCTGTATTTCCCCGTCATTACACCCTGAAAACCCAGCCCATTGACTGGCAGGGGTACTTCAGCATCTTTGTCCGTAAGCCCCGCGGCGCCCGTCACGCCACCATGTACCGCTTTTTGCCCCAAGAGGTCAAAGATTACCTGGAAGGATGTGAACCCCAGGGATACCGCCGCCGGCTTGAGCTCATTTACAGCTTCTTGCAGGAAGGCTTCTGCCTGGACCTTATTGCCAGAGCCCTTGCTGATACACCGCCCGGGAAAGGAGATGATGCCGGGTTCATCCGCCACCAGCTTTACCGCCTGGCCCAGCCGGAAACCGGGTTGCCGGCCTTAAACGAGATCTATACCCCGGCCAGCGTCCGGGGTTATAACCCGGCAACTGACGTTTATGACCAGCTCCTGCCCCATACCAGAGTGCCGGGAGGTGACGCCAGTGGTCATGGTCCCGGAGTCCTTGCCGGAACAATGTAAAGCCCTGAAACTGGCCCATGTCCCCTCTCTTTACCCGGAACTGGAGTACCATGACCGGGAACAATACCTGACGGCTCTTTTTAAGGCCGAACTCGAAGCCCGTCAGGCCGGCAAGATCCGCCGCCTCATTCACCGGGCCGGATTTCTGGCTCATAAAACCCTGGAGGACTTTGACTGGACGCCGGTTACCCTGCCCACCTCCACCACCGTTACTACTCTCAGTACGCTGGCCTTCCTGGAGCGGCACGAGAATGTCCTGGCGCTGGGGGCAATAGGGACCGGCAAAACCCTCCTGGCCACTGCCCTGGGTTTAAAAGCCTGCACGGCCGGGAAAGTGGTTCGCTTTTACCGCTGCCTGGACCTGGCAAACACCTTGCTTGATAGCCACCGTCAGGGTGGGCTGGGGAAGCTGATGGCCGACCTGGAAAAGGTAGACCTGATCATCATCGACGTGGATTGCTTCATTCAGAAACATTAACGGCCTGAATGGTTACTTTCACGTGGGGCTACCCTATAGCTCGCTTCACTACTTTATTGCATTAACCGTGGTATGAACAAGCTAAGCTGCGGGAAGCTCGAAACAATGATTATGCATATAATATCCGCTATGAAAAATGGAATGATACTACTAAATACTGTAGAAAGTGGAATCCCGGTTAATCCTGAGAAGACGAAGCAGTCAAGCCCTACTGGGGGTGTAATAACTCCGATTACTATAACTAAGGTTATTACAACTCCAAACCATATTGGATCAAAACCTAAGGATAAAGCTACAGGGTAGATAATAGGCATAGTAAGAATAACTGCTGAAAAAATGTCAAGGAACATTCCCAGGATAAGGTAAAGCACTACTATGCCTGTGAAGATCACCATTTTAGGTACGGGTAATTGAGCCGCAATTTCTCCTAGCAAGATGGGAAGCTTACTAACTGCCATAAACTTCATGAAGATATAGGCCCCAACAATGAGGAGCATAACCATTGCTGTTGTCTGCCCCGCTTCAAAGAGGGCATCTAAAATTTTTTTCAGGGTGAGTCGCCGGTTGCTTAGGCCAATAAGGACAGCACCAAAACCACCAATTGCTCCTGCTTCTGTAGGGGTAAAAATGCCTCCATAAATACCTCCCAACATCAAAACAAATAAAAGAATCATATGCCATGTCCCTTTAAGCGACAATACTTTTTCTTTAAAGCTAGTCTTCGGTCCAGGTGGACCCGCTTGCGGATTACGAGCTGTAATTATTGCAATAACTAGGCAATATAACAAAGTAAGAAGTATTCCAGGAATTATACCGGCCATAAACAGCAACCCGATGGAGTTCTCCGTGAGGATGCCATAAATAATGAAAGACATGCTGGGGGGGATAACAAAAGCCAAGGGAGCCGCACAGGCAATGCTGCCCACAGACAGTTTTTCATCATAGTTATACTTTTTCATTTCGGGGAGCGCTACTTTACCCATGGTGGCTAAAGCCGGTGCAGGGACACCGGTAATAGCTGCAAATAAGGCACAGGCTACGACTGTGGCCATAGCTAGCCCTCCGCGCAGTTGCCCTACTAGCTTGTAGGCGCTCTCATACAGGTCTTTACCTATTTCAGTATTGGAAAGCAGCATACCCATGAAAACAAATAACGGTACTGCCGACATGGGGTAGTCGCCAACGGTTGTAAAAAGGATCTGGGGTATCCCTCTGAAGGCTGGTCCGAAACCCATGATGCTAGCATACCCAAAAAAGCCCACCAGCGCCATGGCCGCACCAATCCATATTCCTGAAAACAGAAGAACCACCAAAACTACAAGCCCAATAGCACCAACGATTTCTGGGCCCATCATTTTTTCACCTCTCTAGTCTCAGTCATGTTTCGGACCAGTAGCACTAAGATAGCTACGCAGAATAATGCGAAAC
Source organism: Neomoorella sulfitireducens (assembly GCF_024733845.1). GTDB lineage: Bacteria > Bacillota > DSM-521 > Neomoorellales > Neomoorellaceae > Neomoorella > Neomoorella sulfitireducens. The sequence goes on from NZ_JANRHG010000005.1 coordinate 124,206, forward strand.
CCAGGCTCATTATCCAGTAGAATGGTGCATGTGGTATTCGGAGCAAGCCTGTCTTGGTATTTACTTCAATACTCTCATAGAAACTTGCTATAGTCAGAATAACATATATAAGTAAGGACAAAAGCAAGGTAATTGTTTTAATAAATGCTTGAATGCTCGGCGAAAATCGCTTTATTATTAAGTCTACCAACACATGTCGACCGGCTAATGCGCACCACGCCAGCGCAGGAAAAACTATAACTATCATCATAAATTCGGTTAGCTCAGGAGTGCCTGTTATTGGGGCTCTAAATAGGAACCTCCCAAGGACGTCTGCTACCGTCAGTAGCATCATAAACGCTATTACGAGTGATACTGCGAAACCAACCAACTGGCTAAAAGAGGAGAACGCTTTTTTCATAGCTTTGATATCCTCCATCCTCAAAGTGTCATATCATTTGCAAGGGAATGAAGTCCCCCAGCAAACCGACAAATAACAGTTTGTTTCCGCCACAGGCTTTATTGCTTGCAAAGCTATCCCAAAATAAAGGCTTTGATGCCGAACCATGCATATCTACGATTTCTGTCAATGTTATTATTTAAGCAAAAAGTTGGTACCTCCTTTCTGTATATGCATGTGGGTTCTGCATCAAAGCCGGCTAAAAATTTAATGCTTAAATTTTTTGATAGAATGGTTCTGTGTTTATTTTAATTGCTTTGATATCTCTGTATCAGCTGCAGAGTTTCCTCATATACAGCCTTTCCTGGTAGGCCTTTAGCCTCGCATTCTTCTATCAACTTGTCGTGAACAGGTTTAACTGCCTCATACCATACCTTCATATCCTGCGAAGGGATTTCAATGAAAGTATGGTTATTAGCTTTACATTGGTTAATAGCATCACTAACAAGCTTTCCAGTGGTCTCCGCTATTACCTTTGCCCAGACATCACCAGCTTGTTCAATTAATTGTTGTAGATCGGGAGGTAGTTTATCAAACTTCTCCTTGTTGATAATAATGAACTGTGGAGTTCTGTTAAACCCGCCTTCTCCAAAGGTAGTGTGATATGGCAGGAGTTCAAGGACGCGGAAAATACTGAGTACGGCAAAATGATTTACAACACCTTCGATTAATCCTCTTTCAAGGCTTGTGTACATGTCCGCAATGTCTAGTTCAACGGGACTGGCGTTTACTTTACTCAAGGCTTCCGCCAGCATACTCTCAGCAGCAAACATTTTAACCCCTTTAAGATCTTGAGGCGTCTTTACTGGTTTCTTGACTGTGTGGATGTGCGCGGGCAACATATATTTGAATGCGATTGGCTTAACCCCTTGCCATTCGGCTTGCATCTCTGGGAATTTATTAAGAAGGTCTTTGTAAATCTGGATTGCTGCTTCTTCGGACGGTAAACCCAAGCAGGGTAAAGTAATGAACAAATTCAGGAGGAATCCGTCCTCGCGGTCCAGCACATAGTTGCCGCCGTCGACAAAAAGGGTCTGAACGCCCCTAAACACTTCATTACCCTTTAATAATGAGCCACCGTGATGGATCGTTATTTTTAGCCTACCGCCACTTTTCTCTTCAAGCCATTTCTTCCATTCTTCGAACGCCATACCGATATTGGATTGCGCGGGATTGTGATTGTTGATATTAAGTTCATAGACCTGGGGTTGTTCAGAAGGTTGCTGTTTTCCCGCAGTTCCTGTCTCTTTTGTCTTGGCGCAGCCCCCAAGAATAAGCACCCATACTAATACAACCATCAGCAACAGAATTACCCACCATGAATTTTTTTTCATAGCAAGCTAACCTCCTCTGCCTTTGTTTGATTGGCTTTACGATGTCGTCTTAGAGTTCGTCGGGCTACCAGATAACATAACTTTTTGCAAAGTTACCAACCTGCGTAGTAATCTCACTTTGGTAACTTTTCATCCTCCTTCCCCGAAAAAATTTTCCCAAAATGCAATTATTTGTAGCAAATCATCATTTGCAGGGGAATTCTCAACTTAATTACCCCCTCAATCGGACACTCCTGAACGCATGCACCTTCGTGCCAGCACTCTTCTGGGTAAGTGATTACCGGGAATTCCCCTTTTTTAGTTCCAAAAAACACGTCCATTGGGCAGACGTCTGCACAAATGCCACAGGCCTTGCACTTCTCCTTATTAATTACCGGTGGCATAAAAACCCACCCCCTTGCTTAAATACTTAAATTTTTCTCCATTCAGTGACAGGTAATCCATCGGGGCCCTTGCGGATTAAGTGGCGTTTAGCATCCAGCATAGGGTTGGTGAGGATATAATCCGGTCGAATGAAGTTTATACCTCTTGTCTCTTTACGGTCCAAAGAACCTACGAATACTAATTCCGCCAGATCTAAGAGGTTAAAAACTTCCAGGCAGTGCATCAGTTCGTGCGGGTTCTCGGCCATCAGGTACTGATGGGTCTTTTCCTTCAGTCTTATCAAAGTTTCCAAACCGGCTTCTAACAAGGGTTCGGATTTCACTGTGTAACAGTAGTCGCGCATTATCTGCTGTAGGGCATAATTTGCCTCCTGCCATTTAGGACCGTCCTTGCGGCTTCTTAAATCTTGTAACATTTCTTTTCTAGTGTTGATATCAGTTTTGACTTTATCTAGATCCGTGGATGTTACCGAAGTTGCGTATAGGGCAGCATTCTTGCCTGCTGACCATCCAAAAACAGCTGCACAAGAGATGCCACCTGCCCACTCATCGCCAGCAGCGTAAAGCCCCTCCAGCGAAGTCTGTCCCTTTGAATTGTAAGGTATTCCTCCCACGATATGCATGTCATAGGTCATGAATTCGACGGCGTTCTTGCGAAGATCGATACCCTCTTCCGCAAGATGTTTTATTAGCTCGATATTACCCTCGTGTTTCATCCAGTAGAGCATGTATTGGAGATCTTCCTCGGACATGCCTCTGGTATCCATGTATATGGGTCCCTTACCGCTCTTGATGTACTCGTTAAAAATTCCCTTGTTTACCTCCAAGGTCATATCGTTGTAGTACCTGTTAGGTTTGGTAAGGAAGGTTCCAACGGGCTTGTCGTAGCGGTCTCTCAGCACCCCAATCCACGTGGCCTGACCGGCTCTGGCGAGATACTTGGGACCAGCGTGCACCGCAGTTAGTTCTAAGTCGACTAACTCAGCTCCTGCTCTATAAGCCATAGCCCGACCGTCCCCTGTACAGCTAGGGGGTAGAGGACGATTAAAGTCTTGGAGGCCAGGAGCTGGCCACATTCTTACACAGGGCCCTGTACCAAGAATGACGCTTTTGGCTTCAAACTCTATCAATTTATCTTCCCTGGTGCTAATACCAAGGGCTCCAATTACCTTACCTTGCCCGTCGGTAATCAGGTCAAACACCATGACTCTATTCAAGATCTCCACACTGTGTTCTCTGGCCTGTTTAGTTAGGATGGGCTTCTGGTTAAAGCCGCTGTACTTCAGGTGGTTGAGGGTTTGCCCTGGGAAAGAATGCCCTGCAAACTCATACCGTCCTTCGTACTTCATGGGGATACCCCAGCTCTCCCAAAGCTTAACAATCTCATAGCTATTCTTGAACCAGAAGTCCATTGCTTCCCGGCCCATTGCTGATATTCTGCCTGCAAACTGACCATATAAGAGGTCATTTGCGAAGGCCTCGTAGTCTCCGTGAACGTCGGGGATGTAGCATTGAAAGTGGTCGTTACCCATTCCAGCTGCCCCGCTATGCATGGTGTTAGACTTCTCTGCTACCACCACCTTTACTGCGCCGTTTTCCGACGCAGCAATGGCAGCCATTAGTCCGGCGATACCGCCTCCTACGCACAGGACGTCACAAATTACCCTTTGTGTTTCCAAGGCAATTTCCCTCCCATAACGAGTTTTTCAATTATCCATTCGAACTTCTAAAATAGCTATTACTGGATTTTCATCCTCCTTTCCATGTCATGTATATTCTCGGAAACTCCCAAGCTTTGGTACTCAAGCCCTACATGAAGGGCTTTTATTTTTTTCTCCCCATCCCCCAGGGGGTATAGAGAGAAATAGGTGGCTAAAATAGGCGACTGAGTTAGTACGTGTGCGACACACGCAAGGTGAAAAAGGACGCCACTATTGCCCTTAACAAGCAGGTATATGAAGTTCCCCAGGCCCTCATCGGCCGTTCTATTACGGTGCGTTATGACCCGGATGACCCCTCTAAGGCTTTTGTGAAAGTGGGAGAGCCGCCTTCCCTGGTTACTGTCTATCAGGTGCGGCCGGTGGATAATGCCCGCATCATCCGCCGGCAAAATGCCCCGCCCCAGATCGATTATGCTGCCCTTTATGGGGGAGGTGACGGGCAACCTCTTCCATCTAGTTAACGCCCATGCCGGGCGCACACAAAAGGGATCGTCTGCCCCTAAGCGGGGACAGGCGCTCCTTTCTTTTATCCGTATCAGCTGTTTGCTTCCGCAATGAGCTCCAGCGCGCGCTCATAGATCTGGGTGGCTGGCAGGCCCTGGGCGTCCAGCTCGGCCAGAGAAGCCTCGATGGTGGCGGCGGCCGCCGCCTGCCACTGGGCGATCTCCTCATCGGTGAGATAGACGATCTTGTTGCCGTTCTCCTTGATGGCCTCCATGGACTTGTCGTGGTAGCTCTTGAGGAGAACCACGTCATCCTGGAAGAATTTAGCCACCCGCTCCTCATCGGTGAAGAGGGCCTGGAGGTCGGCGGGGAGCTTGTTCCAAGTGTTGGCGCTCATGACATAGGCGCTGATGTCGGAGTAGATACCGCCCCGCTCGGAAACCATGACGTGCTGCTTGCAGAGAGGGATGAGGCCGGCGTTGAACATCATGGGGAAGTGGAGAACGGTGCCGTCGACCACGCCCTTCTCCATGCTGGAGTAGTACTCGCCGGGCTCCATGCTCACCGGGGCGCCGCCGTTGTCCTGGATGATGGAGGCGATATCTTTGCGGGTGGTGATGATTTTCAGGCCCCGGAGGTCGGAGGGCACCTTGACCTCCCGGTCGGTGGTCAGGTGGAGGTTATAGGGCAGGGTGACCAGATAGTTGAGCATGACCATGCCGGCGTTGGTGTATTCCTCCTGCATCTCGGGGAACTCCTCAAGGAGCTGCCGGTAGACGCCGCCGCTGTCCTGACTCATGCCGATGAAGGGCAGGCCCAGGATGGTGCTGTTGAGGGGGAAAATGGTTGGGAACTCGGCCAGGATGAACTCAGAGATGTCGCACACGCCGGAGGTCAGGCCCTGGGGGATCTCAGGCACCTTGAGCAGGGAGCCGCTGTAAAAGATCTCGAACTTGATGCGGCCGTTGCTGTCCTTTTCGATGCTGGCCAGGTAATCCTGAAGGGCTGTGGTGTTCTTCTGCCCCTTGGTGAGAGAGACGATGAGGGTGAAGGTCTCGGCGGGGTCGCTGCTGCTGTTACTGCCGGCGGTGCCGCTGTCGCCGTTACAGCCGGCCAGCATGACCAGGACCAGGGAGAGGGCCAGCAGGAGCGCAAGGATTTTCCGTTTCATTTCATTCATGTACCTCCTTTAGATTGTTTGATGTACGCGGATGGAGCCGGGGAAAACGCGCCGGATATCGACCTCCTGTCCCGTTGGATTGATATTGCGTTTTCTTATGCCGTCCGCCGCTACTTCATCAGACTGGGCAGGAAGGTGGACAGCGGCGGGAAGAGCACCACCAGGATGATGACAAAGACCATGCCCACAATGAATGGGAGTACCCCCTTGAATATGGTGTTGATCTGTACCTTTGACAGACCGGACAGCAGGTAGACCACCATGCCCACAGGCGGACTGACGGAGCCCACAGCCTGCATCAGCACCACGAACATACCGAACCAGATGGGGTCGAAGCCCAGGGCGGTGATGATGGGATAGAGGATGGGGATAGTGAGCACGATCATGGGCATATCGGGCAGGAACATGCCCAGGATGATGTAGATGCCGGCGATGGCCGCGATGATGACCAGGTCGGGGGCATTGAGGCCCTGCACCTGGCTGGCCATCAGGAAGGGGAACTTGCTCAGGGTGATGAAGGATATGAAGATATATGTACCGGTGAGGAGCACCAGGATGGTGCTAGTGATGATGGCGGTGTCCACGATGCACTTGCGCAGCTTCTTGAAGGTGAGCTGCCGGCTGGCGAAGGCGATGACGATGGCGCCCAGCGCGCCGATGGCCCCCGACTCGGTGGTGGTGAAGAAGCCGCCGTAGATGCCGCCGAACACCAGGCCGAAGAGAAGGAGCATGGGCAGGATATCCAGGATGGCGGAGAACTTCTCCTTCATGGAGGTCTTTTCACCGGCGGGACCCAGCTTGGGGTTGCGCCGGGTGACGAAGGAGATGATGATCACATAGGTGAGCATGAGGATGATGCCCGGGATGACCCCCGCCATGAACAGCTTGCCCACCGACTGCTCAGTGATGATGCCGTACATGATGAAGGGCATGCTGGGGGGGATGATGATGCTCAGAGGGGCGGCGCCGGCGATGGAGCCGCAGGCCAGGCCGTCGTCATACTTGTACTTGCGCATCTCGGGCAGGGCGATCTTGGACATGATGATGGTGCCCGTCATGTGGGAGCTGCAGATGGCGCCCAACAAGCCGGAGGCCATGGTGGTGGCGGTGGCCAGCCCCCCCCGGAAGCTACCGAGCCAGGAGTTGGCCGCCCGGTACAGGCCGACGCCGATGTTGGTCTCGGAGATGACCAGGCCCATGAGCAGGAACATGGGGACCACGGTCATGTTGTAGGAGTTGATGGTGGAAAAGGGGACCGAGCCTACCACGTTGAGGGCCTGGGTCACGCCCCGCAGGGCGATGATGCCGAAGAAACCCACTAGGGCCATGGAGAAGCCGATCCAGAGGCCGGAGGCCAGGCAGACGAGGAGTACCGCGATGCCGATGATGCCGATCAGTTCAGGTGCCATTACTCAAACCTCCTTAGCGTTTCCGCGGGCGTCTCGCCGTCCTCTTCCGGGGTGCGCAGCTGGTGGACATATCGGGCGATCAGCAGCCCCAAACCAAAGCAGCCGCCCAAAAAGCCGATGACCAGCAGGATGATGAAGGGCCACTGGGGGACGTTCTTAAGCATCAGGTAGTGGATGTTGTAGCCCTTGGAGTACAGGGCGGTTTCAAAGCTGCGCCAGGCGATGAGGATACACATGCCGATGGAGATCAGCGAGGTGATGATTCTGAAGACGAGCCGCACCTTTCTGGGGCAGTAGTTCATCACAAAGTCCACCTTCAGGTTGTCGTCCCCCAGGCAACTGCGCCCGAAGGCCAGCAGCATGCCCACCAACATCATCTGTGTGATCTCCGTGGCCCCCACGAGGGGGGACTTGAACACGATGCGCAGGATCACGTCCGACACCACCAGCAGCATCATGGCCACCACGATGAAGATCGACATATAGGAGAGGGCGTTGATGATGAAGTGGGCGATTTTTTCCAGGAGCTTCATTCTACCGGGTCTCCTTCTCATTGTTTCTGTTTCCTCCGCCGGTCAGGTCGAACAGGTCGGAGTAAAAGCGGTCGACAGGGTGCTTATAGCGTGCCACGGGGACGGGCTCCTTTCTGAACCAGGGGGCTCCCTCGCCGCCCCCGCCGATGACGATCCAGTACGGGCCGTCCTTGTCCCGACCGGGGTGGTCCTCCCGGAAGTGACCCGCCCGGGACTCGGTGCGCAGCAGCGACGCCTTGAGATAGAGCTCCGCCGCCATCGCCATGCCCATCACCTCGCGAAGCTTCATGAGGTAGTGGGGGTCGGCCGCCGCCATATCGGGCATGAGGTCGGCCTTGACCCGCTCCAGTTCTTCCAAAGCCCGGGTCAGAGAGGCTTCGCTCTTGAGGATACATACGTCATAGGGGAAGAGAATCTCCCGCAGGGCCCGGAGCACCAGGCTGGGCTCGACGCCCTTCCTGCCCAGGGGCCGGTAGAGCCGCCTGCGGCACTCCTCCACCAGCGCCTCATCAGGCGCGGGAGGCTCACCGGGCAGCCCGGCCAGATATTCCACAATGGCCTCGCCGGTCATGTGGCCGGTGACCGCCGTGGTGCACATGGCGAAGCCGCCGATGTAGACGCCGGGGTCGATACTCCGCGCCCGCCCGGCGGCAAACACGCCGGGGACCGCGGTGGCGCCCCACAGGTCGGTGCGGATGCCGCCGCAGGTGTCCTGGAGGTGGGGGATCCATTCCATCTTTGGCCCGTTGATGAGGTCCATCCCCTGGGCCACCAGCTTTTGATAATTCAGAAGCTGCCAGCCGGACTGGGGGACGATGAGGCCCATGTCCTCGGCCCGGATGCGGCTGATGTCGAAGTAGATGGGGCCCCGCCCGGCCCGGGTCTCCAGGGCCATGGCCCGGGTGATGTAGTGAGGGTCGGTGTTGGAGCCCGGGCTGGGCATATATTTGTCCATGAAGGGCTCCCCCAGGGCGTTGACGAACCGGCCGCCCAGGGGCAGCAGGGTGGTTTGGCCCTCCCAGGTGAAGTCCTTGGGCACGTTCCACACCTTGACGAATTCGAAGTTGCGCAGCTCCACCCCCGCCCGGAAGGCCATCTCCATGCCCTCGCCGGTGGCGGTGTTCTGATGGTAGGCGGGCTTCCATTCCGCCTGGCCGGTGGCGATGAGTATCGCATTGGCACGGAAGACGTAAAAGTCGCCGTTGATCGTGTCGAAGCCCACGGCGCCCACGGCCCGGCCGTCTTCCTTGAGGATGTCGGTGACCAGGGTGCGTCCCATGCGTTCCGCCCCCAGCTTTTTCACCTCGCCCAGGATGCCCCGCACCATGTCCTCGCCGCCGGTGCCCTTGAACTGGGCCGGGTAGAGCTTGCAGTGCTTCAGCCCCCGCTGGGGGACGCTTTTCAGAGTGCCGTCCTCCTGTTTGAAAAAATTGCACCCAAAGCGCTGGTAATCCAGGAACCGGTCATAGGAGCGGCGGAGCACCTCCTCCACCACGTCCTGCTCACATAGGCCGTCCCAGTAGTAGGTGAGCTCCTCCACCCAGTCGTCCACGTTCTCGTCGGGCATGACCACGACCATGTCGCCGCCGCACATGGACATGAGCCCGCCCCAGTCCAGCGGGCCCTTGTCCACGATGAGGACGCTGCGTTTGGGGTCCAGCTCTTTGATGCGCTTGGCCGCCCAAAGGCCGGAGGAGCCGCCGCCCACGATGAGCACGTCCGCTGTTTTTATGGTCATTGCACGCCCCCCTTTGCAGCCTCCCAGTCCGGGAACACCGGCGGGAACTCTCCTCTGGCGGGGTCCACGGTCACCGCCCCCACAGGGCAGAGCCGCTCACAGATATAGCAGGTCATACAATCCTCGGGATAGGCGATGAATGCTCGCCCTTCACCGTCCATGCGGATGGTGTCCAGGGGGCAGCGGTCCGCACAGCGGCCGCAGCCAATGCACTTGCCCCGGTCGATATGGCTGATCATTGGCGACATCCTTCCCAATAGAAATGTGTGCCGGCGTACGATGTAACAACGACCAAAACGGCGGCTCGTTTTTGGGTTTCTTTGGCTATTTTGATGATAACATTGGGGGCGGAGGCTGTAAAATACGAAAGATTTATGTCTCCATTGCGTTTTTTTATATCTGAATTTTGCCATAAAAAAATGCAATGTATGGCATAAGAGACTGGTATTTTACAGACGGACACTTCTGCGATACGCTAAGAGTAGGCAAACAAACCGGCAAAGATATGAAAGGGAGTTATGAAGCAATGCCGCCTGTCATCAATCCAAAGAAATGCGTCGCCTGCGGAAAGTGCGCCCTCATCTGCTGCATGGACGTCTTTGGCCCCACGGAGCCCAAGACCGTGCCCTTGGTACGCTACCCAGAGGAGTGCTGGCACTGCCGGGCCTGCGTCATGGACTGCCCCACCGGGGCCATCGAGATGCGCTACCCCCTGACCCACACCCTGCTCTTCCGGGACGCCCCCGGAACACTGAAAAAGGAGGGAATGTAAATGCTGGAGCTCCAAAAGGAGATCAGAAGCTGCGATGTGCTCGTGGTGGGCGGCGGCATTGCCGGCCTCATGGCCGCCATCGCGGCGGCGGAAGGCGGGGCCAAGGTCATCGTGGCCGAGAAGGCCCACTCCCTGCGCAGCGGCGACGGCGTGGGGGGCAACGACCATTTCATCTGCTACATACCCCAGGTCCACGGCTCCCTGGAGGACTTTATGAAGGAGTTCAAGGCCAGCCAGTCCGGCAAGTTCTCCGACGACTGTATCCAGCGGGTATTCGCGCAGCGGTCCTTCGAGATCGTCCAGGACTGGCTGAAGTGGGGCATCGACATGAAGCCCCACGGGGACTGGACCTTCCTGGGCCATGCCTTCCCCGGCCGCATGCGCATCCATCTGAAATATGACGGCAAGAACCAGAAGGCCGTCCTCACCCGGGAGGCCCAGAAGCGGGGAGTGGTCATCGAGAACAAGACCCCCATCACCGAGTTCCTCACCGATGACAGCGGCAAGATTGTGGGCGCCCTGGGGGTGGATGTATCCAAGGAGACCCCCTCTCTCAAGCTCTTCCGGGCCAAGAGCGTGGTGACCGCCACCGGCTCGGTGAACCGGCTCTACCCCGGTATCGTCCCCGGCGCTATGTTCAACGTCCCCGGCTGCCCGGCCAACACCGGCCTTGGGATGACCGCCGCCTACCGCGCCGGCGCCTCCATCGTCAACATCGAGATGGCGGGAGCCTCCGCTGGCCCCAAGTACTTCGCCCGCGCGGGCAAGGGCACATGGATCGGCGTGCTGCGCACCTCCGACGGCAAGAGCGTGGGGCCCTTTGTCACCCAGCCCACCAAGGAACTGGGGGACATCACCTCCGACGTGTGGCCCACCGTGTTCACCGAGAAGGCCAGGGACGGCTCCGGCCCGGTGTACATGGACTGCAGCGGCATCTCTCAGGAGGACTACGAGTATATGCTATGGGCCTTTACCTGTGAGGGGGACACCTCCCTGGTGGAAGCCATGGAGCAGCAGGGCATCGACCTGCGCCGCCATATGGTGGAGTTCGGCGGTTACGGCGCCACCCAGCTGGACCGGGGGGTCCAGATCGACGAACATGGCGCCACCGACGTGCCCGGCCTCTTCGCCGCCGGCGACGAGGTGGGCAACTTCGGCGGCCACGTGGCCGGGGCGGCCACCATGGGCCGCATCGCCGGCGAATCCGCCGCACGATATGCCAAAGCGGCGGAGGAGAACAACTATCCCGTGGAACAGCACCCCGTGGTGGCCGAGCGTCTGACCTTTTACTCCAGCCTCATGGAGCGGGAAAACGGCTCCAACTGGAAGGAGCTCAACCTCACGGTGCAGCAGCTAATGGAGGAGTACGCGGGCATCAATCATGTGCGTTCCGGGACCATGCTCTCCGCCGGGTACAAGTACCTGGGCGACCTGCGGGAGCGGGCGCTGAACGAAGTGGCCTGCGCCAATTCCCACGAACTCATGCGGGCGCTGGAGTCCTTCGAGCTGCTGGAGGCGGGCCGCCTCATCTGCCTGGCCGCCCTGGAGCGAAAGGAGACCCGGGCCAACCACAAGCGCTCGGACTACCCCTTCACCAACCCCCTGCTCAACGACATGTTCGTCATGGTAAAGCAGGTGGACGGCAAGCCCACCGTCTCCTGGCGGCACAGCCGGTAGGGGCGGCCGGAGGCGCAAAAAAAGAATGGACCGTCTCCCGTGGGAAACGGCCCATTCACGATCTGTGCTCAGGCGCGGCAGTCACGCCTGAGTCAAAAATTCCGGGTTCTCGCACTGCTGGACCAGCTGCTCGATGACCATCTTCTCCGCTTGGGTCAATGGCTCCGGGCCATGGATCCAGCCCACCTGGGTGTTCCAGTCGATATCCTCCATCCGGAGGGGAGCGAATTTCACCTGATAGTTCATGTTCCCGTGGGCGATGGCCCGCTCGGGCAGGACGGTAACGGTGTGGTAGAGGGCCATGTGCTTCCGCATCCGGGCCATCTCGTAGAAGCGGGTGATCTTGGCGGGATACCCGGTCTCCTGGGTGAGCGCCAGCACCTTTTGGTTAGCACAGTTCCCGAAGCAGACGTAGGGGAAGGCCCGGAGGTCCTCCAGGGTCACCTTCTCCTTTCCCAGGAGGGGATGGGTGTCGGCGACCACGAAGTGGAGCCGGTCGGTAAAGAGCGGCTCATAGCGCAGCTTCCCCTTCTCCACCTTTTGAAAGAAGGCGGTCTCGTCTAGGTCGCAGATTTGGATGACGGCCAGGTTGAGTTCCCCGTTCTCCACTCCTTTTACCAGTGGCGTGGTATCCAGCCCCTCCAGCGCCAGGGTGAAATCGGGATAGCGCTCCTGGAGGATGATCTGCACGTTCATCAGCAGGGTGTTGCACAGGTGGGGCAGGGCCCCCACCCGAAGGGACCCCTGGAGGTTGCCGTCCTCGCAACAGGCGATGCAGCTGATCTTCTTCAGGGCCCGGATGATGATCTCCGCCTGCTCCAGCACCAGCTCCCCTTGTTCGGTGAACACTGTGCCCCGGTTGGTGCGCTTGAGGAGGGGATAGCCCAGTTCCTGCTCCAGTTTCTTGATGGAGATGCTGACGGCGGGCTGGGAGGTATACAGCTCCTGGGCTACCCTTGAGATAGACCCATATTTTTTCAGCGCCAGCAGGAAATGAAATTGCTCCAATTTCACCCGCTTCCCCCCCTGAATCCCATTTTTCGCGCTTTTTCGTATTATATCACATAGCCGCCGGCAAGACAACGACCAGCGGAGCAGAGTCTGAGCAGAGTCTGTCCAGGCGATCAAGGTGGGAGGTAACAGCTATGATCCAAACGATCGACTCCGGCAAGTGCGTGGGCTGTGGGCTGTGCGCGGCAAAGTGCCCCCTGGACGTACTGCGTGTCCGGGCGGGTAAGGCGGTCATCGCCTATCCCGACGACTGCATGACCTGTTACATCTGCGAGCGGTCATGTCCCCAGGGAGCCATCTTCGTCCATCCCTTCAAGGAGGCCGCGCCTCCGGTGCTCCCCGGCATTCTGGAATTTCTTTCCACTCGTGACGGGCGGCCATCGTAAGGAGGTGGCGTGATGGATTGGAAACAAGTGCCCGAGACCGTCCTGCGCACCGATGTGCTCATCATCGGCGGCGGCGCCGCCGGCATGTGGGCGGCCAAGCGTCTGAAGGAAAACGATCCTGGGCTGGACGTGCTCATGGTGGACAAGGGCCCCGAGAGTTGGGGCGGCCTCATGCGCCTGGCCGGCGGCGACTTCGCCGCCGTCCTCCCCGGCGAGTCCGTGGACGACTGGGTGAAAGACGTGGTGTACTACTGGGACGGCCTGTGCGAGCAGGACGTGATGGAGGACATCTTCTCCCAATCCTACGACCGCCTGTTGGATTATAAAAACCTGGGCTGCGAGTTTTTGGAGGACGAGAACGGCAACCTGCGTGGGGTCCCCCAGCGGGGCCTGGACCACTGCCGTCTCTATCCCGCCAAGCTCAAAGGAACCGGCGGCCAGAACATGGCCGAGGCCATGGTGAAGGAGATGGTGCGCCTTGGCGTCCGCCGCATGAGCCGCACCCTGGTCACCGACCTGGTGAAGGACGGCGACCGGGTAATAGGGGCCGTTGGCTTCCACTCCATCACCGGCGAATACTACATATTCCAGGCCCGCGCCGTCATCGTGGCCTGCGGCAACGCCAGTTGGAAGCCGGGGTATAACTCCAACACCTCCACCGGCGAGTGGGTGGACATGTGCTTCCAGGCCGGGGTGGAGTTGCGCAACTTCGAGACCCTGACGGTGATGAACGCCCCCAAGCTCTTCTTCTGGGAGGGCCAGGCCATCTACTTAGCCCTGGGCGGCCGGTTCGTCAACGCCCTGGGGGAGCCCTTCATGGACAAATATTCCCCGGTGCTGGGGGCCAACACCGACAACAATTATATCACCCGCGCCATGGCCATCGAGATTCGGAACGGGCGGGGCCCCATCTACCTCGACCTCAGCCAGATCAAGCCGGAGGACATGGTCTTTGTCAAGCCCCAAACCGGTAACCAGATGATGAACTACGAGAAGCTGCTGGCCGAGGGCATCGACTTCTTCCATGACAAGAACATCGAGTTCATCCCCCAGGTGCAGCTCACCCTGGGGGGCGCCGCCACTGCCCCCGACGGCGGCACCGGCGTGGAGGGCCTCTACGTCTGCGGCCGCTCCCGCAGTCTGGACTACGTGTATATGGGCGGCTTCGGCCTGAGCTCCACCGCGATCACCGGCTACATCACAGGCAACGCCGTAGCGGACTACCTCCGCACCGCCTCCGCCGGACGGGAGGTGTCCGTCGGCGAGGCCGCCGGCCTGAAGGAGAAGCTGTACTCCCCCATGGGGGACGCCGGCCTCACCCCCAAGCAGGTACTCATCAAAGTCCAGAACCTCATGTCCCACTACGACGTGTGCCTGCTCAAGAGCGCCGAGAGCCTTACCGCCGCTCTTGGAGAGCTGGACCGCCTGCGGACGGAGGAGCTGCCCCGGATGTACGCCGCTGACCCCCACTACCTCCTCAAATACAAGGAGGTGGAGGGCATCTTCCTGCTCACCGAGCTCTATCTCCGTGCTTCCCTTCTCCGCCAGGAGAGCCGGGGCTCCCACTACCGGTTAGACTATCCCAAGCGGAACGACAAGGACTTCCTGGGCTGGATCGTCCAGCGGCAGGGGGCGGACGGCTCGGTGGTCCAGCGGGTGAAGCCCGTGCCCCTGGCCCGCTACAAGCACCCGGTGGACCGGTTCTATTCCGATAACTTCACCTTCTAAGCCCCTCAGCCCCGGAAGGGTCTCCGCTGGGCCGTCCGCCCGGCCATGAAAGGAGTGTCCATATGCCCCCTGTCATCGACCCAAAAAAGTGCGTCCACTGCGGCACCTGCGCCCAAATCTGCTGCATGGATGTGTACGGCCCCGCCAAGCCGCAAACGGTGCCCCAGGTGCGCTATCCGGAGGAGTGCTGGCACTGCCGGGCCTGCGTGATGGACTGCCCCGCCGGGGCCATCGAGCTGACCTATCCCCTGCCCATGATGATACTGTGCAAGGATGCCCCGGCGCGGGGAGAGGGAGGCGACCGCCCGTGATCACCATGGACCCTGTCGTCCGGGAATGCGACGTGCTGGTGATGGGCGGCGGCATCGGCGGCCTGATGGCCGCCATCGCCGCGGCGGACGCCGGCGCAAGAGTCATCGTGGCCGAGAAGGCGGACACCCGCCGCAGCGGCTCCGGCGCCACCGGCAACGACCACTTCGTGTGCTACATCCCCGAGGTCCACGGGGACTTCGAGGACTTCATGCGGGAGCTCAAGCTGACCCAGGCCGGCCTCAACGCCGACGAGCCGGTGCTGCGTGCCTTCGCCGCCCGCTCCTTTGAGATCGCCCGGGACTGGCACAAGTGGGGCATCAACATGAAGCTGAACGGCCAGTGGACCTTTGAGGGCCATGCCTATCCCGGCCACATGCGCACCCACCTGAAATACGACGGTCGCGACCAGAAGAAGATCCTCACCCGGGAGGCCCTCAAGCGGGGGGTGGTCATCGAGAACAAGACCCCCGTGGCCGAGCTGCTCACCGACCGGGCGGGCCGCATCTGCGGCGCCATGGCCATCGACGTGTCCGACACGGTCCCCGCCGTCAAGCTCTTCCGCACCAAGACCGTCATCGCCGCCACCGGCTCCGCCAACCGCATCTACTCCTCCTGCACCCCCGCCTGGATGTTCAACGTGGCCGGTTGCCCCGCTTGCACAGGCACCGGCGTGGCGGCCTCCTACCGGGTGGGGGCCACCTTGGTGAACATGGACATTCCCGCCATCCCCGCTGGCCCCAAGTACTTCTCCCGGGCGGGCAAGGGGACCTGGATCGGCATCCTCCGGGATTATCACGGCAAAAACATCGGCCCCTTCCTGGAGAAGCCCTCCCGGGAGCACGGGGATATCACCTCCGACGTGTGGCCCTCGGTGTTCCGGGACAAGCAGCGGGACGGCACCGGCCCGGTGTACATGGACTGCTCCGAACTCTCCGAGGAGGACATGCAGTACCTCCTGTGGGCCTTCACCTGCGAGGGGGACACCTCCCTGGTGGAGGCCATGGAGAAGCAGGGCATCGACCTGCGCCGCCATATGGTGGAGTTCGGCAGCTATGAGTGCACCCTCCTGGGCCGCGGCGTGGAGATCGACCCCCATGCCGCCACCAACGTCCCCGGCCTGTACGCCGTGGGGGACCAGGTGGGAAACTTCCTCTCCCACATCGCCGGGGCGGCCACCATGGGCCGCATCGCCGGTGAGCGCGCGGCGGAGTACGCCCGGACTGCGGAGCCTGACGACCGGGTGGAGAATCACCCCGTGGTGGCCGAGCGCCGCGCCTTCTACACCGCGCTGATGGAGCGCAAGCACGGCTCCTCCTGGAAGGAACTGAACATAACCGTCAACCAGCTCATGGACGATTACGTGGGGGTGTACAACGTCCGCTCGGAGACCCTCATGTCCGCCGGTCTGAAATACTTCGGCGACCTGCGCAAGCGGGCGGAGTCCTCGGTCATGTGCCGGGACGCCCATGAGCTGATGCGTGCCCTGGAGGCCTTCGACCTGCTGGACCTGGCCGAGGTGGTATGCCTGTCCGCCCTGGAGCGGAAAGAGACCCGGGGGGGCCACCGCCGGGCGGACTACACCTTCACCAACCCCCTGCTCAACGGCATGTTCGTCACCGCCCGGCTCCAGGACGGCCGACCCGTCATCTCCATGCGTCCGGCCCGGTAGGGGCACGGCGGACCGACAAAAAAGAGGAACAAAGGAGCAAGGGTAATGGAAGAGAAAAACGGCAAGCTGTCCGTCCTGTACGGCGTCGCTCTGTGTATCGCCATCGACGCCGCGGCCTGGTGCATGGCAAAGTACATCCCCACGGTGGCAAGCTCATCGGCGGGCCTGTGTTCGCCATCGTCATCGGTATGATCCTGGTCTTTATCAAGCGCCCCGCCGTTTTTACAGCGCTGAAGCATGAAATTTTTAAATTAAACCTGAATCCGTGACAACCCAATAACAAAATATCTGGATATGGCTCAAAACCTCGCGAAAAATAAGGTATAATAGGTTGGATGGTAAACGAATCCATGTTCACCTGCGAGGTGCAGCCATGAAATTCATCATTGAACAGTCTGATGAACACCTTACCCCCGTTGCCGGACTGGCTCTGGTCGGGGAAATCCTCAATCATACTGCCCTGAAATACAGATTTAATAAGGCAACCCGGGTTTATCTTCTCCGGATATTTCTCACGGGGATGTTATCACTTCCTACATCGGCCTGCTTTGCCAAGGCCGGAGCGATTTTGACCATATTGAGCTCTATCGGGATGACCTTTTCTTTGCCCGGGCACTGGATATCCGGGATGTGCCTTCGAGCCCTACCCTGCGCCGTGGGCCCTCGCTGCCGATAGAGGTTTTGGCGGTTCAAAGAATGAAACAAGTTGCCATCAACTTGGGGTAAAGCAAGTTAGCTTACCCCGGAAAGGTAAAATCAGCAAAGCTCGCAAAGCCTATCAAACGCAAAGCTGGTTCAAACGTCTCCAACGCTGGCGCGCTGGAGGCGAGGCTACTATTAGTCTTCTGAAGCGCAAATATGGATTACGCCGTAGCCTTTCCAGGGGATATGAGGGTACCACCACTTGGGTCGGTTATGGAATCTTGGCCTATAATCTACACAGGTTGGCAACAATGGTTTAACAAGATGGGTAAAGCAGTTAGAGATTAACCCGGACTACAGTCCGGAAATAACATTTCCCCTTAAGTGATGCAAAAAGTGGACTTTTTCAGGGGGAACTAAGTAGTTTTAAAAAGATATCTGTAACTGCCGGGTCAAACTGCTTCCCTGCATTCCGCTTTATTTCCGCTATTGCTTCTCTACGGCCCACCGCCCCGCGGTACGGTCGGTCGCTCGTCATTGCGTCATAAGCATCTGCTACGGCTAATATCCGGCATGCTAAAGGTATTTCTTCCCCTTTTAAACCCCTCGGGTAACCCCGCCCGTCCCAGCGCTCGTGATGGCACAGGATGTATTCTGCTATATTTGCAAGTTCCGGCGTGTTTTGAGCAATGCGCCAGCCGATCTCCGCACAACAAAAAGGGAAAGTTCGTCCAGCAACAGGCACCTGTATAGGTCTCTATCCCCGTTGCCCAAATTACTTAAAATGGCCGCCATTGCAAGCGGCCATAATATGACTTTTGTTGTTAACCATTCAATTCAAACATATCTTTACCTGCGCTGCAAAGCGGGCAGACCCAATCATCAGGCAATTCACCAAAAGGTGTACCCGCAGGTATGGCGTTATCTGGATCTCCTTCCAGAGGGTCATAGATATAACCGCATACCGTACAGACGTAACTTTCCATAAATATTCCTCCCCCAATAGTTTGCTCTATGACTTCCACAGGCCGTGCAGGTTGCAGAAGGCGTAGGCCGAAACATTATCTACTTCAGTGCAAAAAACTGCCTCGGGAGCAGCACCGGGTTCCAGGTGCCGGCGCAGTACCAGCCCGCCTGACCGGAGCTCAATCCATTCTATGTAATGTTTTTCTTCCATTGGATGGGCGGTGCTGCCTACAGTAACTTTAAACCCGCCGTCTATCTTTTCTACCACCGGGACGTGCTTTTCCCTGCTAGCGTCTACAGTGTTTTCTGCCAGCAATTCCATCGGCTTACCGCAGCACACCAGGGCCCCACGACCGGCATGCAGGACCTCGACGATATTGCCGCAAATGCCGCACTTGTAAACCTGACCGCTTATCGTCATAATTACCCTCCCGGCTTGCTTAATTTACCTCCATATAAAATTCGAGACATTTTGCCATTTTCCTGCTCTACTATAATAACTTTAAATTCCTCTTCCTTCCCGGCCGGGACCATCCCCGGTTTTGCTCTGGAAAAATGCTGGAATAAAAAGAAACTCGACACAAAAACGGCCTATTGACGGTCGTGCTGCCCAAGAAAGAGGCCGGTATGAAACGCGGGAGAAATATCCCTGTGGACTAGCCTCCCCTCCTCTAAAGCATAGAGGTCCCCATTAAACTATAGAGGCGGTTCCCCTAAAAAAGGGGCTGCCTCTATACTTTTAATAAGAGGTCTATAAACTGCCCGGGAGTAATTATTGGGATTCCTTCATATTTGCCCAGAGCTAACAAATGGCTGTCGCCAGAGATGAGGCAGTCGCATCCCCCTACCATAGCGCACTCTAAAAAGCGGTTATCACTTTGGATCTGCGGGAATAGTGTCAATTTCGATATCAGGTATTACCAAAATTGTATTATCAAGGTTAATTAAACCTTCTAATTGCTGCTGTCTCTTTTCCGTAGTACCGGCCTTAGCAAACGTAAAAAGCATTTTTTAGCTTATTCTTAGCCTTTTTTAATGTTAATTTCATTTTTTTCCATTATACTACGAAAGAATAAACATGAGAGAAGTCCCCGGCGGCGGGACGCGTGTTTCATACTGTGAAGGGAGCAGGTGATGGTGCCCGTTGAAAGATATCAAATACCGCAGTGAATTAAAGCATATTATCACCCTGGGGGATGCCGCCGTTGTCAGGAACAGGCTGGCTATGGTGCTACCTGCCGACGAGAACGCCGGGCCGGACCGCAGGTACCATGTCCGCAGTTTATACTTCGATACCCCGGAGGACAGGTCTCTCTTTGAAAAGATTGAAAGCCTGCCTTTCAGGGAAAAATTCCGGATCCGCTTTTACAACCACGACCACAGCTTCATCCGGCTGGAAAAAAAGATTAAGCACTACGGCAAAAGCGCCAAGTCCGGGGCAGGGTTAAAAAAAGAGGAGGTGCAGGCAATTTTAAGGGGTGATATCCTCTTCTTGATAGATGCCGGCCAGGCGCTGCTGCGGGAATTTTACCTGAAGCTTAAAACGGAGAGGCTTATTCCCAGGACTGTGGTGGATTACATGCGGGAGGCCTACAGCTACCCGGCGGGCAATGTAAGGGTGACTATTGACAGCGATGTCCGGGCTTCTATAAGCTCCACCGACCTTTTCGATGCCGATCTCCCGTGCGCGGCGGTCCTGGAGACCGGCCTGTGCGTCCTGGAGGTGAAGTACGACGGTTTCCTGCCGGAGTTCATCCAGGACCTTATCCAGTTAAACAAATGTACCTCGACGGCCATTTCGAAATACGCGGCCTGCCGCCTGTATATGTAGATCAATCGAAAGGAGCAGCTCAAACATGAGATTCACCTTTAACGACATATTTAAATCAAGTTTTTTGGAAAAGGTGGCCGGGTTTTCCATTACCGACGCAGCCCTGGCCCTGGGAGCGGCCTTCCTTGTGGGCATGTTCATCTTCCTTGTTTATAAAAAGACCTTTGCCGGCGTCATGTACTCGCGTCCCTTCAACATTTCCCTGGTAATGATGACCATGCTGACCACCTTTGTCATCCTGGCCATCAGCTCAAACGTCATCCTCTCCCTGGGTATGGTGGGTGCCCTGTCAATCGTCCGTTTCCGCACCCCCATTAAGGACCCCATGGATCTGGTCTTCATCTTCTGGGCGATAGGCGCGGGCATAGTCCTGGGCGCCGGGCTTATACCCCTGGCCGTGCTGGGCTCGCTGGTCACCGGCATCCTCCTCATGGCCTTTGCAAGTAAAAACATTGTGGATATGCCGTACATCACCATTATCAACTGTACAAGCGAGGACGCGGAGAACAGGGTGGCAGGGGTTATGAAAAAATACTTCACCAAGTACCGCGTGAAGTCCAAAACCGTTACCCCGGCCAGGGGTATTGAGCTGGTTTTCGAAGTACGGATGAAAAACGGGGAGACAAAATTTATAAACGAGCTGTCGGCAATCCCGGGCGTCACCAATGCCGCCATGGTGAGTTTCAACGGTGAGTATGCCTCCTAGAGGGAGCTGGAGTTGATGGTGAATGTCAGGACTGCCCTGCTGTCCCTGGTGATGGTGGTATTTACAGCGCTGCTCACCCTGGCCGGCGCGATGTTTGGCACCGGCGCCGTCACGGTTTACGGCGACGAGTATATGACAAAGTACTTCCAGAGAGATAAAGTAATGGAGATTAATATTCAAATAGACCGGGCCGATTGGGACTACCTGATAGAAAACGCCGCCAGGGAGGAATTCTGCACGGCTACGGTCATTGTAAACGGAGACGTTTACCCCCTGGTGCGGATCAGGGCTAAAGGCAACTCCAGCCTCTCGTCGGTGGCGCGCAGTGACAGCAACCGTTACAGCTTTAAGATTAACTTCAACGACATCAATGAAAACCTGACCATGGCCGGGCTGACCCAGCTAAACTTAAACAACTGCTTTTCCGACCCTTCCTATATGCGCGAATACCTCTCATATCAGATATTCGAGGCGATGGGGGTGCCTGTGCCGGCCTTCGCCTATGCCGCCGTCTACGTAAACGGGGAGTATTTCGGCCTTTACCTCGCGGTTGAGAGCATACTGGAACCCTATCTAGAAAGGAACTTCAGCAATATTACCGGCGACCTGTACAAGTCCGTCGGGAATACCCTCAAGTATAACGGCCCGGATCCGGAAAATTATACCGGCCTCCAGGTAAAAAGCACTTTGAAGAATGCCAACTGGTCCAAGCTTATAAAGATGCTCGAGGCACTGAACAGCGGCGTTGACATCGAAAAATATCTCGACGTGGATACGGCGTTGAGGTACCTTGCCGTCAGCACGGCCCTGGCCAACTTCGACAGCTACCAGGGTAATTTCGCCCATAATTACTACCTCTACGAGCAGGACGGGGTCTTTACGATACTGCCCTGGGATTTGAACATGTCCTTCGGCGGCTTCCAGTTCGGCGGGGATACTTCGAAGGTGTATATTGATGAGCCCACCCAGGGGGCAGTAGCCGACAGACCGCTCATCGCCGCGCTTTTGGCCAACGAAGAATACCGGGAGACCTATCACGCTTATCTTGAGGAAATAGCTACAAAATACTTGAGCGGCGGCTATCTGGAAAAGGAGACCGCGAGGGTCTTTAACCTCATTTCCGAATACGTCAGGACCGACCCCACTGCCTTTTATACCTACGACCAGTTCGTAAAGAGTATTTCCGGCACCATCCAGGGCGGGGCCATGGGTGACGAGAACCAGGCAGAAGATGCGGCCCAGGACCAGCAAAATGAGGGGGTAACCCGGGGCTTCCAGATGGGCGGGGTCCGGGAATTCGGCAGCAATGTGCCGGGTTTACTTGAATTTGCTGCCTCCATGTCGCAATCGATACTAAAACAGCTCAGTGGTGAGCTACCTTCTACCAACAATGGCAGCGGTTCCGGCGGCGGCATGGGAATGGTAAGAGGCAGGGTGCCGGACCAGGCGGCCCAAAATAGAGGTATGATACCCCCGGGAAATCAAAACATGGGCGCAGAAAATAGAGGAATGATACCGGATAATCAAAATATGGAAGCATTAGAAGCCATCCGGGAGGAAATAAGGCAGGCCGGCGGTCTTACTGACGAAGTGAGAGAAAAAGCCAGGGAGGCGGGAATTCCTGATAACGTCATTGAGATGCTGGCGGCAGGCCGGGTGGGGCAACCTCCCGGCGGCATGCCTCCCGGCAGAGGCGCGGGTGATATGCGCCCGGCAGGCATGGGCGCACCCCGGAACGGGCCTGTTGATAATACCGCCCTGATTTCCCTGCTGGTATCCGGAAGCGCTATCACCCTGGGTTTAATCATGGCTTTATTCTTCAGGCGCAGGAGATATGTAAAAGCCTGACCGGGGCGACAGTACCTCTCTCCCGGCTTAATACCTTATAACCCTGTCGAGAATATCATACTTATACGAAACAAACTACGCCGGGTGGTTTATATGCTCGCCACCATAAACGAAATCATAGGCGATTTCTCCTACCTCCTGGGAACTGCAGTTGTTGCCGAATGCCTGGTCAAGGGTGTCAGGGACCTTCGTTGATACCCCTCTATCTTGCCCTGGCAATAATTATCGTCGGCCCCGTAGAGGACCTGGCCAACTGCTTTATCGAGAGAATGAAAACCGGGCGCCGTGAAAAGGAGTTATATAAGGAACTGGTGAACCAGATCACCAGCATCGCCTTTCTAATTTTGCTGGAACGGGGAGTAAGCAGAGTGGAAACATAAGTTAAGCCCCCTTTTTCTGAAGGGGGCTCTCTATTATTCATACCGCAAGGCCTCGATGGGGTCAGCAGTGGCGGCCCGTCGGGCGGGGTAGTAGCCGAAGAAGATCCCCACCAAAGCCGAGAAACCTATGGCCAGCAGGATGGAGCCGGGTGCTATGACGGCCGGCCAGCCGGCCAGGACGGCTATCAAGCGGCTGCCGGTGAACCCGGCCAGCAACCCGATTATGCCGCCGGCCAGGCTCAGTACCAGGGCTTCGATTAGAAACTGGCTCAATATTGCCCCGCCGGTGGCCCCTACGGCCATGCGGATGCCAATCTCCCGGGTGCGTTCGGTGACGGATACCAGCATGATGTTCATGATGCCGATGCCGCCTACTAACAGGGATACCGCCGCCACACCTGCTAATAGCATGGTCATGGTCCTGGCGGTCTCTTGTACGGTTTCCATGATGGCCGTCATGTTCTGGATGCTGAAGTCGTTTTCTTTTTCGCTGCTGAGGCGGTGCCGCTGGCGTAAGAGGGCGGTTATTTCTTCTTCTACCGTGCTGAGGCTGGCGGCGTCCCGGGCCTGGACGTTGATGACCTGGACGTTACGACTGCCGCTGAAGCGCTGCTGGGCGGTGGTGACGGGGATGTAGATCATGTCGTCCTGGTCCTGGCCGCCCATGCCGCCGCCCTGGGCTTTGAGGACGCCGACGACGGTGAACCTTAAATTGTTCAGGGTGATGGTTTGGCCGACGGCGCTGGTGCCGCCGGGAAAGAGGTTGCTTTCTACCGTTGGCCCGAGGACGGCCACCTGCCTGGACTGTTCGATGTCTTCGGCGGTAAAGAAGGCCCCGGCTGTCGTTTCCAAGTTCCTCAGCTGGGCGTAGGTGTCACTGGTACCTTTGACGGTGGTGCTCCAGGTCTGGCTGCCGGCGGCGGCCGTGACCTGCTGGTTGACTTCCGGGGCGACTTGCTGCACCAGGGGGAGTCCGGCTATGGCTTCGGCGTCTTTCAAGGTGAGACTTTCGATGCCGGCGGCGCCGCGTACGGGGCCGAAACCCGTCCCCGGGCGCACCATAAGTATGTTGGACCCCATGCGGGCTATCCTTTCGGTTACCTGGGCCGTGGCTCCCTGGCCGATGCTGACCATGATGATTACTGCGGCGACGCCGATGATGATGCCTAGCATGGTGAGTAGCGAGCGCATCTTGTTGGCCATGAGCCCCCGCCAGGCTACGGCCAGTGCCGCCCTGAAGTTCATGCTTTCCCCTCCCCTGCCGGCGGCGTCGCCGGCCCTTCTTTTGCCTGCCGCGGCTGTGTAATGACTTCGTCGGCGATGATTTGGCCGTCGCGCAGGCGTACCAGCCGCCGGCAGTAGGCGGCGATGTCGGGTTCATGGGTGACGATGATTACCGTTAGTCCTTTTTCTTGGTGCAGCTTCTGGATGATGGCCATTACTTCGATGCTGGTGCGGGTGTCCAGGGCGCCGGTGGGTTCGTCGGCTAAGATGATGGCCGGGTCGTTTACCAGGGCGCGGGCAATGGCTACTCGCTGCTGCTGCCCGCCGGATAGCTGGTTGGGCTGGTGGTGTTCGCGGCCTTCTAATCCTACCTGCTGCAGGGCGGCCAGGGCCCGCACCTGCATCTCCCGCCGGGGTACCCCGGCGTAGATCAGGGGCAGGGCGACGTTTTCCCAGGCCGCCAGGTTGCCGATTAGGTTGAAGCTCTGGAAGACAAACCCTATCTGCCGGTTGCGAATGTAGGCCAGCTGGTCCGGTGTGAGCCCGGTGACGTCCTGGCCGCGGAAAAGGTAGCGGCCGCCGGTGGGCTTATCCAGGCAGCCCAGGATATGCATGAGGGTGGACTTGCCCGACCCGGAGGCCCCCATGATGGCTACCATTTCTCCTGCTGTGATTTCCAGGTCTATGCCCCGCAGGGCGTGTACACGGTTTTCGCCGCTGGCGTATACCCTGGTCACTCCTTCGAGCTTTATTACGGGTGCGGCCATGTTTCCTACCTCCCCGGGGGGGCGCCTGCCGGCGGCCCCATCATGGGCCCGGGGGTTACCGGCGTCCTTGTTTGGTTGCTGGTGGACGAGCTGGTGGAGTTGCCGGCTGTTTTCCCGCTGGTAGTGCTGGTGCCGATGATGACCGCTTCTCCTGCCTGCAGCCCGCTTACTACTTCGACGTTGCTCGCGTCGCTCACGCCGGTGACGACCTGGCGGGGTACCGGCCGGCCGTTTTCTAATACCAGCACTATGGCCTTAGCTGTGCCGGCTTCTCCGGCGCCTGCCGCGCTCGTGCCCGCGCCTGTATTTGTACTGGCTGTGCCGCTCTCCTGCCCGCTGCCCCGGTTTGCGCCACCGCCGGGAGCGCTACCTCCTTGCTTGCTGCTCCCGGCCGTCCTGCTGCCGGGGGCAGCTGTATCGCCGCCGGCTGTAGTGCCACCGTTCTGGAGGCTGCTGGCACTGTAGTTTCTGGCAAAGGTCAGGGCTGCCCTGGGTATGGTTAAGACGTTGTCCTTGCGGGCGATGATAAAGTCAACGCTGGCCGTCATGCCGGCCCGCAGTGATTGGCTCTTATTCTTATCTATGGATATGACTACTTCGTAGAGCTGGACGTTGGAGATGGTTTGGGCTTCGGGGGCGATCCAGGCTACTTTCCCGGGTATTTCTTCTCCGGGCAGGGCGTTGACGGTAAGGGTTACTTCCTGTCCTACCTTTACTTCGTTAATATCGGCTTCGTTTACCCGGGCGCGTACCTGCAGTTCTTCCGTGATCAGGGTAATGAAGCCGCTACCACTGTCGCTGCTGCCGACGCGGTACCCTACTTCGCCGTTGACGGCGCTGATGATGCCGTCCCAGGGGGCACGGACCCGGGCGCCGTCAAAATTGTTCTGGGCCAGGGTTAACTGTGCCCGGGCTACCTCTACCTGCGCCTGCGCCGCCGCGATCTCTTCCGGCCGGCTGCCGTTTTTCAGTTCTTCCAGGGCTGCTTCGGCCTGGCGCAGCTTCGCCGCCGCACTATCACGTTCGCTTATGGCGCTGTCCAGCTCCGCTTTTGATAGTGCTCCGGCTTCGTACAGGGCCTGGCTGCGCCCGGCTGCGGCTGCGGCGTTGTTGTAGGCTATCCGCGCGGTTTCGACGCTGGCTTCTGCCTGGATGATTTCTGCAGCCGTGGCGCCGGCTTCCAGCTTCTGGAGGTTGGCCAGGGCGCTGTTGTAACTTGCCTGGGCCTGGGCCAGCTGGGCTTCCAGTTCGGTGGTGTCCTGGAGGGCCAGTACCTGCCCGGCTTTGACCGCGTCCCCGGGCTTGACGTAGATGGCTTTGATGATGCCGCCGGTTTTAAACCCCAGCGTAACGCTCTTGACCGGTTCGATGCTGCCGGTGGCGTTGATGGTGTTTTTAATATTGCCCTGGCCGGCAGGCATGGTTATGTAGGTTACCCCTGTATTCCTCCCGTGCTGCCACCACAGGATGGCGCCGCCGAGGAGTATAACTAAACAGGCCCCCACAAGCCATTTGCCTTTATGCGACCGTGGGGGCGTTACCGGGACTGCACCGGTTGCCATGTCAATCTCCTCTCCCGCTGCTCACTGCTGGATCTCTAATTTCCAATTATATCAGGAACATGGTGATTAAACCTTAAAAATTTATAAGAAATTTGGGGAAGCCCCGGCCGGTTATTACTACAATGAGCCGTAAGCAACAGAAAAAAAGAGAGGGCGGCCTGCCCCCTCCTTTCCTGTCACCCTGCAGCCGTCTAGCCAAACCTGTAGGTCACCCCGAAGGTCGCGCGGGGATACTGCCACTCGATGGCGCCCTTATGCCTGCACATTATCCTGCACGTCCCGCATTCGAGGCACCCGGCGTGGTCGAAACTTATATCCCCGTCCTGATCAAGGCGGTACAGTCCCGCCGGGCAGACCACGAGACACGGTTTCTCCGTACATCCGGCGCATATCTCTTTTTTTATTTTAATATGCGGCTCCTTTTCATCCACGTTGAATTTATTGAGACTTAAAAGTTCGGGTGTATCCATGATCCTTATGCTCATATCAGTTCTTTAGCCCCCTGAGCCCGTCCTTTATAACCTGCCACCAGCCCGGCCCGCCGTCCCTCATGGCTGCTTTAACCTTTGCCCGCAAGGATGGCGGCACACTCCCGTCCACGGTAAACAACTCCCGGAAGACGTTGATGATAAACCGGGGATACTGTTCGTATAACCGCGGGGTGTCCAGAAGGTCAACATAGCCCTGCACCGCTTTCATGGTTGGGAGCACTTTAAGGTTCTCCAGCTCCTGCATGTAGGCCGAGCCTACGCGTTCAGGCTTTGTCTCGGACAGCACGGCCCGGGCCGCAGCCACGCCGCTTAAAACTGCCAGGTCCATGCCCCGGATAGTGTAGCCGAGGTTGACGACGAACCCGGCGCTGTCACCCGT
This sequence comes from Neomoorella sulfitireducens, assembly GCF_024733845.1. Classification (GTDB taxonomy): domain Bacteria; phylum Bacillota; class DSM-521; order Neomoorellales; family Neomoorellaceae; genus Neomoorella; species Neomoorella sulfitireducens. Next base: position 151,738 of record NZ_JANRHG010000005.1, read on the forward strand.
GACCAGGAAACCGTCCCGGTAAAGCCGCCGCGGCACGCCCCGGTACCCTGCTTCGCCGACCAGGTGGGCCCCATACTCCACTGTTTCCCCGCCTTCGATGAGGGGATACACGGCGGGATGCATTTTGAGCTCCTGGAATATCCTGTGCACCGGCTTCCCGTGCCCGGCCACCTCTTCCGGCGCCACCACGCATCCTAAAGAAATGCTCTCTTTATTGGTATAGAGAAAACCGCCGCCTTTTATGCCTTCCGTGCAGCCGAGGATAAGGAGGGCGGTACCCTCTTCACCCCTGACGCCAAAACGTTCTTCAATGACTTTAGGGGGCAGGGCTATGATCTCTTTCACCCCTACAGCCACGTTGACGGCCGCGATATCACCAATAAGCCCGGCCTTTTGGGCGAGAATAGAGTTCACCCCGTCGGCAGCGACGACAACATCAGCATATACTTCATCTTCGCCCGCTTTTACCCCTGCAATGCGCCCGTTCTCTTCGATAACATCGTCTACCTTGATGCCGCACGCTACAATTGCGCCCGCTTCCTCGGCCTTGCCGGCCAGCCAGCCGTCCAGCACGGCCCGCAGCACCGTGTACGACTGGGGGACCTCGCCCTCGCGGTTAAAGGAAGGGTCATGGTAATCGATGGTCACCGCCCGGTCACCCGAGAGCACCATGATCTCTTCCCGGGTGACCCTCCTTTCGACCGCCGCTTCCCGGACAAACTCGTCGCCCAGAACCTTGAGGGCGTGGGTATAGAGCCTTCCCCCGCTTACGTTTTTGGCCCCGGCCGTGTCCCCCCGTTCGACGAGCAAGACGCTCTTGCCTTCCCTCGCCAGGGTGCAGGCGCAGGCGCTGCCTGCCGGTCCCGCCCCCACTACGATGACATCAAATTTCTCTTCACCGCTCAAGAGCTATCTCTCCCTTGACTTCAAGCGCTCTGCAAAGCCCGGATTAACAGGGGGACTACCTCATACAGGTCACCAACGATGCCGTAGTCCGCCGCCCGGAAGATGGGGGCATTCTCATTTATATCGACGGCCACGATGAGCTTCGAGTCTCTTATCCCTACCACGTGCTGCACCTGTCCCGACACGCCGAGGGACAGGTAGAGCCGCGGTTTTACCGTGGCACCGGAAATGCCTATATACGCGTCGGCGGGCAGCCATTTGCGTTCTTCGGCCACGCCGCGGGAGCAACCTATCTCGGCCCCTAAAACCTGCGCCAGCTCTCCGGCCAGGGCCAGGTCCTCTTTTTTGGCGAAGCCCATGCCTGCGCACACTATCTTTTCGGCGGCGCTTAGATCTACACCTCGTTTATCGAGGGGCGATCTTTCCACCAGGGATATCCTCGTATCGGGTTGTAAGTCCAGGGTTACAATTTCGGCCTCTTCTTCCCCCTCCGCCGGGGGTTCAAATTTCCCGCCGGGAATGGTCAGCACGGCCGGTACCGGGGCTTTCTCCTTCCGGACCACCGCGCCGCCGTACATCAGGCGTTCGGTAATAAACGCCCCGTCTTCGTACCGGACGGAAGACACGTCGCTGATGAGCGGCCAATCGAGATAACCGGCCACCCTGGCCGCCAGTTCCCTTCCCCTGACGGTAGAGCCTGCTACAAAGGCTTCGGCCCCTTCCTGTGCCACCACCCCGGCCAGGGCCCTGGCATAGTTTTCAAGCAGCCGGTTTTCTCCCTCCAGCACGAGCACTTTGCCTGCCCCGCTCCGGGCAAAACGCCGCGCCGTTCCGGCGTCAAAGGTAACTACGCATGCTTTTTTCCCTGCGGATATTGAGAAACTTATCAGTTCACAGGCTACGGCTGGTTTGTCGGCATAGATGACAAAGGTACCTGCCATGGCTAGATAACCCCTTCCTTCTTAAGGTAAGCGACCAGTTCCCGGACCCTCCCGGCCAAATCGCCTTCTTTTAAGATAACGTTCTTGCGGTCCATTATATAGCCTTGAGTATCTATTACCTCCGACCCGGCAAACACGTCTTTCTCTTCCAGGCCGAGGGCTTCCAATGTCAATTCCCGGGAAGGTTTTTTCCCTGCAGCCAGCACGGCCTTGAGACTGGGTACCGGTGCCTCGTTTATTTCCGGGAGGGCGCTTACTACGGCAGGAAGGGTTACCTTGACCTTTTCCGTGCAGTCCTCGAGCTTACGGGTGGCGAGTAAGATATCGCCTTCCGCCTCCAGGCCGCACACCGCCGTCACCACGGGGAGATCGAGCATTGCTCCCAGGCGCGGTCCTACCTGCCGGGCATAGGTATCGCCGGCCCCTTCCCCGCATATGACCAGCTTGAAGTCACCTATCTTCTTCACCGCAGCGGCCAGGACCCTGGCCGTCACGGCCCCGTCAGCGCGCCCGGCCTGGCTGTGGTTTACCCAGTATACTTCGTCCAGGCCCCTGGACAAGGCGTCCTTTAAGGACTGCCTGGCCTCCGGCCCCCCGAAGGTAAGGCCCACTGCCCGGCAATCCAGTTCCGGGGCTATCCTCACCCCGGCTTCTATGGCATTCTTGTCGTATTCGCTTATCTTACGCTGGGCTTTGGAAAAGTCAATACTGCGGTCGGAATTTATCCTTATGTCTTTTTCGTCTATTACCCATTTATAGCAGACTATAACTTTGGCCATGCTCTTCCCCCCCGCGATTTTTGCCGGATGGTAGTCAGGGATTTATGCCAGGGCGTTTTCCGCCACCAGGTAATCCGGGTACTCAAAGAGGCTGTCGGTAATGAGGGCGCCTTTTACATCCCGGAAAAGCCTTTCAACAATGAGTTCCTGGCTGTAGCCGTATCCCCCGTGAACCTGGATGGCATCGATGCAGGCGCCCTGGCCCGCCCGGGCGGCGAACATGTGCACCATGGCCGCCTCGGCGATAAAGGGCTCGCCTTTATCTACCAGGTCGGCCGTGCTGTATACGGCCAGCCTGGCCAGGTGGAGGTTGGCAGACATGGTGGCAATCATCTGCCGGATGGCCGGGAACCGGGCGATGGGCTGGTCGAACTGGACCCTCTCCCCGGCGTACTTGACCGACTCCGCCAGCGCGGCCTGCATTATGCCTGTTATTTGCGCCGCGGCCGATATTTTCCCCAGGGCCAGGGCCTCATGTAGCATGGCGGCCGCGCCGTTCTCCGGCCCCAAAAGGCTGTCCCCGCTTACCTCTACTCCTTCCAGGGCCAGTTCGGCCGCCTGTAAGCCGTTCAGCCCCATCTTTTCTACCTGCCTTAGCACATTAAACCCCGGTACGTCCTTCTCCACGATAAAAGCCGACAGGCCCTCAAGGCCCTTTTCCGGTTCGGTAAGGGCAAACACGATGTAGACGTCCGCCGCGCCGCCGTTGGCTACAAAATACTTGCGGCCGTTCAAAACATAGCCGTCGCCTTTTCTTACGGCTACCACCCTGTGCTCGCCGCAGCCAACGGACGCGCCCGGTTCGTACAGGGCAAAAGCCCCCAGTTTTTCGCCCCCGCACATGGGGGACAGGAAACGCTCCTTCTGGGCGGCCGTACCCCACCGGTAGATGGCGTATGCCGCCAGGGAACAATGGTTGATAAGGATTGATCCGAGGGAGGCGCAGGCCCTGGATATCTCCTCCACGGCCAGGACATAGCTCAAGAATCCAGCCTCCACACCCCCGTATTCTTGCGGAAAGGGAAGCCCGAAGAAATCATGTTCGGCCATTTTCCTGACCATTTCCTCCGGGTGGCTGCCCTGGCGGTCGATTGCTGTGGCCACAGGTTCCACGTATCTCCCGGCAAATTCCCTGGCGTTCTGCTGGATCAGAAGCTGCTCCTCTGTCAGCGGGTACCGCATACCATTAACCCCCTTCAGCTTAAACCTGCTGGCCTGTAGTCACCCGGGGTTACCCCCTGAGCAGGTGATTGGCGATAACTATCCTCTGGATCTGGTTGGTCCCCTCGTATATCTGCGTGATCTTGGCATCGCGCATGAGTTTTTCCACCCTGGAATCCTTGCTGTATCCGAGGGCGCCCATAATCGCGACCGCTTCGGCCGTAACCTCCATGGCTACGTCAGCAGCATAAGCCTTGGCCATGGCCGATTCCTTCGAGTAGGGTAACCCGGCTCCCTTCAAGGCCAGGGCCCGGCGCACCATAAGCCTTGCGGTCTCTACTTTCATGGCCATATCCGCCAGCTTAAACTGGACTAACTGTTCGGAAGCCAGGGGCCTGCCCCCGTCCCGGCGGGATTTGACGTAATTGATGCACTCATCCAGTGCGGCCCTCGCCACCCCAACGGCTATGGCTCCCACGATGGGCCTGGCCATATCCAGGGTCTGCATGGCAATCTTGAAGCCTTCCCCTTCTCTGCCCAGGAGATGACCTGCAGGTACCCTGACGTCTTTAAACCGCATCTCTACGGTGTTGGAGGCGCGAATGCCCATTTTGTGCTCTTCATGCCCTATTGTTATGCCCTCGCGTTCTCGCTCGACGATGAAGGCGCTGAGCCCGCGGTGCTTCAAGGCGGTATTAGTGGAGGCAAAGACGATAAAGATATCGGCCATGGCCCCGGTTGTGATGAAGCACTTGGTCCCGTTTATGACGTATTCATCCCCTTGGCGCCTGGCCACGGTGGCAACCGCCCCGGCATCCGATCCGGCCCCCGGCTCTGTCAGGGCAAAGCCGCCCAGGCCCCCGGCCACCAGGGTGCCGAAAAAGAGTCTTTTCTGCTCCTCGTTGCCTGCTATCAGCACCGGGTAGGAGCTCAGGCCGTTCCCGCCCAGGGTCGTGGCGACACCGGCGCAGCCGTACGCGAACTCCTCGACTATGACGGAAATGGTCAGGGAATCCAGCTCCGGGCCGCCGTACTCTTTGGGCGCGGTCATACAGTTAAGACCTATTTCTTTTACCGCTTCGACGATAGGCCAGGGGAACTCGCCCGTCCTGTCATAGGTACCGGCCACCGGGATTATCTTTTCCCGGGTAAATTTGCGGGCCAGCTCTTGATATCGCTGTTGTTCGGGTGTCAGTAATAGATCAACCATCTTCTCTCACCGGCCTCTCTTTCTGGCTTCTATGATACCGCGGAGCTGCCCCCAGCGGGGCAGGAAGATCTCCCGGGGCATACTCTTTAAATTGCTTGCTATCCGGGGTTTAAAATCCATCTGCGCCAGTATATCTTTTTCCAGATCGACGCCGGGGGCAATCTCTATGAGGGTTACGCCGCCGTCATCCAAATTAAAGACCGCTCGTTCGGTGACATAGAGGACGGGTTGCTTGATCTTTTGCGCGTACCTGCCGCTAAAGGTTATCTGATCGACCTTGTTAATAAACTTTTTGCTCCTGCCTTCCTGCTCGATTGCAAGCTTCCCGTCTTCTACCCTGACTTTTAGCCCCCCGGCGGTAAAGGTCCCGCAGAAAACCACTTTCTTGGAGGTCTGGCTGATGTTGATAAAGCCGCCGCAGCCTATGACCCGCCTCCCGAACTTGCTGACGTTGACGTTTCCTTCAGCGTCCACCTGGGCCTGGCCCAGGAAGGCCACGTCTATACCGCCGCCGTCATAGAAGTCGAACTGGGCATGGTGCTCGATGGTGGCTTCGGCATTGTAAGCGTGCCCGAAGTGAGGCAGGCTGGCGGGAACGCCCCCGATGCTGCCCGCCTCGGTGGTCAGGGTCATGAGATCCACGGCTTTCTCCTCGGCAGCTACCGCGGCCACATCCGAGGGTATGCCTACTCCCAGGTTGACAATGGCCCCGGGTATAAGCTCCATGGCCGCACGGCGCGCAATTATCTTGCGCTCGTCCAGGGGCAGGGGTTGGAGGGCTTCTAAAGGCACTTTTATCTCGCCGGCAAAGGCCGGGTTATAATAGGTACCCTCGGTCTGGTAATGATACTCGGTGTCGGTACAGACCACAATATAGTCCACCAGGATACCCGGTACCTTTACGTCTTTGGGATGCAGCGTCCCTGCTTTCGCTACGTACTCTACCTGGGCGATGACTGTGCCGCCGCTGTTCCTGGTGGCCTGGGCTAAAGGTAGAGCTTCCACCAGGATTCCTTCTTTATCCATAGTGAGGTTGCCGTTCTCATCAGCTACCGTGCCGCGGATTAGGGCCACATCGACGGGGAAGGTTTTAAAAAAAAGGTATTCTTCGCCCTCCAGCTCAATCACTTGCACGATATCCTCGGTGGTGCGGGAATTTAACTTTGCTCCACCAGTACGCGGGTCGACGAAGGTGCCCAGACCCACTTTTGTTATGACGCCGGGACGCCGGGCGGCAATCTCCCGCCAGAGGTGGACTATTACACCCTGGGGCAGGTTGTAGGCCTCGATCTTGTCCTCCTCGACCAGCCTGCACATATTGGCCGAAGAACCTATGTGGGCCCCGATCCACCTTTTGATGAGCCCTTCGTGCCCCAGGCGGGTGATCCCCTTTTCTTTCCAGTCACCGGTAGCCGACCCGTGCACCAGGGTCAGGTCCCGGGGATGCCCGGTAGCCAGGAATCTCCTCTCTATGGCCCTGGCAATCTCTTCCGGCCACCCGGCCAGTCCGAAGGCGGCTGCTGCTACTGTAGCCCCGTCCCGGATGAGGGCTGCAACTTCATCAGCAGTTCTGATCTTGGGCACAGCTATATCCTCCTACGCATTTTTTCACTTCTCGGGGACTTTTACAAAGGTTTTTTTTGCAATTTCCATGCCAAAACTCAAAGGCGGGTCCTGTGAGACCAGCCCGGCCTTGTAGAACTTAATGGGGAACATTTTGCATAAAAATAAACGGCAAGTATGTACCGCTACAGGTACATCGCCTCTGTAACCGGTTACATGCAAGAAGCAACAATATATAAAGGGCCTATCCCTGCGGCCAGGCCAAGGGTTAGCAGCCCTACGGTCCAACCGTATTTGCAGGCGAGGCCCTTGCTTACTGTCAATTCTCCGGTGCTTTACTATGCCCGGATCGATACGATAATACCAGAATAGTGGTTTGCGGCCCTGCTTTCCGCGGCCGCAAACCACCCTCTAACCTCCTGCTGCAGGGGGGAGAATCAGGACGGTGTCTCCCTCAACCAGGGGGGTATCCAGTCCCTGCAGCCCGATTATATCCCTGCCGTTGACCATAAACCGGATATAGCGGTACGGTTCACCGGTATCAGGCCGGATAAGCTTATTCCTTAACGGTTCGCCGTAGCCGTCGATCAGGCTCCCTACCAGGGCGCGCAGGGTCGACCCCTCCGGGACCTCGACTTCAACCATTCGCCCGCCCAATAACTGGGCCAGGTCGAGTATGGCCTCCACCTTTATTTTCATTAAGAACCTGACCCGCCCTTGAGGGAGGCCCTGGCCTTCTCTACCGCCTCTACCGTATCCTCTAAGCCCAGTTCCACCAGTTTTTCTTTGGTCGGCAGCCCCGTCTCCTTATCCCAGCCCCTGGCCTCATAATACTCGTCGAGCATTTTATCCAGGTCTTCCCGGGATATGAGCTGGCCTGCGGAGTTACCGGCCTTAATGGGCTCTTCCATAAGCCTGGCCGGCAGGGTATCGTCGGCACGGCTGAAGCCTTCCCGGGCATTGAATACCCGGGCCAGGTTCATTATCCTTTCCCCTGCCTGCCATATATCTTCCGCAGTCAGGGAAAGCCCGGAGGCAGCGTTTATCAGCCCGGCTATGATTCTTGGTCCTTCAATGGCCAGGGCCGAATTGAGGAAATTGCAGAAGGTCGGGGAGTCAAAGCAGGACACGGCGAAATCCTGGTTCCACTTGGTGAGTTTACCCTTGCCTTTAATCTCCAGCCGGTCCACGGGTTCAGGCAGGGGAACGCCGAAAATCTCCTGGAAGGCATAGCCGCGGTTGTGGTCGGCCCCTGTGTAAGAGGTAATATAGTTGAGGCCGTGGGCCTTGGCGCCGCGAATGTCGTAAGCAGGGAGTTCCAGGCCTTTTATGTGCATGGCGTACCTGTCCGCTCCCCTGCCGAAACGCTGGGCGGCCAGGCGCGAACCGTCGGCCAGCACGTCGCCGAAGCCTTCCCGGATGGCCATCTTGCGGATGAGTTCCAGGACGCTCTCATAATTGCCGAACCGCAGTTCCAGCCCGTCGACTTCTTCTTTACCGAGTATGCCCCGCTCGTAAAGCTCTATGGCCATGCCGATAGTTACCCCGGTTGAAATGGAATCCAGGCCATACTCGTCGCACAGGCGGTCGGCTGCTATGACTGCCGGGGCGTAATCGACACCCACATTGCTGCCCAGGGAATAAATGGTTTCAAACTCCGGCCCCTCGGCCAGCACGCTGGCATAGGCGCCATCCTTCGCCGTCCTGACCTGGCTGCAGGCTACCGGGCAACGGTAGCAGGGATTACGCCTGATGGTATAGGCATCCATGGCCTGGCCGCCTAACTTATCGACCGGGCTGAAAACGCCCGTTTCCATCCAGTTCTTCGCCGACCAGATGCCCATGGCTGAGGTGACTTCTACCGCGACGGAAGTGCCCATCTTGGAAAGGGCGGGATAAAGGGCGGGGTCGTCACGCATCAGCTTGTGCAGGTCCTTTAATATCTGGGAGAAAGACTGGGGATCTTGTACCGGGACATCCTTCGTAGCCCGTACGGCGATGGCCTTGAGGTTTTTGCTGCCCATTACCGCACCGACGCCTTTGCGGCCCGCAGCCCGGCGCTCGTTTATAATACAGGCTATCCTGGAAAGCTTTTCGCCGGCCGGTCCTATACAGGACACGCGCACGTTATGGTCGCCCAGTTCCTCCTTAATGAAAAGCTGGGTGTCGGTGGTCATCATGCCCCAGAGCCGTTCTGCATTCCTGAACTGCACATCTCCATCTTTGATATATAGATACACCGGGCTCTCGGCCTTGCCCTCAATAATAACGGCATCATAGCCGGCAAATTTCAGTTCAGCGGGAAAATAGCCCGCGCTCAAGGCCATGGCCACCCCGCCCGTTAAGGGCGAACGCGAAACAACTGCCATGCGGCTGGCGCAGGGAGCATCCGTTCCTGTCATTGGACCTGTAGTAATTACCAACACGTTCTCCGGGCTTAAAGGGTCCACGCCCGGTCCCACGGCATCGTAAAGCAGTTTTATGCCCAGGCCGGCGCCGCCAATGTATGCGGCCACTATTGCCGGGTCTAAGTCTTCAACATTCCACTTTTTCTCCGTAAGATTGACTCTGAGAATCTTTCCCCAGTACCCGCCTTTCAGGGTAGCCATCACTTTATCCCTCCTAAAAGGTCTTTAAACGGCCTACGGCCAGCTTATTTAGCGGTCCTCCGGGCGGCTTGCCCGGAGGACCGTTTCCCTCTTATACCTTGCCCTTAAACATACATCTCGCTTAACAGCTTGCGTGCATCCTCGACGGTGATCTTCTTCGGTCCAAAGGCCGCACAGTCATCAGTCAATACGTCCGCAGCAATGGCCTCCAGATCCGCCTTAGCGATCCCTGCATCTTTAAAGGTCTTCATGCCTATCCGGGCGGTAAAGGCCTGGATAGCCTCACGAACTTTGCGCCCCGCTTCCTGCGGCGATATAGCGTCGCTTACTTCTAATCCCATGCACCTGGCGATAATTTTAACCTTCTCGGGAACTGCATCGGCAACGAACTCCAAAACTACCGGCAGGGCTAACCCGCATACCATGCCATGATGCACGTGGAAGTGGGCCCCCGCCGTATGGGCTATAGCGTGGCCGTAGTGCGGCAGGGCATCGTTAAAGGCTATGCCGGCCAGCATCGAGGCCAGGGACATATTAATCCTCGCTTCCATGTCGTCACCGTTTTCAACGGCTACGGGGAGATACTTGTAAATAAGTTCTACCGCCCTTTCGGCCAGGATACCGGAGACGGGATTGGCAAAACCGGAAGTCAGGGCTTCCGCCGCATGGGAAAAAGCGTCCATGCCTGTGCCTGCCGTCAGGGCCGGGGGCATCTTGACCGTCAAAGCCGGGTCGACTATGGCCACCGTTGACATGCAGTAAGGGCCTATTACCCCGCTCTTCTTTTGCGTGCGGCTGTTGGTAACCACCGAAATGGCCGTCACTTCGCTCCCGGTACCGGAGGTAGTAGGAAGGAGAATAAGTACTTTTCCGGGATTCTTAGCCGTAAAAACGCCGTAATAGTTGGTAATCGGAGGGGGATTGGTCAATAAAACGTTAACACCTTTGGCTGCATCCAGAACGCTACCGCCGCCTACACCCACCACGCCGTCAACCTGTTCACTCCTGGCAATTCCGGCGGCCTCTTCTATGATGTTGTCCGGAGGATCAGAGGGCACTTTATCGTACTCCACAACTCCCACACCGGCGGCCTCCAGGTATTTCCGCACCTCAGCGGCAATACCGGCATTCTTTATACCCGCGTCGGTAACCAGCATGACTTTTCCGCATCCGTGCTCCTTGGCCTTGGTTCCCACCTGTTCCACCGCGCCCACACCGAAAACGATGGGCGAGGTACGGGTAATGTTGTACACCATAAAGCTCTCCCCCTTGTTTAAATAATTTTTTAATGTTTCCCGCGAATCCCTGCCATAGTTACCTCCCCTTTGCCCGCCGCATCTCCCCCTTCTAATTCTCACTTCCCGTGCCTTTCCGGGCGGAGCCATAAAATTTCCCTTTGTTTATCGCGACTGCCTTCTTACAGGCAACCACCCCTGGCTACTTCTTCAATGCCCGCTACATTCTCGTTGACCACAGAGACCATGGTGCTTATCTCTTCTCTAACTATTAGCAACTTTCATGCCAATATTTTGATTGCAAGCCCCGGCTGCTTTTTCAAGCTATAGTGAACCATCCTTTAGTACTTTCTTTGAAACATTTTGTTATTATTTTAACAAAAACTGTACCCCGCCGGGTACAGCCTCCTTTTTAAAAGGAACATAAGGCTGGATTACAGTAAGAGGTTGACTTTCTCCCCGGGTAGTAATAAAATGTCTGTGAAATAATGAATCTCTATTCATTGTTTGAAAATTGGAGGTAAAATTTTGGTTTACCGGCGGACGAAAAAGGTGGATCAAAAACTGGAGGCACGCCTGCAGGCCATCATGCAGGCGGCCCGGGACGAGTTCGCCCGGAACGGTTTCTACGGCACCTCGATTAAAGATATCGCCCGGCGGGCGGGAGTGGGCGTCGGTACCATTTATTTATACCTGCGCAATAAAGATGCCCTCTTTGCCGCCCTTGTCAACGAAGCCTATGAAATGGTGCTGGACCGTATTGCCCGGGCCCGCAAAAACGCCGGCAGCGGGCGCCAAAAACTCCAGGCTTCCATGGAGGCGGCCCTGGCGGTATTGCAGGAGAACCGTGACCTGGCCCGGGTAATGCTGGTTCAATCGCCTGCGGGCCACCCGGCGGTGGCGGAACAGCTCTACGACCTGCTGCACCGCCTGGCCAAACTGGTGGAGGAAGACGTGGAGGAAGAAATCGCAAGGGGAGAACTACCGCCCCAGGATGCCCGCATTGCCTCCCTGGCCTTTGTGGGTACTTTCTACCAGGTGGTCATGGGGTGGCTTAAAGAAGGTGTCCCCGCCGATCTGACGGCGGCCGGCAAAGAACTGGTAGCCTATAACCTGCGCGGTTTGGGTTACCGGGTAGAAGGAGTGAAGGAGGATGGATGAAGCAAAGGTGCAGGCCGACATAGGCTTTATCGGCGGCTCGGGCACCTTCAGCTTGAACTTCCCTGAAGCCTTAAAGGATCCCGGGACGGAGGTGCTGGCCCGGGAGGTCGTTTTTACCACCCCCTGGGGTCCAAGCGCACCTTTAACCCTTTTTTCCACCGGCGTTCCGCCGCGGCGCGTCCTGGCGGCTAAAATGCACGGGCGGATTCCCGGCGTCTCCTGGGGCGAAAGTTCCCAGCGCTTGTTCTACGCCTTTATGCAGGCCAACGTGCGGAAGATTATCGCCGAGGGCGGGGTGGGAAGCGTCAATCACATGCTGGACCCCCAGGATATTGTAGTGGTAACCGACTACATCGATTTTTCCATGCGCCGGGATGTGGGGCTCCAGGAGGGCTACCTGTCGATAATGCGCCGGCCGATCTGCCCTTCCCTGCACAGGACCCTGGTCGAAACGGCCAGGGAGGCTCCCCTTGGGCGAGTCTTTGACCGCGGCGTCTACCTGGTGACGGACGGGCGCCACTTTGAAAGCGCGGCCGAGGTGAACCTTTTCCGCCAGTGGGGGGCGGACGTGGTGGGCCAAACCCTCTGCCCCGAAGTCTACCTGGCACGGGAGATGGGGGCCTGTTATGCCGGCATCTACCTGGTTGTAAATTACGGGGAAGGCGTGGTGAAACCCTGGGAGCACAGGGAGTTGAAGGAGCTCTTTTTTGAGGCGGCCCCAGCCTTCGGCCGCATCATCCTGAAAGCCCTGGGACGGGTATCCCTGGACGACGACTGCGGCTGTGCCGACCTGCGGAAGCCCACCCTCCTGCGCCCGGAAAATATCGGCAAGCACCCTTTATGAAAGGAGTTTGACCGGTCTTGTCCACCACTGCAGCAGAATATATCCGCCGGGAGCTCGACCGCGGGGAGCTGGCGGGGATAGCCGCCAAGGTGGAGGCGGGGGAAAGGCTTACCAGGGAGGACGGCATCCGCCTCTGGGAAAGCCGGGACCTCCTCGGCATCGGCTACCTGGCCGACCTGGCCCGGCAGCGGACCTGCGGTGATACTGTATATTTTATTAATAACGTCCACATCAATCATACTAATATCTGCCAGAATCTCTGTGATTTATGTGCCTTCGGGAGGGAAGCCGGGGCTATAGGGGCATATACCCTCACCCTGGCGGAAGTTGAGGCCAAGGTCCGGGCGGCAACTGCCGCAGGGATTACCGAAATCCATATTGTCGGCGGCCTGAACCCGGAATTACCTTATGATTATTACCTGGAACTAATCCGGGCCGTGCGCCGGGCAGCACCCGGGGCCTGCATCCAGGCCTTTGACGCTGTGGAGATCGATTTTATCGCCTCCCGGGCCGGCCTTCCCGTAGCCGACGTCCTCCAGGAACTCCGGCAGGCGGGCCTGGACTCCCTTCCGGGCGGCGGGGCCGAAATCTTCGCCCCGGCCGTCCGCCGGCGCCTCTGTGCCAAAAAGATCGACGGCCGGCGGTGGCTCCACGTCCATGAAACGGCCCACCGGCTGGGCATACCCACCAACGCTACCATGCTCTACGGCCACCTGGAGACGGCGGCCGACCGGGTGGACCACCTCCTGGCCCTCCGGGAACTCCAGGACCGGACGGGAGGGTTCCTGGCTTTTATCCCCCTGGCCTTTCACCCGGCCAACACGGCTTTCAGCGACCTGCCGGGAACCACCGGTGTAGATGATTTGAAGGTCCTGGCCATAAGCCGCCTGCTTTTGGATAACTTCCGTCACATCAAAGCCTTCTGGATTATGATGGGGCCGAAGCTGGCCCAGGTGGCCCTGCATTTTGGGGTCAACGACCTGGATGGCACCGTCCGGGAAGAGCATATCTTCCATGACGCTGGGGCTGCAACTCCCCAGTACCAGCCTACCGAAAGCTTTTTACAAAGTATCCGGGCGGCCGGCCGGATCCCGGTGGAACGGGATACTTTATACCGGGAAATCCGCCGCTATGCCTGAAAAGGAGGATGGCGCTATGGACTGCCCCCGGCTGGGACGGGTAGGTTACCTGAACTGCCTGCCCCTGTTTTACCCCCTGGAGACAGGACGGGTAAAAGTAGCGGCAAGGATAGTTGCCGACCATCCCGCTGTTTTAAATAAGGCCTTCCGGCAGGGGGAATTAGAGGTCACGGCCGTCTCTTCCCTGGCCTACGGGTTTTTTGCGGGAAACGCCCTGGTCCTGCCGGGACTATCTATTTCCTGCCGCGGCAGGGTCGGCAGCGTGTTCCTTTTAAGCCGGATTCCGGTTAAGGAACTCGAAGGCCGGACCCTTTCCCTCACCCCCTATTCGGCCACCAGTGTGGTTTTGCTGCGTATCCTCCTGCAGCGTTTTTATCATGTTGCCCCGGACTTTTTCACCCGGCCGGCCGGCAGCCCGCCGGAATGGCAACGGCCGGATGCCCTCCTTACAATCGGGGATGAAGCCCTGCAAATCGCCGGCGCCGGCCGTTTTCCCTTCGTCTACGACCTGGGTGAAGAGTGGTACCGCTTTACCGGCAAACCTATGGTCTTTGCCCTCTGGGTGGCCAGGAAAGATTTTGCCGCCGCCCACCCGGAAAAGCTGGCCGGGATCTGGCGGGCCTTACAGGAGGCCAGGGCCTGGGCAAAAGGCCACCCGGGAACCCTGGCGGCGGTGGGAGCCCGGCACCTTGGATTAGAGCCGGAATTCATCGAGGATTATTTCGCCCTTTTAAACTATGACCTGGATTGGCCGCACCTGGAGGGGCTTTTAACCTTTTACTACCTGGCCCGTGCGGAAGGGTTTCTCGACCATACGGTGGCCCTGGAGATCTGGGGGGGAGATAATGAAAGAAACTACCGCCTGCAAAGTGCTTGACGGTGGACGTTTGAGTTTTGACGAAGCGGAGCGACTTTATCTGGAAGCCGGCCTGCTGGAACTGGGTTACCTGGCCAACCTGGTCCGCCAGAAGCTGCACCCGGAAGAGACGGTTACCTTTGTCGTGGACCGGAACATCAACTATACCAACATCTGCGTCAATGCCTGCCGTTTCTGCGCCTTTTACCGCCTGCCCGGGAATCCGGAAGGCTACCTCCTCACCCGGGAAGAAATCGGCCGGAAAATCGAGGCGACCCTGGCGGCCGGGGGGACCCAGATCCTGATGCAGGGAGGCCTGCATCCCGATCTGGACCTGGCCTGGTTTGAGGACCTCTTCTCCTGGATTAAATCCCGCTACCCGGTGACCCTTCATTCCCTGTCCCCGGTCGAGATCGACGACCTGGCCCGGAAGGAGGGGCTGCCGGTGTTGGAGGTTTTGCGGCGGCTAAAAAAGGCGGGCCTGGATTCCCTGCCCGGCGGCGGGGCGGAGATCCTCGTCGACAGGATACGCAGCCGGGTCAGCCCCCAAAAGACCGGTGCGGCCCGCTGGCTGGAAGTGATGCGTGCCGCCCATACCCTGGGGATGAAGTCAACCGCCACCATGGTTTTCGGCCTGGGAGAAACTATAGCCGATCGCATCGCCCACCTGGAAGCCGTCCGCCGGCTCCAGGATGAAACGGGAGGTTTTACTGCCTTCATCCCCTGGAGTTTCCAGCCCGGCAATACCGAACTCGGCGGTTTGGAAGCCAGCACCACCGAATACCTAAAACTCCTGGCCCTTTCCCGTCTTTACCTGGATAACGTCCCCAACATCCAGGTCTCCTGGGTAACCCAGGGTACCAAGGTGGCCCAGGCGGCCCTTTTCTTCGGCGCCAACGATTTCGGTTCCACCATGCTGGAGGAAAATGTAGTCCGGGCGGCCGGAGCTTCCTTCCGTGCCGAACTGGAGGAGATCCTTCACTGCATCCGGGCGGCCGGTTTTCGCCCCGCCCAGCGTGATAATGAGTATCATATTTTACGCTACTGCTAGTCTGATTGAAGACCATGCACTACTTTAAGGAATTCCGTTCTTAAGCCCGGTATTTCACATGCTTTATAAACATTCTACGCATACACATAAGCTCTTACAGCTCACGTATTTTTACCCCCTGGGCCAGGGCTTCTCCCGGCAAATTATACAGGGTATCTAAAAGGGCTACCTGGAAGCTGGCCGGTCCCCCGCAGGCTTCCGCCGCCTTTTCCGCCGCCAGGCCGTAATAAGCAAGGGCCGCTGCACCGGCTTCTACCCCGTTGGCTTCCACCGCCCGAAAGGCAGCAATTACGGAGGTGGCGGAACACCCGGTCCCCGTGACCAGGGTTAACATAGGATGACCATTATCCACCGCTATCAAGCGCCGGCCGTCACTGATATAGTCGGTTGCTCCGGTAACCACCACCACCGTACCCAGATCCTGCGCGATTTGCCTCGTCATCTCGGCGACCCGGGCAGGAACGCCCGCAGCATCGACCCCCCTGGTTTGCCCGCCCAACCCGGCCAGGCAGGCTATTTCCGAGGCATTGCCCCGCAAAATGTCGACGTGCAGTTCCTTTATAATCCTTTGAGCCGTGGCCGTGCGAAAAGGCGTGGCCCCTGCGCCTACCGGATCGAAAATTACCGGTATCCCGGCCTCCCCGGCTGCTTTGCCTGCCAGCAACATGGCTTCCACTACTTCCTGGGTCAGGGTGCCCATATTTAAGACCACCGCCTGGGCCAGCCTGGCCATATCGGCCACCTCTTCCGGGGCATAGGCCATGACCGGCGAAGCCCCGACGGCCAGCGTAACGTTGGCTGTAAGATTCGTGACCACTAAATTGGTAATATGGTGGACCAACGGCCGTTGCTCCCTTACCCTCTGCCGCATGCTAGCGACTTTTTCTCCCCAGTTCATGTTATCCTCCCTTTCTGGTTTAAGGATATAATACCATACTTACGGGATTCCCTTCATAAGTAATATGGAAAAAGCATTAAACTCTATTTATTACATGGTATAATAGGGTTATAATTTCTGGAAAAGTCCAGCTTGAAGGGGAGAGACAAAAGATGGAAGAAAGCAGACAACTTCAGGCCAGTTCCAGGTATGTACTACTGGTATGTACACTGGCCTCTTTTTTGACACCTTTTATGGGAAGTTCTGTCAATCTAGCCATCCCCACCATTGGGGTGGAGTTCCAGGCCGGGGCCCTGGGCCTTAACTGGGTAGTCTCGGCCTTCCTGTTGACCTCGGCCGCTTTTCTCCTGCCCTTCGGGCGGCTGGCCGACCTTTATGGCCGCAAGAAAGTATTCCTGGCCGGCCTCCTGGGTTATACCTTGTTTTCTTTGTTATCGGCCCTGGCTCCTTCATTATCCTTTTTGATCGCCATGCGGGCCCTGCAAGGCATGAGCTGTGCCATGATTTTCAGTACCGCGGTAGCCATACTTATTTCCGCTTTCCCCGCGCAAGCCAGGGGCCGGGTCCTGGGAATTAACGCGGCGGCTGTATATACCGGGCTATCTGCCGGGCCTTTTTTGGGCGGCATAATCACCCATTACCTGGGGTGGCGTTTCCTGTTCGGGGTAAATACTATCCTGGGGCTGGCCGCCCTGGTCATTACCTTCACTAAACTCAAGGTAGAAACGGTGGGAGCGCGGGAAGAAAAATTCGATTTGGCAGGAGCTCTCTTATCCGTTCCCAGTTTAGCCGCCATCGTTTACGGGGCTTCCACTTTCTCCCTGGGAGCCTTCCCCAAGTTGCTTTTCTTCCTCGGCCTGGCAGGAATCCTCCTGTTTATCCACCAGGAAACGGCGGTTCCCTTTCCCTTGCTGGACGTCCGCCTCTTTAAATCCAGTACCGCCTTCACTTTTTCCAACCTGGCTGCCTTGATCAATTACAGCGCCACCTATGCGGTAGGCTTTATCCTTTCCCTTTATCTCCAGGTGGCAAGGGGCCTCGATGCCCAGGCAGCCGGCCTGATCCTCCTGGTCCAACCCGTAGTCCAGGTGCTACTTTCGCCCCTGGCCGGCCAATTGTCGGACAGGGTTGAACCCCGTATCGTGGCCTCGGCAGGTATGGCACTTACCTCTATCGGCTTGTTTTTTTTCTCCCGGTTTAACTCCCAGTCCCCAATAGCCCTGGTAGTCGCCAATCTCCTGCTTTTGGGACTCGGCTTTGCTTTCTTTTCTTCCCCCAACACCAATGCGGTGATGAGTTCGGCGCCCAAAGCTTATTACGGCGTCGCCTCTTCTATCCTTGGGACCATGCGCCTCCTGGGGCAGTCCTTCAGTATGGCAATCGTCACCGTAATCTTCAACCTCTACCTCAGGGGAAGCCAGATCACCCCCGCCTCGGCCCCTCTACTGGTCAAAAGTATGAATCTGGCCTTTTTTGCCTTTGCTCTTTTTTCCCTGGGCGGCATTTTCGCTTCGTTAGCCCGGGGACAAATCCACCAGTAAAATTGCCCGATCCCATCTCAGTACACAAAGGGAATTAGACGCCACGATTTTTGGGAATAGGCCTGCCACTCCGTGCTGGTCAACAGTTTTAATGCCGAACGAACGATGGAAAACATGAAAATGCACTTCCCTTGATATTTATGAGCGCCCAATACCTTTGATAAGTTCACTGGTTCAGCTTTTTTGCATCCATGTCTAAAGAATAAATAAAGACCAGAATCTCAGCTACCATCTGGTACAGTTCAACGGGGATTTCCGAACCGATATCTAACCCTGTCAACATCTCCGCCAGGTGGGTATCCCGGTGAACAGGGACGCGTGCTTCCCTGGCCGTGGTAATGATTTTCTCGGCTATAGCCCCTCTACCGGAAGCCACAACCCGCGGTGCATTATCTTGTTCGCTGTTATATCGCAGGGCTACCGCTTTTTTAAGCCCTTCCTGCTCCTTCATGGCAGCCTCTCCTTTACCCCGTTCCGGTGAAACAGGTTAAACCCTCTTATCCAGAAAGCCAATCCGGGGGCTGTTTTCCCCGGAAGCCATTTCCCAGGGTACAAGACAACGGGCAACAATGCCTGCCTGCCATTTATAATCATGCAGGTGGTAGCCCAAGCGGGCAAAGGTACCCTGTAAAGCCGGCCAGGATTCATTTATCAACCGGCCCACCCATTCCTTCTCCACTCTTCCCTGGACCCTGACCTCCCTCTGCCAGATGCTCAGTTCCAGCAACAGGCAGCCCAAATTTTTCGTATTAAGCAGGATAGTCATATTCAAATTCTGGCGATTAATAGGGTTATTCCCATTTCTCTCTTTTTTAATCACCAGCTGCCCCCAGGTAGTTACGTCACTGTTTTTCCACAGGGGCAGGGTAAAATAAAGGTAGCCCTGGAATTCGTTTTCCCGGCTACAACTTTGGCAAATCAACTGCCCTGCCAGCTGCCTGGCAATCTCTTTCCCGGTTGCCAGCAGTTTAACATCAGTTTCCCGGCCTGTTTCCCGGGTGCCATCTTGAAGGGCTTGTAAAAGGTAGTCCAATCTTGCTACTAGCCCATTAACACCATCCCCGGCAGGTAACTGGGAGGATAAAAGGTTGCGTAACTGCGCGGCTACCTTTACCTCGCCTTCCTCCGGTTTAAGTACCAAAGAAGCCACCAGGGCCCTGAGTTCCTGGTAAAGAAGCCTGGCCTCCTCTCCCCTCTCCCCGGCCAGGCCGTCAATTAAACCTGCCAGGAGAGGGATAAAACGGGCCAGGCGCGTCATCCCCGCCTGCTCCGGGTCTTTCGCCACCAGCATAAACTCCTGCAGGGACTTGAGGGCGCCCGCCCGGGGCCATGCTTCCAGCTTAAGGGCCTGTAAAACTACTTCTATACTTTCTTCGTCCTCACTGCCCAGGAGAACCAGGGCCTGTTTTGCCTGCTCTAATAATTCTCGTTGCAACGGGAGCCTGCGGTTGATGAATTTTTGCACCAGGGAGCGGTGCAGGGGAGTGTCTTTAAGCCCCAGCCGGGTAAGCAGTTCCCCGTAAATGAGATCTGGAGTTAACCCGGTCCGGGAAAGGAGTTTGACCATGTAAAGGCTCCCCTGGCGTTCCCGGACCTGCAGGCTGACCAGATCGCCGGGAGATAAGAAAAACGGAGAACGCGCCAGGATCTCCCGGCCTTCGAGCTCCAGGATATAATAGCCCGTTTCCAACCGGCCGAGCACCCTGCCCTGGAGTACCTGTCCCACTTCCCAGGTTAGCTGCCGGCTCCCTTTCACGACCCCTGCCCCGCCGGTAGCTATAGCTTTACCGGCCACAGCATTCAGGTTTGTCAAAATCAGGTTTATAGTCAAGCACCCCCGGGTAGTTGAGTTGCAGGCAGGTACTTAGCACCGGTTTGATAACTATAGTTATTCTAACATATCGGCAGAAGGGGCATGATTTTAATTTATTTAGCTGTTTATCGAAGCGGGGGTTTATTGGTTTTACCCGGGGTTTCTGGTCGTAAATTCAAGCTGGCTGCTCATTACCTGTGCTTCCGCTAGAGAGTTTTCTCTAGATAACAGCTTCATTTCATTAAAAATGAAGAAGGCTGTAATCAGGACTGAAAGGCCGTCAGCAATGGGAGCCGTTAACCAGACGCCGTTGACGCCCCAGATGTGCGGCAAAATTAGTAGCAAGGGAATGAAAAACAACACCTGACGGGACAGGCTGAGTACCGCAGCCTTTACTGCTTTGCCGACGGCCTGGAAATATTGCGAACATACAATCTGGAAACCGACTACAAATACCATGGCAAAGAATACAACCATCACGCTTGCCGTCATCGTGGTAAGAGTGGTATCTCCTTTGGTAAATAACCCGGCAATCTCATCCGGCCAGATACGCAAAACCAGATAACCGGTTACAGAAACGCAGCTGGCAGCGATAGTCGCCATTTTTAACGTTGCCTTTACCCTTTCAAGCCGGCGGGCACCAAAATTAAAACCGATAAGCGGCTGCGCGCCCTGGCTGATGCCCAGGATAGGCATGATCATTAAAGCGATAATGCTCATCAATATCCCTACTGCCGACAGGCCTAAATCACCGCTGTATACCAGAACTGTCTTGTTCAGGATCACTTGTTGCAAGGAACTCGCAATTTGCATTGCAAAGGGGGCAAAGCCTATGGAAACTATGTTCAAGACAACCGGCAGCCGCAGCCGGAAGTTTTTTAACTTTAATTTTACCAAACTGCGGCCGGTTAAATAATAGCTCAGTACCCACAGCGTGGCGAATAATTGGCCCAGCACGGTCGCCAGAGCCGAGCCCCTGATCCCCATTCCCAGATGGAAAATGAAGATATAATTTAAAACACCGTTGATTAACGCGCCCAGCACCTGGGTGGACATGGCCATGACAGGATTGCCTTCCGCCCGGATAAAATTGTTCATTCCCATGCCGATGCTGCCAAATACCGAACCCAGCATGATGATGTGCGTAAAATCACGGGCATAAGGTAAAACCTCGTCACTGGCCCCGAACATTCTTAAGATGGGTTCCGGGAACGACAGGTAGAGAAGCGAAAAGCACAGAGGCAATAATACCAGCAAGGCGGTAGCATTGGCGGCTACCACTTCCGCCTCTTCCTTTTTTTGTTCCCCCAGCCGGATGGAAATCAATGCCGTAGCCCCGACCCCGATTAAAAGGGACAGTGCCATCAGGATTATCATTATGGGAAAAGCTACGGTTGTGGCGGCAATAGCCAGGGGTCCAACTCCCCGTCCCACGAAGGCCCGGTCGACCACGTTATAGAGAGCGCCGCACAGCATGCCTACGATGGCAGGCCATGAAAAGCGCCATAACAAGCGCCCTATGGGGGCGAATTCAAGTTCCTGGGAACGTTTGTCTGTCATATTAACCTCTTCCTTTCACAGGCGTTCGATTATTTCCGTTGCTCTTCTCAAGTTCTCTATTAAATCTTCCACCTCTGATCTCTTAAGTTGCTTGAGGATATTTAGGAGTATTTCTTGTTGCTCGGTCATAACCTTTTCCATGTGAGCTTTTCCCTGACCGGTGAGCACAACCAGGGTTTTTCGCCGGTCACCCGGTGCATCCATCCGGGCGATAAACCCTATCTCCTCAAGAGAATCTAAAAGCGTCGTAACCCCTCCCTTCTCCAGGTCAAGCTTCTTGCTGAGTTCACTGGGGGTAGTCTGGCCCTCGCAGTAAAGAAAGGATATTAATTTTTCCTGATTCTTCTTTAGCCTGATACCACAGCTCGCGCCGGCCCGATAGGCGCAAAGAAATTTCTGGTGATGCAGCCCGATAAATTTTATCAGGATCCTGTGCAGTTCCCTGGCTAATACTATATCTACATCTGCATGTTTTCCCGAGTCCGGGCCCACAGTCCTTGCCTCCCCGTATTATTGGCGTCTTCGTTATTATGTTTAGATCTGCAAGGTTTCTTTTTGGTTCAAAATTTTACAGTAAGAATTCTAACAAAAATTTGGGCCTAAATCAATTACTAAACCATAAAAAATTGGCATGGTACCGGGACGCATTACTGCTATTATAGCTATCCGCTTAAAAGATTATCACCTCTTCCAGGGAAAATCCCATGTGAAGAGGTGATAACCCATAAGTGAGATAAAAAGCCCGTTGAGTAAACCTTTCGTGCTCGGGGCAAAACCAGGCCACGTCTAGTTATAACCCGCGCAAGTAATCAGGCCGTAAGAGTTGCCAATCTCCATTTTTTAAAATAGAATCAATCAACCTCAATAACCCTGCTTTATCTTGGCTCAAAGTACCTCTCAGGGCCAAATAATTCGAGGCGTGATTGCTTCTAAAAATACAATTTTCAACCTCCAGGTTAGCGACCATAACCCTTAATTCCTCCAGGATTTCATGCGCCTCCGGGAGGGCAAATTTGCCTGATTGCATCTTGCGGTAAAGAACTGTATTGGGTTCAAGCATAAGCACCAGCGCTGCCAGGTAATGCGGGTTGATTAGATTAATTATCCTGGCCGTCTCTTCTGCATGGCGCTTCGAGCGTTCACGATCGCGGCCCGCCAAACCCAGGATAACCGTAACCGACAATTTAAGGCCTGATTGGACGACAGCCCGGCCGGCCGCCACCATTTCCTTATCATTTACTCCTTTATTGACCTCCGCCAGCAATTCAGGGTCCCCGGTTTCAACCCCCAGATAGGCTATGGTCAAGCCATTTTCTTTTAACCTGGTAAGATCTGCTACGCCCTTGTTCAGGATGCTGCGCGGGCCGGCGTAAATTCCCACGTGACGGAGCCCTGGAAAAGTTTTATATAGAATAGACAGCACTTGAATTAATTCTTCCGTGGGCATAGCCAGGGCGTCGCCGTCGGCCAGGAACACCTTTTTTACATCTCCGTAGTACAACTTGGCCAGTCGAATATCCGTTTGGATCTCTTCAAGGGTTCGCACCCGAAACTTTTTATCCTTATACATCCCGCAAAAAGTACAACCATTGTGCGAACAGCCGATAGTTGCCTGCAGGATGAAGCTATCTGCTTCACTTGGTGGACGAAAGACCATGCCTTCGTAACGCAATTTTTAAAAGCCTCCTTGAGGTCGTTATCTGGAGTCCCACCCCCTAGTGGCAGGGCCCACCCACCTTCTCACGGCACTTCTAATTGCTGTTGTCCCGGTGAGAAACAGGCTCTCCTTGGGACGTTTCAGGAACAAAGAGTTCGTGCGCGTTGTCGAGTTTTGAACCGGCATTGGCGATATGGTGCCGGGGGGCAATCAATTCATGATTGCAAGTTACTATTTGGGTTAAATGGTTAGATTTTATACGGTTAGAATTCTAATATATTTGGGGTCTCTAGTCAATTACTTAATGGCGTTGTGTCGAAAAAATAATTCCAGGATTTCTATCGTTTTCTTTACCCTGGCCGAGGTATTGATAACCGTTGCCACTGGCATCACCGCCGGTTCCCTCTCGTTGTAGAGGAGAAACAGTTCCTGGAAATAAACATCGGGTAGAAAATTGGGAAAGTGTAGTGTTGGGAGGATCTGTTAATATTGCTCTCTTGCCCGGGTTCTGCTGTTAATTGTTGTGGTATAATATATAGATATCATAATTATTACTTGAAGCGGAGCTTATTAAAGAAGACCGCAAGGGAACTAAGCGCATAAAACCCGGCGAACTCCTCCTGGAACAGGGGGATGGAAAATCGCCTTCCCTCTTTGCCCGGGAGGTAGTGGCTGTAATTTCTCTACACTAGACGAAAGGGGGTCTCACGAATGGCAGCAATCATGGTAGCTCGCCGACGATTTACTGTTGACGAATATTACCAGATGGCTCGGGCGGGCATCCTGGGAGAAGATGAACGGGTAGAGCTGATTGAGGGGGAGATTATTGAGATGGTGCCGATAGGGGTCAAACACGCCGCATGTGTCAGGCGGCTGGACAGGATTTTTAACAGCCTTGTAGGCAATAGAGCTTTGATAGATACCCAAAACCCTTTACGCATAGATAAATATTCGGAACCCCAGCCTGATTTAACGTTGCTCAAGCCGCGCAATGATTATTATGGTGCTTTCCATCCCCGGCCGGATGACGTGCTGTTGTTAGTCGAAGTGGCTGACACATCTTTGGCCTATGACCGCGAAGCAAAGGTCCCCCTGTATGCCCGGGCTGGAGTGAATGAAGTATGGCTTGTCGACCTGCAGGCGCATCAGGTGACTGCCTATCGCCAACCTTCGCCTTCCGGGTATAGTGAAATTAAAGAATACAGGCGCGGCGATTACATTGCGCCACTGGCTTTCCCGCAACTAAACATTCCGGTACAGGATATTGTACCGGAGGATTAGCTCTGCGTTTTTCCTTATTATGTAGTATGGGGCGGCTGGCAACCACACCGGTACCGAATTCTTTGCTTTCAAGGATATTCTGGCTAAAGGAGCCGCTTCCCCGTATAAAGACCGGTACTATTTTCAAGGTTTTCCTGTGCAAACAGCCTTTATTGATTATAATTGACCATCGTTAACTATATCTGACTATATTTGACTTAATTTGACCTTGACCTTCTTTGACCTTATGCGTATAATTAAAATTGAAATCACGAGAAAAACGTTTTAAGGAGGGGATGGTGCGATGTTCGGACTGGTGCCTTTCTACGGCAGAAGAAAAGGTTTGCGGCCTGTTTTCTCTGACATTGAGAACTTCATGGAGAGGGTCTTCAACGAGGACCTGTTCTGGGTCCCGGTGTTCGGCCAACCCTTTAAGGCAGACATAAAAGAAACGGAACGCGAGTACATCATTGAAGCCGAGCTGCCGGGATTGGAGAAAGAGGACATCACGATCACCTACGAAGATGATACGCTCAACATCTCTATCAGACGGGATGAAGTGATCGACGAGACGAGAGAGAACTTCATCCGCAAGGAGCGCAGGACCGGCAGCATCGAACGCAGGTTCTGCCTGGAAGGCGTTGACGAAGAAAAGATTTCCGCCAAATATAAAAACGGCCTCTTGACGGTGGTGCTGCCCAAGAAAGAGGCCGGGTTAAAGCGCGGTAGACAGATTTCTATTGATTAGTCCTCTCCTCCTTAACATTGACCCGTTCGTTACATCCATGAAAGGCGGCTCCTTTATCAGGGAACCGCCTTTTTCTATTTTACTTCTCCTCCAGGTGAATTTTTATCGCTCATGGAACATTTCCCTGACCAAAGTCTCCTTGGAAATTTGCATGTGATCGGCCACATCTGCCAGGATGCCGCTTAACGTTCCGATTTTTAGAGGATTGTGTAGCGGCACGGTAATGTGGTGCTCTCCTCTCAGTGTCGTGGTGAGGCGGAGATGGCTCCCTGTTTGTCGAGTTATATGGTACCCGTACCTTGCCAAAAGTTCGGCCAGTTCTTCCCCGCTCACGTCCCTGGGCAACCTCACACCGCCATAACCTCGTCTTTCACAATGTGTAACCGGATCATACGCGGCATGTCCTTGTCCCCGAAGTGGCACCGGACCGCGTCACGGACATTACTCCTTATTTCGTCCAGGGCTTCGCCTTCCGTGAATATGGAGTGGCCAAGGGCGCGTGCCATATAGCCGCCTTCCGGAGCTTCCTCGACTAAGAAGATTATCTCCTTGTCCAATCCGTTTCCCTCCCAACCTAGGCCTGATCTTCCTAGAAAATCTTTTTCTCCGCTACATACTTTAAAAGATTATACGACCAATATATCATACACCGGGCGGCTTTCAATTATGTCGGCGCGGGCTGTCAACGAACAGTGATATTGTCACCTTGTAAGCGGATTGAGAAAAAGCTATATTGTTTCACAGTTAAAGAGGTGCACCTGTTCGCCTTCCAGAGCATCAAGCAGGTTTATTGGGCGCGGGAGTATTATGACGCTAAAAGAAGCAAGGGTAAAAGTCACCACGAAGCTCTGCTGGCTTTGGCAAGACTGCAAAGTTTTAACTACAGGCACATACGCAGTTACGCCCGTTTTCCTTGGCCCTGTAAAGCATGTCGTCCACCCGCTGAATGATGGTGTCGAAGGTATCTCCCGATAAGTATCCGGTAACCCCGAAGCTGGCCGTCACGTGCCCCACACCGGGGATCTCCATCTGGCTCAGCTTGATACGCAGGTCTTCCGCCAAAACGGAGGCTCCTTCTGTAGTTGTGTCGGGCAAAAGTATCACGAATTCTTCTCCGCCCCAGCGGGCAAGGCAGTCCGTCTTGCGCAGCCTTTCCTTAAAGGCGGCCACCACGACCTTTATAACCTGGTCACCGACGGTGTGCCCGAAACGGTCGTTGATGTTTTTAAAATGGTCCAGATCCACCATAATCAAGGAAAAGGGCTGGCCACTGCGCCTTATGCGCTCGATTTCTTGTTCCAGGGTCTGGATGAAGTAGCGGCGGTTATATACGCCGGTTAACGGGTCCGTTATGGACAGACGATAAAGCTCTTCTTCCATCCTTTTGTATCTGGTGACGTCCACGGCGTAATGGACGTACACATCTTCGCCCTGGGGGACCCACCACGTATCCCAGACGCCCTCCGCAAATTCCACTTCGCTATTCACCGGTTCATTTGCTTCCAAAGCTTCGTCGCCGCGGCAGAAGTAGCATTTCGTGCCGGGTAAAGGGACGCCGGTTTTTTCCACGGCCTCCCTGTATTCTTTAGGCAGGAATTCCCCGCCATGAATGCCCTGCCAGCAGTAATCTCCTTCTTTTGTTCCAAATAATTCCGCCGCGGCTTTATTCTGCGCCAGAATGCGGCGTTCCCTGGAAATCAGCCAAGCCGGGCTGGGAATGCCTTTAAGCATCAGCCGCAGCCGCTCTTCCCGGCGCCTGTTTTCTTCTTCCAGCCGTTTCTTTTGGGTAATATCATCAAGGATTATCTGCGCGCCCGTCACTTCATTTTTGTTTGCCAGGGGTTTTACATGCGCCCGCAGCCACACTTTTTTGCCCCATTTGGATTCATAGTTGATTTCATAAGTATCGCTTCTGTTGTTTTGAAGGCAGTCTTCGAGTCTTTGGGATAAACCGAATTTAATCATTTGGGGGAAGGTGAGGAGATTAATCTTTTTGGTCTCTTCTATTGACGGCGATCCCATTATTTCCGGCACCTTTTGATTTACATAAGTAATATTGCCCTGGCGATCGCATTTTAAGATGCCTATGGGGGCATCCTCGGCCAGTTCCAAGTACTCCTGGCGGCTCTTCGCAAGTTCTTCTTCCATCCCCCGGCGCACGGTCAGGTCGATTACCACTGCCGCGCCCACTTTTTCCCCCATATGTTCGAATTGCTGCAGATGAACTTCCACCGGGTATTTGGAGCCGTCTTTGCGCCGATGTACCGTCTCAAACACTACTTTTTCTTGCTCGCCCTTAAGCAAGGGGTCAAGAAGGGCCTTAAATTTGGGAAAATCAAGTTCCGGCTTGAGATCCAGGGGCGTCATCTCCCTTAATTCTTCCATGGTGTATCCGAGGTTTTCTCTGGCCCCGCGGTTGACCGCCAGAAATTTTAACGTTTCGAGGTGAAAGATATAAATCTCCGTCAAGGATTCTTCAAATATCCTGCGGTACATCCGCGCCTGAGAGATGATTTCATGGAGCTTAAGGGCCATCTCTACGGTGGACACCAGCACGTCTTCCGGCGCGCCCTTCAAAACATAGCCGTAGCGCGCAACTTTACGTACTTGCTCCAGCACCTCCGGGGTGGACATGGCGGTGAGAAACACCACAGGCACGTCTTTTATCTGCTGTAGGCGTTTGGCGAGGGACGCTCCGTTCATGCCTTCTCCCAAGTCTATATCCATTAGAATGAGGTCGGGACCCTCCGGACTGGATATCTTCTTAAGGGTCCCTTCCACGGTGTCGGCAATATCTGTGCTATATCCACGCCTGCTGAAAATATCGGCAGTTATCCTGGCCTGAAGCTTACTGTCTTCTACTATTAATATTCGTTTGCCCGGTATCATGTCCATCAACCTGCCTCCAGCTACAACCCGGCTGCCGCCCGCGCAAGCCGGCCGGCTTAAGCTCCTTAAATCCTCTGGCGTAAACTTTGTCCTTAATCTTTTATAGAGTACATTTGTCAATATTAGTCGGAAAAGGGTACATATCCGGGGCATCTGTGAAATTTAAAATCCCCGGGAAAAACTGCTGCCTCTTAAAGGGTCACCGGCCGTTTATTTTATAGCTATCCAGGGTGGAGGTGACCCGGGTGTCCCCGGAGATGAACTCCCTTTTCACCATGCCCACTCCCTCTTTATAGTACTCGAAGATCGTGGAACCGGTGCCCTCAATCTTTACCTTGAGGCAGCCGGCAAATTCCCCTGCCGGCGTGGCCACGGTGGCGTTGACGTCCACGATCTCCCTGAAACCGTTGGGCGTCTCCCAGCTGGTGCCCGCCGCCAGGGGTGCTTTTAAAATGACCACTTTCTCCCGGGGTTCCCGGTCCAGAAAATTGGTGTTTTCATACTGCTCGCCCTGGAAAAAGATGCGCGTTACCGCGTCTGCCGTGATTTCAAATACGGCCGCGCTGACCGTGCCGCCGTTGTCTTCCTTCAGCTGGGCGCGATCGCCCTTTGTATACAGGACTTCGCGTTTAAAGGTGGCGTACTCATTGCCCTCGCCCTGGTAATGCCACCAGCTGCCGGGGGATAATGGGAAAAAGTCGCCGGGTTTTGCTCCTGAGATGGTATTCTGGCTGCCGCTGCCCGGCCCTGGCTGCCCGGTAGCGGGCTCGTTTGTGCCCGGCTGCTGCTTTTCGGGCTCCTGCTGCTGGACGTTTGGCTGCGGCGGCGGGCCCTCCGTCCGCGAACGGGTCACCGCCAGGGCGGCAGCGATTATAATAACGGCGACCAGGGAAATTGCTGCTGCTCGTCGCAAAGGAATACCTCCATTTACCCTTTTCTTTACTGCTATCTTACCACTCCCGCGGCTTTTTAGCCAGCATAAATAACCTTCCCGGACCTGCCATCTTAAGGTAAACTTCCGGATACGGCATACTTTTTTCGTTGTTCCGGCCTGCCTCCTGACCGGCCGCCGGTTCCCGGGGATTAAGCGGTCGGCTACGTGGATGACATTCCTTCACGTTCGGCAATGCCGGCTATAATGGCTGCCTCGATAACGTCACCTGATGCCCATTGTCCTGGGGCCGGAGATGGTCCTGGTGCCTTTACGCCTGCGCCGGCCCCGCAGCCGTGATGAGGGCGGGGCGACATCATAATCCTCCGCCGGGATAATAAAGCAGGCCCCCTGTGAACGGCAGGGGGCCGCTTTTGTCGGCTTACGCCAATACCGCTAATAGCCGTATCGGCAATGCTATTTCCCATTTTAACATCAAGCAGCTACCGTTTTTTCAATCCCTTTCTCCTTATTCTGCGTAACAAATACATAGATTGCTACCAGGATCAACATAATCACCTGGATGCCTGTAATCACAACGAACAAGGAGCGGAAATTCGGACCACCGAGTAAGGAAAAGATCAGGCCCATGACTGCCGAAGACGTGAACACTCCTAAGTTCATAGCCGCATTGACGATTCCCAGAGCAAAAGTTTGATGGGTTTTGGCCGCGATCGAAGAAGCCCGGACGTAAAATCCCGGCAATAAAAAGGCGGTACCTATACCGTTGATGGCCATGGCAAGGTAAATCGTAATCATGATATGAGCGTTTGCAGTTAAAAGGGACGAAACCGCAAACATAGCAATCGCGAGAACCCAGATATTCAGCTTTAGCTTCTTGAATACCTGGCCGAACAATAAGCTGCTAAGGAACGCAGCAATCATATTCAGTGACATTGCCGTTCCTATTTGGGCAGCGTTGCCGATTTTTTCACTGGTGGCAAATAGTGAGGTCCCTATCCCGCTCATTAACTGAAAGGTCCACAAAATAAAACCGAAAAGCGCTATTATATATACACCGCCGGGCAATCGCCATTTTTCTCTCGCGGAAAGATTTTCTTCACTTTTTCCGGCCGGTTTAATGTCAGGTAAAGCGATCCATCCCAGCACAAATACTATGACCATGAAGCCGTAAAGCAGAAAGCTGTAACGCCAATTAAACAAAGCGATATATCCTGCAAAGAACGCGGTAAGTATTCCCCCCAGAGCGCCGACAGCGTTGGAATAGCCCATCATCGAAGCTCTTTCCTGGCCTTCGAAAAATTCGGCGACCAGTCCCTGCACGAGCGGCATGCAGAGCCCGTTACCGATGCCGAGCAGGCCTCTGCAAGCAAGAATAAACCACAACTGACCAGCATATATGGCCGGACAAATACCGCCGATTAAATAAAAAAGCAAACCGACCAGCAAGAGGGTTTTCTTGTTCATTGTGATCGATAATCTGCCGCTGATTACGCTAAAAATAATCGTAAATATTGCCGGCAGTGTCATGACATACCCAATTATAGCCGGGCTGGCATTGGGAAATGATTTCGCCACCTCACCCAAAATCGGTTGCACCACAAAGCCGGTTTCCATGGGAATAATTGCCAGCAGTAGGACCGCAATCTTAAGTAATATACGATTCATCGAGCTGTTCTCCCTTCAGTTTATTTTTTTATTTTTATGCTCATACCTGTAATTGTTGATATAACTGCGTCTTGCAGTTTTTCTTAATTATCTTCTTATTATTCATCAATAACAAAACGCGGCAACTTCTGTGATTTAAAGACAGGTGTATCCCAGCCGATATCCTCCATGGGTACCAGCCGGCGGAATTTTCCTTCGGCCTCGGCCTCGGCCAGGTATTGCAGAAACGGGTGTTTCTCCCGGCTCTGGACTGATGCGTTATATAACTTCCCATGCGTTAGTTCAAGATTGGTTATTTCAATAGCACCTTTGGGGCAAATTACCCAGCAAAGATCGTCTCCTTCGCAATTATTTTTGAAAACCGGCGGATTTACTGAAAAATCAATGCTGTTCATGGGGCAGTGATCAACACACAGGGTACATTCAGGATAAATGCACCTGGTCATATCAATCTTCTTTTGAGTACGGTGAAACTTTATTGTTTCTTCATCTATTTCGATAGCTTCTTCCGGGCATATCCTGTCGCATAGAGAACAATTAATACAGCTCTTCTTAAAAACAGGCGGGCTTACGGAGAAGTCGATGGCGCGTACGATACAGTTATCCATGCAGGCGGTACATCCAGGATACCTGCATTTTTCCAGATTAACTTTTCGCTGTGGCCGGGGCGGAGGTTCAAAAAATGAATCACCGCTTCCCACTTCTTCGCCGGGAGTGTGAGGCGGCCGGAAGGTGGGCTCCGCTTTTGACCCTCTTCTTATTTCAGGAATAAGATCTTTTTCTCCGGCAGCGACCCGCAAGGCACGTTCGGCCATCTCGCGTCCGAAGGTCTCAGCTTCTTTAAGATCAATTTCGTCCGGATGGCCGTCGGTAAAATAGGGTTTAACCGCATGCAGTACCTGCTCCACCCCACCATACCAATCAGCCCAACCGATAATCGTCAACCCTTTTTTCTGCAGTGCCGGTACCATGGAATAGAAAATGCCAAAAGGTGCAGTTCCGTGGGTACAGAAGGTAAAGCACATTTTACCTTCCAACGAAGGCATATTGTAGATAAATAAACGGACATTAGCAGGCTCGCGAAAATACCAAATAGGTGCACCAATACCGATTACATCATAACCTGCTACTGCTTGTGGTGAGATTTCTTTGACCGAAGCAAGATCGGTCTCTATTACTCCTTTCATCCCCTCCCAAATTGCCTTCGCAATCTTCTTCGTACTCCCGGTGGCTGAATAGTAGACCACTAAACCTTTCATTTGCTGTCTCGTCCCCCTTTTGTCTTCAAGTATTTATGCCTCAATATTTTTATAGCGGTACTATACACCCCCTTTAAAAAATTTTTTCCACATCCTCTACCCGGAAAAACATACAGTTACCAATGTAGACCTGTCCCTCCCCTCCCGCTTTTTCAATGTGCACGTAGACATAGTCGTCTTTAAAATCTTCCATCGGCTTCTCATACTCAATCCACTTAACAATCGTCCCCTCAGCATTGGCCAACCTGAAACCAGGAGGCGAGGGCCAATCGCTCCGATCCCTGATCCTTACCTTGTCACCCAGTTTTAATCCGGCCATGTCAATCGTCTCCCATCTTTATTCTTTATAAATATATAGTTTGACTTTTCTATTTCCAGAGGTAGGATGCTTCTTTGGAACACAGCCTGACCGTGGCTACCGCAGCCTCACTTATATTTCCTCTTAGATTCTCCAACCATACCTTTAGGTCCACCAGGTATTCTTCTTTCTCAACCCGCTTGCCGACTACCTTGCCCCTGCCAATAAGCGTATCACCAACGCGGGTCCGGGCCATGTGGCGCCAGATAAATTTTCTCAGAAAACCGTCGTCACCCATCCAGTTGGTTATCACACGTAATAGTGAAAAGCGAGAAATTACCCCGTAAAGCCATGCACAAGGTTCTCCCTCTGCTTGCGCCGCCCGGTCCGACCAATGCCTGCCCGTCGGCCCGCCGGTAAAATAGTACCGCCCGGTATCCGGGTCTTCAACAATCCATTTACCCATATCTTCGCCAACCGAACTCAAAAAAATCGCCCGCGGGTCCATGCGGCTGCCCACGCTCGGCGAAACAGCATTCACTATCGCATTGTCCGCCATAGTTGTCGGTCCCGTAACGATAGGTTTCATTTCTTCACCAATCTGCACGTCTTCCCAGTAACGGATATCAGCGCCCCGGATCTCTTCTTCTTGCATAAGTTTGGCAATATATAAAAGCTCTTCTTTGGTGTACGAGTACTCCGGCATCGAATAAACCGGCTTCGTCCGCGGCTCGGGAAGAAAAGTGCGTTCTACATAGAGCTTCAAAGTACTAACCAGCTCGTCGTGCTGATTTATATAGTCCATATCCCCCTCAACAAGTCCGAAAGTACGCGGGCCGTCCCCTTCGATTCGCGTAACGTCTAGCAATTGAGGGCGTCGCCGCCAGATCTTAAGCCTGTCGCCCGGCCGGATAGGTTTATAAAATACCCAATCTTCCCCGGCCCAAATCATATATTGATAGCCACACTCCGGCGATGCACGTAGCTCGCTAATACCTGGCTCGCCAAATGCCCCCTGATACGCTGGAAATGCAATAATAGAGCCCCACCTTGTCCCTCTAGCGTACACCTCATCATGCCACAAGGGATTCCAGGGGTCTACCGCTAACCCCATTTTTTTGATAGACTCCTCTGTTGCCACAATATCAGTGCGCGGTTTGTACCATCCGGCAATTGTGTCCAGGCGCTTGTTTTCAGCCCGCAGCATTTCTTCTTCAGCTTTGCTGTAAATGCCTCTAATTGCCATAACTATCTATCACTCCTTTCTCATATAACACGTCTCCGCTACGCTCTACCCGCTTTAAGGCAGCCGGCCTGATGCCCCTTGTTCCATCAGGCCATCAGGCCGCCGTTCTTAGTGTCCTCAATCCCCGCTC
>NZ_JANRHG010000006.1 GCF_024733845.1 Neomoorella sulfitireducens
TGTCCTCCTGTGCTAGCTGGGACTGCTCCTCATCCGTGTAGCTGAAACGAAGGTTGATGATAGCTGGCAGAACATCCGCCAGACCCTGGAACGCATGCACCTGGGCGAATTTGTTGGCCCTGATGGCAGGGTACTCCAGAGGACGGAAACGACGCCACAACAGCATCATATCTTTAAGGCCCTGGGGATAAAGGAGCCGCCGCAAATAATCGCGGTCGAAACAAAGGCCAGAAAGGGTCCCTAGTAACACGCGCTCCAAAAGTCGATCCCTGAAACCCTTGCGCAACAAGCTGTTGCGCTTATTGTTTACCTAGCAACTGTCGAACTCGGGTTTTAATGTTACGTTGAATATCTTATTATCCCTACGCACTACCATTTGTAAAGTAAGCACCTTTAATGTAGTTTGTTATACAGCTAAATGAAATAGTTTGTGATAACATAAACATAAAAATATAAGGGGGGCGAAACGATGACAAGGAAAATTAACTGTCTTTTATTAAAGAAATGATTAAAGGGATATTTTGCATTTATAAGGTGCGTAGAGTAATGCCAGTTCTGGAGGTGCCGATGATACATGGAAGAAAAAGACAGTCGAGCAGGCTTGAGCAGAAGAGAATTTTTTAAAGCAGCGGGTATTGCCGGCCTAGCGGCAGGAGTTGCCGGAACCGGCAGTCTGGTCAAAGCAGTGCCAGCTTATGCCAGCAACGATGCGGCCAGCGCAATTTTGGATTTTGCCATCACCGAAACTGATGTCCCTCCATATAAGAAAAAGCCGTATGAAGGGGCCGAAAAACTGGCCCGCTATCATGAGGCCAACCAAGCTTTTAATAATCGCGACCTCATGATGCAAGAATTCGGGGGAAAACCCTGGGCTGTAGCTCAAATGCCAGCTGTAATTAAAAGGGCGAGAGACAAAGTGCCTGGTTTTACCCTCCCAGACCAGGTGATTTCCTCGGTAACATGGACCAGTTACCGGGGGGGAGGTGGTGCGCTGTTTTCCTGGGAACCGCTGGGGGTGGCTAATTTGGCCCTGCTGCAGGAGTTGGGCAAATGGCAGGGCAGCCCGGATGAAAACAACCGGATCATTAAAAAAGTAGCCTATACCTTCGGTGCGGGCGCAGCCGGTATTGCAGCAGTCAATGAGCAGTGGTTCTACTCCCATGATTCCAAGGGCTTGCCCATTATCTTTTCTGATGCCTATGATAAACCTACGATTACAAAAGACGCGAAGTTTATACCCAAGCGCATGAACCGGATCATAGTCCTGCTGGTACCTATGGAAGGTGCGCTGGCAAAATACTCTCCTTCAGCTCTCGGTGCAGGCTCATGGGGTATGGGCTATTCTCTGATGGCCGAGGTAGCCAGCAAGATGGCAGAATTTATCAGGGGAATGGGGTACAATGCCATTCCGATGGGCAACGATACGTGCCTCAGTGTTCCTGTGGCTATTGACGCTGGCCTGGGTGAGATGGGCCGCCACGGGTTGCTAATAAACCCGGAATTGGGCAGCCTGCTACGCATAGCCAAGGTCTTAACGGACATGCCTATTACTCCCGACAAGCCTATTGAATTTGGTGCTGCTGAGTTCTGCCGTACCTGCATGAAGTGCGCCAAGAACTGTCCCTCCAGGTCGATCTCAATGAGCAAGGACCCGTCCTATGATACTTTCTGCAAATCCAATAACCCAGGAATGAAAAAGTGGTACGTCAACACCTGGTCCTGCCTCAAGTTCTGGGTAGAAAACGGTTCCAGTTGCGGCAACTGCCAGATTGTTTGCCCGTACAGCAAACCCAAGACGTGGATACATGATGTTGTTAAGGGGATTTCTTCGAAAACGACCGCCTTCAACAGTGCGTTTATTACTCTAGACGACGCCCTGGGCTACGGCAAGACGCTTGAGGAAAATGACCCCAGGAAATGGTGGAGTTCGAAGGGACGCCCCGAGCGCTGGCCCCGCTAGAAAAGGAGGAACATGCAATGTGGTTTATATTTTGGCTGGTTGGGTTGCTAACTGGTATTGCTGCAGTTAATGTATACAAATATATAAGGGCAGGCTGTGTTCAATTTAAATGGTTCCATTGGCTCCTGGGAATTATATGGTATCTTTCAGGAATGTTTGTAATCGGCTTTGTTACAACAAGTTTTGCCGAAGGTCAACCCCAGGCAGCAGGTATGGCTACCCTTATATTCGGTGGTATCTTCCTGATAGTTTCTGTGTTATTGTACCGTTTTGTCTATCCAAAACGCTTAAATACCAATCATGCCAAGGAAGAAGCGACTGCTTAGGATTTTTCCATCAGGAGAGCAGGTGGTTTAAATAAATCACGTGCTCTCCTTTAACCTTGTTAAATTAATAAAATTATATTTGGTGAGCGAACACGATGAGCAATAAAAAAACTATCCTCTCAATGACAATTAATATACTTGCTATTCTCACCCTGATAACTGCATTAATTGCTAATTACCTGCTACCTAAAGATAACCTTATACCAAAATTAAAAGAAGCACTTCCTCAAGCCCAGTCCTTCAATAAAATCACCTCTAACCCAACTATTTATGAAGGTTTAAATGGGCAGGGAGAAAAAATCGGCTATTTAGTAATTGACTCCGCCATGGGATATGGTGGGCCTATAACAGTAATTACGAGCACTGATCTGGAAGGTAATATTGTCGGCGCGGTGATTGCCGAGCATAAGGACACCCCTACTTTTATCCAAATAGTAATGAACCATGACTTCTTAAAACAGTTTTTAGGTAAAAAGGTAAATGAACCGTTTGCTCTTGATAAGGATATTGATCGTGTTACCGGGGCAACATTTTCATCTAAAGGAATCACCATGGCTATTGCCCAGGGTAGTCATGCGCTGGCAAAGAATCAATTTGGCTTTAGCATTACCGAAGAAGCCCGGCCGGTCAATTTGGGCGCCAAAGAAATAACCGTTATATCACTGCTGATGCTGGCGCTGGCCGGCGTAACCTTCCAGTTGAACAAGTTACGCTGGCTTACACTGGTGGGTAGTTTAATATTTATAGGCTTCAAATACAATATTGCGCTCTCTATAGGGAATATAGCCAGTGTATTAATGGGGTATTTTCCTCCAATAAAAGAATACATTTTTTGGTATATTTGGGTGCTCGGTGTACCTTTTATAATTTTTATGCTGGGAAGGAATATTTATTGTTCCTGGCTATGTCCTTTTGGAGCGGCACAAGAGATTTTAGCCAAAATCGGAGGCAGTAATTTTCGTTGCCATAAAAGTATTGATTTGAAGGCCAGAAAGATAAAATATGTACTAACATATATTGCTCTTTTAATTGCTTTTGTCTCTAGTTCTCCTGGCCAGGGTAGTTATGAGCCTTTTGCTACTTTATTTGCCCGCCAGGGTTTTGGAATTCAATGGTTTATACTACCGGTAGTTTTATTCTCTTCACTATTAATATCCCGGTTTTGGTGCCATTATTTTTGCCCGGTTGGAGTTATCAACGAATTAATTTGTAAATTGCGCAGGTCCTTATTGGGTTTATTGAAAAGAAAAAAAGAAAAAGTTGTTCTTAAAGGAGAGCTGTAAGTTGGAAAAGAGAATTGGCGTTAAAGAGATGATTTTTGTCTCTCTGGTACTACTAACCACTATATTAATTATTATTAGTCTTTACCAGAGTATAACGATGGGTATTAAATAAAGCTCACAATATTATAAAATTAGCCGCCATATTTATCTTTTCAAGGAGCTGCCCGTGCGATTTCAGTTTGTTTCAGCAGGTTAGTGTTGATATAAATCGCTTTGTTAATTATCTTGAGGCGGCTTTCTTTTTTCCATTTAGCGATAATGCGGCATACTGTTACCCGGTTGGCGCCGATTATCTCACCTAATTGCTCCTGAGTCAAGTCAACTGGCAGTCGGTGCCACTGTTCAAAAACTTCATGCTGTCGCGTTTTTAAAATAGAGGAACAGAAATAAATAAGCCGCTCTTCTGGCGTGGCGAAAGATAGTAAACTAAAACATTTCAACAGGTTCCTGAACTTAAGGGTGACATTACGGATAATTTCAATGCTAAGTTCCGGATCCTGATAGATCATGCTAATTATTTTATTCCGTGGTGTATAGTAGAAAGTACAATCCTTCATGGCCTGGACTCCAATGGTTACCGGTGCTTGCAGGATAACAGGGCCTTCGCCAAAAATACTACCCGGTAGCAAGAGGCCAATCGTACGTGTTCTCCCATTAATATCGTTCATTGTATACCTTGCCAGGCCCGTTTCTAAATAGTAAACCTTATCTACTATATCGCCTTCACATACCACCTGGTAACCTTTTTCACAAGAAAAAGCATGGCCTTCCCGTTTGATATACTGGGCCCAATAATCGTCCGCCGGCTCAACCCAACATATGTTTAAAAAAGGGTTCTCCTTCATGTCTACATAACCTCCTGGTATTCATAAAAAGTTTTTTCATCCACTCAAGAGATTATCCTGACCACCAGCCTGTTAGGGAGGCAAATGATACTCTGCCCGGGCAGGCTAATCCACCCTGTTCGGGAACAAATGCCATCCGGACAAATGTCCCGGGGCAAAGGCAAGACCCTGGCCCGGCCGCCGTCGATCTCAACGATAGCCTCTCCCTTTTTAAGGGGTACTCGCAGATGCAACTGTTTTTCGTTGCCTGTTAAGACCAGGGACTGAACTTCTCTGCCGTTAACCTCAATAACCAGTTTTTTGGTCTGCCAACCAGTGGTTTGCTGTGGTGGCGCTCCATTTTTTATAAATTTATCCTGCAAACCTGGTGTGCAAAGTACATCGCCGTTGGTTGTTATGATCAGTCCCTCGGTGTCCGGAACCTTTGCCAGCAGGGGAAAACCCTCTCCTGCTCCCAGGACAAATAGTGCCGTTGCCAGGGCATCGGCTGCCACCGGGTCAGGCGTTATTACAGTACTGCTTGCGGTAAACGTCACTGGGTAACCTGAGCGGGGATCGAAAATGTGGTTATATTTCAATCCTTGCTCCTCATAGTATCGCTCATAATCGCCGGAGGTATCTATTGCCTGGTTAACAAGTTCAAGATAACCTGCTTCTGTGTCCGGGTGGAACGGGTCCCGAATGCCTATCCGCCAGCCACCCCCTCCGGGTCTCGTTCCCAAAGCATAAATGTTCCCTCCTGCCGCTACCAACGCGGATTGGATGTTGTGATTGTGTAAGATGACCACTGCCTTGCTGACGGCATATCCTTTAGCAATGGCGCCAAGGTCAAGGCGCATACCTTTTTCCGGCAGGAAGACGGTCTGAACCTCTTCATTGAGGAACACTCGCTGGTAGTTGACTAGCTGCACAGCTTTCTTGATCTCTTCTGGCGACGGCACCGGCTTATGATTGCCTTCTGGTCCAATCCCCCACAGGTTGACCAGCGGGCCACAGGTAGGGTCGAAGGCCCCACCGGTCAGACGGGCGATTTCCAGGGCTTTCTTAATAACAACAAATGTATCCTGTGAAACATGCACCGCCTTGATACCAGCGGCGTCATTGATCGCGGCTATTTCGCTGGTAGCGGAGTAACTATCCAGCCTTTGGCTTAAGTCTTCCATGGCAGCCAGAGCTTCCTTTACGGCTTTGCGGGCGCCTGGTCCGTGGGCTTCAATATAAACCTCGGTATCCATCAGAAAGCGGGTCTCATGGTAATCGCGGCTGTGGCGGTAAGAGAGGGTAGCATTAATAATGGTCGCGAGTAGTAACAAGATTATAACTGCCAGGTACCGACGTTTAATTGGGCTGTCCATCTAGATACCTCCCTGTAGGGACCGCAGCAAGGTTTTACCGCCGTTAGCTGGTGAATCCTGAAGGGGCAAAAGCAAAAAGGGCGATGACATAAACCGCCCTCATTGACATAAAAAAGTCCCGTATTAGCCTTGCCTGGCAAGGGGTAGCAAGCGCAGCCGACCTGCCCCCCTAATGTTAAGACCGGCTGCAAAATAATTAATTTGGATTCACCCCCCGAAAGAGCGTAGAACCCGGGTTTTAAGCCTTTTAAGGCTGAAGATCTTTTTGCACCCTTAGCCGGGTTAAGGCAAAAATTAACGCTGCCAGGCCACCAAAAAGGAGAGCGCCCATGGCTCCATTTAAAAAGGATTATTGAAGTTTATTCATAGCCTAAAGAATTTTTTCCAGGCGCTGTTGTAAAGCGCCAGCCAGACCGCCGGTAA
Organism: Neomoorella sulfitireducens; assembly: GCF_024733845.1. Classification (GTDB taxonomy): domain Bacteria; phylum Bacillota; class DSM-521; order Neomoorellales; family Neomoorellaceae; genus Neomoorella; species Neomoorella sulfitireducens. Next base: position 6,193 of record NZ_JANRHG010000006.1, read on the forward strand.
AAAGACCGGTAAACAGGGCGAACAGAAGCAAATACGGCAGGTAAACCAGCACCGCTTTCCCGACCAGGAGATAGGCGACCGCTAGCTGGCCAAGGTTATGGCTGGCGGCACCGCTAACACCTAGCAAGAAAAACATGGCCCGGCTTTTATGTTGGAGTAAAAAAAGAAGTAAAAAACCCATTACGAGCGCGCTGGTACACGCGCCTGCCAAGCTTAAGTAAAAGGTATAGCCGAAAATAGTGCCGCTCAAAAGTGAACCGAGGAAAACACGGAGCGCGGCCACGGTTAACCCGGCTTGATAGTTAATGCCAGATAAGGCCAGAATGGTAGCTAAATTAGCCAGGCCTAGTTTAGCACCGGGCAACGCAGGCGGGGGTAGGAAAGTTTCTAATGAATGTAGAGTGGCACCTATGGCTACTAGGATTGCAACCTTTGCCAAGTAACGACTGTGATTTTCGGTCTTCTTACCCGCCATTTTTGTCATCTTGCCAGTACCACAATAAATATTACTAAAGAAGGTGCTAACATTCACCCGCATTGTAATTTTAACAGATTGTATATTGCTTGTCTGTAGCGTGATTTACATCTATGGAATAGCTATTAAGTTCTCCCTGAAAAAGTCCACTTTTTGCATCACTTAAGGAGAACTGTTATTTCCGAACTATATCCCGGGTTATGTCCAAAAGCTGCTGTAAAATCTAATGGGGCCTGGCTCACGCAGTAGCACTCAATATTTCATCACCTTGCTTGGTTTTTTAACCCGAAGAAGGATCGGGGTCCAGTCCCAGCCTTTTACAGAGCTGGGCCATCTGCTTATATCCAATTCCGTTATATGGACTTGCTGCCAGCGCCTTGTAGCCCGGCTTAAGTTGGCAAAGACCAGCTTTAAAGCACTATGCTCATCAAAAAATCGCGGTATGGTTTCCTCTCTTCTACAAAACTACGCTCAATCAAATTGGTAGTACGCACAAATTTACGGTGTGCTACCGGTACTTGTAAATGGGCCAGGCTGGCTTCCAAATCGTCAGCTACTCTGCATGGTCGAGGGGTATTGCTTTTTGTAGCGTTCCATCACTTCCTCAGCCGCCTTTTGGCCAGCTTCCGGTGTGTGTGCTTCCCGGATGGTCTGGAGATAAGCTTTGATCTCAGCACGGGCGGCTTCCGGTACTGAGGTTGCTCCGATAAAATAGACACAGAGAATAGGGGGCTTACTCCTGCTTTCGTAGTATTTCGCTTTTATCCTGCTGCCTTAGAAACTTGCTCATATTCCACCGGGGACATATATCCAAGTGCTGAATGCAAACATATATGGTTGTAAAAAACCTCAATGTACTCAAAGATGGCATGGCGGGCTTCAGCCCTTGACCTGAAACGGTTGCCATAAATAAGTTCCTGCTTCAGTGTCCCAAAGAATGATTCCATACAGGCGTTGTCATAACAGTTACCCTTACCGCTCATGCTGGCAATCATCCCGTAATCCCTCAACGCTTGCTGGCATTCGTAGCTAGCATACTGATGGCTACACACGGTCTGAGAGGTGAATAAGGCCTGCTGACGGCCGGTAGCGCCAGACGGCCTGCCTGAGCGCGTCCAGTGCTAGCTGGCGTGTCATGGTATATCCATAGTCCAGCCCACGATCTTCCGCTGGAACAGGTCTTCAATGGCCGCAAGGTAAAGCCAGCTTTCTTCTGTTAGTATGTGGGTAATATCGGCTACCCAGACGTGACTTGGCCGCTCGACTGTGAAATCCTGGTTAACCAGGTTTTCAGCGACCGGATAATTGTGCTTTGAGTTGGTCGTCGCTTTATATTGCCTCTTTGTCCTGGCGGCAATGCCATTTTCCCGCATCAGGCGGGCCACCAGGTTCCTGCCGCAGGTAATACCTTGTTTCTTTAAAGCCCTGGTGACCCCCGGGCTCCCGTACGTCCCCCGGAAGACATGGTAAACCTTGCGTATCTCTTTTTGAGTATTTCTTTGTTACGTCTTTTCCTGTTACTTTCTGGCCGTTTCCGCCAAGCGTAATATCCGCTTCGAGATACATTAAACACCTGGCACATCTTCTCCACCCCAAATTCGAAGCGGTGCTGATAAATAAACCTGTAAGCTATTTCAGGTGTTTTATGAAGAAGGTCGCCGCTTTTTTAAGATGTCATTGTTCTTCTTTAACAATGGCCAATTCCCGTTTTAGTTACCGGATTTCTTCTTCCTGTGGCGTTCCGGGTGTTTGTTTTCCTTTCCCGGGGTAAGCCCGGTCACCAAGCTTTGCTTTTTCTGCCCGCCAGCGGGTGAGCATGCTTTTGCTGATTCCCAGGTCTTGGGCAACTTGATTTACTGTCTTACCGCTGGTATAGCTGAGTTCAACTGCTTCACGTTTGAATTTTTCACTATACTGTCTTCTTGTCTCCCCCACGGACACAGCACCTTCTGTTTTAGTATAATACCTTAACTCTGTGTCCATCAAATCGGGAGAGGGTCAACTTGACCGTATTATACTAAAATTACCATATATTTATCAGGTAACAATTCTCTATTGCTGTTTAAAAACTTTATTCTGCAAAAGGCTTATACTTTTAAGAAGATCACCATGTCCATAAAATAACATTTTTGCTGTCAAAGAGCTCTTGGGTACTTAAGATGAGCCATTTAATTTTGGGTTCTTGCACCGGAATCATCTATTTCTTCTTTGCAGGTTCAGGCACCGCTTCGGTTATACCAGCAATCTTTTTGGCATACTCCACAAATTCTTCTATCGGTGTGCTAGCCCGGACAACAAGCCTGGCACCATCGGGTGATCCACCACCATGCATGCATCCTGGCACGCCAGCACCCAAGGTCAGCCACTCCACCAACCTAGCCGCCCTTGCCCTAGTTTCGGCACTTAGATTTGGAGCCGCTTTTACATATTTCTGCACTAAGTGACCATACTCGGGGCTGGTAAAATCTTTGTATGATGGGAAGCAACCCGTTTCTACGATACCGCCACCAATATCCTGGCAAATACGCTTTGTTTCATAAGGCAGAGTGGCCACCAAGACTTTATTGGTATGTGCAATCAAAGGATCCGATACCCAGGCGCCACCCTCATGTTTTTTACCAAGGGCCATAGCGCCGATGCCCAAACCATAGGTAGTTTCATTATTGATTGCCATATCAATCAGCTTATTCATAAAAGTACTCGCAGCAAGGCCGTTAGAGCGAGCCATGATAGCTGCAGCCCCTATCATGACATCCCCCTGACCGGCTACGCAGGCGCCAATGCATGCACGGTAATTGGCTGTGAAGTACTGGATTATTTTCCCCGTATACTTGAATTCTTTACACATAAACACCCTTTCGTTAGGGACGAAAACATCCTCGAAAATTAAATAGGCTTGGGTAATACCTGTCTCCGGAATATCGAAGCCTTCCTCCAACTCCCTTTCGTCGCTGGGTCGCCGCGTTTCCACGATAGTTAGTCCCTCAATATCGCGAGGTATTACACAGGCCACAGCATAGTCCTGATCCTCTTCGCGGTAGGCGCTGCCAGGCAGGATAAAGATCTCGTTGGCGGCAGCCACGCCGCAGATCATCACTTTTGCTCCGGAAATTACAATCCCATCATCCCGTACTTCCTTGATGCGCACGTTGCTGTCCGGATCGGGTTGTTGCGAAGGCCTCAGGCTGCGATCGCCCTTAGCATCGGTTAGGGCGCCGGCGACAACAAGACCTTTTTCCTGGGCATTACGGATCCACTTTTCCAGCCGCGCCCGATAATTCGTGTTCAGATCCCTGTCCATTTCATAGGTAACATTCCACATCACGTTTTGGGCATTCCAGCCAACGCATACGCCGCCCGTGCATGTTCCGGTTAGCCGGTACATCATGCGCTTAAATTTCGCATTGTAAATGATATCGTCCAAACTCTGCATCAATGAATTGAAACGGTGGATCTTTTCGCCCGTAAATGAGGATACCGTGGTAAAAATGTCGGCATACTGAGGATCATAAGCAGCACCAAAGGCGCGCGCGTGGCTTTCCACCGTCCGGCGGGTGGCCGGATGGGTAGTCACATCGTCAATGCGTTGCCCGAACTTGTAAATGTTGGGCCGCATACTCTTTAGTAATTGCAAGTACGCCTCCCTGGTGATAAGTGCCATTGCCATTTCCCCCTTTAAATTTTTGGTTTATGCTTAACCTCATTGGATTTGTGTTAAAGCCTTATTTTTGATTCTTGCTAAAGCCTTTTTTGCGTCTATCACCACTTAACTACTTTGTCAACATTACATGCTTGTAATGTGGATATTGTTCATATAAAAACTTCTCCACTTCCGGTGTTACCAGGCCTTTCAGGCACCCTCCCATTGCGGCGACACAGTGAATCAGGTGCGAATTAAAAAAGGATTATTCCGTAGCCGTAATCAGGAAAATGGTTTCAATATCCCCGGCCAGTTTTTTGTTCATCAACGCCGCCTGCATTTCACACTCAAAATCAGAAATTGCACGTAAACCCCTCACAATGACGGTGGCGCCTTCCTGCATGGCAAAATCAACCACTAAACCCCTATAAGGTTTGACAGTTACATTGGACAGGTTACCGCAAGCGCTCCTGGCCAGTTCCACCCTCTTTTCCAGTTGCAGGTATACTTTTTTGCAAGCTTTGGCGGCCTCTTCTACCACTACCCGGTCAAACATGGCTGCTGCCTGTTCGTTTATATCCAGGTGACCGTATGTTATGGGATCGTGGGCTCGCGGACAAATGGCTGTCCGCAACAGCCCTCCCCCCTGATCTCTATTTAGCCGTAGCGGAATATGATCCCGAATCCACCCCGCGGGTACTGCCAGTTAATGGCCCCCTTCTGGGGACAGATTACCCGGCAAGTACCACACTCCAGGCAACCGGCATAATCGAAACTTATATCACCTTCTTTCAGGGTATAAAGGGCTGCGGGACAGGCTCTGGTACAAGGTTTGGCTTGGCACAGAGCACATAGTTCTTTTTTTAGGACGATGTGGGCCTCTTCGTCATCAACGGCGAACTTGTTGATACCCAGCAATTGTTCACTGCTCAGGCGTTTCAGAGGACTCGCCCTCCCTTCCAGGCATCACAGGCAAGCTGGAACCATCCGACCTGATTCGTTTTTAGCTGGTCTATAATCTTTCCTAACAGATGTACCGGCTGGTTGCCGTCTACAGTAAACATCTTGCTGGCCAAGCTGGTAGCCAGCTGGGGGTAAGCGCTAAAGAGGCGCTTATTCTCCAGGAAAGCAGGAGCGTTTTTATAGGCTTCCATGTCTCTTAAAACAAAACTTTCCTTGAGGTATTCCTGATAACAGCTCAGTGATTGCCGGGAAAAATCTCCCTTACTTTTAGCTTCTTTAATAGTCCTTGCGGCGGCAGCACCGGAAGCGATGGCCAGATCCATGCCCCGCACCTGGTACCCCAGGTTGAGGACGAAACCGGCAGCATCGCCGACCACCAGAATGCCATCACCGTACAGTTGCGGCATCATGTGCAGCCCTGCTTCCGGCACCAGGTGGGCGGAGTACTCTACTACCTCCCCTCCCTCGATCAGGGGGGCAATATGGGGATGAGCTTTAAAGTCCTCTACCAGATCAACTGGGCGATACTGGTTCTGCTGCAGGGCGGCAGCGTTGACTACCACCCCCAGCGAGATGGTATTTTTGTTGGTGTAAAGGAAGCCTCCGCCCGGCATGCCTTTGGTGCAGCTGCCAACGAAGAGCTGGGCAACGCCCCCGTTACCGCTGACCTGGAACCGCTGGCTGATTGTTTCCGGTGGTAAGGCGATGACTTCTTTAGCTCCTGTAGCTACCTGGCAAGGTTCCAGTTCTTTACGCAAGCCGGCCTGCTGGGCTATGATTGAATTAACGCCGTCGGCCGCAATTACTACATCGGCGAGCATCTCATCTGTGCCAGCGCGGACGCCAGCTACCCGCCCCTTCTCCATAAGGAGGCCGTCGACCCGAATGCCGTATGCCAAAACGGCGCCCGCTTCTTCTGCTTTGGCAGCCAGCCAGGCATCAAACTCTGCCCGCAGCAGGGTAAAGGAGTGATAGGGAGGCCGGCTCCAGCTTTCATCCTGACAGGTAATGGAAAGGCTCCTGTCTTCGGTAATGAAGGTGATTACTTCTCGGACTACCGGCCTCTCGACTGGTGCTTCTTCCCAGAAATCGGGCATGATCTGCTGCAGGGCATGGCTGTACATGCGACCACCAAACATGTTTTTACTACCCGGTGAGGCCCCTTTTTCGATAAGGAGCACATCCAGGCCTTCACGGGCCAGCAGATAGGCGGCTGTGCTTCCGGCCGGGCCGGCGCCAATGATGATGGCCGTAAATTTGTCTTCGCCCATATTTACACCACGCTCATCTATTTTTTGAGCACCCTCTGTAGTTCCCTAGTAAGCTGCGGCACTACCGCGTACAGGTCACCGACAATTCCGTAATCGGCGGCCTCAAATATGGGTGCATTTTCGTCTTTATTGATTGCACAAATAACTTTGGCATCGCGAATGCCGCTGATATGCTGGATCTGGCCGGATACGCCCACTCCGATATAGAGATCTGGTTTTATTTTTTGCCCGGATATTCCAAGGTACCTGTTTTCCGGGAGCCAGTGCAACTCTTCGGCGATAGGCCTGGTACAGCCGAGCTCGCCCCCGGCCACATTGGCTAGCTCCTGAATTAACTCTATATCCTCTTGTTTTTCGACGCCGCGGCCAATGGCGACTACCACTCTGGCTTCGGTAATATCTACGCTTTCTTGTACTCGTGGTTTCCGTTCCAGTACTCTGACCTTTCCAGCAGGGGGGGCGGGTAATTCGATTATCTCGCCTTCCCGGTTCGCCAAAGGGACGGCCGGTTCAAAGGTCCGCGGGGGTATCGTAGCCATTTGTGGGCGTGTTAGACAAACAACCGTTTGTACAGCGGCACCGCCAAACATTAAGCGTTCCATTACCAGTGATTTGTTCTCGTCCAGGCGCAGTCTGGTGCATTCGCTACCTAACCCCACCCCCAACCGGGCTGCTATGCGGGCAGCCATTTCTTTACCTCGGGGGGTGGCGCTTATAAGAAAGATATCTGGATTTTTTTGCCGGGCTACATCGACAATCACCGGGACATAATCTTCCAGAGGTTGCTCCGGGGCCAGGGAACCCAGAAGATAAACGGTATCGGCACCACATTCAATATATGTTTTAGCTAGCCCCTGGTCCTGAATGGCAAAAGCGGTGACGGTGGTACCCAATTCTCTGGCCAGGCCCAAACCGGCGTTTAACAGTTCCAGGGTTTGCTCGCGCCGCTCACCTAAAACCCATACTCCTGACATCAATGTGCACTCCTTTAAGCGATTACTCCTTCTTTTAACAGGGCATCCACTACTTTACGGATGTCTTCGTTACCGGCACCAAACCTCAGGCGCCGCCTCTCCATGGTGGCTGCCAGGATGCCAGTGGTATTTAAAGTTACCTCGCAGGTTAATCCAAGATCCTTCAGGCCAATGTTATGCACCGGTTTTTTACCCGCAGCCAGTACCTGTTTGAGACCTGGTAAGCGTGGTGTGTTAATGTCCGGCAGCACCGTGACCAGCGCCGGCAGGGGTAGGGAAATTTTTTCAATACCATCGTCCAGCTTGCGCTCGACATTTATTCGCGTACCTTCCAGCGCAAGCTTGTTGACATAGGTGGCGCAAGGGATGCCCAGGAGTTCCGCCAAACGCGGGCCAACCTGCTGGGCGTACAGATCGCTGGAACCTTCCCCGCAGATAATCAGGTCATATTCAAGCCTGCCCTTGATGACTGCCGCCAAAATGGCGGCAGTTTGGGCAGGTTCAAGTTCGGCAAAAGAGGGATCATTGATAAAATACGCTTCCTCTGGACCCCGGGATAATGCATCTTTCAGGCTCTGCTTGGCTGATGGTGGCCCGACAGTAACGGCGATAACACTGCCGCCGTGTTGTTCCTGCATGCGTACCGCTTCTTCGATGGCATTGCGATCATAGTCGCTGATTTTGTAGCCAACCCGGTCAAGGGTTAGTTGCCGAGAGCTCGTGTCGACCTTGATGTCGGCTTCATCCTTTACCCATTTATAGCAGGTAATAATCCTTGGCATCTAGCGTTTCTCCTTTATGTTTTCCCTCAATTGTGTTAACGAATATGTTAACGAAGCAGATTGCCCGCAATTACCATGCGTTGTACTTCTGATGTGCCTTCATAAATCTCGGTAATTTTGGCATCGCGCATGAGCCGTTCTACTTTGTAACCTTTAATATAACCGTAGCCGCCGTGAATCTGGACGGCCTTGGAAGTATGACGGGAAGCTGTTTCGGCGGCAAAAAGTTTAGCCATTGCCGCTTCTTTACTATACGGCAAACCCTGATCTTTGCACCAGGCAGCGTAGTAGGTTAAGAACCTGGCCGCTGCGATGTCGGTGGCCATATTGGCAATCATCCACTGGATAGCTTGGTTGGCGCTGATTGGTTTGCCGAACTGCACCCTTTCCTTGGAGTATTTAACGGATTCATCTAAAGCTGCCTGAGCAATACCCAGGGCCTGGGCAGCCACGCCGATACGCCCACCATCCAGGGTTTGCATGGCAATACGATAACCCTGGCCTTCCTGGCCCAGTAAGTTTTCTTTAGGAATACGGCAGTCTTTTAAGATAATCTCCGCTGTCTGGGAAGCGCGGATGCCCATCTTATTCTCGTGCTTGCCGACTTTTAAGCCAGGTGCTTCCCGCGGTACGATGAAAGCACTCATCCCTTTTGCTCCCTTGGACTTGTCGGTCATAGCAAAGACAATATAAATACCGGCTACGGGCCCGTTGGTAATAAAGTGCTTGGTACCGTTAAGGACGTACTCGTCACCATCCAGGACCGCAGTAGTTGTACCTGCAGCAGCATCAGTTCCGGCTCCCGGTTCCGTCAAGCAGAATGAGCCTATTTTTTCACCCTTGCAAAGGGGGACTAGATACTTCTTTTTTTGTTCTTCAGTACCGAACTGGAAAATAGGCCAACTAGCCAGGGAAGTATGAACTGATAAAATTATCCCCGTCGAAGCGCAGGCACGTGAGAGCTCTTCAACTACAATACAGTAACTCAAATAGTCAGCCCCCGCACCACCGTATTCCTGGGGGTACGGTATACCCATCCAGTCCATTTCGGCCAGTTTAGCTACTACTTCTGCCGGGTAACGACCCTCCTCATCAATTTCGCCGGCTATAGGTTCCAGGTACTGCTGGGTAAACTCCCGCACGCTATTCCGCAGCAATTCTTGTTCCTCGGTAAGCCTGAAATCCATTAAAAAACCTCCTTTAGCTTTATACCAGAATGCGGTTATGAATTTTTAATTCTCGAGATCCCGAGTCCAAATAGAACACATTGCTGGCCCTCCACCTACGCAAAGAGAGGCTCCTCCTATCATTATTCCTAGTCTTTCCATTTCATAGTATAAGGAAACTATAATGCGCAGGGCTGTACAACCAACAGGATGGCCAAGTGCTATGCCGGAGCCGTTATGGTTGACCTTATCCATGTTAAGTTGAATGCCGAAATCTTCTTTTAGCATGCGTCCTACACTCAAAAACTGAGCTGCGAACGCTTCGTTGATCTCCCAATATCCAACATCTTCAAACTTCATGCCTACTTGTTTTAAGCATTTGGGGATAGCCACAGCCGGCCCCAATCCCATATACTTCGGATCCACCCCTTCCGTGCATATATTGACGAGTTTCATTAAGGGATTAATTCCTAGTTCTTTGGCTTTTTTCTTTGTCATCAGGATAACAGCAGCGGAGCCGTCGTTAATACCAGAAGCATTGGCAGCCGTTACCACTCCGTCTTTTTTGAAGAGTGGAGGTAATTTTGCCATTTTCTCAAGATCGGTATCCATAGGATGCTCATCAGTATCAAATACCTGAACATCCTTTTTGGTTTTTATCTCCACTGGAACTATTTCTCTATTAAAATAGCCTTGAGCAATGGCGTTACGGGCCCTCGTGTGGCTCATCAAAGCAAGTTCGTCACATTCTTGCCGGGTTATTCCATATTTAACAGCCAAATTCTCCGCAGTTATAGCCATATGGCCTGGAACAAGTTTATCAAAGAGACCATCCACTAGCATGGCATCCTCAATTTCTCCATTCCCCATTCTATAACCACTTCGCGCTTTCCTAAGAATATAAGGGATGTTCGACATGCTCTCAGTTGCTACTACCAAGGCAATTTCCGTCTTGCCTATCATTAAATTGTGGGCAGCTATTTCAAGAGCGCGCATTCCTGTTGCACAGTTTTGATTAACCATGCAAGCTCCACTACTATATCTCATACCCAAGGCCATAGCTACCTGACGTGGAGGAAGAGAGCCATTACCATGGTGATAACACATGCCCATTACTATCTCATCAATCATATCTGGTTCTATAGCCGCTCTCTTTATAGCTTCCCTTCCAGTAACTATAGACAATTCAATAGCCGTAACATCCTTTAGACTGCCTAAAAAATTACCTATAGGTGTGCGGCAAGCACTCGCTATCACCACATCTTGAATCTCTTTTAACATGTCTAAAGGCCCCCTATTTCCCTTCATCCATCTGATATAAAAAATAAAGTGGACCTATCCGTATTAGCGAGAAGCCGGTAAAATCATTAATTAATCTTTATAACAAAAGGCTCCTGCAAAGTTTACCAGCTTCATCCGGAAGAAATATCAATCAATAACTTTTCCTTTACCGACCGGGCAAGCAAGTTCACATCTGCGACAATATTTAACAACTCTCACTGGCTCATCGAAGAGCTCAATTTTTTGAACCTCTGCTGTTTCTTCATCAATTTTCATTTGTACATTGCATAAATTACGGTTGTAATTACCATCCCTTCCCGGCAATTCATTTCGTCCATATTCTGTGGCAGAATACACCTTTTTATCAAAAGCCTTTTGTGGACAAACTTTATTACATCTTTCGTCACAAAAACGACAAGGATCATACATTAATGGCCCTGTCGACGGCAGCTCAATATCAATCGTCATTCCTCTTAATCTTAGCCGGGGACCATATTCTGGATTGACCAACAAATTACATTTACCGATACAACCCAATCCTGCAATTACGGCAGCATCCTTTAAATAGATACCCCCTCTTTCTACATGGTAAGGCAGATGAAATACCCCTACATTATGGCTATTCATAAGCCATTCACAAAGGCCTTTGATAATTCTTATCAATTGTCTATTTCCTATTGGATCATTACTACCATACCAATAATCCAATTCAGGTTTTTCCTCAGGATGGGCGTACGCTACTACGATTACTGATTTAGCTCCCTCCGGCCAAATTACTTCACCTGGTTTTCTATCATCAATCCTCTCTTTATTTGCACCAACTCCTGAGTATGGAGGCATCAAGGGTGCAACAACATAAGATGGTGCACTTTTTAAATCCTCAATATTTGCTATACCCGCAAGTGTTGCACCTAATTCTTTTGCCTTTGTTATTATCTCAGAACTAAACTTTAATTCTTCAATTTTCTTCATAATACTTATCTCCTTTCGTTTAACTAAAGACTAAGTTCGAAGCATAATATCATGAGTTTTTATGGTAACTTGTTTAACACAATTTTTTTGCACAAAAACTAAATGGCTCCTTTACTACTTTGAGTTATCTATGCTACTTACGTGTTACCACAGAAAAATGAAAATGGCAAGCAATGATGTTTAAGCCAAATGGAACCCCTTGACATGGAGTATGCCCTTCTTAACTTAATTTTGCAAAAGGTATTAAGCAAATCATGCTTCTCATAGCCCTTTTGAAACACAGGGCAATACTCCATGTCAAGGGACCGCAAATTACTTCAAAGAACTTCCTTTACAAAACCCGTTTCTCAAAAAGTACTGCCATATCTATCTTAATTTTAATTTGAATTTAATTCCGATTCGATAAAACTGGGTAAAGGCTTTACGTTTTCCTTAGGCAATACCGGAATATTAGGTTGGAGAAGTTGTCCATAATCTTCCTTAATCCACCTCATCCCAGATATTACCATAATTATGAAAATGGGTATAAGTGGCAATGCAACTATAATTGACGATAACTGTACTGCCTTTAAACCTTTTACCGCAAATAGACCAGCAGCATAGATGCCAAGAGCAATTCCCCACACCGTGCGAAGCCATCTTGGGGGTTCCTCGTTAGATTTTAATTCTTTAGTGCATTGGGAAGCAAGCGTATAGGCTGAAGCATTCAAAGTAGTTGCTACAAACAGGAAACACATAATCATTACTAATGGCAAAACAATTTGAGACAACGGTAGAGTTTTCATAACCTCAACAATAATAGCTGCAGGACTTAATTTTTCAACCATACCTGCAAGATCGAAAAGCTTGTTATATACGGCATATACACCGTATCCTCCAAATACAACAAAGAACAACCAACAACCTATAGCACCGGCAAAAATGGTTGCCATAACCATTTCGCGGATAGTTCTTCCTTTTGAAATCCTCGCCACAAACAATCCCATTAAAGGACCATAAGCGGCATCCCATGCCCAATAGAATACTGTCCATCCTTCGGGAAATCCACTTTTTGAAACCGGATCAGACCATAGACTCATACGGAAAAATTCTGTAATGGTTAGACCGACGCTATTTGTGAAAAGATTTACCATAAAAAGCGTTGGTCCGGTAACAAATACAAAGGCCAAAATAGCAAATGCCAAATAAGTGTTCCAGTCGGCTACTTTTGCAATACCTTTTTTCAGCCCCGTCCATACGGCTAAAGTAAAGAAAGCAGTCCATACAATGAGTAGAATGATTTGATTACCAAAAGTGTTAGGTATTCCCGATATTGCGCTTATTAATTGCATAACCAACGGAACTGCCAATCCTAAAGACGTGCCTACTCCACCTATTATTGCAAAAATACCAATAGCATCAATTAGCCTACCAAGCCAACTTTCAGTATAGCTTCCCAATACGCCACTACAAGCAGTACTAAGTCGTAATGATTTTGCTTTTTTGACGTGAAGTGCATAAGCTATTGGGAAAGTAGGTAATGCAGAAAAGGCCCAGGCAGTAATACCCCAGTGAAATAAAGACAGGAAACCCGAATATTCAGCAGCTAACGGAGTGTTCGCACCAACAAACAAGGGAGGGGACTGCGTATAATATACGGGCTCAAGAAAAGGCCAGTAAACTACCCCTATTGCCACACCCGATGTAAAGATCATTGCACAGTAGGTAAACCATGAAAAATCAGGTTTATCTTCTGGCCCACCTAGTTTAATATTTCCCCATTTACTAAAGGAAATCCAAAAACAAAAGACAGTAGCAAGAAATCCAAACCACAAGAAAACGCTCTTTAAATTACTTGTAATAAAGTTAAATATTTTGCCAACAACTGCTGTGCCACTTTCAGGGTTAACTGCGAGAGGAATGGAAACACCCAAAACAACTATCAACGCAGGAATTAAAACAGACCATTTAATGTTTAAATCCCTTTTTTGATTAGACATATTGAACCCTCCCCTTCCTTCAAAATATGATATGCAATGCCTGTATGGTAAAAACCCTCACTCGAGAGCAATTACCGTTACCGTAGTTAGCGCTTGTAACCGTTAAGTTAGCTTATTAATAGGGACCACCATTATCAACCACCTTAAATTTTGTTGGTCCTAACCCAAATATTCATCCTTTCCGCTTCCTTAATTAGCTTGTCTCGAACATCAGGGTGAGCAATACTGATCAGCAATTCTGCTCGCTCCCAGGTAGACTTGGCCTTAAGATCGACGATCCCGTACTCGGTAGCTACATAGTTGGTCATAGCACGCGGTACAGTAACGATACTGCCGGGACTCAAGGTTGGCACAATCCGGGACTTCTTCTCCCCACACTTTCCCTCCTTCATCGAGGATATGCAGATGATCGACTTCCCCCCCCTGGAATGGAAGGCGCCATAGACAAAGTCCAGCATGCCGCCAGTGCCGCTAATATGGCGTATCCCCACCGACTCGGCGTTCACCTGCCCAAAAAGGTCGATCTCGATGGCATTGTTTATAGATATAAATTTGTCGTGTCTGGAAATTACATTCGGATTGTTGGTGTAGTCAACCGGGTAACTGGCCACTGCCCGGTTATGATCCATCCAGTCATACAGCTTCTTTGTTCCCAAGGCGAAGGTAAATGCTATTCTCCCTCTGTCGAAGGCTTTTTTCTTACCGGTCATCACCCCCGATTCGTACATTTCAATGTAGGCATCCACCAGCATTTCAGTGTGTCCACCCAGATCCTTATGTCCAGACTTGGCTATCAACTTTCCTATAGCGTTAGGCATCCCCCCAATCCCAAGCTGAATGACCGACCCGTCTTCGATCTGTTCCAAGACATATTCGGCCACCTTACAATCGACCTCAGTAGGTTCGATGTCAGGCACCGTGGCCAACGGCTGGTTGTCCGACTCTACAATCATATCGACATCAGAGATATGCACCGCATCATCTACACCCCCATAGACGTACGGCACCTGATCGTTGACTTCCACGATCACTATTTTTGAGCTCTTAACCAAAGCGGCACTATAGGAATTACCAGGACCGAAGCTAAAGAAACCTCTCTTGTCCATCGGCGCTACCTTTAACATTAATACATCGGGCTCAAAATAACGCTCGCAATACAGGGGCCCTTCGTAATAGAGGAAGGGGACATAGTTGCACAGCCCCTGATCGTGGAGTTTGCGTTCAGAACCGCCAAAATGGCAGCTGTTGTAAATAAAGTGCTCCCTGGTTGGGTCGCAAACTGCTACCTGCGGCAAACCGGGAAAGACTACCCCAACCACTTTAACCGCTCTAAGTTCATCCCTCCTCTTCGCTAGAAATCCGTCCAGATAGGTTGGTGCCATGGCATGATGCCCATAGTGTACCCAATCCCCCGATTTGACGACTTTGACCGCCTCCTCGGCGGACACCAGCTTGCTCTTATACTCACTCATATAATCCATAAAACCACTCCCCATCCGCAGTTTTCCGGAAACTTCTATAGCTTTCTACCAAGAATTCATCTCAATCAATTAACAGTCTCAAAGCGTACCCTTATATATATTTAATGTCGCAGCTAGAGAGCATCCGTTTTGTTTTGCTCAAAACCAATAAGGCTATACAACGAGGCCACCATCAACTGAGAGTACTGCTCCGTTAATATAGGAGCCTTCTTCGGAAGCTAAGAATAGGAAGGCATTAGCTACATCTTCCGGCATGCCCACTCTTCTCAAAGGTATCTTGTCAATAAGCATCTTGGCCACATTTTGGGGTATCGCAGCAGTCATTTCAGTAGCTATAAAACCCGGTGCTACGGCATTGACCGTGATCCCCTTGGGCCCGAGCTCTTTAGCCCAGGTCTTGACCAACCCAATCACTCCGGCCTTTGTCGCCACGTAGTTCGTCTGGCCGACGTTACCGCAGATGCCTGAGAGTGACGAGGTGACGAGGATTCTACCGGCGCCCTGTTGGATCATCAGCGGGACAACCGCCTGCGTGCAGTTGAAGACGCCGGTCAGGTTAACGGCCAGGACCGCATCCCACTGCTCCGGCATCATTTTCACGAGCATGGCGTCGCGGATGATCCCGGCATTGTTGACCAGAATATCGATCCGGTTGTATTCTGCCACTACAGCTTCCACCATCTCCTTCACGCTGGCCCGATCGGCGACGTTCGCCTGGAAAAAGGCTGCCTTTCCACCGCTTGCCGAGATCTCCGCGCATACTTTTGCGCCCCTTTCGGCATCAAGATCGACTATCGCCACCGCAGCCCCTTCCCGTCCAAAAATCTTTGCCGTAGCAGCCCCGATCCCACTGGCGCCACCGGTAATCACTGCTACCTTGTCTTTTAACCTCAAAATTAACCCTCCTCGTAGACAAACCTTTAAGTTTGTTATTGATTTTGTAGGCATACCTCTTGTTAAACTAAATCTAGGTGCAGGAAACTACTAAAAAGGTTTTCAGGGAAAAAATTTTACCTCCTGACAGTTCTACCGCTTAAGATAGAACCGCCTTGCCCGGATATAATTTACAAACTATGGTTTCACAGAAGAACTGAGCTGACCATAAGCCCACCAACTCAGTGCGGATATACAAAGCGGAGTACTTAGACTATTACCAGGTCATTAACGGTACAAAACATTAACCCCACGTAAACATTCGCCATAATCACGCTACAATGAGATTTTATTGCAAATTCTATGCCAAGGAATAGATAAGCCTATAGCACTACAAAAATGTAGGGCTAAACCCATAAACACATTTTGCCATTTGGAAATTAGTCCAATATAAATTGATAGTTATTACTCGGAAAGCCCTTTGTAATGTCATGGCAGATATTTTGGTTTTTTGGCCAATTTTTTTGCCATATTTACTACTAGCAGCCACAACATGCTTTCCGGATGAATGAACGCACCAAAAAAGATTCGCCAAAAGAAATTATTGTTACCTTCTGGGCCGCAAATTAAAAAATAAAGAGCCTGTGTCCCTAAGCACCTAAAAGTAAGCACCCAAAAGGTAGGTGCGTCCGGCATTGCTCTTAAAAACGTTGTGAAAAACTAATTCTAACTGGCAGGTGTTAGGCAACCAACATCGAATCCTAATAATTAATCACATCTACTTTTAATGTAGAGAGGACCGGGTAGAAGCCATGTCCTTCGTTTTCCATTTAGCCCTACTGGTAGCTGCTTACCTGGAGTACCGGGTTAGGAAAAACTTGGAGCAAGAGGAGACTCCTTTAATCCTCCCGGGGAAGCGGAAGAGCACTAACCCTACTGCTCGGGCGCTCCTGGAGATGTTTGATTATCTCCTGGTAGTTAAACAAGGTTCTGACCGGGCGTTGATCAACTACCACGGTTCGGAGGCGATTAGAGCCCTGGAACTTGCTGGTTTGGGCAAGGAAATTTACCTTTTCCCTCCCGTTTTCTACTGACAATGGAAGTTATATTTTAATGCTCAAAAATCGTTGGAAAATTTATCCTAAGGTACGGAAGATAGGATTTATTATTGAAATAACTTTTCTTTTTCTATGTTTTTGACTGCGGGTAACTATATTTTAAAAGGTTTCTCATGCACTTCTAATATTGCTACTTAACCCATAAAATACCATTTTGATGTCAAAAAGCTTTTATATTCTACTTTGTGTTAGTTTATTTTGTGGTTTTTACACCGGAATCATTCATAAAATTATCCCTAGTTTAAAGAAAAAAGGGAGGTATGCCGATGGAATTAGAATGGCTTAATTTGCTAATGGATAATCCGGATTTTGCATTTATTTTTGTCGATTATACTGGGAAGATCGCGTTTATTAACAGGACATATCTTAACATCTTAGGAATGCGCCAGGAGGATGTAGTCGGGAAAAATGTTATCGATATACTTCCAGAAACGCGAACCCTGACTGTTATTCGTACTGGCAAAGCAATTATAGGGTACAACTGGACAGTTAATGGCTACAAAATGATTGTCAGCTCTTTGCCACTAGTAAAAAACGGTAAAGTTCTAGGATGTTTTGCCTACGGTCTTTTTTTAGATCGATGGGACGAACGAGCTAAAGACATGGCGGAGAATCTCATCCGTGAACTTAATATGTATAAGAGTGAAATCCGCAACCTTCATTCTGCCAGATACACCTTTAATGACATTATCGGTAATTCCCGAGCGATTCAAAACGTAAAATTCCTGGCTCAGCAAGTGGCCCTTCGTTCTACTACCACAGTACTTATTACCGGGGAAAGCGGGACTGGGAAGGAATTGTTCGCCCATGCCATACACAATTGGAGTAGCCGCTCCAGCATGCCTTTTGTAAGAGTCAACTGTGCAGCTATACCTGAGAATCTCTTGGAATCCGAGCTGTTTGGCTATGCAGAAGGCGCTTTTACCGGGGCCAGAAAGGGAGGCCATCCAGGCAAGTTTGAACTTGCTAACGGAGGGACAATCTTCCTAGACGAGATTGCCGAAATGTCCCCAACCATGCAGAGTAAATTATTGGTGGTTTTGCAGGAAAAAGAGTTTGAAAGGTTAGGTAGCTCTCACCCCATTCAGATTAACGTTAGGGTTATCGCAGCTACAAACCGCAACCTGAAGGAGATGGTAGAACAGAATCGCTTTCGGGGGGATCTCTATTATCGCCTTAATGTATTCCGCCTGGAAATACCTCCCTTAAGAGAACGTCTCGAAGATATTCCCGCCATAGTCAAGGCCTTGATACCCAAATTGAATACTTGTCGGAGAACAACGGTTGTGGGCGTTGCCGATGAGACCCTTGAGCTACTTCAGAAATATTCGTGGCCGGGTAATGTTAGAGAGCTGGAAAACGTCCTAGAAAGTGCAATAATCCTTGCTGATATGGAGGGAGCTAGAAACATCATACCTAAGCATCTGGCTTTTATGGGGAGTAAACTAGATTATGAATACTCACCTGTAGGCGCATCTCTTAAGAAGGCTGTCGAAGAATTCGAGAAGCGTTACATCGCCAGAGTAATGCAGGATTGTAGTTTTGACAAGAAAAAAGCGGCAGAGATCCTGAATATGGATCTTTCTTGGCTTTATAAAAAGCTCAAGAAGTACGGAATTCCAACAGGAAAATAAAACAACGCTAATATACAAATCCCTTAAAGAAAGATGGGGAGAAAGCGAGGTGGTAGTTTCTTGATCAACAAGCTAACCGTTTACCTGAAAAGCCAAAGACAGGCCTATAAACCAAAAGGGAAACTCGCTCAATACCAAGAGATGACTGAGAAGACCTTAAAAAATAACACTCTCATAGATATGTTTTTTTGATGGAACGTTGCCGGTTATGAAAGGCTTCTGCTAAGGGTATACCTGCCTCCCGGATCTTTTTTATGGTACGAGTAATTACCCGTACTCCGTCGACTAAAAGGCCGGAGTCCGTAGGATGATGAATATTGGCTTCTACTACCGTGGTATCTACCTGCAGCTTGCGTCCCCGGGTAATCTTTTTCTCCCGGGGTTCCTGAACCAGGGCTTTATTGAGTTCTTCTACAACGCCGGGGCCACAGCGTTTGGTGAGTTTAATCAAAGTAGTAACATGGGGTACCTTTCAGGTTAGGGGAATACGGCAGAAACGCCGCCAATTGATACTGTCATTTACTTCCTGGACTAAAACTTCATAACCCAGGCCATAGCGGTACTTCAGATACATCAGGCGCAGGTAGGTTTCCATGGGGATAGTTGGCCTGCCCAGGCGCGTCACAAACCGGCTGATGAATGGAGTCATAAACCCCGACTTTGACAGTAAAACACCCTTTTTTGAGGGTCCAAACCCAGCAAGCCCAGTATTTTCAAGGGTCGGGTTCCGGAAAAAGTTTAAAAACGTAGTGAAAACTATTTTACCATAACCTCTTCAAATAATGGCGATCACCAGCTATAATGGTAATGTGAACCATGTGGAGGTGATACGCCCCTTGTTCCCCAGAATCATCATTACAAACGCAAGGACCGGACCTATCGCTACCTGACCTTGGTAGAATCTTACCGGGAAAACGGCAAGATCAAGCAGCGCCAGGTGGGCAATCTGGGTAACATTGATCTCTACAGCCAGGAGGAAATCCGCCGGCTCATTGATAAACTGCGGGAGTTTCTGCACAACGATCCCTACGGAACCACTCAGGACCTGACTACGTACGGAGATAAATATTATGGTATTCCATACGTAGTGAATGTTTTCTGGAACCGATTGGGCCTTACCGAGTTCATCAATTCGTTGCTTAAAGACCGCCAAGTGGAAGTGGATGTGGCCTTATGCACCAAGACCTGGTATTAAACCGCCTGATCGCTCCCAAGAGCAAGTTGGGGGTGGCCCGCTGGGTACACCGGCTGTACCTGGAGGAATTTAAGGGGCGGCCTTTGCCGGATGTACACCACTTCTACCGGGCCATGGACTGCCTGGAAGAAATGAAGGATGCTTGGAGGAGCACCTGTACTTTCAACTGACGGATCTATTAAGCCTGAAACTCACCCTGGTGTTTTACGATTTGACCAGCAGTTATTTTGAAGGCACTCATTGTCCGCTGGGTAAGCACGGTTATTCCCGGGAACATCGCCCCGACCGGCCCCAGATTAACATCGTATTATTAGTGACGCCTGAAGGTATTCCTATCGCCCACCAGGTTTTTGAGGGAAACGTAGCCGATAAAACCACGGTGCCTGATGCCATCAAGGTACTAAGCAAAAGGTTTGAGGTGGGCGAATGTGTTTTTGTCGGTGACCGGGGTATGGTTACCCAAGATAACTTCCAAGCCTTGCAAGAAGCCGGGTTCCGGTATATTGTCGGTTTTCATAAACGGGGGCGGGAAGTCAGCGACCAACTCTTGCAAGAGTACCAGGACTTGAGCCAGTACACGCCCTTGGGGGAAGAAGGGGCTTTACTGTACCAGGAAATCCCGGCTGCCAAAGTACCGGCAGAAGACGCGGCTGAAAATGAAGAAGATTACCCGGTACGTTACATCTTGTGCCACAACCCGGCCAAGGTGGCAGAAGACCGGGCCTTCAGGGAACAGGCGCTCCAGGAAGCCGAAGCACAATTACAGCACCTGAAGGAATGGCTGGAGAAAGAAGGACCGCGGCGGGGACGAAAGCCCACGGCCAAAGGTGCCATGCTTAAGGTGGCAGACATCCTGAACCGGAAAGGGATGGCCCGTTTCTTTGACATCGACTATGACAGCAACAAACGCCTGAACTTCCAAAGAAACCAAACCACTATTGACAAGGAGTCCTTACGGGACGGTAAATTCCTGATCAAAACCAACTCCCTCCTTCCGGCGGACCAGGTAGTCACCGCCTACAAGAACCTGATGCAAGTAGAAAACGCCTTCCGGGAGATCAAGGACTTCATCCGGTTACGCCCCATCTACCATTATAATGAACACCGGGTACGGGCCCACGTCCTGATCTGTGTGCTGGCCTATCTATTTGAGCAGTGGCTGGAGGTGCTATACCGGCGCCATGTGGAGAGCGAAATTCAAAAGGCCAAATCAATCATGGATAATGAGACCCGGGAG
The DNA here is from genome assembly GCF_024733845.1 of Neomoorella sulfitireducens. Taxonomy (GTDB): domain Bacteria; phylum Bacillota; class DSM-521; order Neomoorellales; family Neomoorellaceae; genus Neomoorella; species Neomoorella sulfitireducens. The sequence continues at coordinate 27,234 of NZ_JANRHG010000006.1, forward strand.
AAAGAACTGAAACAGCTCAAAAGTTCTTATAGAAGCGGTCGCCGGATCTTGGAGGAACTCGACGAGATTAAGGCTGTTGACCAACAGTTCATAGACAAAAGGTTCTACAGCATCACCCTGCCTGGTGAGGCCCAAAAGAAGATACTGGGAGTGTTGGGGCTCCCGCTCCCACCCAAGGTGCTGGTCAAAGAATAGCACCCCTTGAGGGGCTGTAGTGAAAATTACCCCTACAGGCCCCTTTATTTTCAAGGCCGGTGTCAAAGTTGGGATAAACCTGTCATCATCCAGGAGTTCGTCCACCCTGGCCAGTTCGGGATTGAGGTGGACCAGTTTAGTTGGCAATAGGGCATCCCACAGGGTGAGTTGCGGATCTTTTAGCCTTAACATGGGATCACCCGGCAGGAAAAGGAGGTGGTGTGGTGAATGTTATTCATAGGAGTTCCTCCTTCTGGATTTTCTTGTTTTCTCCTTCTTATAAGATTCGATCCAAGATTCGATCCAAAGGATGGTAACTCCTTCTGTTTTGCTAAAAACTACGCGGTTTTCTGAGATCCTATGATTTTTATCCCTGGACTTTTTCAGGGGGAACTATATCATTCTTTTACTGGCATTTTGTTAAGGAAAAACCCTCTTGATGTAGGTTTGCTCGGTTATGAAGAAGAAGACGCGGAAGATAAAAAGCTTGAAAAGGAATACCTGTTACTCATCAAGGAGAGAGGAAAGCTCTATCCCTATCGACTACTTTTTTGGCCAGTGGCGTTTTGATGTATGGTGCTTTATCATCGCTTTTGCTAATCTCTGCTGCTATGGCCTTTTGACATGGATACCCTTATATTATCCTATAACCGGCAAGTAACACCGGCATCCAAGCTTAAAACCCTTGATACAAGTTACTTTCCTCAAAAAGAAAGCCGAAAATTTTTTTACAGAAAAAGAAGGAAGACACCCTTTCCGAATCTAATTGGATACTTGTCAAGAGAATCCAAAAGAAAGGATGTCTTCAAGATGATGGTACAACAAGAAAGCAGTCACCGTCAAGCGCCTCCTTTATTGAGAAGTGAAAGAAGAAAGATTGAACTTGAGAAACGCCGATTACAGAAGAAAATTAGCCGTTATAACCTGCCAACAACCTTTGACAACCATACAGTCACCAGATTTGCCAATTTTGGTTTGATAGAAGCCTTTAAGCAGGCCATAGGTTTTAAGAACATAATCAGCAACACCTTAACGATGCGTAAAGCACCTAACAGTAAATTTCAGCCCCCGGAAATGCTGGATTTCCTGATCGATGCCCAGATATTAGGGTTATCCCGCTTTGACCATACGCAGTGGATAAGGAATGAACAGGGTTACGCGAAAATCAAGGGTATTGACGATTTCCCTGAGGAAACGGGTTTTAGGCGTCTTCTGGCCGCCATGCAGGAAAATTCCCTGGAAGAGCTACGCTCTATTGATCAGCAGCTACGGGAAATGCGCTCTAAAACAGTACCACCCAGGAAGATATGGTTAGATATTGACGACACAGTTATCACCTTGCATGGTTCCCAGGAAGGCGGTGCGATAGGCTACAATCCCCGCTATCATGGCCGCCCTTCCCTGAAGGCTAAAGTCGCCTTTATAGCTGAAACCGCTGAACTGCTTAATCTTAAGGCCTATAATGGTAAAATCCATAGCAACGGTGGTTTTCTAAACTTCTTTCAGGATACGGAGCAGAGATTGCCAAGGAATTACGTTTTTAAAGGGGGTACGCCTGGATAAAGGTTTCTTTGATGAAAAAAACTTCGCTTACTTCGAGGAACAAACTTACCTCTATGTCTGCAAGGCCCCTTTGCGTGGGGGACTGCAAAAAGTCATTGCTTACCTTAACCGTGAAAACCTGTGGCAAAGAATAGATGATGTCTACAGCGTCGCCGAATTAACCATTCCCTTACCCAATTGGGCTAAAGCCAGGCGTTTTGTTTTCATCCGCCAGGATTTAGAGCCGGTAACCGGGCAACTCTATATCCAGCATCCCGATTTTTACAAGTACCAGGCCATTGTTACTAACTACACAGCTGAAGATATGTCGGCCATCGAAGTATGGCATTTCTACAATCAGCGGGGGACCTGTGAACTATGGATCGATGAACTAAAAGACGGTTTTGCGGTCGAAGAAGCCAGCCAGCATACCTTCTTACGTAACGAAGCCTATATGCTGGTCAAGGCCATTGCCTATAATCTATTGCTATGGTTTAAAGAAGTAACCTTGCCCGAAACCATCAAAAGTTACCAGGCAGGAACCATAAGGCGGAAAATCCTCTGTATACCAGGCAACATTGTCGGTAACGGCCGCTACCAGCATATTCGCCTGGCGGCTAATAAATGGCTGGGAATGGTAGTAAACGCAATTAAAACGAACCTTGAAAAGTTCTTGTATGTGGTAGTCGAGAAGCTTTATCCGTTGCGATGCTGAAAAGGTATTTCTTTAACCAAGGTTAAACTTTAGCTGCCAACAGTAAGCACCGCTTTCTTAAAAATCCCTGTCAAGCAGGGGTTAGATGATGTTACCCATTTTTCAGGGGTTCATTCTTCAAGGGAATGATTGCATAGGTGATCCTTATTAGCTTCTGGTAATCAATGGCATATCAGTGGGATTTTGGTACGTTCCTTCTTCATTTAAATTTTTACTTGCCGATTTCAGGTTTATGTAAAAGTCATGGACATGCCTGTTAAAAGTGGTATTTTTGTTCCGTTGTCTTACCCGTAGGGATGGCCATAGGCACCTTTTTGGCACCCTAGGCTACCTAAAATTTTTAAGACCAACCGCACCCCGGCAGTAATAATCTGCGGGTGGGCTGCAGCCATAACGGTATTTATTTTTCCTTACATGACGACTAAAATATCCGCTACCTTTATATTGTTTTGGGTCGGTTTCTTTGTCTATGGTATTAACGGGGTTATTTGGGCATATTCCATGGATGTCGGCAGCAGGGCTTTGGCCGGCACGGCTGCGGGCATCCTTGAGTGGTCGGCTTATATGGGTGCCGCGCTTCAAGCTATGATATTTGGCTACGTGCTTGATAAGACATGCAACTGGATGATATTATTTGCCACTATAGCTATTCTGTGCATTATCGTAGTAATCTTAGCAATAATAGTAATATGGAGGGGTGTTATAGGGAGAATCGGCGAAGTTTGTCGAGAAATGAAACTGGTTAAATATCAAAGTAAATTATATATTGTCATGAAGATTTAAAGATTTTATGATAGTGATAAAACACTATCATCACTAATGTAAGCCGTTTCTAGTTGACCTCTATACTAGGCCGTTGTATACTCATTCTAAAATCGAGGTGATAACTTTGTCCGGTAACAGCCGGAAACGTCTGGATTTAAACCTCTTATCCTCTATGAAGCTGGGGCTTCTCCTGTTATTGCTCCTGGGAATCATGGCTTCCCTGGGGAGCTTCTTCCCCCAGGGGCAGCCCCCCGGGTTCTACCGGGTTTATTACGGAGAACTACCGGGAAGGCTGATCGTCTTCCTGTCCCTGGACCATGTATACCGAAGCTGGTGGTTTTTGACCCTTGCAGCCCTCTTTGCTCTTAATACCCTGACATGCTCCCTGAAGCGCATTAAAAAAACTCCGGACCTACGCAGCCGGGGGTCCGTCATCCTGCATTTAAGTATCCTGGTTATCCTGGCCGGGGCAGTCATCTCCGGCGTCATGGCCCGTCATACCTACGTCGAAATCGGCACCGGCAAAAGCCTCGACCTGACCGCCATGGGCTTTCCCGGCTACTCTTTACGGGTTAAGGAATTTAAAGTTGAATATTACGAAAACCTACAACCAAAGCAGTACATTAGCAGTGTTTCCCTTAAGACAGCTGACGGCCAGGAAATTGAAAGGGAAATCCAGGTAAACCGTCCTCTAAAATATAAGGGGTTAAAAATTTACCAGGCCAGTTATGGCTGGCTGGCCCGGGGAGAGGCCGTTATCAACGGTAAAGAAGTGCCCTTCGAACTGGCCAGCGGGCGGGAGTTGGATACGGACCCGGATAAAAACGAAAGGCTGGCCTTTTTCTTCATTCCCGATTTTGACGAACAGGGCGACACACTCCATTCACGTTCACCACTGCCAAACAACCCCAGGCTGGTGGCGGTACTTTTCCAGGATAAACAGGTAATGGCGAGGGAAGTGCTGGCCGAGGGGGAGACAAGAGGAGTAGGGGGGTATCCCGTTACCTTTTCCGGCTATCTTTATTACACCGGCCTCGAGATCAAAAAGGACCCCGGCGTTGGTATACTTTACGCCGGTTTTGTTATCCTGCTGCTGGGATTGGTCATGAGGTACCTGGCACCGGAAAAACACTAAAGGAGGCGTTAAGTTATGGAAGCTAATTTCAATCTCTTGGCCTATATTTTTCTGCTGGCGGCCGTAATTTTAAGCCTTATTTCCTTATGGCGTCCCGGCAGGCTTATATCTTATATGGTCCAGGCGTCCCTCATACTATCCTTTGCTTACCTGACCCTGGCCCTGGTGTTGCGCAGTATAGCTGCCGGGAGGCTCCCCTTTGCCAATTTATATGAATTTACCCTCCTATTTGCCTGGGGCATACTCCTTTTTTACCTAATCTCGCGCAGGGTGATTAAATCAGACCTGCTGGCAGCCCTGGTAGCCATCCTGGTTGTAATTATCCTTTCCTACAGCAACACTTTATCTTCCGGCCCTGGTCCCTTGATGCCGGCCCTCCAGAGTGTGTGGTTGCAGTTTCATGTTATTACGGCCATCATTGCTTACGGCGCCTTTGGCCTTTCTTTTTGCCTGGCTATTATATATATCATCAAAGAAAAGGGATACGATAGCCCCGACGTAAATAACCTGCCGTCCCTGGCCAAACTCGACAACCTCCTTCACTGGTCGGTAGCGATAGGTTTCCCCTTCATGACTTTGGTCCTCATCACGGGGGCTGTCTGGGCTGAAGAGGTATGGGGCAGGTGGTGGGGCTGGGACCCAAAGGAAACCTGGGCCTTAATTACGTGGTTGATTTATGCCGCCTATCTCCACGCCCGGAAGACATACGGCTGGCGGGGCAAAAGGTCCGCCATAATGGCCATCGTGGGTTTCCTGGCGGTCTTATTCACCCTTTTTGGCGTCTCGCTGCTCCTCCCCGGCGCCCACAGCTATGTCTAGGTTCAGGCCAAGCCTTCTATAAAGGTCTCCCTTCACTATAAATCCTGCACCAGACTATCACCCATTACATCACAATCGGCGCCATGCAGAGGAAAATTACCAGGAAGAGACCGGTTGTTGACGGTAATTGCCGTGATTGCTACAATAAAAACAGTTCTTATTTGGAGGAATAGCCATGCCTGTCTACGAATTTCGTTGCTTGGCTTGCGGCAAGCTTTTTGAAAAGCGTTTTGCCAGCATCCATGAAAAAGTAGAACTCCAGTGTCCCGAATGCCAGTCCCCCTCCCTGGAAAGGGTAATCAGCCGGGTTAACTTTATCACCCGTTCGGGAAAAAGCCAGCAAAAACCAAAGCTTACAACCAAATCATGCAGCCCTGGTAGCAATTGTATGACCCTGGATATACCCGGACCTGAAGATTAAGGACAGGGAGAATGAGGAGATGGCAGCTTAAATGAAGAAGGAGCTTGCCTTCAAGCCCGTCTGTCCCTTTTGCGGGCTGCTCATTGCCAGGCCTGGAGAACATGATGTCCGCCGGCCAAAGGAAATGCCAGTTGGTACCTGTTCCTGTGGCGCGGTCTATGCCTGTGATTTAACCGGCCACAACCTGGGAGCCGCTTTCATAGAAGCCCTCGTCTCGAGCTGCAACATGGACTGGGATCTGGCCTGGGGCCTGCTCCCGGAAGAAGATTACGTGGAAAAACTGGTTGAAAACTATGACTACGAAACACATCTAATTATTCCCGGGGGAGTCTATGAGGGCAGGAGGATTTCCGGTGCCCTTTATTTCGTGAAATTACATCCTGATATCCTCGAGTTTACCCTGCAAGGGGGACAAAAAAAGCCGTTACGGGCAAGTACCGCTCCATCACCGGCCCTTATGGCATCCCCGGACAAAAGAAAATTCACCAAAAAAGACATTGAAACCCTGGTCAGGGAATACCAGGTGGAGGCCTTGCTGGAAATAGCTGCTTCCGACCGCCGTCTCATCAGGGATTTACAACGACTTCTTTATAGCGGCGATGAGCTGCTGCGTTTGCGGGCCGCCGATTTTTTAGGTAAAACAGCCGCTGTTATTGCAAAAAAATCCCCTCAAACAATTGCCAACCTGCTGCAGCGCTTACTAGCCTCAGTTACAGAACCCGGTTCTTCGGGCTGGGGAGCCATCGATGCTGCCGGTTTCATTATCGCCTGTATCCCGGAAACCTTTGCCGGGTATATTCCCTCCCTGTACCAGCTGCTAGCGGAGACAACCTTCAAAAAACGCGCCCTGCACGCTATCGGCAGAATCGCCCGGGTAAAGCCCGATCTCATCCGCCCGGCCAGCCTGCGCTTTCTCAAGTTCCTCCACGACCCCGACCCAGAGATCAGGGGCTACACGGCCTGGATCCTGGGTAACTTGGGTACCACAGCGGCCAGGGACATGCTGGCCGGTCTCCTTGAGGACGGGCAACCGGTAACTCTTTACGAAAACGGGACCCTGCACAAAAAGACTGTAGGGCAACTGGCGTCTGAAGCGCTAGCCAGGATGTGAATCCCCTTTACCCTTACGGTAGGGTTCCAGTTTTTGTAGAAATTCGGGATGGACCTCAAACCCCAGTTCAAGGGCCCGATCCACGTGTTTCACGGCCCAGGCAAAGTCCCCGTTTAAATAATAAGCATAGGCAAGATTATTGTGCCCCAGGGCAAAATCCGGCGCTATTTCCAGCAGCCTGTGACCGGTAGCGATGGCCTTTGCTATGTCACCCTGCTGGAGATAACAATTGGCCAGGTTATTCCATGCCTGGACGATCATGGGGTTCAATTCTATGGCCTTTTCCAGAGCGGCAATGGCCTCTTCTGTCCTGCCCATCTGGGAATAAGCAAATCCCAGGTTGGCATATCCCCGCGCATAGCGCGGCTCGATGGCGATGGCCTTAGTGTTGGCCTCAATTACCTTTTCCATCTCACCCATTTGCCAGTAGATGTAGCCAAGGTTTACATAAGCTTCAAACATGCGACCGCTACCGGCAATGGCTTCCTCAAAGGCCGCGATTGCCTCTTCCCATTTCCCCTGCTGCATATAAGAAACACCCAAGTTATACATTGCCGTGGCGCACTCGGGGTTTTCCGCCAGCATCCGCTTTTGCTTTAATATAAAGTCCTCAAAATCCTGTGCCTGTGGCATGCCTCTCGCCCTTCCTTTTGCCAGGTTAATATAAGGAGAGGCTGCTTCTTGCCGCCGGCAGCCTCTCCCTTTATAATTTAAAATCCCTGCTTATTGATCTTCAGTTATGCCCCTTCCCTTTAGCCCGTACATGGTAGTGCTACCCGTTGAGAAGTAGATCAATTTTTCTTCATTAACAAGTTCCGTAGCGGCCTTCTTAATATCCCTCATCTTGGCGTCAGGTATTTTGGCCTGGACTGCCTTTTCCAGGTCTTTAAAGTAAAACTTGCTCTTCTTGCTGGTCTCGGCAAATTCGAGGATGGCCTGTTTAATCTCCTCCATCATTTATATAACCCCCTTATTATCAGGCAGGCCTAGTCTTTAATACCTCCTGCCGCCCTGGATACCTCCCAGGCCGCCCGGGTGTATTTAAACTGGGTGCTGGTCCGGTAAGTATCGTAAGCCAGGCGATAGTCGTCAATCAGGTGCTCGGTAAAGGGCAGATCGCACTTCTCAAAGAACTTCTCCCAGCCGATCCTTTCCGCCCAGTCGCCAATGCGTTCATATTTCCTGGCATCAGCAGCATAAACCTCAATAATCTTCTTGACGGTATCCACTACTTCCGGGAAACGGGGGAAATTGTTGGGTAACCAGGGTACAATTACCTTGGAGAATTTAGGTTCGCTGATCCGGTTTGATATCTTGCCGCCGGCCAGGACGGCTACACCGTCGCCGAATTTATCGGCAATTGGCAGGGCGGGGCACATGGTATAGCAGTTGCCGCAGAACATGCAGCGTTCTTCTTTGACCTTGATCGTTTTTCTCCCGTCCTCAGTTTTTCCGGGCGACAGTGCTCCCACCGGGCAGGCAGCTATGGCCAGGGGGATTTCGCATATCGAATCAATGTTATCGTCAACAATGGGCGGCTTGCGGTGGATGCCCAGCAGGGCGATATCCGAGCAGTGCACGGCCCCGCACATATTCAAGCAGCAGGCCACGGATATCCTGACATGGGCCGGTAAAGTCATACCGGTAAAGTAGTCCATGAGTTCGTCCATGATAGCTTTGACCATGGAGGAAGCGTCGGTAGCCGGGGTATGACAGTGAATGTAGCCCTGGGTATGGACGATATTCGTTACCCCTGCCCCTGTCCCTCCGATGGGATATTTATAGCTCCCGGTTATATATTTACGGCTTAACAGGTCGTTTTTCAACGCTTCTACCTTTTCGTAGCTGGTGACCATGAATTCGATGTTATTGCGGGTGGTGAAACGAACGTAGCCGTCGCAATATTTATCGGCAATATCACAGATCTCGCGGATATTTTCGGCCGTCATAAAGCGGGCGCCGCCACATCTTACGGTGAAAACCTTGTCCCCGTTTTCGGCAACATGCACCATGATGCCCGGTTCTAAGATGTCATGGTAAAGCCATTTGCCATAATTCTTCTGGATAACGGGAGGAAAGAAATCCCAGAAGTGCCTCGGGCCGATATCGGTAATCCTGTTTTCTGTGGGTTTCTCCGGATTATATTTACCAAAGCGCTCTTGTGATAAGGCCATGTTGTCAACCTCCTTTTATCGTTTATGCCGCAGACGGTAATCTTTGATATCGCGCTTCCAGCCGCCGGGCACGTCTTCTTCCTTCCAGAATATATAAGGGTTGGTGCGCGGCATCTTGACCATCTGCGGGGCAGCCGGGACGCCGATAACTTCCAGGAACCGCGGCAGACCTTTGCGCTGGATCAACTCACCCAGGCGCTCGCGGTTTTTGCCTTCCTCAATCCACCAATCCCAGACTTTCTCTAATAGCTCTTTAATGTTGTCATAGGGAGGCTCGGCTTTCATAAAGGGAACGGTCAATACTGCCAGCTGGGCACCCTCCAGGATAGGCGCTTTGGCACCGAAAAGGATGCTAACGCCTGAATCGACGCCGGGCCTTAATGCCCTGGGCATGACGTTGATACAATGCATGCAGCGGTTACATTCCTGGTCATTGATTACCAGCTTCCCGTCCTCCATGGTCATACAACCGGTCGGGCAGAGGTCAATAACTTCCTTCTGGATATCGAACTTGCCCCAGTCTCGACCGCTGTGGGCGCCGCCGTTGGGCTCTATTTCACCATTGATGTAGGCCCGGACTGCCTCCTGGTCAATGCGGATTTCATCCCGCCAGGTGCCGATTAAAGACATATCAGAGCGGGCTATGGAAGCCACACAGCCATTGGCACAGCCGTCAATCTTAATCTTGAATTTATAAGGGAAAGCCGGGCGGTGCAATTCATCCTGGTAATGGGTGGTCAGCTCATAACACAGGTCCTGGGTATCAATGCAGGCGAATTCGCAGCGGGCCTTACCAATACAGCAGGAAGGGGTGCGCAGGTTCGAACCCGAACCGCCAAGATCCTGGTCCAGCTCATGGGTAAGGTCATAGAAGAGGGGCTCCAGCTGCTCGGTGGTGGTACCAAGTAAAATAATGTCGCCGGTCGACCCGTGCATGTTGAAAATACCGCTGCCCCGGAATTCCCAGAGGTCGGCGAGGGCCCGCAAGTAATCGGTTCTGTAAAATTTACTTGCCGGCTGGTTGACGCGCAGGGTATGGAAATGGGCTACCGAAGGATATTTTTCAGGAACGTCGGAATAACGGCCTATAACACCGCCGCCATAGCCAAAGACGCCGACAATACCGCCGTGTTTCCAGTGGGTTTCCCCGTCGACAAAGGATAATTCCAATTGACCGAGTAAATCATCCACCACGTCCGGGTCAATCATCATGCGTTCTTTGGGGAGCTTTTTGCGGCGCAAGGCTTCCCTTTTAGCATCGGTGACAAAACTTGGCCATGGCCCCTTCTCCAGCTCTTCTAACATTGGGATGTCGTGTTTGATTTTGAAATCCTTGAGTTCTTCTTCCGAGTAATTATGCAGTTCTTCGTCGGTATAGATGCGTAATTCTTCGTACTTTATTTCTTTCTGTGGCCGTTTTGCTTTAAAGTCCATCAACGGTACCCCCTTTATTGATTGGTATTGGTTCCCCTCATTGCAGGAACCGGTTCTTAAGCCGCAACAGCATTAGTTCAAATGAATTATAACTTCGCCTCCTTTCCGGCATAACATTTGATATACTTGTTTGGGGTAAGTGTTAATTATATTGTTAGCGTTCCCAGGTCCCGGCAGCTAAATATTGTTAACACAATCCCAAGTCTGCTTTTAAAAGGGTGTCGCATATATACCTGCTAAGAAACGATCTTTCCCTTACCGTGGCTTTGCTTCTTTATTCACATAACTGTTTAATACCGCTGGCCAAAGCGTTCATTTTTGCTATTTATAAATTTAGTTCGCTATTTCTCTTAAAATTCCTGCTGCCGCCCGAAATTTTTCTTCATTCCTAATTAAAAACATAACGACAGGCCAATAACCTGCCGTTATGTATCGATATATTCCATAACCATCGACAATCCGGGTCACGGCAAGACGGTTATCCAGCCCGTCCCTTCTTCCACTTCACCGACAATCCTGGCTGCCTTGACACCGCGTTCCTGTAAAGCCGCCATCAGATCTCTCGCTTTATCTGCAGCTACGGAGATCAGGAGCCCTCCGGATGTTTGCGGGTCATAAAGTAAATCCTGGAGAGCTTCCGGTACACCGGGAGCCATCCTTACATCATTCTCAACATAATGGCGGTTATTATAGGCACCGGCCGGTACCATTCCCATGGCAGCAAATTCCCTGGCCCGGGGCAATACCGGGATATCACCGGCATGGAAAACCAGGTTTACACCGCTCCCCCGGGCCATTTCCAGGCCATGTCCCAGGAGACCAAAACCGGTAATATCAGTGCAGGCATGGACCCCTACAGCTACCATAGCTGCCGCAGCATCCCGGTTTAAAGTGGCCATCCAGCGGCTGGTTTCCTGCTCTACTTCCGATGTCGCCATTTCGGCTTTAATGGCGGTAGCTATAATTCCCGTCCCCAGGGGTTTGGTAAGAATCAACCTGTCCCCCGGCCGGGCACCACAATTGGTGATTATCCTGTTGGGGTGCACAATACCGGTTACTGCCAGCCCGTATTTTGGCTCATCATCGTCAATGCTGTGCCCGCCGACCAGAACTGCTCCCGCTTCCAGGATTTTATCGGCACCTCCCCGCAGTATCTCCCCCAGGACGGTAACATCTACTTTTCTGGTGGGAAAGGCCACAATATTCATGGCCGTAAGGGGAGTTCCTCCCATGGCATAGACGTCGCTAAGGGCATTGGCCGCGGCAATCTGGCCATAGAGGTAGGGATCATCAACAATGGGCGTAAAAAAGTCAACGGTCTGGATGATAGCCAGTTCCTCAGTTAATCGATAAACGCCGGCATCGTCGACGCTGTTCATTCCTACCAGGAGGTTAGGATCGGCCATTACCGGTAAGTACTGCAATACCTGGTTAAGGGTCCCCGGACCCATTTTAGCCGCTCACCCGGAACTGCAAGAAAGGCTGGTTAACCTGGGATTTTTTATCCCGGGGCTGAACCCGCAGGTGTTTTCTTGTCCCATTATTCCCGTCCCCCTTTCTCCTCTTATTTTACCAGCTTTCGGCCATGCCATGTATAACAAAAAGGCATAATAAAAAGGCCCGTCCGGGCAAAATACAGTGGAACTACAAGGCTATATTTATATTCTAGAATCTTTCTTGCGAATAAGATAACAGTAATAATCGTCCCTTATTTCTTTACTGATAATTTTATGGCCGGCCTCCCGGCACCACGCCGGTAAATCAAACTCCGACGCCAGGTCATCGACCCACACTTCCAGCAAGTCCCCCGGCTTGAGTTTTTGCATCTGTTTGGCCGTGGCCATTAACGGGCCGGTACAGTGCATACCCCGGCAATCAAGTACCTTCCGCACCACTAAGAATCTTCCTCCCGGGAGTTGCCCTGCAGTAATTTTATCAGGTTTAGCACCAGGTTGCGCTTTTCCTCAGTAGCACGGCTCACAAAGCGTCGTATTTCCTGGTACTGGTCTTCCGCAGCCTTGCTTAAAGGACGCCGGTTTTCATTTAATAAATGTAGAAAACCGAGGAGCCCGCTAATCTCCCTTTCATCCCAATCGGCCAGGGCGCGTACAATCTCCTGGAGAACCTGGCGCCGCAAGGCTTCCCTGACGTCTGCCGGCAGGCGGTAACCCAGGTATAAATCTTCTTCTTCTTCCTCCATAAGGAAGTAGCAGGTTGATACCCCGAGGGCTTCGGCCAGGCTGCTTAATGTGGCCAGGGAGGGCTGGATGCGATCCGTCTCAATCTGGCCGATAAGGCTATGGGAAATACCTACCTGCTGGGCTAGCTCCTTCTGGGTCAGGCCCATCTTTTCCCGCAGGCGCTTTAATTTATTACCAAGGGTGTCTTCCTGGGCGGAACGCAATAGAGAGCTGGGGGATACCTCAAGAACGGCAGCAAGTTTTTCTAAAGTTTTTAAAGAGGCCGTCGATCGCGAACGCTCGATCTCGCTGATATGGGCCAGGGACACGCCGGAACGGCGGCTTAATTCACTTAAGGTTATCCCTTTCTGCTCGCGCAGGCGCCTTAATCTGAAGCCCAAGTTATTTTTTTCTGCTTCCCCGTTTTCCTCTTTAAAATAGCTAATATCGACTCCGAAAATACCTGCGACTTCTGTCAAGGTTGCGGCCGAGAGGCGTCTTTCCCCCTTTTCTACCTCAACCATACAATCCGGTGCTATGTCCAGCCGGTCCGCCAGTTCTTCCAGGGATACGCCCCGCTCTTCTCTTAACTTTCTTATTTTTTCCCCTATCGTCATCCAGCTGCTCCTCCTTATTTCCCGCGTAATCCCATCTTTTTACCCTTTTCCTGAGGCCAGACCTACCAGATTGGCGGCCCACTCGGGGTGGGTGAGGGCATAAAGATGGTTGTATCCGGCCAGGACATTATTATAAAGGATACCGTCTACCCGGCCGTCAATACCAAAGCCGCGCTTGACCCGGTAAAGAAAATCCACGGCCTGACGGTCTAAGTTTATTACCCGGGAATGATGAAACTCATGACCTTTAATAAGACTACCCCGGCTGAAGAAGGGACTTTCCCCTTCCACCATCATAGTTGTATAGCCATGTCCCTGGGGCCGGGAAGACATGGTGACATCAAAGGGTAAGGCGCCGCTCATTTCATACCAGCGTCCCTGGTAATTAAGACGCCTGGCCAGGTACATCAAACCGCCGCACTCGGCATATACAGGCATACCTTCAACTATGGCCCTTTTTACGGCCCGGCGCAGGGATACATTTGCCTCCAACCGGGCGGCAAAAACTTCAGGAAACCCGCCCCCTATATACAGGCCTTCAATGTCCGGGAGCTTTTCATCCTCCAGGCTATTTACAAGTGATATTTCCGCCCCGGCCTGCTCCAGGGCCTCCAGGTTCTCCGGATAATAAAAGGTAAAGGCACGGTCGCGAAAAATTCCCAGGCGTACCCGCGGTGATGGCGGCTGCCGGTGTTCCGGGCCGGGAGGCAGGTCCGGAACCTGGCTGGCAATGGCCAGCAGGGCGTCCAGATCCACATTGGCAGCTACGGCCGTCCCTGTAGCGGCCAGGGCGGCATGGATGTCCTCGTTTTCTGCAGCCGGGACAAGCCCCAGATGCCGATCGGGAATAACATAGTCCTTTTTTTTAGGCATAGCTCCCAGCACGGGTAAGCCGGTATAGTGTTCAATGGAGCGCCGCAGCATGTCTTCATGGCGGGGCCGGGCTACCTGGTTTAAGATAACCCCCGCTATTTTTACCCCGGGATCAAAATTTTGAAAACCCTGCACCATAGCCGCCGCACTCCTGGTCATGCGAAGAGCATTGATAATCAAAATAACCGGGCAATTAAGGGTACGGGCAAGGGCAGCAGTACTGTTGCTACCTTCCAGGTCCAGGCCGTCAAAGAGCCCCATAGCCCCTTCTATTAAACCCATATCGGCTCCCCGGCAGCTGGTACTGAAGTGTTGCAACAACTTTTCCGGCGGGAGAAAGAATAAATCCAGATTGCGGCAGGGGCGACCGGCAGCCAGGGTCAGCCATCCGGGGTCGATGAAATCCGGCCCTTTTTTAAAAGGCTGCACTACCAGCCCCCTTTGCCGTAAAGCAACAATTAACCCCAACGTAATGGTTGTTTTTCCCGACCGCCCGTGGGGCGCGGCTATTACCAGGCGCACGCCTCCCTTACCTCCCCTTAATAGCGAAAATGCAGGTCACGGCGGAAATTTGTTTGTAAAGATGGTTTGTCTCCCGGTTCTTCGACACCACCGGCGCCAATAGCTTCTAAGAAACTGCTCCACCCTGTACGTTCTATAAACCCGGCCAGCCTTTCGCCCGGTTTTCCAGACCGGCGCCAGTAGTTGATAATGGCCTCAATGCGGTCAATAATGGCCTTATATTCCAGTGGCCGGGCGGGTATCCGGGTAAAAACGACGGCCGCCATTTCGGGCCCGCTGTAGCTGTTACCCCCATGCCCTCCTACGGCAATATCTACATAGCTCCTTTTTTTCAAGCTGATGCCTTCAGGTGCCACCTGAACACAGGAAGTGCAACGCACACAACGATCAGCATCAATAGATACTACCATCCCATCCTTAACTTGCCGTGTCAGGATGGCCCCTGTGGGACACCATGATACCAGGAGGCCTATATCAATATTGGCGGCAAGGAATCTTTCCTCATCAACTTCCGGTACGGACTCATACCATCCTAAAATACCAATATCGGCTTCTACCCCACCGCCGCACTGGTTGGGGCAACCGCCTATTGAAATTTTCAAGGGAGCAGGTAATTCCTGTTGTAAAAAGTCCCGGTAAAAAAAATCAGTTATTACCTTGGCAATACTGGGGGCATCAACGGCGGCATTCTGGCAATGGACAAAGGAGGTGCAGCATTTAACCTGGTGTAAAGACTTGCCTGTACCTCCTGCCGGGAAGCCGGCGGCCTCCAGTTCGGCCAGGAGTTTTTCCAGTTTTTCAGGTTTGACGCCAACAAACTCAAATCCCTGGCGGCTCGTCCGGCGACCGGTTAAAGCATACTCCCGGATCCAACCGGCCAGCCGGCGCAAAGTAGCTGCACTTAAAAGGCCGTTAGGAGGCAACAGGATGCGTACTGTTAACAAAGTACTGCCATCTGCCGCCAGGTGACGAATAACGCCCGGTTGTAAAATTTCATGCCATATCCAGCTCCCCTGGCGGGCCAGTAACCCGGCAGGTATCTCCCGGCGATAATCGGGCATAATACCGGCCGGCAGGTCAGGTGTGTTCACCCCGGCAGCCTCCTTTAGTTTGTAGTTAAAATCCATTTCTTCCGGGACTTATAAGAATCTGGGGCACGGCGTTTAAACCCAGTTCTTTGATAACCCAGAGAGGACCCACACGGGAGATAAAGTCTCCCACCCGTTCTTTTTTCTGGGCATTGTCGGCCCAGAGTTCTAGGAAGGCACCAAAGAGATCGCCAATGGTTGTATAATCGTTATCCTTGATAGGGATAAAAGGTACAAGGACATAACCAACCATAGGACCCTGGGGCCCGCGGTGGCCGTACTTCCCTCCCGCTACCCAGGCCACACCCCGCTCCCGGCCGGGGCGAATGGCCGGGCAGAGATTAATACAAACCATACAATGCCAGCATTTTTGGGGGTCCACAGCCAGGGTGGAGCCCGTCCATACCAGGGCTTCCGTTGGGCACGACGCCAGCAGTCCTTTCAAATCACCGCCGGCCTCCTGCCAGGCAAGAAGGGCTTCACTGTTTATCTGCGGTAGATCACGGTATACGCCGATAAAGGAGTGGTCCTTTTGCATCATTGCCCGGGTACAGTCATTGGGGCAACCTGACACGCCGCTTTTAACCTTTTGGGGATAACCGGGATACTGCTGCTCATCAATAAAGCGCTGCCCCAGGTAAGTGGCCAGGGCCGGGGCATCGATAAGGGCTGCATCACACCTGGCCGGGCCGCAACAAGCCGTCAAGCAGCGCAGGTCATTCCCCGTAGAACCTACATCCAGACCGGCGGCATTCAATTCACGGACCGCAGGGACCATTTGCTCCCTGGTAGTGTAAATCTCAATAGTGCCGCCGCTGGTAAAATGAATAAGGCTTTTACCGTAGGTTTCCGCGCATGCGGCCAATTTTTCCAATGTCCCGGCCGACAGCCAGCCCCCTGCCGGTTGCAGGATACGCAGGTATGCCGATTCCTCTATTATCTCCGGCCGGCAGCTGTTACGTACCCCTACACCGGAAGGTAATTCCGGTATGTTAATATACCCGCCATGGTCGTAAGCCGATTCCCCTGCGGCAAGACCCTGTTCATACATGGCCAGTGGATAGCGACTATTGCCTAGTTCCCGGACATGGCTGGGGGAAGGCCCGTTTAAAAGCGTGCGGCAAAAGGTATACTTCTGGCTCGCCTCGGGCAAATTTAACACTCCTTTGGCATGGGCAGGCCGGTAATCTGGCTGATCTCGCCAATGGGATTGCCCGGGAAAAGTTTATAGATCTGCTTTTTCTCCAGGCCGCTCAGTTTAATCAAATTGCGTAAGGTACAGATGGTATGGTGCTGCTCATAATATTTGTAACTGATAGCAATCAATTTCCAGTGGTCTTCGTTTAAAATAATACCTCTTTCCCTGGCCCGGGCGGCAATTTCTCTTTTCCTTTCATCAGAAGGCAGCACCCGTCCACCCTCCCCGGACTGATATAGAGGCCAGCACTGGTGCGCTGGCCTCCTCTGTTTATGTTTCCTTTAAACACAACCGGTAGGCTTGGGCAAACCGGCAATCTTGCAGGCTCCTTTGGCCGGTCCGCTGGGGAAGAGATCGTAAATCTCTTTCAGGCTGAACCCTGTCTCTTTACATAGCTTGCGGATCATAGGGGCTATGCCAAACTGCTGGTAATACTGGCGCAGGTAATTTACAACCTTCCAGTGGTTCTCTGTCAGTTCGGTAACCCCTTCGGTTTCCGCCAGGGCTTTGGCTACAGCCTCATTCCACTTGCTGGGGTCGGCAATGAAACCGTCCTCGTCAACTTCAATTTCGATGCCACCAACATTAATTGCTGGCATGGACAACACCTCCTGCTATATTTTTATTATACCTGTAACTTTATATTTAGGCTACAGGCTAATAACGCCACAATTACATATTACTACATCCTTTCAACGCACCAGGGCGTTGGCGATCAGTTCGCTTATGCCGGCAAAACGTACCGGGAGTCGGTAGTAATTGATGATCTCGCGAAACTGGCCCTTGCAGTTGGAACACGCCAGGGCAATGATGCTTGCCCCGGAAGCCTTCAACTGCTCGGCCTTGAGCTTACCGTAGGTTTCCATCCGGAATTTGCGAAAATCTCCCTTTTCCATGATAGCAAAACCACTGCCGCCGCCGCAACAGATACTCATTTCCCTGTTGGGCGTCAGTTCACGAAAATCCTGGCAACACGCTTTAAGAATCCGGCGCGGCTCTTCATACATCCCGCCCAGGCGGCCCAGCTTGCAGGAATCATGGTAAGTAACGGGTTCCGGGTTTTTCTCCGGGTTAACCTTGATTCGCCCCTCCCGGATCCATTCATCTTCCAGCTCCAGGATGCTCTTGACTTCAAAGGGCCTTTCCGCAGGAGGAATGAGCCTTAACATTAAATACTTCAGGGCTTCATAGGCATGGCCGCACTCGCCTACCACCAGGGTTTTTATACCCATTTTTTTGGCTGTTTCTACGTGTGCTTTAAGAACATTAGTAAACTCCACATCGCTATAGAATACACCGTAATTAACCGCGTCGTTAACACCTGTCGCCGGGGAATTTAAGGTCCAATCAACGCCGGCGGCATCCATTACCTCGGCCGCCCCCATAACCGTTTCGGCAAAGGCCAGGTAGTCACCGGCATTATGCATGAGCAGGTATTCGGCGCCCTCTTTATCAACGGGTATTTTAACTTTATAGCCCTTTGTGTCCTCAATTTCTTCCTCGAGAAATTCGATCATATCCAGAAAGGCGTTGGCAGGTGTGCCGGTAGCGTTACCAAACTTTATCTGCTTCTGGGTCCCGTTTTTCTTGAGTTCGTCCGGGGCAATGTCAATAGCGTCAAAGATCTTCCTCGCCTCCCGGGCAATGACGCCGTTATCAATGGCAACCGGGCAGACGTAGGCACAGCGCCGGCAAATGGTGCAGCGGTATATATTTTCGGCCATGGCATTAAGTTTTTCTTCCGTCAGGTCCTCCGCCCCTACTAACGCGGGAAAAAGCCTGCCGGGCAGGGTGAAGTAACGCTTGTAGACCTTGCGCAGCATATCAGAACGGTAAACAGGATGGTAAATATCTTTCTTCCCACTGGCCAGGTAAACCGGGCAGACCTCGGCGCAGGTACCGCACTTCATACAGGTATCCAGAGATAGAGTATAAGGTAACCAGAAGGTCCAGTTATCCTTTTTTTGCAGGGATTTTTTCATGGCCTGCAGGAATTTCTCTACCCGCGGCTCATCGGGTTTCAGGGATTCATCGGAGAGCACCCGGTAATCGTCAAAAACCTTGCGCATTATTCCATTTCACCCCATTTAACCTTGTGGTAGGTAAAATACTTGACGGCAAAATGAGCCATACGGGTAAAGGGGATATAGAGCATAAAAAGCCAGAACAGCAATAAGAAGAACAGATAATTGTCGGGTAAAGACAAATGGGGCTTCAGGGTCAGCAAGCTGATAATATAAGTCCTGAAGGAAAAATCCCGGAAGACACCGCCGATTAAGCCGGCCACAGCCAGAAGGAAAAGAAACGCCAGGTTTAGATACTCTACCGGTTCGGAAATCCGGCGCAACTCAGGATTAATAAGCCGGGAAAGAAATAGAAGCAAGGAACCGGCAGCAACCAGGCACCCCCCAGTTACTCCCAAGTAAACGGCCAACGGTAGCCCTACTACCAGAAATAAAAGCCAGAAAACTACCAGATAAATGCCGTAGTGCATTACCAGGGACGGCAGCCATATCCTCCGGTTATGCATATAAAGGCTGCGCAGGGTAAAGACCTCGGTTAACAGTTCACCTGCCTGCTCCCCTGAAGTACGAGGGTAAGGAAAAAGCTCCCAGTGGAGGTTTACCGGGGCTTTAAGCCAGTAAATAATTTTGTACCCCAAACCCAAGACCAAAACGGCAATGGCCAGGTACGGTAATATAGCTATTGTGAATAACTCCCACAATGCCAATCCCGCCATCCCCCTTTTGTATTAATCAATACAAGTATAACTATGATATTTATAAAACCGTTTAAATTATCTCCTTCACTAATTTCGCTATTGCAGCTGTTTTTCCTGCTAAGGAGAAAAATTTTTTTGGTATAATTAAAAGTGTTTTAGATAACCGGAACAACGCTAGGTCTATCCTGCCACCATGGGAAATCGGGCTTCCGCCGTTTCACCTTCAGGCGTTGTAAACTTAAGCCATATTTCAAGTTCGGTGACCGTTTCCGGTAAGGGTTCAAATAGTAAGTTTAATACTCCAACCCCATTACTTTCCGGTATCACTTCTAAGAAATCTTCCATTTGTATCAGGTTATAATTACGGCCACTGGTATCAATTAGCACAGCATCATTTATAATGAGCCTTTCTTGCCGGCTGGAGCTGACCTCGAGGTAAACCTGCCATTGGGAAAGATGGTCCACGTTTATCCCCTTAACGGTAAGGTTTATCCCGTCACCGGCCTTGCCACTGCCGGTATATTTTCTTTCGCCGGGCTTCACGGCTGCTAGCGGTCCTATATCCTGCATGGTACCTTTACCGGCAATCACCGCCTGCTCATAAGTGATCCCGGGGTTGGCAGGGCTATTACCAAGAAAATCTTCAACGACCAGCAGGCTTGCAGGTTTCACATCCGGGGGAAACGTAGGGAAAGCCAGGAACAAATCGCGGTAACCGCCGGGCACTACCGTCTGCCTGGCCCGGAAATTGTTAGGCAGGTCTACGAAAGTGTCGTGTATTTCGACGGCATTGGGTAAGCTGGCCACGTCGTAAAAATACCTTTTACCATTATCGCCGACGACCTGGAAAGCTTTCCCCCACCCTTTTTCCAGGCTGAGATCCAGGCTTTGATGAAGGCGCACATATAAATAAAGGTCCTTCTCCCGGCGGCCAAAAGCCAGGACCTCGTACAAAGATGAGCCGTTGGAAGAGGCAAGCTCCATCGGTAATAGCGGAAATAGGACCCGCCCTCCAGAAGGTGCCGCCGTTAAACTGGCAGCACTGGCAGCCTCAATAGGGGTATTTACCAGCTGGGGTTTATCATTGGGATCGGCCGGGGCCAGGCCCTGGGGCCTGTCCGTCGCCCACCAGAATACAATCAGGTCGCCGATAAGAAGTAAAACCAGCAGAATCTCTACAACTCTTACTTTTTTGTTACTCATACTCAAAAAGGTCCTCCTTAAGTTAATAAGCCCTGGCCGGCGACCAGCAGGCCAGGGCTTATTGTACAGGTTGTTCCTACATTGCTTTAGGGAACAAAATGCCGCCAAAGGCCAGCCACGCCAGGAATAAAGTGAGGACTACGTTGAACAACTGGCCTACAATATACTGAATCACCGACTTGCCACCCTGGACCTGTTTCAGCAGGTCACGGAAGTTGGCCTCGAGGCCGATGCAAACAAAGGCCATGGCAAAGAGCCAGCCGCGCAGGCCGCTGGTTATTTTAACTATACCATCCACGGTTTTTGCACCCATAGTAGGCACCAGGATGAAGGAAAAGAGCAGGGAGGCGGCGACAAAGCCCAGGACAAATTTGGGGAAACGGTCCCAAATAACCTTGGCATTGGCTTCGCCGGCCGCATCGCTTCCGCCCATCCGCGTAGCCCAGATGAGGGCTACAAAGAAGGCGACGACGCCGATCAGGACGTTCTGTACCATCTTTACAACCGAAGCCACTTCCAGGCCCCGCTGGCCCAGGAAGGCACCGGCGGCAACAACAGCGCCGGTGGCGTCAATGGTACCGCCAATCCAGGCAGCTCCTACGTCCGGGTCCATATTAATGCCCATAATGAAGAGCGGCATGACTACAAGCATAATGACGGTGAAGATGAGGGAAATGGTAATAGCCACGCTGACCTCTTCTTTGTCGGCATCGCAGGCGGCGCCGGTTGCAATAGCGGCCGACACACCGCAAACAGAAGCAGCAGCACTCATGGTCATGGCCAATTCCGGCTTTAGCTTCAGGACCTTGGCGCCAAACCAGTAGGTAAAGATTAAGACAATCGGGCACCCAATCCAGGCTACCAGCAGGCCGGGAAGACCAAGGGCGACAATACGGTTAAATAGAATCTCGCAACCCAGCAGTACTAAACCGGTTTTGATAAACATCTCAGTTTTTACAGCTGCTTTAACCCACGCCGGGGTTTTAATGGTATTACTGATCAGCAACCCAACAATCAAGCCCCAGAGGGGTACTTCCAGGTTGTAAGATTTGGCAATATTATGGGCGGCCAGCAATTGGGCGATAATTGCCAGGATAAAAACGACGACAAATCCACCCACATAACGCCCAATATTTTCGCCCATGAATTTTACTGCTATCGCCGTAAGTATCCCCAACCCAACCAGCATAATCAGCAGCTGCGGCCAGATACCGGCAGGAAAGGCCTTGGCCAGACTGGTCCACTTGGCAATGCTAGGAACCTTAGTAATAACGCCGCTAGCAGCAAGAAAAATTAAAATAAAGCCCATCCATACTGCCCACCAGTCTTCAAGCTTCCATAAAGGCGACCAGTTAATACCACCCTTTTCGGGCAGGCTGTTACCTGCGACGGGCTGTGCCATCGTATGTCACCCTCCCAATTTTATTTTTGATCCTCGTCGACCAGTCTTTTAATACTTACTACATCTAAGATGGGCACTTTGTTAAAACCACCACAATCACACCTGCAAAAAGTCCTTCCCACCCCCCAAAAATCCCGACTTTCATGCCCGATAAAAGCAAACCACCTCCCGGAACAAATAATGCGAGAGCATAAAATTATTTATTGGACGCCATTTCCTATAGCTATTATCCTATAGCTATTATATTTAAAAATTTGCCCAAAAGTACTTGCGAGTACTGTCTATAATATATCATGCGGCTAATTAGGCTTGCACTTACATTCTCATTCCGTTTGCTATTTTAAAGATATATTTCGCCATCATTAAGGATTTTCCTGCTAACCAGGGAATAATTTTAATTAAAAAATAAAAAAGCATCCGCGCGAGTTTTGGATGCCATTAATATCGAACAGAAACATATTATTCTCCCCAGGTAACATTACCGTTATTGCTGAGGTAATAAGCTAATCGCTGGAGATCCAGGTTATAGTCGGCGTTATAGACAATCACATCCTGGGGCACGCTCAAAGTAATGGGGGCATAACTCAAGATGCCTTTTATACCGCTTTTGACCAGATCGTGAGCTACTTTCTGGGCCTCTTCCGCCGGTACGGCCAGCATGGCAATTTTAATATCTTTCTCTTTCACCAAAGAGGGCATTTCGTCCATGGGTCTAACCCGTTGCCCGCCAACCTGAAGGCCTATTTTCTCCGAGTCCCGGTCAAAAACACCTGCCAGGTGAAAATGCCGGCCGTATTTGCGGTTGTGCTCGGCCAGGGCCATACCCAGTTTGCCGACCCCCACCAGGATAAAGGGCCACTCCCTGTCCAGGCCGAGGATACCGGCAATAGCCTCTTTCAGGTAGGTTACGTTATAACCCACGCCGCGTTTACCCAGTTCGCCAAACCAGGCCAGGTCTTTACGGATCACCGAGGGGTCGACGCCTACCCTGACACCCAGCACCTGGGAAGAAATTTCTTCAATCCCGTGCTCTTCGATTAAATTAAGGCACCGGTAATAAAGGGGCAAGCGGTCAATAGTTGACCGGGGAATTTTAATCCGAAAAGGCATTGTTACCTACCTCGCTTTATTTAATTAGGGTTGATTATATTGTATTTAATTACCTGGCCTGGTAGCGGGCTACGGCCTGGTTATGTTCGGCCAGGGAACGGCTGAAAAAGTGGGTGCCGTCCGGTTTAGCTACGAAGTAGAGATAATCTGTTTTAGCCGGTTTTAAGGCTGCAAGGAGCGAGGCCCGCCCCGGATTGGCAATGGGACCCGGCGGCAGGCCGTTGACCCGGTAAGTATTATAAGGGGAATCAATCTCCAGATCCCGGTAAGTAAGTACGGGCTTGGGTTCGGGTAATAAATATTGCACCGTGGGATCGGCCTCCAGGCGCATACCCCGTTTGAGGCGGTTTACGTACACGCCGGCAATAATAGGTCGCTCGGCATCAACCCTCGCTTCCTTTTCTACAATGGAAGCCAGAGTAACAATCTGCCTGGTATCCAAATCAAGATCCCGGTCCTTTTCCCGTATGATTTCCTGGTAAACCTCATTAAACCGTTTCAGCATCATCTGTACTATTTCTTCCGGTGGCGTACCCCTGGGAACCCGGTAGGTATCGGGAAACAAAAATCCCTGGACGCGTTCAGGCCCGGCAGGCAGGTCCCGTAAAAAATCAAAGGGGTAATCCCGGGCGGCTGCCTTCAGGAAATCTTCTTCCCCGACCATGCCTTTCTCCTGCAGCAAGGAGGCTATTTGCCTTACAGTATATCCTTCGGGAACGGTAAACTCAATCTCCTGGACCTTGCCCGCAGCCAGCAGGCGAACGATTTCCGGCAGGGAAAGACCGGGGGATATTAAATAATAGCCCGGTTTCAGGTCCCTCTCCAAACCCATGGCCATGGTTACCAGCCGGAAGGCAAAGGGACTCTTTATGATTCCCAGGTTGTTAAGGGTTAAGGCGATGGCGGCCGAAGGGGTTCCCGGCGCAATATATACCTCTACCTCCGGGGCACCGGGCTTCACCGGGCCCAGCAGTTTTACAAAATAATACCCGCTGGTCCCCAGGCCCAGAAAAATTAATGCCAGGAAAATAATTAACCGGCGGCGCCAGGCCTGCCAAAAAGCCGTGTTGCGGCTTGTTTCAAGCCCTTCCCCCATAATTATCCTTTTTTCTCTCCCTAATTATTTTTTTCATTATATCAAGATCCGGCGGAATGCACAACACTTTCTTCTCCTTGCCCGCGGCGGACAATTCGCGGTAGGGGGGGATATAAATCCTGGGAAACTACTTCACGCCACCCTTCTTTTCCCTGCTGGTAAAAAATCCTGATAACCCTGGCCCGGAAACCAGGTTTTCCTTCTTGCTCCACTTCTACTCTATCAGAGGGCCAACCGGGCACTATTTCTACCTCTTCCGCCGGTAGTATCTTTTCAATTAATTGACTCACCACTTCTGCGACAGGGGCTTCCCCGGAGGCATAAAAGGTCATCGTCAGCTTATTGTTATCCACCCGGGATTTCAACCAGTACCAGAACGGGGTATCATTGCGGATTTTAAGGTCAATTAAGCCGTAGACGACGGTGGCATCCCGCCCCGGTGGTACATAATCTACGGCCAGGCCATGGGGCTGGCGCTCGACGATAGTCAATCCGGCAGCCAGGGCTGCATTATAAAGGGTTGACGATACCTGGCAGACACCGCCCCCAATGCCGGATACATAATTGCCTTCTTCAATAACCAAAGCTTCTTGATAGCCACGTTCCACGGTGCGTGGCCCCACAACCTCGTTAAAAGAGAGCACTCCCCCGGGCGGTAGCCAGGTATTATCCAGAGTGCCGGACGCCAGCCTGATATTGTGGGTACGGGTTGTATCGGCCGGGTTAAATATAGTAGTAAATGTTCCGGCTGCTTTTTCAATTCTTCGGGCCGCCAGTGCCGCTGAAGTCAGCCGGGGTTCCAGGCGGTTCAAGGGGATATCGATTACCTCTCCTGAATATTTCTCTCCCAGGCACCTTAAAAAGGTTGCATTATCCACCTGCCAGCCGTCCCGGGCAGGTATTAAGTAAGGTTTGCCCTTATCATCTATTTCCAGGCGCGCATCTTCAGGCTCCCTTAAAATATCGAAACCCAGGCGCTTTAATTCTACCTGGAAGTCTTCTTGTTCCCATTCATATACCGCTTCCAGCCTGCGTCGGTCCGGGATGAAAACAGCCAGGCGTTGCTTTAAATTTCCGGTCCGCCCCATGGCCCAGGCCCGGGATATAGTAGCATCTATATTAACTTTCATCCCCAGGTTCCGGGGCGTGGTTGTTACCACCCTATCACCAAGGCGTAACTTAATTTCCCGGTCCAGGATTTCCGGGGCCATTTCCATGATCTTTAACCTGGCGGCATCCGGCGTCATACCTCCGACCGGCCGGCCGCATACAGTTACACCCGGTATAATACGTCCGGAAAAAAATATTACCATTTCGGCCAGGCTGGCCACTCCCAGCATAATAATTAAAAATGCTGCCAGTTTCCACCTGACCATGGGCCCACTTCCCGCAAACAACTTTTAGAACATAATATGCCTCCTGGAGGTTGAAGATACAAAGTAAATTTAAGGCAAAGCCCGCCAGGTCTTCCTGGCGGGCTTTTCTCGCTTCAGGCTTCATCTTCTTCTTCCAGGGCGTCTGCCCAGGCTTCAGCCACGCGCTGCCACTCGTCTTCGTCCTCAATCTCATAAAGCACTTCGTTGCCATCTTCATCAATACCGATCTTTAGCACAATGGCTTCAGCTGACTCGGTATCAGCGGCTTCCACCGGCAATAGAATGGCATACTCGTCATCTTCAACTTTAAGGATATCTACGACAACAAACTCGTATTCCTGCCCTTCATCATCTGTCAGGATGACGGTATTTTCCTGGTCGGCCATGTCCTCACTCCTTTTTCCAGGATAGGCCTATCATACCCCATTTTGCCCCCGCCGGTCAAGGTATCCCTGCAAAATTATGCTGGCCGCTACCCGGTCGACAACAGCCCGCCGCCGGCGGCGGGACAGGTCCGCGTCCAGGAGGATTTTATCGGCCGCTATAGTAGATAGGCGCTCATCATAGAGGTGCACCGGCAGGCCCAGTTCCGCCTCCAGCGTGGCGGCAAAGGCACGGGCTTCTGCCGCCCCGGGCCCGAAGGTACCGTTCATATTGCGTGGCAGGCCGACCACCACCTCTTCGACGCCGTACCTGACAACTAACTGCTTTAAAGCTTTTATATCCTCAACTTTGTTTTTCCGGTGAATAGTAGTAACGCCTTGAGCCGTCCAGCCTAAAGGATCACTTACGGCAACGCCAATGGTTTTGCTGCCTACATCCAATCCCATAATCCGCATTTAAATCACCTTTAGGCAGAAATCTCGGCAGGCGCCGGCACAATAACCGCAGAGAATGCATTTATCCGGATTAACAACCACCCGCCTGTCTACCAGTGATAGAGCTCCCTGGGGACATCGTTTAACGCAAGACCCGCAACCCTGGCACCAGTCTTCAATTAATAGCCTGCGCCTCTTCGCCCGCACCCGCTCTATAAGCTCCGGCGCCGGCTCGCTGCCGCTAAACCAGGATACATTCACCTCTACCTCTTCCGGGGATTGCATGCCTACAGCTACGGCATCAATAACTGGCGTCGTCAGGACAAACTCCAGAGCCCGGCGCGCTTGCTTTCCCAGGTGCCCACCGCCCAGGGCCTTCATGGCATAGATTCCCTTGCCGTTACTGCGGGCCAGGGTAATGGCGGCCAGCATCTCCTCCCTGCTGCCATCTAGTATCCCCAGGCCGGCCTCATTGTAAAGGGGATGGATAATATCTATTTCCGGCATTACGGCTGCCGCTCGTACTGCTGCCACAGTATGGGAAGATATACCCACGGCCCGTACCAGGCCGCGCTCTTTGGCCTCCAGAAGGTATTCCAGAGCCGGCCGGTGGCCGGCCAGGGTCAGGGGCGTTTCCTGCTCGTGAAGCAAAAAGATGTCAATAACATCCCGGTCCAGTTCCTGCCGGGCCTCCTCCAGGCTCCGGGCCATCCCTTCCGCCGTGTAGTCATAGGATTTGGTGGCCACCACCACCGGTTCCTGCCATCCCTTCACGGCCTCCCGGATGTAGGGGTATGTGTTATAACTCTGGGCTGTATCGATAAAGTTGACACCTAGTTCCAGGGCACGACGGATAAGTCTCTTCCCCGCAGCAATGCTTAGGCCCGCCTGGAGCGGGCCTAAGCTCAAGGTACCAAAACAAAGACGGGATACCACTATTCTTGTGGCTCCCAGGGTAGTGTACAACACGGCCCCTATCTTCCCGGTGGTTTATACTGGATTTCTTCCAGTTTTTTTTCCCAGTATGCCAACCTGTCTTCCGTCCGCTTCAAAATCCGCTGGTCCTGGTCAGTAAAAAAACCTCCTTCGGCCTTCTCCCGTGCTTCTTGCAGGTGAGCGCGCATGGTTTCGAGGCCACGCTGGTAAAGTTCCAGGGCAAAAGCCGCCCGCTCCCGTTCATGCCCCCAGCCTCCCTGCCAGTCACGCACCGCGGCCTTCAGGAGGTCAAAAAATTTATCACCTTCGGCATAAAGGTTAACCACCAGTTCCACATCCGACAGGGCCATGGGTATCATCCCCCTTAATTTAGGTTAAGTAATTTTTCAATAACTCGGCAATAATTTCATCACGCTCTACGCGGCGAATCAAGTTGCGTGCTCCTTTATGGCTGGTAATGTAAGCCGGATCTCCTGAAAGGAGATAGCCAATTAACTGGTTTATTGGATCATATCCCTTTTCCTTTAAAGCCGCCTGCACTTCTTCCAGCACGTTGCGGACCTTAATCTTCTCTTCTTTTTGTACTTTAAACATCATTGTTTCCTGCATGTCTTCAGACATAGCCTTTACCCTCCTTGCGGTGCCCGGCATCCCTTAGCGAACCTGCTGGGCAACTACCTTAAGGCTGTAGGCCAGGGCCTGGTCCAGCTTGCTTGGATCTTTGCCGCCAGCCTGGGCCATATCAGGCCGGCCCCCGCCGCCGCCGGCAGCTATCCGGGCCACCTCGCGCAATAAATTTCCTGCATGAATACCCTGCTGCACCAGATCTTTACTTACCATGGCAACAAAATTAACACGCCCGTCATGCTGTGAGCCCAGGACCACTACACCTGAACCCATTTTGTCCCGCAATTTATCAGCCAAATCTCTTAAAGCTTCGGCATCGGTTATATCTACCCGCGCCTGCAGTACCGGTACCCCGGCAACTTCCTGTACTTGCGCCAGCAAATCTTTAACGGTATAGGTAGCCAGCTTGTTTTGCAAGCGGCTGATTTCCCGTTCCATTTCCTTGCTTTTTTCCAGGAGTTGCTGCACCCTCCCGGCCACCTGGAAAGGCGGTACTTTCAGTAAAAGGGCGCTCGAGGCCAGCTCCTGGTACTCCCGGCCAACAAGATCAAGGGCGGCCGCTCCCGTTACCGCTTCTACCCGGCGTACACCGGCACCGATGCTGCTCTCGCCAGTAAGCCGGAAGAGCCCGACTTCGCTGGTGGAACGCACGTGGGTGCCGCCGCACAGCTCCATGCTATAATCGCCTATCTTCACTACTCGTACCCGTTCTCCATATTTCTCGCCAAAGAGGGCCGTGGCTCCCATAGCCTTTGCTTCCTGTAAAGAAGTCTCCAGGGCCGTTACCGGTAAGCCGGCCAGAATCCTGACATTTACTTCTTTCTCAATAGCCCGCAGCTCTTCTTCCGTCAGGGGAGCAAAATGGGTAAAGTCAAAGCGCAATCTTTCCGGGGTTACCAGGGAACCGGCCTGGTTGGCGTGTTCACCCAGGACATTCTTTAAAGCCCGGTGCAACAGGTGGGTAGCGGTGTGATTTCTGGCAGTGGCCAGGCGGCGCTCCCTGTCTACCATGAGCTTTACTTCCATACCGCCGGCCATCTTCCCGGCAGTTACAGTCACCTGGTGGATAATCTTCCCATCGGGAAGGCGACGGACATCATGCACCCGGGCCTCCCCGCCGGGCCAGGCCATATTACCCTGGTCCCCAATCTGGCCGCCTCCCTCGGGGTAGAAAGGCGTCCGGTCCAGGACGACGTGGCCACTTTCCCCTTCGGCCAGGTAAGGAACTCGCTCGCCCTCTCGTATCAGGGCCAGGACCTTACCTTTATCTTCCAGCGCCTCATAGCCGGTAAATCCTGTGCCGCCGATGTCGTCCAGGTTCCCGGCAAAGGCCAGGGCAAATTCATAGGCCTTAATGTCCTCGCGTGCCGCCCGGGCTCTTTCCCGCTGGGCTGCCATGGCCTCTTCAAACCCCGCTCGATCTACTTTGAAGCCCTTCTCGCCGGCAATTTCTTCCGTCAGGTCAACGGGAAAACCGTAGGTATCATAAAGGGTAAAAGCTTCCTGGCCGCTGATGGTATCCCGCCCTTCATGACCGGCCCGCTCCATAATGCCGTTTAAAACCCTCATGCCGTCATTAAGGGTCTCATGGAAACGCTCTTCTTCCTGGCGCATTACCCGGGCAATATACTCCTGCTGTTCCGCCACCTCGGGGTAGGCCTGGCTCATAATATCTACTACCGTATCTACCAGGCGGTAAAGGAAGGGCTCCTCCACCCCCAGGGCTTTGCCAAAACGGGCCGCCCGGCGCAAAATACGACGCAGGACGTAACTGCGGCCTTCATTCCCCGGCAAAACGCCGTCGGCAATGAGAAAGGTACAGGCCCGGGCATGATCGGCAATTACCCGGAAGGGAAAGCCGGCCTCACCGCGGTCATAGGAACGCCCGCTCAAGGCTTCCATGGCCTTAATCAAAGGCTGTAGCAAGTCGGTGTCGAAATTGCTGTTCACACCCTGTAAAATTGAGGCCATTCGCTCCAGGCCCATACCGGTATCAATGCTGGGGCGGGGTAAAGGCGTTAAATTACCATCGTTATCCCTTTCATACTGCATAAAAACCAGGTTCCAGATCTCCAGCCAGCGGTCACAGTCACATACCCCCAGGGCGCATTGGGTAGCCCTGCAGGCATGCTCCGGCCCGCGGTCATAAATAATCTCGCTGCAGGGACCGCAGGGACCAGTGTCGCCCATAGCCCAGAAATTATCCTTTTCACCCATACGCACAATCCGCCCGGCCGGAATACCGGCTATTTCCTGCCAGAGGCGGTAGGCTTCATCATCATCCTTATAGACGGTAATCCAGAGGCGTTCCGGCGGTAACTCCAGGACCCGCGTCAAAAATTCCCAGGCGAAAGCAATAGCCTCATCCTTGAAGTAGTCGCCAAAGGAGAAGTTACCCAGCATTTCAAAAAAAGTATGGTGACGGGCCGTACGCCCGACGGTATCCAGATCGTTATGCTTGCCCCCAGCCCGGACACACTTCTGGGCTGTCGTCGCGCGTTTAAAAGGGCGCCGGTCCAAGCCCAGGAAAACGTCTTTAAACTGGACCATACCGGCATTGGTAAAGAGCAGGGTCGGATCGTTCGCCGGCACCAGGGAAGAACTGTGAACAATGGTATGACCCTTACCGGCGAAAAAACTTAAAAATTTCTCCCGGAGCTCATTCCCCGTCAAAAAAGGTCAACTCCTCATCAAAACTAAACCTCGCCCCCGCCCCGGGGCGGTGAACGAGGTTCTCCCGGCTAATTTTTCTACATTATACCTGAAGCGGCGAAGGATGTCAATCAAAGTTGACGTTCCAGAAAAGATAACCGGCCGTAATTTCCCGGCGGGAAAGATAGCGGCCGTTTACCAGATGACCCCGGACATAATCCACAATAGCCCTGCGTACCGCCGGCGTTAGTTCCAGGTAAGGATAAAAAAATATCTCCATTTCCTCAACGGCCTGATCAGGTTCCATTTCTCTGGTACTTACCCGCCGCTCCAATTCCAGGGAAGGGGCGTATCCCCAGGCATAAAGGAGATGGAAAATATAGAGGACGTCCGCAGGTATTCCCGGCATTTCCCCGCCAATGAACTGCTGCCATAATTCCCTGCGGCCGCTGTTCTCCTGGCGCAAATGGCCTGCCAGGATACAGGCGCCCCGGGAAGCGGCAATCATTTTTCTTAAAGTGGCCGCATCCTTAATCCCCGGGCTCATGAGGGCCAGGACCAGGTCAAAGCTTCCCCGCCAGCCCTGTTTATCCAGGTCCACCTCCTCCCAGGTCATCTGGACCGGCTCAATATTGGTTATGCCCTCTTCTCCGGCCCGCTCCTTTAAAATGGCCAGCATCTCCTCTGCCGGGTCCAGGGCTACCACCCGCCGCGCCCGGCGGGCCAGGGGCAGGGCATAGTTGCCCGTGCCGCAACCGATATCCAGGATCTCCAGGTCCCGGTCCAAACCGCCGTGGTGCCCCAGCCAGTGGAGGACCTGGGCCACCCTCTGCTTCCCCTCTTCCCCACCGGCCAGGCGGGCAAAATGGCCGGCGCGCCTGTTCCAGTAGCCGGTACCATCGCGATTCGGCCGGCGCCGGCCATAGAGGGACTGCCGGCGCTCCTCCTGCCAGGACTCTTCCCAGAAATCGGCCCGTTTAAACAAGGGTAACTCCATGCTACCCATCAAACATCACCTCTGCCCCTATTTTACCCTTATAGCAACATTTTGCTAGAGAAAAGTGGGTTTCGTTTTAGTCCAATTGAGATCGGGTAAATTATTTTACATACTCCGATGTTTTGCTGCTATATAATCAAGCTATACTAAAAAATTAAAACTTGAGGAGGCGCAACAATGGCAGACCTTAAATTTATCTGTTGCAGCGTTCTGGCCGGAGAACTCAAGAAGGTTTTAAACGACCTGCATTTAAAGCCGAACTTTCCTGTTTGACTCCTGGACTCCATGTTGACAACAGGCAGTTAGGGCAGAAGCTTGTGCCCGCTCTGGAAGATTGCTGCGGCAAAAATCTTGTTTTAATTTATGGCAGCCAATGTCACCCTGAGATGAAAACTTGGCAGCGGAAATACAAATTCCGCCAGCCAGAGGAACCCGACTGTATCGGCACTTTGCTGGGACAGGAGCGAAGAGAACAATTCAACCAGGAAGCACGCACTTTTTACCTGACGTCGGGTTGTTGCGGCACTGGAAAGAAATTTTTGCGGAAAACCTGGGATGGGATAAAACCGAAGCGCATCTCAATTTTGGCAGGTACGAAAGAATTTTATTCCTGGATAGCGGTATAAGCACAGTTGACGAGGAAAAATTACTTGAATTTTTTGATTACACGGGCGTACCAATTGAAATTCGCCCGTTGGGTTTAAATCATTTCACCAATTTAATTCAGAAGCTGATACAGTATCAATAGTCTTTTAAGTTCAGGCACTATACCTGTTTCAGGTAATTAAAAAGAGGGATAGACCTGTCGACAGAACATCGCAGGTCTATCTCTTTTCCTTGGTACATTTAATTTTGAGTGAGCTTAACTTACAGGTTAAATTGTAATAACCTTATAATCGCCCTGCAAGTAATGGGTGAAGGGTTCTCCCATGTATTTTACTTCTATACCAAGGCTGGCCAGGGACGCGGAAACACCGTAGCTATCAGTGCAGGCTTTGCAGGCCATCACCTTTACGCCCGCTTCCTGGAGCTTTTTCAGGTAATCTTGCAAGTCAGCGTCGTTTACCAGGAGTCTGGCGGAAGGGCCCCAGACGATCAAAGTGACATCCTGCCACCACTCCCGGACTCTGGCATTAAGGGTATACATAAACACCATTTTCTCGGCGACTTCTCTGTCCCCGCTTGTCCAGAGGACAACTAGCTTACCGGCTGAGTTACCTGCAGTCATAGCAAGACGTCAACCCTTTCCACCATAAATAATACTTCATTACCTTTGGCCCGGGCTTTACCGTTAAACGATAATCCTTCTTCACAGCAACGGCGGCTACCTTGACCCTAGTTTTAAGCAGGTTCTGGTGTTTTTCCAAATTGAAAACCCCAAAAACCAGGGTGTCTCTTCCCTGCACTTCTTTAACTTAGCTGATAAAATGAGGTAGGGTGGGCCGCCGACGGATTTCTTAAAAAGCGGTAGCTTCTGTAAGCAAATAATACAATGTTTCAATATTTACCTCTCCGTTTTCACTCTTAATCTCCCGGGAGGAAAGCAGGTGATATTCTGAATATACTAGTAGAATTATAATATCACATCCGTGTGCTTGCCGAAAGTATACCGGATAAAAAAGAACATAAGCTTTTCGCCGTAGAAAACCGATCGCCATTGTAAAGAAGGCGGTGACTAAGTGACTATGGATGTGCCTGTCGGCGTCCCGCCATTATTTTACATGATATAGAGCTAATATAGAATAAAGCCCCTCGCAGTTGAGGGGCTGCAGCACTGCATTTATTTAGCCAGCATCTCGCTTAAGATCGTCGGGAAAAAGGCGTAAAACTCGGTGGATCGGACTACGTCTTCAACGGGTACCTGGTCGAGGACAGTGTGAGCATATACCTCATCGCCAGGTCCGAAGCCGATGGCAGGGATACCGGCTTTGCCCATCCAGTAGGTACCGTTGGTGCTGAAAACCCACTTGCCTACGCCTGTGGGTCGGCCAAAAAGCTGCTCATAGGTTTTGAGGCCGGCCTTCACCAGGAAGTGGTCCTCCGGCAGGGCCCAGGCCGGGAAGTATTTATCGACTTTAAAGACAAAGCCGGTGTAGCTGGGTTCATCAAATTCCAGTACTTCCACTACGCCCCCGTGGGGTTCAGCTACCTTGCGCACCTGCTCCACGGCCATTTCCCGGGTTTCACCAAAGGTAAGGCGGCGGTCGATGTAAATAAAGCATTCATCGGGCAGGGCATTGATGGAAGGCGTTTTGCAGTGGATATCTGTTACGGCAATGGATCCCTTTCCCAGGAAGGGATCATCAATAAACTTGTCCCCCATTTGGCTTACAGCCTTGATAATCTCTGCCATCTTATAAACAGCATTTACCCCGCGCTCGGGGGCACTGGCATGGCAGGTACGGCCCTTGGTTGTGACCTTCATCTCCACGCGGCCACGGTGACCGCGGTAGATATTCATTTTCGTCGGCTCACCGATAACGACAAAGTCGGGTTTAATCTTATCCGTGACCACCAGGGAGTTGGGGGCCACACCGTCGCAGATTTCTTCGATGTTGCCGAAGTAATAAAGGGTAAAATCCCGCGTCAGTCCCAGGTCCCTCATAATTTTAAGACCGTATACCATCCCCGGGGTGGAATTTTTCTCATCCCCGGCTCCCAGGCCGTAGAAAATGCCGTTCTCGATTTTACCCTTGTAGGGGTCCCACTGCCACTGCCCGGAATCGGCTATATCAACCGTATCAATATGGCTGTCGTAAAGAAGGATTTTCGAGCCGCTGCCAATACGGCCAACTATGTTGCCCATGCTGTCCAGGAAAACTTCATCAAAATCCAATTTTCGCATTTCCTGGCCGATGCGCTCGGCCACTGCTTTAATGTCCCCGTTGGGGCTGGGGATGGCTACTATATCCCGTAAAAACTGGATTATATCCTCCCGGTACCTGTCTACTTCCGCCTTAATCCTTTTAATGATTTCCTCGTGCATCCAGTTATCCTCCTCTAAACGCGACTTAATTTTACTTTAATCAGATTATCATTTTTAACTTACAGTTAATTTATTTCCACATCGGGAGCAGAATTCCTGCCATATAGTAAAATTTTAACTTCAAATCAACTCCCCACCAGGCGTGCCCAGATAAATTTCACTATAATGTACCCGATAGCCGTCAGGGGCACGGCCAAAAGCAGGCCGCTCACCCCCCAGAGTTCACCGCCGGCCAGGAGGGCAAATATAATTACCAAAGGGTGGAGACCGACACTCTCACTTAAGATACGAGGTGCCAGCAAACTACCCTCAACCTGCTGGACAATTACCATGATGACCAGGGCGTAAAGGGCCGTTTTCTTTGATTCCAGCAGGGTCAGGGCCAGGACGGGTATGGCACCGATTACCGGTCCAAAATAAGGAATTAAATCGGCCAGGCCCACTACTATACCCAGGATTACTGCGTACCGTGAACCAACCATGGCAAGGCCCAGACCGGTTAGAAAACCTACAATCAGGGACACCAGCAGGTGGCCGCGGATGAAGCTGGTCAATACCCGGTCAATTTCCAGCCACAGGCCTAAAAAATCTTCCTTCATCTGGATAGGTAGCAGGTGGCTGGCCGCCCGGCCGATTTGCTCACCGTCGCGTAATAAGTAGTAGGCTAAAATTGGCGCCAGGAGGAAGCTGGTGGCCCCGGCCAGGAGATCGAGGATGGCCTGGAGGGCCCGGCGGGCTTCCTGCTGGAAGGTGATGCTTATATTGATTAGGGATTCGTCCAGAAGCCGCCGCAGGCCGGCAGGTATGGCTACTTGATTGTACCGCTGGTAAAAAGCCTGAAGCAAGCCCTCAACCTCGGCCGTTAAGGCAGGTAACCGGATAAGGAATTCATTTAATTCCCGGATTAGCCTGGGCAAAATAAAGAAAAATACCGGCAGGGAAAGGACCAGGATAAGGAGATACAATAATAAAATAGCCAGGGGGCGCTTTAAACCCTTTTTCTCCAGCTTCATCATGGCCGGCTTTAATAGATAAGCCAGGAAGGCCGCCAGGAAGAAAGGTGTTAAAACCCCTCGCACCCGGTACAGGAAAAACAAGGCCGCGGCCAGGAAAAGCCCGGCCCCGGCCAGGCGCCAGATTTTTAAAGCCCGCTTTACCGTCATATCTTTCCCAGCCTAAAGCCTGCCCTTGGAGCGACGGCGAACAACTCCCCTGGGGCGGTCCGGGACGGTTTCCTCCTGGGACATGACTGTTACCGGATCTGCCGGCAACGGCGGTGTTTCCCGGGGACATTTAAAAGTACTTCCGATTATGGCCCCCACGATACTACCGGCAATAAACCCACGCCAGAAACTCAAGCTTACTTTGCCCCCTACCCTTCCAGGGATATTAAGGTTCCGTCCTCAGCAACATTAAAAATCTCCCAGCGATCGTTAAATTCTACGAAACAATCCCAGCAGTAATATTGATCGCTTCCGATTTTTCCGATGGCCCTACTCCCACAATGGGGGCAGTTTAACATTTTACTCACTCCCTAAGATACTCAACCCATGATCACTTCCTGTGCTCCCCACTCTACTTCACCGGTGAGAGGAATTTCCCGGCGCCCTTCCAGGAGGTCATTCACCAACCCCGTTGATATCTCCAGGGCTCTTACCCTCCCAGAAGGAAGATCAACAACGAGATCTTCCACCAGGCCCAATTCCAGGCCCTCCCGGTTTAAAAGGCGAAGGCCCTTTATCTCCTGCCAGCGCCTGAACCCCTCCGGCAGTTCATTGCCTATGGCCCCTGCACCGGTAACGGTAAAGATTTTGGGTCCCCGGCCCTGCAGTTCCTCAAAGGATATCACCCGGGGCTGTTGCAACCAGGTGCCGTCGGCCAGGACAAGAGCCTTTAAAAGGCCTGTTTTCTCGTCGTAGAGGAGGTCCTGGACCCGCCCTAACTCCTCTCCCCGGTCCTGGCTGATGACCGGCAAACCGACCAGTTCCCTCCCCTTGGGCATACTCAAACCCCCGTTAAAAAAGATAACCTTCCTCTAGTATAACCGGGGAAGGTTATCGACATGCGCTTCACTCATAATCAAAAGCAGCCTCAATGGTACCGCCTCCTACCACCAGGTCGTCCTGGTAGTATACCACGGCCTGGCCGGGGGTAACGGCTCGCTGGGGCTCATCAAATTCCAGCCTGGCATGGCCATCTGCCATGGGATACCAGGTAGCTGCCGCCTCGGGGGCCCGGTAACGAATTTTCGCCGTTACCCGGGCCCGGGAGGGCAGTTCCCCCCACAGGATGTAATTGTTATCCCGGGCATAAAGGACGCGTCGCTCCAGGTCTTCTTTGCCGCCGACAATAACGGCATTGCGTTCTGGATCCAGGGCTACCACAAAGCAGGGCTTACCCAGGGCCAGGCCCAGGCCTTTGCGCTGGCCGATGGTGTAATAAGGAAGCCCCTCATGCCAGCCAACCACCTGCCCCCTAACATCCAGGATGGGACCAGGTTTTATAGCCTGCGCCGCCTTGCTCCGGAGAAAATCGCGATAATCCCCCTCCGTGATAAAGCAAATATCCTGGGATTCGGCCTTTTCAGCAACCGGCAGGCCATATCTTTTGGCAAGCCGGCGCACTTCCTGTTTGGTATAGTCCCCCAGGGGGAGGAGGGTATGGGCCAGCTGTTCCTGGGTAAAGGAATAAAGGAAGTAGCTCTGGTCCTTATCAGGATCGCGCCCCTTGGCCAGGAGATACCGGCCGCGCCCGGCATCGTAAAGTCGCCGGGCATAATGGCCGGTGGCCAGGTAATCCATACCCAGGGCGCGCGCCTTTTTTAAAAGGACGTCAAAGCGTACCTTACGGTTGCAGGCTATGCAGGGATTGGGAGTTTCCCCTTGCAGATAGGAGGAAACGAAATAATCGATAACTTCGCGCTCAAAAACCTCGCGAAAGTTCAAGACGTAATATGGTATCTCCAGGATGCCGGCCACCCGGCGGGCATCGTCCACGGCAGCGAGACTGCAACAGCCGGTTTCTCCTGCCGGAGGCGGTGTGCCCTCAGGCCACTGGTCCAGGGTAACGCCGATTACCTCATAGCCGGCTTCCTTCAATAAAGCGGCGGCCGTAGAACTGTCCACGCCGCCGCTCATGGCCACCATAACTTTTGCCTTGTGGGCCGCTTTGGCCACCCCCCTGGATTTAGTATTGTTCACTCAAGAAACCTTTTTATTCTTATTCCGGTAATCTTCAATGGCTTTATGCAGGGCATCGGCGGCCAGGTTGGAACAATGCATCTTCTGGGCCGGCAGGCCGTCCAGGGCCTCGGCTACCGCCTTATTGGTTATTTGCAGCGCTTCTTCTATTGTTTTTCCTCTGACCAGTTCCGTCACCATGCTGCTGGTTGCAATGGCGGCGCCGCAGCCAAAGGTTTTAAACTTACAATCCTTAATAACGCCATCTTCCACCTGGATGTACAGGCGCATGATATCACCGCAAACGGGGTTGCCCACTTCACCGACACCGCTTGGGTTTTCAATCTCGCCCACATTGCGAGGATTGGTAAAATGGTCCATAACCTTTTCGGAATACACCCTGCTCACTCCTTTGTTTCTCCTTTTATTTGTTGTACAGGGGCGACATGGCCCGCAAGCGGGTTACTATTTCGGGCATCACTTCCAGGACGTAGTCAATATCGGCTTCCGTATTATCACGGCCCAGGGTCATGCGTACCGACCCATGGGCCACTTCATGGGGTATACCCATGGCCAGCAGGACATGGGACGGATCCAGGGAACCGGATGTGCAAGCCGAACCACTGGAGGCGCAGATACCCTTCATGTCCAGGCTTAAAAGCAGGGATTCGCCTTCTACATAGCGGAAGCTGAAATTGGCGTTGGTGGCCACCCGGTTTTCCCGGTCACCGTTTACCTGGACATCCTCAATCCGCTCAAGGATGCCATCTATTAGCTTGTCCCGCAGGGCTTGCAGTCGTTTCATCTCGTGGGGCAGTTCCTTTCCGGCCAGTTCCGCCGCCCGGCCAAAACCTACAATTCCCGGCATGTTTTCCGTACCCGGCCGGCGCTTGCGCTCCTGGCCGCCCCCGTGCAGGATGGGGGTAATCCTCGTACCTTTACGTATATAAAGGCAGCCCACGCCTTTAGGACCGTATATCTTATGGGCGGAGGCCGAGAGCAAGTCCACATTCAGTTCATCGACATCAACGGGGATCTTGCCTACACTCTGGACGGCATCGGTATGGAAGATAATCCCGCGTTCCCGGGCCAGATGCCCTATTTCTTTAATGGGCTGTATAGTACCTACTTCATTGTTGACGTGCATGACGCTGATGAGAATGGTTTCGTCGGTAATTGCTTCTTCTACATCCTCCACCCGTACCAGGCCTTCCGGGGTCACCGGCAGGAAAGTTACTTTAAAACCCTGGCGCATTAAATACTGGGCCGTGTGCAGGACGGCGTGGTGTTCGATGCTGGAGGTTATAATATGGCGGCCCTTTTTCTCGTTGGCCGCCGCCGTGCCTATAAGGGCCAGGTTGTCGGCCTCAGTGCCGCCGCTGGTAAAAAAGACCTCCTCGGGCCGGGCGCCAATCAAGTACGCTACCTTTTCCCGGGCTTCATCCAGGGCTTTTTTCGCCTCCCGGCCGTAGCTGTAAATGGTGGAAGGATTGCCAAGGGCGTCCTCCTTGAGAAAGGGCAGCATGGCTTCCAGGACTTCGGGCCGGACCGGCGTAGTAGCGCTGTGATCAAGGTAAACCCTGCGCATAATTCCACCCTTTTCTTTCGCTAGATATAATACATATAATGTTTATCGTCTTGCTGCATTTTACTTGCTTTATCTACCATGTCGGCCAGGGTAAAGCTGTCCAGGACGCTGCTGATGCTGTCCCGCACCTTTTCCCAGATGCCCCTGGTGACACAGGTCTCTGCCCGCTCGCAGCATTCACCTTCCCTGTCATTCAGGCAATCAACCGGAGCAATGGGACCCTCCAGCACGCGGATAATATCCCCCACGGTAATTTCCTCCGGGTCGCGGGCCAGGATATAACCGCCCTGGG
This sequence comes from Neomoorella sulfitireducens, assembly GCF_024733845.1. Lineage (GTDB taxonomy): Bacteria > Bacillota > DSM-521 > Neomoorellales > Neomoorellaceae > Neomoorella > Neomoorella sulfitireducens. Next base: position 67,007 of record NZ_JANRHG010000006.1, read on the forward strand.
CGCCCCGGACGCTTTTCGCCAGGCCGGCTTTACGCAAAACGGCAATGAGCTGTTCTAAGTAGTGTTCAGATATCTCTTGCCTTTCGGCTACGCTTTTAATAGGGATGGGGCCTTCGCCGTAATGCTGGGCCAGGTCAAACATGGCGCGCAGGCCGTATTCGCCCCGCGTCGAGAGTTTCACCCCATCACCTCCAATCCCTAGTGATTTGCTCGGTAATAATATCTTAGCAATTAACTCGGGTTTTGTCAACGCTAAAGTCGACTTTTTTACTCAGCTTTAAATTATCCTGATCGACAGGTAAATATACAATCATGGTAATAATCCATGTACATGCGCCAAAATTATTCATTTCCCGGGCAGGCCTAGAAAATGTGTGCAGATTACCAGGGCTTGATTTTCCTGGTAAGTTATGCTAGTTTCTAGTATTGAAGATTGAGCAAGGGAGGCATGACCTTGACTAAAGACGTAATTGCTGCCATTAAAGAACGCCGGAGCATCCGCCGTTTCAAGCCTGACCCCATTCCCGAAGCTACCATTGGCCGCCTGCTGGAAGCAGCCTGCGCCGCGCCTTCGGCCGGTAACGTGGAGCCGTGGTTTTTCTATTGCATCTACAAGGATGATCTAAAAGAGGCCATAGCCCGGGCAGCCCTGGGCCAGAAGTTTGTTGCCCAGGCGCCGGTCGTCATTGTGGTATGCGCCGATCCGGAAAGGGCCGCAACCGCTTACGGTGAACGGGGCCGCTATCTTTATTGCTTGCAGGATACGGCTGCAGCCGTCACTAATCTCATGCTGGCCGCCACCGGCTATGGCCTGGGGACCTGCTGGGTAGGAGCTTTCAGTGAAGCTGAGGTAAGCCGCATCCTTTCTTTACCACCTAACCTGCGGCCGGTAGCCATCATACCGGTGGGTTACCCCGACCAGAAGCCATCACCGCGGCCGCGCCGTTCCCTGGAAGAGGTGGTACGGGTTATACGTTAAATAAAAGTTTACCGGGGCAAAAAAATTAATCCTAATCGCTATCATGCTGACAATCTCCCTGGCCTGTTCCAGCAGGAGCCGGCGTAAATCTTCCAGCCGGTTTTACATGCCGTTGTAAAATGTTAGAATAGAGTTGAGGTGTTATTAATGGATCTATTCGAGCAGGCCAGCGAGGAAAACCGGGAGGCACGCGCTCCCCTGGCCGTAAGGATGCGGCCCCGTACTTTAGATGAATTTATCGGCCAGGAAAAAATCGTGGGTCCCGGCACCCTGCTACGGCGGGCTATTGAGAACGACAGCCTGGGTTCCATTATCCTCTGGGGTCCTCCCGGGAGCGGCAAAACAACCCTGGCACGGATAATCGCCCGTATGACCAGGGCCCATTTTGAATCTTTAAATGCCGTTTTAGACGGTATTAATGATATCCGCCGGGTCATTGCCGCCGCCAGGGAGCGGGAAAAATACTACCAGCAAAAGACGGTCATTTTTGTTGATGAAATTCACCGCTGGGCCAAAAATATCCAGGACGCCCTCCTCCCTTGCGTCGAGGAAGGATTGCTGACCCTTATCGGTGCCACCGTTGAAAACCCCATGTTTACGGTTAATGCCGCCATTCGTTCCCGCTCCAGGATCTTCCGCCTGGAGGCTTTATCTGACCAGGCCATCCTGGCCCTTCTCCGCCGGGCTCTGGAAGATCCGGAACGGGGACTTGGCAGATTCAATGTCGTAGTTGAAGCGGAAGCCCTGGAGCACCTGGCCCGGGTAGCTAACGGCGATGCCCGGGTAGCCTTAAACGCCCTGGAGTTTGCCGTCCTCACCACCCCGCCGGACGAAAAAGGCTACCGCTACCTTACCCTCAGGGTTGCCGAAGAGGCCATCCAGCAGCGGGCCGTCCTCTATGACCGGGACGGTGACCAGCATTATGACTGCGTCTCGGCCTGGATTAAAAGCATGCGCGGCTCGGACCCCGACGCCGCCCTTTACTGGCTGGCCCGGATGATTTATGCCGGGGAAGATCCGGCTTTCCTGGCGCGGCGACTCCTCATCCACGCCGCCGAGGATGTGGGCCTGGCCGATCCCCAGGCCCTGGTGGTGGCCAGTGCCGCCGCCCAGGCGGTGGAACGGGTAGGCCTGCCGGAAGGCCGGATAATCTTAGCCGAAGCTACTATTTATATTGCCCTGGCTCCCAAAAGCAATTCGGTCATCAAAGCTATCGACGCTGCCCTGGCAGCGGTAGAAAAAGAAACGGCCGCGCCAGTACCCATCCACCTGCGGGATGCAAATTACCGGGGAGCAGCCGCCTTCGGCCATGGGAAGGGATATAAGTACCCCCACGATTATCCCGGCGGTTGGGTCGAACAGGAGTACCTTCCTGACAACCTCCGGGGAAAGATTTTTTATCATCCCAGCAACTACGGCCGGGAAGGGCAATTAAAAATAGCCTGGCAGCAGCGTAGGCATAGCAAGGGTGACAGCAAGGCTTAAGGAATAATTTAAAATATAAAAAGCCCACCGGGTGGCACGTTATCTACCGGTGGGCTCTTTCGATGCTTTATAAATACTTTTCCAGCACCTGCACCAGTTTTTCTTTTGACTGGTATCCAACGAGGCGAGAGACAACCTCGCCGTTTTTAAATAACAGGAGGGTAGGAATGCTCATAATACCGTATTGCGCTGCTAAACCTTGATATTCATCGACATTTACCTTAGCCACCTTTATCCTGCCCCGGTATTCCTCTGCCAGTCCTTCTACTATTGGTGCAATCATCCGGCAGGGACCACACCACCCGGCCCAGAAGTCAACCAGAACCGGAATCTGGGCGTCAAGGACTTCTTCTTTAAAATCGGCATCACTAAGGGTAATTATATTTGGTGAGGCCAAACCTTTTCCCTCCTTCTCATTTTAACTGGTGAAACGATTTAATACATCAATTAATTCATTAATTATTTCTCCATCTTCCTGGTTAACGATTGCCGTCCGGACACAGCCGCGGACATGGGCTTCAAAAATCATGGTTCCAACCTTTTTCAGGGCTGCCCGCGCTGCGGCAATTTGAATAAGAATATCCACACAATACTTGTCCTCTTCAATCATACGCTGGATACCTTTAACCTGGCCTTCTATCTTCCGCAGGCGGAGTAGTAAATCGTCCCGCTGGGGAGCATACGAACTTTCTTCGCCCGGTTTCCTGCTCACTCCTCTAACCTCCTTTCCCGTGATACCCTTATCCAGTATAAAGGATATTTGCCACCCCGGCAACTAACAATTATTCCGGGAAAGGAGGTCCCGTACAACCACGCTGGCCAGCATTAACCCCGCTACGGCCGGGACAAAAACCATACTTCCGGGTGGCCGGCGCTCGCCTGGTGCCAGTTCCGGGTTGGTCCGGGGCGTAATGGGAACTTCTTCGGAATAGACTACCGTCAATCCATAGGTTATACCTCTGGCTTTTAATCCCCGTCGCACAACCCGTGCCAGGGGACACCCACGGGTGGCGCTGATGTCGGCCACCTTTAAACGGGTGGGATCCATCCGGTTACCTGCCCCCATGCTGCTGACCACAGGTACCCCCGTTTGCAAGGCTGTCGCGAGGAGGTCAATTTTAGCCCCCACGCTGTCAATGGCATCCACCAGGTAGTCCAGGTCGGGCCGGACAAATTTGGAGCCCGTTGCCGGGCTGTACGCTTCCTGCCGGGTAACAATTACCGCCTCCGGGTTAATCTCCCGGCACCGCCTGGCCATGACTTCGACCTTTGGCCGGCCAAGGGTTGTATGTAAAGCCGGTACCTGGCGGTTGATGTTGCTGGGACGGACTATATCTGGGTCCACCAGTTCCAGGTAGCCTATACCTGCCCGGGCCAGGCCCTCCACAGCAAAGGAACCGACGCCGCCGGTTCCTATTACCGCTACCCGGGATGCTGCCAGGCGGGCCCGCCCTTCAGGACCAATGAGCATTTCCGTGCGGGTCCAGAAACTTTCCATCTTGCCCACCTGAAAATAAAAACCCCACAAATGCCGTGCTCACCGTGTGTTTAATGAACCCGCTCTCCGCAGGTGGGTGCCTCCCTGGACGCTTTTTGCTTCCCCTACAAGGGGGCCTGCAAGCCACGCCCAGAGGCAGGGCTCCCTTTGTATAGGTGTTGGCTCAAAACTCCACGGTGCGACACGAACATCGCAGGGTGAATTTTTTATTTCCTCCTGTTGCAAGCATAATCTTAACATAAACTTAAAGGGATTGCAAGTGCTATGCTTTTCCAGTACTGTATTGTTTTCCCGCCGGACGGGCGGTTGTTTTAAGGTGCAGTTCCAGGAGTTGTTCTGGAGCGACAGTAGAAGGAGCCGCCGTCATCAAGCAGGTACCGCTCTGGGTTTTGGGGAAGGCGATGCAGTCGCGGATGGTATCCCTCCGGGCCATGAGCATGATCATCCGGTCCAGGCCAAAGGCAATACCACCGTGGGGCGGGGTGCCGTACTCAAAGGCCTCCAGCAAGAATCCGAATTTTTCCTGCGCCTCCTCCGGGGAAAAGCCAAGAAGGCTGAACATTTTTTCCTGGATATCACGGCGATGGATACGGATGCTGCCCCCGCCAAGCTCAACGCCGTTTAAAACCAGGTCGTATGCCAGGGCACGCACCTTTAGAGGCTCTATATCGAGCAAGGGCCAGTCCTCTTCCATGGGCATGGTAAAGGGGTGATGGACGGCCACGTAGCGTTTTTCCTCCGGGCTGTATTCCAGAAGAGGAAAATCCGTCACCCAGGTAAAGGCCAGTTGCTCCGGGTCATAGAGATGTAACCGACGTCCCAGTTCCAGGCGTAAAGACCCCAGGACAGAGGCAGCTACTGTCTCGTTATCGGCTACAAACAGGAGCAGCTCTCCTTCCCTGCCGCCTGCCCTGGCTACCAGTTCCTGAAGCCCTTCACCGGTAAAGAATTTGGCAATGGGAGAGCGGATTTCACCGGCCGCAAGGGCCATCCAGGCCAGGCCTTTAGCCCCGGATGTCACGGCCTGCTGCGTTAATTCATCCAGTTCCCGGCGGGAAAAACCGGCGCCGCCGGGAACGCACAGCCCCCGTACAACCCCGCCCTTTGCTACTGCGTCGGCAAAAACCTTGAAGCCACAACCTCCAACCACGTCGGAAACGTCGAAAATCTCCAGTCCAAAGCGCAAATCGGGTTTGTCGGTTCCATAGCGGGTTATGGCTTCCTTATAGGTCAGCCGGGGCAGGGGGAGGTCAATTTCCACCCCCAGGGTTTCCCGGAAAACATAGGCCATTAATTCTTCCACCAGGTTTAGAATATCTTCGCGCTGGATAAAAGACATCTCCATATCCAGCTGGGTAAACTCCGGCTGGCGGTCGGCCCTTAAGTCTTCATCCCGGAAACAGCGGACGATCTGGAAGTAACGCTCTATACCGGCCACCATGAGAATTTGTTTAAAGAGCTGGGGCGACTGGGGCAGGGCAAAGAATTCCCCCGGCCGCAGGCGGCTGGGCACCAGGAAATCCCGCGCCCCTTCAGGGGTGCTGCGGGTAAGCATAGGCGTTTCAATCTCCCAGAAACCCCGGCCGTCCAGGAAATCGCGAATGGCCCTGGTAGTCCGGTAACGCAGGTGCATAATGTCCTGCATCTCCGGCCGGCGCAAATCCAGGTAGCGGTAACGCAGGCGCAGGGCTTCATCGACGGCTATGTCATCCTCAATGTAAAAGGGTGGCGTCTTGGCCGGGTTGAGGATACGCAATTCCCGCGCCTCTACTTCAATATCACCGGTGGCCAGCCGGGGATTGGCCGTTCCCTCCGGTCGCAGTCGTACATTGCCCCTAACCGCAACTACATATTCATTGCGGACCTCTTCGGCTTTCTTAAAGGCCGTTCCTGCCTCCGGGTCACAGACAACCTGGACCAGGCCAGACCGATCCCGCAAGTCGATAAAGATTAGGCCGCCGTGATCGCGGCGACGGTGCACCCAGCCCATAAGGGTTACTTCTTTACCCGTATCAATTGTCCCGAGCTCCCCGCAGCAATGGGTGCGGTGCAGCCCGGATATAGATTCAACCACTAAATCCACGCTCCTTTTCCTGCCGGCAGTAAGCTGCTGCTGCGTCTAAAGGTATTTCTTCCTGGACCCCGCTATCCAGGCGGCGTACCAGGACCCGCCCCCGGGCCAGTTCTTCTTCCCCAAGGATTACTGCCATCCTGGCCGGGTAGCGATTGGCATATTTCATCTGGGCCTTGAGGCTGCGGCCCAGGTAATCTTTATCTGCTTTCAGCCCGGCCGCTCTCAGATCGGCCAGCAGTCGGACTGCCACCTTCTCTGCACCGGTGCCGGCCGTCACCACCAGAACATCTACCCCTCCACCTGGCACCTGCTCCCGGCCCTGGGCTTCAAGGGCAAGCAAGATGCGTTCCAGCCCCAGGCCAAAACCGATTCCCGGCACCGGTTTCCCCCCCAGGGCTTCTACCAGGCCATCATAGCGCCCGCCGCCACCAATAGAACCCTGGGCGCCGATGCCCTTAACCATTATTTCAAAGGCCGTATTGGTGTAGTAGTCAAGGCCGCGTACCAGGCGCTCGTCCAGGATAAAGTCAATTGCCAGTTCTTGCAGGTACTCTTGAACGCGCGCAAAATGCTGGCCGCAGTCCGGGCAAAGGCAGGTGACGATCGTCGGCGCCCCGGCCACGATTTCCTGGCATACCGTGTTCTTGCAGTCAAAGATGCGCAACGGGTTACGATCAAAACGCCCCTGGCAGGTTGGGCATAGATCACCAAGGTAGGGCCTGAGGTACTCCTGTAGTTTCTCCCGGTGCCGGGGACGGCAGGCAGGGCAACCGACGCTGTTTAAATGCAGTTCCAGCTCCTTCAACCCCAGGCGGTTGTAAAAATCCATGGCCAGGGCGATAACCTCGGCGTCCAGGGCCGGGTCACGGGAACCAAAGGCCTCCACTCCAAACTGGTGAAACTGGCGCAGCCGGCCGGCCTGGGGACGGCCGTAACGGAACATGGGACCAAGATAAAATAGCTTTACCGGTAATCCCCCTGCCTCCAGGTGATGTTCCAGGAAGGCCCGCACCACCGGCGCCGTGCCTTCCGGTCTAAGGGTCAAACTGCGCCCGCCGCGATCGGTAAAGGTATACATTTCCTTTTCCACAATATCGGTAGTATCCCCGACGCCGCGATTAAAAAGCTCGGTATGTTCAAAAACGGGCGTGCGGATTTCCCGGTAACCGTAAAGCCGGCTCACCTGCCTGGCGGTATTTTCCACAAAGTACCAGCGGTTTATCTCTTCCGGTAGGATGTCTTCCGTACCCCGTGGTCGACTCGTCAGCATCTCAAGCCTCCGTTAACTAAAAGAAAGGATTATCAACCCGCTCGGCGCCAATGGTAGACGCCGGGCCGTGGCCGGGATAAATTTTCAGGTCATCGTCCAGGACAAAAAGTTTTTCTTTAATGGAATTAATGAGCTGGTTGAAGGAGCCGCCGGGAAAGTCGGTACGGCCGATGGAACCGGCAAACAGGGTATCCCCCGTAAAAATCAATCCTTCGCCTTGTAGGCAAATCCCCCCGGGAGTATGCCCCGGGGTATGGAGCACCGTCAGGGTGATAGTCCGGCCGATGGTAATGGTATCGCCCTCCTGTAAAAGGCGATCGGCGCCGGGGCCCCTTTCCCTGCTTCCCATAAGAACGGAAAGATTGCGCCCGGGATCAATTAGGAAGGGAGCATCATCGCTGTGGATCAGGATAGACGCCCCCGTAGCATTTTTTATGACCCCGTTGGCCCCTATGTGATCGATATGGCCGTGGGTATTGATGATATAGCGGATTTTCAAGCCAGCTTCCCCGGCTGCCGCAAGAATTCGCTGGCCTTCAGCACCGGGGTCAATGATAGCCCCTTCCTTTGTTTCCTGGCAACCTATAAGGTAGCAGTTGGTACCGATGGGGCCTACAACCAGTGTCTTAAGAAACATCTAGCTACCACACCCCTGAATATAACTCCGGACTAGAATAACTTTTTACTATCCAGCAACATGGTTACCGGGCCGTCGTTCTCCAGGGCCACCACCATCTCGGCCTGGAAGTGGCCGGTTGCCACTTTGATGCCATAAGCTTCTAAAGCACCAATAAATTGCCGGTACAGTTCCCCGGCTAATTCCGGCGGTGCTGCGGCGGTAAAACTGGGGCGCCGTCCTTTGCGGCAATCGCCGTAAAGGGTAAACTGGGAAACAGCCAGTACTTCCCCGCTGATATCCCGGACCGATAAATTCATTTTGCCTTCTTCATCAGCAAAAATTCGCAAATTGGCCACCTTGTCGGCCAAATAGACAACATCCTGGTCATTGTCACCCTGCCCTACACCTATGAAAACAAGGAGCCCCGGGCCAATGGACCCAACTTCCCGTCCCGCAACCATCACCCGCGCCCTTTTGACCCGTTGTACTACCGCCCTGATAACGGTCACCTGCCTTCCAGTTTAACACAAAAAGATATGAAAACAAAGCCAATATCCTTTTCTATTAACCGGGAATGACCCTTTTAACGTCCATCACATCGCGGATCCGGCGGATTTTATCCATTATATAATTGAGGTGCTCCAGGCTCCTGATTTCAATCTTTAAGTCCACCAGGGCCTGGTCGTTCCTCGTAGCCCGGGCGTGGATGGAATTAATAATGGTTTTGGTGTCCGCCACGGCAGCCATAATATCCATGGCCAGGTTGGGCCGGTCCAGGGCCAGGGCTTCAATATGCACCTGGTAAGTGGCGTCAGCAGTATCTTCCCAGGCCACCTCAATAATGCGCTCCTTTTCCGTATCCAGGTGGTGGTTGATGTTGGGACAATCGCTACGGTGGACACTGACTCCCCGTCCCCGGGTTATATAACCAAGGATGGCATCCCCGGGCAGGGGATTGCAGCAATGGGCCAGGCGGATATCCAGGTTATCCACACCTTTAACCCGGATGCCGTGGGATGGTTTGCCGTAGCCGCTCCAGGGCTTTATTGCTGTTTTAGCTGCTTCCCCGGGAGAAGGTAATTCTTCATCGCCCTTTAGCCGGCCGATTACCTGGGACGGGGGCAAGACCCCGTCGCCCACCATTACAAGCAGGTCCTCGCTGCCGGCCACATTGAACTTGCGGGCTGCTTCCTGGAGGAGGGACGGTTTAAGGATTTCCTCCGGGTCCAGGCCCTGCTTCTGGCATTCCCTTTCCAGCATCTCCCGGCCCCTGGCCAGGTTTTTCTCCCTTTCTTCCTTTCTAAACCACTGGCGGATGCGGTTTTTGGCCTGGGAGGTCTTAACAATGTGCAGCCAATCACGGCTGGGGCGGCTGCCCTTGGTGGTTAAAATTTCTACTATGTCGCCCGTTTTTAGTTTGTAATCCAGGGGTACAATGCGGCCGTTAATCCTGGCCCCGGTACAGCGGTGGCCCACGTCGGTATGCACCCGGTAGGCAAAATCTATAGGTACTGATCCCGCCGGCAGTTCTACCACATCCCCCTTGGGAGTAAAGACATACACGCGATCGGAAAAAAGGTCGATCTTTAAGGATTCCATAAATTCCCGGGGATCGCGCATCTCCCGCTGCCAGTCCAGGAGCTGCCGCAACCAGGTCAGCTTTTTTTCAAAATCCGGGTCCGAGTTGCCGCCGTCTTCTTTATAACGCCAGTGGGCGGCAATACCGTATTCGGCCGTGCGGTGCATCTCCCAGGTACGGATCTGGATCTCAAAGGGGTCCCCGTTAGGGCCAATAACGGTGGTGTGCAGGGATTGATACATATTGGGTTTAGGCATGGCAATATAATCTTTAAAGCGCCCGGGAATGGGCTTCCACAGGGCGTGAACCAGGCCCAGGACGGCATAACAATCCTTTATGCTGTCAACAATCACCCGCACGGCAATAAGATCGTATATCTCGCTTAATTCCTTGCCCTGCTTCATCATTTTATTATAAATACTGTAAAAGTGCTTGGGCCGCCCCTGGATGTCGGCTTTAATCTTACCTTCGGCCAGTTTCTCTCCCAGGATCTTCACTACTTGCTGGATATATTCCTCCCGCTCCTGGCGCTTCATGTTGATGCTGTTGACCAGCTCATAATAGCGCTCCGGCTCGAGGTAACGCAGGGCCTGGTCTTCCAGCTCCCACTTCAAGCGGAATATACCCAGGCGGTGGGCAAGGGGGGCGAAAATCTCTAAAGTTTCCCGGGCAATCTCTTTCTGTTTTTCCGGTTGGTGGTGCTTCAAGGTGCGCATGTTATGCAGGCGGTCGGCCAGCTTAATCAAAATGACGCGTATGTCCTGGGCCATGGCCAGGAACATCTTGCGTAAGGTTTCCGCCTGCTGTTCTTCTTTGGTCTTACATTCCAGGCGGCTGAGTTTGGTGACGCCATCGACCAGAAGGGCCACTTCTTCGCCGAAAATGTCCTTGATTGTATCCAGGCGGATAGGTGTATCCTCTACCACATCGTGAAGGATGGCTGCTGCTATAGTAACTACATCCAGCTGTAACTCCGCCAGGATAGCAGCTACATTTAAGGGGTGGGTTATATAATCTTCACCCGAGCGCCGTTTTTGCCCCCGGTGGGCTGTAGCGGCAAACTGGTAAGCGTCATGAAGGAGTTTCAGGTCCGCTCCCGGCCGGTAACTTTTAACTTGTTGCTCCAGTTCCTTCAGGTCCACAGGTCATCACCTCCCGCCTGCAATTTGCCGGTAAAATTGCCGGGCCTTTTCTGTTTCCGCCAGGAGCTGGCGGTAGCGCCGGGAAGTCATTAAATTGCGCCTGGCGGCTACTTCCTGGAGGTGGACGGCGAGCTCACCCCCACGACTTTCAACCCGGATGAGACCCAGTTCTTCAAAAATCGCCAGGTACCATCGTTGATGATAACCTTTATTATTAATTATGTAAAGCCTGTTGCCGTTGTTAGTCCCCTCTTGCAGCCGGCGGTAAAATACCGCCAGTTCCCGGCGCAGGTCTTCCGGCTGCCTGTCTCCTCCCCGGAGGTTGATATATACTTCCGGCACCTGTTCCATCCCCGGTAGGGCCAGCTCAATTTCTTCCTGGCTGCCGGGGGAGTAATTAAATATTACGGCACCGGCCGGATAAAACCATACCGGCATCTCCCGGCTGGCCACCAGTAACGGCAAGCGTCCGCTCAATGCCGCCTCCGTAACCAGCCAGAGAGGCCGGGCATCTAGAAAAGTATCTACGGCCAGCCGTATCCCGGGCAGTTCCTGCCGCAACCGGTCTCCCAGCCGTAACGCCCGGGCAGCATCTTTTTCATATAGGAGAATGTTTTGCCCCCTGGCAAGCAGCTCTTTTAAAGTGGGCAACAGTTCCGGGATTACCTGCCATGTCGCCGGGGTGCTGGCAGGAGGCAACAGGTAACCAGCCCCCTTTTCCCCGCTGACGAGGGCAGATACCAGGAAGGAAGCTTTCCCCGCTCCTGCTCCCGCCGGCCAGAAAGGGTAACAGGTAATAATTGCTCCTTCCCCGGCTAAAACCCTGTTTACACCTGCCTGTCCCAGCCACGGGCCCAGGGGGCGCAAAAATACAGGTTCCTCGCAATGGCGTTTTAAACCGCAATAGCACTGGCGGACGGCCAGCCCAGTGGCAAATAAAAAACCTGTAACCGGACTATCCTTGTTAACGGCCCTTTGCAGTTGCCAGCACCAGGTGGTACCGGCACCGGGCATAACGGTTGCCGCCACCTGTTCCCTGCTTATGACCGGTATTGTCGTTATCCTTTCTGAGGGGCGAATGGCTGCCAGGGAAAGCTGCAATTCCTCTCTTCCCTGGTAATTGTTACGTTCCAGGTAAAAGGCCAGGTCCACCCGCTCCCCGGGAGCCAGATCCTGCGGCAGCTGCAGGTTAAAACCAATAGCCTCTATTTGCCTGCCCTCATTCCATAACGTTAATTTTAAATGGGCACCGTTGCTCCCCACCTGGCGGGCCGTCTTTAACAGGACGTTACTGCAGACCAGGAGGGGGCGTGGATTGCCCTCGCCAAAGGGTGCCAGGCCCTCCAGCTCCGCCAGCAACTCCCAATCCAGTTGGCTGAAAAGTACTTCCGCGTCAGGTGCTATTTCCGGAGCAGGTTGAACCTTAGCCAAAAGTAACTTTACTACTTCATTAAAGGCAGCCCGGAAGGCCGGAATTTCTTTAGTAGCGATCTCCAGCCCTGCTGCCAGGGCATGGCCGCCAAAGGCCAGGAGGTGAGAACGGCACCTGGTTAAAATTTCATGGAGATTGATACCAGGAATGCTACGGCCCGAGCCCCTGCCCCTGTCGCCTGCCAAAGCGATTAGGACAACCGGGCAGTTATATTTTTCCACCAGGCGGGCAGCTATAATGCCTATCACCCCTGGATGCCAGTCCTCGGACGCCAGGACCAGGCCTTTTGCTCCCTCTGCCAATGCCGTCACGGCCATGGTTTCGGCCTCGGCGGTAACGCTCTCTTCCAGTTGTCTCCGGGCCTGGTTTTCCTCTTGCATGTGCCGGGCCAGTTCCAGAGCCTGCTGGGTAGAATCGGTTAATAAAATTTCCAGGGCGGGCATGGCGCTTCCCAGGCGACCGCAGGCATTCAAGCGTGGCGCCAGACCATAAGCCACCTCCCGGGCCGTCCATTCCCTGGCGGGAAGGCCTGCCACTTCTCCCAGGGCCTTCAGTCCGGGTCGCGTTTTCCTGGCCAGGGCCTTTAAACCCAGCTGGACCAGGAGACGGTTTTCTCCCAGAAGGGGGACGGCATCGGCAATGGTTGCCAGGGCTACGAGGTCAAGGGCCCAACCGGCAGCAACTCCTTCCTGCGTTGCCAGGCCAAAATGAGCCGCCAGGGACTGGGCGAGCTTGAAGGCTACCCCGGCGCCGCATAGGGGAAGCAAATCCGGTCCCAGCAGGGGGTTGACTACGGCATCAGCCTGGGGCAGGACTGTCCCGGGCCGGTGGTGGTCGGTAATAATCAAGTCCAACCCCTGTTCCCGGGCAAAGATAGCCTCCTCCAGGGAATTTATACCGCAATCTACGGTTATAACCAGCCGGCAATTTAATTCCAGGGCTTTAATAAGCCCCTTCTTTTTTAAGCCATACCCCTCGGCCAGGCGATCAGGGATATAAACTTCAGCTTCCACTCCCAGGCGTGCCAGGGTTTCCAGGATAATCGCTGTGGCCGCCAGACCGTCGACATCATAGTCGCCATGGACCATTATTTTTTCCCGGTTTACTATCGCCCGGACCAGGCGTTCCCTGGCCGCCGCCAGGCCGGGAATCTTTTCCGGCGGGAAAAGGTTGGCCGGATCGGGGTGGAAAAAAGCCCTCGCTGCTTCTACCGTAGTTATACCCCGGTTAAGGAGGATTTGCGCCGTTACCGGTGAGATATGTAACTCCCGGGCCAGGGCCAGCCTCTCTACCGGGTTTACTGGAGGCATGGCCCAACGCGTACTTTTCAAGCTTGTCCAGTCCCTTCCTGCCTGCCTCCCCCTGGCTCCGCTACCGCCGCTTCTTTCTCGTAGCCGGCTACGGTTTCTTGTAATTTTTTCAGCTGGCTTTTTAATTCTTTTACTTCCCGGGCCTGGCGCACCTGCCTGACTACGCCCAGTAAAAATACCGCCACGGCGCCAAAGGCTGCCGACCCCAGGATTACCAGGACCAGGGAAATATAGCGGGATTTCCATACTAGAAAATTAATTTCCACCGGTCCCGCATTCTGCAAGGCAAAGATGGCCACCAGCAAAGCAAAAAGAATGGCCAATAAAGAAAGTACCTGCATTACCCTCTCCCCCTTTAAATTGACAACCTTCGTTTCTATTCATTTCGCTCTCGCGTAACGTTTTCCTTCTCCGGGCAGGCGGCGCACGCCGGGCAATCCACCGGTGAAGTGCAGGGTTCAGCATGGATTAAAACCTCGGTATAGGGCAGGGCCGCTTTAATCTCATTGCCAATTTGATCGCAGAGGTCATGGACATGTTCGATAGGTTTGTAGCGCGGCACTACCAGGTGCAGGTCTACCTGGCGGTCCCGGCCCGATCTGCGGGTGCGTAATTTGTGGAATTCAATATACTGGCCGGCGTGGTGGGATATAATATCCTTGATAATATTTTCTTCTTCAGCCGGCAGGCTAACGTCTACCAGTGGCAGCATGGCCTCCTTTATTAATTGGTAGGCAGCTTTGATGATCATTGCAGCTACAACCAGGGCCACCATGGGGTCCAGCCAGTGGAAGCCGGTAAAAAACAGGGCTACCAGGCCCAGCATAACTCCGGCAGAAGTATAAACATCGGTGCGCAAGTGCCAGGCGTCGGCCTCCAGGGCGATGGAATCCGTATCCTTTGCTACCTGAAAGAGATAGCGGGACACCAGGTAGTTGATAACGCTGGCCCCGCCCATAACGGCAACGCCGGCTATGGGGTCGTTTACGGCATGGCTGCCGCCAATAAGCCTTTTTAAAGCTTCATATATAATCCATAGGGCTGCCAGGAAAATCAGCAGGGCTTCAACGGTGCCGGCAATATTTTCAATTTTACCGTGACCGTAGCGGTGCTCGGCATCGGCCGGCTTGCTGGCTTCCCGGACGGAATAGTAGGCTATAGCCGCTGCCGCCAGGTCCAGGCCGGAATGAATGGCTTCCGACATGACGCTGACCGAATGCATCCAGTAACCGATCCCTAGTTTGCTCAACACCAAGGTAAAATTAGAAAAGATGGATACCCTGGCAGCTTTGATGCGTAAATCCATGCCTTATGGCCTCCTGCACATATGTAAAAATTAAAAAATTGGACTTCATCCGGGAGCGATGAAGTCCCTGCCACCAGGCCTTTTATTCATTGTACACCGCTGGCTGTCCATCTGCAAGGCGACTTGCTTAAAAAAGTCCAAGCAGGCGACCGCCCAGCAGCGCAGCCGGTAAAAGTAAAGCGCCTACGCGAATGCATAGCAAGAACAATCCCCGGGCCAATCCCGCCAGTGAATGCCGGCGTGAAATATACGCCGCTCCCAGGCTACCTGTACTTCCTGCCAGGAGCAATCCCCACAGGGGACCAAGAAAGATCCCGGCCAGGAGCAGGACCGTCAAACAGCCTGCTAGCAACTGTTTTCCTGCCAGGACGGCTTCCTTATGCCCTCTGTACCAGGGCCGGGTAATTCCCTCGGTTGCCATCAGGGCAACAGCTCCCACGATTGTAACCAGGGTAACATAAGAAGCAGAAAGTTCCCGGACCAGGCCGGTGGCACCAAAAATTAACCCCGCGGCCCATAGAAGCAATAACCCCCGCCAGGGCTGGATCACCCCCGCACCCAGGGCAAGGATAAAGGTCAAACCGCCCAGGAAGGGAATGGCTAAACGTGTATCCATATAATTTACCTGCGTTTTTTTCTTTTAGCATACCCTTGTGGAAGCTGGCTATGCCAGGCAGCGCCGGGCCCTTCGCTCCATTTCCTGGGAAGTCATGGCCGCCAGTCCCCCTGGCGCCCGGAACTCATATATGGGAAAAATATTTCGCCCACCGGCAGGAAACCGGTGGGCTGTGTCGTACTGGCGAATACTTTTTAGTTATACCCACATGTTACTCGATCAGGCCTTTTTTCAGCAGGAAGTCTCTTGCCACCTGGGCCACTTCCTTTTTTTCTTCATCCACCTGGTAATTGAGCTGGCGCATTTCATCATCATCCAGCTGGCCGGCCAGCTTGTTAAGGACCTCTTCCAACTGGGGATACTTCTCAAGGGTATCCATACGTACTAGTGGTGCTGCAAAGTAAGGCGGGAAGAAGTGCTTGTCATCTTCCAGGATTTTTAGGTTATAGGTAATCAATTGGCCGTCGGTGGAGAAGGCGTCGATCACATCCACCATTTTGTTACCGATGGCTTCATATTTAAGGCCGGTTTCCATTTGCCTGGCGCTTTTGAAGTTTAACCCGTAAGCGGCAATTAAGCCGTCATAGCCGTCCGGGCGGTTAAAAAATTCCTGCTCGGCCCCAAATACCATTTCGCCGGCCACGCTTTTCAGGTCGGAAATTTTTTGTAAGTTATGCCGTTCAGCAACCTCCTCCGGTACCGCCAGGGCATAGGTGTTATTAAAACCAAAAGGTTTTAGCCACTTCAGTTTAAACTGCTCGTTATATTCCTTCTGGACGGTATCGTAGGCCTCCTGGGGGTCATTAATAACATCCATTTTCAAGATGGCTACCAGGCCGGTACCGGTGTAGTCAGCGTAAAGATCTAACTCGCCTTTTTTGAGGGCGTTAAAGTTAACCAGGGTACCGCCAAGGTTTAATTTGCGTTCGACCTTCAGGTCCGTATGGGCTTCAATAAGCTGGGCCATCATCTCGCCAAGAATAATGTTTTCGGTAAAGTCCTTGGAACCTACCACTACTGTACCTTTAGCCCCGGTACCCCCACAACCGGCGGCGGCAAATAGTAGTAAGGCGAGGCTTGTAATTAACGCGATTAGCTTCCTTAATCGTCTGGTTTTCTTATGCATGATATCCCATCCTTCTTTTAATTATAATGCCGAGACAGCCTTTTTTTTGAGCCCCCGCGGGACCAGGGTTTGTTCCAGCAGGGCCAGCCCGGCATCGGTCAAAATGGCCAGCAGCGCCGCAGGCACGGCCCCCATCAGTACCATGGTGTTGTTCCGCGTTTGAATACCCCGCCAGATTAGGGTTCCCAGTCCACCCGCTCCAATGAGTACGCCGATGGTCGCAATGCCAATAGCAGTCACCAGGGCTACACGTAAACCGGCCAGGATCACCGGCAGGGCAATTGGCACCTGCACCCGCCAAATCAATTGCCCCCTGGTCATCCCCATGCCTTTACCTGCCTCAAGCAGGCTGGGTTCTACCCCTAATAGACCGGTATAGGTATTGCGGACGATGGGCAACAGGGAATAAAGGAATAAAGAAACAACAAGGGTAGTATCCCCCAGCCCAAATAACATCATCAACAGAGCCAGCATAGCCAGGCTGGGAATTGTCTGGATCACTTCCGTGGCTGCCATTACGGGCTTGGCTAACCACCGGTGCCGCGTCAATAATATTCCCAGCGGGATACCGCCCGCAGCGGCCAGCAATACTCCCGTCACCGACAGGCTGAGGTGTTGCCAGCTCAGAGCCAGGACCCTATCCATCTTTCGCCTCCTCTCATTTGGTTTTTAAACGGGCTTATCGCTGCCGCAGCCCCCGCGGGGTTACCGCGTACTCGACAAGGCCTAGTAACCAGCTGACCAGTAGGGCCAATATAGCAGCGGGTAATGCGCCGGCTATGATGAGCTTGGCGTCATAGGTATGGATGCCGGCAAGAATTGGATCACCCAATCCACCGGCGCCTATTAAGGCCGAAAGGGTAGCCCAGCTTATAATATAGACCGTCGAAACGCGGATGCCGGACATGATAACCGGGAAGGCCAAAGGGAACTGTATCCAGGTTAAAAGCTGGCGCCGGTTCATACCCATACCTATACCCGCTTCCAGGTAGGCCGGGTTTACTTCACGAATGCCGGTATAAGTGTTGCGCAGGATAGGGAGAAGCGAGTAAAGGAACAATACAGTCATGGCCGGCACGACACCAATACCTAGAAAAGGCAGAACAAAACCAAAAAACGCCAGGCTGGGAATGGTTTGAATAGTACTGGCAATACCAAGTACCACCGATGCCCCTCGCTCATGGCGGGCGAGTATAATACCCAACGGCACGGCGATAAGGGTTCCCAGCAGCACTGCACCAAGCGAAAGCATTAGGTGTTCCCAGGTAGCAGACAAGATACCAGGACCTTTAACAGCCAGGAACTCCGTCCAGCTAAGCACCGGCCTCATCTCCCCATACTACGGAAGCCAGGGCATTGACCATGCTGGTCCTGGTGACCAGCCCCTTCAAGCGGCCTTCCCTGTCCATTACCGGCAGATATTCCAACTTCTCCCGGATGATCAGATCAAAAGCTTCCCGGGCCGGGGTTCCTTCAAACACCGCGGGAACATCGCGCGCCATCAAATCCTGTACCTGGTGAGCCCGCTGGTAGTTGCGATTCAATTCCTCGATAGATACCGCGCCTAACAGCCGGCCAGATTCCTCGGTAACCAGCAGTGTATCCACCTTTTTACGACGCATGATGGCAACCCCTTCGGCAATACCCGTATGAGGCCGCACCGTCACCGGTTCACCAATCATAACCTGTTCTACGGAACGCAATTCCAGCCCAGGGCCCAGCCGGTCTTTGCCAATGAAGGAGGCCACAAACTCGTTGGCCGGGTGCCGCAATAGCTCTTCTGGCGCTGCCACCTGGACGATGTTGCCGTCCTTCATTACTACAATCCGGTCGGCAAGCTTCAGGGCCTCATCCATATCGTGGGTAACAAAGAGAATGGTCTTGTGCAGCTTAGCCTGCAGTCCCTTTAATTCCTCCTGGAGGTTTTCCCGCGTAATGGGGTCAAGGGCACCGAAGGGTTCATCCATAAGGATAAGGGGGGGTTCTGCCGCCAGGGCTCGCAACACGCCGATACGTTGTTGCTGTCCCCCGCTTAGCTCCGAAGGGTACCGGCCGGCATATACATCAGGGTCCATGCCAACCAGCTCCAGCAACTCCCAGGCGCGCCGCCGCCGGCGCTCGGCCGGCCAGCCCAAGAGACGAGGTACCACATCGACGTTCTGGGCAATGGTCATGTTGGGAAACAGGGCGATCTGCTGGATAACATAGCCAATCTGCCGCCTTAACATCACAGGATTCTGTTCCCGGATATCTTTACCATTTAGGTAGATGGCCCCGGAGGTGGGTTCGATAAGGCGGTTAACCATTTTTAAGGTGGTAGTCTTGCCACAGCCGCTGGGGCCAATTAACACAATAAATTCTCCTGCTTTGACTTCCAGGTTAAAATCAGCTACGGCTACTCTATTACCGGCATATACTTTTGCAACGTGTTCGAAGGTAAGCATGGTGTCCCCCTTTCACCAGTGTTGTTTTAGCCCAACAATACCTGGTTTTAACTGTCATTAAGTGATGGTTTAACTTCAGCCAGGCGGCGCAACCTGTCCACCGCCTTTTGATTCCCAACTACCAGGAGCAAGTCCCCTGCGTTTAAGCGCAGCTCTGTCCCCGGAGAAGCGTACCACCGGCCCCGGCGCCGTACAGCGGTAACGGTAACCCCCGTTACTGTCCTCAATTGGGCCTCTTGCACGCTTTTTCCCACCAGGGGCGAACCCGGTGAAACCAGGACCTCTTCAGCATTCTGCATGTTTTTAAGCATGCCGGTTTTAAAATACACAATCTCTTTAACAAGTTTATCGATTTCTGCGTTTAGCTTATTACGCTGTCTTATAAGGGTCTCCAGGCGGCGTTCCAGGACCGCAAGGGAATTATGTTCATGGAAGTCTTCGATAAACTCCCGGGCGGCCTGGCGGGAAAGGATAATCACCCCGCTACCCGGAACTACATCGACTACCTGCCGTGCCTGTAGGAGGGCCAGGGCTTTTCTTACAGTTTCCGGCGAAACACCGTACTGCCCGGCTAAAATGGTTCTTCCCGAGACTTTTTCCCCTTCTTTGTAAGTTCCCCGTAGTATTTCGCCGGCAATCATAAGCGCAATTTGTTCATAACGGGCTAGTTCTTCGCCATTTATACAACACATTTTTATTCTCTCCTATCCGCCAACTTTATTTTATTATATAGGTTGTCACCTGTCAACCTATGCCACTTGCGTTACCATAAAGATAGCCTGCCCAATTTAACGGGCAGGCTATCTCCGTGCAATCTATTTTATAGTTCAACTTAATGGGAAGTGGCTTTACGTGTCTTGGCTTTAGTCGCTGCCTTGCTTGCCGCTTGCCGGTGGCGTTCCCGGCTAAAAATACGAAGTTCGATCCATATGGGGCTGGCGGTAAAGATTGAAGAATAAGCACCGCTGATAGTACCGATAAGCATGGCCAGGGCAAAGGTCCTGGTGGTCTCACCACCTAAGAGCATCAAGGCTA
This sequence comes from Neomoorella sulfitireducens, assembly GCF_024733845.1. Taxonomy (GTDB): domain Bacteria; phylum Bacillota; class DSM-521; order Neomoorellales; family Neomoorellaceae; genus Neomoorella; species Neomoorella sulfitireducens. The sequence continues at coordinate 86,922 of NZ_JANRHG010000006.1, forward strand.
GCAGGGCAATGATTACCGTAAGGACAGTATTAATAGACCGGGTCAAGGTCTGGTTAATACTGCGATTCACCAGCTCCTCGATAGTTTCCTTCCTGCGTAACCGCAAGTTTTCCCGGATGCGGTCAAAAATAACAATGGTGTCGTTTATAGAATAACCGATAATGGTGAGTATTGCCGCTACAAAGGTACTGTCTACTTCCCAGCGGAAAATGGCAAATAGCCCTACGGTAACCAGGACGTCATGGATCAAAGCCAAAATAGCTGCCAGGCCCGATAAAAATTCAAAGCGGATGGTGATATAGATAACCATCAGGACCCAGGCAATGGCCATGGCTTCGATCCCTTTGATGGTCAGTTCCCGGCCAATGGTTGCGCCGACCTTTTCGTTACGTTTTAAATCAAGTTGCCCCAGCTTATCGCGCAGGGCACTGATTACCTGGTCGGTTTGCTCTTCATTGATTTCTGTTGTCCGGATGAGAAACTCATTATTGCCGGCTGCCTGGATGGAACTGTTGCCCAGGTTGAGACCGCCGAGAACCTCCCGCACCTGGCTGGCAGTTACCGGTTGGTCAAACTGGACCTGGATAATATTCCCTCCGGTGAAATCAATACCAAAATTCAAAGGGGAAGGCCAGTTCAGGACCATTGCTATAAGGCCCGGTATAATTATAAGCAGCGAAAGGGCATACCACCACTTGCGCCTGCGAACAAAATCAAAGTTAAAGTTCATTAAATCTCACCCCTTGCTGCTACCGGAATTTGACTTTCTTTAACTCCATAAAGCCACAATTTTTGGAAGGCCGGTACGCCAATGACCAGGTGTAAAAGGAAACGAGTAAGGGTTATGGCCGTGAACATGCTGGTGATAATACCCATAGAGAGGGTTACGGCAAACCCTCGAACCGTACCGCTGCCCAGGAAGTAGAGGACCAGGGCCGCCAGCACCGTCGTGGCGTTGGCGTCAAAGATGGTAGTGAAGGCGCGTTTAAAACCGGCATCAACAGCCGCGCGTAAGGTTTTACCATTACGCAATTCCTCTTTAAGGCGCTCGTAGATAATAATATTGGCGTCGACGGCCATGCCTACCGACAGCAAGAGACCGGCTATGCCCGGCAGTGTCAGGGTGGCCTTTAAAGACCATAAGACAGCGAGGACAATCAAGGCGTAAATAATCAAGGAAAAATTGGCTACTATTCCCGGGAGGCGGTAAAAAATAAGCATAAACAGGGCAATTAAAACCAGGCCTACAATGATGGCCGTCTTGCTCTTGGCCAGGGAATCGGCTCCCAGGGTCGGGCCTACGGCCCGGCGCTCAATAATCTGTACCGGTACCGGCAAGGCACCGCCGCGCAAGAGGGCTGCCAGGTTGGCTGCCTCCTCGAAGGAAGCAAAACCACCCCTGATGACCGCCTCGCCGCTGGGGATGGCTTCATCAACGTGGGGATTGGTCAACAGCTGGTTATCCAGATAGATGGCTATGTGCCGCTTGGGGTCACCCCTGCTGTAGCTGCTAACCAGCTCCTGGGTCGTCTCGGCAAAATTTTTAGTGCCTTCGGCATTAAATTTAAGGGTGATTTCGGGCTCCCGTGTTTGCTGGTCAATAACGGCCCTGGCGTCTTTCAGGTCTTTCCCTGATACTACTACCCGGCCATCACTGGTCTTAAACTCCAGCAGGGCCGTTTTACCGATCATTTTAACGGCTTCCTCCGGGTTGTTGACCCCGGCCAGCTGGATAATCAGGCGGTCACTGCCTTCCCGCTGGATTACCGGTTCAGCTATTCCCAGCTGGTCGACCCGGTCGCGCATAATCCGTTCCAGGGCGGTCATATCCTCACCGGTAACCGCGTGTTCCGGTGTGCTCTGGGCCTGGAGGAGAATATAAACACCACCCCGCAGGTCCAGTCCGAGTTTCATGGCCTGTAATAAAGGTTGAAACGCTCCTATACCTAACGCCAGGATGGCGACTAAAACAATGGCGAGCTTGAAAAAGCTGCCTGTTCCTTTTCCCCCTGCCAAAACTCTCCTGCCTCCCTTGACCAAATGCAATTGTAAGACAACCTATTATAACTCTAGTAAGAGTTAGCCGTCAATTGCTGCCAGTACCACTGCCTCCATTTTCTGCCTTCTAAAGCAGGCGCGCCCCGTTCGCCACCAGCCCAAAATGGCAATCAAGAAAAGCGGCGGCTCTCCGGCACATCATCATCCGCGTCAGGAAGATCTCAAAATACTCCATGGGCGTGCTGATGGAAAGGTCAATAGTCAACTCCAGGGTAATGGTACGCCGGGAAGCATCCACCCGTAAAAAAGAATGCTGGACGGCATAATTGACCCGGTCGTGGACATCAAAGGTGCTGATATCATTGTTGCGCACCCGGGAGCGGTGGACATCGGATTTATCCGCCAGGATAAGGGCGGCACCAACGGTATTGACGGCCTGGCCGTACTCTTCTTCATGGTTGCCGATGGCGCCCGCTATGACGGCCACCTCACCGGCAGGCATGCCCAGGCGGGTCAAAATGCGGTAAGCCAGCAGGGCCCCCGTCTGGCCGTGATCTTGCCGGCTTATAACATTACCGATATCATGCAAGTAACCGGCAATAGCTGCCAGTTCGGCCAGCCGCCGGTCATAACCCAGGTGTTCAAGGACGTTATAGCTGATCCTGGCTACCAGGTTCAAATGGCGATGGCTGTGTTCGGTAAATCCCATAGCGCCCAGGTGTTCATTACCTTTGACAATCAGCGCGTCTACTTCTTGATCCCTTTTAACGTCTTCCAGGGTCACCGGGTCCAATCCTTGTTATTCCCCCTGTCCGGGGACATAGGCCACCCCCGCCTTGTCCACCTCGACCTCTACCTTGTCGGCAATGCGGACCATCATGGTTCTATCTTTAATTTTCGTTATCCGGCCATGGATCCCGCCCGCCAGGACCACCCGGTCATCTACTTTCAAGCTGTTCAGCATTTCCTGGCGCCGCTTTTGCTGCTTTTGCTGGGGCCTGATCATCAAGAAATACAGGATCGCCAAGAAAACCGCCATGTAAAAAATAGTTCCTGCCCACTGTTCCATAAAACAACCTCCATCCTTATTTTAAATTTTAATCCGGACTTGCTTATCATTCGACGTGCTTCTGGAAAATACCTGCCCTGTTCTAGATTTTTCCCGAATTATATTTGGCATAAAACTCAACCGCCATTGCTTCCAGGTCATTGTTAGCTATGGCCTGGCGAATCCGGTGCATCAACTTAATCAGGAAATACAAGTTGTGAATCGTGGTCAGCCTGAGTCCCAGGATCTCGCCGGCCTTGAGGAGATGCCGGATGTAGGCCCGGGTGTAGTGGCGGCAAGTATAACATTCGCATTCGGGGTCCAGGGGGCGAAAATCCCGGGCATAGGCGGCGTTACGCACTACCAGCTTGCCGTAAGTAGTCATTACCGTGCCGTTACGGGCAATGCGGGTCGGCAAGACGCAGTCAAACATATCCACTCCCCTTTTTACCCCTTCAATCAGGCAGTCAGGTGAACCCACACCCATAAGATAGCGGGGCTTATTTTCGGGCAGATATCCTTGTAAATCCTCCAAAATGTTGTACATCAATTCTTTAGGTTCGCCTACACTTAAGCCCCCTATACCGTAACCCGGGAAATCAAGGGCGGTAATCTCACGGGCACTGCGGCGGCGCAATTCGGGAATCACCCCGCCCTGGATAATGCCAAACACCGCCTGGTCCTCCCGGCGGTGGACTTCAAGGCAAATTTCCGCCCAGCGGCTGGTGCGCTCCACCCCCGCTTCTACTTCTTCCCGGCCGGCAGGGTAGGCAACACACTCATCAAAGGCCATGGCAATGTCGGAACCCAGGGCTTCCTGGACGGCCATAGATTCCGCCGGTCCCATAAAGTGGGTGGAGCCGTCCAGGTGGGAACGAAAGGTTACCCCTGCGTCGTTGATTTCCCGCAAACCGGCCAGGCTGAAGACCTGGAAGCCGCCGCTGTCGGTGAGAATGGGCTTGTTCCAGTGCATGAATTTATGCAGGCCCCCTGCTTCCCGGATGATACCGGCGCCGGGGCGGAGGTAAAGGTGATAGGTATTGGCCAGTATTATTTCAGCCCCCACCCCGGCCACTTCTTCCGGCGTCATGGTTTTGACTGTAGCCTGGGTGCCGACAGGCATAAAGACCGGCGTTTCGACGGTGCCGTGGGGGGTTATTAGACACCCCAGCCGGGCGCCCGTGGCCCGGTCACGTTTGAGCACGGTAAAGGTTACGGCAGGCAAAACAGCTTTTTCCTCCTGAAATACTTTTTCCTACAAGATCAGCATCGCATCCCCGAAGCTAAAGAAACGGTAACCCTCCGCTATGGCAGTCCTGTAGGCGGCCAGGATTTTTTCCCGGCCGGCAAAGGCGCTGACGAGCATGATAAGGGTCGATTTAGGCAGGTGGAAATTGGTTATAAGGCAGTCAACGGCCTTGAAACGGTAGCCGGGATAAATAAAGATATCTGTCCAGCCCTTCCCCGGCCGGATAAGGCCTTCTCCGGTAGCTACCGTCTCCAGGGTGCGTACTACCGTCGTGCCCACGGCCACTACCCGTCCTCCCCGGGCGCGGGCGGCATTAATGGCCGTCGCCGCTTCCGGGGTTACTTCGTAATATTCGGCATGCATGTGGTGTTCTTCGATGTTTTCTACCTTAACGGGGCGAAAAGTGCCCAGGCCCACATGGAGAAGAAGGTAAATAATTTGAACCCCCTGGTCCCGCAATTGCTCCAGGAGCCGGGGAGTAAAATGCAAGCCGGCCGTCGGCGCCGCGGCAGATCCGTCCACCCGGGCATATACGGTCTGGTAACGCCCGGGTTCTTCAGGCTTTGCTTTAATATACGGCGGCAGGGGCATCTCCCCCAGGCGGTCCAGGAGAGCTTCAAAGGAACCTTCCTGGTAAGTAAACTCCAACACCCGCCCCCCGTCGCCGCTCACAGCCGTTACCCGTGCTTTCAGTTCTCCCCTGCCGAAAATTATCTCCGTTCCCAATGGTACCCTCCGCGCCGGCCGTACCAGGGCTTCCCAGGTATCCCGGTCACGCCTGGTAAGTAACAGGACTTCAATCCTTGCCCCGGTGCCGGCCCGGCGGCCCCAGAGGCGGGCCGGCAGCACCCGGGTCTCATTCAAAACCAGGACATCCCCCTCACGGAGATAATCGGGCAGGTTGTAGAAATGGCGATGTTCTATATAGTCCCTTCCCCGGTGCAGGACAAGGAGCCGCGAGGCATCCCGCGGCTCCACCGGTGTCTGGGCAATCAAGTCCGGGGGGAGATTATAATCGAATTCATCAAGACGCAAATAATTTTCACCTGCTGTCTCTTATTTATGATTAGTCTACTTCGCGGAAGCATCAGCCGCGTCCGGACCGGCAGCCATGATAAAGTCGGCGCCGTCTTTATGCTTCCGTAAAGAAGCTCGGTTTTTATAGTCTTCAATATTTCCCTGGCAAGTATACCCTTTCCTGTTTTCTCCCGGGCACTGCACCGGTTAAAGGCCCGAAACCGGGTCCTGGATAAATATCATAAATACCGCAGAAAAATTTATCCGGGAGGGCTTCACCCTTTACCTGGCTTTTTTGTCCCCGGGTGCGTCTTTATTCCCGGGAACCGCTTTTTTCAGGTTTCTATTATCAGGCTTAACATAATCTGAAGGGGTTTCCTTCGTCCGGCCGCCGGTTCCCGTTTTTTCCCCGGAAACACTTTTACCGCTTTCACGGGAGATTGCCGTCTCTTCCTTCGCTCCACCTTCGTCGCTGCCGGCTATGCTTTCCTGTTTTTCAGTACGTTCCCCGCCACTGTTTTTGGGGGTACCGGGATGGGCGCTACCAGGCTCTTTCGGCTCAAGGGCCTTCCTGAGGATAGCACCCAGCTGCTGCTCCTTCTTTAAAAGATCTTTCTCCTGATGCAACTTTTGCAGCAACCGCTCCCAGTTAGTATCGTACCTCTCCAGCACCCTGGCTACACTTTCTTTTTGCAGGTCGGCCGCCGTAACCGGCAGCCCTGCTTCCAGGGCTTCCAGGAGGATGCCGTATTTCCCTGCCGAAAGACCGGCGGCCTCAGCATGCTTGCGGATTTCCGGCGTTACGGTTGCTGCTTCCACTACTGCCTGGACCCTGGCCTGCTGCAAGATATTCCTGGCCTGGCCGGTCAGTTTCTGGCTTAGCTCGGTACTGGCCGCCAGTTTTTCCAGGTCACTCCCGGCAGCCGGGCTCACGGTTACTAATAAAGCACCCCGGGTGTCAGGCAGGTAATAACCCTGGCGCACGGCCTCTCTGGTCAGGATTTCAATGGCAACATCAGCTTTTTCATCTTTAATAGCGATTGCGGCCAGTAGCTTTTCGCCGTCCTCATTTAAGCCGCGGGCACTGATTACCTTTTCCCGTTCATCTACCGCTAATTCAATGCTGGGGTTGATGTCAATATTTATATAATAGGCCGGTTCACCGGGAACAGGTGGTGCCGCGGCCCTGCGGGCCAGGGGTAGAGCCAAAAAAAGTAACAAAATTGCTGCCGCTGCTGCCATGGCAACCGCCAGGCGGGATTTCTTTTTTACCGGAGGCACCATTACCTCTTCCCCTACTTCCGGTACCTGGCCGTCCAGGTAGAAGGCACGCCACTCCCCTTCCGGGGTCAGAACAATGACCTCTTTTCCCTGCCTGGATACTACCAGGCCACGCTCGGGGTTAAGCATCCTGACCACCTCTTTTGCCTTGACCTATGTAATCTGCCAGGTATTCATAGTCACCAATTAACATTAATGCTGCGGCGATAATATATTTACGGTGACGTTCCAGGGTTTTACGGCTTGTTTCAACCGACTTTTCCAGGGCTTTCAGAGGTAAGGCTTTACGTTCCAGGAGGTACTGCCTGAATAGCGGGTTGGCCGCCACTACCCGGGCGGCTGCCAGGGCCCGGTCACGGGCGTCCCGGTGCTGGGGGCTGGCCTTGACCAGGTCCTTGAAGGTTATACCAAAACCGGCAAGCTCTTCCCGGTAGCGCTCAATTTCCCGGCGCCGGTCGGCCAACTCGTTGACCATGTTTATAGCTTCCCCGCCCAGGGGGTCGACGGTTGCCGCCGTTTCGTTATCTATAGCATGTAAGGATAGCACCCGCTGGTGGCGCCCCTCCCGGCGGAAATAATCGACTAAACGGCGTCGAATTATGGTCTCGGCGAGGGTTAAAAAGCTGGAACCTCCTCCTGGACGGAAACTGTCGATAGCTTCATTAAAGGCCATCAGGCCGACACTGGCCTCGTCATCTTCTCCCAGGCGGATAAAATGCCCCGTTGCCCGGGAAACGACGGCCAGGATAAAGGGGGTAAAACGGCGGATTAATTCCTCCCTGGCCCCGGTGTCGCCGTTCCTTGCCCTTAACAATAACTGGCTGGGGTCCTCTGCCGATGGCACTTTCAGCCTCACCTCACATAATATTCGCCCGTTCCTTTTGTTTTCCGGCTGTCAATCCCTAACGGCGCAAAATTAAATTTAAAATAATAGTCAGGATCAGGCTTAAAAGTAGGGAACTAAGCAGGGGAAAATAGAAAGTAAAGTTGCCCTTCTGGATATAGATGTCACCCGGCAGGCGCCCGATGGAAAAAACTTTCCCCAATCCCATGGTAATGAGACCCATCAAGGCAAGCAGCAGTCCCATCCCCAGCAGTATTTTGCCAAAAAAACTCCAGTCGCCCATGATAGTCGCCCCTCCGGAAAGAATTTAAAACAAACTCCCCAAACGGGGTATCCCAAGATGATCATAGGCCCTTGTCGTAGCCATGCGTCCCCGCGGGGTGCGCTGGATAAAACCGTGCTGGAGCAAGAAGGGTTCGTAAACATCTTCTATTGTATCCGGTTCTTCACTTATAGCTGCTGCCAGGGTTTCCAACCCAACCGGTCCACCGTTAAATTTATTGATAAGGGTTAACAGCAGGCGGCGGTCGGAATTGTCCAGGCCCAGGGAGTCAACCTGAAGTAGTTCCAGGGCTTCCCTCGCTACCTGCCCGGTAATAGTCCCCCCGGCGCGAACTTCAGCGTAATCCCGCACCCTTTTCAGCAGGCGGTTGGCCACCCGGGGTGTTCCCCGGGAACGGCAGGCAATCTCCCTTGCCCCTTCGGCCTCAATACCTACCTGCAGGATGGAGGCCGCCCGGAGAATAATTTGCTCAAGCTCTTCTACCCGATAAAACTCCAGGCGCGAATTAATACCAAAGCGATCCCTTAAAGGTGAAGAGAGTAATCCGGCCCTGGTGGTGGCACCTACCAGGGTAAAGGGCGGTAAATCCAGGCGGATAGAGCGGGCCCCGGGACCCTTGCCCAGGATAATATCCAGGGCAAAATCTTCCATGGCCGGGTAAAGGATCTCTTCTACCTGGCGGGGCAAGCGGTGAATTTCATCGATAAAGAGAACATCCCGGGACTCCAGATTGGTGAGGAGGGCCGCCAGATCCCCGGCTCGTTCCAGGGCCGGTCCTGAAGTAACCCGTAAGCTCACCCCCAGCTCATTGGCAATGATACCGGCCAGGGTGGTCTTCCCCAGGCCGGGAGGGCCGTATAACAGGACGTGGTCCAGGGCTTCCCCTCGTTCCCGGGCCGCCTGGATAAAGATGCTCAAGGTTTCCTTGACATGCTCCTGGCCGATATATTCTGCCAGGAGACGCGGGCGCAGGCTTACTTCCAGTTCATCATCTTCCCGGTGCAGGTTGCCGGCCAGCAAGCGCTCTACCGTCAAGGTGCTCCACCTCCCCGGCCCATAGTTTTCAAAACTCCCTGGATGATGGCCGCCGTACCGGCCTCCGGCCCCAGCTCTGCCTTAACCCTCGCCAGGACCCGGCCTATCTCATCGCGGCTGTAGCCCAGGGCCAGGAGAGCGGCCAGGGCTTCATCGTTGTCGTCGGCCCCTTTATCCCCGGACACCCCGGCTGTTACCATGATCTCAACAGCGAGACCCGATTTTAAAACGGCATCTTTTAATTCCAGGAGCAGGCGTTTAGCCTTTTTAGCCCCGATGCCGGGAAGGTGGGTCAAAAAGGCTATATCTTCGGCAACTATAGCGCGCGCCAGCTTTTCCGGCGAAGCCGCGGCGAGGATTTGCAGGGCCCCGCGGGGGCCAATGCCGTTCACCCCAAGTAAAAGGGTAAAAAATCTCAACCCTTCTGGCCGGGTAAAACCGTATAGCTCAAGGGCGTCTTCCCTGACTACCAGATGGGTATAAACAGCCACCTCCGTTCCTGCAGGCGGCCAGGCTTCGGCAGGTGGCGTGCGGACAAACCAGCCAATGCCATTGGTTTCCAGTAAAATACCTTCCGGTACTACCTGAAGTAGTCGCCCTTGCAAATAACCGATCACCGTGGCAACACCCCTGCTTCCCGCCGGCGCCACGGGACTATGCTGGCATGACAGAGGGCTACTGCCAGGGCATCGGCCACATCATCGGGTTCCGGCCGGCTTCTAAGCCCCAAAAGGGCCTGGACCATACGCTGCACCTGCTCCTTGGGAGCGCGGCCGTAACCGGTAACCGCCTGTTTAACTTCCAGGGGTGTATACTCGGCTACAGGAAGGCCTGCATGGGCTGCCGCAAGCAGCGCCACGCCCCGGGCCTGGCCTACTGCCAGGGCCGTACGGCTGTTTTTATTAAAAAAGATTTCCTCCACGGCCATTATATCCGGGTGATGGTTTTTTATTATCTCCTGGAGGCAGTCGTAAATCATCACCAGGCGCCGGCTTACCTTTTCCCCTGCCGGCGTCCGGATGCATCCGTAGGCAACAGCCTGCAGTGGCCCGGCGGTTTCCTTCTCTATCAAGCCATAGCCAACAATGGCGGTACCAGGGTCGATTCCCAGGATCAACATCCTTTTACTCCTCCCTGGCAATTATTCGACGTTAAAGATTGTAGTTCCTTTTTTTATACCAGGCAAGCAATTTATTCTTAAACAAATTTCCAATGTCTTAACCCCTGGAAAGAGTTATAGTATAATTTAGTGTTAGCAAGACCTGGCAGGAACAGTTCAAGGGGTTGCAAGCTATGAACAACTTAATGGGCTGGCTGTGCCATTATACACCGGTTGAAATTTTAACTGCTTCAGGATACACCCCTTACCGGCTGCTGGGAAGAAAAGGGAATAACCCGCGGGCCGCATCGTACCTCTTGGGAAACCTTTGCCCTTACGTCCAGAGCTGCCTCGAAGCAGCCCTCAGGCAGGAACTGCCGCCCCTGGCAGGTGTCGTAATCACCCGCTCCTGCAACGCCATGATCCACCTGGCTAACGTGTGGCCTCGCTACGGCTTAAAGGGCACGACCCTCACCCTTAATGTCCCTCGCCGCCTCGATGAGGACGCCGTTATCTATTTCGGCCTGGAATTGCGCCGGCTGGCGTCAGAGCTGGCCGGGACGCAGTTGAATGAAGAGAGTTTGTGGGCGGCCATAACCTGGTGGGAAAAGCAAAGGGCGGCCTGGCGCGAGGTCTTCACCAGCCGGGCCGCAGTACAATGCCATCAATCCGGGAGGGAAATCATGGACGCCCTCGCCAGGTGGCAAAGGTCCCTTAATCCCGGGGAAGGAGAAGAAGGGACGGTAATTATTAATGGTTTGGCCAGGTATCCCTGCTACCAGAACGACCGGCGCCCCCGCCTGCTCCTTGCCGGCAGCATCCTCCCGGAAGAATTGATTGCTATGGTAGAAGAATGCGGCGGTTTATCTGTTTTCGAGGATAGCTGCAACGGCAGGCGCCTGTTATTAGCCCCCGCCGCCGGTGCTGAAAAGGACCCTTACCTTTACCTGGCCAGGCTCTACCTGGGAGGTCCCCCCTGTCCCCGGATGGTAGGCGAGGGTGAAAAACGCTACCGGTACTGGGCCGAAGCAGTAGACAGGTTTCATATCCAGGGAGTCATTTACCATGTCATGAAGTTTTGCGATGCCGCTATGTACGACTTCCTGGCCCTGAAGGCCTTCTGCGAAAAGCGAGGTTTACCCCTCCTGCGCTTAGATGGCGATTTCAGCGGCGGTAACCGGGGCCAGTGGCAGACGCGGCTGGAAGCCTTCCTGGAAATGCTGGAGGTGCAGTGATGGACATTTACAAGTTGCTGCGCTCTTATCTGGAAGGGTCTATACGCCAGCGCGCCTTAAAATCTTCCTGGACCTATAAAATAATAAAACAGGCCGTGGCGGCCCAGAAAAGACATTATCCCTGGCAGGCGTCCCACCGGCTGCTCCTCCATACCATTGACCAGGCCGCAGCAGCATTCCTGCAAAAAGGGCCGGTAGTCTGGCATAATGTTTTTTTCCCTACCGAGATTCTCTATGGCCTTGGGGCAATTCCCTTTGCCCCGGAAGCAGCCGCAGTGGTGGCCACAGGATTAGGAATAGCAGGCAGGGTACTGCAGCGAGCTGAAGGTGATTGGCTTAGCAGCGAGGCCTGCACCTTCCACCGCCTGGCCCATGGTTGCGACCGCGAAGGTTACTTCCCGCCGCCGGCAGCGGTTGTTTGCAGCTCGCACCTGTGTGACACTGCTCCCCAGTCCCTGGCGGCTACAGCAGCTTACCACGGTGTGCCCTTTTATCTATTAGATGTGCCCCACCGGCAGGACGACGCCGCCCTGGAATATGTCGCCCGCCAGCTCAAACGCATAACCTTTTCCCTGGTGGAAGCCTTAAACCTGGATTGGAACGGGGACCGTTTTCAGAAAGCCCTTGTCAACTCCAACGCCGCCCGGGAACGCCTGCTGGCAGTCAACCGCCTGCGCCAGCAGCGTCCGGCCTGCATCCGGGGAGAAGAAGCCCACAGCTTTATTTACCTCATACTAGCCTGTTTCGGTGCCCCGGGCACGGTGGAGGTTTACGAGGAACTATTAACTGAGCTCAACCGGCGTTACCGGGAACAGCGCCGGGCCGTACCCGAAGAAAAAGCCCGTTTATTATGGTTGCACCTGCGTCCCTATTATCCCAATGCCATATTCCAGATTTTAGAGCAGGAAGCCGGGGCGGTGGTGGTGGGCGAAGAAATGAATTATGTTTACTGGGAACCCCTGGACCCGGAAAGGCCCTTTTACAGCCTGGCACGTAAAGTTTTAAGCCACCACGGTCTCGGCCCTGTGACCAGGAGGATAGAAGCCATCCTGGCCATGGCCGACAACTATCAAGCCAGTGGAGTGATCCATTTTGCCCACTGGGGTTGCCGCCAGAGCACAGCCGGTTTGCGGTTGCTGCAGGATGCCCTGCGGGAAAGGGATATACCTTTCCTCAACCTGGAAGGCGACTGCGTCGATCAAAGCAAATATGCCCCGGGCGCTGTCAGGACGCGCCTGGAAGGTTTCCTGGAAATGTTATTATAGGAGGTTATCCACTTGGTCTTAACAGCAGGAGTGGATATCGGTTCCCTTACGACCAAAGCGGTTGTAGTCCGGGACGGCCACCTGGTAGGTGCCGCCGTCCTGAAAAGCGGTGTCGACAGTGCAGGGATTGCCAGGAAGGCTTTACAGGAGGCCCTGGGACAGGCCGGGTTTAAAGAAGATTCCCTGGACGGCATTGTTGCCACGGGCTACGGCCGTATCCGCATTCCCTTTGCCCGGCGCAGGGTTACCGAAATAACCTGCCACGCCAGGGGAATCTATCACCTCTGGCCGGATATACGCACGGTCATCGATATCGGCGGCCAGGATAGCAAGGTTATCCTCCTGGATGACGACGGCAAAGTGCGGGACTTTGTCATGAACGAGAAATGCGCTGCCGGCACCGGTCGTTTCCTGGAAGTCATGGCCAATGCCCTGGAGGTCCCGGTAAAGGATATGGGCACCCTATCCCAGCAGGCAAGCCAGGGTGCCAGCATCAGCAGCATGTGTACCGTCTTTGCTGAATCCGAAGTTGTTTCCCTGGTAGCCGAAGGCCGCCCGGTAGCAGAAATTATCAAGGGCCTGCATAATGCCATCGCCCAGCGGGTTGTGGCCATGGCCCAGCGGGCAGGCTGGGAAGAGCCGGTTGCCATGACAGGGGGTGTGGCGAAAAACTTGGGGGTTGTCCAAAGCCTGGAAGAATACCTCGGCACAAGTATCCGCATACCCCCGGACCCGCAAATAATCGGCGCCCTGGGGGCGGCCCTCCTGGCGGCCGGGTAAGAAAAATCCTCCCGGTATCACCTCGCCAACAACGAGCCCTGTACCGACTATGAATCGCCCCCGGCCAGCCCCCCCTGTTTAACCGTTATAGAACTCCCAGTTGGCCCGCGCAAAAAGTTCCAGAACTTCTTCGAAATCCAAATGATGCCCGTCTTTCAGGGAAGCGACCGTTACGGCCGCTTCCCGGGGATCGTGGCCCTCCACCGGGGCGTCGGAGCCGGCCAGCAAGCGGATACCTTTATCCTTCATGAGCCCCCAGGCATAGGCCGTCTTCATCCGCTCAGGTCCCAGCCTGTGTACGGCCCAGGATATTTCCCGGGAAAAGATGGGCTGAATACAGACGGGGATCTCGAGTTCTGCCAGGGAATCCAGCTGCTCCTCCCTGGCGTACTGGACGTGTTCCAGGCGGTCCAGGGGGTGGCGGCTCTGCCGTACAACCCGCAGGAATTGGTCAACGGCCCGGTCGCCGATGGCATGGGCGGCTATGGGTTTACCTTTCCGGTGTACCTTGTCTACCAGGGAAAGGAAGTCCTCATCAGTGTAATTCAGTATGCCATAGTTACCGGGAGCATCGGCATATTCCTTTGTGAGGGCCGCGGTGCGGGCTCCAAGGCCCCCATCCAGGAAGAATTTGAACCCCAGGGCTTCGTCCAGCAGATCAAAATCTACCGTATAGAAATCTACTTCGACTCCCTGGTCCAAACCCTCGAAAAAGGGGCGCTTATGGCGGTCCATCCCCATATCGATGGCCTTAACTATCCCCAGTTGCTTTAATTCCTTTAAGCCCCGGGACAGGACTTCTCCTGGTTCCAGGTTGAGGCTGGTTATCAAGGTATTCAGGAGTTTAAATACTTTATCCTCATAGAATAGGCCGTCTTCCGCAAAAAGTCCCAATCTTTCCATGGCGGCCGCGTTAGCTGCAGCCAGGTGCAGACAGGTCCGTACTATAACTACCGGCGTTGAACCAAAGGCGTGGTCCAGGAAAGCCCGGCCAGGAATAATTTTTTCTACCAACCTTTCCTGGTTAAAGCGCACCCCCACAGCCCATCCCTCAACCAAATGGGACTTCAGGGTTTCCACCAGTTCTTCAAGGTTTAAGCATTTTTCCAGGCTGGTAAAGCCATTGAAGATGGCAAATTCCCATACGTGGATGTGGGCGTCAAGATATCCCTTATGGCTATCCTGTGACATATTTATCCCTCCACCCTAAGCTTAAACCCGCAGGTGTGCTTTTACAAGGGGGGGTTAAGAAATATGTTCCAGGTGGAGGTATGAAAGGCAAGGGGCGGGCGCAGGTCCTCAGGGACGAAATTCGTCCAGGCTATCCAGCGCCTTCAGGACTTCCTGTTCGGAGTTGAATTCTGCCTGGCCGTTTTCTATCTTTTCCCGCCAGGCGGGCGGTAGGGAGGCAACTCTCAGGTCCGTTACCCGCATCAGTGGCCCCAGGCTGCCGGACGGGCCCTGGTAAATGGCCACCAGCCCATCCTTGACGGCCAGGTGACGTTTAGGAGCGTCGGCAGGGCACAAACTGTCTACCTCCTGGGTGATGACCAGGCGCCCTCCTTCCCCTATAATGCGCCAGCCCGCTGACGGCGGGAAAAGGATGCTCATCTCTTCTTTACCGGCCCAATTCCACTTTACTCCTTCCGGCAAAGACATGGGTTCCCGGTGGCCGCAGTAGCGGTAATACCTTTCCAGGAGGGGTTTCTCCAGTACCCGCGGCTCCAGAAGGCCCGGCACCCTTAAGATAACCGGTTGTTGCCCGGCGCTTACCCTGGCCTGCTGGTAAGCAACCATCCCTCCAAGGATAAAAATCATAAGACCAACAATAATAAAGCGCCGGCAAGCTTCGCTCAAGGTGGTACCTCCTTCCAACAAGGATTACCACCTTCTAGCTTTACCGGCGCAACTAAGTTTTATACCAGCCTATAACTCCACCTGCTCCAGAATTGCAGCAGGAATGTCGGCGTTGGTGTAAACAGCCTGGACGTCGTCATGATCCTCCAGGCGATCTACCAGGCGCATGACTTTAGCGGCTGTTTCGGGATCGTCTATCGTTACTGTAGTCTGGGGTACCATTGCTATTTCGGCATTGGTAATAGCCGCTCCGGCTTCCTGCAGGACTTTCTTTACCTTCTCCAGGTCTTCGGGAGCAGTTTTTATTTCTACGGTGTCCGGGTCACTATCGTCAACGTCTTCGGCCCCGGCCTCGATGGCCTGGAGAATTAATTCTTCCCTGGCTTCTCCCGCCGGGACGTCGACACTAATGACCCCTTTGGAATTAAACATCCAGGCTACACAGCCGCTTTCCCCCAAATTACCACCATTGCGGGAAAAGATATACCGGATTTCTGAAGCCGTACGATTACGGTTGTCCGTAGCAATATTGAGCATCATGGCTACACCCCCGGGGCCGTAGCCTTCGTAAATCATTTCCTCATAGGCCGCACCTTCAATCTCTCCGGTACCGCGCATTATAGCCCGCTGGATATTCTCATTGGGCATATTGACTTCCTTTGCCCGGGCAATGGCTGCCTTCAAGCGCGGGTTGCCTTCAGGGTCACCGCCTCCCTGCCGGGCGGCAATAATTATCTCCCGGCCTATCCTGGTAAAGAGGCGGCCGCGCTTTTCATCCATTTTAGCCTTCCTATGCTTTATATTGGCCCACTTTGAATGTCCGGACAATTCTTCAACCCCCCCTCACCTCTAATTGCCGTTAAAATTCTAGCATATAACACCGCCCTAAAGCAATATACCTCCTATTACCCATTACCAGATCGGGATACACCTGTAATATTTTACCTCACAAATGAATGTAGTTTTATGTTAACTTTTGCGGACTTTTATGGTAAAATTTTAGTTAGTAACTTTTTATTTACACGTCTTGGCCACCAGAAACGCCGAATTTCCTTTTCGAAAGCGGGGGAACCAATTTTTCTGGGGTTAATCCCCGCACTCAGTAATTTTCTCGTCTTCCCTAAAATCCCATTATCCGGAAAGTTTGGATAAGGCAAAGGTAGCGACGGAAGAAAAACTGAGTGCGGGGTAGGGCTAACCTTCGGCCCGCACCCGGCAGCTAACCTCGCAGGCGTTGGAGGGAGGTGGATTTTTTACTGGTTGGCCAGGCGTTAAAACAATGAGGTAAATAAGGAGGAGATAATCTTGCGGTCCAAACTCAGAACTATGACCGCATTCCTTGCTGTAGCTTTTGTTGTCGCTACCCTGGCCGTTGTACCGGCTGCCCCTGTTAACGCTGCGACTTACTATGGTAACTATTATGCTTTTCATTTCGCACCGCAAAATTATTTTTACACAAAGTATTTCCGCCCGCAACCGGCACCTCAACCTACTCCGACGCCTCAACCTGCTCCGACACCTCAACCGGCTCCGGACCCAGTCCCGACCCCGCAACCTGCACCCCGGCCGGACACGGGTAGCTACCAGCTAAACCAGTTTGAACAAAAAGTAGCCGACCTGGTCAATGCCGAGCGGGCCAAAGCCGGATTGAAACCGTTAACTGTAGATTTGCAACTGGCAAAAGTGGCGCGTCTCAAGGCTGAAGATATGCGGGATAATAATTACTTCAGCCACGAATCGCCCACCTACGGTTCTTTCTTTACCATGTTACAGAAATTCAATATTGCTTATCGCACCGCCGGTGAAAACATTGCCGCCGGTTATAAAACACCTGAAGCTGTAGTTGCTGCCTGGATGGGAAGCCCTGGCCATCGCAATAACATTTTAAACCCCAATTTTACGGCCATTGGCGTCGGCCATACCCAGGGTGGTAGCTACGGTAACTACTGGGTGCAGTTATTCATCGGCAAGTAAAAGAGACGTATCCTGTAGGCAAGCCCCTTTTAGCCCGGCAGGCGGGTCAAAAGGGGCTTTTTCCTGTCCCGTAATTATCCTATTTTAAAAAGCTCGGTGCTCAGGTAGCGCTCACCGGTATCCGGAGCAATTGCCAGGACCTTTTTACCGTCCCCCAGGCGCCTGGCTACCTGAAGAGCGGCGTAAACGGCTGCCCCCGAAGAGATACCCACCAGCAGGCCTTCCATCTGGGCCAGGCGCCGGGCGGTCGCGATGGCGTCCTCATTGGATACGGTTATAACTTCGTCGATTACCTCGCGGCGCAGGACCTGCGGGATAAAGCCGGCCCCGATGCCCTGGATCTTGTGCGGTCCCGGCCGGCCCCCGGAAAGGACCGGAGAAGCCGCCGGTTCCACGGCAATTATTTTTATTCCCGGGATTTCCTGCTTTAAAACCTCGCCCACTCCGGTAATTGTACCGCCGGTACCTACCCCGGCAACAAAGGCATCCAAGTCTTTTCCCATTTGCTCTAATATTTCCCTGGCGGTAGTGCGGCGATGCACCTCAGGGTTAGCCGGATTTTCAAATTGCTGGGGCATGAAATAATCGGGGTTTTCCCGGACTAACTCCAGGGCTCTGTCTACGGCCCCCTTCATACCCATCTGCCCCGGAGTCAGGATAAATTCAGCACCGTAGGCCGCCAGGAGTTTGCGGCGTTCAATGCTCATGGTTTCCGGCATGACAAGAATTAAGCGGTAGCCACGGACTGCGGCGATCATGGCCAGGCCGATACCGGTATTGCCGCTGGTGGGCTCAACGATGGTGGCTCCCGGTTTAAGCTTACCTGCTGCTTCCGCAGCTTCAATCATGCTGAGGGCGATCCGATCTTTAACGCTTGCCCCGGGATTAAAATATTCCAGCTTTACATATACTGCCGCCCCGTTTTCCACCAGGCGATGTAAGCCAACCACCGGCGTCCGGCCGATTAACTGGGTTATGTCGGCGGCTACTTGCATATTATTTGCCCCCTTAATGTATAGTTTTCTTATCGGAATTAATTATATTTTAGCTTCCGGTACAGGATGTGTCAAGTAAAAAGCCACTACCCCTTCTTTAAGGTAGTGGCTCAACCGTATGCATCCGTATTATTTACGGGTTTTAAATGGCTTCAAGGAAAATTTTATGATCGACCAGGGCCATTTCTTTAATACGGGCACGCACAATTTTCCTTTTGCCAAAGATGTCTTCCATAAGGATACCATCTTCCCCGGGGACGATCCGGTCGACATTTTCAAAAACCAGTTCTTCTTCGCCGCCTTCTTTTAAAAGATAAGCATTAGCTTCACACATTTTTCCGGTTCCCTCCTTCGTAAAAGATTTTAAGGCGCCTTACCAGGGCGTCAATGAGGTGGGGCAAGGGTTCAGGGACAACACCAACTATTTCAACGCCGGCCTTGTTTATAGGCAGGAGAATTTTACGCGCCGGGCTGTCGGCAATAGCCGCAGCCATGGCCGGCGTCAGTTCTCCCAGCATGGCATTTGCCATCAGTATAGCTACTGAACCTGTAATGACGTCTACCCGGGGGGCGTTATAGATGATGGCCTTTTCCCCGGTAGCACCTTCATTGGCTCCGGCTTTAAGCATAGCTACCGTTGCAGCAGCGTTGGTTCCCAGGGCCAGGATTTCTACTTCTGGGGGTAATTCTGCCCGGAGTTTTACGGTAATATGCTTGCCGATGCCGCCTCCCTGCCCGTCTACTACAGCTACCCGCAGGTGCGGACACCCCTCAATTAATTTTTAATGTAAAAAGGGGCCACAGGGAACCTTGTCGACTTCGATGTCGACTCCGACCTCCTCGTGGCCTTCCATCCAGCGCGGTCTCCACACCGCTTTATATTATTATTCGCTCTTAACGGCACGATTCCTGCCTGGTTGGACAAGAAAATTACAATTGTGGCGTTCGCAAAATACCCTTTACCAAGTCAGACCCGAGAGAAATATAAGTCTGGGGAACGGGTCCGACAATAATGGCCTCAACCACCGGAATGGTTGAGGTAACTTTTACCTCTTCTCTAGTAAAGGGGGCAATGACCTGGATTACGCTCTCTACCTGGAGGAAAATGCGATGACGCGTCTGGTTAATGCCGGTGGCTTCAAAGGTATCCCCTACATTAACGTTAACGATACCCATAGGAATAAAACGCAGGGGCACCCGCGGGCCATAAGCTGCCAGGAGTTCCAAACCCAGCACCTGCCCCAGGGGTAAATAATAGGTTTTTCCTTTCAACTGGGCCAGGTATTCCTGGATAGCCAGCTGGGCCTGGGCCTGGAGGCGGCTGATGCTTAATGCGTCGGCCTGCATGAAAACTACCCGCCCATCGCTGCTGCCGGGTTGAATCAGGTTATTATAACTTACCTGGCCGGTTATTTTTTCCAGCACCGCCTGTTGGATGGCCTCGGTAGCCGCCCAGCGAGCCTGGGCATAAGCCAACGTTTCCATAGCGTGGTGCAGGCGCCATTCCAACAGGGAAACTACCAGCAAACCGGCTACTAAGACGAGGGCCAGCATACTCTTTGGCTCTCGTCCCGGCCGCCGCCATCGCCGCCGCAAGGCAAACACCCCCATATAGAAATATACTCCGGGGGTGTTTAAAATGTGAAAAAATTTAGCGGGGTGCTAAAGAAAGGCGCAGGCGTGCAAACTTGCGCTTGCCGGCCTGGAGGACCGCCCCGTCTTGTACATTAATCTCGGTATCGGGATCATCCAGGCGCGCGCCATCGAGTTTTACCGCACCCTGGCGGATAAGGCGCCGGGCTTCACTGGTACTGGGGGCCAGGCCTGCCTGGACCATCAGGCGCGGCAACCACATCCTGGTATCGCTGACAGTCACCTCCGGCATTTCCTCCGGCAGGTCGCCAAGCTGGAAGACCTGTCGAAATTCTTTCTCCGCCTCCCGGGCAGCTTCCTCACTGTGGTAAAGGCTTACGATCTCCCGGGCCAGGCGCATTTTTACATCCCGGGGGTGCAGGTAACCACTGGCAAGCCCCTGTTTTATAGTTTCCAGTTCTTCGAGAGAAACTGTCGTCACCAGTTCGAAATAAGTTAACATGAGTTCATCGGGCAGGGACATGGTCTTGCCGTACATCTCTTTTGCCGGCTCATTGATGCCTATATAATTTCCCAGGCTTTTACTCATTTTTTGCATGCCGTCCAGTCCCGGCAGGATGGGCATCATCATAGCCACCTGGGGTTCCTGGCCAAAATCCCGCTGTAACTGCCGTCCCATAAGAAGATTGAACTTTTGATCCGTTCCTCCCAGCTCGACATCGGCCTCCAGGGCTACGGAATCGTAACCCTGCATTAAGGGATAAAAGAATTCGTGGACGCTAATAGGACGATTTTCCTGGAAACGGCGGGCAAAGTCTTCCCTTTCCAGCATCCTGGCTACAGTAATCCTGGCAGCCAGTTGAATTACATCGGCAAAGGTAAGCCGGGCCAGCCAGCGGCTGTTAAAGGTAACCTCTGTCCGGCCGGGGTCGAGGATTTTAAAAATTTGTTCTTTGTATGTTTCGGCATTGGCCAGGACTTCCCCTTCCGACAGCTGGCGCCTTGTTTCCGATTTCCCGGTCGGATCGCCGATTCTCCCGGTGAAGTCGCCGATAATGATAATTACCTTGTGACCCAGTTCCTGGAACTGGCGCAGTTTCTGGAGCACTACTGTATGGCCCAGGTGAATGTCCGGGGCCGTCGGGTCCAGGCCCAGTTTAACCCGCAGGGGAGTCCCCGTACTGATGGATTTTTTCAGCTTGGCCTTTAAATCTTCCTCCGGGACAATTTCAGCTACCCCGCGGCGTAAGACCTTAAGCTGCCGCTCTACTTCCCGTTCCAAACCTTATCATCCCCCATACCTGGCTCTATTCGTACCAGTATATTTTAGTATCAAAACTATCGTTTTCTACAAAAATGCGAGCCTGTTTAAGTTTAACATATGCCATAAGTAAGCTTCAAGGTCTTATCATTCCCCTGGGGATAATCCTGTGTTATAATAAAGAAGCCGCAAAGGAGGTCGTCAGGACAAATGGCATCCTCGAAAAAAAGAAGACGCAAATTAAACGTTTTCCGTGCCCTATTGCTTGCCCTGCTGGTTCTGGTCATGGTCCTTGTTGGGGCCGGTGCCGGTTTTACTATCGGCGTCATCCGTACCATGCCTGACTGGCAGCCGGATAAGCTCCAGATGGCAATGACGACATTTATATATGATAAAGACGGACAGCTTGTCGAAGAACTTCACGGTGAACAAAACCGCATTATCGTTCCCCTGGAACAGATACCCGGAGACCTGCAAAACGCAGTTATAGCAATCGAAGACGCGCGTTTTCATCAGCATTATGGTGTAGATTTAAAGGCAATCTTACGGGCTTTGTGGATTAATTTACGCAGCGGCAGCATACGTGAAGGTGGTAGTACTATAACCCAGCAGCTGGCTAAAAATGCCTTTATTGAGAAGCCTGAACGTACCTTGAAACGCAAGATCCAGGAAGCCTTAATGGCCTTGAAACTGGAACGAACCTATACTAAAGAAGAAATCCTGGAAAGTTATCTAAACATTGTTTACCTGGGGCCCGGGACTTACGGGGTGGAAGCGGCGTCACGGTTATACTTTGGTAAATCGGTATCCAACCTGAATCTTGCCGAGTGTGCCATGTTAGCCGGCTTGATTCAGAGCCCGGCCAACTACGATCCCCGTTATCATGAAGAGGCCGCCAAAAATCGCCAGGTGCAAGTGCTTAATAATATGGTCAAGTACGGCTATATTACCCCCGAACAGGCAGAAAAGGCCAGGGAGCAAAAACTGGAATACCGTGAAGCTGCAACAACCAAAGCTGAAAAATTCCCCTACTTCATCGACGCTGTTATTGATGAAGCCGGTCGCCTTCTGGAAAGCCAGGGTATTGAAGCCGCCGAGCTTTACCGGGGGGGGCTGAAGATTTATACTACCCTTGATCCTAAAATTCAAGCTGAAATGGAGAAGGTTTACGCAGATAAATCCAACTTCCCCACCAGCAGTTCCGACCGCCTGGTTGAAAGCGCCATGGTGGTCCTGGACCCCACCACCGGTGAAGTACGGGGCGTGGTCGGCGGCCGGGATTATACCACCAGGAGGGGCTTCAATCGTGCCATCCAGGCTGAACGCCAGCCCGGCTCAACTATCAAGCCCCTGGTTGTCTATGGCCCGGCTTTGGAAAAAGGTTATCCGCCGGCTTTTGTTATCGATGACGTGCCGGTAACCTTCCCCGGCACACCAAAACCCTTCAGCCCGGTCAATTACGATGGTCGCTACCGGGGTCTCATCAGCATGCGGGAGGCCGTCAGGTGGTCCGTCAATATCCCGGCTGTTAAAATGCTTAATACTATCGGAATCGATACGGGCCTTGAATTCGGCCGCCGGCTGGGCCTGCCTTTAAAGGATGAAGACCGCAACCTGGCTCTGGCCCTGGGCGGTTTAACCACCGGTGTCTCCCCCCTGCAAATGGCTGCTGCCTATGGCGCTTTTGCCAACCAGGGGATTTACATTACCCCCCATTTCGTGACCAAGATTACCGATCGCAACGGGCAGGACTTACTTGTCAATAAGCCCCAGCGGCGAGAAGTAATGAGCGAGCAGGTTGCCTACCTCATGACCGATATACTGGAAACCGTGGTAATGTCCGGCACAGGTACAAACGCCCAGATAGGCCGGCCGGTAGCAGGCAAAACTGGTACCACATCCCTGCCGGATACACCGGAATTTAAAGGCCTCAACGGACAAAAAGACGCATGGTTTGTTGCTTACACCCCTGAACTGGTAGGGGCCGTATGGATGGGCTATGACCAGACCGATGCTAAACACTACTTGAAAAATGTTGCCGGTGGTGGTTACCCGGCTTTAATATGGAAAAAAGTAATCGGTGCTGCATTAAAGGGTCAACCCGTCAAGGATTTTCCCCGTCCCGGTGGCATAATCTATGCCGATGTTGATGCTAAGTCAGGCCTCCTGCCCAGTGACCTGACGCCCAAGGAGTTTATTGTCAAAGAAATCTTTACCCAGAATATGCTCCCCCAAAAAATATCTGATGTCTGGTTCCAGGCCGAGGTTTGCACTACCAGCGGCCAGCTGGCCTCGCCTAATTGCCCGGATGTTACAACCGGTGTCTTTTTAAAGCGACCCGATGGTTACAACGGACCGGTGAAACCGGAAGACGCTTTCCTGGAAGCGCCGGCGGAAGTGTGTACCCTCCACGGCGGCGGGGACGATAGCATGATGGGACAGGTAAGCATCTGTACCGACCCCCGCCATAACGGCGAACTTATCCTGGCCAATATTCCGGAACCAGGGGAAAGCGGCGGCTGCCCGTCCCAGTATATAAAACATGTCAAACTACCCCCGGAAAAAACGCCAACCCAGTACTGCAACCTGCCCGACCACCAGATAAGTAAAGATACCTCGGGAAGCGGAAACCAGGAAACAGGCCCGCCAGCGCCCAATCTAACGGCTCATTTAGAAGTCGGACCCAACGTTAGCCAGCCCAAGGTGATCCTGCGCTGGGAACTTCCTGAGAAAGGCGATTTTCTTTTTTCTATTGAGCGTAGCAGCCAGGGTTCTAACCGCAAGAGCCTGGCTATAGTTAAAGATACCACCTATACCGATACCAGTGTAAAACCCGGCTTTACCTACCGTTACCGGGTCATTGCCCTGGAGGCTAACAGTAAGTCCGGTACGCCGTCGAATGAAGTCACCATTGCCATTCCCAGGAGATAAATTAAAGCCCCGGGATAAAACACCCGGGGCTTTTTAGCGGCTAATATCTACTACCGTAACCCCGCTGCCCCCTTCACCGGCTCCACCAAGGCGGAAGCCTTTGACCAAAGGATGCTGGCGCAGGTAATCATGCAGGGCTACCCTTAAGGTGCCGGTACCTTTACCGTGGATTAAATACACCCTGTTTAGGCCCGCGAGGACGGCATCATCCAAATAGGCATCGACCCGGTGACAAGCTTCCTCTACCGTTAGACCCCGCAGGTCGATCTCCGGCCTGATATCGTTATTATCTACTGTTTTAACCGTCCAGCCGTTCCTGATACCTTCCCTTTCAGGCCTTGTCCCGGCTTCCATCTCTACCAGCCGCAGATCCTTCAGCCTTGCATTAATTCTTAAAATACCGGCCTGGACCACGACTTCTCCCTGCTCATTAGGAGGGCTGACAACTTCACCGGCCTGACCCAGCCGCACCAGGAAAACCCTGTCGCCCACCCGGACGTTTGCCGGTGGTTGGCTACCGGCGGCAGGCTGGTACCGGTTCAGGCTGGCTTCGATGGCATCTTCCAGCTCTTTAAGTTGCCGCTGCGCCCTGGCCAAAGCCTGCTGCTGGCCGCGCAGGCTCTCTTCAGCCAGGGCCTTTTCCAGGCGGACCATGATTTCCCTGATCTCCGCCCTGGCCTGCCTTAAAAGCCCCCGTGCTTCCTGGCGTGTTTTTTCCATTTCCTTTGCTGCCTGTTGTTGCCAGGCTTCTTTTTCCCGCTCCAGATCATCCCGGGCCCTCTCGGCCTCCCGGCGCAGAATTTCGGCTTGCTCCCGTTCCCTGGCGCTCAGCCGCTTATCTTCGGCCAGGCCGGCTATCAGGCGGCTGACGCGCTGGTTTTCTTCGCCAAGAAGGTTCCGGGCTCGTTCAATTACGGCGGATGCAAGGCCCAAACGGGAAGCTATGACAAAGGCATTGCTCTCCCCCGGGGTGCCAATGATGAGATTGTAGGTGGGCTGCAGGGTTTCGCTGTCAAACTCGACGGCGGCATTTTCCACCCGCGGGGTGGCATAAGCGTAGGCCTTCAGTTCGCTGTAATGGGTGGTGGCAATCGTCCTGGCCCCGGCGCCGGTAAGATAATCCAGGATGGCCATGGCCAGGGCCGCCCCTTCTGTCGGGTCGGTACCGGCCCCCAGTTCGTCAAGCAGGACCAGGCTTCCCCTGGTTGCCTTTTTTAAAATATACACGACCTGCGCCATATGGGCCGAAAAGGTACTTAAGGACTGCTCAATGCTTTGCTCGTCGCCGATATCGGCATAAACGGTAGCTGTAGGATCGATTTCCGTACCCTCACCCGCCGGCAGGTGCAGTCCGCACTGGGTCATGAGGGTAAAAAGTCCCACCGTTTTTAGCGTTACTGTCTTACCGCCGGTATTGGGGCCGGTAATGACCAGGGTATCGAAACTTTCCCCCAGGGTCAGGGTAACGGGTACTACTTTTCCTTTGAGCAGGGGGTGCCTGCCGCGGATTATACGCCAGCGACCCTCATTATTTAACCGCGGTTCTAAAGCTGCCATCTCGCGGCTTAAACTTCCTTTAGCCAGGGTAAAGTCCAGTTCCCCCAGGGCCACAAGGGTAATTTCCAGCCTCTCTTTTTCCCTGCCGATGAGGTTGCTTAAATGGCCCAGGATAGCCTCTATTTCCCTTGCTTCGGCTAACTTAAGGCGGCGAAGCTCGTTATTCAGTTCTACCAGGGCCATGGGCTCGATAAACAACGTCGCCCCGCTGGCCGATTGGTCGTGAATTAACCCCGGTACCTGATGGCGGTATTCCTGCTTTACCGGCAGGACGTAACGATTATTGCGAATGGTAAACAGGTTGTCCTGGAGATATTTTTGCATTTCCGCGGAACGGAGATAGCTATCCAGGCGTTCTTTTATCTCTTCCTGGGTCTTGCGTATTTGCTGCCGTAAAGCTAGAAGCCGCGGCGTTGCCCGGTCCAAAACTTCCCCTTCCGGCCCGATGGCCTGGTTGATGGCCTTTTCCAGGTCCCGGAAATCCCCAATCCTATTAGCCATCTCCCGTAACAAAGGCCAGTTTCCCTCCTGTCCCAGGAGGAACTGCCGCAATCTCCTCCCGCCGTTCAGGGTAGCGGTAACCTGCAACAGCTCTTCCCCTGTTAAGAGCCCCCCCAGGGCCGCCCGGGTGACCTGCGGCCGGATATCGTAGATATTACCAAGGGGTATGTCGGGATAACGCCAAAGTAGCTGCTCAGCCTCGCTGGTTGCTTTAATACGTTTATAAACCTCTTCCAGTTGCCGGTTGGGTTGCAGGCTACGGGCCAGTTCCGCACCCAGGGTTGAAAAACATTTCTCCTCCAATCGCTCCAGGACTTTATCTAGTTCTAATTTTAAAAAGGTCTTATCCAACCGTTTTGCCCCCATATCTTCTCTTCTCCGGCCTGATGATAACCCGCCCGGCAACCGGGGTCAACAGGAAAATAGCTCCCCCTATTCTAACACTCCCCGGAAATAATGACCGCGGGTAATGCCGGCAGGAGCCAGCTTTTCCGCTTCCCCGGCCAGGGCAGCCAGTATTTCTTTTCCTTCCCCCTTTTCCAGCGCGTCCAGGGCCTCGCGATACAGAGCCGTCACCCGCCGGATATAGCCGGGTTCCTTTTCCCGCGCCTCAATCCTTACCCAGGCAAATCCCAGGGCGGCAATTTTATCCAAATGATCTATGAGGCTTAATTCCCTGGCGTTATATACATAAAAACGGCAATTCCTGTCGGTGGTAAGGGGGAAAACCAGGCCCAGGCGGTCCTTTAAACCGTAACGTCCCTGCCGGCAAGGAGCCTCGCAGGCCCGGCCGGGCCTTTTGCCGCCGAGACGCGCCCCCACGACGCAATGGGCCGAAATCATAAGGGGCAAAGCCCCGTGCACAACAGCTTCCACCGGTAAAGGCGGGTCCAGTTCCCGCAGTTGCTCAAAATTCATCTCCGGGGAAAGGGTTACGCCTTTAAGGCCTGCAGAAGCTAAAGCCCTGAGGGACCAGGTATTAAAGGCATTAAAGGGATAGTCGCCCCAACCATCCAGGCCGTATCTTTTTATTATCCGCAGGCCGGCCGGTCCGGCAATAAGGATCAAACTGGCGCCAACAGCAGCCAGCTTTTCAAGCTGCCGGACCACGGCAACTGCTTCGGTCTCATGCCAGATTCGCGGCAGGGCCGGGATGACCGCCGCACCTCTTTCTCCTGCTGCAGCCAGTAGCTCCTGCAGTTGAGCCTCCTTAAGGGGTGCTTTTCCCTGCCAGACTTCGCCTGTGAGGTAAACCCGCCCGGCCCCGGCCACCAGGGCGGCCCGGGCACCTTCCAGATCGCCGACGGCTACCGCCAACCGCGGCACCCGGAGGAATTCCAGCCTGCCGTGTGAAAACAGGTCCTCATCTCCCGGACCGTGTTCCTTACCCGGCGCCAACCTGGTCTCCCTGCTTCCCCGCCCTCTTCGGGGCAGGAGTTTTGCCACCCTTTCCCGGAATTCTTCCTCCGGCGGTACCCGCCGGGGCCATGCTGCCAGGCGTACCTGGCGTAACTTTTCTACAGCCTCCCGGCGGGCACGGTTTAGCTCGCTTAAAGGAACCATCACCGGCCCCGCCAGGCTGGTAGTAAGTCCGGCCAGCCGGTAGGGTGTATTGCCCAGGCGGCCCAGCTGCTCTACCAGCACCGATTCATCCAGGGGATGGCGTTCTGCCACCACGGCAGGTACGGAAGTCCGGGTATGAACCCGGTGCCCCCGGGGATCAATGACCTCGAGCCTTAAAGGCTCTCCCGCCCGGGCCTCCACTTCCATGACCAGGGGCAGGCGGCGCTCTTCCCGGGGTGCGGCATAGGTGCGCCGGATTTCATTCATAAGGGTGACGTCGCTGGTTTTAAAAATGCGGTCACCTGGCCTGATAGACGGCGGTAGTTCCAGGGTTACGGTAGTCCCTGCCGGGGCAAAGCTTACTTCTCTCCCCTCCTGCCAGATATGGTGCACCACCAGTCCTTGATGGCCGCCCCGGCTAATCCAGACTTCCAGGCCGTCACCCTGGCGGAGGGGGGCTTCCAGATGAACGAGGAAACCCTCGCCCTGGCGCCGGCCGGCCCGTCCCAGGTAAAGGCCGCGGTTGCTTGGCCGGCCATAACTCATCAACTCTGCCCCCGGGTTCCCGTCCAGGTAGCCGGGGGTAAAATCGCGGTTGAAGATCTGGGCTACTTCCCGTTCTTCTTCAGGCCATACCCGGAAACTTTCCGGATCGGCCATATAACGGTCAATAACCCGGCGGTAAGCCCTGGTAACTACGGCCACATATTCGGGACGTCGCATCCGCCCTTCAATTTTAAAGGCCCTAACGCCGGCAGCTATCAATTGGGGTACTCGATCCATGGTATAGAGGTCACGGGTGCTTAAAAGATGTTCCACTTTTGTTTCTAAGGGCCGTCCCCTTTCATCTACCAGCGTATAGGCCAGGCGGCACGGCTGGGCGCAGCGACCGCGGTTACCGCTGCGCCCGCCCACCATGCTGCTAAACAAGCACTGGCCGGAATAAGAAAAACAGAGGGCGCCGTGGACAAAGGCCTCCAGCTCTATTTCCACCTGGCTACTGATAGCCTTTATATCGGCCAGGGATAACTCCCGTCCCAGGACGACGCGCTTGAAACCCTGTTCCTGTAAAAATTTTGCCCCTTCAGTATTGGTGATCGTCATCTGGGTACTGCCGATTAGAGGAAGCTGGGGTAAGAGCTGCCTGGCGAGAAAGGCAAGTCCCAGGTCTTGGATAATAATACCGTCTACCCTCGCGCGGCCTAAAAAATAGAGATAATCCAGGGCTGCCCCGAGCTCCCGGTCGGCCAGGAGAATATTAACGGTTACGTAAACGCGGGTATCGCGCTCGTGGGCATAATCAATTGCCGCCAGGATTTCTTCCCTGGCAAAATTTTCCGCTCCCTCCCGGGCATTAAATTGTTTCCCGCCAAGGTAAACAGCGTCGGCACCATTGTTTACTGCCGCCCTTAAAGCTTCCGGGCTACCGGCCGGTGCCATAAGTTCTACCTTCGACATAGTGCCACCTCAAGGATATTATACCGCCAGGGAAGGGAATAAAAAAACCGGCAGCGAATATTTTATGCCACCGGCCTTAATTTTCTTTTTAAGAAAAAATCAGCCATGCTAGTTCTGCTCCACCCGGTTCCGGGCTTTATCATGGGGTAAATAATCAACCCCTGTAAACCATTCCCAATTGGACCGCAGGCAATTATAGCGATCGTCCAGACGGGCATAAGCCTCATTTAATTCTTCAACCGTGAGGTCCGGGATTACCCGTTTATATTCCTCCCTGGCTAAAGCATAGGCCATCTTTTACTCCTCCCTTAAATATTCCTTTCGTTAGTTTATTTTACCATACTTTTTTAACAGTTGCGTCATTCCCCGGGCACAAGGTTGTTTTTTTCTTGCTAACGGTCGTAAATCACCCCTGAACGGTTTTTTGTACCTCCCTTCACTATTTTTATAATGCAAATCTCATGCCAGGGCATAAAAAAGGGGCCTTCGCCCCTTGAACATCCTTGGGAAAGTCCTCCCTTTTATCAAGCTAAAAACCCGTTCATATATACATATTTTTGGACATATATGCCGCTTTATTCCCAGAGATACGGTTTAGTTACGATCTTTATTTTTGTATTACGTTCATTTTATTGTACTTCCTTTGCTTGCAGGCCGTAGCTTAAAACGTTTGATCATTTCATTCAGGGTGCTCCGCTTCAGGCCGAGTATTTCTGCCGCCCGGGCCTGGACCCACTGGCTTTCTTCCAGGGCTTGAAGTATCAGGTTGGTTTCGTAGGCCGTTACAGCTTCTTTAAAACTCATTCCCCTGGTAAAGGCCCATCCCGAAGCACCTGTCGCCAGGTTACGGAACTGGCGCGGCAGGTCGCCGAGTTCGATTTTCCTGCCTTCAGTTAAAATTACCGCCCGCTCAATGACATTTTCCAGTTCGCGGACATTTCCCGGCCAGTCGGCCCGGACCAGGGCATCCATAGCTTCGCTGGTAAAACCGGCAACCTCCTTCCCCAGGCGCCGGCAAATCTTTTCCAGGAAATGCCGGGCAAGGAGGGGGATGTCGTCCCGCCTTTCCCGCAAGGGCGGCAGCCAGATGCTGATTACGTTGAGGCGGTAGAAGAGTTCCGGCCGGAAAGCACCTTCCTTAACCGCCTTTTCCAGGTCACGGTTGGTGGCTGCGAGCACCCGGACGTTGACCCGGGTGGGTCTCGTTTCTCCTACCCGCAGGAATTCCCCTTCCTGGAGGACCCGCAGGAGTTTGCTCTGGAGACCGGGGCTGATATCGCCGATTTCATCCAGGAAAATCGTTCCTTCATGGGCTTCTTCAAAAAGCCCTTTTTTAGCCGTCACCGCGCCCGTGAAGGCACCCCGGGCATGGCCGAAAAGTTCGCTTTCCAGCAAAGTTTCCGGTAGGGCGGCACAATTAATGCTTATGAAAGGCGCCTCGCTACGGCGGCTGTTATAGTGGATGGCCCGGGCCACCAGTTCCTTACCCGTACCGCTTTCCCCGCGGATAAGTACGGTGGCATCGGTTTTGGCCACTTTTTCAATCAGGCGATAGACTTCTTGCATGGCAGCGCTATTACCTACCAGCTGGCCAAACTGGCACTGGAAGACCTTGAGCTCCTGGCGCAGGTGAAGGTTGCTTTTTTCCAGCTGGGCAATAAGATAGGGCAGGCACATGCGGTTTTCGGCAAGGCCATGGTAGACGGCAATAGCCTTCTCCCGGCAGGAAGGATAACCGCAGGCACCGCAGTTTAGCTCGTCTTCCGGGGTAAGTTTACCCAGTTCGGCCAGGATGCTGCGGATGTCAGCCTCGCTGGGCCGGGGAAAGAATACAGTTTTGTCATGGAACTCCCGGCGTAAGTTTAAGCCTTCCAGGTTCAAGGACTGGGGTTTTGCCTGTTCCAATCCCTGGCGGGTAAATTCGGCTACAATTTTGCGCCGGCGGAAGGAAGAGAATTTATTCTCCTGCATGGGACCGTTGATACAGCCTTTGCAGAAAAGCATATCAACCATGCGGGGAACCATCTTGCCTTCATTGACGGCCTTTAAAAATTCCAGGCAGTCCTCTCGTCCTTCCACTACCATGACCTGGTTGGCCAGGATATCGGCGTCAATCCCGGCGCTCCTGAGCAGGCCGCCACCGACAGGGTACAACCGGCCCAGATAGCCCGGTTCACTGTCAAAATCGAGATTGCCGCACGCAGATAGATCAATATGTCGTGCAGCAAACATTTCCTTTAATTCGGGGAAGGTAAGCACGGCGTCGATGGCCCCGGCCACTTCCTCGTCCATGGCTTCGCCCTTTTTAGCTACACACGGCCCGATAAAAACCAGGCGATTATCCGGCCCGAGCTTTGTTTTCAGGTAACGGCCCAGGGCGATCATGGGTGATACCACGGGCACCAGCTGGGGTAAAAGGCGGGGGTAATACTTGCTAACCAGGTTCACCACTGCCGGGCAGGGGGTACTGATGAGCCCCTGGCGTTCACCGGCTTCCTGGAGGTAGCGGCGGTATTCCAGGGTGACCAGATGGGCGCCAAAGGCCACTTCATAGACTCCTACAAACCCCATCTGTTTCAAAGCCGCCACCACCTGCCCCGGCCAGGCCGGGTGGAATTCGGCCACAAAGGAAGGGGCCAGGCAGGCAATAGTGCGGCCGGAGGCCAAAAATTGCTCCACCCTGGCAATTTCCCGTTCCACCAGCTTGGCCTGCTGGGCGCAGACCTGGATGCAATGACCGCAGGCTATACACAGTTCCGGGACCACCCGGGCCTGGCCTTCGATAACCTTAATCGCTTTAACCGGGCAGTTGCGGATGCAGGCGTAGCACATGCGGCATTTCCCTGTGATTGTTTTCACAATTTCCATCGTATACCACCCTTACCCGTACTATTTTTCTTTATCTATTATACAATACATGTAGCCGGATGGCGAGACGGATTTTTGAATTAGCACCGGTGCTAATGTAAAACAGCAAAAGAAAAGCTACCTTGAAAAACAAGCAAGGTAGCTTCAAATAGGAGGTACACTAGGTGTACGCCTTTGTCTCAACAGTTATATTTATCACTATTCGTGATTAATGTTGCTAAAAAACAAGTCATCGACCGTAAGACCGAAAAAATCGGCCAGCTTCTTCATGGTATCCTTCCTGGGATTACGCCGGCCCCTTTCAATCATGGCATATGCACTCTGGGTAATTCCTACAGCAAGCGCTACCTTTTTCTGGGTGAGGCCACGCTCCCGGCGTAGCTGGTACATTTTTTCATTTCGCATAGAGATCACCATATATGGTTAGGGAAATCTCTTGTTAGTATTTAATCACGATTTGCAATTTATGTCAAGAGAGCTTGATTATCACAATTAGTAATATAATATTGTTTGCTATCACAAAAAGTGTTAAATTGGCAGTGAAGAGCTAGCTTGCATCAACGAGATTATTACTGTCAAATCTTATTGCTTTATAAGTCAACTGGGGGTCTATTATGAAAACCCTTGGCGAAAGATTAGCAGCTTTACGTAAAGAAAAAGCCTTAACCCAGGCAGAAGTGGCCCGCCGGCTCAACATGGGTCAGAGCACTATTGCTATGTATGAAAGGAATAAACGATCCCCCGATGCCGAAACTTTACAAAAACTGGCGGACTTTTTTCAGGTATCCATCGATTTTCTGCTGGGACGGGTTGATTATCCCCATCTGGTATCTTATGAACAACAGGAGGAAAAGCAGCGTAAAACAACTTTGTTTCTCAAGGAGCCTTGCGGCAGGACTTTTCTTGCCGATCCCCTGTTGGAAGCTTTATTTAAGCATCTTTCTGGACTGACACCCCAGGAGAAGGCCAAACTGGCCCGGCATTTATACCAGGCTTTGAAAGAAATAGAAAACGAAAGAATACACCAACAGCCCGGTACCCCGGACCGGTCGTCAAATTGAATTTATGATAAAGATTGACCTGCCGGAAACACGAAACAATTCCCAAAGGTTGAACGTTACAACTGTACTCCTGTTTTGCAAATCTGAAACATATGCTGCCTGTCCTGGATTATGTATATTCTTTTCCATCCTGTTATCTTAATCTTATACGGCTCCCCTGCTCCTGCCCGGTTAAAACTCTATATCTGGCATGAGTCTTGCAGAATATTGTTACCAGCCAGGCTAAACCGATCTATCCAGAGAACTGTAACTTTTAAACACGTAACCGCGTTTCGTCACTAAATTAATTCAATATTTAGCATATACAGGGGGAGGCCGCTTTTAATGCTGCCAGCAGATCTAATTCGCCAGGTGGAAAAGATCGCCGGGCTGGAAAACGTTTTTACCGACGAGGCCAACCGCCTCTGCTACGCCACCGATTCATCCCTTTTATCCCAGATCAATAACTGGGTACCCGACCTGGTTGTCCGGGTCACAAATACAGAACAGGTATCTAACATCCTGAAACTGGCCAATCAACACCGGGTACCGGTAATACCACGGGGAGCCGGTACCGGCCAGTGCTGCGGTGCCGTTGCTTGCCGGGGCGGCATCGTCATGGATTTAAGCAGTATGAACCGGATCCTCAACCTCGATCTGGAAAACCTCCAGGTGGTGGTCCAACCGGGAATCGTCCATGCCGACCTGAATAAAGCCCTGGCCGCCCACGGCTTCTTCTTCCCCCCTGACCCGGGCAGCACCAAGATGTGCACCCTGGGCGGGATGGTAGTCTTTAACTCCAGCGGGCAGCGCTCTGTCAAATACGGGACCACCAAACAATATATCCTAGGCCTGGAAGTAGTCCTGCCCAGCGGAGAAGTAATTGTCACCGGTGGGGCCCGGTCCCGCGCCCTCAAATCGGTGGCAGGTTACGATCTAACCAGTTTATTCACCGGTTCGGAAGGCACCCTGGGTATAGTTACCCGCATCCGCCTCAAGGTTCTGCCCATCCCGGAAAAACGCGGCCTGGTGGTAGCTTTTTTCGATAAGTTAGAGGCTTCCGGGCAGGCGGTTATCCAGGTTTTCCGCCGGCGCCTCCTGCCTTCGGCCATTGAAATCATGGATCGTACGGCCATGAAAGCGGCCACCATGTATAAGCCTGAGCTGGAACTCCCGCCGGCCGAAGCCATGCTCCTCTTTGAGGTAGATGGTTCACCGGCGGAGGTGGCCTACCAGGCGCAAAATATTGCGGCCATTTGCCAGCAGTTTGCCAACCAGGTAGAGTGGACCGACGACCCTAAGCGTCTAATTGAGTTATGGACCGCCCGAAGCGTGGTAGGCGCCGCCGCCGGCCGGGTAAAACCCGGCGCCACGCGGGTATACATCGGTGAAGACATCTGCGTACCCGTAATCAGGGTCCCGGAAGCCCTGCGCCGCATCCAGGAGCTGAGCGAGCAATATAATATCCCCATTGTTACCTACGGCCACATCGGCGACGGCAACCTGCATGCCGCCCCGGTTATCAATACCTACGATAGCGCGGAAATCGAAAAAGTAAAACAGTTGGGCGACGCCGTCCACCGCATGGCCCTGGAGATGGAAGGTACGACTACGGGCGAGCACGGCGTCGGCCTTACCCGCGCAGGGTATATGGAGGAAGAACTGGGACCGGCCCTGCAAGTGATGCGCCAGATTAAACGCCTCCTGGACCCCCTGAACATTTTGAATCCGGGCAAAATGGCCCTGGACGAAAATTAGGGGGGATCTCCTTTGTATATGCCTGTTGACCTGAAACAGGAATTAATGCCCTGTGTACGCTGCGGCCAGTGCCGTTCTGTCTGCCCGGTTTTCCTGGCTAAAGGTGTAGAGAGCGATGCACCCCGGGGCAGGGTCACCCTTGTCCGCGCCCTCCTCGAAGGCCGTATTGATCCTACCGATATCCTTAATGAAAAAATACAACAATGCCTTCTCTGCCGTACCTGCGTCCAGGAATGTCCCAGCGGCGTTCATGTAGAACGGATCATCATCGCCGCCCGGGAAAAACTGGCTGGTGTTACGGGTATATCCCGGGAGAAAAAACTGGTAGTGCGCTGGCTGTTACCCAATTTGCAGCGCCTGCGCCTCTTCCTTCCCGTGATAGCCAGGGTCCAGGGCCTTCTTGCCCGGCGCGTTAATAATAGCGATTACCAGGCTCCTCGTTTCAACGTGCCCCTGGCCGGCAGACGCCTGTTGCCCGTCCTAACGGGGCACACCATTGCTACGATGTCTTCCGGCGGCAAGCCGTTCCCCGCAACGGCAAGCAGTTTAAAGGCGGAAAAAACAGGGGTGGTTGCGGGCGCAAACATGACGCCGGAAGCTGCTGCGACCGATAACGGGTTAAAAAAACAGGCGCGGGTGGCCTTTTTTACCGGCTGCCTGATGAATTACGGTTATCCCCATGTCGGCCGTGATGTAGTAGAAGTATTGCAACGTAACCTGGTAGAGGTTGTCATCCCCGAGAAACAGGTATGTTGCGGCCTGCCCATGCTGGCTGCCGGTGACAGGAATACTTTCAACCGGATGCGGGAGGAAAACCTCCGTGCCTTGCGCTCTATCCACTCCGATGCCGTTATTACCGCCTGCGCCAGCTGTGGTTCGACTTTAAAAGAATTCTATGCCGGCGAACTTGAGGCCCCAATCTATGATTTCTCCGAATTTCTCCTGGCCATTGATTTTCGCCCACCCCGAGGGACAATGGTACAAAATGTTACCTATCACGACCCCTGCCACCTGCGCAAAGCCCAGGGGATAAAATCACAGCCCCGCCAGCTGTTGAAAAGCGTTCCCGGCCTTACCTTAAAAGAGGTCAGCAACCCCGACCGTTGCTGCGGCTTTGGCGGCACCTTCAGCCTGACTTACCCCGACCTCGCACGTACCATCGGGGTCACTAAAGTGAAGGATCTGATGCAAACAGGCGCCGACACAGTGGTCACGGCCTGTCCGGGCTGCATGCTCCAGCTGGCGAGCGGCCTTTACTCCCAGGGCAGCCAGGCAAAAGTCCTACACCTGGCCGAGCTGCTGGCTGCTTCCTACCGTGCCGAGGAATAAACCTGTTGGTCTTATGACTAATAAGAAGCTACTCCGGAACGGATTGGCCCGGATGGATCGGACTGCCACGGCTGCCTACAGGTACCTGTCACCTCATCTTTTTCCCAAAAAATCTTCCTGCTTTTTCTCTTTCAGCTCCTGAAATAATGGCACTGCCACAGCGGCCATAGCGCGATAACCCTCTACACTGGGGTGGGCGTCGTCTACGAAGTATTCCTTGCGGCCCCACCCCGTGTCCCCTTCCAGGAGAGGGGTATAAAAGTCCAAAAGCCTTAACCCTCCGGACACGGCTAGAGCCCGGCAGGCGTCACGATAAGCCGCCAGGAGTGCTGCCATCTTCTCCAGGAAAGATAAGGGGATATCCGAGCCCGTATGGCAGAGGGGCGGTGGCAGGGCTATTACCGGCTGGATGCCGGATTCCAGTGCCTTTCTTACCATGCCTTGGATATTATCCATTACTTCTGTAACGGTCAATCCGGCCCAGGCATCGTTAGTGCCGCCCATGATGGTCACCGCCAGCGGCCGCAGTTCGGTGACGTCCCGGTCGAAACGGGCCAGCATTTCGCCGGTTGTTTCACCATTAACGCCCTGGTTTACCACCACCAGGCCGGTAGCACGGCCTGCCTGATCCAGCCATGAAACCTCCGGGCCAAAGGGGTAGCCCCACGTCAAGCTATCGCCTAAACCAACCAGTTCGATTCCCTTCAGGTCCTCCCTGGCTTCGCGTGATTTCATAACCACTCTTCCCTTCATTAACGAAATAAATGTTAACAACAAAATAATCCCACTGTTAACGCCGCCGGCAGGAGAATTAACTTCCACTAAAAAGCCAGCAAGAAAATATATTTTTACCTTTTAATGTGCTATCTTATTCGCCCTGAAAACCTTTTTTCCTTCCCGGGATATAAAAAGAGGGGTAGACTGCAGGTTACTGCACTGGTCTACCCCTCGATAAACATTTACAGGAAGCAAGGTGCTTCAGCCGGGGCTACACCCTAGTATTTTCCCCTTGGCGTGTAATGGGTATGGAGGATATGATGGGACGTTTCGCTTAAAGGTTTACCCAGGAACTCACGATACAGGGCATGGATGGACGGGTTCTCATGGGATTTACGGATAGGCATCTCGACGTCGGCCTGGTAGATGCCCTTGATACGCTGCTCCCTGATCTCGGTATTGGTGGGTATGGGCTGGCCGCCGCCGCCGATGCAGCCGCCGGGGCAGCACATGATTTCAATGAAGTGGTATTGCTCCCCGGCCTTGACCCGCTCTAAAAGCTGCCGCGCATGGCCCAGGCTGTGAGCCACCGCCACCCTCACTTTAGTGCCCTCGATATCCACTGTAGCTTCCTTGATACCTGTGAGGCCGCGGACATCATTAAAGTCCAGGGCGGGCAGCGTCTTACCGGTGATCAGCTCATAAGCGGTCCGCAGGGCCGCCTCCATGACGCCGCCGGTGGCGCCGAAGATGACCGCAGCACCGGTGGATTCGCCTAAAGGATCGTCGTACTGCTCTTCCGGGAGGTTCCGGAAGTCAATCCCGGCCTCCCTGATCATCCGCGCCAGTTCGCGGGTGGTGAGGACGTAGTCCACGTCCTGGTAGCCGCTGTCCCGCATCTCCGGCCGCTGGCACTCGAACTTCTTGGCCGTGCAGGGCATTATGGAGACGACAACCATCTTAGCCGGGTCGATGCCGGCTTTCTGGGCGTAGAAGGTCTTGGCCACGGCGCCGAACATCTGCTGGGGCGATTTACAGGTAGACACGTTGGGGATAAATTCGGGGTAGAAGTGTTCCATGAACTTGATCCAGCCCGGGCTACATGAGGTAATTAACGGCAACGGCCCACCTTTGGTGAAGCGCTCGATAAACTCGGAGCCTTCTTCCATGATAGTGAGGTCGGCAGTAAAGTCAGTGTCAAAGACCCGGTCAAAACCAAGCCGCCTTAAAGCTGCCACCATCTGGCCGGTGTTGATGCTGCCCGGCGGCAGGCCGAACTCCTGGCCAATGGATACCCGCGTGGCCGGGGCCGTCTGGACGACGACGAATTTTTCCGGGTCGGCCAGGGCTGCCCAGACCTCATTGGTATAATCCTTCTCATACAGGGCACCGACCGGGCAAACGAGGGTGCACTGGCCGCACTCGACGCAGGCGATATCCAGGAGTTTATCCTGGAAGGCCGGGGCGATGACGGTGTCAAAGCCGCGGCCCATGGGGGCGATGGCCTTTACCCCCTGGACCTTTTCGCACACGGCTACACAACGGCGGCAGAGGATGCACTTATCGGGCTCGCGGATAATAGCGGGCGTGGAATCGTCTATAGGATACTCACCCTTTTTGCCCTCAAAACGGACCTGCCGGATCCCCAGTTCCTGGGCCAGGGATTGCAGTTCGCAGTTGAGGTTGCGGATGCAGGTAGGACACTCCATCTTGTGGTTGGAAAGGAGCAACTCCACGTTCAAGCGCCGGGCCGTCCTGACCCTGGGGCTGTTGGTCTTGACCACCATACCCTCGGCAACCGGGGCCACACAGGAGGCCATCAGGTTCCTGGCCCCTTCCACTTCCACCACGCAGACCCGGCAGGCGCCGATTTCGTTGATGCCCTCCAGGTAACAGAGGGTCGGAATATGAATACCGGCCTTTCCGGCAGCTTGCAAAATCGTCGTCCCGGCTTCAACTTCCACCGGTATATTGTCAATAGTCAATCTTACGGTGCTCACTTTTTCGCCTCCTATCTTCCGCCTATTCCCGTACGTCGCAACGCAAGCAGCGGGACGCTTCGGCCACCGCGGCCTCAAGGTCATAACCCAGCTCTACCTCGGCAAAGCCCGCCAGCCGTTCTGGCAACTCAAGGCTGGGAGCGACTTCCCGGGCCGTCTTTTCTTCAATGACCGGCGCCGTCCGCTGGCGCTTGATTTCCATCTCAGGTACAATCACGCCGTCGCCGCCCAGATAACGGTCAATGGCCGCCGCCGCCCGTTTACCGGCAGCAATGGCTCCGATAACGGTATCCGGGCCAACGACGCAGTCACCGCCGGCAAAGACACCGGGCAGTTTTGTCGCCTGGGTCTTGCTGTCAGCCACCACCGTGCCGGCGCGGCTTACTTCTACCCCGGCCGGGATACTCGCGGGATCCACCGTTTGGCCAATGGCGGCAATGACGACGTCCACCGGCAGGGTGAAGTCGGCTCCCTCGATGGGTACCGGCCGCCGCCGGCCGCTGCGGTCAAATTCACCCATGCGCATGCGGGCGCACTTAAGAGCCGTAACCTTGCCGTTTTCGCCCAGGACGGCCACCGGGCTGGCCTGGCAGGTGATCTTGATGCCTTCCTTTTCCGCCTCGTGGATCTCCTCCCTGAGGGCCGGCATATCGTCCTTCTGGCGCCGGTAGATGACGTGCACCTCTTTAGCGCCGAGGCGCAGGGCCGAGCGGGCGGCGTCCATGGCTACGTTACCGCCACCGATGACGGCAACCACTTTATCCTTTAACTCCGGTGCCTGGCCTGAATTAAGCTGCCGTAAGAAGGTAGCACCGGCATAAACCCCCTCCAGCTCCTCGCCCGGCACCCCCAGCTTCTGGTCCTTATGGGCACCGACGGCCACAAAGACGGCTTCATACCCCTGCTCCTGCAGGTCCTCCAGGCTAAAGTCGCGCCCCAGGGCCTTGCCCAGCTGCAGGTCTACTCCCAGTTCCAGGATATTATCAATCTCCGCCTGGAGGGTCTTCTTCGGCAGGCGGTATTCGGGGATGCCCACGGCCATCATGCCGCCGGCCACCGGCAGGGCTTCAAAGACGGTCACGCTGTAACCCTTCAGGGCCAGGTAGTAGGCTGCCGTCAGGCCCGCCGGGCCGGCGCCAATCACGGCGACCTTTTTACCGTTGGGCGGCGCAATTTCCGGTCGTGGCCGCCGGCCGTTGAGTTTCATGGCATAGTCTGCGGCAAAGCGCTTGAGCTCGCGAATGGCCAGGGGCTGGTCGATCTTGGCCCGGTTGCACTTACCTTCACAAGGATGGTTGCAGACGCGGCCGCAAACAACCGGGAAGGGGTTTTCCCGCCGGATAACTTCATAGGCCTCGGCAAAGCGCCGCTGGCGGATGAGGTCGATGTAAATGGGCACATCCACGTTGGCCGGGCAGGTATTCTGGCACGGCGAGTTAAAGAGGGCCGCGCAGACGCTGGCCGGGCAGCGGTGCTCGCGGATGTGGGCCAGGTATTCATCCCGGAAGTACTTAATGGTGCTGAGGACCGGGTTGGGAGCCGTCTGGCCCAGGCCACAAAGGGCCGTGTCCTTGATCTGCTGGCCCAGCTCCACCAGCAGGTCGAGGTCTTCCTCTCTACCCTGGCCTTTGGAAATACGATCGAGGATTTCCAGCATACGGGTCGTGCCGATGCGGCAGGGGGTACATTTGCCGCAGGATTCGTCCTTGACAAAATCCAGGAAGAACTTGGCCAGGTCCACCATACAGGTGTCCTCGTCCATGATAATCAGCCCGCCGGAACCCATAATGGTCCCCAGGGCCGTCAGGGATTCGTAGTCGATGGGGGTGTTCAGGTATTCGGCCGGGATGCAGCCGCCCGAAGGCCCGCCCGTCTGGGCCGCCTTGAACTTCTTGCCGTCGGGAATGCCGCCGCCGATATCGTAGATAACCTCTCCCAGGGAGGTACCCATGGGGATCTCCACCAGGCCGTTGTTGTTAATCTTCCCGGCCAGGGCAAAGACCTTGGTCCCCTTGCTCTTTTCGGTACCGATGCTGGCAAACCATTCCCAGCCCTCGCGGATAATGGTCGGTATGTTGGCCAAAGTCTCGACATTGTTTATGACAGTGGGTTTACCCCAGAGACCGGATACGGCCGGGAAGGGCGGCCGCGGCCGCGGTTCACCCCGGCGACCTTCAATTGAGGCCAATAGCGCCGTTTCTTCCCCGCAGACAAAGGCACCGGCGCCCAGGCGGATATCGATGTCAAAGTCAAAGCCGGAGTTAAAGAGGTTCTTGCCCAGGAGCCCTTTCTCCCTGGCCTGCTGGATGGCTATCTTCAACCGGTTCACGGCAATCGGGTATTCTGCGCGCACGTAGATATAACCCTGGCTGGCGCCGATGGCGTAACCGCCGATGGCCAGGCCCTCCAGGACGGCATGGGGATCGCCTTCCAGGATACTGCGGTCCATAAAGGCCCCCGGATCGCCCTCGTCGGCATTGCAGACGATATACTTAACCGGTCCTGGCGAGCGGTGGGCAAACTCCCATTTGAGACCGGTGGGGAACCCGCCGCCCCCGCGGCCGCGCAGGCCGGACTTCTTTATAACATCGATTACCTCACCTGGTGTCATGGAAGTCAGGACTTTGCCCAGGGCCTGGTAGCCGTCACGGGCGATATATTCATCAATGGATTCCGGATTAATAAGGCCGCAGTTGCGCAGGGCAATCCGCACCTGGTGTTTGAAGAAAGGAATCTCTTCAAAGGCCTTGACGGCAGCTTCCGTCTCCGGCTGCTTGTAGAGCTTGCGCTCCAGCACCCGGCCTTTGATAAAGTGCTCTTCCACCAGTTCCGGGACATCCTCCGGGTGGACCTGGGTGTAAAAAACCCCTTCCGGGTAAACCATCATATTGGGACCAAAGCGGCAGAAACCGAAACAACCGGTGTCGACGACCTGGATTTCCTTATCAAGGCCCCGGGCCTTGAGCTCCCGGATGAGGGCCTCTTTGGTTGCCGGGCTTTCTGAAGCCGTACAGCCGGTACCGGCGCAGACCAGGACGTGGGCACGATAAAATTCCATTTACTCTTCCCCCCTGTTAACAACCCATTCGCTAATCACAATGCCGTTGACGACATGCTGGGCGACAATCTGCCGCGCCTTGCCCGCATCGACCTTACCGTAGGTTACCCGGGGTTTTCCCGGCAGGATTACGTCTACCAGGGGTTCCTGGGCACATAAACCCACGCAGCCGGTCTGGGTAACAGCAACATTGGTCAGGCGCCGCTTGCCCAGCTCATCCAGGATGGCGCTCATAACCTCCCGCGCGCCCGCGGCAATGCCGCAGGTGCCCATACCGACGACAATCTTTGCCTTTTGCTCCGCCTCCCGCAGGCGGATGGCTTCCAGCTGGGTTTCTTTGATTTTTTGCAGTTCTTCGAGGGACTTGATCACTTACCTTCACCTCCGTACAATTCTGCCACTCCTTTATTGATATAGCGCTGCGCCCAGTCCAGTACCGGCCCGCAGTTTAAAGGTACCTCGCCCAGGTGAAGCTGCAACCAGGCGGAAGAAAAATGGAATTCTTTTGGCCCCCGGCGGTGGTGGTAAACGAGTTCTACCGGTTCTTCCCGGCTCAAAGCAGCGGCTATGGTCGCTCCCATGTCGCCCAAAGGCGGCAAGTCCGGGTGGCTCAGCTTCATGGTAGCCGCTACCCGGGTCCCCTGACCCGGCCGGGATTCCACCGCCACGTTACCCCCGCACTGGGCCGCCGTGGCCTGCAAGAGGGACAGCCCCAGGCCTACCCTCCTGGTAGTCCTGGTGGTGTAAAAGGGATCCAGGGCTTTTTGCAAGGCTTCGGCTCCCATACCACGGCCGTCATCCTGGACTTCAATGCTAATCTCGTCGCTCTCCGCATCTTCGTTAACGGTTACCTGGATATGACGGGCTCCCGCTTCCAGGGCATTCTCCAGGAGATCAAGGATGTGCAGGGCCAACTCTTCCATGGCTTTACTGGTACTGGGCCAGTACGGCAACCGCCGTATCAGGCTTGAGCAGACCGTGGGCGCGTTTGTTGACGGTCATAACCGGTCCCAGGCCGCAGGCGCCGAGACAGCGGACAACCTCCAGGGAAAATTTACCGTCGTCGGTGCTGTCCCCGGCTTTGATACCCAGTTCTTTCTCCAATCGCTCCAGGATTTCCGGAGACCCTTTAACGTAGCAGGCCGTCCCCTTACAAACGGAGATCTGGTATTTACCCTTGGGCTTAACGGTAAAATGGTGGTAGAAGGAAATGACACTGTAGACCTCAGTCAGGGACACTCCCAGGCCGTCAGCTATAGCCACCTGGACCTGGCGGGGCAGGTAGCCGATGAGCTCCTGGGCCTGATGGAGAACTTCGATGAGGTCAGCTGGCCGGCCGCGATGGGCGGCAATAATCTTATCGAGTTCTTCCCATTTGGCTTCGCATTGACAGGTTTCCACAGTAAAACCTCCTTAGTATGGAATACCTTTTTTTGCTAAAATACCGAATGCAATGTACTATTTATCTGAATTTGTTTCCTCCCCGCAGATCACCACCCTAAATTGTTTCTGTCGCATGGCATTGGCCAGCGCGTTTATATTTATTGCTTTTAAATCATAGATGGTAACCCGGCGGCCAATGTCGTTTAAGTAATGGGCATCGGATGCGGCCACCAGGGACCAGCCGGTCAGGGCTGGGAATTGCTTGCAGGCGGCCTCCTGTGTAAAGAGGCCCAGTTCCAGGGCAACTGCCGGCAGGTCCGGTGGGATAAAGCCAAGGTTGGCCAGCAGGCTGTATGATGGCCGGTCCACATGGGCCGGCAGGCATAAGCCGCCCCGTTTATTTATCTCCGCGGCCACTTCCTCAGCCCCCAGCCTGGTGCTCGTCAGGAGAAGCCTTTTTTCCCGGCCAATCTCTTTTCCCGCAGCATCCAGGATAAGCTGGGCGCCAAGATAATCCTCCCGGTTTTCTCCCGCAGGTAGGTAACGATAGACGTCAGCTTGCCACTCCATGGCCTCTTCTGCTGTATCGAAGAGGCAAACAAGGTGAACTTCCTCCCTCGTCTGGACTTCCATGCCGGCGAGAACTGTGAGCCCCGTATCCCGGGCTGCTTCCTGGACGGCCGCCACATTACCGGCGCTGTTGTGGTCAGTTATGGCAATGATCTGTAGCCCAGCTTTTAAAGCCGCGGCTACAATCAAGGGCGGTATCATTTCCTCCCCGGCACAGGGCGACAGGGCGGTATGGACATGGAGATCGGCACGATAAAGAGCCATAAAATCCCGATTCTCACTTCTCGTATAACAACCGGTATAAACGCCCGGCTATTTCAAAGGTATGATAATGGGTATGCAGGAGAGGTAGTCCTTCTGCTTCGGCCCTGCGGCAAACCTCCGGAGGGATGCCCCGCCCCCCTGTGAACACCACCCCGGCCGCCCCGGTCAGGAGGGCTACGGCCACCACATTCATATGAGTTTGGAGGGTCAGCCAGAGGCAACCGGGTGCTCCATTGGCTATGAAATCGCTTATCAAGTCAGAACAGTAACCGCTGCTAACCTCCCTGTCCAGGGCCTTCTCTCCCGCCAGCACCTGTAATTTTAAACGTTCAACTATTTCCCGGAGCTGCATCTTTATCTCTCCTTTCCGGTTGGGCCATGGATGGCGGTAGTTTCCGCGCCAGTTCTACCACCTCTTCTGCCAGGACCCGCACCCGTTCGCGTAGGACAAAGACGCAGTCGGTATCCTGGGCCTCATCCCGGACAATATCCTCGGCCAGGGAGCGGCAGCTGGGCGAACCGCAGGAGCCGCAGTCAAGGCCCGGGAGCATGGCCTGGGTAGCTTCCAGGCGTTGCATCTTTTCGATGGCGGTAGCCAGGTCGGTGTCCAATTGCAGGGCCGGCCGGGGCTGTACCGGGGCCGCGACCAGGCTGGAACCGGCTTCCGGCAGGTTTGCAGGTCCGGACGGCAGGCAGAGGGCGAGTTGCCTCAGTTCCAGCCGCGCCAGGTAAGGGTTGTGCACCATTAGGGCGCCGCCGACACAACCGCCGGGGCAGGCCTGGGCTTCAATATATTCAATGTCATCGAAG
This sequence comes from Neomoorella sulfitireducens, assembly GCF_024733845.1. Lineage (GTDB taxonomy): Bacteria > Bacillota > DSM-521 > Neomoorellales > Neomoorellaceae > Neomoorella > Neomoorella sulfitireducens. The sequence continues at coordinate 131,543 of NZ_JANRHG010000006.1, forward strand.
TCGCCCGCTTCAATCCGGGTGAAGACTGCAATGACATGATGGATACCATCTACCTCCAGTAAACGCCGCCCGCCGATGCTGGCGTTTTCGCCACCGCTGTGGCCCCAGCCGTAACCGGTAGCTCCGGCACGGGAGGGATAAGGTACGGCAGTAGCCAGATGCTGGCGGATATCACCATAAATAGCAGCCAGGGGAATGACCCTATCAGGGCCCGGCAGCCCTCCCTGAGGCTGGCGCACAGCCGTAATCTTGGCCGGACAGGGGGAAATAAAGAAGGTGCCTATGGCTTGCGACGGTAAACCGGTTACCGCCATACCTTCTTTCCGGGCCAGTCTTGCGGCTACATCAACAGGTGTTGCCAGGGGCAAAATCTGCTCCACCAGGGAAGGGAAACGTACCTGGATCAGGCCTACCACTGCCGGGCAAGCCGGTGAAATGAGTGGCCTCTTCCCTCGGTAATTATCCAGGTATCGTCTAGTTGCCAGGGCTACTATTTCTGCTGCCAGGGCTACTTCGTAAACTGCATCAAACCCCAGGGCTATCAGGGCGCCCAGGATGCGCTCCAGGCCCGCCTGGCCAGCAAACTGGGAGACAATGGCCGGGGCGGGTAGGGCGATACGGTAGCTATAGGCAGCCAGGGCCGTCAGAGCATCGCCTACGGCGATTTTGGCATGGTTGGGGCAAATGCGAATGCACTCGCCGCAGTCAATGCAGCGCTCCTGGATAATCCGCGCCTTGCCCTCCCGAACCCGGATGGCTTCTGTAGGGCAGTGTTTTATACAGTTGGTACAGCCTTTACATTTATCCTCTTCCAGGCGTACGGAATGGAAATAACCCACCGCACCACCGCCTTCAGCGATTGTAAATAATTATGTTAACGGTAGTACCCTGTCCCGGTGCCGACTTTATTTCCAGTTCGTCGGCACAGCGGCGGATATTGGGAAGTCCCATACCGGCACCGAAACCCATCTCCTGGATCTCCCGCGGGGCGGTAGAATAGCCTTCCTGCATGGCCAGCTCGATGTCAGGTATACCCGGGCCGGTATCACGGGCGGTAATGGTGATTACCTCCGGTGTTATCTGCGCTTTAAGTTCTCCGCCCTCCGAATGGATAACTATATTCATTTCCGCCTCGTAGGCGGCTATAGCTACCCGCCTAATAATCGCCGGCGGAAAACCTACCTGCTGCAGGACCCGGCGGATGCGCGCCGCCCCGTCCCCCCCCGCCAGAAAATCCCGTGCCCGCACGGGAAAAGCCATTTCCAGGGACGGTATATTATCCTTCAAGGTAACCACTCCGGCCGGGTTTTATTGTCTGCCAGGCCGGAGGCGACCTGGTCATCACCCGCCTCCCTGGAACAACCTTTTAGCCCTGCCTGGAAGAGGCGGCCGCAGCTGTCATACATCAACAACCTGGTACCCAGGAGAGGCAGGCCCATACCTGCAGCAGCCTGGATGAGGGTTTTGTCCGGCCTCTTTCCCCGGACGAAGACGATGGCCACGGCGTCGATCATGGCTGCCGTATGGATAACATGGGTATTGGTCAAACCTGTCAGCAGGAGTACCCGGCCGCACGCAAAGGCCAGGACGTCGCTCATCAGGTCGGAACCAAAACCGGCCTCAACTTCTATGTCCAGTTTATCGGCCCCGGTAAAGACCTCGGCTTTAAGGATGGCTTGCACTTCCCTGAGTTTCACCGGGTCTGAACCCCCTGATGGTGAATTGCTTCACAATTGCTTCCAAAAAAACAGGCTCCCAACAAGCCCCTGCCTAATGCTTTTCTTCAATTAAAGCGCTTCTATTCACATTTTATGTTGTAACTATTTGTGATAGTTCTTATGTGGTTTTAATTCGCCATGAATTTTATTTTTCCTGCCAGGTCTTATAAAATTCTTATTAGCTATACAAATTGTCGTATATCGGTGTACATTTTTTTGACTTCTGGATCCTTGGATATATAAACGTGACGCAATGGAAAAAGGAGAGATTTTGCAAATAATTGACATGGTCCTTGAACGGTAGTAATATTTTTGGAGACCGAAATATTTGGGGGGCTAAATTATGGTTGAATTGGCGAAGGAAACCCGGGAACTGGAATTGCTGCTGCGCCAGATCAGCCATTTAATGAACCATTATACCCGCGCTTATTTGAACGGCCGGGGTTTAACCATGGCCCGCTTCTGGGTCTTAAGCAGCCTGGCGGCGGATAAACCCATAACTATGGGTGAACTCCAGCGGCGGCTCTTCCTGGCCCCGGCTACCCTCACAGGCCTTGTTGACGGCCTGGTAGAGGAAAAACTGGTCCGGCGCTGGCGGGACGATAATGACCGGCGCTTGGTATTCCTGGCCCTGACTCCCGCAGGCGAAGAATTCCTGGCTGAAATATTACACTACCGCGCCTCGGTTTTAGAAAAAGCCCTGGCGAACCAGGATAATTTAGACTTGGAACAATTAAACGTTTTTTTGCATTTGCTCCTGACTAACCTAAGATACCTGTACCCCCTCTAAGATCCCAGGAAAACCGTTAATGCGGGGTAACGGGGAAATATTAGCTTTTAAACAAGGTGGGAAACATAGGCTATGGAAGCAGGCCGCTTTCAGGCCCTGGCGGCCTTAAAGCACCGCAATTTCCGGCTCTTCTGGTGCGGCCAGCTAATCTCCCTCATGGGCACCTGGATGCAGAATATGGCCCAGGGATGGCTGGTACTGCAGTTGACGAATTCGCCTTTTTTACTGGGGCTGGTTAATGCCATCCAGTTTATCCCCTTACTGGTCCTCGCCCTGGTAGCCGGCGTGGTAGCCGACAGGGTGCCTAAAAGGCGTCTTTTAATCATAACCCAGAGCAGTCTGATGCTGCTGGCCTTTACCCTTGGTATCTTAACCTTGACCGGTCTGGTGCGTTACTGGCATGTGCTGATCCTGGCATGCCTCCTGGGCGTCGTCAACTCCTTTGACATGCCTGCCCGCCAGGCCTTCGTCGTTGAAATGGTAGGCAGGGACGATTTGATGAATGCCATTGCCCTTAATTCATCCATCTTTAACGCCGCCCGGATTATCGGCCCTGCCCTGGCCGGCCTGGTCATTGGCCGGCTGGGAATGGCGGCCAGCTTTCTCCTCAATGCAGCCAGCTATGTGGCCGTTATCAGCGGGCTGCTGTTGATCCGGGTACCTGGAGAAAGCAAGAGCCAGCAGGTGGAAACGCGAATTCTGGAAAAGATTGGCGAAGGATTGGCCTACATCCGCCGGACCCCGGTTATTCTGCAGGCTATCACCCTCATGGCTTCCCTAAGCATTTTAGTTATGAACTTTAACGTCCTGATCCCGGTCCTGGCCCGGAACACCCTGGGCCAGCAGGCTGAAGGCTACGGCCTGCTCATGTCCGCTTCAGGCATCGGCGCCTTCGCAGGTGCCATGATGCTGGCAGTCTTAAGTAAGAATGGACCCCAACGACGGCTCCTTCTCGGCGGAGCCACGGGCCTTTGTCTCTTCCAACTCTTCCTGGCTTTCACGCGCTCTTATCCCCTGGCTTTTTTGCTCCTGGTATTCACCGGCTGGTCAATGATTACTTTTACCGCATCGGTGAACACAACCTTGCAGCTCAACTCACCGGACAATTTGCGCGGCCGGGTGATGAGCGTATACGCCCTGGTCTTCGGCGGCGTGACCCCCATCGGCAGCTTGTTCAGCGGCAGTATCGCCCACCACTGGGGTGCTCCGGCAGCCCTGGCAACCGGAGCGATGCTGGGGATATTAAGTTTGATTATTATTGTTGTTGGGTTGCCGTATAAAAAAAAGAGCCGGCTACACCGGCTGGCCAGTTGACCCTGGCTCCCGTCTTGTATCTTTACTAAGCTGCTGTGATTTTTATTTAGACAGCCTATTTGCCGTTCAAACGCTCCGAAATAGTCTTAAACAAGTCCATGGGTACTGGGAACACCAAGATGTTACTCTTGTCGGAGGCAATCTCCGTCAGGGTTTGCAAATACCGCAGCTGTAAAGAAGCCGGCTGGGTAGAAATGATCCGTGCCGCCTCAGCCAGCTTTTCAGCGGCCTGGAACTCCCCGTCGGCGTGGATAATCTTAGCCCTCCGTTCCCTTTCCGCCTCAGCCTGGGCGGCCATAGCCCGCTGCATACTCTGGGGTAACTCTACATCGCGTATTTCTACAAGGCTCACCTTAACTCCCCATGGCTCCGTGCCCTCATCAATGATCTGCTGCAGGCGCTGGTTTATCTGCTCCCGGTGGGCCAGGAGCTCGTCCAGATCTGACTGGCCCAGGACGCTCCGGAGGGTGGTCTGGGCCAGCTGGGAAGTAGCGCGGACATGGTCCAGGACTTTGATCACGGCGTTAGCCGGCTCAATAACCCGGAAATACACCACTGCATTTACCTTTACGGTAACGTTATCCTTGGTTATGGCCTCCTGGGCCGGTACGTCCATGGTCACAGTCCGCAAATCCACTTTCTGCATGCGTTCAATGATGGGTATTAAAAAGAAGAGACCGGGTCCTCTCACGCCGACATAGCGGCCCAGGCGAAAAATAACTCCCCTTTCGTATTCCTGTACTATCCGGATGGAAGAAGAAACTATGCTGATTATGATTATGAGCAGGGCAATGAGGGAAATAAAATTTTCCATATCCTTATTCATCCTTTCTATTTGTCTTATAATTCCTTTTTCACTTTAACTTTTAGTCCCTCCACCTCTATTATAACCACCTTTTGGCCTGCTTCTATAGGTTCTGGGCTTTCCGCCTTCCACCTCTCACCTTCTGCCAAAATTATCCCTTCTGGCTTGATGTCAGTTAGGGCTTTACCAGTAGTACCCACAAGGCTTTCCTGACCTGTAACTGCACGACGCCGTTGGGCTTTAATCACGGCTCCCAGGAGGAAGGCAATAAAGGCCGCCATACTGGCAGCCGTCACTGCCACCAGGCTGATGCTGACCCGCAGGGCAGGTGGCCCGCCGCTAAAAAGCATGAGGGACCCCAGGATAAAAGAAACCATACCTCCCCCGGCCAGCAATCCGTGGCTTACTACAAAAGCTTCTGCAGCCAGTAGCCCTAAACCAAGCAGGATCAGCAGCACCCCGCCGAATTGGGCATCAAGGCTACCCAGGGCATATAGCCCCAGCAACAGGCTTATCCCGCCGGCCACTCCCGGAAAAATGGCACCCGGTTGATATAATTCCATGATTAAGCCAAGGCCGCCAACTGTAAGCAGGATATAGGCGATATTGGGCTCACTGATTTTAAAAAGCAGGCGTTGAACCGGGCTCATAACCAGGGGTTTAAGCGGGGCACCATCTAGCTGTAGCTCCACCTCCTTCCCGTCTATTAACGTAACCGTCCGCCCGTGAAGCTGTTTAAATAGCTGTTCCCTGCTGGCAGCCACCAGGTCAATCAGGTTGGCCTTTAATGCCTCGCCGTCACTAAAAGACTTGCTCTCCAGTACTGCCATTTCCGCCTGGGAAGGATCACGACCCCGCATCTGGGCAATGCTCCGCACCCAGGCCGCCGCATCCTGGGTTATCTTTTCCTTCTGCACATCGGTCATTTCTCCCTCCCCACCAACGGAAACCGGATGGGCAGCCCCTATCCTGCTGCCCGGAGCCATGGCCGCCACATGGGCAGAAAAGGTAATGAAGGTCCCGGCCGAACCGGCCCACGCCCCCGCCGGTGAAACATAGACTATAACCGGCACCCGGGAATTCATAATGCATTCTACTATCTCCTGGGTAGTACCGTACAGGCCTCCGGGAGTGTTTATTTCCAGGAGAACACAACTGGCTCCAGCCTCTTCGGCCGCCCGGATCCCCTCCCCTACGTAATCCGCCACCACCGGCACGATAGCCCCTTCCACCCGTAGCCAGTACACCTCCTGGCCGGTTGCAGAAGCCCCGGCAGGAAATTCAACCATTAGCGTCAGGCAAAACGCCAGGAAGAATATAATCATCAATCTTTTTTTAAACAAAATAGCCATACGTAATCATCCCCTGCAGGTATTGTACCATATTCCCCATTCTTCTGCTCTACTATTTATTGTTGAAGCCAGGCTTAGGTAAAAATTCCTCCGGATTCATTAAATTCATAGCCATTATTATAGCCCCCATGATATTGAACTTTTTATATAAAAGCACGGGGCTGGTCCAGAATAAAAAACCAGGCGAACAATTATCTATTCGCCTGGTACAATGGTAGCCGCAAATCTTATTTAACTAATAAAAGCTTCCCTTAAACATTTTTCTCCTTTTTATCTATTTCTTTTTCTTCACTAACCAGGGTAAGTTTATGATCACGCGAAATGTAAATATCTACAATACCAATAGCCACGGCTACTGTAGCGAGTTTTATGCCCCATTTCATAATGCCCCCGGCGGTGACGGCCAGTTGGGTAGCAGTGGGTCCCCCAAGGATAAAACCGGCCAGGAAAAGAAGAAAAGCCACCGCTCCAAGGAGCAAGGTTACCAGGGCTACAATGCTAAAGGCTCCGCGCAAGAACTGTCTTAGCGAGCTCATGTTTGGCCTCCTTCACTTTACTCAAACTACAAACAAAGGTAACAGGCCGGCTAACAGGATCATGCTTAAGATTAAATGGAACAATATCCATACAAGTGTTAGCTTAGTCGTTTCCCAGAAGCCGGAACCGGCGATACCCATAGCGGTATACATACACAGGGCAAGGGGCGGGGTCATGCCCTCCATGGCCCCGGTCATGGCCGGGAGTAAGAGGGCCAGGACTACCGGGTTGCCACCCAGGGCAGCATAAGCGCCGATAACCGCCCCGCCCAGAATGGCAATCTGCGAACTGCCAGGAAGGGCCATGCCCAGGAACATAAATAACAAGGGAATAACAACGGCAAAGGTATAGCGGCTTAGACCCATACCTACCAGCCAGTTTTGTACTACTTCCTTCATCTCTGTGGCGGCAAACACCTGGGCGGTGGCATAGGCCAGGTAAATGGTAATAGCTACGGGCACTACCTTCTCCAGGCTATCCTTAAACCGCTCGTAGAGATTGGTAAGGCTCGCCCCGCCCTCCATGGATTTCCAGCCAACAATAAGAGCGTAGGCTGCCGCAAGGCCGGGAGTAAACATTAAAACCGAGCTGGAAAAAGCTTTGGCGCCGTCTGCTCCCAGGCGCAATTTCAACAGGTCACCCATCTGGGAATCAACAAAAAGAGGCAAAAAGATTAACACGGGAATGACGAGTGCCTTCCAACCCTGGCGCAGGGCTTCCCCGGCTGCCGGCCTTTCCTCTGGCGGGACGGGAGAAACTTTATAATAGTAGCAAAGCCCGAGAAGGGTTAGCCAACGCTGGACAACAAACCACAACCCCACAGCATATGAGCCGATAATAAAAGTTGAAGAACTGAGTGCCCCTTTAAAGACAGCGTCGAGTACACCGAAAGCCAGGAGAATGCTGCCGGCAGGCGGGATAACGTTTCCTAACGAGCTACAGGACATTTCCGTCGTTGCAGCCAGGGCCGGCGGAAAACCGGTTCGTTTCATGGCAGGTATAGTGAATACACCGGTAGCAGCCACATTGCCAGGACCGCTACCCGACAGGGCTGCCATAAACGTGCTGGCGAACAGGGAAACATAACCCGCCCCACCGCGAAATCGACCTACAGTAGCAATAATAAAATTAATAACCTGCTCAATTACCCTGGTTATATCAAAAAGGTGCGCCAGGGCCAAAAAGCCGAAGATAGCATAAAATAAACTGCTGGTTGCCGGATAAGCCAGGGCTTTCCAGAAGACATCATATTTGCCGGTCATCACTATTGAAAAAAGAAAACCGAAGGCCATGGCTTCATATACAGGCCTTTTAAAGACAACAAACAATAAAAATATAACTAGCAAAAGCTCGATTAAATAAAATACTTCCAGGGGAAATGGACCAATGTATTGGCCGCCCAACCCGAATAACCTCCTTAAAAGTTATTTGACGTTTTTAACATAATACCTTCCTGAAAATTAGACCAGTACTACATTTTTCTGCTTTTTTCCATATCCTTCCTTAACCAATGCTCTTGCCATCACTTTGTTATACCCTCCCCTCTTTTATGTTATATCTTGTTATGATCTATTCGCTGTTAATTTTATTTTTCCTGCATGCCATACCGGTAATTCTTATTTTTTTATTAAAGGGCAAACAAAAGCCCCCGGGGTGCTTATGGCACACTCAGGGGCTTCTTCGCCAAAATCAGGCTTCATTACCCGTTTTTTTGTTGACAACGCTATTATACCATCATGATTCCGATTGTCAATACCCGTTATAACCTTTTTTCCTGGTTGACCGGCCGGGTTATATAAAAGCTGTATTTATCACCCCGGTAGGCGGCCTGCTTGTATTCCACCGGACGGCCTGCGGCCGTATAAACCAGAGAAGTTACTAAAAGCAGGGGTTCCCCCTGTTTAACGCCTAATATCCCGGCCTGTTCCTTCCTGGCGGCGATGGCCTCAAAGGACTGGGTCAGCATGGCAGGCGCAGGTATCCCTGCTTTTTCGTACAAATCAAAAGTAGAAAAAGCAACCCTTTGTTGGGAAAGCTCGCGGGCCAGATCGCATAATTTTTGCCCCAGCTCACCGGCGAAGTAGGAAAGATAATAGACCATAGGTTCATTATTTCCCAGGCCCAGGAGTTCCAGCCGCATTACAGTAGTTGAAATGGGAATTGCCAGCACAGTAGCCAGGTGGTAATCGGCCGGTACAAAGCTGGCGCCTAGGTATTTAGTGGAAGGTTCCAATCCTTTGCTGCGCAGGGTTTCTTCAAAAGGGGTCACCCTTACCAGTTCCTGTTGGATGCGGGGCTTGGCAACAAAAGTACCTTTACCATGGCTGCGATAAATTAGCCCTTCCCTTGTCAGTTCCGCCAGGGCCTGGCGCACCGTGATCCGGCTGACATTATACATGGCGCAGAGTTCCTTTTCCGAAGGCAGGCGCTCATCCGCCTTGAGGATGCCGTTTTTAATTTGACCCGCCAGTACATCTTTTAGTTGTTGATAAAGGGGTTTGGATTTTTCCGGTGATATTTGCCAGTCTCCAGATTCTAACGGTAAATTTTGCGGCACAGCCAGAACCTCCAAAGCTTGTAACTTCGTTGTCATAACAAGACTAGCACAATCTAGCGTTAAGATCAATATAACAATTATTTTACAAATGGATCTTTCAAGCCCCTCCTCTAGAAAATTTAATTTTTTATTTTAACCAGAAGGAAAAAAGGCACCTATGTCGAATAGAAAAATTAACACGTTATAACACGTGATAACATCTTGGAGGGAGTATTTATGGAAAGGAAACCGCTGCGCTTCCTGTGCCCCAACGGTCACCTAGGATTTGCCCCCATCAAGACAGGGAGTTTTTACCGGGGAGTTGCAACCAAACCTGATTTCATCCTGGCGGACTCCGGCAGCGATGACATCGGTCCCGGGCCTTTAGGCTCAGACACCTCTACCAGCCCCCTGGAATGGCAGAAACACGACCTGGAACATATGCTGCTGGCCGCCCGTAAACTGGGTGTACCCATGATCATCGGTTCCGCCGGCGACACGGGTACCAACAGCCGTGTCGACCTCTACGTCAACATTATTAAGGAGCTGGCCGAGAAACACAACCTGCCTAAATTTAAAATCGGTTACTTCTACTCCGAAGTAAGCAAGGACTACCTGGCCCGGAAAATGGATAAAGGCGAGGTCATCAAAGGCCTTGACGGCCGCCCCGACCTCACCAGGGCAGAACTGGAGAAAACCGACCGCATCGTCGCCGTGGCCGGTGTACACCCCTATATTAAACTTCTGGATATGGGCGCCGACGTCATTATCGGCGGCCGCTCCAGCGACTGTGTTATTTTTGCCGCCCCGGCCATCCGCGCCGGTTTTCCGGCGGACCTGGCCTACTACCTGGGCAAGGTCCTGGAGTGTGCATCCTTCTGCGCCGAGCCTTACGGTGGCAAGGAGACGGTTATCGGCACCATTACCGAAAAGGAAGTCCTGGTTACGGCCATGCACCCGGAGCAGCGCTGCACCGTGGCTTCGGTAGCCGGCCACGCCATGTACGAAAGATCCAACCCCTACTACGAGTATGTCCTGGGCGGCATGCTGGATATGAGCAACTGCCGTTATGAGCAATATGATGAAAAGACCTGCCGTATTATCGGGCCGAAATTTATTCCCTCGGACGAATGGCGGGTGAAACTGGAGGGTTCCGGCAAGGCAGGCGAGCGCTACATCGGTATTGCCGGCATCCGTGATCCTTACACTATCCAGAACATCGACAAGGTTATCGAGTGGGCGAGGGCCCAGGCCCGGGAACGTTTCGGCGATACAGGTTATGAGCTCCACTACCATGTTTTTGGCAGGAACGGAGTAATGGGCGACCTGGAACCGGTTAAAGAGATCCGCTCCCATGAACTCTGCGTAGTTGTTGAAGGCATTGCCCCCACCAAAGCCATGGCCGAAGAAATCGCCATGATCGGTACCCGGCAGATGTTCTACGCCCGCCTGCCTGAGGTTAAAGGAACGGCCGGCGGCGTTGCCTTTGTCGTCGACGAAGTGCTACCGGCGTCACCAGCCTACATGTGGACCATGAACCACACAATTGCCCTGGATGACCCCTTAGAACTGTTCCCCACCTACCTGATGGAAGCAGGAAAGTAAGGAGGTAAATTTTAATGGCTACCGTAAAACTGATCAACCTGGCCAAAACCATCCGCAGTAAAAATGCCGGTACAGATAAAATTACCTTTGACATTATTTTCCGGGAAAAGGAAAACTACGAGCTGGTCAAAAAAAGCGGCGTCCTGACCCCGGAAACTATCTGCAAGCTTTATGGTATTAGCCGGGAAAGAATTGCCGACTTCGTTGAATTCGACCCTGCTTATGCCATAAAGTTTACCATCTATCGCCAGCGCCCCAGCGGCAGCCCGGGGGAATCCGATATCTTCGGCTGCCAGCAGTACGCCCCCTTGCTTGATATAGAAGTACCGGTGGATTAAATTTATCACAGTCCTTAAACCGGGAGGCTTGAAGACGCCTCCCGGTACTCTTAAATCCGGTAAACGGCCTGTTAATTAAAAGAACTGATACGAAATCAAATATTTATACACTATTACAGGAGGACAACGATCCAATGTCCTTACAGTTATTGATTATCCTGGCCTATTTTGCCCTCACCATCGCCGTCGGTCTTTTTGCCAGGAAAAAAACCAGCAGCGCCAGTTCCTTCCACGGGGCCGGCCTGGGTGTCCTGATGGTGGTCGTCGTCGGGGTCGGCGAGTGGCTGGGCGGCACTTCGACTACCGGCATCTCGGAATACGGCTTTATTGCCGGCCTTTCCGGGGCGTGGTATACCATAGCCAACGGCATCGGCGTCATTATCCTGGCATTATTCTTTGCCAAGTTATACCGCAGCCTGGATACCGTAACCGTACCTGGAATCGTGGAAAAATTCCTCGGTGTTAATGCCCGCGTCGTGGCCAGCGTTTTACTTATCTTCGTCATGATCGCCGTCGGTACCGCCCAGGTCATCGCCGCCGGCACCCTGGGCGTCTCGGTCCTGGGCCTCAGTTACGAGACAGCTGTTGTCATCCTGGGAATCGGTTTTATCGTCTACACCCTTGCGGGAGGCATGACGGCCATTGGTTATACCAATCTAATGCACCTGATCGCCATGTACGGCGGCGCCGTCCTGGCCGTAGTCTTTGTCCTGGCCGATATCGGGGGGCTGTCCTCCCTGAAAAGTCACCTGCCCGCCCAGCCTTACTTTAGCTGGACCGGCATCGGCTGGTCTAACATCTCCTCCTGGATCATTGCTTCTATTTTGGGAGCTTGTACTGCCCAGGCCGGTATCCAACCAATCCTGGCGGCAAAGGACGTCCGGGTTGCACAAAAAGGAGCTTTTATTACGGCCTTTATCGTCGCACCCTTCGGTATTCTTACCGCCCTGCTGGGCATGGCTGCCAAAGTGCGTTTCCCGGAGCTGGCCAACGCCAAGCTGGCCTTACCCACCCTGATGATGCACTTACACCCGGCAGTCGGCGGCATTGTCCTGGCCTCTATAATGGCAGCTATCCTCTCGACTGTTGCGCCGATTATCCTGGCTGCCGGGACGATGTTTACCAAAGACCTCTACCAGCGCCTGTGGTACCCGGAGGCCGGTGAAAAACAATTATTACTGGTTTCCCGGATAAGCACCGGTGCTGCCGGGCTCGCCTGCCTGCTCCTGGCCATCTTGATGTACGGCAGCACCCGCATCCTGGATATGGTTTATTTTGCCTATACCATCCGCGGTTCCCTTTTTGTCATCCTCCTTTTTGCCATCTACTGGCGCAAAACCTCGCCCCAAGGAGCCGTTTATGCGATGGTTGTCACCGCCGTGGTAGGCTTCTTCTGGGTTTTTTATAAGGCCAAATTTGGCCATTACCCTGTGCATCCCACCTTTACGGAGACATATGCTGCCGTGGTAATGGCCGTGATCAGTACCGTGGTTTTTAGCCTTATCACAGGGAAAACTTCGGGACAACATAATACCGGTGGCCCATATGATAACCGCTAATCCAACCCTGCATGATTAAGAGGGGGCGGCTAGCCCCCTCCCCTCACACATCGGATATACAGCCCGCTTCCGGTGGAACACCGCACGCAATGCCGTCCAACCTTACATAAGTTTTAAAGCGTTTCCTTTTCTTCCGGTTTAAAACAAGCCACCCAGTGACCTGGCGATTTCTCCTGGAGCGCAGGGGTTTCCCGGTGGCACTTTTCACCGGCCAGCGGGCACCGGGAAGCAAAACCGCACCCCTCCGGGGGATTGATAGGGCTGGGAACGTCCCCAATTAAGATAATTCGCTGCCGCTGTTTTTCCACCCCGGGATCGGCGATGGGTACCGCAGACAACAGGGCCCTGGTATACGGGTGCAGGGGGTTGTCGTAAAGCTCTTTATTCCCGGTAAGTTCCACTATCCGGCCCAGGTACATCACGGCCACGCGGTCGCTCAGGTATTTCACCATGGACAAATCATGGGCGATAAATAAATATGTCAGGCCGAATTTTAACCGTAAGTTTTCTAATAAATTAATTACCTGTGCCCGGATGGAAACATCCAGGGCAGAGGTGGGTTCATCAAGAACGATAAATTCCGGTTCCACTGCTAGAGCCCTGGCTATGCCGATTCTCTGGCGCTGGCCTCCGGAAAGCTCGTGGGGAAAGCGGTTTGTGTGTTCCTCATTCAAACCCACCAGTTCCAGGAGTTCAACAACCCGCCGGTGCCTTTTTTCCCCGTGTGCCAGGCGATGGATATCAAGGGGCTCGGCAATAATCTCCCCGATTGTCATGCGCGGGTTTAAAGACGCATAGGGGTCCTGGAAAATCATCTGGACTTTCCGGCGCAGCTGCTGTTTTTCTTCCCTTGAGAGTCTGGCCATATCGCTGCCGTTATATTCAATACTTCCTGAGGTCGGCTCGTAGAGCCCGGCCAGGACTCGGCCCAGAGTTGTCTTGCCGCATCCGGACTCGCCTACTAAACCCAGCGTTTCCCCACGGTGGATGCTAAAGCTAACCCCATCCACAGCTTTTAATACCTGCTGCGGCCCTACACGAAAGTATTTAGACACGTTTTTGGCCACAATGATGACCTTACTCACACCCCAGCCACCTTTACGCTCATTTTTTTCACTTCTTCCGCTTCCAGCCAGCAGCTAACCCTGTGCCCATCACTGAAAACCACTTCCGGTGGTTCATGGAGGGTACAAATTTTCATGGCTTGCCCGCAACGTGGCCAGAAGGCACAACCCGGTGGAGGATTGATCAAATCAGGCGGACGCCCCGGAATTGGTGCCAGTGGTTCGGAACGGTCCTGGTTCAAACGCGGCACCGACTTGATCAATCCCCATGTGTAGGGATGGCGAGCATTATAAAACACTTCTTCCGTGGTACCTTCTTCAACTACTTTGCCCGCGTACATGACCACAACCCTTTCGCTAAAACCGGCCACCACGCCAAGATCATGGGTAATCAGGACTACGGACATCTGCAGCTGGTGCTGCAGATCTTTTAGCAATTCCATAATCTGGGCCTGAATAGTCACGTCCAGGGCAGTGGTAGGCTCGTCCGCAATTAAAAGCTTGGGATTGCAGGCTATGGCCATGGCGATTAAAACCCTCTGGCGCATCCCGCCTGAGAACTCGTGGGGGTATTGCTTCAAGCGGCGTTCAGGCTGATTAATACCAACCATTTTTAAGAGCTCCACCATTCTTAGTCGTACCGCCTCGCCGGTAAGCCCCTGGTGGACTTTGAGCACCTCGCCGAGCTGGTTGCCGATCGTCAACGTGGGATTTAAGGAAGTCATGGGGTCCTGAAAAATCATCCCTATTTCTTTACCCCGGATCTTGGCCATTTCTTCATTTGTTTTAGGCGCCAGGTCTTCACCGTCAAAAAAGATGCTGCCACTGATAATTTTGCCGGGTGGCGTGGGAATGAGCTTCATAATGGTATGAGCGGTAACCGATTTGCCGCACCCCGACTCGCCTACTATAGCTACTACCTGACCTTTTTGGACACTAAAAGTAACGCCCCTGACTGCCTGTACTTCCCCGGCAAAGGTCTTAAAATGCACTCTTAAATCATTGAGATGCAATAGTTCTGCCATGCCGCTACCCCCTACCTCCTGGCTCGCGGGTCCAGGGCATCCCTGAGCCCGTCCCCGACAAAGTTAAAGGCCAGCATGGTTAAACAAATGAAAATTGCCGGGAAAAACAACTGCCAGGGATAAGCGCTTATTGCTCCAACTCCATCACTGGCGAGACTCCCCCAGCTGGCCATGGGCGCTGAAACCCCTAAACCTAAAAAACTAAGCCAGGCTTCGGTAAAAATTGCCTCCGGGATCATTAAAGTCATGGCCACGATAATAGGCCCCATGGTATTGGGAATAATGTGCCGGATTAAAATTCTAAAGGGGCTCGCACCCAACACCCTGGCCGCCAGAACATATTCCTGCTCTTTAAGGGAAAGAACCTGACCTCGTACCAGCCTGGCCATGTTCAGCCAGTAAACGGCACCCAGGGCGATAAAGATGGTTTTTAAACCCGGTTCCATGACAACCATGAGCAAAATGACCCATAGCAGGAACGGGATGCTGCTCAAAATCTCTACAACGCGCATCATTACTTCATCTACTTTGCCGCCGAAATAACCGGAGATCCCGCCATATAAAACCCCGATCAGAAATACCATGCAGGCCGTTAAGACCCCAACAGCCAGAGAAATCCTGGCGCCGTACCATACTCTGGTAAACAGGTCCCGTCCCAGGGCATCAGTGCCGAACCAGTACTCGCTACTGGGCGGTTTATTTGCCATCTGGTAGTTCTGTTCGTCATAGGTGTGGCCCGAAAGGTAAGGACCGGTAATGGCCATAGCCAGAAGAACGATGATCACCACAAGTCCAAACATGGCCAGCTTGTTCTGGCGAAAATTCCTGCGCACGTCCTGCCAGTAAGTAGTACGGGGTTTCCCTACGGCTTCAGCCTCTGTACCGCTCTTATCCAGAGGCTGCAGCAATTCCCTGGTCAACTCCATACTTAACCTTCCCCCCGCGTTAGCTTTATCCTGGGGTCAATCAATGAATAGGATAAATCCACAATCAAGTTCATGGCCATCAAGAACACGGCATAAAAAATGGTAAGCCCAAGGATTAAGCCGTAATCCCGGTTGGTGATGGCTATGACAAAATCCCGGCCGATCCCCGGAATGGCAAAGATTTTTTCAATCACAAAGCTCCCGGTGAAAATGGAGGCGATGAGGGGTCCCAGGTAGGTTACCACCGGCAGGATGGCGTTTTTCAGTGCGTGCTTGTAAATAATAACCCTTTCGGAAAGTCCCTTGGAACGGGCTGTTTTAATGTAGTCCTGCTGCAGCACCTCGATCATGTTGGCCCGGATGAGCCGGGATATAAAAGCCGTAGGCAGGGTCGCCAGGGCCAAAGAAGGCAGCACCGCGTGGGCAGGTGTACCCCACATGGCCGTCGGGAAAATTTTTATCTTGTAGGCAAATAAGAACATCAAGAGGGAAGCTACGATGAAGCTGGGTGCCGAAAAACCGATGGTGGCTATAACCATAGCCAGGTAGTCCTGCCACCTGTTTTGCCTTAAAGCAGCGATAATCCCCAGAGTAATGCCCACCACCAGGGCAATGGCAACCGCCAGGGCACCCAGCGTGGCCGAAACAGGGAAGCCATGCCTGATGAATTCGTTTACTGTCCGGTTTTCATATTTGTAAGAAGGACCTAAATCCCCTTTTACCACCTGTCCCAGATACTTGACGTACTGCAGCCATAAGGGGTCATTCAGGTGGAACTTCTCTTCCAGGTTGCGCATCACCGAATCAGGAAGTTGCTTCTCGCTGGCAAAGGGCCCTCCTGGCACCATGTGGACTAAGATAAAAGTAAAAGTAATTATCAGTAGTAACGCCAAGATACTTGATACCAACCGGCGTATTATAAAATGTCCCATTGCTCCACCTCAACTTACTGGCACGTTTTACTAGGCCTTATCAAATAGGTAAAGAGGTATATGCCAACGGCATATACCTCTTCTAACGCCTTAGACTTATTTCACACTGGCCCACTTAAATTCGGCGTATACGCCGAAGGACGGGATAATTACATCTTGTACCCGATCACTAATCACCGTTGGTTCAGTATAGAAATAGATGGGCATAATAGGCATTTCGTCCATGAGGATCTTTTCCGCCTCATGCATGGCCTGCATGCGTACGGCCTGGTCGCCGGAGGAATTGGCCTTCTTGATCAATTCATCATATTCCTTATTGCTCCACCCGGTCAGGTTGTTACCACCGCCGGTGACAAACATATCCATGAAGGTCATGGGGTCAGCATAATCGGCAATCCACCCTGAACGGAGGACGTCATACTGGAGCTTCTCCATCATGGTCAGGTAAACCTGCCACTCTTGATTTACCAGGTTGACTTCTATACCCAGATTTTTCTTCCACATCTGCTGGATGGCTTCGGCAATTTTCTTGTGATTTTCGCTGGTATTATACAGGATGCTGACTTTGGGGAACCCTTTGCCGTCAGGATAGCCGGCTTCTGCCAGCAGCTTCTTGGCTTCCTCTACATCTTCCTTGAAATAGTCGTTGCCGCCGTTCTCCCGGAAATCCTTGCCGTCGGCATCTACAATCCCGTAAGGAGTAAAGGCAAAAGCAGGTTTTTGCTCCGCCTGGGTAATGGTTTCTACAATCGCCTTTCTATCGATGGCCATAGCCAGGGCTTTCCTTACCCGCGGGTCGTCAAAGGGCTTCTTGGTAACGTTAAAGCGGTAGAAGTAAGTAGCCAGATTGGGATAGACTTTAAGCTTGCCCTGCTGCTTCAACCGCGGGATATCTTCCACTGGAACATTGCCGACCACAAGATCAGCTTCGCCGTTCTCAACCATGGTTAAAGCCGTCTTGTCGTCGTCAATCAGATAAAACTCCAGGCCGTCAAGCTTTACACTGGCAGCATCCCAGTAGTTGGGGTTTTTCTTAAACACCAGCTTCTGTTTGGGAGTATAGCTTTCGATCACAAAAGGACCGTTGCCGACGATTTTCTTATCCCCTTCAACCTTGAACTGCGGGTTAGCTTCAACTGCTTTCTTGTTCAAAGGATAAAGGGTTTGGAAGGCGGTAAGCCCCAGGAATTGGGGAGCAGGCTGGGACAGTTCCACCTTCAACGTCTTATCGTCCACCACGGTTATACCTACATCTTCGGCCTTACCCTTACCGCTGTTGTACTCTTCAGCTCCCTTGATATAAAACAGCTGGTAGGCGTACTGGGAAGCTGTTTCCGGCGCCAGGGCTCTCAGCCAGGCGTACTTAAAGTCGCCCGCCGTAACCGGGCTGCCGTCGGACCATTTGGCATCCCTTAAGTAGAAAGTGTAAGTTTTACCATCAGGGGAAATTTCCCACTTTTGCGCAATACCTTGAGTTATTTTCCCGTCCTTGTCGTAGCGCGTTAAACCTTCAAAAGCGGCGTTGGCGATGGTACCCTCCGGGGCACCGGTCATTGCGGCCGGATCCAGGGTCTCCGGATCTGCACCGAGCACATACTTGATTACCTTACTTGTTTCCTCTTTTTTGCCTTTATCCTGAGCACAGCCTGTCAATATTAAAGCAAAGGTAATCAAGAGGCCCAGGATGGTGAAAGTAACATTTCTTTTCAAAAAAACAACCTCCTTACCCTCTGGGAATGACTTAAATTATATTCTACACCTAAGACGATTTTCCTCTTTTAATGGTAATTTCTAAAAAATACCTGGTTCTCTTTAATTACACTGAACAAATAGGGTCGCAGGTTGAATATACCCCTTCCTTCTATAGTTGATGAAGGTAATCGCCGGGAGGCAGATTAAAAATAAAGATCCCTTTCCCCGGCGGCGATGCGCTCCAAGCGGCGTTCGGTTTCCACCCGTATAGCTTCACTGGGTATCTGGGCCAGGTGCTCTCTAATGGCCGCTTCCCCCGCTTCCCGGGTAGCCGGACCGGCGTAGTCCAGCAGGTATTCTTTAAAGGTCAGGATGGCGTTGGGCTGGCATACATGCTGGATCTCGCCGGTTTTGGCCAGGGCCATAAAGCGATCGCCGGTACGGCCGCGGCGGTAGCAGGCCGTGCAGTAGCTTGGGAGATAACCGCGCCGGCACAGGTCGCGGATTACTTCATCCGGGTGGCGGTGGTCGCCGATTTCAAATTGGGGTACGTCGTCGCTGTTTTCAGCATAGTGACGGCCGTAGCCGCCTACACCGGTGCAGGAGCCGGCGCTGAGCTGGGATAATCCTAAGGCTAAAAGTTCCGTCCGCAGTTCCGGCGTCTCCCGGGTAGATATAATCATGCCGGTATAGGGCACGGCCAGGCGGATGATGGCTACAATCTTCTTAAAATCTTCATCCTCAACCAGGTAAGGGAAATTCTCCAGGTTAATGCCGTAAGCCGGTCGCAGGCGGGGAACGGAGATTGTATGCGGCCCGACGCCGAAGGCCTGCTCCAGGTGGCGGGCATGGTAGAGCAGGCCCATCACTTCAAACTTGTAATCGTAGAGGCCGAAAAGGACGCCCAGGCCAACGTCGTCGATGCCGCCCTCCATGGCCCGGTCCATGGCCGTAGTGTGCCAGTCGTAATCAGCTTTAGGACCGCCGGGGTGCATGTAGGCATAGGTCGGCCGGTGGTAGGTTTCCTGGAAAAGGATATAGGTGCCGATGCCCGCGGCCTTTAACTGGCGGTAGGCGTCGACGGTGGTCGCGGCGATATTGATATTGACCCGGCGGATGTTGCCCCTGGCCTCGGTTATGTGATAGATACGGTCGATTACCTCCAGGACGTAGTCAAGGGGGCAGTGGACGGGGTCCTCCCCCGCTTCCAGGGCCAGGCGTTTATGCCCCAGGGATTCTAAAATACGTACCTCCCGCTCCAGTTCCTCCGGTTCCAGGCGACGGCGTTCAAATTTGTTGTCCCGCCGGTAACCGCAGTAGCGGCAGTTGTTAACGCAGTAGTCGCTGAAGTAAAGGGGAGCAAAGAGAACCATACGCCGGCCGTAAATCTTTTCCTTTATTTCCCTGGCGGCGGCAAACATCAGCCGGCGCACATCTGTATCGTCATTCTGGAGCAGCACGGCCACTTCATAGGGCTCCAGCCCCTTTGCTTCCCGCGCCTTTTCCACAATGCGGGCTGTTTCATCCCGCGTCGCCCCTTTGGCTTCTTCCAGATAACCCTCTATTTCTTCATGATCGATAAAATCGGCACGATAATTGTGCTGCATGGCAATTCCTCCATTCAGAAAAAATCTAATTCATAACAGGTTTCAAGGTGTGTCCCGGTCCCCGCCCCAGCCGCCGTCCTAAAGCACGCACCATGCCTTCCAGGCAGGTACGGCAGTCTTCCGGGCCTTCAGTGACGCAAATCTTATTGGGATAGATTTGATAATCGGCCCGGTATTTGGTAGGCGTTAGGTTGGGCATGATGACATTTGCCCCCCTCTGCAGGGCGAGCTGGCGGCCATTGGGGGCCAGGGTGCCCACCGCCGTTGTCGCCGGCAAGTGGGCATAGGGTATGACCAGCCTGGCGGTAGCCACCACCCGGTAGGTAAGGTCCAGGCTCCCTGCCGGTTCCCCGCCCAGGGGTGTTGCCGGGTGGGGGATAAAGGGGCCTAAGCCTGCCATTTCCACGTCCAGCTGCCGCAGGAGGATTAAATCATCGGCCAGATCCTCCAGAGTTTGACCCGGCAGGCCGATAATGTTACCCGACCCCACCTGATAACCAAGCTCCCGCAGCCACCGGAGGCACATGAGGCGCTCCTCCCAGTTCATACCTGGATGCAGGCGGGCATAGAGGTCGGCATTGGCCGTCTCGTGTTTCAGTAGATAGCGGTCCGCCCCGGCCTCCCGCCACATGGCGTATTCTTCCCGGGAGCGCTCCCCCACGCACAAGGTTACGGCTACCCCCAGCTTCTTTATTTCCCTTATTATCCCGGCCAGCACCGGGCCGGTATACCAGGGGTCTTCCCCCGACTGGAGGACGATGGTGCCGTAACCCAGTTCCGCCCCGCGCCTGGCGACGGCCACAATATCTTCCGGCATCAAGCGGTATCGCCGTAACGTAACATTGTCGGCCCGCAGGCCACAGTAATAACATCGACGGCGGCAGTAATTGGAAAACTCGATGACGCCGCGCAGGTGAACCTCATCACCGGCCACCCGCGCCCGAACGCTGTCCGCCAGGCGGCAGAGGGCTTCTTCCTCCACACCGGGGGCGGCGGCCAGCAGGTTTATGATGTCTTCCCTGGCAAGTTCTTCCCCGGCAGCCGCCTTCTCTAAGCTGGTGGCAAATTCCTTTCGCACAGTCGAACCTCCTCTACCGTCATTGCTATAAACCCGTTCTAAAACCTCAGCCCCCGTAGAGACATACTTATGCAGGCAATGCGTCTGACATGGCCGTTACTTCTCTTTACCCGTCAGGGCAGCCCGTACTTTTACGCCCGGCAGGCTGCCCAGTTTTCCCGTCAGGGCGCCGATGGTGTCGGTCGTCCCGTCCACGATTAAAGCGATAACGGCCACGCCCCGTTCCCGGTAGGGAATACCCATGCGGCCGACGATGCAGTCGCCGTAATCACTCAGGATGGCATTAACGCGGGAGGCAATATGTTCCCGGTCTTCAATAACTATACCGACGACTCCCAGGCGGTTTTCCATCCATATCCTCCTTACCGGCCTTATCCTTCATAGCCCGGCCATGCCCCTTGATTCCGGTAGCTCCAGGCGACATTAACCAACCAAAAAACGCTTCCCAGTCCGACTATCGGCCGGCAAGCGTTAGCAATAACCCCTCATGGTAATTCCCTCCTCCCCTGAGGCTCAGGTTGCCCCTTACCGCAGGATTAATTTTTGTCGCCCTCCCGCACCGGTTACGTATAAACCCATACGGTCAGGTTTGTTCTAGATCTATTTTGCACGATTAATAACCAAAAGGCAACAAATTTTTCTGCCACTCCTGGAGGAATTTTTTACCCGGCGGCGAAGAAGTATCCATAATAAATGTGCCTGGAAAGGAGAGTACGGATGGAAGAAATCCTGCAACAGCTCCTTCAGGGAATGGAAGAGATTAAAAAAACATTACAACAGCATACCGCAATCTTGCAGCAACACACTGAAACCCTTAACCAGCATACGGCAATCTTGCAGCAGCACACTGAAACCCTTAACCAGCATACGGCAATCTTGCAGCAGCACACTGAAACCCTCGACCAGCATACGGCAATCTTGCAGCAGCACACTGAAACCCTCGACCAGCATACGGCAATCTTACAGCAGCACACTGAAACCCTCGACCAGCACAGCAAGCAGCTAGACTACCTGCAGCAAAGGCAGATTAGAATTGAAAACCGTCTGGACAACGAGCTCTTGTCGAAAATCAACGTCCTGTTCGACGCTTTTGAGCTGCGGGGAGATGACATTGCCAGATTGCGGAAACACCTGGATGAACGCCTCGACGTAATCACCCTGGATATTAATTACCTGCTGGGTAGGACCGCCCGCCAGGAAACGGCCCTCATGGAATTAAGAAAGGCCAGGTAAAGTACCCGGCCAAAGTTCGCTAATCATCGCCAAAACTGATGCCTATAGCCCGGGCCGTGGCCAGGAGCTGGTGATCCAAGGGTATGGTCCGGGGTTTGCCGACCGCCTCTTCCAGGGTAACGTAAGAAATGGTATTGCCCTGGAGGCAGACCATCACCCCGTGGACGCCCTTGACGGCCAGCTCCGCTGCCGCGACGCCGAAACGGGTGGCCAGAACCCGGTCGTAGGACGACGGCGAGCCGCCCCGCTGGATATGGCCCAGGACCGTCACCCGGGTTTCAATGCCGCTCTTTTCTTCGATTAGCTTCCCTACCAACTGACCAATTCCGCCTAAGCGTACCCTCTCTACGCTCCCCTCCACCGTACGCTGTACAACCAGTTCTCCCTCCGGCGACTTGACCCCCTCGGCGACAACGACAATACTGAAAGGTTTACCCTCGGCCCTGCGGGCTTCTATTTTTTTCAGCACGCTTTCAATATGCCAGGGAATTTCCGGTATCAGGATGACATCGGCCCCGCCGGCCAGGCCGCTGTAAAGAGCGATCCAGCCGGCATAGCGGCCCATGAGTTCCAGGACCATGACCCGGTGATGGGATTCGGCCGTGGTATGCAGCTTGTCCAGGGCTTCGGTGGCCGTCCTGACGGCCGTGTCGAAGCCGAAGGTCTGATCCGTGGCCGCCAGGTCGTTGTCAATGGTTTTGGGAACGCCGATAACCCGCGCTCCCCTGGCCTTGAAGTCCCTGGCCCCGGCCAGGGTGCCGTCGCCACCCACCACCAGCAGCACTTCGATGCCCATTTGCTCCAGACGGTCTATGGCCTTGTCTGACATATCACGGAAAATAACATCACCGTTTTCTTTAACGGGGAAGTAAAAGGGATTGCTGCGGTTGTTTGTCCCCAGGATGGTACCGCCCCGGTGCAGGAGGCCGGAGATGGCCGGCGGGTCCAGTTTAATGTAACGCCCTTCCACCACGCCGGTGTAACCGTCGAGGAAACCAATCATCTCATAACCATACCTGTTGGCCGTTTTTGTCGCCGCCCGGATGACGGCATTGAGGCCGGGACAATCTCCACCGCCGGTAAGGATGCCTAGACGTTTAGGCATGGATGTCTCACCTCGTCATTTCCCACCTTTTTCCCGGTTTCTTTTGAGCCTCGCCAGCAGTCGTTCCAGTCCCCATGTATTGACCACATTCTCCGGTTCCAACCAGCCGCGCCGGGCGGTAAGAACGCCGTATTCCATGTCTGCCAGGCGGCCAGGATCATGGGCGTCGGTGTTGATGGCTATGGAGACGCCGTATTCTTTCGCCAGGCGGACGGCCGTATCATTTAAGTCCAGACGATCGGGGCTGGCGTTGATCTCCAGGATGGTGCCCGTCTCCGCCGCTAGCTCAATAATCCTGGCGACGTCTACAGCATAGGGACGACGCCGACCCAGCATGCGGCCGGTAGGGTGTCCCAGAATATCCACATAAGGATGGCGCAGGGCCGCCTCCAGCCGGGCCATTATCTGCCCTTCTTCCTGGCGGAAGCCTGTATGGACGGAAGCAATGACCAGGTCGAATTCCTTTAAGATTTCATCTTCATAATCCAGGCTGCCGTCGGCCAGGATATCGACTTCAATTCCGGCAAGGATGGTAATGTCTTCTAGTTCGTCATTCAAGCGGGCTATTTCCTCCCGCTGGGCCTTCACCTGTTCGACACTGAGGCCCCGGGCCACCACCAGGGACCGGGAGTGGTCGGTAATGGCCAGATAGCGGTAACCTCGCCGGCGGGCTGCCGCTGCCGTGGCGGCTATTGTCTCCACGCCGTCGCTGTAGCGGCTGTGCATGTGCAGGTCACCACGGATGTCTTCCACAGTAATAAGGCGGGGCAACTCACCCTTTAAGGCAGCTTCTATCTCGCCCCGGTCCTCCCTTAATTCGGGTACGATGTAGGGTAAACCCAGGCGATGGTAAAAAGCAGCCTCTCCTGCAATACTTCCCGCCGGTTCCGCTTCAATCTCCCTGTTCTCGCGAATTTCCTCTCCCTTCTCCAGTCCCGGCACCGCCTCACCCTTCACCGCTTCCTCTTCGGCCAGCCAGCGGGGTGTAATCAACCCTATATCGGCGGCCTTTAAACCCCGTGCCAATGCCAGTCGCAGCAGTCCTTTCCTGTGACCTTTAGAACCGGTGGCATAAAATACGGTGGCTGCAAATTCCCCTGGAGGAACCATGATAATCTCGACTTTGACCCCCAGGACCGTCCTTAAGGAAAGACGGTCCGGCTCCCTGGCAAGCACTTCCTTAACCTGGGGACAGTGGCCCATGACTTCCGCCACCTGGTTACCGGGACGTACCGCTACCACCAGGTCGATATCGCCCACCATCTCGCAACCGCGGCGGACGCTGCCGGCTACGGCTACCTTCTCAACCCCTGGTATATTGAGGAGCTGGTCCTGGAATAGCAGGGCCAGAGGTCTGGCTATTCCCAGGGGCACCTGCTCCCTTACTTCCTTTAACATTTCTATGCCCTGCAGGATGGCCAGCTCCGTCTTGCTTCCCAGTCCAGGCAGGGTCCTGATACGTTTTTCCCGGGCCGCCCTTTCCAGCTCTTCCAGGGTAGTAATGCCCAGGCCCTGGTGAATCTGGCGTACCGAACGGCATCCCAGGCCGGGTATAGCTAACATTTCCCTCAAGCCGGGCGGGATTTCCCGGCGCAAGTTTTCCAGAAAGGTAGAACGGCCGGTGGTTAAAAGCTCGGCTATCTTTTTGGCCAGGTTTTTGCCTACCCCCGGGATCTCTTCCAGGGCACCCCGGGCATAAAGGGAGGCGGCCTCTTCTTCCAGGTTTTCCAGGGCCCGGGCGGCACGGTGATAGGCGCGGACTTTAAAGGGTTCTTCTCCCTTTAATTCAAGCAAGTCGCCCATTTCCGTTAGTGCCCAGGCCAGCTCCAGGTTGGTCAACCCCGTTTTTCCTCCTGTATCAATTTTACCAGGGTTTCATAATCCTGCTGGACTTTGTAAAGTTCATCGGCAATGTTCAGGGCAGCCAGCACGGCGACCTTTACCGGGGGGTAATGGGGGAATTTATGGCTGACCTGGCGCATCTTTTTATCCACATACGAAGCCAGCATCTGGATGTATTCCGGCTCTTCCCCCTTCACTACGTATTCCTGTCCGTTAATATTGACCGTAGTCCTACCCGTAGCAGCATTCACCTTTTCTGCCTGAAGCAAGTTTACCCCTCCCTCGGCCTGGATATATCTTTGTTTGTTCGCTTTAAGTTATAGAAAATCCTGCCAGGGATTAAAATTCACTGGCGTAGCCTGGCACCAAAACGTTCCTCCAGGGCCCGTTGAATCCTATTCTGCACGGCATTTACCTCGGCATCCGTCAGGGTCCGGTCCGGCAACTGGTATACCAGGGAATAAGCCAGGCTTTTGCACCCTTCCGGTACAGGAGACCCCTGGTAAACATCGAAAAGGTTGCAGTATTTAAGCTGTTCCCCGCCTGCCTCCCTGATGATTTCTTCTACTGCTGCTGCAGGGACTTTTTCCTCTACTACAATCGCCAGGTCCCTTTCCACCGCCGGGAAACGGGGTAACGGCTCATAACCAACCTGCCCCCGGGTTAAACTGCCGGCATAGTCCCAGTCCAGCTCGAAGACACAGGCCCTGGCCGGCAAATCAAAGGCAGCCAGGACGTCCGGATGCAGTTCACCTGCAAATCCAAGGATCGTCTCACCAGCTTTAATATTTGCCGCCCTGCCGGGATGGAGGAAGGGATAATCAGCCGTAGCTTCCCAGGTGGTATTTTTGATTTTTACCCTGTCCAGGATATTTTCTAAAATACCTTTAAGATAGAAGAAATCCATCTCGCCCGCAGGCCAGTTCCAGCCCCTACCGGTACTCCCCATAACCAACCCGCCCAAACGCAGCGGTTCTGCCGGTAACTGCCGGCCTGAAGGAATAAATACCCGTCCAAGTTCATAAATGACCACCGGCAGCACCCGGCGGCTGGCATTGCGCCCGGCCACCTCCAGCAAACCAGGCAAGAGGGAGGGCCGCATGATGCTCTGTTCGTCCCTCAGGGGATTCTGGATTTTTACTACCCGCCGCCAGGGATGATCGTCCGGGAGCTGCAACTGGTCCAGGGCGGTGGGCCCGATAAAGCTGTAGGTAACGACTTCTACAAGGCCGGACGCTGCTGCCGCCTCCCGCCCGGCTGCCTCCCATCGCTGGCCCTGAGTCTCTTTTTCCTGCGCGGTGATGTTACCCGGCAGGCTCGCCGGGATGTTATTATAACCGTACAGCCTGGCAATTTCCTCTACCAGGTCGATTTCTCGGGTCAAATCGCCCCGGTAAGACGGGATGGTAACAAGGAACGGCCCTTCCCCTTCAACTTCCAGGTGAAGACGCTGCAGGAGTTCCTTCATGATATGGGGCGCCAGCTCTGTCCCTAAGATGTAGTTTACCCTCTCCGGCCGTAAGCTGATGGTTACCGGCCGGGACTTCCTTACATAACGATCCAGCCTGCCCCTGGCCACGCTGCCGCCGGCCAGTTCTGCCATGAGCCTGGCCGCCCGGTCGGCAGCTGCGGCCGCCCCTTCCAAATTGACACCACGTTCAAAACGGGTCGAGGCTTCCGAACGCAAGCCGAGCTTCCGGGAAGTACGGCGGATGGAAGCGCCGTCGAAGTGGGCCGATTCAATAAGGATATTGACTGTACCAGAGGTGACCTCCGTCTCCAGTCCGCCCATGACGCCGGCTACGGCTACAGGCCGGCCGGCGTCGGCAATGACCAGCATCTCCGGATCCAGTTCCCGCTCCACATTATCCAGGGTTTTTATTTTTTCTCCTGCTGCCGCGCAACGAACGATAATCGCGTGCTGCTGCAGGAGGTCGTAATCAAAAGCATGTAAAGGCTGTCCCATCTCCAGCATGACAAAGTTGGTTATATCCACCACGTTATTAATCGGGCGCATACCGGCGGCCCGCAGGCAGGCCTGCAGCCAGGCAGGAGATGGGCCGATACGTACCCCGCTCACCAGGCGGGCCACATAGCGGGCGCACAGGTCAGGCGCTTCAATTTCCACGGTCGCAAGGTCCGCAATGCGCCGCTCATCTTCCTGTACGTCAATATCCGGGAGGAGTAAAGGCGCCCCGGTGAGGGCCGCCACTTCCCGGGCGACGCCCAGGATGCTAAGGCAATCGGCCCTGTTAGGGGTAAGTTCCAGCACCAGGACAACATCATTGAGCCCTAAGACTTCGGCAACATCTGCACCCGGCGGAGCATCCGGCGGGAGGGTAAGGATCCCTTCCCGGTCTCCCGGGGAGATAAGGCTTACATCCAGCCCCAGCTCTTGAGCCGAGCAGAGCATACCTTCAGAGGTTACGCCGCGAAAGCTGGCCCGGTAAATTTCCTTACCTGCAGGCAACCGCGCTCCTTCCAGGGCTACGGCCACCGTCTGGCCGGCGTACACATTGGGCGCTCCCGTTACCAGCTGCAGTTCCCGGCCGGTATCAACCCGGCAGATTACCAGGTTTTCGGCGTTAGGATGGGGAGATATAGACCTGATCTTCCCTGCTACCACACCCTGAAAACCGGCGGCCAGGCTTTCCAGGTTTTCGACCGCCAGGCCGGCCATGGTAAGTTTCTCCGCCAGCTCTTCCGGCGACAGATTGATATCTACATATTTCTTAAGCCATTTATACGGAACGCGCAAGGACAATCACCCCTTTAAAACTGCCTTAAAAAACGCAGGTCGTTTTCATAGAAGAGGCGCAGGTCATCAATACCGTATTTCAGCATGGCCACCCTATCTACCCCCAGGCCGAAGGCAAAACCGCTCACCTCTTCCGGGTCATAACCGGACATGCTTAACACCCGGGGATGGACCATACCGCAGCCCAGGATTTCCAGCCAGCCGGTATGGCCGCATGTCCGGCAGCCGCTGCCGCCACACATGACGCAGGACATGTCGACTTCGGCGCTGGGCTCGGTGAAGGGGAAGTAGCTGGGCCGGAAACGCAGCTGCACCTGCTCACCAAACATCTGTTTGATAAAGGCCATCAGGGTCCCCTTCAATTCGCCAAAAGTTACCCGCCTATCCACCAGCAAGCCTTCTACCTGGAAGAACATGGGCGAGTGGGTAGCGTCATCATCCCGCCGGTAAACCTTGCCCGGGGCGATTATACGGATGGGTAAACGGGGACGGCGGGCCTCCATGACCCGTACCTGGACGGGAGAAGTGTGGGTCCGGAGCAGAACATCCTCAGTTATATAAAAAGAATCTTGCATATCCCGGGCCGGGTGTTCTTTAGGAAGATTCAGGGCCTCAAAGTTGTAATAATCGCTTTCTACCTCCGGGCCTTCGGCTACATCAAAGCCCAGACCTATGAAGATGGCTTTAATTTCATTTAAAGCCTGGTAAAGGGGATGGCGGTAGCCCCTGGGAACCGGCCGTCCCGGCAGGGTAACGTCGATGGCCTCTGCCCGTAGGCGGACGGCCTGTTCCCTGCGTGAAAGGACTTCCCTGGCCTCCTGCAGGGCCTTTTCCAGGTCCTCCCGGACCTGGTTGGCCAGCTGGCCTACTCGTGGGCGCTCTTCAGGCGAGAGTTTGCCCATTCCCCTGAGAACCCCGGTTAGTTCCCCTTTCTTGCCTAAATACTGGACCCTTATCCCCTCAAGTTCCTCACTGCTGGTGGCAGCTGCAATCCGGGACAGGGCAGCATTTCTCATGGCTTCAATAGTTGCTAACATCTATCTCACCCCAGGTATATCAAAATAAAAAGCCTTCGCCCCTTCGGGACGAAAGCTTAAAAAATATCCTACACCACCCCAAGTATACCGGCACCATCATGCCGCTCCCCTCTAACGGTGGGATCACCGGCGCAGCCTACTTTTTACTTTTCAGCCTGCTGCTCCCGGGCGAACTTCACGCGGCCTTTCCCCGGCAGCGCTTCCAGTCCACGACGCCGCCTCCCTGTGGGTTCCGTACCGGCTACTTTGCCCATTCATAGCATTTGGATTCTTAATTTTTTACCTACTGTGTAACCAGCCTGCGGTAAATAATGTAAGCAGCAATAGAACCTGTTTTTTCGAACAACCTCCAGAAGAACTCCGCCGACAGGAACAACCTATCACGACCTTTCCTGGAGCTTTTGGGGATAACCCCAGGGTTAATTATAGCACAGCTCTACTTGTCGTGACAAGGCGTAGTTTAACCGCGTCCTATGTTCCCTGTCGCTGCCGGAGGGCTTCATAAAGGAGGAGGGCTGCTGCAATAGCGGCGTTTAAAGATTCCACCGCCCCTGCCAGGGGAATACCTACCCTCGCGGTAGCCGCAGCCAGTAATTCCGGCCCCGGGCCATGATTCTCGCTCCCCACGGCCAGAGCCAGGGGCCCGCGCAGGTCGGCCTGCCAGAAAGTAAGGGGGGCGCCCACATCGGCCACTACGAGCTTCAACCCGGCGGCCCTTAGTTCCCGGGCCAGGACACCCGGTTCTACGCCGCTTACCACCGGCAGTTTAAAAGTGGCACCCATGGCCGCCCGGACCACCTTGGGGTTGAAGGGGTCAACGCTGCCGCGGGTTAATATCAGACCCTTTGCCCCGGCCCCCAGGGCCGTACGCCAGATGGTACCCAGGTTGCCGGGATCCTGGATGGCGGCGGCAATCATAAGGAAGGGAGGGGGGGAAGGCGGTACCGTTGCCAGCAGGGCGGCTAGAGGTTGCTCCCGTATAGGGGCGACGGCCACAACCCCCGGCGGCGTAATGGTGGTACTGATGGCCGCCATCAAATCTCCCGCTATCGCCAGGCAGCGGTAGCCAGCTTGCTGCAGGCCGGCTACCAGCCGCTCTCCCCGGGAGGTAGCAAAAATCTGCGGGCTGTACAACACAACTTCCAGGGGTATTCCGGACTGCAGGGCTTCCTCCAGCAGGTGGATACCCTCGATTAGATAAAAGCCCTTTTTCTCTCGCCAGGAACGTTCCTTTAAGGAGCGGGCCAGCTTCACATAACGGTTGGCTGCCGAAGTGATTAGCTCCACCTTAGCTTTCCTGTAACCTTTCCAGGGCTTTGTTCCGTCCTACCAGTACCAGGACATCCCCTTCTTCCACCACATCATCGGCGCCGGGGGCGGCCAGGATCTTGTTGTCCCGCTTAATAGCCATGACACTTACACCATGCTGGGCGCGTAAATTCAGTTGCCCCAGGGTCTTACCCGCCACCCTGGCCGGGGCCACAATCTCCACAATACTGTACTCTGGCGAGAGGTCGATGTGCTCCAGGACGTTGCCAGAAGCAAGGGTATGGGCCACCCTGACCCCCATATCCCGCTCCGGGAAAACGACTTTATCCGCACCAATTTTAGCCAGGACTTTACCGTGCAGGTCGTTCAGAGCCTTGGCGACCACGCACTTGATGCCCATTTCCTTGACGATTAAAGTGACCAGGATGTTGGCCTCGACATTTTCCCCAATGGCCACAATGGCCACGTCCACATTGCGAATGCCCGCCGCCTTCAGGGCTTCCTCATCGCGGGCATCAGCCTGGATGGCCGTGGTGACCTCGTTCATGAGGGCTTCCACCTTGGCCTCGTCGCTATCAATGGCGATTACTTGGTGGCCCATGCGGGCCAGGGTGCGGGCCACGCTGGACCCGAAACGGCCCAGGCCAATGACGGCAAACTGTTTCACAGCCCTGCCTCCTTTAGCCAACAATAATCCTCTCCTCAGGATAATGTTTTATTCCCTGGCGGCCCAGGCGCTGGGCAATGGCAAAGGCCAGGGTCAGGGGCCCTACCCGGCCGGTAAACATGGTAGCGATAATAAGCAATTTGCCAGTTACCGTCAGTTTCGGCGTCAGCCCCATGGAAAGACCGACGGTGCCAAAGGCTGATGTTACTTCAAAGAGTACCATTTGCATATCTGCCTGTTCGGTAATTAATAAAATACCAGTTACGGTAACTACCAGGAGCAGGGAAACAGCAGCAATGGCCAGAGCCTTTAAGACTGTACCCCGGGGTAACCGCCGGCCGAATACCTCAATATCAACGTTACCCCGGATAATGGTCCAGACAGCCACGGCAATGGCCGCAAAGGTAGTTGTCTTGATACCGCCACCAGTTGACCCCGGCGAAGCACCGATAAACATCAGGATAATGATAAAGAGCAGGGTTACCGGCCTTAAGTCGCCGATTACGAGGGTATTAAACCCGGCCGTCCGCGGCGTCACGGCCTGGAAGTATGAAGCCAGGATCTTTTCTCCTAGAGGCAAAGGCGCCAGGGTTTTCGTGTTAGTATACTCAAGGAGAAAGATAATTACTGTGGCTGTAGCGATTAGCAAAAGGGTGGTACGAATGACGATCTTGCTGTGCAGGGAGAGCCGCTGCCAGGAACGTTTGGTATAAATACCAGCTACGACGCTGAAACCCAGACCTCCAAAGATAATTAGCAAGGTAATAACCATGTTGACCAGCAAATCGCCCCGGTAATCAACCAGGCTCTTGGAAAAAAGATCAAAGCCAGCGTTGCAGAAAGCGGAGACGGCATGGAAGATACCAAAATAAATGGCCTGTCCCAGGGGCATCTGGCTGCTGAAACGGATACTTAAAAGCAACGCCCCCAGGCCTTCAGCAAACAGTGTAAAAATGAGGACATACTTGCTCAGGCGCACGACCCCTTCTACCGTCAGCTGGTTCATGGCTTCCTGTATGACCAGCCTTTCCTTCAGGGTGATACGCTTGCCCAGGAGCAGGGCGACCAGGGTAGACAGGGTCATAAAACCCAGGCCGCCGGTTTGAATTAAAGCGAGAATAACCAGTTCACCAAATAAAGAGTAAGTAGTCTGGGTATCAACTGTTACCAGGCCGGTCACGGCCGTGGCCGAGGTGGCCGTGAACAGGGCATCAATAACCGCCACCGGTTGCCCGCTCTGGCTGGCAATGGGGAGGCTTAAGAGGATCGTGCCGGTGGCGATAACCACCCCGAAGCCAAGGGCCATAATCTGGGGTGGCCGCAGGCGAAAGGGCCATTCCCGAACGATACTCGTACTCTTTCACCTTCCAGAATTAGTTATGTAGAAATGCATCTTCCCCTATTATTATGGTCGGCCCGGCCCTTGTCAAGCAGGATATAAGTGAAAAAGGCCGGCCAGTTTTGCCAACTGGCTGGCCTACCACCCTGTTTCTTTAGGCGCCGAGGCCTAGCTTTTCTTTCGCCATATTCACCAGGCGGTTGAAACCTGCCACGTCGTTCACCGCCATGTCGGCCAGCATCTTGCGGTTAACTTCCACGCCGGCCTTTTTCAAGCCGTTAATCAAGCGGCTGTAAGTAAGGCCCTGCAGCCTGGCTGCGGCATTAATGCGGGCAATCCACAACTTGCGAAAGTCGCCTTTGCGCTGCCGCCGGTGGGCGTAAGCATAGGCCAGGGATTTCAATACCTGTTCGTTGGCCGGGCGGAATAATTTGGACTTGGCGCCAAAGTAGCCCTTAGCCAGCTTCAAGATCTTTTTATGGCGCTGGTGCTTGGTCACACCACGTTTCACACGGGCCATTTTCCCTACCTCCCTCTAAGCCTGATAAGGCAAGAGCCTGGCTATGCGCTTGCGATCGGTGATATCAATTAAGGCAGGCTGGCGCAAACGCCTCTTGCGCTTTGGTGCTTTCCCGGCCAGCAGGTGGCTTTTATAAGCCCTGGCTCGTTTTACTTTTCCCGAGGCTGTGACGCGGAACCTCTTGGCCGCGCCGCGGTGGGTTTTCATCTTGGGCATAGTATCACCTCGAATAATTTTTCCCTTAAGCTTTGGGGGCCAGAATCATAACCATATTGCGCCCCTCTACTTTGGGCGGTTTTTCAATGGAGGCAAGGTCTGCCACCTGGTCGGCCAGGCGCTGGCACAGCTTCATCCCGAGGTCGGCATGGGCAATCTCCCGGCCGCGGAACATAACGGTGACCTTAACTTTATCGCCATCCTCCAGAAAGCGGATGGCATTGCGCGCTTTGACCTGGAAGTCATGCTCTTCTATGTTGGGCCGCAGCTTTACCTCTTTAATGTTTATTATGCGCTGCTTTTTCCTGGCCTCGCGCTCCCGCTTGCTCTGCTCATATTTATATTTGCCAAAATCCATAATCCGGCAAACTGGCGGTCGCGCAGTGGGAGCCACTTCTACCAGGTCCAGGCCCTGTTCCTGGGCGATGCGCAGGGCATCTCGCGTCGGCATAATCCCCAGTTGTTGCCCATCAACGCCAACCAGGCGCACTTCCCGGGTCCGGATTTCTCCATTGACCCTCAAATCCTTGCTGATAATGCGTCACCTCCAGCTAGATTTACCGCCCAGTCAAAGACCTCCGTGATTGAGAAGTGGGTACCCCCAGTTTCTCAAAAATATAAGCGGGTGGATTCCACCCGCCAAAAACAGTCCTTTTCCTGGGCAAACCTTACTGGCCCCGGGCCGTAAGGTGAGAAGCGGATGGCTTCTACTTCCTGGGAAAGTATAACATAGAGGTGTGCTGGCGTCAATAAGTTCATAGAGATTCTGTTACCGGGATGTAATAATACCCTCCGTCTAGCTGCCTTTAAAAATGTACGCCAGGTGACACAGGAGCCCTGTTGTAAAGATCAGGTTCCCGGTGCGTTCAGGTCGAGGCACACCACCTTGTTCTTGCCCTGACGTTTTGCCAGGTACATAGCCCTGTCAGCCCTTTCTATTAAATCGTTTAAATCGGCAGGCCCGCTCCCTGGATACTCTACCGCACCGATGCTAATAGTTACAACCACTTCATCCTGGCCTGGTACCATTTGCTGGCTGGCGATCTGGGTTCTTATGCGCTCCAGGGCTATCAGAGCTTTTTCCAGGTTTGTACCGGGAAGTATGACTAAAAACTCCTCCCCACCGTACCGTATTACTTTATCTGCCGCGCGGAGCGCCTTCTTAATGATAAAAGCTGCACTGCGCAAAACCTCATCCCCTGCGTGATGGCCGAACTGGTCATTTACTGCCTTAAAATCATCCAGGTCCAGCATGGCGATGACCAGAGGTATTCCTTTTTCCTGCGCTTCTTTGAGCAAGTGGTTGACGATGGGATACATGGCGATCCTGTTGTATAATCCTGTCAGCGGGTCATGTTCAATCCGGTCCTTCAGCTGGAGAAGAAAAGTGTCGATAACTACCAGGATTTGCGCCAGGAATTCAGTAGCCCGGTCAATATATATCCACTGGACGGGATCGCTATCCCGCCTGATGCCCATCACTTCCCTCAGGGCACGGGTGTGGATATCGAGGATGTTGGCCGCCTGCACATAATAATCATCCAGGTTGGCGGTCAAATCCTGGTAGGCCTCCAGCAGAACACCCTCTGCTCCACCCTCACACACGTATCGTTCTAAAAAGTTCCTGTAGGTATCGTAAAACGCTTCTGCAAGCAAGTTACGGCCACCTCCTGCCCACAAGAACGCTGGCATCGTCTTCCGCGATGCCGTACTGTTCAAGTACTGAACAGGCCAGGTTAAACCCATCGTCATACCACAGCTTCCCGTCGTAGCTGTCTGGTAGAAAGCTGCGCCTGATCCCATCTGAGCAGACCATCAGTAAGGATTTATCATTTATTTTCACGCTGCGTACAGCAGGGAGCAGTTTCCGGCCCCCGACAATCCCCGCCTGCCCGGGGAGGACTTCAAACCTCCCCCTGTTAATTACCCATCCCCGGAGATTGCCGACCAGGATATAATCTATAGAGTGATTGTTAAGGAGGCTCAAAAAAAGCGCACAACCACGAGAGCGGGAAGCGGACTGCTCTACCCGCCTGTAGATGTCCAGCAGGTTTTCTCCGCCTTCTTCCAGCTCCCGGCGTATACCCTGCAGGGAGCAGTAAGCCTCTTCTCCGTGTCCAAGCACATCAACGGCCGCCACAAGGAGACCGCCTCCGCCCCCGCAGGCATAACAAAAATCTCCGCCCACGGTATACCCCCGGTGGGGTCGCCAGCAGGCCCAGACCTGCCAGCCGCTCCCTTCGGCTGCCTGCCGGGACAGTGTCAAAACTTGCGCCTCCTTTTTCCGGTTATGACTACCGTTCCCCTGCCTACCTCCGAGTAAATAGCAAAGGTGTCCATCAATCGTTTTACACCGGAAAGTCCAATGCCCAGGCTGCGTTCATAGGTAGTGTAACCTCTGGTCATTACCAGGTCAATTTCAGCAATGCCAGGTCCGTTGTCGGAAGCTATTATTTCTAGATAAGGTCCCTCTCTATCGTCCAGCAGCTTTTTGATCATGATCCTGCCCTGTTTGGCATAGCGGTAGATATTGCGCGCCAGCTCGGAAACGGCTGTAGCTATTTTTGTGACATCGGCCAGAGAAAATCCGGCCTCCTGGGCCAGCTGTTTGGCCATCTGCCGTGCCACGGCAATATCTTCTTCCCTGGCAATGCGGATAAATACATCGAAATCCTCCGCCGGGCTATCAAAGACCCGATCAATATCTAGATTTTCATCTACCTTTTTATGTAGCACTGCTTACCCAACTCCTGACTGGCTGCCTGCTATTAGCAGGGCGTGTTCCAGGTCCCGGGCAACGGCAATATCC
Organism: Neomoorella sulfitireducens; assembly: GCF_024733845.1. Taxonomy (GTDB): domain Bacteria; phylum Bacillota; class DSM-521; order Neomoorellales; family Neomoorellaceae; genus Neomoorella; species Neomoorella sulfitireducens. Next base: position 167,216 of record NZ_JANRHG010000006.1, read on the forward strand.
TGCAACATCACACCCATCTGGGCAAGGGTTAAAGCAACTGGAGGCTGGATGCCGCATAGAACAGTGCGGCATCCCATTAAGCGCGCCATCGCAGCCGTTTCTGAAATAGTATAAGAGATATAGCTGTCTATTACGTCAACCATGCGCACGTCCAGAATAACCGCCCTGGCCCTGGTGCTTTCAATCTCTTCCAGGACCTGCTGCTGCAGCAGACCCACCGTCCTGTCGTCCAGGTCAATCTGGATCGGCACCAGCAAAAAATCACCCAGGCAGATAACGGGTACGACTCTAGCTTTAGATATCAATTTCTTCACCGCTTTCACTCTCTTTATCGCCGGTCATTACCCAGGCCAGCTGCCTGCGTTTTTTCTTTTCCCCCGTTACTATAGCTATCCCTTTCCTGAGGGCATCTTCCAGGTCGCGGGCGATAGTAACCATGCGGAAGTCTACCCCCAGCTTTACCAGGGTATGAGCTACTTCTGGCTTGATACCTGTCAAGATAACATCGGTACCCAGAAATCTGATGGCACTGAACATTTCAATCAAAAATCCGCCAACTGCAGTATCAATCATGGGGACGCCCGTCACATCGACCAGCACCACTTTAGCTCTGGCAGCACTCACCCTGTCCAGCAGTCTTTCAGCAATGTTCTGGGCCCAATGGCTGTCCAGGTTGCCGATCAATGCTACCAGCAGCATATCTGTCCAGATGCGGATTATGGGCGTTGCCAGCTCTGGCAGCATCTGGCGCAGGTTATTAATAGTTTGTTCATTTTCCCTGCGTATTTCCCCGCACACCTGTATGACAGTACAGAGCAGGTCGGTTACAGGCAGGGAGGGATTTTTGGCTGCCATGGCCCGCAGCCCTGCTGTAAAGGCCTGTTCGCCAATCTCCTCAAACAGTAAACTTAATGAATCCTTCAGCTGTTCTACCTGTTTTTTTTCTTTATTATCAGCCAGCGCTGCCGTTAAAAAATTTCGCCACAGACCTTGCAGTCTGCTATCAGCTGCAAGCTCCTGCACCATTTCCTCAACTCTATTTACAGCCCCATTTGAGTTCATAAATCGCTCCTCCTTAAAATTTGGTGCTTTCTACCACAGCTGTTCTCATTAAACTTTCACATATTCTATATTCATTGTTGTTTTCCTGCTGGCAATAGCAAATCCATTATATTGTTTACTGGTCATAATTTACAAAAGCATTTCATAATAACTGCCTGCCCTCATAATTATCCTGCCTCAGCCTAAAAATTGATATAATATATCCAAAACATGCTAGCAGGCATGCACCTTCTCCAAGGAAGCTGCTCTGCAGCAATAGCCAGTAATACCAGTGTCTACCCTGAAAACCCGTAATCCGGTTTAAAGTATAAAGAGACGAAAAACCTACTAGGCCTAACACCTGAGCTTTTTGTTAGGCTGGTTCAGCTTAAAGCAGAATAGTACCAGTTTGCTTTAGGCAACAGATGTTTCAATATTAACCTTAAATCCCAAGGATTCCAGTTTCTTTATTGCCTGCTTGGCTACCGCTTCTTTTTTGCGGCAATCAAAGTAATTGGCACCAAGTTCTTTGTACGGCTGACGGCTCTTAAGGATATGGTAGACTATTACTAAAATAGAATGGCCAACAGCGACAGCAGCGCGTTTGGACCCCCGGCGAACAGCAATACGGTGGTACTGGGCAGAAAGATAGGTTTCCTTAGCACGAGCGGCTGCATGGGAAGCTGATACCAGCGTGCTGCGTAAAGATTTATTGCCTTTAGTAGTACGACCTGATTTACGTTTATCGGCGCTCTTATTATTACCCGGACACATTCCGGCCCAGGAGGCTAAATGGGCAGCCGTGGGAAAACGGTTTATATCTGTACCTATCTCTGCTAGGATTTGCTCTGCGGTCCGCCTACCCACTCCGGGAATGGTTTCCAGAAGGGTAAGCTCTTCCTCAAAAGGGCGCATCTGCTCGGCTATCTCCTGGTCCAGACGGTTAATTTGCTGGTCCAGGAAGTCAATATGTTCTAATAGCACGGACAGGAGCATCCTTTGGTGAGGTCCGATTACACCTCGTAAAGCACGTTCCAATTCTTCGCGTTTGCTTTTAAGCCGCCCTTTGGCCAATTCCGATAGAACCTGGGGGTCTTCGATACCGTTAATAAGGGCTTCAATCATGGAACGTCCAGAAACCCCTCTAACGTCACTGACTACCGAAGAGAGTTTAATGTTGCCGCCCTCTAACACTTTTATCAGGCGATTGGTTTCACGGCTGCGTTCATTGATAAGGCTACGGCGGTATCTTACCAGCTCTCTTAATTCCCTCTGTTCCCGGCTGGGAATATAGCTTCCTTTTAGCAGCCCGTGCTGGAGAAGCTCTGCTATCCATTCTGCATCTTTACAGTCCGTCTTGCGCCCGGGTACCGTCTTAATATGCTGCGCATTTACTACCATAGGTTCTATTTCTTCTAATTCGAGCAGGTTATAAATCGGTTTCCAATCCACGCCGGTGCTTTCCATGGCCACATGGGTACAGCCTTTGCTTTTAAGCCAGTCAATAAGAGCTAAAATATCGTCAGTCATGGTGCCAAAGGTTCGAATTTCTTTTCCTTCGGGGGTGATAAGACAGGCTACGATACTTTTTTTGTGGACATCTAACCCGCAACAACGCTCATAAACAATTTGCATGTTCACTTCTCTCCTTGCGGCTGTCATTTTTACTGCGGCTGGTGCAGCAACCTTTTGGATTAATCTACCCTGCGTGCTTATATGCAACATTCCGTGGTGCACCAGGCCGCCGGGGTCCGTCTCACATTCGGGCTCAAAGCACCAAGAAACTTGCGACCTCTCTTCGCCAGCCGCACAAGGATGATTCTACATCTAAAGGTTTTCATCCTCTGCTGGTGCCGCTATCAGGCGGCATGAATGTCTCAAATAAGTTATTGGCAAAGGTAAGCTAAAAAAGAGAGGGGGGAATGTTTAAATGCTGCTGGAGGAGAAAGGATACATAGTTGACGAGGCAGGCAATGGCGAGGAAGCTCTTACGCACCTGAAACAAAAAATGGGCCCTGGCGCTTCGGTTTTGCTGTTTATCCGGATAACGCCAGCGATGGAGAAGGTTGTTTGATTATGCCCGGGGCCAGCTAGACAAAGCATAAACAAAGCATTTCCCGGGCGCTGCCAGGAGAAGCCAGGTGTGGCTGGCGTTGAATAGATTTCCCAGGCAGCCAGGAGAAAAGTGATGGCGACCAGGAGCAGGCGAGTTGAAATAGATAGAGTAGAGGTGGAGAAGAGTTGCCGGAAGGAGACCAAAAACATGTCCGTTAACAGGTACAATAACATCGTCACTATATCTCCTGAAGCCAGTATAGGAGATGCCATAGCCACCCTCATTAATACCAGCAGTTTTGTCCTGCAGGTTGCCGGTGAAGGGGACAAGCCGGCGGGATGGCTCGACTACCTCGATATATTAAAAATTTTCCAGGGAGATCCTGATGCCGCGCCCATAAGGTCGCGCAAAGTCAAGGATTACATACACATGATAGGAAATGAAGACTACCTTGAAGTCGAACAGGAACTAGCAGGTATCAAGACCTGGCTCCAAGATCGTGCGAAAAAGCTCCCCTATTTTATCAGCCAGGATAAGCAATCAAGCGGTGTATTATCATTGGAGGGGCTCCTCGCAGAAGCACTGGAAAAACACACCCAGGAACAAGAAAGGCGCCTGGAAATTGAGGACCTTTTTGGGATTGTAATTGCAGAGGCACCGGTGGGGCTCGCTTTCATAAGTCCTGCGGGTGATATAAAGTACCTGAACCCCCTGGCGGCCCACATACTTGAGATAACACGTTTAAACGCCAGCGATTTAATTAACATAGCTGTTAAAAATGAAACGAAAATAATCAGGACGAACGGCCGTAGTTATAAAGTATGGGGCATCAAGTCCGGCAAGGAAAAGGCGCCCGGGTACCTGGCAATTTTTGTAGATATAACTAATGAACAGGATCTATTTGAAAAGGTCAAACATGCCCAGCTGGAGGCCGAACTGGCGCTGGCCACCCTGCTGCCGGACCAGCGCGTGGAAGCCAGGCTGCGATCAATTGTGGAATACATGGACGAGTATGATGCCGGTACTGGAAAAATTAAAGTAACGGGAGTGATCCGGGAAGGCGTGTACCGGCATGTAATAAATATCCTGCGCCTGGTAGCCGAACTCTCCAAGCAGGGTCTCACCGAGCTACCTGGAGTGGACAAAGAAACCGTGGTAAAGGCAGCTATATTCCATGACCTGGCCAAGGTACAGCCTTACTTGCAGCCCGGTGATGTGGTTGACCCCCGCGAATCCTTTGAACCGGGGTACCTACACGCCTTCCGCAGTGCCTCCCTGGCCAAGGGTATTTATAACATAGATGATAAGACCGTCAGTATCATAAAATATCACCACCATGAAGAACACGATCTGCCGGAAGACTACCCTCTCTACCTCCTGCCCATGTACCGGCTCTTCCGCCTCCTGGATGGATTGTCGGCGGGCATAACCAGGAGGGGCTCCAGGGTAAAATTAACAGCAAGTGGAACACTGGTACATGTGAGGGAAGAAAGCTCATTTCCCCTATATAACCGGCATTTTGAGCTGGACCTGTATTCCGGCAGGACCGGTATCAAACCGCTGCTTTAAATCTTTAAAATAAGGAACCGGGTCCTAGTTTTAATTTCCTTCTTTATTTTGCACCTCATCGCCTACCAGAGTAATTGATAAATATTCACCCGGGCGCAGGTCCAGTAATTTCCGATTCTTGCCGGTAGTCTAAAGCCAGATAAACGTATACTAAAACAAAAGCCCATCTGGCAGCTTTACCTGCCAGATGGGCTCATTATTATCCTTATAATAGCCAGGTGCTACTCCCGCCGGCTAATCTCTCCTGTTACTTTGTCGATAAAGGCCTGGAGTGGCACACTGCCCGTATCCCCGGCGCGGCGTTCCCGGACTGCCACGGTACCTTCGGCTGCTTCCTTATCCCCCACCACCAGCATGTAAGGGATTTGCTCCAGCTGGGCGGCGCGGATCTTGTAGCCGATTTTATCATTGCGGTCGTTGACTTCGGCCCGGATGCCGGCCCGCACCAGTTCTTCCCTGACCTTGAAGGCATAGTCGTTGTGGCGGTCGGTTATGGGCAGCACCCGCACCTGCACCGGGGCCAGCCAGGCGGGAAAGGCACCGCCGTAATGTTCGATTAAGATGCCGATGAAACGTTCAATGCTGCCAAAGACGACCCGGTGAATCATCACCGGCCGGTGCCTCTGGCCATCCTCGCCGATGTAGTGCAGGTCAAATTTCTCGGGCATAAGGAAATCCAGCTGGATGGTGCCGCACTGCCAGGTCCGGCCCAGGGAATCCTCCAGGTGGAAATCGATCTTGGGACCGTAGAAGGCGCCGTCACCTTCATTAACCACATAGGGCATCCCCTTGGCCTCCAGGGCCTGGCGTAAGGCGCCTGTGGCCGTTTCCCAGATTTCATCCGAACCCATGGCGTTATCTGGCCGGGTGGAGAGCTCGACGTGGTATTTAAAGCCAAACAGGCTGTAGAAACGGTCTACCAGGTCGATAACGCCCTGGATCTCTGCTGTTATCTGGGACGGCAGCATAAAGATATGGGCATCATCCTGGGTGAAGGCCCGCACCCGCATCAGGCCGTGGAGGACGCCGGATTTCTCGTGGCGGTGCACCAGGCCCAGTTCGGCCAGGCGTAAAGGCAGGTCGCGGTAGCTGTGTTGCTCTGTTTTATAGACCAGGATGGCCCCGGGGCAGTTCATGGGTTTGATGGCGTAGTCGGCCTCATCAATTCTGGTAAAGTACATGTTTTCCCGGTAGTGGTCCCAGTGGCCCGACTGCTCCCACAGGGAGCGGCTCAATATCACCGGCGTGCGGATCTCCAGGTAACCGGCCTTGCGGTGCTCTTCCCGCCAGAACTGCTCCAGCTCGTTGCGGATAATCATACCCTTAGGATGGAAAAAGGGGAAACCCGGCCCTTCTTCATGAAGGCTGAAAAGGCCCAGCTGCGCCCCCAGCCGCCGGTGATCCCGTTTTTTCGCCTCTTCCAGCCGGTGGAGGTAGTCTTCCAGGTCTTTAGCTTTAGGGAAGGCGGTACCGTAAATCCGCTGCAGCATAGGGTTGGCCTCGCTGCCGCGCCAGTAGGCCCCGGCCAGGCTGGTGAGCTTTATTGCCTTGAGGTAGCCGGTGCTGGGCAGGTGGGGCCCGGCGCAGAGGTCCAGGAAGTCGCCCTGGCGGTAGGTGCTGATGGGCACCCCTTCCGGCAGGTCGTTAATGAGCTCGATTTTATAAGGTTCGTTAAGCTGCCGGAAAATTTCCAGGGCCTCGTCCCGGCTTATTTCCTGCCGCTCCAGGGGCAGGTCGGCTTTAATGATCCTTTGCATTTCCGCCTCAATGGCGTTTAAGTCCTCGGGGGTAAATTTATGCTCGCTGTCGAAGTCGTAGTAAAAACCATCGGTTATAGCCGGGCCGATACCCAGCCTGGTCCCGGGGAACAGGTGCTTGACGGCCTGGGCCAGGACGTGGGCTGCTGTATGGCGGTAGGCCAGGCGCCCTCCCTCATCGGCAAAGGTCAGCAGTTCGAGCCGGCACTGCTCCGGCAGGGGGCGGGTCAGGTCCCATACTTCGCCATTCACCCGCGCCGCCAGGGCTTCCCGGGCGAGCTTCGGCGAAATGTCCCTGGCCACATCCATTGCTGTGGTGCCGGTTGCATATTCTCTTACGCTGCCGTCCGGTAAAGTTACCTGCATAATAGAAATCCCTCCTGCAAAAAACTCTATCACAAGGTTGGAATTAATGTCCCGCTTGGTATGTTTCTACTTCCAGGGCAGGAAAGCCCCTTCCCTTAAAAATAAAAAACCCTCATCCCGCAAGGGACGAGAGTTACTCCCGTGGTTCCACCCTTCTTCAGGGGATAATTTCCCCTCTTTAGAGCTTATAACGGTAGCCATCCGGCCGGGCTTACTGTTTTAGCGCCTAGTTTCGCCTTGTGTCTTTCAGCCCGGCAGCTCCGGAGCGGTCCGGCACCCTGCCGTCGCCCAGGATGCTTCCAGCCAGGGCATCCCTCTCTGGAGGGCCGTTCAGGGGCCTCGTCTCCTTCTTAGCTGTTAGGTACATTATACCTATATAAATTAATACGTGTCAAGATTGGGGTAATTAACGGCGGCATTACCTCCAGCTCGCCAGTGCCGCCTGGACCAGGCCGATCAGGAAACCCAACAAACCTCCCAGCCATTCTATGTATCGCAGTTCGCGGCCGGCCACTTCCACAACCACTTTCTCTATCTGATTTAAGTTTAATTTATTAAATTTTGCCTCTATAATTTCTCCTATTGAAAAAGTTCCCGGATTGCGGCCTAATTCCTCTAGCAATTCCTGCATGGCGGGCGGCATCTCCCGGTGAAGGGTTTCTTCTATCGCCCTGCCTGCTACCTCTTTTAAACCCTGGGGAATAAAGTATGGTAGACGCTCCACCAGGCGACGCCTGGCCACTTCTGCCACTGTATCCGTGAAACTCCTGGCAACGGCTGGGGTATTAAGATAGGCCAGCACTTCCTTGAGGGGCAGTAAGTCCTTATCAACAACGCCGGCGATATTGGCCGCTATTTCAGCCTGTCTTCTGGGAATTACCCCCTGCAGGGTCCAGAAAAAAATTTTTACAGGGCGCTGAGGCCGGAAAAGCATCCTGATGGCCACGGCGTTTGTCAGCCAGCCTATTAATGCACCGATAAGGGGGATCAAGATCCACCTGGTAAGCAAAATTGTTTCACCCCACTGAGTGCAATAATAACAAAAGCCCGGCCAAATGACAACTGGCCCGGCTGTGGAAAGAAGGACCGTTACGACCGTTAACGCTTTTGTAAGGGTTGCACGCACCGGCTGCAACCACTGCACTGGATGAGCCGCTCACCAAAAACGCTTTTGATGGTGCTGATGGTGTTATGGTAGCGACCTTTATCGGTAGCGTGCAGGACGACCTGGCGGGGAGCAATAGTAATCAACGCGCTGATCAATAAATCTTCATAGTTAAGATCACTATCGACCATATCTACGACAAATCCTTCCAGGTAATCACCGCTGAGGTTCCGGTTTTCGCCATCACAGAGCTGGAAACCCCCTCCCGGGCTCAACACAACATGGACTTTTTCCACCCGGGGCTCCTGGGCGTCTACAAAGTAGCGTAATAGGCGGATAAATTCATCATATTCCTTTTCCATGAGGTATTCATCAACGGCTTCTCCAAGGGCCTGCTCCAGTTCCATTAAATAATCCGGCAGGCGAAAACGAACAAAACCGTCGATGTTTAACCAGGAATTTTCCTGTAGATACTCACGTATACGGGCAGTAATGGATTCTTCCCGCTGCTGGAGCTGCAGGCAACTGTTTTCTCCTTGATCCAGGATTATCCTGGCGCGACGGCAGATTTCTTCTGCAGCCCCATCGTCAAGCCCTTCGTACTGGGTTAAGAGCATTCCTTCCAGCAAAGCTTCTTCCCATCGTTCGACAATAAAGGCGGCCACAATCTCGGCCACCTGTTCTGAAAAACGTTTAAGGTGTTTTTTCGAAGGCCGACCTGGACCGGTTTCTAAAAAGCACCGGCAAAAGTTGAAGCCACCCTCTTGCCAGAGGTGAAGGCCTACGCTATAGCCAAATCTATGAATAAACTCGGCCTGTAAAAAATCAATGGGCCTGGCAGTAACTAACGTTATATTCATGGGCGTTACACCTCCTTGTGCTGCTATTATATGTGCCGCCCATGTTTTGTATACAGTTGAGCTGCCACCAGGCTATCTAGAAATATAGCTACTTTAAGGACTTATTAACCGGTTTATATTGGTAATAAGGTAATTTTTGAAATAAAAAAGGTCCTTCTCCAGGACCATTATTATTGCTGGTGGGTCCGGCAGGGATTGAACCTGCGACCCCCTCCGCGTCAAGGAGGTGCTCTCCCACTGAGCTACGAACCCATTCTCTTTTTATCTCCAGTGACAGGTTATATTATGCCAGAAAAAAAACTGCATGTCAAGGGAATGATGGCCCCTCATGCGCCCCCTTCTTTTTCACCTACCGCGGCCACTTTCTCGCTGAACTCGGCCGCATGGTAGGAACTGCGGACAAAGGGAGCAGAGGCTACATACAAAAAACCCATTCCCCGGCCTTTTTCAGCGTACCAGGCAAAGGTTTCCGGGGTGACAAATTCCTTTATTTCCAGGTGCGCGGGAGACGGCCGCAGGTACTGGCCGATAGTCAGGATATCGCAGTCTGCCGACCGGAGATCGGCCATTACCTGTAAAACTTCATCTGTTGTTTCTCCCAGGCCCACCATCAGGCCGGACTTGGTATAAATGGCCGGGTCAAGCTCCTTCATTTTTTTAAGAATTTGAAGGCTGCGCCGGTAATCAGCCTGGGGCCGGACCGCCGGGTAGAGGCGAGGGACTGTCTCTACGTTATGGTTGAATATATCCGGCTTCGCCCTGGCGACAATGGCCAGGGCCCCTTCGTCACCCCGGAAATCCGGGGTGAGGACTTCAATATAAGCATCCGGCAGGGCGGCCCGCAGGGCGGCAATGGTGGCGGCAAAATGGCCGGCGCCGCCGTCGGGCAGGTCGTCCCGGGTTACCGAGGTAACTACTACATGCTTTAAACCCAGCTGCCACGCCGCTTCGGCCACCCGCTCTGGTTCATCCCGGTCTACTCCCTGCGGCCGGCCGTGCTCGACGGCGCAAAAGCGGCAGTTACGGGTGCAGGTATTGCCAAGGATCATAAAGGTGGCCGTGCGCCTGGCAAAACATTCGCCCAGGTTTGGGCAGAGGGCACTCTGGCAAACGGTGTTGAGATGCAGACCGGCAAGGAGCCGGCGGGTGGCTTCGATATCCCCGGAAGACGGTATTCGCTTCCGCAACCATGGGGGCAGGCGCCTGTGCCCACCCGCCTGTAAGGACGTCGCCATTTTACTTCCCTGCTTTACTTTCTTTATATACGCCTTTATATACGCTAGCCATGCAGAGCACTTGTAAGGAATTCTTCAGAAACTCCGCTTTTACGAATGAATGCTCTTCCCGTGTACCGCTTCGGCGGCTTCCATGACAGCTTCGGACAGGGTTGGATGGGCATGGATGGTCGCTGCCAGTTCGGTGGCAGTTATACCCTTGTTTACCGCCAGGACACTTTCAGCGATGAGCTCGGTGGCATGGGGTCCCATGATAAAGACCCCCAGGATCCGGTCGCTTTCTGCCTCGGCAATTATCTTGACCATACCTTCCGTTTCCCCGCTGCACAGGGCCTTGCCGCTGGCCTGGAAGGGGAATTTACCGACCTTGACCTTTAGGCCCCTTTCTTCGACGGCTTCTTTGGTCAGGCCAACGCCAGCGATCTCCGGCAGGGTATAGATACAACTGGGTACGGCGTCGTAGTTGACCTTTGTAGGCCGGCCCATGATGGTGGCTACCGCCGCCAAGCCCTGGGCCGAGGCCACATGGGCAAGCTGTATTTTATTGGTAACGTCGCCAATGGCGTAAATGCCGGGGACGTTTGTCCGCATATATTCGTCGACGATTATTTCACCTTTGGGTCCCATGGCGACGCCAGCTTCTTCCAGCCCTAAGTCCCGGGTGTTAAACTGGCGGCCGATGGAGATCAGAACTTTATCGGCATCTATGGTCTGGCCGTCAGCCAGGGTGGCCCGGACGCGATTGCCTTCTTCTTTAACTGCCGTTATCTGGGCCTTCGTCTTAATCTCCACCCCGGCTTTTTTGAGCAGCATACTGAAGCGCCGGGAAATCTCACTGTCAATCATGGGGAGGATTGTGGGCATCATTTCTACAATGGTAACCTTGCTCCCCAGGGTGGCAAACAGGCTGGCGAATTCGCAGCCTATGACCCCGCCGCCGATGATAAGGAGTTCTCCCGGTATCTCGGTCCATGCCAGGGCTTCGTTGCTGGTCACAACGGTGCTACCGTTGTATCCAAGGGAAGTTATCAATGCCGGTTCCGACCCTGTGGCGAGGATGATGTTTTCGGCGTCAATATTTTCTATGCTACCTCCGTCGGTGACCACCTGCACCCGGCCGGGACCCTTAAGAAAGCCGCGCCCTTTGATATGGTCAACTTTGTTTTTCTTAAATAAATAGGCAATACCCTGGGTCAACTGCTTGACCACGACGTCCTTGCGCGCCGCCAGGCGGCCATAATCGACCCGATAATCCTCAACGTCGATGCCAAAGGCTGCCGCTCCCTGGATACCCTTAACCAGGGCCGCCCCGGCCAGCAGGGCTTTGGTGGGGATGCAACCGCGATTGAGACAGGTACCGCCCAAAGCATCCTGCTCGACTACTACCACCCTGGCTCCCAGCTGGGCTGCCCGGATGGCCGCCACATAGCCTCCTGGCCCGCCACCGATGATGGCTATCTGGTAACGCATCCTTAACTTCCTCCCACTTCTTCAAAATGTACCTCTTGCACTCCAACTGTCTTCCAGGCAATCTGGCCTTATGGCCTCTTTAGGGCGCGTGCATGGCTTCCTGCCTTTAATTTTCTCCTAAAACTTGGTCAGGTACTGGTCAATTTCCCACTGGTGCACCCGGGTGCGGTATTCCTCACACTCAATCCGCTTGGCTTCCAGGAAACGCTGGTAGATATGGGGACCAAGGGCCTCCTGGATAACCGGATCCTTTTCTAATTCATCCAGGGCTTCATCCAGGGTGCCTGGCAAAAGTTCAATACCTTGGGCCTTTAGGCTGGCTTTATCCATGTCATAAATATTGCCATTCACGGGAGGTGGTGGCTGGATGCGCTTCTTTATTCCATCCAGCCCGGCTTTTAGCATGACGGCAATGGCCAGGTAAGGGTTAGCCGAGGGATCGGGGTGGCGTACCTCCAGCCTCGTGGAGAGGCCCCGTTTGGCCGGGATACGGATTAAGGGGCTGCGGTTTTGCGGTGACCAGGCAATATATACCGGCGCTTCATACCCCGATACCAGGCGCTTATAGGAGTTAACCGTCGGGTTGGTAATGGCTGTCATACCCCGGACATGGGCGAGCAAGCCGCCGATAAAATAATAGGCAATTTCACTTAACTGCATTTTATCTTCCGGATCATAAAAGGCATTTTTACCGTCGCGGAAGAGGGAAATATTACAGTGCATACCCGACCCGGCTATGCCGTAAATGGGTTTAGGCATAAAAGTGGCATGAAGGCCGTGGCGCTGGGCAATAGTCCGTACCACGAACTTAAAAGTGGCGATATTGTCGGCCGTCCGCAGGGCGTCGGCATACTTAAAGTCGATTTCATGCTGGCCCGGGGCCACTTCATGGTGGGAAGCCTCAATTTCAAAGCCCATCTGCTGCAGGGTCAGGACCATGTCCCGCCGGGCGTCTTCACCAAGGTCAACCGGGGTCAGGTCAAAATAACCGGCGCGGTCGTGGGTCTCCAGGGTCGGGCGGCCACTGGCGTCGGTGTGGAAAAGGAAAAACTCCGCCTCCGGCCCAACATTCATCGTAAAGCCCAAGGCTTCCGCTTCGGCGATAACCCTTTTCAGCGTTCCCCGTGGGCAGCCGATAAAGGGGGTGCCGTCAGCGTTGTAAACATCGCAGATGAGCCGTGCTACAGCGTCACCGTTGGGTCGCCAGGGAAAGATGGTAAAGGTGGAAGGGTCCGGTCGCAGGTACATATCGGATTCCTCTATGCGGACAAAACCTTCAATGGAGGAACCATCAAACATGAGCTCATTATTGAGGGCCTTGGGTAGTTGGTCGATTGTAATCGCTACATTTTTTAGAACGCCAAAGATATCGGTAAACTGCAGGCGTATAAACTTGACGCCCAAATCGGCAGCTTGCTGTAAAATTAACTCCCGGCCTTCGGCCATAAATTAGCTTCCCCTCTCTAAAGATTAAAGCGCCCCAGTGAAAGGACGCCTCTTCACTTATACAGATAAATTATAGCATCCGCCTTTACAGGATTCAACAATTTTTATATCTGCTATCCAGCTACACCTGGCCCAGCATCTCGGCCGCATAACCCAGAATGCGCTGCAGGATTTCTTCCCGTTTGGCATTTATAGCCGCAAAATCCATGGCCGGGGTATAGTAGCTTTCCATATGATCATGGGTAAGTTTTGCCTCCCGGATATGGGCAATAGCCCGGTCCAGGGCCGCCTGGTAACGCACAACGGCACTGGCAATCTCATTGCCGTAGAGGTTTAAATGCTCCCGATCAATAAAGCGATTCAAATCCACGGCCATATCTACCTGAAGCCCGGGGATGGTCTTTATGTCAATATCATGGGGTGGCTGCCAGTTCATCGCCGCTGCCTGGATTTCCGGGATAACAACCATATCAATATTGCTGGGATCAAAGGGGCAATGGTAAACTTCAGTATCAAGACCTTTCTCATGGGCCAGCCGCGCTACCGCGGCCAGGATCTCCGCAACCCCGGTTCCAGGATCCCCGGCAATGGTAAAAAGACGCCGGATATCCTGGAGCAAAGTTTCTACGTTGCCGGTGACCAGTCCCTGGGACGTCAGGGCAGTCGCAAAAAGATGGCGTTCCCGGGCCTTCCGGTTATAGCGGGGGCGTACCCCGGCAAAAATAGCTTCAAGGAGTTCGGCTTTGGCCTGGTAGACCCTGGGTATAATCATACTCTCGGCCACATAACTCTCCCACTCATCCCGGATCACCCTGGCCTCCTTTAGAGCACTGTAGGCGATGCGGTACAGGCGGCTAATGCGGGCATTATCCTGCAGGACCTGTTCCTTGCTGGCCCGCATTTTATCTTCATCCCAGTAGTCGCCAAGGTGGATAATCTCATCCACCGCTCCCGGGTTTTTGGGGTCAAAAATATGGGGTGCGGTGCCGTCGATAATGGCTACCCGGATCTTGGGGATAACCACCCCATCGAGGGAGTTGTTATCTGAAGAACAGCAGTGGAATTCCACATCAAAACCCCACTCCAGCATGGCTTCACCAATCTTTCGCATGAAGGTGGACTTGCCCACTCCGGGCCCACCTTTGACAACAAAGATGCGTGTGGCATCGGGTTCAATGATAAAATCGTAAAAGGAATAAAAACCCTTGCAGGTATTGCCGCCGGGAAATACCTTCTTTAATTTACCTTTCGGCATGGCTGTCCCCTCCCTTGCTGGCCTGCATTCTAAGCTCAAGCCTCTCCATTACATGTTATGCAGCCGGCCGCGGGAATTTCTGCTGCGGCATGAGGAAATGACTGGAACCAGAGTTTTAAGGAGGGCCTAAAAGCTTGGACATCGGCGAAAGCTTGGTCGGTTCCTATTTTAAATACGTCCTGGGCTGCAAAATCGTCGTCTACAACTGTCACCTGGAGGGCGGCGGCGAGATCGACGTGATCGCCCTGGCGCCGGACGGCAGCAGGGTCTACCTGTGTGAAGTAGCCACCCACCTGCGGGGTCTCCTTTACGGTGACAGCAACGCTGCCACGTGCACGCGCATAGCTCATAAAATAAAAAGGGCGGCTGCCTTTGCCGCCGCCAATTTCCCTGGGTGGGAACCGGTTTTCATGCTCTGGGCCCCGGTCGTGTCCCGGGGCCTGGTGCGAGATCTGGTTGCTATAAAAGAAAACTGTCCCGCCCATGGCATCACGGTAGAGCTGGTCCTCAACCACAACTATACCGCCTGCATCCGCCGCTTACGGGAAGCGGCGCGGCAAAATATTAAAACTACCGACGAACCTGCCTTCCGCTTGCTCCAGATTCTGGAACACCTGCGTTAAGATTTGTCTTCTCACCGCCGCGCCAGCGTGTTGCCACCTCGAACTCAAGTCCAAGTTGGTCCATAATGCGCCCCACCAGGTGGTTGACCAGGTCGTCAATATTCCTCGGCTGGTAATAAAAAGCAGGCATGGGAGGCATAATAACAGCCCCCAGTCGCGCCAGGGTCAACATATTCTCCAGGTGAATTGCATGCAAAGGCGTTTCCCGGGGGACAAGGATAAGTTTCCGGCCTTCCTTTAAAGTAACATCGGCAGCCCGTATTATCAAGTTAGCTGCGTAGCCGTGGGCAATACCCGCCAGGGTTTTCATACTGCAAGGAATAATAATCATACCCTGGTGCTGGAAAGAACCGCTGGCCACCGGCGCCGACAAATCGTCTTCGGGATAACAACGAGGAGCTAACTCACAGATATCTGCTTCGGCAAGGCCTGTTTCGAGGCGGATGGTTTCCCTGCCCCAGTGGCTTAAAATTAAATGAACATCAACATCCTTTTTCTTTAAAGCTTCCAGCAGCCTGACGGCATAGATGGCACCGGTAGCTCCCGTAACTGCCACGACTAATTTCATAAATTATTTTTCCCCTTCCCGTGTTTCGTCAGTTGCTCTTTGTTAACCATAATTCAATCCTCCCGGTACTGTCAAGGTGAGCCATACACTGACCAAAGAAATACCCAAATTTTGGCAATGGTTATAAAAAACGCTCCAGAATAGACCTGAAGCGCCTTTATTATATCTGAACTAATTCCCGCGGGTGATCCGTCAATATTTCGTTCTTATCCTCGCCGATATAAATAACGTCTGTCACCCTGGGTCCGCCAATACCGGGACGGTAAATAGTAGGCAATAGCAGATCCACTACCATGCCGGCCTCGATAACCTCCGTCCGGCCCTTGCCAATGATGGGGTAAAACTCCGACTGGCGCAGGCCCACGCCATAGCCGACCAGGTCCAGGTAGCTGTTAGCGTAGCCAGCCTTTTCCACCACTTCCCGGGCGGCGGCATCCACTTCCCCTGCTGTGGCCCCGGGCCTTAAGGCAGCTATGGCCCGGCTCTGGGCCTCCAGCAAAATCTGGTATACCTGTTCCTGTTCATCCGAAATTTTTCCCACGGCCACGGTGCGGAACATTTTGGCGCAATAGCCCTCATAGGTTGCCCCCAGGTGGATGACCACCGCCTCATTGGGGGTAATCTTTTTGTTGCTGGCGCAGGGATGGGTAAGGAGGGTACGTTCTCCGGATACCACCTGAGGTCGGAAAGAGGAACCCCCTGAACCCGCCTTCAGCCTGGCGTATTCCGCCTCGGCAAGGATATCGAGTTCCGTCACCCCAGGTCGTACGCTCTTAATGGCCGCTTCCATGCCGCGGCAGGCGGCTGCTGCCGCCCGCCGCAGGAGATCCACTTCCGCTGGTTCTTTAATGGCTCGAATCCGATAGAAGATATCGCTCGCCCCGATAAAGTTGCTTTCCGGAAAAGCCTGGCGCAAGCCGTCGTAAAGGGCGAAGTCGACAAAATAGCGCTCAAACCCGATACGTGGCTCCTTCAGGCCGTAGGCCCTGATCCGTTCTACAACCTTGCTGGCCAGGCTCTCCCGAGGAAAGACATAGCCATAGGTGGTAAGCCCCGACTCCCGTTCCACGTAGCCTGCATCCAGCCACAGGGTGACGGCGCAGGGTTCCCCCACCCGGGGGATAAGGACCGCCAGGCACTCGATCTGGGTCAGGCCGGTGAAATAGATCAGGTTTTCCCGGTTGACTACCAGGAGCAGGTCCAGATTCTTTGCGGCCATTAACTTTTGGGCTTTCTCTACGCGGGTAGAGATATATGCTACCATGGTGGGTAGTTCCTTTTATTTAATTTACATGCTAAGGTCTTATTGGTGAGCATTCTTGTAGTTATAACGAGAACCGCCCTAGGCTAGATAGTGACTTTTTAGCACGGAAGTACCTATTTATCAGGAGGTTGCAGAACTTGTTTTACCGATAACATTCTACTTGGTGCTATTACTACCATCACCAGACCTTTACGGCCTGGGCG
>NZ_JANRHG010000007.1 GCF_024733845.1 Neomoorella sulfitireducens
TATCGCCGGTTGTGACCGACCTAGCGGTACCCTTCCGGCCAGGGGTGATAATCGATACCATACCCCAAAAAACCGGTTCCTTGTACGAAGTATATGGTGAAAAAAGGGTGGGAGCATTCCCGGCGGTGCATCGCTCCGCCCATATCCCTTAACCTATAACGGAGGTGCCTGTTTAATGAACAAATTTAAACGGTTGCTGGTGTTCTTTGTTGGCGTGTTACTTGTATTTACTTTTATTGTGCCCGCCTGGGCGCAACCGGCAGGCAAGAAGCCCCTTGGCAAAGTGGGCGGTGTGGAGCTGGAAGCGGATGTCGAGGGTGATGCAGAAATCCCCGACGGCGACCAGGAGCGGAAACGGGAGAGAGAACGGGGGTGGGAACGGTTAAACTTACACCAGGGGGCCAGCGTGACGGAGCATGTCTACCGTGGTGTGGCCAATGCCCTGCTGCACGTGAAAAACCCGGTTGCGCGGGCTGCCCTGACGGCAATCCTGGAAGGGGAAAGTGTCGCGGAGGCAGTTTATAAGGCCAAAGATGCGCTGACCTCCTGGAAGAATGCCGATGAGATTGCCGTTGTTGCCGAACAGCTGGAAAACGCCGTGACAGCCGATACCACCCTGGACGCGGCAACCCGCCTGCAGCTTAGAAAACATTTGAGTAAGATGTACTACCATGCCGGCCGGTTCAAAAATGCGCGGGAATTGTTGGAGGCCATCCTGGCGCAGGAACCGGGTGACGAAGAAGCTTACCGGGAACTGGACGAAACCCTTGCTGCTGCCGGGGATTTACAGGTCAAGGTCTATGTCAAAGGACGGAGCCTGGGCTTTGATGTCGCGCCGCGGGTGGAAAACGGCCGTGTCCTGCTGCCCGTACGGGCCCTGGCCGAAGCCCTGGGGGCGGAGGTAAAATATGAGAACGGCCGGGTAACCATTCAAAACGGTGGCAGCACCATTCGCCTGGTAATCGGGAGTAACCAAGCTGTGGTTGACGGTGTCACGGTTTACCTGGATGTCCCGGCGCGGGTGGAAGGCAATCGTACCCTGATCCCCCTTCGCTTTGTCAGCGAGAAATTCAAGGCTAAAGTTGATTATTACACAAAGAGTCGGATGGTAGCCGTCCAGGAAATATAAATATTATCCCGGGGAAAAGGCAGGTGCAGCCGTGGCATAGCTTGTTAGGCCCGCGGCGTTCAGAACCGGCCCCGCCACAGGCGGGGCTTTTGGTATATAGGCTGAAAATGCCATTGTTAAAAGGTATGTACCGGACTAGCATTTCGTGCTATAATTAAATTCGTAACAATAGAAAATTGAGTCCGGGGAGCCCGGGGCAGGGCTGAGAAAGGACCGGTGCGGGTCCTGACCCGTTGAACCTGATCAGGGTAATGCCTGCGCAGGGAGAAAGTTTGGATCATTGTAACCACTCCTACGCGGGAGTGGTTTATTTTTATCCAGGAGGTATAATAAAATTATGATCGGCAAAGTTAACGATGATTTTTTCCGCAGGGCCATTCTTCCCCATACGGGCGCGGCAGCGCCGCAGCTGGTAGTAGGGCCGCAGATGGGGGTGGACGCCGCCGTCTTGAAGATTGGCGAAGAATACCTGGTCGTCGCCGAAGACCCTATATTCCCGGGGCCAACCATGTCCCCCGATGATTTCGGCTGGATCACCGTCCACATCGGCGCCAGTGATGTGGCGGTAATGGGTGTCAGGCCCCGGTTCATGACCTACTCCCTCCTTTTGCCCCCCGATACGCCGGAAAGCTACATAGCCGAGCTGGTAAAAAGCATTAGCCTTTATGCCGCGGAACTGGGGATTACCATTGCCGGCGGCCATACAGGATTTTACGGGGCCGTCAACGTGCCGACCATAGGCGGCATAACCGTCTGGGGCCTGGGGCGGGAGTTTGTGACCCCGGCCGGGGCCCGCGTTGGCGACGATGTGATTATAACCAAGGGTGCTGCCATTGAAGGGGCGGCTTTGCTGGCCTGCGAGCTGGAGGAGAAATTATTGGCGGCAGGAATAGAACCGGGACTGGTGGAACGCGCCAAAAAGCGCCTGCGGGAAATGTCGGTAGTGGCCGAAGCCGGGATTGCCATGGAAACCGGCGGGGTTCACGCCATGCACGACGCCACCGAAGGCGGCCTGGCCCGGGGGCTGTGGGAAGTGGCCGAAGCATCGGGTGTAGGCCTGAAGATTGAACGTTCCCGGGTACCGGTTCCTGAAGACGTCAGGGCCGTGTGTGCCCACTTCGACCTGAACCCCTATGAAATTATCAGTGAGGGCACCCTGGTGCTGGCATGTGCCCCGGAAAAAACTGGCGCCCTGCTGGCCGCCCTGCAGGAGGCGGGCCTGGAAGGGGCCGTCATCGGGAGGGTGATACCCGGAACTGAAGGGCGCTTCTGGGTAGAAGACGACGGCCAGCAGGTGGAGCTTGTGCCGCCGCCGGCGGACCGTTTTTGGGATGTATTCTTTAATGCCCTGGCCTTAAAGAACGATAACCGCACGGCGGCCGAACTGGCCCTGTGCCGGGAACTGGGCGAGGCC
The DNA here is from genome assembly GCF_024733845.1 of Neomoorella sulfitireducens. Classification (GTDB taxonomy): domain Bacteria; phylum Bacillota; class DSM-521; order Neomoorellales; family Neomoorellaceae; genus Neomoorella; species Neomoorella sulfitireducens. The sequence continues at coordinate 2,544 of NZ_JANRHG010000007.1, forward strand.
GTCAGGGAACTCCAGGCGGCCGACATAATAGCCGCCTTAATCCCGGAAATTGGCGCCAACCTGGCTTACTGCCTGCCGGAAGCCAGGGATTTGAAGGACGTAGCGGCCATACCCGGCCGCCTGCTCCGCTTTAAAGGGCAGGTGGCCGCCCTGGGCGAGCCGGAAATGGGCTGCTCCAAACACATGGGCGGTACTATCCTGGTGGTACGCGAGTTTTTCCCTGCTGCTCGCTGTGTAATCAATCTTCGCTATAGCCCGCGCATCCATCAGGCCTGTGCCGGCCTGGGGCTAAAGGTGGCCAGCATGCCCGTACCGGCCGGTTACCGCCAGGAAGATGCCGAATTTTACCGCGACCTGCGCCAGACCCTGGCCGGGTGCCGGGAACTGCCCGATGTCATTGAAATCCCGGATCGCCTTAATCTAGAGCGTCTGATCCTGGTCCTGGGGAAGAACCCGGCGGAAATCGTGGCTAAAGTAAAAGCCCTGGCGGCGAGAATGTAAGAAGCAGGCTAAGAGGAAACCCGTGGCAGCCATCGCGGGCCACGGGTTTAACCTGTACCCGCCCGGAGGTGTTTTTATTGCATTACGAACCTGTTACGCCTATCCGCTGGCATAACGGCCAGGTGGAAATCATTGACCAGACGCGCCTGCCCGGGGAGCTGGCCTTTATCCGCCCGCAGACGGTGGAGGAAATGTGGGACGCCATTAAACAGCTAAAGGTCCGGGGGGCACCGGCCATCGGCATAGCTGCCGCCCTGGGCCTGTACCTGGCCGTCAAGGATAGCCGGGCCGGGAACAGAGCCGAATTTGAGAACGAGTTAAAGAAGGCTGCCGCTTACCTGGCCACATCCCGGCCGACGGCGGTCAACCTTTTCTGGGCCCTGCAGCGGGTTGAGGCAGCCATAGCCGCCGCCACCACCGATGACATTGCGGCCTTAAAGGAACTGGTGTTAAGGGAAGCCCTGGCCATCCGCGACGAGGATGAAGCCACGTGCAGGGCCATAGGCCGGAACGGCGCCCCCCTCCTCCGGGATTTGGAAGCCGTCCTCACCCACTGCAATGCCGGTACCCTGGCTACCGCCCGCTACGGCACCGCGCTGGCGCCCGTTTATTACCTGGCTTCCTGCGGCAAGGTCCTTAAAGTGTTTGCCGACGAAACGCGGCCCCTGCTCCAGGGAGCGAGGCTTACGGCCTGGGAACTGCACCGGGCCGGCATTCCCGTTACCCTCATTACCGATAATATGGCCGCCGCCGTCATGGCCCGGGGACTGGTGCAGGCGGTCGTCGTCGGCGCCGACCGTATTGCCGCCAACGGCGATGTGGCCAACAAAATCGGCACCTACGGGCTGGCCATACTGGCAAAGGACCACGGCCTCCCCTTTTATGTGGCGGCGCCGGCTTCTACTTTTGATTTAAGCCTGAAAAGCGGTGAAGAGATTCCCATTGAAGAAAGGGACCCGGCGGAGGTAACCCATTTCGGCCTGCGGCCGACGGCGCCCGAAGGTATAGACGTTTTTAACCCGGCCTTTGACGTGACGCCCAACCGTTACGTTACGGCAATTATTACCGAAAAAGGGATTATCAGACCACCCTACCAGGAAAATATCCTGCAGGTGCTGGACGTTGGCAGGGCTTAACGGCGCATAATAATAAAAAACTACCTGCAAAGGAGGCCGGGCTGTTAAGTGGATAAAGAAAGAAGAATTGACGAGGAACGGCGGCTGGCAGAAGCCCTGGCTGAGGAAGAAGAGCAAAAAAAGGGAGCAGTTCGTCCGCAGTATCCTGCGGGAAAGGGAGGGCATAGCCGCCGAAAGGGAGAAATTCCTCCACGATTTAAAAACCGGGTCCATCAAGAAATTATAGCGAAGAAGGGGCTATTTGCCTTGTATCCGTGCGGCAGGTGGCCCCTTATATTATTTATACATCTATGATAAAATTGTTAAATAATGGACCAATACCGGAAAGGAAGGAGCTGTTGCCCGGGTGCGAATAGCTATTATCGGCGGTTCCGGGGTTTACGATCCGGGGATTTTAAGGGCCATCAGGGAGGAAAAGGTTGAAACGCCCTACGGCCCGGCTGTGCTAAAGGTCGGTACTTACCAGGGCGAGGAAATAGGTTTCATGCCCCGCCATGGCGAGAAGCATACCGTGCCTCCCCACCGGGTGAATTACCGGGCCAACATCTGGGCTTTAAAGATGCTGGGAATAGAACGCGTTCTGGCCACGGCCGCCGTCGGTTCTACGAACCCCGCATACAGGCCGGGGGATTTTGTCATTGTCAATGATTTCCTGGACTTTACCAAGACGCGCTCTTATACCTTTTTTGAAGGCGGCGAGATGGGGGTGGTGCATACTGATTTTACCACTCCTTACTGCCCCGAGCTGCGGCGGCTCTTTGTTGAGACGGCCGCCGGGCTGGGGATTAAAGCCCACGACGGCGGGGTTTATGCCTGTACCGAAGGGCCCCGTTTTGAAACCCCGGCCGAGATCCGCATGATCCGGCAGCTTGGTGGGGATCTGGTGGGCATGACCAACGTCCCGGAAGTAATCCTGGCCCATGAGGTGGGCCTCTGCTACGGCCTCATTGCTATGGTAACCAATATGGCGGCGGGGATTTCCACTACACCCTTAAGCCATGCCGAGGTACTGGAAATCATGGACCAGAACGGCAAGAACCTGCGGGAACTCATCATGCAGACCATCCCCAGGATACCCCGGGAAAGGAATTGCCGCTGCGGCCTGACGGGGGAAAAAATTGAAGTTTAAGGTTTAAGGCGGCGTTACTGCCGCCTCCAGGTAGGTCAATGTACATGCCGCCGCATCCAGGCAGGCGCGGATACCCAGGGGCAGGGTGGCCTGGGTGGCCAGGTGGCCGGCAGGCAGGCCGTAGAAACAGGGGATACCCAGGGGCGCAATGAGGCTGGCTATGACTTCCAGGAGGCCGGGTTGATGGGTGGAATCCCCGCAGCCGGTACAGAAACCAAAAACGATACCGGCTGCCGCCTCCAGCTTGCCTGCCAGCTTGAGCTGGGTAAGCATGCGGTCGATGCGGTAAGGAGCCTCATCCACTTCTTCGAGGAAGAGAATTTTCCCCCGGGTATCAATTTCAAAGGGTGTACCCAGGCTGGCCGCTACCAGGGACAGGTTACCGCCCGCAACTATTCCCTCCGCCCGCCCGGGTGTAATGGTCACGGGCGGGGGTAATCCCGGTGCCGGTGGAATGCTGCCCGGGGGTGCCGCAACCGTCAGGGCGCGGCAGAGGCATTCCCTGGTATAGGATGACAGGTCTTCGTTGCCCAGTTCGGGATAAAGCATGGGGCCGTGGAAGGTTACCAGGCCGGTTAATTTGTTGAAGGCCAGGTGCAGGGCGGTAATATCGCTGTAACCGACAAAAATTTTGGGGTGGGAGCGGATGAGGTTCAGGTCAAGGCCCGCCAGGAGGCGCAGGGTGCCGTAACCGCCCCGCAGGCAGAAAATCGCCTTTACCTCCGGATCTAGGAACATTTCGTGTAAATCAGCCAGGCGCCGGCTGTCGCTGCCGGCCAGGTAACCGGTAGCCTTGCCGATATGGGTGCCGGTACGGACCTTGTAGCCCTGGTTGAGCAAGAAACCGACCCCCCTGGTCAGGTACGCTTGATCCAGGAGGGGGCTGGCCGGGGCTATAATGCCTATCATGTCGCCTTTTTGCAGGGCCTGTGGTTTATTAATAGGAAGAATTGTTGCGAACATGGATGCCTCCCGCGGATTGGCTTCCTTCGCCTGTGGCGGCTTTTATCAATAATATATATGCCCTGGATAAAATAAAAACGGCAGGTTATACCTGCCGTATGCCTTTAATTTTTCCGGGCTGCTATTTGCGGGTGATGCCGTCGGCGCTCTTTTCAGCAGACCCCCTGGCAACGAAAGTCTTGCAACAGGTCTCTGCCGAAGACTTAACAGGGGTAGCTGAAATACTACCGGCCATCGGGGCATCAACATTCTGGGGTTGAGAATTGCTTGTAGCATCGGAAGTTACCAGAATCTGAGAAGCGTCACATACGTTACCGCTGGACCAGTAATGACAGTTGTTAACACTGCAGGTGATGCGCGGCATGAAGGCCACCTCCAAAGAATTTATTTTAATATACAATTTCCTTGAGGTGACCTTTTTATGCTAGTTATTATTGATATAAATTACAGCTCACCGGTATATACTATTTTTGAAGTTTTAGTGAAGTTCCTTGACAAAGATGAAACCAGTAAATAAGATGGACTTAAACTACAGGCAGGGGGTATGTCAAACCAACCCTGACTTGCTAAAAATAGTTATGGAGGTTATGATATATGATGTGGGGATATTATGGCAACTGGGGGATAGGCCTCTGGATGCTGGTCTGGTGGGTATTAGTAATCGGCATCCTGGTCCTGGCGGTCTATGGCCTGGTAAGCCTGTTTAACCGCCGCACCGGCCAGCAGCCCGCACTGCGTCCCGACCCCCAGGCGATATTGAAGGAACGCTATGCAAGGGGTGAAATTACCACCGAGGAATACCACCGTATGCGCGAGGAACTCAGGGAGTGATATATCCAATTCCATGCTCTGGGGGAACTCTTCAAGGCGGTCATCAACCGTCCCCGCAGATTGCAACTTTCTATTTCGGGGGAGGGTCGCAAATGCGACGACAACTTGGTAGTGACGCCGGATTAACGGCGCGGATGTTTTTAACCATGTTTTTACTCGCTGCTGTATACCTCTTTTTCCTGGCCGTCCTGTGGCAGGCCGGGGTTAGTTATACGGGTATCATTCTTTTTGTCGGGATCATGCTAGCCGTACAGTATTACTTTTCCGACCGTATGGTTCTCTGGTCCATGGGTGCCCGGGAGGTATCGCCCGCGGAAGCGCCGGAACTCCATGCCCTGGTGGAGCGGCTGGCGGCCCTGGCCGATTTACCCAAACCACGGGTGGCTATTGTGCCTACATCCATGCCCAATGCCTTTGCCACCGGCCGTAGCCCGAAACATGCCGTAGTGGCGGTGACAACAGGCATCATGCAGCGTCTTACTACGGCGGAACTGGAAGCCGTGCTGGGCCATGAGCTGAGCCACATCAAAAACCGGGATATGACGGTACTCACCCTGGCCAGCTTTTTTGCCACCGTCGCTTCGTTTATTATGCAACACTTTTTTTACTGGGGCGGTGCCTTTGGCGGCCGGGACCGGGAGGGGCGCAATAACGCCATGGTTGTCTACCTTGCTTCCCTGGTCGTGTGGGTTATCAGCTTCTTTCTTATCCGGGCCCTGTCCCGTTACCGGGAATTTGCCGCCGACCGGGGGGCGGCCATCCTGACGGGGTCGCCGGGACAGCTGGCCTCCGCCCTGGTGAAGATCAGCGGTAGCATGGCCCGTATACCCGACCGGGACCTGCGCCAGGCCGAAGCCTTTAACGCCTTTTTCATTATCCCGGCTCTGAGCGGTAACAGCCTGATGGAGTTACTTTCCACCCATCCCTCCCTGGAACGCCGCCTGGCCTACCTGCGTAAACTGGAACGGGAAATGGAGGATTGGCGGTGAGTTTCTGGGACGCCCTCCTGGGGCGCACCCGGGTACCGCCGGCACGAACGGAACCTCTATTTGCCCTGAGCACAGCTATTATAACCCTCGAAAGTGAGCTGGGCTGGCAACCGGGGGGTCGGGCGGGAGTCGTGCTGCGGCCCGGGGAAGATAGTTTCTTCACCGCCACCCAGGAAGAAACGGAAGAGCTTGTAACCCTGGCGGCCAGGGAAATGGAAGGCCGGCTGGAGAGCAAAAAGGATGAATACGGCTACCGGTGGCTCATTTTTGCCGATCGCGATTGGGAAGACCTGGTTGCCCTGGCCCACATGGCCGGCCAGAATTTTAAAGAAAAAGGTGCCGGCGACCGCCTGCTGGCGGCGGTTTTTAAGTTGCAAAAAAAGGCCCAGGTCCTCTATCTTATTTTCAGCTATAAACGAGGAGCCTATTATCCCTTTATCCCCGTTGACGAACAAAAAAAGAAACGGGATAATGCCGGGGAAATGCGCCTGGCGGCTTTAATGGAAAAAGAGCTTCCCTGGGAGAAGGATATGACCCGCTGGTATCCCCTGTGGGGCTGCCCGGTATAATTCACGAAAGGAGTTTTATACTTATGGGGCTTCTGTCGCGCATGTCGACGATTTTCAAATCCAAGATGAACAAGATCCTCGATCAGGTAGAAAATCCCCAGGAAACCCTGGAGTATTCCTACAACCGCCAGCTAGAAATGCTCCAGAATGTCAAGCGCAACCTGGCGGATGTCGTTGCCTCTAAAAAACGCCTGGAACTCCAGGCCGTCAAGCTGAAGGACAGCCAGAAAAAGCTGGAAGACCAGGCCCGCCAGGCCCTGCAACTGGGACGGGAAGACCTGGCCACCACCGCCCTGGAGCGGAAAGCAGCCATCCAGCAGCAACTCGAAGGCCTGGAAGAACAGATTAAAGGGCTGGAGGCAGAACAGGCAAAACTTGCTGCCGTAGAGGCCAAGCTCCAGGCCAAGGTGGAGGCCTTCCGGACCAGGAAAGAAATAATAAAAGCGCAGTATTCGGCGGCCCAGGCCCAGGTCAAAATTGGTGAGGCGGCCACCGGCCTTTCGGAAGAACTGGCTGATGTCTCCCTGGCCATTCAACGCGCCGAAGAAAAAACGGAGCAAATGCGGGCCCGGGCGGCAGCCATAGATGAACTGGTAAGTTCCGGGGTCCTGGAGGATGCCCTGGAGCCGGCCGATCCCCTGGAACGAGAACTGAAGCAGGCCAGCGCTGCCACTCAGGTCCAGGCGGAGCTGGAACGCTTGAAGAAAGAGGTGGGCAAAGGTTGATTATCCGTATTTTAACGGAAGGCCAGTACCGGCTGACAGGGGAGGCCCTGGCCGAGCTGGACCGCCTGGACGACAGGCTACTGGACGCCCTTGAAACAGGTAACCCTGAAGAGTATGAAAGCAGCTTTCGCGAGGTTTTGTCCTTAATCCGGGGGCGGGGCATGCGTATTCCTGATACGGAACTGGTAGAATCGGATCTTATCCTGCCGGCACCGGATACTACCTTTGAAGAAGCTCTGGATCTCTTTGCCGACTACCCGCGGCAACTGAGTTAAGTAAACAAAACCACACATAATAGCAGGTATCTTTTATAGATACCTGTTTTTTTACTGGCACAAAATGGAAGGATATAGTATAATAGGAATATGTTGGACGTGCGCGGGCTGGTATTATTCTGAAGCAGGCGGCTTTGTTGCGGGCGGCAAGGGGGCCTGGCGAGGCCAGGATTGAGCCATAAGCCGGTCCGCAAGGGCTACGGAAGGAGCAGACAATGCCGGCCTGTAATAAAGCTATTTTACGGGAGGGGAGAAAATGCGAAAAGCCAGCTTGGCCGGGCTGATTATGTTTTTTATGCTGCTTCCCTGGGGAACGGCCTGGGCCGGGCCGGCGGCGAGTTCACTTGTGACCCTGTTGCCGCCGGAGCAGGCCGAGGCACCGGTATTAACCCGGGGCGGGTTTGCCGTTATGCTGGTAACTGCAGCCGGGATTAAAAGTGAAGCCCGCGGTGCCGACCTGCCAGGGGACGTCCCCGATGCAAGCTGGTACGCCCCGGCTTTACAGGCTCTCTGGCAGGAGGGTATGATTCACGGCTATCCCCAGGGTAGCCTGCGCCCCGAACAAGGTATAACCAACCTGGAGGCGGTTATCCTTACAGCCCGTGTGCTTGGCCTGCCCAACGAGATCAGTTCACCTGCTACTGATTTAGAGCCCGGTGATATACCCTATGGCTTTAACCAGTATGCCTATTTCCAGCGCCAGGGACTGCTACCCCCTGGCGGGCCAATGGACCTGTTAACACCGGGCGCTGCCGCCGGCTGGCTGGCTGAAGTCTTTAGCTCCGAACCCCGGGCCAGGGATCTTATGGATAAATGCCGCCGGGCCCTGGCCAGGCAGCAGGGGATTGCTACCAGGGGGAAGGCCAGCCTTAAAATTCACAGCCGGCCGGGCCTGCCGTATACAGAGGAGATAGATCGCCTGGCGATTACCGGGGAGGTTGTCAATGAAATCCTCCTGCCGGGACAAATGCACCAGGTTACCAACCTGGAGCTGGAAGGGCCTAAAAATCTGTACATTGAACAGTTCGCCATTGATGGCAACCTTTATCGCCGGGTTGTGGAAGAAGGCGGCCAGGCCGGCGACTGGCAGCAGTTAAACCTTGCTCCTGACGTAAGTATCCTGATGCGCCAGCAGCAAAACCTGGGACTGCCGGCCAACCTCTATTCTTACCTGCGCTATCATTACCTGGGACCAAGCCGGGTAAACGACCAGGAAGTCCTGGGGATCAGTTTTTATACCCGCCTGCATACAGCAACACCTGTTACCCAACTATTACCGCCGACGCCTTTGGGTGAGGGGATAGCAGCCTACCTGGACCCATCGGAAAAGCTCATCCGTTCCTTCTCGTACTGGGGTCTAATCTACCTCAACCCGCAGACCTTTTTGCCCGTAAGGAGTGTCATCAACCTCGTCATGGCTTTTGCCCCTGCTTACCGGGGGCAGCCAGCTCCTTTGACGGCCATGGAATTGTGCTACCAGGTAGACAGTTACACTTACCAGGGTATTAAAATTAATCTACCGTTTTAGTTAACGGTACCGGTAAAGGATTATTAATAGGAAAATTCCCATGACAATTACTTCATGAAAACGGTGCAATGGGAACAGGGGTTACCCGGTTGGCAACTCAAAGTGCACTACCGGGAGATACCAAAGGTGGTGGGCGGTTAACGGGGTTGTTTTTTCTATGGCCCCTGCTCTTATCCCCCCTTTTTTTGGCGAATAACCTTCTCTTTTAGCCCGGCTTACGCTATAATAGCTTTATCGTTATAGCCTTCAATAAGCAGGGGGAGGAGCAAGGAAGCTTGTCGATCGTGGAATTGTTAAAAGAAAAAATTCGCCAGGAGGGGCGGGTTCTTTCCGACGATATTTTAAAAGTAGATTCCTTTTTAAACCATCAGATTGACCCTATCTTGATGTTAAAAGTTGGCGAGGAATTTGCCCGCCGCTTTGCCGGTACAGGTATTACCAAGGTCCTGACGGTAGAAGCCTCGGGGATAGCTGTAGCTCTCATGACGGGTCTGAGCCTACGGGTGCCGGTAGTTTTTGCTAAGAAAAAGCAGCCTTCCACCATGAATGAAGATACTTACTGTGGCCGGGTGCGTTCTTTTACCAAAGAGGAGGTCATAGATATAGTAGTGGCCGGCAGCTACCTGGGACCGGAGGACCGGGTGTTGATTATTGATGACTTTCTTGCCTCCGGGGAGGCGGCCCGGGGCCTGTTAAAGATTATTGACCAGGCGGGGGCAACACTGGTGGGCGTGGGTACCGTGATCGAGAAGGTTTTCCAGAGCGGCGGCGAGTCCTTGCGTGAAAGGGGTATCCGGGTGGAATCCCTGGTACAGATCGGCAGCCTGGCCGGGGGTCAAATTGAATTTTTAAATTAATTTTACATCGTATAGCAGGATTTTTTTACCGGACGGCGAAATAAATACCTGACAATTGGATAAATTACTTCCGAGTTGCCACTTCCCTCCGGGAAGGGCAAACGTCAGGGCCGGGGAGCAATCCCTTGACCTGCTAGTGGGCAAAGGAAGGTACTCTTAGCTTAAGTGGAGTACCTTTTTTCTTTAGGTGGCGCCCTTAAAGGGGGCCGTCTTCAAGGCTGGTAGAATCGGCCTTTACCCGCTACGGGGCCTGGCGGGAGAGAGTTCCCTTTTTCCGGCAGGTTTTTGGCCGCAGGGTCAAGGCTCTAAAAGGGAGAGGGGAGGTGATGGCGCCGGGCAGGCAAAAGGCAAGAAGTCTAATTTGTTCGAAAAAACGCGAGAGGAGGATGTATTGTGGCCAAGGTACTGGTAGTAGATCAGGAAAAATGCACTGCCTGCCGCCGCTGTGAGCTGGCTTGCTCCTTTAAGCATACCGGTGAATTCAACCCGGCGGCGGCGCGGCTATCGGTGGCGGCCTTTCTGGATGACGATTACTACCTGCCGGTAGTCTGCCAGCACTGCGACGAACCCGCCTGCCAGGCCGTCTGCCCGGCCGGGGCTATCAACCGCGACGGCAGAACAAATGCCGTGATAATTAACGAGGACCGCTGCATAGGTTGCCGCATGTGCATCATGGCCTGTCCCTTTGGCGGGACCGATTACTCGGTATCCGAACACAAGGTAGTCAAGTGCGATCTCTGCGGGGGCGAACCGGAGTGTGTCCTCAACTGCCCCTGGGGAGCCCTGGAATATAAAGAACCGGCCGGCCAGGCCCTGAGCAAGCGGCAGGAGATGGCGCGCAAAGTCCAGGCTGCTTTACGGGAGGTGGTCTAGATGTACGGCTGGATTGGACAATTGCTGCGGGTGAATTTGAGCAGCGGCGAATGCAAGACGGAAAAGCTGGACCCGGTCCTGGCCCGGGATTATGTCGGCGCCCGCGGGATGGCCAGCAAGATCCTTTATGATGAAATTGACCCGGGCGTTGATCCTCTAGCACCGGAAAACAAGCTCATCTTTATGACCGGTCCCCTCACCGGCACCATGGCCATCTCCGGCAGCCGTTTTAACGTCGTCACCAAGTCACCCCTGACGGGAGCCATCGCTGCCTCCAGCTCCGGCGGCTATTTTGGGGGCGAGCTAAAATACGCGGGCTTTGACGGCATTATTTTTGAAGGCAGGGCGCCCGAACCTGTCTACTTGTGGATTGAGGACGGCGTTTGCGAGTTGCGGCCGGCGGGTGAACTGTGGGGCAAAAACACCCACGAGACGGAAGACGCCATAAAAGCGGCTACCTGCCCCAATGCCAAGGTGGCATGCATCGGCCCGGCAGGAGAGAAGCTGGTGCGTTTTGCCTGCATTATCAATGACAAGCACCGGGCTGCTGGCCGATCCGGCGTGGGCGCCGTCATGGGCTCGAAGAACCTGAAGGCTATCGCCGTCCGCGGCCACGGCGGTGTAAAGGTTGCCGACGGGGCGGCTTTCCGGGAGGCAGTTCTGGCGGCCCTGGGCAAGATCAAGGCCAATGACGTTACCCATGGCGGCCTGCCGGCCTACGGTACAGCTATACTGATCAATGTCATCAACTCCCACGGTGGCCTTCCTACCCGCAACTTCCAGACGGGCGTCTTTGCCGGGGCGGCCAAAATCAGCGGTGAGGCCCTGGCGGAAAATTACCTGGTGCGGAATAAAGGCTGCCTGGCCTGCCCCATTGCCTGCGGCCGCGCAACCCTGGTAACCGGCGGTCCCTATGCCGGCCACGGCGAAGGGCCGGAATACGAAGCCCTCTGGGCCATGGGCGCCGACTGCGGTATTGACGACCTGGCGGCGGTGACCAAAGCCAACTACCTGGCCAATGAGCTGGGTTATGATCCCATTACCTTCGGTGCCACCCTGGCCTGCGCTATGGAGCTTTATGAGAAGGGCTACCTGCCGGCCCGGGACACCGAATTGCCCCTGGAATTTGGCAGTGCCGCCGTGCTGGTGGAGACGGCCAGGAAAGTGGGCTATCGCGAGGGCATCGGCGATCTCCTGGCAGAGGGTTCCTACCGCCTGGCCGAGCGTTACGGCCACCCGGAACTGTCTATGAGCAGCAAGAAGCAGGAATACCCGGCCTATGACCCGCGGGCCCTCCAGGGCATCGGCCTGAACTACGCCACCTCCAACCGCGGCGGCTGCCACGTGCGCGGTTATACCATAGCTGCGGAGGTGCTGGGCATACCGGTGCAGGTTGACCCCCTTGCCGCAGAAGGCAAAGCGGCCCTGGTGAAAACCTTCCAGGACCTCACGGCCCTGGTGGACGCCAGCGGCATGTGCCTTTTCACCACCTTCGCCCTGGGAGCGCCGGATGTTGCCGGCATGCTCGCCCCGGCTACCGGCGTACCTTATACGGAAGAGAGCGGTCTCCTGGCGGGAGAAAGGATTTATAACCTGGAGCGCCTCTTTAATTTCGCCGCCGGGTTGACAAAAGCCGATGATACCCTGGCGCCACGTCTCCTCACGGAACCCCTTCCTGAAGGACCGGCTAAGGGTAAGACTTCCGCCCTGGTGCAGATGCTGGCGGAATACTATCAAGTACGCGGTTGGGACGAGGAGGGCCGGGTAACGGCGGCCACCCGGGAAAGATTGGGGCTGTAGGCTTAAACAAAGCCCTGGGGGTTATATCTCAGTTCCCATTTAGGCCCCGGGCAGGGAGGGTCTTACCGGCCAGCCTGCCAAGCTGGTAGAATTCGATTATATACCAGGGCAGGACCTCTCCCTGCTTTGCTAATCTCCTTGTGTGGAGGTCCAACGGCTAATGGAAGTAGAGCTCCTCGGTTTCTTGCAGCGGGCATCCGGGGCAAGCCGGGTGGAAGTTGAAGCAGCCACCGTGGGCGAAGCCCTGGCGGCCCTGACTACCCGTTACGGCGAAAAATTCCGCCGTGAACTCATGACTGCGGACGGTGGGCTCAAAAGAGGCATAGCCATCCTGGTCAACGGGCGTAACATTAACTTCCTCCAGGGGATGGATACCTCGCTAAACCCGGGAGATAGAATCACTATTATTCCCCCGGCTGCCGGCGGGTAACGGCCGGACCAAAAGGGGCCCGGGGAGGAAGGTTTTACTCTTTGACGCCCCCCTTAGCCGGATGAAGGAGGAACCGCCGGCGACCGTAAAAAAGGCGGCCCGGCGGTTCGCCCCATTTTTAACAGGAGGCAGGCCGGCAGGAGGTTACTTCCCGGCCAAAGAGCAGCGGGGAGAGAAGGTAACCGCCTTAAGAGCACATTTTTAAGCAGAGAAAGTTGGTGTCTGACGCGATGCGCTATCTGATACTCGGCAACGGCGCCGCCGGGGTGGCCGCGGCACGGGCCGCCCGCAGCGCTGACCCGGCCGGGGATATTACCATTGTCGGCGATGAGCCCTACCCCTATTACGCCCGCGTCCTTACCTCTTACTACCTGGGCGGCCTGGTTCTCCGGGAGCGGCTCTGGCTGGCGGGTGAGGAGTGGTACGAATGGCAGCGGGTACGGCTGATCAAGGGGCGGCGGGCAGTGGCGGTCGATACTGGAAGCTGCCGGGTGGGTCTGGATGACGGCCGGGAGCTTCCCTACGACCGCCTGCTGGTAGCCACCGGGGCGTCCCCGCAGCAAATTGACGTACCGGGCGGCAAACTGGCCGGGGTTTTTACCCTGCGAACTATAGACGACGCCACCGCCATCGGCAAATTTGCTCCTCCCGGTTCGCAGGCGGTTGTAATCGGCGGCGGCCTGGTGGGTATCAAGGCGGCCGAAGGCCTCCACGCCCGGGGGCTCCACGTGCGCCTGGTAGTATCTTCGGGCCGGCTCCTTTCCCAGGCCCTGGACGACGCCGGCGCGGAACTGGTGCGGCGGGCTATGGCGGGCGCTGGATTTACTATTCACTTGCAGGAAGATGTCATTGCCCTGGAAGGGCGGGAAAAAGTAACTGCCGCCGTCCTGCGCTCCGGGGTTACGGTACCGGCGGATGTCGTGGTCGTGGGCAAAGGGGTGCGTCCCAATGTGGAGTTCCTGCAGGGCAGCGGGGTAAAAATGGACCGTGGTATACTGGTGGATGATTACCTGGCCACCAATGTACCCGGTGTCTACGCCGCCGGTGACGTTGCCCAGGCCTATGATTATGCCTGGCAGGAGTCACGTATTAACGCCATCTGGGGCAATGCCGTGGAACAGGGACGCCTGGCCGGGCTCAACATGGCCGGACGCCGTGCGCCTTATCGCGGCGGCATCGGGCGCAATTCCCTGGTAGTTAACGGCCTGGGGGTCATCAGCGGCGGCGTTGTCAACCCGCCCGGTGAAGGGCAAGGCTCCCCGGCAGGGCACAAGGAGGGAACAGGCGTCAATGTTAGTGCGGTCCGGTCCCCCCATGGAGACTACCAGGTGGTGACGCGCCTGGACGAAAAACACCTTTATTACCGCAAAGCCGTCCTCCAGGGACGGCGGCTGGCCGGCATGGTAGCCGTAGGTCCGCCTGGCGGCGCCGGGGGGTTCCAATCCCTCATCGGGCGGGAAGTAAAAGAAAAATACATCGCCGGTTTCCTGGACGGCAGTTTCACCTGGGCCATGGTAGGGCGGTGACTTACGAGAGCGGGTCAGAACCCGCTCTTAGTTTGTATGTAACGTTTTATTCAGCTGGAAATTATGCTAAACTAAAAATAAAGGAGCGTGAGAAATTGTATGAGTATTGTATTGCTCCCGGAGATTTTACGGCAAAAATTAGGAGAAGACGGTGCCAGGGAACTGGTAAACCTTTTAAATGCCAGCGCCAAAAATAATAAAGAGGATACGGTGGAATTTGTCGCTGAGCGGATAGAACGCCGGCTGGCAGAAATGAAAGCTGATATTGAGGCCAGAATTTCAGCCCTGGAAACACGGCTGACGTGGAGGTTATTCGCCTTCTGGATAGGCCAGGCGGCTTTTTTCTATGGATTGGTGAAAGTATTTCTGGTTAAATAGGGATGCTTAGAACAGGAGCAACCCTTTACTTAAGGTGACCGGCATGGATGATAAAATTTACGAGCAGTTAAAAAGTTATTTTAACGAGCGACAAAATATACGGTTGGCCTTTTTATTTGGTTCCCGGGCCAGGGGCCGGGCCGGGGCGGCATCAGATGTAGACATCGGGGTATTTCTGGAGCCCGGTTATACCAGGCAGGATATTTATCAGATGTGGAACGAACTCGAGGATATGCTGGGGACAAAGGTAGATTTACTGGACTTAAATGAGGCGACACCCTCAATGGCCTGGGCAGCGCTAAAGGGCAAGCGTCTTTATATCGGGGATCAAAGTTTTTATATCCAATATCTTCTGGATATATCCCGGGAAGCTGAAGATTTCCAGCAATATGTACTTGACTGGTGGCGCTGGCGGATGAAAATCAGGGGGGCGGTGTAAAAATGGCACCGATTACTGATGAACAGGCAATTTCGATTATTCGTCGCCTGAGGTTTCTGGCTACTGAGTTAGAGGATTTGAAGGCTTATGTGCAAATGGATTATTTTCAGTACCAGAGCGATCGCAAAAGCCGCCGCGACGTGGAGCGGATTATTGAGAACCTGATCTACGCCGCCCTGGATATTGCCAAAATTCTTATCGCCGGCGAAAACCTGGAAGTGCCGGAAACCTACCGCCAGGCCTTTATCCAGCTCGGTGAAGCGGGCATTATTAATCGAGAGCTGGCCATAGCCCTAGCGGAAAAGGCCAGGACGAGGAATATTTTAGCCCACCAATACCTGGACATAAAATGGGAACTTATCAAAGATTTTTTAGCTGCTGGTATTGCTGATATGGAGCAGTTTAAGCAGCAGGTAGAGCAAAAAATAATCACCTTGCGGGATTAAATGTCTTCTTCTTAATACTTCTTGACACCAATGCCGTCATACTGTATGCTGTAATGGGTGGGGTGATAGGCATGGAGTATAAGTATCGTACCCAGCTTTACCTTGATGCAGACCAGTATCACTTTTTAAAGGAGCGCGCTGCTAGCTATAACATCAGCATGGCTGAGGTAGTACGGCAATTGATAGCTAAGGAACAAAACAAACAGGAAGAGATTGATCCTGAGGATCCTATCTTTCACCTGGGGCAGAAAACTATTTCCACCGGGCGTAGCGACGGCTCGGCAAATCATGACCGGTATATTTACCGGCAACGCCATGAGGACAGGTAACATGCAGCAACGGCAGGTGAGCAAAAAGGAATTCCTATTTATCGATACTTCAGCCTGGATAGCTCTTTATGATAGAGATGATGCCCATCACCAGGCAGCTGCGAATTTTTTTACCCCTGATAACTTGCGGGAGTACAGGCTTACTCCTGTAACCACAAACTTTGTTTTTGCTGAGGTTTACACTTATTTCTGCCGGAACCATTCGGCGGCTATTTATATAGGAAAGACGTTAAAGGAAAGCAAAACCCTTAGAATTGTGCGGGTAGAGGAAGCGGATGAAGCAATAGCCTGGGAAATAGCACGAAAGTATGCCGACAAGGATTTTAGCTATACGGATTGTACTAGTTTCGCGGTTATGCAGAGATTAAATTGCCGCAAGGCTTTCACTTTCGACAATCATTTCCGCCAGATGGGGTTTGAGGTTTTACCTTAACTGGAGTGTTAAAATTTATACCTGCGGTTTTTAGTGCTTGTTAACCGAACCCGTCTATTTCTCCCTGTTCAGTATGGCCTTCCCTTCTTTCACCTCCACCCCTGTCCCCAGCTTTTTGCTTAAATCCTGCACCTCGCTGAGGATTATAACCGCATCTTTCCCCTCCGCTTGGCGCGGTTGCTCTTCCACAATCTGCACCGGCAGTATCTCCGCCTGCTGCCAGCCTGCCTCTGCCACCTCTATTTTCAGCAGCAAACCCTGGCATGTCTCCCGCGACCAGTTTTGATCCATGATGAAATTACCCAGGCTGTAGGCTATGAGGCTGTCTTTATATACCTCCAGCCCCTGGAAGACGTGGGGGTGGTGACCCAGGATGATATCGACGCCGCCTTCCGCCAGGCAACGGGCTACCTGCCGTTGCTCATCAGACGGGGTGCGCTGGTATTCGGTGCCCCAGTGCAGGGATACGATGACGACATCCACGGCAGGTTTCAGTTTTTGCACATCCTGGAGAATATCTTCCACCAGGTAGGTATTATCGACTACCAGGGGTGCGATCCCGGGCTGGGTATCGGTGGCCCGGAAACGGCGCGGGTATTTGTGGCTCCAGTAGATATCGGCCATGTCGCTGTAGCCCAGGAAACCCAAACGAACACCGTTAACCTCTACAACAACCGGCTGCCGGGCCTGGTCCAGGTCGCGGCCGCCGCCGAAATATTCTATCCCGGCTTTCTTAAGGAGATCCATGGTCTGCAGGAAGGCCGGCGTGTCGTAGTCCAGGATGTGGTTGTTGGCAATATTCATGACGTCAAAGCCGCCGTCTTTCAGGACCTGAATGGCTTCCGGCCGGGAGCGGAACCAGATACCTTTGCCGGGTACTGGCGTGCCGGTGGTGGCCAGGGGGGATTCCAGGTTGCCGAAGGTCAGGTCGGCCTCCCTGAGGGTTGGGCCTAGTTTGGCCAGGGGATAGGCCGGCCCTTGCTCCTGCAAGAGCCGGTCAACTTTACGGGCCAGCATGACGTCGCCCACTGCCGCCAGGGTGAGAGGCCCGGGCGGTGGTTGAGGTCCAGGGCTGGCAGCCGGTTTTTCCCCGGCAGCCTGTTCCATCCCCCGGCTGAACCGGGCAGGAGTGAAACCGGAATGCCTTCCCGCATAAAATGCAACCCCGGCGATTAAGGCGATTAAGATGATGAACGCGATTAAGGCCGGTATTTTTTTATGTACCAACGGGAAATCCCCTTTTGTAGTAAAGATAGCAAATCCGGAGGCGGAACACTTTAAATTTTAACATAAAAAGCCGGCTTGATACAGGGCGTTGATAGACATGGAGGCTAAAAATTGCTAAAATAAGGTTAAGGTTGCAGGGGGATTAAAGCGGGTAATAATTTAAGATAATCCCTCATGAGGAGGCGATGTGAAATGCGCTGGTTGGGACATGCGAGTTTTTACCTGGAAACGCCGGCGGGGGTGCGGCTGGTGACCGACCCCTATGGGCCCCAGGTATCCCCGGCGGCGCCGGTAGTCACGGCTGACGTGGTAACCATTTCCCACGAGCACTTTGACCACAATTACCTGGACAATATCAAGGGTAATCCCGAAGTCTGGCGGGGCTTGACACCGGATGGAGATTGGGCGCAAATCGATTGTACATTCAAAGATGTCCGCGCTTATACTGTACCTACATACCATGATGATGCTGCCGGTGCCAAACGGGGTAAAAACGCCGTTTTCGTCTTGGAGGCAGGCAATCTCCGCCTGGCGCACCTGGGCGACCTGGGACATATCCTTAATGATGATCAGGTGCAGAAAATCGGCCGGTTAGATGTTTTGATGATCCCGGTGGGCGGGCACTTTACCATCGACGCCGCCCAGGCCTGGCAGGTGGTAGAGGCATTAAAGCCGCGGGTAGTCCTGCCCATGCATTACCTAGTACCGGGCATGCAGGGCTTCCCCATTGCCGGGGTTGACGAATTTACGGCCGGCCGGGCCAATGTGCGCCGCTTTGGGGAGGGCCGGATCGACCTGCGGGCGGAAGACCTGCCGGCAGAAACGGAGGTCTGGGTCCTGGCGGCCAGCCGGCCGCAGGTTTAACCTGATTGGCTTGATCCTGCTGGTAGAAGATATGACTTTATGTCCCCACCGTTGGACTTTTTCCAAACAGTGGGGATTTTTATTACCCTTGATCTTGACAGGTAAAATGTTAGAATGAAAGTGGGGACAGACAAAAAGGAGGCGATAACATGGAGCAATTGCGTACGACAGTTAGGATGCCGGCAGAGCTGCTCAAAGCTATTGAAGCAGTACGGGACCCGGAAGAGTTTCCGACCTTAAGCGATTTTGTGCGCAGGGCAGTTGAGAAATATGTACGGGAATTAAGGCGCGCAAAAATCGCAGCCGAGTGCAAGCGGCTGGCAGAAGGAGAAAACCTGGTTACCCTTGCCGAAGCCGATCTGGCCGATTATGCAGGGCGTATGGCGCAGGCTGAAAGGGGTGAAATTTGATGCCTGGTGAAGTGCCACGGCCGGGGGACATTTTCAGGGTAAGCCTGGAAGGAACCGGTCACATCTTGCAAGGACCGCATTACGGGGTGGTGGTTTCCGATGAACCTTTCAACTACCTTTCGACGGTAGTTATCGTACCACTTTCTACCGGTGCTAAACCTGCTACCTTCCGGCCGGAAATATCTTTTCACGGTAAGGCAACCAGGGCTCTGCCGGATCAGCTCCGGGCTGTGGATAAACGTCGGCTCAAAGAATACCAGGGCAGTGTGGCAGGCACTTCTTTTTTTTATGCCCTGCAAGAGGCGCTTAGGGAGCTGCTTGCCTTATGAAGAAAGAAGAAGATCGGCGCGGCTTATCTGCCGAAAGTGGCCCATCCTACCTTACTGTGGCCCGGGAAGCCACGGTCGAAATTAAAATCGAGCGTTCCCGTTTCATTGGTCATGCCTGCGAAGTAGACAGTGAAGCGGCGGCCAGGGAATTTATCGCCCGTATCCAGGCCGGGCACCGCCAGGCGACGCATAATTGTTTTGCCTACCGGCTGGGGACAGGGAAGCAAGAAATAACATATTACAGCGATGCCGGCGAGCCCAGCGGCACGGCCGGGCGGCCGATTTTAGGTGCCATTACCAGCCTGGGGCTGACCAATGCGGCAGTGGTGGTGACCCGTTATTTCGGCGGCAGGAAACTGGGGGTGCGGGGGCTCATTGAGGCCTATGGCCAGGCAGCCCGCCGCGTCCTGGAAGAAGCAGGGAGCATCCGGCGGGTCGTTACCCGCGAGCTAGATTTAACCTGTAGCTACGCTGAACTGGACCGCCTGCTTTACCTGGTTCACAGCCACGGGGGTAATGTGGTAGCTGCGGACTACGGCCGCGAGGTCCGGTTAAAGATTGCCATACCCATTTTGGCATGGAAAAAAATGCAAGCACTGTTAAAGAACAGGTAATTGACCTCAAATATAAAATGTAATACGATGAAAGCATCGATCATATTACTGGAGGCATCGACATGGAGGTTAAAGTATCTAGCAAATATCAGATAGTAATTCCCAAAGATGTCCGCGAACTCTTTAATATTAAAAATAGCCCTTTCTTGCCAAACTATACTTAAATCCCGGTAAGGAAGGGTAGGGAAATGGCCTGGCAATTCAGGTGGAGCCAGCACTTGCAAGAAAAAGGGCAGCGGTTGAAGGAGGTTATGGTTACCCGGCTGCTGGAAGCCGGGGAAAGTTTAAAAAATAAGACCCGCCCGGTTATAAGGGCTGCAGGGGAATGGACACATTCAACCTGGCAGGCCACCCGGCGCGAAATGCAACGCACCTGGCAGCACCTCAAGCCATTGTACCTGCCGAGGGGCTGGCAGTCCCGCCTGTTACTGGGCTTGCTGCTTCTCACAATTTTAATTCCGGGTATATACTCCGCGGGGATGGGGGCTCTTCCACCGCCGGCGGCCCGGCCCCTGCCTGCCGGCGTGAGGACAGACGATACCAATCTCCTGGCCCGCCTGGTGGCGGCAGAAGCCGAGGATGAACCCTACGCCGGGCAGGTGGCCGTAGTGGCCGTGGTGTTAAACCGCCTGAGGCACCCGTCCTTTCCCAATACAATCCCTGATATTATCTTTGAGCCCTGGGCCTTTGAATGTGTGGCCAACGGCCGTTACTGGGAGGTACAGGTTCGCGCCCGGGATTATGCGGCCGCCCAGGACGCTTTAAACGACTGGGATCCCAGCAACGGCGCCCTTTTTTTCTTTAATCCGGAAACGGCCACCAGTGCCTGGATCTGGACGCGGCCCCAGATCACCAGGATTGGGAATCATATTTTTACCCGCTGAGGATAATAAAAAACCGCTTCGCTTTTTTACTTAAATATCCCGGCGTGTTTACCGTTTCTACTATACGGTTCTTCATTATTGATTGCCGGGTACGACCAGGTAACCTGATTGGTAAAAAGCGCTGGTTCCCGTGGCGGCCTTTGCTCGCCGATCAGGCTGCCTGAGCGGCACAGGAAAACCGGATGTTAATTGTACGGGTTACTTCTTAAACCCCGCCAGAGCAGGTACAGGGCGGTCTGGGCAGACTGCCACTTGATGTTTTCCCGCTCGCCCACAAAAAGCTCCCGCTGTACCTCTACCTTACCCTGGATATCAAGCCCTATATAAACCAGACCTACGGGTTTGGCCGGCGTACTGCCGCCGGGGCCGGCAATACCGGTAATGCCGACACCTATATCGGCGGCAAAAGCCCGGCGCACGCCACGGGCCATGGCGGCGGCAACTTCAGGGCTGACGGCACCGTGAGCGGCTAGGATTTCCTCCGCTACTCCCAGGAGCTTTATTTTAGCCTCATTGCTGTAAGTAACCATACCGCCCAGGAAATAATCGGAACTGCCGGGGACATTGGTAACCCGGTGGGCCAGCAGGCCGCCGGTACAGGATTCCGCTACGGCCAGGGTCAGGTGCCGCCCGGCAAGAATGGTGCCGGTGACCCCTTCCAGGGTGTCGGCATCGCTGCCAAAAATATAATCACCCAGGCGTTCCCGGATGGCCGCCTCTAGGGGCATTATTAATTCCCGGGCCTGCTCCGGATTGCCGGCGCGGGCCGTAAGGCGCAAGGTTACCTCACCGGGTTTAGCCAGGGGTGCCAGGGTGGGGTTGTCGCCGTGGAGCAGGTCTTTCAGGACTTCTTCCACTGCCGATTCTCCCATCCCGGCAATTTTCAGTACCCGGGAGAAGATAACCTCCCGCCGGGCACCGTATGATTCCAGCAGGGGCAGGAGCCGGTCAACCACCATGGGTTCAAATTCCCGCGGCGGCCCGGGTAATAGTGCATAGATTTTTTCCTCATGTTCCAGAAAAATACCTGCTGCCGTGCCATAGGGATTGTCCAGGGCCCGGGCTCCGGCCGGTAGCAGGGCCTGCTTCAGGTTACCGGGCGGCATGGGTCGCCGGCGGGCGGCAAAATACCGGGTGACGTTTTCCCTGGCGGCCGCATCCTCCACCAGGGGTAAATTCAAGGCTGCGGCCAGGGCTTCCCGGGAGAGGTCGTCTTCGGTTGGCCCCAGCCCACCGCCAACGATAATAAGGTCGGCCCGCCGGCGGGCGTTATTGATAGCCTCGCGGATGCGTTCCAGGTTGTCGCCGACTACCACCTGGCGGTAAAGGTTAATGCCGGCCGCGGCCAGCTGCCGGCCCAAATAGGCGGCATTGGTATTAACAATCTGGCCCAGGAGCATTTCTGTGCCGGTGAAAATGGCTTCGGCGATCAAGGAAAACTTCCTCCTTAAGTTAAAAAGCGCCTGGCACCGGCGCTAATAATTAATGTACGGTTTCAGCAGCTGTAGTTGCGGGTCCGTGTTCTGCGGCGCCCAAATTGTTAATAGCAGTCACTGCAATTCCCAGGATTAGCCATCCGGCCAGGAAAAGTATTATTTGCCATTTTTTCATCTTGCTCCCACACCCTTTCTGAGTTGCAGTGTTACTCCCGCTAAAAGTATATCAGAGGGTTTTACCAGTTGCAATGGCAGGGGTACGGCTATATAATGCTGGTTGATAAAGGCTTTTACCAGCAGAAGGCATTTATTGGTTTCGCTCCTGAAAGAACGGGATGGCAAATTAATTTTCTTAAGTTTTTCTTAGCTTGTCTTAAACTTTTTTTTAAATTTCTTTTTTATAATTACTTCAGGAAGCCAAGAAGGAGGTATGAAAAAATGTGGCAGCGTTCAGGAAGAGCCAGAATTACCGTCCTGGCGGTTTTGCTAATTTTCCTGGCCGGGGTGGCGGCCACGGTAGGTTTTTATCAGATCACCGGGGTGACAGCCGGGACTGCGCAACCTTCTTACCAGCACGCGGTGGCTGCCGCTGAAACGGTAACCGCCAGTATCCCGGTGGGTCTGGGTCCGGAGGCCATTGCTGATATTGTAGAAAAAGCCGGTCCGGCAGTGGTACGGATTGATACGATTACGCAGACGCGGGTGGTCAGCCCCTTTAACGACCCCTTTTTCCGGCAATTTTTTGGCGACCAGTTTGATCTTGGTCCCCAGGAACAGCGGGGGTTGGGGTCGGGGTTCATAATTTCCCAGGACGGCTACATCCTGACCAACCAGCATGTAATTGATGGGGCGAAGCAGGTTAAAGTTACCGTTGTCGGTTATGATAAGCCCTTTAACGCCAGGGTAGTGGGTGCTGATGCCACCCTGGACCTGGCAGTCCTGAAAATTGATGCCGGCAAACCATTACCCTACTTGACCCTCGGTGATGCCAGCAAGGTGCGCGTCGGTGAGTGGGCTATTGCCATCGGCAACCCGGACGGCCTGGACCACACGGTAACGGTGGGCGTCATCAGTGCCAAGGGCCGGCCCATAGACGTTGAGGACCGTCATTATGAAAACCTGTTGCAGACCGATGCTTCCATTAACCCCGGCAACAGCGGCGGCCCCCTGTTGAACCTCAAGGGCGAAGTAATCGGTATTAATACCGCCGTTAACGCCAGCGCCCAGGGGATCGGTTTTGCCATCCCCAGCAGCACGGTGCTACCAGTTTTGAACGACCTGATGACCAAAGGTAAAATTGCCCGGCCGTGGCTGGGAGTAGCCCTGGCATCGGTCACACCAGATGTGGCCGAAATGCTGGGCCTTGAGAGCCCCGAAGGGGCCCTGGTAGGTGAGATAGTGGCCGGCAGCCCGGCGGCAAGGTCCGGTATTCAAAAATATGATGTGATCCTGCAGATAGATGGCCAGAACATAAAAGATGCCAGCGATCTGATAAATAAGATTCAGGCTATGAAAATCGGCCAGCAGGTAAAGCTCCACATTTACCGCCGCGGCCAGCTCCTGGATATCAATGTGGTCCTTGGAGAGAAGCCGGCGCAGTATTAAGATACTATAGCCAACATCCGGCGTGGTCCTTAAAGTTTAACCCCGGGAAAGTTTTTTCCCGGGGTTTATTTTCACCCCTGTTTGCGCCGCCAGGGCAGGCGCTTGGCCTTTTTACCTGTATCCTGGCAGGAGAAATGAAGATGTTGTCGAAATTAAGGGCAAGGCGGTGGAGTGATGCTCAAAAAAATAATTACCGGTGTCATTATTGGCCTGCTGGGCGTCATTCTTTTTTCCGGCCAGGTTGTATCATCGGGGTCAACCCAGCACCTGCCGGAGGTCACCATTGAGAGAGTCACCTTTAAAGAGATAGTCATGGACCCGCCCCCCCTTGAAGCAGGGGGACATATACTGGTATCGGCAGAGGACTTTTTACCCCTGGCCGGCGGCAGTGCCGACTGGTATAAAAACAGGGGTATTTTACGGGGAAGTAAGGGAGCTACCGTAACCGCCGGCAGCCTGGCAGCCGAGGTGGACGGAATACCGCGGCGCCTGGAGGTGGCCCCGGTAATTGTTGGCGACAAGTTTTACATACCCTTGAACCTGGCCCTGGAAATCCTGGGATGGCCGGCTGCCGGCAATGGGGGACTTGCGCCTGAGCCGGAAAGTACGGGTATAAACCTTCCCCCTATCCGGGGAAAAGGAAGTATTCATTTCCGCTATTATCCTGTATATGACCTCCAGGCCAGTTATGACCCTGCCGGGGAAAGGCTGGCAGGCGAACTCCTCCTGGCGTACCAGAACAATTATTCATTTCCCCTGCAGGAATTGCATTTTAACCTGCCGGCTAATGGCGTCTACGGTAATGGAGCGGAATTAACAGTTAGCAAGGTATATGTAAATAACCGTCCGGTGCCTTTTAATTCCCGGGGAAGTTCCCTGGTAGTATCCCTGCCTGTAAGCCTTGCTCCCCGGGAAACCCTTTTCCTGTCCCTTTCCTTCACAACCAGGGTACCCCCGGCAGCTGCACGCCTGGGCCGCAGCGGCAACACCTTGATGGCGGCCGGCTGGTACCCGCTCCTGGCCCCGCAATGCGGCGACACCTGGGCGGGAATGGCCGGTACCTCCTACGGTGACCCCTATTTTGCCGGAGCCGGCTATTACCGGGTGCGCCTGACCCTGCCATCGGGTTACACGGTCCTGGCCAGTGCCCGGGAAACAGGACGGTCGGATTACGGCACCTGGACGGTCTGGACCTTTAACAGCGAGCATCCTATCAGGGAATTTGCCTTTGCTGCTGCCCCTGACTGGCAACTGATTAGCCGCCAGGTAGGGGCGGTCAGGATGGTCGTAGCCTCTCGTGGTGAACCGGCCGTAGCGGCCCTGGATGTAGCCGGCGAGGCAATAAATTTTTTCCAGGCCACCTTCGGTCCTTATCCTTACAGCTACCTGCACCTGGCTTTCATCCCCCTGGACGGCCTGGCCGGGATGGAATACCCGGGTTTTATTGTTTTAAGTAACCGCAAAAGTTATAGCCCTGCTACCGTTGTCCATGAAGTCGCCCACCAGTGGTGGTATAACCTGGTGGGAAATGATAGCATCCATGCCGCCTGGATTGACGAAAGCCTGGCCGAGTACAGCACCCTCCTTTTTTACCGCCGGCGCGATCCGGCCCTCTACCAGGTTAAACTGTCCGAGATCAGGCGCCTGGCCGGACAGACAAATCAGCCAATTAATTTATCCCTTGATGACTATGGTAGCGAGCAGGACTACCGCCTGGCAGTATATAACCGGGGTGCCGGGTTCTGGCTTGATGTGGAAGCCATTGCCGGTACGGGTAGCTTGCAGCAGGCCCTGGCTTATATCCAGCGGTACTACCGCCATGAAATACTCCCCCCTCAAGCCCTGGTGACTATTCTAACATATTATGGCAACGTAATGCCGGACCTATTTACAGCATATTTATGGAACTAACGGCACTGAAAAACGTCTAATTAAATACAGGTAGAGTTTGTCGAAGAAACAGGGCGGGAGGGGCCAAGCGGAACATGAGCCAGGCAGGTAAATTTGTGGCAGGGCACTGGTCCTGGGTGGCCAGGATCAGCAGATACTCGCGGGCGGCCAGGCCGGATTTGATCCTGCGGCTGGGGTACCTGGTAACAATAAGCGCTTTAATGCTGGTTATTGCCACTATCGGCGGTGCAGGCCGGCAGCAGCCAGGGGTTAATGGTCTGGTCCCGGTTTTGCCCTCTGTATCCGGTCCTGGCCAACTGGATGTGGGCGAGCCGGGATTGCCCCTTTCCTCGCCGGGGTCGAATCTTGTAACGCCGGGAACTTCGCCTCCGCCGGAACCGGTCGCTGCTGAAAAACCGTCACCGCCTGCTCCGGAACCGCAGCCGGAAACCAAGACCTTTCCTAAGCCCCTGCGTCAGGTACCGGAGGCCGGTCGCCGGGTGGCCCTGACCTTTGATGACGGCCCCTTTCCCCAGTGGACGGAGCGCTATTTAGCCGTTCTGGCCGCCACGGGAACCCGGGCCACCTTTTTTATGGTCGGACGGCAGGCTGAAACTTATCCGGAATTAGTGAGAGCGGTTATGGAGGGCGGTCATGAAATAGCCAGCCATTCCTGGCGCCATGCCAACCTGGGAAAGGTGACCCGTGCTGAAGCTGAGACCGATCTCCGGCAGGCGGCGGCCGTCCTCGAGAAAATAAGTGAACAGCAGGTTAAATATTTCCGTCCCCCTTACGGCGCCATGGGAGCGGAATTGCTGGCGGCAGCAGCCGGGCTGGGCACGCCGGCAGTCACCTGGAGCGTTGATCCCCGCGACTGGTCCAATCCCGGCCCGGGGGTCATAGTTCGTCACGTCCTAGCTAACGTCCGGGACGGCAGTATAATCCTCCTTCACGAGGGCCATCCCGGCACCCTGGCGGCCCTGCCCCTTCTGATTAAAGGGCTACAGGAAAAAGGCTATGAACTGGTAACTATATCCGGGCTGATAGCCGGGGACGAAAAAACGGGTGCAGGGGCTGGTGTGGAAATCCTGGTAGAAAAATAACTTCTTAATTGGTATATCTTGCATAATAAAGACCACCTGCGGTATAATTAAGGCGAAAATAGTAAAAATTCCCCGAAAAGGCAAACCTGCTGAAAGGCAGGGACGCAAAGCTACAGGGTCTAAAGCCCGGTTAAGGGCCAGGACAGCCAGTTGCCGCGGGTGGAACGGGGCTACCCAGGGGGTAGCTTTTATTATTTATAAACAACCCGAGGAGGGAGTTGCTATTTATGCGCTTGCACTTATTTAAAAAGAAGGGCCGGGTAGCGCAGGGTGCGCCCATGACGTCCCGGCCGGGAAAAAAGCGGGCGGGTTTTTTCAGCCGCTGGCGGTTGGGAGCCAAATTAACGGCCGGCTTTATCCTGATCATTTTGATTTTTGTTGTCGTAGTGGCCTATGTCAACTTCAGTCTCCAGGAAGTAGACAGGATATCCCGGGAAGTAACCCTGGCCCACGAGCAGAATTTGCTCTTTAACGAGATGACCGGCGCTGTCCGGGATGCTTACCGCCGGGCCACCGATTACATAATATTTGGTACTGAGACCGAGGTGGCGGCCTTTGACGACGCCATGAAACGTTTCGACGACGCCCGCGCCCGGCTGGAACAACACCAACTCGACAGCCAGGCGGCCGGGTATCTTGCCGCCATGAATCTGGCCTGCAATAGTTTTACCGAAACTTTTAAAGAAGTTATCTTGAATACCAGCCGGGAAGAACGTACGGCGGCCCTGCCCATTTTGAGCTTCCAGATGGGGGCATCCCTGGATAATATCAATAATATTGGCAGCCATCTATCCAACAGCATGAGCGAGAAGAACGCCCTTGCGGAGAAGCAGTTAATTGCGACTGTCACGCGGGCCCGGGCAATGCTACTTAGCGGGTTGCTGGCAGCCCTATTACTGGGCCTGCTGGTAGCATGGCTTTTCAGCCGCATGGTTGGCAGATCCCTGGGCCAGTTGGCTGTCTACGCCACCCGGATCGCCGCCGGTGATCTTACGGCTGAACCCCTTCAAGTTATAACCAACGATGAAGTGGGCAAGCTGGCGACGGCTTTCAACACCATGGGCGATAACCTGCGCCAGCTTATCGGCCAGGTGCGGGATATGACCGGCCAGGTGGCTGCGGCCAGCCAGGACTTAGCCCGTATGTCCAAGGAACTTGGGGATGCCGCCCACCAGGTAGCGGCTACCACCCAGGAAATGGCCAGGGGGGCCGAAGACCAGGCCCAGCAGGTCGGCGAGACGGCAGCGGTGACCGATGCCCAGGTGGCCAGGGTGGAGGAAGTGCACCGCAACACCGAGGAAATGGCGGCCGCTTCCGACCAGGCGGCGGCTAAAGCCAGCGAAGGTGCCATGGCTGTCGCCGAAGCTACCCGGCAGATGGAGGCCATCTCCAGGCGTATGGAAAGCCTGGCTAGGGCTGTAGAGGAGCTTGGGTCACGTTCCCAGCAGATTGGCCAGATTGTAGGTGTTATTTCCGGCATTGCCGAGCAGACCAACCTCCTGGCCCTGAATGCGGCCATTGAGGCGGCCCGGGCCGGGGAACAGGGACGCGGTTTTGCGGTTGTGGCCGATGAGGTACGGAAGCTGGCCGAGCAAGCGGCCGGGGCCACCAAGGAGATTGTCGGCCTGGTGCAGGAAATACAGCGTGAGACGGAGCGGGTGGTTCAGAGTATGGCCGAAGGCTCCAAGGATGTCCGCCAGGGCACTGAAGTAGTGGGCCGGACGGGCATGGCTTTTTCGGCCATTGAACAGTCCATCCAGACCCTGGTAAGCAAGATCAAGAATGTGGCTGTAAAGGCTGATGAAATGTATGCGGGTTCCCACCAGGTTAAAGGACGGGTAGAAAGTATAGCTGCCGGTATTGAAGAAATGGCGGCCAGTACCCAGGAGGTTTCTGCTTCCACCCAGGAGCAGACGGCAGCCGTAGACCAGATCAGTCATTCAGCGCAACAGCTGGCCGCTGCCGCCGGGCACCTGGAAAAGGCGGTAGCAAGGTTCAAGTTATAATACACAGTTCGGCTATTGCTATCTTCCCCAATTTCTTTTTCAGGCACGGGCCTGGAAGGTTTCACATTCGGTATCGCGGTCGTTATGGGCGCTGGAGGTATTTGGCGTTCCCTGGACAGCTACGGTAATGCTGTCGGCCCGGCAACCGCCGTCTTGCCAGTAGATGCAATTGGCTACACGGCATTTGACTTTTGGAGACATGCTTATTACTCCCCTTGATATTTATTTTCAGACGGGCGTAAGAACGGAAAGTAGTCTAAATATAGGTTGGCCGGCAGGGGGAAAAATATGCCGGCATTTAAAGGAATTTCTCTAACCATGCAGAATAATCTGTGTGAGAAAAGAAGGGAGGGGATATTAAAATGGTAACGGAAACAGCGGCGGAAATACAGCTGGTCGTCTTCCAGCTGGGCGACGAAACTTACGGTGTCGATATTTATCACGTCCAGGAAATTATCCGCATGCAGAGCATTACCCAGATACCCAGGACCCCTGCTTTTATCGAAGGAGTAATCAATTTACGCGGTCGTATCATCCCGGTGATTGATCTCCATAAACGTTTTGGCCTGCCGCGGGTCGAACATACGAATAATACCAGGATAATGGTGGTGGAACTGGGAAAGGTAACGGTAGGCATGATTGTCGATTCCGTTTCCGAAGTTCTGCGCCTGCCAGCCTCCAGCATTGAGCCCCCTCCGCCCATGATAAGTGGCATTGATGTAGCCTATCTCAAAGGTGTGGGTAAGTGGAATGATCAGTTGATAATCCTCCTGGATCTCGAGCGTGTACTGCGGGAGAGCGAGCAGCGCCAGCTGGAGCAGGAAATTGCTGCCGGAGTGGATGCAAAATGAGCGAGCTGGATATGGCCCAGTACCTGGGAGTTTTCCTTGATGAGGCCGAGGAACAGCTCCAGCTGCTGGATGAAGCCATTGTCAAGCTGGAGCAAACCCCTGACGACCTTGACCTGTTAAACACCATCTTCCGGGCCGCCCATACCCTGAAGGGTTCTTCCGCTTCTATGGGTTTTAACCGCGTGGCTACCCTCACCCACCGTATGGAAAACATCCTTGAACTCTTGCGCCAGGGGAAAATCCCCGTATCCCGGGAGATTATCGACATTCTCCTGGCCAGCCTGGACAGGCTGAGGCTGATAAAAGACAGCATCGCTGCCGGCAACGGGGAGGAGGGTGAGGTGGAGGATATTGTCACCCGCCTGGAGAACGTACTGGCCGGCGGGGAGGGAGCCGTTGGCCGGGAAGATTTGCCCGGCGGTGAGCTCCTTGTCCTCGACGATGTGGAACAGAATGTTATCCGCGCGGCCCAGGTGAAGGGCTTCCAGCCCTACGAGATCCGGGTGCAGCTGGAAGAAGGTTGCCAGATGAAAGGAGCCCGGGCCTACCTGGTATTCAACAACCTTAAAGACGCCGGCGAGATAATCAAAAGCATACCCCATACCCAGGAACTGGAGGCCGAGAAGTTTGATGATACCTTTACCCTGCTCTTTGTCAGCAGGGAGGATGCCGATACCCTGGCCAATATCATCAAGTCTATATCGGAAATTAAAAACGTGACGATACGACCCCTTATCCTGGAGGATGAACACGAGGCAGGAGCGGGAATTCCAGCCGGCACTACGGGACAGGACTTAACTGCCGCCAGGGCCGGCGGCGCCGGCGGCGGGGCAGGGGAGACGCGTATTACCCAGACGGTCCGGGTGGATGTCCAGCGACTGGAAAACCTCATGAACCTGGTGGGCGAGCTGGTTATTGACCGTACCCGCCTGGCCGAAGTTGGTAACGGGTTAAAATCCCGCCTGGGTAACGAAGAGCTTTTGGAAACCCTGGAAGAAGTCTCCTTACACATCGGCCGCATAACTTCCGATCTCCAGGAAGAAATAATGAAAGCGCGCATGTTTCCCATTGACCAGGTATTCAACCGTTTCCCCCGCATGGTCCGGGACCTGGCCCGGAAGGCCGGCAAGGAGATTGACTTTATTATCGAAGGACGGGAAACGGAGCTGGACCGCACGGTAATTGAGGAGATAGGCGATCCCCTTATCCACCTGCTGCGCAACGCCATTGACCACGGCATTGAAGAGCCGGCAGCCAGGCTGAAAGCAGGCAAATCACGCCACGGGACGGTTCGCCTGCGGGCCTTCCACCAGGAAAACCAGATCGTCATCACCGTGGAAGACGACGGCGCCGGGATGGACCCGGAAAAGATAAAAGCCAGGGCTGTGGCCAGGGGGCTGCTCAGCCATGAGGCTGCCGCCAGGCTTGGCCCCCGGGAAGCCCTGGATCTTATCTTCCTGCCCGGCTTTTCCATGACGGATAAAGTCACCGATGTTTCCGGCCGCGGTGTAGGCATGGATATTGTTCGCAGCCATCTAGAAAAGATCAACGGTACCATTGACATTCGTACCACCCCGGGCAGGGGGACATGTTTCACCATCAAGCTGCCCCTGACCCTGGCCATCAATCGTTCCCTCCTGGTCCAGGTCGGCGGGCGTGTATATGCCTTCCCCCTGGCCAATGTGGTAGAAATAATCAGCATTACCCCGCCCGAGGTCCAGCATGTCCACCGCCAGCAGGTGGTAGTCGTCCGCGGCCGGGTGCTTCCTCTTATATACCTGGGTCAAGCCCTCGGCCTGCACGTAACGGCACCGGCGGAGGAGAATTATGCTGTCGTTATAGTTGGCCTGGCAGAAAAACAATTCGGCTTTATCGTCGACAACCTTATCGGGGAGCAGGAGATAGTTATCAAGTCCCTGGGGAATTTTATCGGTAAGATACCCGGTATAGCCGGGGCCACCATTATGGGTGACGGCAGCGTAGCCTTGATTTTAGATGTCCGTAGCCTGGTGGATAACCTGGGGGTGGCGGAAGGACGTGAACTGGCCAGTTAAAGTACTGGTCGTCGACGATTCTGCCTTCAGCCGGCGGTTGATAATAGACATTCTGAGTACCGACCCTGAAATCCAGGTCGTCGGCTATGCCCGCAACGGTATGGAAGCCCTGGAAAAGGTTGCTTCCCTTAAACCACAGGTGGTAACCCTGGACCTGGAAATGCCGGTCATGGACGGCCTGGAGACACTGAAAAAACTTATGGCCGGCACTCCGGTGGCCGTTATCATGCTCTCCGCCCATACGGCCGCCGGGGCTGAAGTGACCATTCAAGCCCTGGAACTCGGCGCTGTAGATTTTGTCCTCAAACCGGCAAAGCCCGGGGATATAAAAGACCTGGCCCGGGTACTGCCGGAAAAAATTAAAGCAGCAGCCAGGGTGCCGCGAGAGCGCCTTTGCAGCGGCAGGCCTTGCCGGGAAATTATCCCGGCACCTTTTATCTCGCACATGAAGGGCGGGGTCGAGGTTGTCGCCATTGGCACCTCTACGGGAGGGCCGGCAGCCCTGCAGCAGGTCCTCACTGCCCTGCCCGCCGATCTGCCGGCCGGCGTCGTGGTTGTCCAGCACATGCCCCCCGGCTTTACCGGCCCCCTGGCCCGGCGCTTAAATGAGCTGGCAGCCCTGGAAATCAGGGAAGCGGCGGACGGGGACATTATCCGCCCGGGGATGGCCCTCATTGCCCCGGCAGGTAAACAGATGCTCCTGGAACGGCACGGGGGCAACGTCCAGGTACTGCTGGCCGAAGAGGCTGGCATACCCACCCTCTTTAAACCTTCCGTAGACGTGTTGTTCCTCTCAGTGGCCAGGATATACGGCTACAGAAGCCTGGGGGTCATATTAACAGGCATGGGGAACGACGGCGTCCGCGGCCTCAAGGCTATTAAAGAGCAGGGCGGCCGGGTTTTAGCCCAGGATGAAGATACATCCATCGTCTACGGTATGCCCCGGGCAGCGGTGGAAGCGGGACTGGCCGACCAGATCCTGCCTTTGCCTGCCATAGCCGCAGCTATTGTGTCGTTAGTTGCGGCTGCCCCTTAACTTTTAGTTAAACCATCAGCATATCTTTAACACGACGAAACCGGAGGAGAGAAACGGCAGGTGAACGTTTTAAAACATTGCAACCTCTGTCCCCGGGCCTGCGGTGTTAACCGCCATGCAGGTGACCGCGGTTTTTGCCGGGCCGGGGCCCTGCCGAAGGTAGCTAAAGCATTTCTGCATCACTGGGAGGAACCCTGCCTGAGCGGCAGCCGCGGTTCCGGCACGGTTTTCTTCTCCCACTGCAACCTGCGCTGTATTTTTTGCCAGAACTACCGCATTAGTTGGCAGGGTCGGGGCCGGGAAATGACGGTGACAGATTTGACGGACCTCTTTCTCAAACTCCAGGCTCAAGGGGCCCATAACATCAACCTGGTATCACCTACGCCCTACAGCCCTTTTTTAGTTCCCGCCCTGCGCGAGGCCAGGGAAAGGGGATTGGCCATACCGGTAGTATATAACTGCAATGCCTATGAAAGCATAGATTCCTTGCGTTCCCTGGAAGGCCTGGTAGATATTTATCTACCCGACCTCAAATATGTGGACCCGGAGCCCGCCGGGCGCTACAGCCATGCGCCCTATTATTTTAACGCAGCAACGGCAGCCATCCTGGAGATGCATCGCCAGGTTGGCGCCCTGGTGCTCGACGATCACGGTTTGGCTCGGCGGGGACTATTAATCCGTCACCTTGTTTTACCCGGCCAGGCAGGGGCTGCCTGCCGTGTACTGGACTGGATAAAGGCCAATTTACCTGCTGATACGCATGTCAGCCTTATGGCCCAGTATGTTCCCGTCTGGCAGGCACGACGCTGCCCCGAGATCAACCGCACCCTAACACCTGCCGAATATGAAACAGTTCTCGATTACTTTGAAAGCCTCGGTTTCGAAAATGGCTATTATCAAGAGTTAGATGCAGCTACTACGGCCTATATACCCGATTTTTAAGATTACACGTATAAATAGAGTTGCAAAATTTTAGGAGATACGCTATACTAAAAGAGCCTCTAAAGAACGCTGGCTTTACCTACTACTAACTATCTCCCCTGGGATAGCCCTGGTAAGTATGGTACATGCCCCGTTGGCTTTAGGGAGACTATCTTTAGGGGAGTAGTAACATGTTTTATCAGGACAAAACCCTTACCTGCAAAGAATGCGGCCGCGAATTCATCTTCACCGCCGGCCAGCAGGAATTTTTCGCCGAAAAGGGTTTTACCAACGAACCGTCACGGTGCCCGGACTGCCGGGCTGCCAGGAAAGCACGCCAAGGAGGCGGGCAGAGGCGCGGTGATTTCCGCTCCGGTCCCCGGCAGATGTACAGAGCTGTATGCAGCCAGTGTGGATCCACCACTGAGGTACCCTTTGAACCCCGTGGTGACCGGCCGGTATACTGCCGGGATTGCTACAACAGCATGAGGGTCAGGAGTTACCGTTAGCTTGGGAAGCCTGTAAAGGGCTTTATATGAAACCCGGCTTAAATTTGAGCCGGGTTTCGTGTTGGTTGCTACCTTTCCAGGACGAGCACCATTTTCCCTTTTTCCAGGGATATGCTTTTAAACTTTAAACCAAAATCTGGCGGTGGTAGATTTAGGATCAGGTCGTCTGGCCGCAGGAGTTCATGCCAGGTGGAAGGGTCAAGGGGCAGGCCGGCAAAGAATACGTTTTGCGGGGTAAATAGGAGCTGGTGGGGGCCGTTGACGCTAATGGTACCCTGGATTTCAAAATCAGGTCCCGGGATTTTAATAATTTCACCCGGTAAAAGCAACTGAATGTCCCGCAGCTGTTCTTGCGAAGCAAGCAGTGTTTTATTGAGGTTTTGCTGGGTGAAGAAAGCAATTACTTCGCCCCTGCTTAAATCGATCTGAATAGAATCCGGGCGTAAACTCTGCCAGGGCAGGGACGGTAACTGCTGTAAGAGATACTGCAAAGTCGGCAGGGCCCCGGCCCAGGCTTTTTCCAGGACCAATAGGTCCCTTGCCCAGGTGGAATTTTGTTGCCGCAGGGCATTAAGCTTATTCTCTTGCTCTGCCTTTAGGGCCGCCAGCTTCTTTTCAGCCGCCAGGCTGGCTTCCCTGGCCTGCTGCAGTTCTTTTTCTTTGGCGGCCGCCATGGTGCTTTTTTCCCGGGCCAGGGCAACCAGGGCCAGGTTATGACGGACGATGCCATAGAAATGATCGGCCAGGCGCTTTAATAATTCCCAGCGGATAAATAAGTCAGGCCAGTTATCGCTAAACAGGGTCGCCGTTATAAAAGAAGTAGAACCGTAGGTATAAAAAAAGCGCAGGCTGCGGGAAAAATCCCGGCGCCCGGCAGCCAGATCAGCCTCCGCCCGTTCCTGGGCAACCTGTGCCGCCTGCCATTCCTTCCGGACAATTTCCAGCCGTCTGGCCAGTTCATCGTTCTCAGAAGCGGCCTTCTGTAAGCGTGCGTCCAGGCGCATGATTTCCTGCAGGATACGGCTTTCCTGGCTCTGGCCGTCCTGGAGGCGCTGCCGTAAGGTATCTCTTATATTAACCGCCCCGGAGGTGGGGGTATAAATGACAGATAAAAAAAAGAAAATCATCAGCAAAGCTAACCGGCGGCGCATTATTTTCCCTCCCGGTTTATAATATTCGCCGGGGAAAAAATAAATCCTTCTCTGATGGAAGAAAATGTAAATAATAAAATCATGACTACCTCTGCAATTGAATAATTGTTTATGGGTTAACTGTGAAGGAATATGTTATTTTTCGTCGAATTTTTTAATTAAACTTGCATACGCGGGAACATGAAATGATAACTATACCGGTCAGCCGGTGTGATTCTATTAAAAAGCGAGAAAATGACAATGAAGCAATCTCAGGGGCTCAACTCCCGTATAAAAGTTATCATTGTTGTCATTATTTTACTCTGCGCTGGGGCGATTTGCGTATACAACACATGGGTTTATTACTTAAACAGGGCCAGCGATCGCGCGATAAGGTTGGCCGAATCTGCCGCCGCTTTTCTTTCAAACGATCAGATAAGCGTGCTGGAAGCGACCCCGGATGACTTTGAAAAGCCGGAATATCAGCATATAAAAGACAGCCTTGTGAAGTTCAAAGAACTCAACGGCGACATTTATTTCGCTTACTTATATACGCAGAAAGACGACAAAATATATTTCATGGTAGATTCCGAAGCTCCCGGTTCAGAAGGCTATTCTCCCCCGGGGCAGGAATACCCGGAAGCTACCCAAACTGATAAGCAGCCTTTTATAGATGGCAAATCTGTAATAACAAAACCGGCTGCTGACCGATGGGGCATCTGGGTGAGCGCGCTTGTACCCATAAAGGATCAAAATACCGGTAAAGTCATCGCCGTCTTTGGCATTGACTATTCGGCAAAACAGTGGTACTGGGAAACGATTAAGTACACATTGTATACGGCTGCTATCGTCATAAGCATACTTCTTCTCATCCTGGTCTTATGTCTTATAATGGTTGTTAATAAAAAACAGGGCCCTGGCGGCAATGAGCAAAAAACTAAAGGAAAGCGAGGAACTTTTCAAAACAGTATTTGAACAGGCGCCGGTAGGGATAGCGATCATTGACGATGATAAACTGGTATCCATAAACTCCATGTTTGAGCGGATTCTAGGTAGGACGAGAGAGGAGTTTCTCGCCATCGACTGGAGTGAATGTTTATTTACAAGCGAACCCCAGAAGGATGCTAAGAAGAATCGCAGAATTGCTTTGGAAACCATTGCCGGCAATTCAGTGACCAGGAAGTATGTCCGCCCAGACAACACGAGCGTGTGGCTGAACATAAAAATAGCGTCAATAAGCTTGGGGAGCCGGACCGGCAAGAAATTCCTGTGTTTAGTCGAAGATATCACGGAGTTAAAAGAGAAAGAGCAGGAGTTGCTGGAAAGCGAGCGGAGCAAGGCCGTGCTGATTTCCAACTTGCCCGGGATTGCCTACAGGTGCAATTATGATCGGGAATGGACGATGCAGTTCATATCAGACGGCTGTCTTGAACTGACGGGTTACAGGGCGGAAAGCTTGCTGGACAACAAAGAACTTTCCTTCAACGACGTTATCTGCCCGGAATACCGGGAAATATTGTGGGAAGAATGGGCCCGCGTCGTGAAAGCGAGGGAAAAGTTCAAATATGAATACCCGATAATAACCGCAAACGGTGATATTAAATGGGTGTTCGAGCAGGGGCAGCCCGTATATGACGAAAACGGAGACGTGCAGGCTCTTGAAGGCTTGATTATTGATATCACGGACCATAAGAACAGGGAATTAGAGATCAAGTACTTGAGCGAGCACGATTTTCTGACAGGGCTGTACAACCGCAGGTTTTACGAAGCGGAAAAAGCCAGACTGGATGCCCGGGGGGTTATTCCTCTTTCAATAATAATTGCCGATATCAACGGTTTGAAGCTGATCAATGATGCCTTCGGGCACAAAGAAGGGGATAGGCTGATAATAGAGACAGCCGAAATTATCAGCAGTTGTTGCCGGGAAGGGGACGTCCTGGCGCGAATCGGGGGTGATGAGTTCGGCATCCTGTTGCCCAACACCGGCAGCCGGGAGGCCTGTGAAATAATAAAGAAAATAGCGAGCGCGTGTGAGTATAGAAGCTCAATGATGAAGATTTACAGCCTCAGCCTGGCGATAGGTTATGGAACGAAAGAAACAGCCGAACAAGATATAGAACAGATAGAAAAAAGCGCCGAGCACAACATGTACCAGCGCAAGCTGTTGCACAGCCACAGTTTTCACAGCTCAGTTGTCGCCTCGATTATGGCAACACTGCGTGAAAAAAACCAGGAAACCCGGGAGCATGCAGAGAGGATTGCCTTTTTTGCCAGAAAGATAGCGGAAAAGATGAATTTACCGCAAAAAAGCCTGGACGAGTTAGAGCTGTTTGCCATGCTGCACGATATCGGTAAAATAGGCATAGATGACTATATCCTGAATAAGCCGGGCAAGCTGACAGAAGAAGAATGGGCGGTAATGAAAAAGCATGCAGAAATAGGGTATAGGATTGCCATGTCGTCGCCGGATTTACAGTCGATTGCTGAATATATCCTGTGTCATCATGAACGCTGGGATGGGAAGGGCTATCCCCGGGGACTTAAAGGTGAGGAGATTCCTTTGCTTTCACGTATACTTGCGGTCGTGGATGCGTTTGATGCCCTGACGCAGGACAGGTCGTATAGGAGAGCCCGGTCAAGAGAATATGCCGTCGCAGAAATAAAGCGCAATGCCGGCACCCAGTTCGATCCTGATGTTGTGGATATATTCGCGAACCAGGTATTACCATATATCGGGTGATTTTTAAGCATGTTTTTCTATGACGGCAATACAAACATAAAGCCTGCTCGACCTTGACAGGATTGTGCGAAAAGATTATAATAAACCTGCATTGAGAGTAAGGGCGTGTAGCTCAGTTGGGAGAGCGCTAGAATCGCACTCTAGAGGCCAGGGGTTCGAATCCCCTCACGTCCACCAATAAGTTTTATAGGGGCGCGTAGCTCAGTGGGAGAGCGCCTGACTCACATTCAGGAGGTCGCTGGTTCGAAACCAGCCGTGCCCACCAGGTATTACAAGGCTTCCCGGGTTTACCGGGGGGCTTTTTTTATATAAAAGATTAACGACAAATAAAGGTTTTTAAAAGACATATCGTGAATGAACCGCTAGTGAGGGGAAATATTTTTAGTCACGAAGACGTCCGGGGGGAGGAATTTTGTGAAGCAGCGCGAATAACAACTTACTATTATTGAACTTGAGGTGTTTCCCGGTGCGGATTATAATCATAGGTGCCGGCAAAGTGGGTTTTAAGCTGGCCGAGATGCTTTCCTTGAGCAACCATGACGTTTTAGTTATCGAGCAGGATGCAGAGAGGATTGCAAACGTCGAAGAGAAGCTTGATGTCCAGGCCATCTGTGCTAATGGCGCCAGCCCCACCGTTCTTAAAGAGAATGGAGTGGCTGGCACCGATCTTTTGATAGCTGTGACGGAAGATGACGAGGTAAATATTATCGCCAGCCTGATTAGTAAAAAGCTGGGCGCCAAAATGACTGCGGCGCGGGTTCGCAACCCTGAATACCTGTCTCTTAATGAAATTGGTTTTGATAAGGATCTGGGCATCGATTATGTCATCAACCCTGACTATGTTACCGCCTCCGCCATTGCTGAACTCGTCGAGGCACCGGAAGCGGTAGAATCTGAATTCTACGCGGGCGGGAAGATCCAGCTGCTGGTGCTTAATCTACCGCCGGCCGCGCCGGTAGCGGGCAAAAAGCTGAAGGAGTTGCCTTCACCTAACCCTTACTTAATCGTGGCCATCCAGCGGGGAGATACAATGATCATCCCGCGGGGCGAAGATCGCCTCCTGGCCGGTGATAAAGTGTTTGTCCTGGCACCGGCCAGGTTAATGGAACCTGTGGAGCATCTCCTGGGACAAAAGCGAGCCCGGGTCCAGCGGCTGGTGGTGCTGGGAGGCAGCCGGACTGCCTATTACCTGGCCCAGAGGCTGGCCGGGAAAAAGGTTGAAATTAAAATTCTGGAAAAAGACCGCCAGCGCTGTGAGATTTTATGCGAAAAATTGCCCCATGTCACCATTATCCACGGCGACGGTAGCGATCTGGGTTTGCTGCAGGAAGAAGATATTGGCCAGGCCGACATCTTTGCCGCTGTATCCGGCGACGACAAGGTAAACCTGCTGGCTTCCCTGCTGGCCAAGCACCTGGGGGTCAGGAAGACCATCTGTAAAGTGGGGCGCTCTGATTACGCCGACATAATGGAAAAGATAGGTATTGATGTAGTCATTAGCCCGCGGCTCCTAACAGCTGCCGCCATTATGAAGTTTGTCCGCCGCGGCAAAATTGTTTCCATAAGCTTGCTGGGCCAGGATAAGGCAGAAATGATCGAGTTTATTGTCCCCCCTGACTGGCGCCTGGCCGGGAAGCCCTTAAAGCAGATTAATTTTCCCCGCCATGCCATCGTTGGCGCCATCGCCCGGGACGATGAAATTATAATCCCCGGCGGCGGCGATTGTATTATGCCCGGTGATCATGTGATTGTTTTTACTTTACCGGGTTCCGTGGCCACGGTCCATAATTTCTTTGGCGCTACGGAAAAGAGGTAAAAAATGCATTACCGCCTTGTGTTTCAAATCCTTGGCAAGATCATTATTTTAATCGGCCTGTCTATGTTGCTACCCTTACTCGTGGCGTTTTATTTCCAGGAAAGGGAATGGCAGGCCTTTGCCTGGAGTGCACTGATAACGATAGCAGCTGGCATACCCCTGAGCCTCTATCCCTCCCGTAACGAGGAACTCCGCAGGCGTGAGGGCTGTGCTATCGTTACGCTGAGCTGGGTGGCGGCGGCTATTTTCGGGAGTTTGCCCTATCTTTTTTCTGACGCATTTCCCCATTTTGCCGATGCCCTTTTTGAAACAGTTTCCGGTTTCACTACCACCGGGGCCAGCGTCATGACGGACATCGAAAGCCACTCCCGTTCCATCCTTTTCTGGCGCAGCCTGACCCACTGGCTGGGGGGCATGGGAATAGTAGTCCTTTTTGTGGCCCTTCTTTCCCATATGGGTGCCGGTGGCCTGCAGATGCTCCAGGCTGAAGCCCCCGGCCCGGTAACGGAGAAAATAAAACCCCGCATCCAGGAAACGGCAAAGATTCTCTGGTCTACCTACTTAATTCTTTCGGTACTGGAAATCCTGTTATTATGGGCGGCAGGTTTATCACTGTATGAAGCCGTCATCCACACCTTTGGTACCATGGCTACCGGCGGCTTTTCCAGCAAAAACGCCAGCATTGGCTATTATACCAGTGCCGCGGTACAGTGGATCATCACGGTGTTCATGTTTCTGGCCGGCATTAATTTTGCCCTTTATTATCAGGTCTTGCGCCGCCGGTCGCCACTTTATTTCTGGCGCAGCCCGGAATTTAAACTCTACAGTGCCTTAATTGTTATCGCAACAATTATAGTAGCGGCAGACTTAATTTTAGCCGGCAACCGGCCGGGGGAACACCTGGTGCGTACGGCTGCCTTCCAGGTAGTTTCCATTATTACCACGACCGGCTACGTCACTGCCGACTATGACGCCTGGCCCAGCCTCTCTCGCGCCCTTTTATTTATCCTGATGTTTATTGGTGGCTGTTATGGTTCTACCGGAGGGGCAATAAAAGTCGGGCGGTGGCTGGTTGTTTTAAAGAACGGGCTGGCAGAGCTTTTCCGGACTATTCATCCCCATGCCTTGTTTCCGGTTCGTTTTGGTAACACCGGCGTATTAAAAGAAAACCTGGTTTTAAATATCTTACAGTTCGTCTGCCTGTATTTACTTTTATTTGCCGCGGGCACCCTAGCAATAGCTATGACGGGATTGGGACTGGAAGACGCTGCCAGCGCTGCTGCCGCAACCCTGGGCAATGTTGGCCCGGGCCTGGGTGCCGTGGGTCCTGCCCAGAACTACGCCCACCTGCCGGTAGCATCCAAGTATTTATTATCCTGGCTGATGCTGGTCGGGCGCCTGGAGATTTATACCGTCCTGGCCCTCTTTTTACGGACAACCTGGCGGGGTTAACCTGATTGGCCGGCCGGATAAATGGGGATGTTGGCGGTAGCACGGCGCGTTTTTTTGAAACCGGTCAGGCGGGTGTAACCAGATGGTAAAAAGAGGAAGCATAGGGTATGCCGGTGGCTTTTTACACCGGAACTATCCTTTTTTATCCATGCGGTAAACGGTACCCTGGGCTACGGCAATTGTTTCCCCTTCGCTGCTGGCAATATTGATCCGGTAAAGGCCGGTATGCCGGGTAAGGTGTTCTTCCCGGGCTTCGGCAATCAATTGCATGCCTATCCGGGCCGGTTTAAGATAATTAATAGTTATTGCAAGGGCAACGGCAGTGTCACCGCGGGAGTTGCTGGCCAACCCCAGGGCCGTATCGGCCAGGGTAAAGATAGCTCCCCCGTGCCCGATGCCGTGGAAATTCGTCATGTTTTTATTAATTGTCATGGCCATGCGGGCATAGCCCGGGGCCAGTTCCAGGAGTTCGATCCCCAGCGAGCGGGGGAAGGTGTCGGCATTATAATATTTATCTATAAGTGAAGTTACGGTACTCAATGGTTGTCCTCTCCCAATAGATTTTTTAAGCCCCCTCATGGCGCCG
This sequence comes from Neomoorella sulfitireducens, assembly GCF_024733845.1. GTDB lineage: Bacteria > Bacillota > DSM-521 > Neomoorellales > Neomoorellaceae > Neomoorella > Neomoorella sulfitireducens. Next base: position 44,164 of record NZ_JANRHG010000007.1, read on the forward strand.
GGCGATTATGTGGCAAGTCTTCCCGTCGCTATCGCCGCGGCTCTGATAGTCGAGGCCGTGTTCCTCTAAAAGTTTTATCAGCAGGTCGGCCTGGTGGGCGTCGGCGGCTTCCATGGTAATGGTAAGGTGGTCTCCTGGATTCAGGCGCGGCAATACGTCCCGCACCCGGGCCAGATCGCTGCTGGTAATGGCGGTACCCATCCTTAAAGAAATATCTGGCATAAAGGGCCTCCTTCCGGGCTTTTTCTTTAGTTTTGCCTGGGAGGGGGCTTTTTAATGCTTTTATTTATTCATTACTGCCATTAGTCGTAGCAGGCGTTCGGCAGCGTCGGTTAGCAAGGCGGCAGCGTTCTCCAGGCAGTATGCTAAAGGTACCGGACGGGGGACAATACTCATGAATCCTTTAATGCCGTGTTCATAGACGGTATTGGCGCCATCGCCGATAGAACCTACCAGGGCCACCACCGGGATGCCGTATTTCCCTGCTACCCGGGCGACGCCGGCGGGGACTTTACCAAAAGCCGTCTGGTGGTTGATTTCTCCTTCACCGGTGATGACCAGGTCGGCGCCTGCTGCCAGGATGCCGTCGAGATTTACGGCCTCCATTACCAGTTCGATACCGCGCCGCAGGGTGGCATCCAGGAAGGCTACCAGGCCGGCACCCAGGCCGCCGGCGGCACCGGCCCCGGGCAGTTCCCGGACGTCTTTTCCTAGATCTCGTTCAATGATATCTGCCAGCCTGGCCAGGGCCGCATCCAGGCGGGGGACCATCTCCGGCGTGGCGCCCTTCTGGGGACCGTAGACGGCCGACGCCCCCCGGGGCCCGCACAAGGGGTTGTCGACATCGCAGGCTACCAGGATTTCCGTTTCCTTTACCCGCGGGTCCAGGCTCCCGGTATCAATGCGTGCCAGTGCCTCCAGGCCGGCAGCCCCCGGTCTTATATCGTCTCCCCGGGCATCCAATAGCTTTACACCAAGGGCCTGGGCCATTCCTGCGCCGCCGTCGTTGGTGGCACTGCCGCCGATGCCCACAATCAAACGCCGGCAGCCGGCATCCAGGGCCCGGCGGATGAGTTCACCGGTACCGTAAGTGGTGGTAAACAGGGGGTTGCGCTTTTCCCGGGGTACCAGGGGCAGGCCTGATGCCTGGGCCATCTCCACCACAGCGGTGGCGCCGTCTCCCAGGATTCCCCAGGCGGCTTGAACCGGCTGTGCCAGGGGACCGGTGACGGTGGTGGTAATAATCCGCCCGCCGGTAGCCGCTACCAGGGTGGTTGTTAAACCTTCGCCGCCGTCGGCCATGGGCACGGTAATAGTTTCTACCTGGGGGAAAACCCGTTTAATACCTTCGGCTATAGCTGCGGCAACGGCAGGCGCGTCCAGGCTTTCTTTAAAAGAATCGGGAGCAATGACAATGCGCTTCATTTTTTACCTCCACTTCCCAGAAACATCTTTTTAAAATATTCGCCGGGATTGCCGAAATACCTACCATCCCCTGCCTTGACACTTAAAAAAAGCGTATTTATAATGAAATTAAAGGCGAAAACTGCTATTTTACAACCTTCGTTAGGTGAGGCTTCTGCATAGACAGACGCCACTGCCCGGAAACGTCGAAAGACGCCAATGGGTCAACAGGTATTACCGGCTTAAGGTTTTACCTAATGTGGCTGAGAGTTATCTCTAGCTATGCACGTGCCAAAGCTCAACGAGTGGGGGTTAATAGGGCTATTTATGAACTCTATGTCTTCCCACTTGGGAAGACTATTTTATTTTTTAGTTAGGAGGTGAACCCCGTGGCGCGGGCAGGGAACCTGGCTTTAACAATGGTTATGACCGTCCTTTTAACTGCCTTTGCCTACTTTGCTTACCAGGGCCACCAAGCTGTTGCCCTGGCAGGAGAGACAACGATTGTTACCAGTATCGGCCTCCTGCCCTATTACGCCTTCCGGTCATTTATAAGAATGCTGGGCGCATATATATTGTCTTTTGTCTTTACGCTAACTTACGGGTATAAAGCCGGGACAGACCCGCGGGCTGAACGCTGGCTCATACCTATCCTGGACATCCTCCAGTCGGTGCCCATCCTGGGGTTCTTCCCTGCCGCCGTTTACTTTTTTGTTTCTCTTTTCCGGGGAAGCCCCCTGGGGGTGGAACTGGCTTCCATATTCCTTATCTTTACCAGCCAGGCCTGGAACATGACCTTTGGTTTCTACGAATCGTTGACGACAATTCCCCGGGATCTTAAAGAGGCGGCCGATGCCTACCGCCTTACGGGCTGGCGTCGCTTCCAGAAACTTTACTTTCCCGCCGGCATCCCTAAAATGGTCTATAACAGCATATTATCCTGGAGCGGCGGATGGTATTTTCTTATTGCTGCCGAAATTATAGCCATAGGCCCCGCCAGGTACTCCCTGCCGGGCCTCGGCAGTTACCTAATCCGCACAACGGAAGAAGGAAATCTGGGCTCGACGATAGCCGGTCTTTTGACCCTGATAGCGTTAATCACTTTAATGAATATTTTTATCTGGCGACCCCTTTCCGTCTGGGCCGAAAATTTTAATTATGAGTTTGAAAGCGGCGGTTCAAGAACGACCAGGGGGTGGGGTTACCGCCTCTGGTATGAAGCCCCTTTTTTCCGCGAATTCAGGCGGGGACTTATAGCCCTGGGTTCGGGCTTAAGTGTTGTTGTTGAGAATTGGTACATGAAGCTTTATGCCATTGGCGGTGGAGGGCTTAAAATCTGCCGTTATCTCAACCTGATCTGGCGCCTGGCAACCTGGTCCATGGTTATACTGCTGGTAGTGTCCCTGTTACGAGGCATTGTGGGCCTGGTCAACCTGTTCATGATGCCCTGGCAACCCGAGATTTTAAGTATTCCCAAGGCTATTTTCTTTTCGTTTCTACGATTGCTGGTAGCATATCTGTTCTCCCTTGCCTGGACAATCCCGGCGGCTATCTGGATCGGGCATAATGAGCGCGTTTATGAACTCATGACTCCTGTTTTTGAAGTCCTGGCATCCATCCCGGCGACGGCCTTGTTTCCCATTATCGTTTTTTTCCTGGTGGGTATTACGGGAGACATGAACCTTGCGGCTATTATCCTGGTATTGACGGGTATGCAGTGGTATCTTCTATTTAACCTTATTGCCGGGGTAAAAAGCATTCCCCGGGACTTAAAAGAGGCAGCTGAGGCTTTTGGCCTCCGGGGAAGCAGGTATTTACGCCGGGTAGTTATACCGGCCTTGGTACCCTCCCTCATAACGGGCAGCGTTACCTCATGGGGAGGCGGCTGGAATGCCCTGATCGTCGCCGAATATGTTGTCTATGCCGGTCAGGTTTATACTGCTTTTGGCATTGGCTCTCTGCTGGATACTGCTATTTATAAGAGCGGTAGTTTCCAGATAATCTGGTCCAGCCTTATCGCTATGGTAGCAACCATTGTTTTCCTCAATCGTTTTTTCTGGCGGCGCCTGTACGATATAGCCGTTAGCAAGTTTACTATGGGAGATTAAAGGGGGTGATATGGTTGGCTCTACTTGAAGTATGCAATGTTTATAAAACTTATACCGACGCCAACCGGTCCCTCACGGTTCTAAATGACATTTCTTTTACCATTGCTAAAGGTGAATTTGTCTGCCTGGTAGGTCCATCCGGTTCGGGGAAAAGTACCCTGCTGCGGATGATTGTTGGCCTGGACCGCCCGTCCCGGGGACAAATATTTTACCGGGGGCAGCAGGTAAACGGCGTTATGGATAAAATGGCCATTGTTTTTCAGTCTTTTGCCCTGTTGCCCTGGCTGACGGTTATGGAAAATGTATCCCTGGGTCTCGAGGCTAAAAACGTACCCCGGCCAGAAAGGGAGAAAATAGCCAATAAATATATTCAAAAAGTAGGCCTGGACGGTTTTGAAGATGCTTACCCGCGGGAACTATCCCGGGGTATGAAACAACGGGTGGGTATTGCCCGGGCCCTGACCATGGAACCGGAACTCCTCTGCATGGATGAACCCTTTTCGGCCCTGGACGCTTTTACGGCCCAGAACCTGCGGGAGGAGCTTTTAGACCTGTGGCTGGATATAACGCTTCCCGTAAAATCGGTCCTCATGGTGACTCACGGTATCGAGGAAGCCGTCTTCATGGCCGACCGGGTCATGGTGCTGTCTAAAAGGCCGGCCCGGATCCTTGCCGATGTCCGCATAGACCTGCCCCGCCCGCGCAACATGAAGGACGAAGCCTTCGCCCGGGTGACGGATAAAATATACTCGCTTTTGTTCTAAGTGTTCTTAGAAAGAAACAAGGGGACGGTTGCCCGTCCCCTTTAAGCTTATAAAATACCAAATCGCACCGCCGGCCTGGTATGTTTACCTCTGCTCCATGGGAATATATTTTCTTTTGCCTATTACATTCTTATAGGCCGGCCTGATGATCCTGCCTCCGCTCACCAGTTCTTCCAGCAGGTGGGCGCACCAACCGGAAATCCTGGCTATGGCAAAAATCGGGGTATAGAGTTCTACAGGAATATCTAACATCTTATAAACAAAGCCCGAATAGAAGTCCACATTGGGAGCAATGATCTTTTCATTTCCTTTTTTAGAGGCAAATAGTTCGGGCCCGACTTTTTCTATGGTCAGGTAGAGGTCGAATTCCTCTTCCATGTTTTTCTCTTTTGCCAGTTCGGCCGCCTTGGCTTTTAACAAAACGGCACGGGGATCGGACAGGGTATATACGGCATGACCGAGGCCGTAAATTAATCCCTGCCTGTCAAAAGCTTCCTTGTTGAGGATTTTGTTCAGGTAATATTTGACTTCCTCTTCGTCGGACCAGTCTTTTACATTGTTCTTTATATCATCCATCATTTCCATAACTTTAATATTGGCACCGCCATGCTTGGGCCCCTTCAGGGAACCTACTGCTGAGGCAATAACCGAGTATATGTCTGTCCCCGTAGAGGAAACAACATGAACGGCAAAAGTGGAGTTATTTCCCCCGCCGTGCTCGGCATGGAGCACCAGGGAGAGGTCCAGGAGCTCGGCCTCCAGCCTGCTGTACTGGTTGTCGGGCCTGATCATGTACAGGAAGTTTTCTGCGGTGCTCAGTTCTTTTTGGGGCATGTGAATATACAAGCTTTGATTGCCGTGATAGTGGGCTTTGGCCTGGTAACCATAAGCCACCATAACGGGGAAGCGGGCAATCAGCTCGATAGTCTGCCTGACGACGTTTTTGATACTCAAATCATCCGGGTTTTTATCGTAGGAGTAAGAAGCCAAAACGCTCCTGGCCAGCTTATTCATAATATCATTGCTGGGAGCTTTTAAAATCATATCTTCAACAAATCCATCGGGAAGGTTGCGGTTTTCTCCCAGAAGACGGCAGAAATCATCTAGCTCCTGGCGGGAGGGCAGTTCCCCGAAAACGAGAAGGTAAGAAACTTCTTCAAAACCAAAACGCCCTTCTTCCTGGAAATTTTTAACTATTTCCCAGACGTCAATTCCCCGGTAAAGGAGCCGTCCCTGGTCGGGGATCCTCTCACCTTCGTCGAGAATGTAACCGTGGACTTCCCCTATACTCGTAAGCCCTACCAGCACACCGGTGCCGTCACTGTTGCGTAGTCCACGTTTTACATTGTATTTTTCATACAAAGCAGGTTCAATGTAATTATTTTTTTCAGCCAGTGATATAAGCCGTTCCATGTAAGTCCTGTCTTCTATTGACATTTTATTAATTCATCCTTTCTACCAGGTTAATAGATTAAAGCTATTTATCCTTAATATATTCTTCACTAAAAGTTGTTTTCCTTTTTCAAAAAGGGGATGCAGGCATAATTATCCCTTAAATCCCGGAATAGCTGCGGGAAATTTTTCTCCCGCAGGCGCTTCCTGTTCTATTTAGTATTAACTACGGTAGTAAAAGTTAATGCGAGGTGCTGAATCCTGTTCTAAGATCTGGTATAATATGATAAAATATTGGTACCTGAGATGGTGTTTAAATAGGGGGTCACAGCCACTGTGGACGCCGGGCCTTTACCCCAGGTAGGCATAGGGATGGTTATTGGCCTGCTGGAAATGCTGGAGGATGTCCGGGGAAGAGAAGATATATTTAAACTGGCCGGCAGCCTGTCCATGGAACTTGATGATATAGGACCGGTTATAGAAGCTGCCAAGATGCTGGGCTTTATTGAGACTACCAACGGTGACATTACCCTGACAGGGCTGGGTTCCCAGCTGCTGAATGCGAGTATCAATGAGCGCAAAGAGATAGTTGCCGGCCGGTTGCAGCAGCTGCCGGTTTTTAAAGAGGTCCTGGAGCTAATTAATTCCAGGCGTGGGCGGCAAGTACGGCGTGAACATGTGATCAGCCGTTTTGCCCGCAGGATGTCTGATGAGGATGCTGAACTCCTGTTTAAAACCCTTGTGGACTGGGGTCGGTATGCCGGGATTATTGGTTATGACACTAAAGGTGAATTGTTGTATTTGGATGAGGAAGAATAAAGGTATCATCTGACCCTTGACAAACAAATCAAGGGCCAGTATAATAGACAGTGCTGTGGGGCTATAGCTCAGCTGGGAGAGCGCTTGAATGGCATTCAAGAGGTCAGGGGTTCGACTCCCCTTAGCTCCACCAGAAAAAGCGAGGCTTCCCGGTTTTACCGGGGGGCTATTTTATTTTCAAAATCTCGTTTGGTGCCCAATCTGCGCCCGAATTATTTTTCTGCTTTTCACCGGCGCTCAGTAACAGAACAACTTTGCTTAGCCGCACACAATATTATTACTCGCATATAATCGTTAATAGAGAATTAATGTTTTGGGAGGGCTAGTATGAAGCATTATCAACCGGGAGCACCTCTAGTATATAACCAGTGGCAATTGCAGATACCTCAATTGCCGGTACTCGGCCCCAATGATTTTGGAAAATTACTACAGAATATTTATAACTCTATCGTTGCTGAGGCGACGGCAGCCGATTTTTATTCTCGCTTATTAAGGGAAACGCCAGATCAACTGCACAGGGAGTTCATAAACCATGCTTATCAGGATGAACTGGAACATTTAGAAGCCTTTACCAGGTTATACGAGTTCTTTACCGGCCAGATTCCTCAATATAATATTGACCCGGTTCATTACCGGACCTATAAAGATGGTTTGTTGAAAGCCCTCAGGGATGAATTGGAAGCGGCAGATTTTTATAAAGATGTTATTCTATCGAGTACAGATCAAATGGTGAGGGATACGTTTTTCCTGGCAATGGGTGATGAGTTAGAGCACGCGACGAGGTTTGGCGTTCTCTATAATATAATGGGCTGAAGGATATCAAGGCTTCCCGGGTTTACCGGTGTTTTTTTGGGGAAGGGAATTAAGGAACTGGGTACGTTTTTAGAGGGAGAAGTTATCTTTAAACCTTTAAAGTGGGCAGGAAAGCAAATTATTCCTGCCTTTTCTTTTACTATGTCTATATGATTATTCTTAAAAAGAAGCTCAACACAAGTATTATGAATACATGCTAAAGAAACCTTGATTTATAGGTTTCATTTATGATTAATTTATTATGAGCTATAAAGGGCATTATTATAAGAACTAGTTGGGGTGAAACGATGTCTCTTGAACTGAAATTGGAAGCTAATGATTATCGTTTGCCGCCAACCCTTGAAGTAATCCGGGGAAATATTGTTAAATACGGCAATCCCCTGGGCCTTAAAGGAAACGAAATAGCCGGGTGGGCCAGGAATTTAAACCTGCCGCGGCAGGGGGACGTTCTTTTATATACCGGCGGCGAGTATCAACTGGTTCCTTATATTGACAGCCTGGTGAACATGCTCACCACGATGAAGCAGGGCAGTGCAGGGTTTTCCCTGATGCTGGGCGTCCGCAACCTCATAAACAGGGTGGGGGTCAACCCCGAAAAGGTTGTTGCCGGTGTGCTGTCAAGGGAACGGGAGCGTTACCAGGATGTCAGCCGCAAGGCCGCCCTGGTTTTACAGGAGATGGGCTTAAAAATCTGTTACCTGGGCGAAGAAGAAGTCTACAGCGGTGCTCTTCTTTATGAATACGGTTTCATGGGTGACCTGCGCCAGCACGCCCGCAGGGTGGCAGGGTTGATTAAATCTACAGGCGCCAGGACCATCATCTGTCTGTCCCCCCATGCGGCGGAAATGTTTAAGTTAATTTATCCCCGCCTGGTGGATGATTTTAATTACAGGGTCATAACTTTCCTGGAAGCCGTTTACGATTTGATTAAAGATGACCGGGGTCGTGTGCCTTCAGGGTTTTCAGGTAGCATTACGGTTCACGATTCCTGTCGCATGGCCAGGGAACTTGGTATTACGGAAGAAATCAGGGTTATCCTTAGCAAAATGGAGGGAGTTACTTTAATAGAACCGGAGTTCAACCGGCGCTGGACGACCTGCTGCGGCGGTCCCGGCAAGGTCCTTTTCCCCGCATTGTCCGGGAAGATCGCCTCCCGCCGTGTTGGCGAACTCGCGGCTACCAGTGCCGATCTGGTCATTACCTTTTGTCCTTATTGCCTGGCGGCTCTTGATAAAGGACGGCGTGAGGGGCAAAAGGATATTCAAATTGAGGACTTTATCGAGTTTCTCTTCAGGGGGATTGCCCAATGAGTTCGGTGCTGGAACGCATATTTCAAAGGTATACGGAAGAGCTTAATAAAGCCTCCGATGACCCCAATATCCAGTTAGCCCTATCCCGTGCCGTTAAATCTTACCGGGATAACACCGCAGCCGCTTTTAAACGCTTTCCCCATACGCCTAAATTAGCCGGGGAAGTGCGCGCTATAAAGGAAAAGGCCATCGAAAGTATGGATGAACTGGTGGCTCAAGCCAGACAGGCCATTGAAGCCAATCACGGCCAGACTTACCTGGCCGGGACGCATGAAGAAGCCTTAAAATTGGCTGCCGATATTATTGGTACGGGGAAGATAGTTGTCAAAGGCAAGAGTATTGTGGGTGAAGAGCTGGAAATCAGGGACTATCTTATCGAAAAAGGAAATGAAGTCTGGGAAACAGATCTCGGGGAGTTTTTATTACAGCTGCAGCATGGGAGGCCCATGCACATCGTTTCTCCTTCCGTTCATGTGCCCCGGGAGCAGGTGGCGGAATTATTTACGAAGTTTTTTGGGCGGGAGATTCCCCCGGATATTGCCGCTGAGGTAGAGGCCGTCAGGGAGTTTATGAGGGAAAAGTATTTCAGCGCCCATTTCGGCATGAGCGGTGCCAACGTAGTGGCAGCAGACTGCGGGGCCATGGTTATTATTGAGAATGAAGGCAACGCCCGTATATGTACCGCTGTCCCGCCGGTGCATATCGCCGTGGTAGGTATCGAAAAAGTGGTACCCACTTTTCAGGACGCCATGAAAGTGGCGGAGGTTACCTGGCGTTATGCCAACTATACCGTCCCCGGCTACGTCAATATCATCAGCGGGCCGAGCAAGACGGGAGACATCGAAAAGGTGACTACGTATGGTGCTCACGGCCCCAGGGAATTACATGTCATTTTTGTGGATAACGGCCGCAGTGAAATGGCTGCCGATCCTCTTTTCAGGCAGGGTTTGTATTGTTTAAGATGCGGGGGCTGTATGTACGAATGTCCCGTCTTCCAGCTGACCGCCGGGTATTTCGGGTATCGTTATCTGGGGGGCATAGGAGCCATCTGGACGGCTTTTGTGGCCGGCGGCCTGGAGAATGCCGCCCCGCTGGTTTACACCTGTCTCCGCTGCGGCCGGTGCGTGGAGCGCTGCCCGGTAAGCATTGATGTCCCGTCTATGATCGCCGAACTGCGCCGGCGAATAGTCGAGCTTACCTGTTAAACCGGGTGATAAACATGGTTTTTTTGATAATGATACCATGAGCTTTATACACAAGGATAGTTGGCGAGGTTTATACGCGCAATGGTTGAAATGCCTGCAGGTTTAGTTAAAGCCACCTTTCTTTCCCGGCCCAACCGTTTTACGGTGGTGGCAGACAGGGGAGGAGAGAAAGTGGCTGCCTTCCTGGCCGACCCCGGGCGGCTGACGGAACTGTTGCTGCCCGGGGCCGAACTTTATCTGGCCCCGGTGCAAGGCGGGGGAAAGCGGAAAACCGCCTACGACGTGGTGCTTTTATACAGGGAAGGTATATTTATTTCCCTGGACAGCCGCCTGCCCAACCGCCTTTTTGCCGCCGCCTTTCATTCCGGCAGGTTGGCACCTTTTGCCGGCTACCGGGAGCTAACGGCCGAAGTCCGGGCCGGTTCCAGCCGCCTGGATTTTTTATTGACGCCGGGCGGGAAACAGGAAGAACCCCGGCGCGGGGCAGGATTACCACCGTGTTACGTAGAGGTCAAATCGGTAACCCTGGTAACCGGCGATGGGTTGGCCCTGTTTCCCGATGCCCCTACCGGCCGCGGCAGCCGCCATTTGCAGGAGTTGATGGTTTTACGGGCCGGGGGTTGCCGGGCCGCGGTGGTGTTTATAATCCAGCGCGAAGATGCCGTAATTCTTGCTCCCAACGAAAATACCGACCCCCTTTTTGCCCGGGCCTTGCGGGAAGCGGCCGGTGCCGGCGTTGAAATATACGCTTACCGCTGCCGCATCAGCCCGGCGACGGCCTGCCTGGCCGATGCCGTACCTGTAAGGCTTAACTCAAACTTTCTTTGTGGAGATGACCATGTGAAAAGCTGGTAAAAATGTCCTCTTAAGAAGGAAATTTACGGTATGCGTCGAATAATATACTCCAGGTGAAAAACAATGAAAATCCCTTTTTTAGCCTGGCTGTTGCAGGGGCTGCCCGAGGCGATCGGCATTGCCGCCGTGATGTATGCAGTTGCAGGTCTGGGGCTACGGTGGCGTTCAATTTTATCTACGGGTATTATTTTTGGCGTCTTTTTTTACCTGGTACGCTGGCTGCCTATCGCTTTTGGTGTTAATACCCTTTTAAATTTTTTGTTTATAATCCTGGTGTTTAAAAAAGTTACGTCATGTAGTTTAGCCTCGTCTATAAGAAGTGGCTTATCAGTATTGGTTATTGTGGTTATAGGAGAGAACTTATTTTTTAAACTTTTTGTTTCTATGGGATTAAATCCAGAGGAAATTTACCGGAATATTTGGTTACGTATAGTGGCAGGCTGGCCAAACGTAATACTGCTTTTATTGGTATCAATATTTTTTAACATTATTTTTAACAGGGGAACGGGTAAAGGGGCTTGGTATACAGGTGAGCATCAGTAAAGCTGCAGGCAGCCTGGCCAGGTATCTGATGAAAGAATTGCAAACTACCAAGGTGCAGGAAGAAGTACTGGCCTACGGGTTGGAAGTACTCTTTTTAGGTGCTATCGGGTTAATAGCTGTCACCATAGGGGGTTTTGTAGTTGGAGCCCCGGCGGAAACCTTGGCTGCTTTAATTTCGTCCAGCCTGTTAAGGCTTCCCGGTGGAGGAATGCATTTAAGCTCCGCGGGAAAGTGCCTGGCTTTTACGGCATTTATTTTTAGCCTTATTGGTTTCCTGGCCAGCCGGCTGGTTGGATTTTTACTTGTGCAGCAGCATATAGCCTGGATAATCCTGGGCAGCGGCCTTTTGAGTTTGGCAGCCAGCGCCTGGCTGGCCCCGGTAACGGGCCCGGCCAAACCCATAAATTCTCCTGCCCTGCGGCGCAGGCTCCACCGGGTGGCCGTCACCAATTCCCTGGTAGTGCCGGGAGTATTACTTTTTATTGCTGGACGTTGGCCCTCCCTGGCCGTGGCCGGGGCTACCGGCCTGGCCTGGCAGGCAGCCATTATTTATCTTGCCGGTACAAGCCGGCATAAGGAGGTGAAACCGGGATGAAGCGCCTGGCAATGGTCGTTATGTCGGCATTAGCTTTTATGGCTACTTTCCTGGCCTATGTAAACGCCGCCTCAGCTTGTTTTTACGGTTGGTATGAACCTGAGGTACCTCCAAGTTTAAGAAAGTAAAACAAGATTTAGAGAGGTGGATTTTGCCGCCTCTCTAAAATTTATGGAGAAGGTTTTATATGAAATGGAAGGAAGAACGAAGCCGGAAGATAGCTGAATATATTTTGTTCTTTTACCTATGTGCTTTGACTGTGATGGCTATTTCTCTATTAAGTGCTTTTAAATTAACATATTTCCCAAATAGAATGTATTTAAATTATCCTGTAAGTGGCCTTATCCTGGGTGTTTTTGCTTTAACAGGTATAATTTATCTCACCAAAGATTACGTAACTGTTATTACTTCGAGCGAAATAACGCGCCCTATCAGTTTGCTGGTTAGCTTTCTTATATGTCTCTTTGCAATAGCTATCGTTTTTATTTTAGACTTTCACGGCAGTTCCTTTAAAGTCCTTTACTTCATCCCGGTGATCTATGCCTCTATAAATCACGGGCAAAAATACGGGCTTATATTTACATTATTGTGTGTAATACCCCTGCTTATTCCTCACCTGCTTAATTATTCCCCAGAATTGGTTAATAAAGCCCTGGAGGCCGACCTGATCTTAAGCCTTATAATTTTTATGGCCGCCTGGCTAATCGGGGGATTTCTTGATATTGAAAGGGAAACCATCAAAAAGCTGGCCGAGATGGCAAACAGGGACGACCTCACAGGTTTGTGGAACAAACGCTATTTTTACTACATCCTTGAAAATATGTTTGACCGGGCTAAAAAAGAAAATTCAACCTTCTCCCTGGTCCTTGCCGATGTAGATTACTTTAAAACGTATAACGACGCTTTGGGCCATCTTGAGGGAGATAAGGTTTTAAAACAAATTGGCGAGATTATTGGTCAAGAAGTCCCGGCGGGGGCTGTGGCCGCACGCTACGGGGGCGAAGAGTTTTCCATCCTGCTGCCCGGGTATTCCAGCCAGCAGGCCCGCGATGTTGCCGAACAGATCCGCAGGAAAGTCGAGAATTATTCTTTTGTTGGCAAAGAATACCAGCCGGACAAAAAGATTACCCTGTCCATGGGAATTGCTACTTACCCTGCCCACGCCAGGACTCCCCTGGAACTAATACGCCGGGCCGATGATGCCCTCTTCCGGGCCAAATCGGTTCGTAAGAACAGGACGGAGATTTATTTTTCCGTTTTGGACGAGTTATGTACCGACCAAATAAGTACGAGTGAGGACCTGGCGAGCACTTTAAAGACCCTTCTCAGTGTCATCCAGGCTAAAGACCGCTATACGCGAGGGCACTCGGAAAGAGTAACCGAGTATGCTGTAGTCCTCGGCGAATATCTTAATTTACCGGAAGAAGAATTAAACACTTTAAGGATGAGCGCCTTTCTCCATGATATAGGCAAGATAGAGCTCGAGCGGGAGCTTCTGAACAAACCCCTGCCTTTAAACGAGGAAGAACGCCTGCTTTTCCAGCAACACCCGGTCTGGGGGGCCGAGATAGTTCGTTCCGTGTCCCTCCTGGAACGATGCACCCCTATCATTCTTGCCCATCACGAGAATTTTGACGGTTCGGGCTACCCTTACGGCCTTAAGGGGGAAGAGATTCCCCTGGGCGCCAGGATTCTGCGGGTAGTGGACAGCTTTGATGCCATGGCCACCAATAGACCGTACCGCCGTGCCCTGAAACCCGGCCGTTGCCTGGAGGAACTCCGGCAGGGTGCCGGTACCCTTTATGATCCGGAAATCGTAGTAGCCTTTTTTAATGTTGCGGAGCGTATCTTTCGCCTGCTGGCTAGCTAGCCGGGTATTTCCGGGATGATTGCGCGGCGCCGGGCTGCCGGGGAAGAAACCTGCACCGGGAGGATTCCGGTATCCCGGAAGCGAATTTATTTTTAAAACAAGCAGGAGTAGGAACTGGCATGGCTGTATACCGGCTGGATACTTGCGGGGAGATGTGCCCGATACCGATTGTGCGTACAAAGGTCAAGCTCAAGGAATTGAAGCCGGGCGATATGCTGATCGTTACCAGCGACCACAGTTGCACCAGCCAGTCCCTGGCCGAGACGGTCCAAAAAATGGGTTACCGTGTCGAGGTCATGGGGGTAAGCCACGGCATCTGGGAAGTAATAATTGAGAAGGTATAGGCAAAAGGACTCTCCCGGTTTAGCAGAAGGCCTTCTTGTTGGTCAAGAGGAAGCGGAAAAACTTTTTTTGCAAGCCGGTAGCCGGCCTGCCGGCCGGGTAGACGATATTAAAGGTGCTGCGGAAAGAGATGCCTTCCACCTGCAGGGCTTTGAGGGTCCCGGCATGTATTTCCCGCCTTATGGCCAGGCGGGAGAGCAGGGAAACGCCGTGACCGGCAGTAATGGCTGATTTGATGGCGTCGTTGGAATTTAATTCCAGCACTACATTCAGGTTGGCTATAGTTAAACCCTGGGCGGCCAGGGCGCGGGCAATCACCCCGCGGGTACCGGAGCCTTCCTCCCTGAGGATTATGGGCAGGCGGCAGAGTTCTTCTAAGGTCACCCGTTCCGGGCCCTCCCAGCCGGGGGGGACGATTAAAAGGAGTTCATCTTCAGCTATTCCCCGGGTGGCCAGGCCGGGCCGGTCGACGGGTCCTTCGATAAGGCCGATGTCGATAGTTTTGTCCAGCAGCTTCTGGATAGTTTCTTCCCGGTTGCCCACCAGCAGCTTGATATTGGCGTCGGGATATTTTTCTTTAAAGCTGTATATGGTGCAGGGCAGGGCATAACTGCCGATGCTGCTGCTGGCGCCGACGATAAGGTGCTCATGGCCGCTCTTCCAGTTGTTGAGGTCGCGTTTGAGATTCTCTGCCAGCTGGAGGAAAGTCTGGCCGTATTCATAAACAATTTCCCCCAGGGCCGTCAACTCCACTCCCCTGGTAGTACGGGTAAAAAGCTTGACTTCGAGGTCGTTTTCTAGCAATTGGATTTGATAGCTCAGGGATGACTGGGACATGTGCAGGAGGCGGGCTGCTTCGGAAATGGATTTAACCTGGGCTACCGTACAGAAAGCTCTAAGGTGGTTGAGGTTCATGGAGCGGGCCTCCCTGCCAGTTGCTTATAGAATTCATTATAGCATATCATCACCTTTTGGATAGGCGGAAAATGCATGGCAACGGAACGGCAAAAGGAATCACCGGTAATTAAACAAGTTAACATTAACACCGGTTCCCAGGAACCTTACGCCCTTGGTGCCGCCATCATTGCTGCCGGGATCTTCTGGTGGCTGCAGGGACGCGGGCCAGGGCTGGGGGAGGCCTGGCTTTTTGGCCTGGGCTTCGGCTTCGTCCTCCAGCGCAGCCGTTTTTGTTTTGTAGCCGCCTTCCGCGACCCCTTCATTACCGGCAACACCTCCATTAGCCGGGCGATAGTAATCGCCTTGACGACGGCCATCCTGGGCATGACCCTGGTAGCCTGGACGGGGGTTCCCCTGGTCGATGTTCACCCGGCAGGGTGGCACAGCGTGGCCGGCGGGCTCCTCTTTGGCATCGGGATGGTCCTGGCCGGCGGCTGTGCCAGCGGTAATTTAATGCGGGTGGGCGAGGGTCACCTGCAACAGTGGCTGGTCCTGGGGGCCTTTATCGGCGGGTCCCTCTGGGGAGCCCATGATTTCGACTGGTGGCAGCAGGTAAGCATCAGCCGGTCACCGGTATTGTTCCTCCCCGGTATGCTGGGGTGGTGGCCGGCCATTGTTATCCAGTTCCTTGCCCTCGGATTGATTTACATGGCCCTAAAGAACCTGGAAAAACGGGCCTTTCCTGATTTCGTCCCTACCCCAAGAGCACGGCAGCCCTTCCACCTGCGCCGCCTGTGGGCCTGCCCCTGGCCTTATTGGGCCGGGGGGGCGGCCCTGGCGGTTCTGGATGTAGTTTTAACCTGGCGCGGGGGCCAGCCCTGGGGGATTACCACCGCCTTTAGCTACTGGGGCGCCTGGATATGGCAGGCATTTACCGGGGGCCCGCCGGGCTGGTATTATTACAGCCTACCGGCCCACAGCCAGGCCCTAAAGCTGGGGTTCCTGGGCGAACCCCGTACCCTTCTGGATCTGGGACTGGTGGTGGGAGCCTTTTTAGGGTCCCTGGCGGGTTCGGAATTCCGCCTGCACTGGCCGCGGCGGTGGCCCCTGATACCAGCGGCCCTGGCCGGCGGGTTGCTTATGGGCTACGGGGCCAGGATTGCCATGGGATGCAACATCGGTGCCTTTTTCAACGGCATTGCTTCTTTTTCCCTCCACGGCTGGCTTTTTGGCCTGGGCCTGGTCGGTGGGGCTTATCTGGGGAGCAGGTTTCTCCTGCGGTACCTGCTGTAAAATGTGATAACTATCGAAAGGTCTGATGGCCCTCGAAAATACCGTTAGACAATTGGAGTAATGGGTGGCCGCGAGGCCGCATGATTCCTGGCCCGAGGGGAGCTGTTGCAGCTCCCCTCGGGCTTTACTGCCCCTTTTCCCCGCGGCAGGAGAAGAGGGGCGGAATCAGTAAAATATATTGTGAAAGTAACTTTGAGGTCAAAGTACCACGCGATTACATGTGTTAATAGCAACAGTTGCTTTTACAGATTACGGAGGTGAGGGTATGTTAGAACAAAGAATAAGCCGGCGAACCTTTCTCAAAGGCTCCCTGGTGGCCGGCGCCCTGGCCACCTTTGGCGGCAGGCTTGTTCCCCTGGACCAGGCGGAGGCGGCAGAGGCCACAACCCCGGCAGCCGCCCGGGTCGTGCCCACCATCTGCGAGATGTGCGGGGTCAAGTGTGGCGTCCTGGCCCATGTCCGGGATGGCCGGGTTTGGCGTCTTACCGGTAACCCTAAAGACCCCCAGAGCGGCGGCCGTTTATGTGCCCGGGGTAATGCCGGCACCAAAACCCTTTATGACCCCGACCGCCTGAAGGGTCCCATGAAGAGGGTCGGTGACGGGAAGTTCCAGCCCATCAGCTGGGAGCAGGCTTTTGCAGAAATTGGCGCTAAATTACAAGAACTGAAAGGGCGTTACGGGCCCCAGACCCTCGTCTGGCTGGCGCACCCGGAGCTTATTTCTCCCCTGGAGAAACATTTCATGGCCGCTTTCGGTTCCCCCAATTATACCGGCCACGCACCGACCTGCTACAGTAGCCGCAACGTCGCCTTTGAACAGATGTACGGCGGCGTTCCCGGGGTGGACTACCGCAATGTCAAGTACTACATTGCCTTTGGCCGCAACCTTACCGGAGGCATTAAAAACCCCGATATTCAAAAGATCGTTGCCGCAAAGGCAGAAGGCGCCCGTCTGGTAGCCGTAGACCCGCGCCTGAATGATTTTGCCTTCTTTGCCGATGAATGGCTTCCCATCAGGCCGGGTACCGATCTGGCCATGATTTTGGCCATGATTAACGTCATCATTAAGGAAAACCTGTATGACGCTTCCTTTGTGGCCGAACGAACCCTCGGCTTTGAAGAATTAAAGGCCGGGGTGGCAACCTATACCCCTGAATGGGCGGCCAAGATTACGGGCATCGATGCGGAAACCATCACCCGCATCGCCCGGGAACTGGCGGCGGCCAAACCAGCGGCGGCCGTGGATCCCGGCTGGCATGCCGTTACCGGTTCCCAGTATTACAACAGCGTCCAGACGGCCCGGGCCGTAGCCGCCCTCAACGCCCTGCTGGGGAATCTCGGCGCCAAAGGCGGCCTGACTTTTCCGTCCAAGATTCAACTAGGTGATCCTTCGCCTATTATGGGTCCCAAACCGCCGGCGGCGGCGGGACCGCGCTGGGATGGGGCCGGCAGCGAAAAATGGCCTTTAATTAAAGCCCACGGCATGATCCAGGTTTTCCCCGAAAGGGTCAAAGAAGATAAACCCTATCCCATCAAAGCGGCAGTAATCCAGCACCTGAACCCGGTGCGTTCCAGCAGCGATTCCGTGGCTTTTATTGAAGCGTTGAAACAGCTGGAGCTGGTGGTGGCAATTGATATCCAGATGAACGATGCGGTCTACTATGCCCACTATGTATTACCGGAAGCCACCTACCTGGAGAGATACGATCCCCTGATGACGGCAGGCAATAAGGTGATCTTGCGCCAGCCGGCGGTAGAGCCCCTGTTTGATACGAAAGGCGCGGAAGAAATTATCGCCGGCCTGGCTAAAGCAGCGGGTTTAGGGGAGTACTTCAACTTTACCCTGGAGCAATATAACGACGCCCTGCTGGCTCCCCTGGGAATGACCCAGGTGCAGCTTGCAAGCACGGGTATCGCCGAAGTAAAAGCCCAGCCCCCAGATTATACCAAACTGAAGACAACTTCCGGTAAAATCGAGCTGGCCTGCCAGGCCTTTGTTAAGGCCGGCAGCACCCTTACGCCGGTCTGGGAGCCGCCTCTGGTGGAGCCGAAGGATGATGAGTTCCGTTTCATCCAGGGCCATGTACCCATGCACACCCATACCACTACCGACAACAACGCCTACCTCCATTCCCTCATGCCGGAAAACGAACTCTGGATTAACCCCGGCCCGGCTGCCAAGCTGGGCATCAAGACGGGGGATCTGGTCGAAGTGGCTTCCAAGGTAGGCAAGGTTAAGCTCAAGGCCCGCGTTACGGAAGGTATTCACCCCGAGGCCGTATTCATGGCCCACGGTTTTGGCTGCGGTGTACCAATAAGAAAACTGGCTTATAACAAGGGAGCCAATGACAGCGCTTTGATCCCAGTTATTACGGCACCTGTATCCGGGGCGGCAGCCCAATGCGAAACCCTGGTGACGGTGCGGAAGGCAGGGTGAGTGTAAATGGCTAAATACGGGATGCTTATCGATCTGACGCGTTGCATAGGCTGCCACGGCTGCACCGTGGCCTGCCAGGCCAGGTGGGACTTACTGCCCCAGGTGCAGTTTACCAAAGTCCACCGCTATGAAGTGGGTACCTTCCCCAGGGTTAAAGGCGGGGTGGTAACTACCCAATGCATGCACTGCGACGAACCCCCCTGTGCCCGCGTTTGTCCAACCGGGGCCACCCAAAAACGCGCCGACGATATTGTGGTGGTTGATGAGCAGAAATGTATCGGTTGCCGTTACTGCCAACAGGCCTGCCCATACGACGCCCGGAGCTTTAATCCCCAGGGCAACATCGTCCAGAAGTGTTATTTCTGCTATGACTTTGTGGAAAAGGGACAGCAACCGGCCTGTGTGGAAACCTGCATGGCCGCGGCCAGGATCTTCGGCGATCTGGATGATAAAGGGAGCGAATTATCACGGGCCATAGCCTCCAGGAAAGCCGTCCAGATCAAGGGCACTTCCATTTATTATGTACCGCCGCGGAACCTGGACGCCTCTTTCCTGCCTGCCGATTTCCGGGAGCCGGGAGCCGTACGCATCTGGCAGGATATCGTCCATCCGGGCGGGAAGACCGTTATGGGCCTGGCGGCCGGCGCCGTTATCGCCGGTCTGGTAATCAATAATATTAAAGGAGGCGGCAAGAATGCCTGAGGAAAGGGTTGAACGTTTTAACCTGTTCGAGCGCTTGGGTCACTGGAGCCATGGTATTACCTTCGTCTTCCTGCTCCTCACCGGCCTGGCCCTGGTGTTCCGCGGCTATGCCGGCCTGTTAGGACCGGGGGGCCTGCGCCTGTTTCGCAGCATCCACCACGCTATGGCCTATCCCTTTACCTTCCTGACCGTAATTATCCTTATTCTAGGGACGCCGCGGACTGCATGGCAATGGTTGCGCGAATGTCTTACCTGGGGCCGGGATGACTTCCGCTTTATTGCCGCTTTCCCCCGGGAGTTTTTCGGCCTTAAAGTGCAGCTTCCGGAGCAGGGCAAGTTTAACGCCGGGGAAAAACTCAATTCCCTCCTGACCATCGCCGGTTCTATCTTAATGGCCGCCACCGGCTGGATCTTGCTCCTGCGGGACAGTTTCTCCCCCGCCGTGGTGGCCTGGGCCCTGCCCCTGCACTCGGCCGGAGCCCTGCTCATGGGCGGGGTTCTTCTGGGCCATGTTTACCTCGCCCTGGGGCACCCCGGTTCCCGCGAGTCCATTAACGGCATGCTGTCGGGTAAAGTGTCGGCCAGGTTTGCTCGCGAGCACCACGGCCGCTGGTACCGGCAACTAAAGGCCGGGGAAAAAGTGGTTAAAGAACAACAAAAGATTGCCTAGCGAGGCCTGCATAATGATGCCCTGGAATAATTCCAGGGCAATAATATTTTCTGGAGAAGGAAATTTTAAGGCTGTGGAGAAAATACTAGAAACCATGATTTAGCATGAGAAGCTGCAGGGGAGAAAAGGATGAAAGTTCAAAGTCACGTTTCAAGGGGAATCAGCGCCGTTATCCCGGCATATAATGAAGCTGCGACGGTAGGTAAAGTAGTCGAGACTTTAAAAAAAGTCAATAGCATCGTCGAAATCATCGTGGTCAGCGATGGTTCCCAGGATGCAACGGCCGGCATCGCCCGCCGCCATGGCGCCCGGGTTATAGAGCTGGCAACGAATGGCGGTAAAGGGGCGGCTATGACCGTCGGCGCCCGGGCGGCACGGGAAGACATACTTCTTTTCCTGGATGCCGACCTGGAAGGGCTGACGGCGGCCCACGTCGAGGCCCTGGTTGCTCCTTTGCTGGAAGGCAGTGCCGATATGACCGTAGGCATCTTCAGCCAGGGGAGGTCCCTTACAGACCTGGCCCAGGTAGTGGCCCCCCATCTTTCCGGCCAGCGGGCGATACGCAAAGAGCTTTTCCTGGCGGTGGGAGCGGAAAATAGCCGTTTTGAGGTTGAAGTATTGCTCACCAGCGAAGCTCGGGCCCGGGGCTGGCGGGTGCAGAAAATCCCCCTGGCCAATATGACTCATATTATGAAGGAAGAAAAGCGGGGGCTGTACCGGGGCGTAATCGCCCGGATGGGGATGTATAAAGATATCCTGGTTTATATATTGCGCCTTACGCGTAAAAAGATAAAAACGCGCCCGGTTGCGATCCTGTTTTTGCTTCTTTTTTTCGCGGCAGCTTTAAATTATGACATGGCTACCATAGGGGCTGCGGCTGCCGTATCGCGGGGGATACCTGCCTTCGACCTGCTTTACGGCAGCAACCGTATCCCTGTCATTATACCCCATCCTGATGACGAAATCTCCAGTGAGGGAAGTCTTTTTGTTCAGGCCGGGTAGCGCCGGCCATGGCAGCGATTGCCGGTAGGCAGGGAAGAGCATGACGGCCGTCAACGTCTATTTGGCCCTCTTTGGCCTGCTATTTATGATAGGAACAGGGATGCCGGGTATTCCCTTTCAACCGGTCTACCTGGCCGCCGGCTATTTAATCGAGCGTGGGGAGATGAGCTTCTGGGGGGCGGTAATGGTCGGAACTGCCGGCAATCTTCTGGGCAATTTGATAGGTTACTGGCTGGGATCCAGTCCGGGGCGAGGTATAATCGAACGCTTTTTCCGGCAGGGCTGGGGTCCGGATGGCCTGGAAAAAACCCGGAAGTGGTTAGAACGTTATGGGGTAGCAACAGTTTTTTTAGCCCACTGGTTTGGCCCCATCAGGACGCCGGCCATCCTGGCAGCGGGGATTTTTAGAATGAATCCCGGCATTTATGCCTTTTATTCAGCTTTGGGTGCCTTTTCCTGGACCCTGGCCTGGCAGTACGCCAGCTGGAAGGGAGCCCATTATTTCCTGGGATGGTGGTACTTTTACCGCCAGTTTGCTACCTGGTGGCTTGATGCCCTGCTCATCCTGGCGATGCTAGCCGCTACCGCCGGCTTCATTTATTATTGCCGGTATTGGTATAGGAAATAAATGGGAAAAAATAGCTTTGACAACCTTCTAACCTTATGTTAAAATTATATAACAACAATAGAATAAATAATCGCTGAATCCCTTTATCAAGGGAACGGGGGAACCATTATTTGGGGTGAATCCCTGCACTTTAGTAAATTAACTGGGTGCGGGGTAGGGTTAGCTTTCGACCCGAACCCGGCAGCTAACTTCGTAAGCGTGGAAAGTTAAGAGGCAGAATGCCCCTTTAATTACCATGCGCCCAAAACCCCGGTTCAGGCCGGGGTTTTATTTATGAAGGGAGGTACAATCCATGAGCGTTTACCCTAGCAAAGGGAGGCTGATGAGTAGAGAAACCAAAAGGGAAATTGCCCTGCAGAGGGCGGCTGAGTTGAAGGCCAGGATTATTGATTACCTGGACGCCAGGGCTACCATCCCCAGCGGTTTCGAAGCCGCTGCCGAAATTGAAGCCAACCGGCGGCGGATTATGGCTTATTTTGGGGCCACTGAAGACGACTGGCAGGACTGGCGCTGGCAGCTGCAGCACCGGATCAGCTCTATTAAAGTCCTGGAGGAACTAATTCCTTTAACTGAAGCAGAAAAAGAAGCAATCGGGAGGGTCGAACGTGTTTACCGCTGGGCCGTTTCACCCTATTACCTCTCCCTTATGGGCAAAGATGCCGGTTGTCCTATCCGGCGGCAGGCCTTGCCGAGTGCCGCAGAGCTGAAAGATAATATCGGGGTACTCGATCCCATGGATGAGGAGCTGACGTCACCGGCACCGGCCATAACCCGTCGTTACCCCGACCGCTTGATTATTAACGTTACCAACCAGTGCGCCATGTACTGCCGCCACTGCCAGCGACGCCGTAATATCGGGGAAGTTGACCGCAGCCGCAGCCGCCGGGAGCTGGAGCAGGCCCTGGAGTATATCCGCCGCAACGAAGAAATACGCGACGTCTTGATCACCGGCGGCGACGCGTTGATGCTCAGCGACGCCACCATAGACTGGCTGTTGACGGAACTGGATAATATACCTCATGTAGAAATTAAACGCCTGGGTACCAGGGTGCCGGTTACTTTACCCCAGCGCATCACGCCGGGATTGTGCCGCATACTGGCTAAGCATCCGCCCCTTTATATCAATACCCAGTTCAACCATCCCCGGGAAGTTACTCCTGCGGCGAAGGAAGCCTGCGACCGCCTGGTGCAGGCCGGAGTGGTCCTGGGGAACCAGGCGGTATTGTTAAAGGGCATCAACAACCATCCCTTTATTATGAGGAAACTCAACCAGGAACTGTTGAAAATCCGGGTACGGCCCTATTATATCTTCCACGCCAAGCCGGTTAAGGGGACGACCCATTTTATCACTTCCATTGAAGAAGGCGTGGAAATAATGGAACAGCTGCGCGGCTATACCTCGGGACTGGCCGTGCCTACCTATATAATCAATGCTCCCCACGGGCTGGGCAAGACACCCGTCTTACCCCAGTATGTACTGGCCTGCAATGAAGAGCAGGTCATCTTACGGACCTGGGAAAGGCGAACCCTCTTTTATCCCAACCTGGGCCGCGAAGAAGAGCAGGCCGGGGCTTAAAACAGGAACGCCGGGATTAACTCCCGGCGTTTTTATATTTATATCAATGGTGGGGTTCGGTGACGTTGTAGGCTTCTTTAAGGATCACGATATCCACGCGCCGGTTGCGGGCCATATTGGCTTCACTGTCATTGGGGACTACGGGGCGATATTCCCCGTAGCCGGTAGCCGAAAGGCGCCCGGGACTGATACCGGCGTCGTTCACCAAAACTTTTACGACATTGGTGGCCCGGGCCGTGGACAGCTCCCAGTTGGATGGAAAGAGGGGGGTATGGATGGGCAGGTTGTCGGTGTGTCCTTCTACCCGCAGGTAATTGGGAAGCCTGGTCAGGGCCTGCCCCACCCGCCGGAGCAGGGCTTGGGCCTCCGGGGTCAGCTCGGCAGAACCTTTGGGAAAGAGGATCATATCGGCCATGCTGACCACCAGGCCCCGTTCCTCGTTTTCGAGGTTTATCTGGCCCTCCAGGCCCTCCTGCCGGATATACTGCTGGAGTTCGACTTTAACCCTCGCCAGTTCTGTTCCTTCTACTCCTTGCCCTTCTGTGCCCTGACCGCCGGGTGCCGGGGCCACGCCGGGAACTAGGGAAGGTAACCCCCCTTCCTCAAAAAGGCCCGGTGCCGGTGAACCTATAAAGGCCTGGGCCAGGGAACTGGCCAGGGCGGCCATCTTCTGGGCGTTGATGCTGCTGATGGAGTACATAACGACGAAGAAGATCATGAGCAGGGTGATCAAGTCGGAATAGGTTAAGAGCCAGCGCTCTTTATTATCATGACTGGCCTTTTCGGTCCAGCGCCTGGGCACCGGCGTCTCCCCCCTTTGCTGCCGTCCCGCTCAGGATAGCCCGCTGTTTATCCGGCGCCAGGAAAGCTATAAGGGTACTGCGGATCAGGGTGGGGTTCCTGCCGGCCTGGAGGGCCAGCACTCCTTCCAGGATCATTTCCTGGTAGACGCGTTCCTTGTTAGCTTTATTCTTGAGCTTGGCGGCAAGGGGCAGCCAGAGGAGGTTGGCGGATGAGACGCCGTAGAGGGTGGCGATAAAAGCCATAGCGATAGAAGGACCCAATTTATCAGGGGAGCTGATATTACTGAGGACGTGGACCAGTCCCATGACGGTGCCGATGATGCCCATGGTGGGGGCGTAGCCGCCCGCGGCTTCAAAAATACTAATGCCGGTGGCATGCCGTTCGCCGGTGGCGTAAATTTGCTGTTCTAAAACATTCCTTGTTTGCTCCGGGTCGGTGCCGTCCACCACCAGTTGCAGGGCGGTTCTCAGGAAGGCGTCGTTAATGTTGTCCAGTTCCTTTTCCAGGCGCACGAGGCCTTCCCGGCGGGCCAAAACGGCGTAATTGACGATGTTTTCAATGGTTTGATTCAAATCAAAGGGTCTTTCCCGCAAGGCAATTTTCAGTAAACGTGGTACGTTCATGATTTCTTCGCGGCTGAAGCCGATCATGGTGGCGCCGATAGTGCCGCCGAAAACAATCATGGCTGCCGTCACGGCCAGGAGGGCCCCGGGTTCGCCCCCTTCCAGGATGAAGGCGACAATCAGGGAGCCGAAACCAATAATTAAACCCAGGATGACATTAATATCCAAACAACCATACCACCTTTCTACTTACCGGGCCACGATTTACCAGAATATCTAGCAATATTCGGCATAAAGCGATAGAATCCTTGTCCATTGACCGTTAAATTTTCCTGTGGTAGAGTAAGATTAGGTTTAATATAAACCAATGTAATTATCAGGAAGGAAGATAAAAATTGAATGATTTGTTAATCAGGCGCGCGCGGCTCATGGATGAACCTGGAACTGTCGATGTAGCCATAAAAGACGGGTATATTGTTGCCGCCGGGGGAGGGGTAGCCGGCTCGGCCCGGCAAATGGTCGATGCGGCAGGGAGATTATTGATCCCGGCCTTTGTCGATGCCCACCTTCACCTGGACAGGGCCCTGACGGCACCCCAGGAAGGCGTGACCTCCCTGGCAGAAGCCATTGATGATTTCCAGAGACGCAGCCGTAGGATGGATAAAAACGATTTTATCGACCGCGGCCGCCGGGTGCTGAAGATGGCCGTGCGCCATGGAACGACTACCATGAGAACCCATATTACCGTTAACGAAGCCCTGGGCCTCCGGGGGCTGGAAGCGGCCCTGGAGCTGAAGGAAGAATTTGCCGGGAGGGTTGAACTGCAGGTATTCGCTATGGCCGGCGAACTGGAACCGGCACCCACGCCATCATTAAAAGACTTCCTGGAAGAAGCCCTGCGCATGGGAGCAGACGGCCTGGGTGGCGCCCCCCATCTGGCGGAACATATGGAGGAGTGGGTAGATTTTATCTTTGAACTGGCGGGACGATATAATTCCTTGATAGACTTACATGTTGATGAAACGGATGACCCTTCGATTGCCTCCCTGGAGTATATAGCCGCCAAAACCATCCAGAACGGTTTCCAGGGGCGGGTGGTAGCCGGTCCCTGCTGCAGCCTGGCGGCCGTTGACGAAGATAAGGCAGCCCGGGCTATCGCCGCCGTAAAAGAGGCTGGCATCAGCGTTATTACTTTACCGTCATGCAATCTCTACCTCATGGGCCGCCGGGATAAAGGCCTGGTGCGGCGCGGGGTTACCAGGGTCAGGGAACTGCAGGCTGCGGGGGTAAATGTTGCCTTTGCTTCCGGTAATGTCCGCGATGCCTTCCGCCCCTTTGGTAATGCCAATATGCTGGAAGAGGCTCTACTTACCGCCCAGGTGCTACAAATGGGAACGCCCCTGGAACTAAAGAACGTTTTGAAAATGGGCACCTATAACGCCGCGGCCGCCATTGGCCTTAAGAAGTATGGAATTAAAGCCGGTGACCGGGCGGACCTGGTCCTCCTGGATGCTACCGGCCCGGCGGAGGCCATCATCGGGCAGGTCGAAAAGGTTTGTGTTATTAAGGGCGGCCGGGTGGCCGTACGGAACGACAAAAAAAGCGACCTCATCATCTAGCATCATTTTGGCGGTTGCATAAGGGTCGGGGTGAGGTTATACTACAAATAGAAATAAAACCATATATTAACATGGAGGAATGAAATTGTTAGTCGATCTTAACCCCATAGCTTTTCAACTGGGACCTGTAGCAGTGCGCTGGTACGGTATCTTCATGGCCCTCTCTTTCCTGGTAGGTTCCTGGTACCTGTACCGGGAGGGCATGAGAAGGGGACTGGATGAAGACTTCCTCCTCAACCTGGCTATAATTGTTATTATCTGCGGGGTAATCGGGGCGCGGTTGATGTTTGTCCTCGCCAATTATCCCACCTGGTTTATAACCGACCGCATCCAGATCCTTAAAATCTACGAAGGGGGCCTTTCCTGGCACGGCGGCCTCCTGGGGGGCTTCCTGGGCGGCTGGCTTTACGCCCGGTGGAAAAGGGCCGATGCCAACCAGCTGGCGGACCTGGTAGTGCCGGGCCTGGCCTTCGGCTATTTCCTGGTACGTATCGCCAACATATTTAACCAGGAAGTATTAGGCCGGCCTACGGATTTATGGTTCGGCCGCTGGCCGGCCCAGCTTATCGGTTCGGCCATAGGCCTCCTCCTGCTGGCTCGTTATTTTTACGTCCAGGGCAAAAACCCTCCCCGCGGCTACCAGTTCTGGTCCTTTATTTTCTACCACCAGGTTTTACGGGCTGTTGTCGAGGAAACCGTGCGGGATAATCCCCTGGATGTGTGGGGCTATGTTGTTCCCCACTGGGGCCTGGGCTTCTTTACCATGACCCAGCTTGCCACCCCGTTCATCTTGCTCCTTGCTTATTACTTCATGCGACGCTCGCGTCAGGCCGCCAGGGTAAGGTATCGCAGGTAAAATGAAGGAAGGCTGGCGGCGAGGGGTCCTGTACCCGGGCGCCGCCTTTTTTATTAATTCATGGCCGCTGTGAATTGTGGTAAATTTAATTGAGGTATAATCTCAGCTTTATTTGTTTTTAACCTTCAGGTGCTACAATCTTAATTGAAGGGAAACAATACCTGAAGGAGGTAGAAGCAGATGAATAAAGGATTAGTTTTCCTGCTGAAAGAGTGTTACTGGCTCCTGGAAAAGACGGTAGAAATACCCTGGCAACTGCGGCAGATGCGGGTGGAAGTCGCGCGTGAAATAGCTGAACGAGGAAAGAGGGGCAGGGACAAAAAAATTGCTTAAGAAAAATTAACGGCAGGGTCCAATTCAGAATGGAGGACCCTGCTTTTTAATTTTAACTTAACATGATATTAACCTGCGGATAATTTAAATATAACACCGGTTTTTTATAATAAACTGTGGGCGAACTGCAAACTACTTACTGGAAGTATTAAACCCGGAGGAGGATTTAAATGCCCTGGAAGAAAAGCAAGGGGATAATGGTGCTGGCAATGGTTCTGGCGTTGCTGGTGCTGGCAACCGCTTGCGGTAAGAGCGATGAAGCCGGCAAAGGGCCGGCTGGTGGCAGTGATGGCAAGGCGCAAACTGTATATTTAAACGGTGCCGGCGCGTCATTCCCCTACCCCCTTTACAGCAAGTGGATATCTGAGTACAACAAAGTTGCTCCCCATGTTAATATAGACTACCAGTCCATCGGCAGCGGGGGTGGCATCAAGGGCATCATCGAGGAAACCGTCGATTTTGCCGGCAGTGACGCTCCCATGAAAGATGAACAGATGGCCAGGGCCCGGGGAGAAATTATCCACATTCCTACGGTTATTGGTGCCGTCGTAATTACCTATAATCTGGAAGGAGTTAACACGGGCCTCAAGCTGACGCCGGAAGTTATAGGTAATATTTTCTTGGGGAAAATTAAAAAGTGGAATGACCCGGCTATAACTGCCATCAACCCGGGGGTCGAACTGCCTGATAAAGAGATCGCCGTCGTTCACCGCTCTGACGGTAGCGGTACTACCAATATTTTTACCGATTATCTCAGCAGCACCAGCCCGGAATGGAAAGAAAAAGTAGGAACGGGTACAGCCGTTGAATGGCCGGTAGGTATTGGCGCCAAGGGTAATGAAGGCGTGGCCGGTACCGTAAAGCAGACGCCGGGCGGGATCGGCTATGTTGAGCTTGCCTATGCTGTCCAGAACCAGTTGCCTTATGCTTTCATTAAAAACCTTGCGGGTAAATTTGTTGAGCCTACCCTGGATACCACAACTGCCGCTGCTGCCGGCGCAGTTGCCAGCATGCCTGAAGATATGCGGGTATCTATCGTCAATGCTCCCGGCGAAAACGCCTATCCCATTGCCGGCTTTACCTACCTCCTGTTATATAAAGAGCAGATGGACAGAAATAAAGGTACGGAACTGGCTAAATTCCTGTGGTGGGCAGTTCATGATGGGGAGGCTTTTGCCAAAGACCTGCTCTATGCACCGCTACCCGAAAACGTCCGGCAGCGGGTTGAAGCCAGGATCAAGGAGATTAATTATCAAGGAGAACCTCTTTTTAAGTAATTTCTGGTTTTGGTATCAGGAAAACAGGCAAAAGGGGAAATTGCGGGCCCGGCCCGGCGATTTCCCCTATATTTGCAGGGGGAAGAATTTACCCCCAAACATGTTACATTTAAAGGATTTGCGACTTTTGATGGCGAATATCAACAATAATTGAATATTTTATATCTAGAGCTGGCGGAGGATTATATAAATGCAAAAGCCGAGCCACCAAAGCAGGCAGTGGGGCGACGCTGTCTTTCGCGGTCTTACATTGCTGGCAGCCCTGGTAATGGTGGGCTTGATACTGGTTATTGCCCTTCAATTAATTAAAGGATCCCAGCCGGCCTTTGCCCGTTTTGGCCTTGGATTTATTACCGGTTCCAGGTGGGACCCCGTCCACGGCGACTTTGGTTCTCTCCCCCTGGTTTATGGTACGGTTGTTTCCTCCCTTATCGCCCTGATCATTGCCGTCCCCCTGAGCCTGGGCATTGCCATCTATCTTGCCGAACTGGCACCGCAACGGGTGCGGGCCCCCCTCTCTTTCCTCGTCGAACTGCTGGCCGCCATCCCCAGCGTTGTCTATGGCTTATGGGGCATATTTGTCCTGGTACCCTGGATACGCACGTCTTTGGAGCCGTTTTTGCACCGGTTTTTGGGTTGGCTGCCCTTTTTTCAAGGTACTTTTTATGGCTTCGGTATGCTGGCGGCCGGGATTATCCTGGCTATTATGATTACACCCACCATTTCTGCAGTTTCCCGGGAAGTATTGCTGGCCGTTCCCGTCTCCCAGCGGGAGGCCATGCTGGCTTTAGGCGCTACCCGGTGGGAAACGATCAAGATGGCCGTCCTTCCCTACGGGCGGTCGGGGATCCTGGGGGCCGTTATTCTCGGGCTGGGACGTGCCATCGGCGAGACCATGGCCGTGACCATGGTCATCGGTAACCGGCCTCAGGTTTCACCGTCGGTATTTGAGCTGGCCCAGACAATTGCCAGTATTATAGCCAATGAGTTCAGCGAGGCTTTTGACGACCTGCACCTGTCGGCCCTGGTGATGGCAGGCCTGGTCCTGTTTATTGTCACCCTCCTTTTGAATATTATAGCCCGTCTCCTGGTGTGGCGCGTGGCCAGGGCCCCGGAAGGAATGAGCAGGGAATGACAGGAGAACGTAACCAGCGCCGCAAGTTTATGAACAACCTGATGTTTGTCCTGGCCCTGGGCGCTACGATAATGGCCCTTATCCCCCTGGGCAGCATTCTCCTCTATGTGGCCAGCAAGGGCCTTATAGCCCTCAACTGGGACTTCTTTACCCAGCTTCCCAAACCTGTTGGCGAACCCGGCGGCGGCCTGGCCAATGCCATTGCCGGCACCCTGATTTTAGTGGGGCTGGCCTCGCTAATGGGAATTCCCCTGGGGATTTTGACGGGTATCTATCTCTCGGAGTTCAGCCGGGGACGGCTGGCCTGGCTGGTCAGGTTTATCTGTGACGTCATGACCGGTATCCCCTCAATCATTGTTGGTATCGTCGTCTATGGCACCCTTGTCCTGGCCATGAAGCGTTTTTCCGCCATTGCCGGCGGGGTTGCCCTGGCCATTATTATGCTGCCGCTGGTTACCCGGACCACAGAAGAGATGCTGAAACTCGTACCCCACAGCCTGCGTGAGGCTTCCCTGGCCCTGGGGGCCTCCCGCTGGCGTACCACTTACAGTATCGTCCTGCGTAGCGCCATGGGAGGAATCATTACCGGTTCTCTCCTCGCGGTGGCCAGGATTGCCGGGGAAACAGCCCCCCTCCTGTTTACGGCTTTAAACAGCCGCTACTGGCATACCGGCCTGGACCAGCGTATTGCCTCCCTGCCGGTGTACATCTACACCTATGCCACCACGCCCTACGATGAGCTGCACCGGCTGGCCTGGGGGGCGGCCCTGGTGCTGGTGGCTATGGTCATGGTTGCCAGCCTTGCGGCGCGGCTGGCCGGCCGCAAGGCCGGAGGAGGGAGATAAAGCATGGACACCAGATTAATGGCCGAGGATTTCAGCGCCTGGTACGGCCAGAACCAGGTAGTAAAAAACGTTACCCTGCCAGTATTTGCCAACCAAATTACGGCCATTATCGGCCCTTCGGGTTGCGGCAAATCTACTTTTATCCGCTGCCTGAACCGCATGCACGAGGTAATTCCCGGGACCCGTACCAGGGGCAGGGTGCTCCTGGACGGCGAAAATATCTATGCCAATAGAGTCGATCCGGTAGAAATACGCCGCCGCGTGGGCATGGTCTTTCAAAAGCCCAATCCCTTCCCTACCATGTCAATTTTTGATAACGTCGCGGCGGGGCTCCGGTTACATGGCCTGCCCCCCGGGACGACTGCTGAGGAAGTAGTGAAAAGATGCCTGAAAATGGTGGGGTTGTGGAATGAAGTCAAGGACCGCCTCCGGGATTCAGGCGTCAGCCTGTCCGGGGGCCAGCAGCAGCGCCTGTGCATTGCCAGGGCCCTGGCCGTTGAGCCGGAAATATTGCTCATGGACGAGCCCTGCTCGGCCCTCGATCCGGTATCTACCATGAAAATAGAGGAGTTGATTAAAGAGCTGAAAGAAAGATATACCATTGTTATCGTGACCCATAGTATGCACCAGGCCGCCCGGGTGGCCGACTATACCGCTTTTTTTCTCAACGGCCAGTTGATAGAGTTCGGCCCGACATCCGCTATTTTTACCAATCCCCGGGACCAGCGGACCGAGGATTATATAACCGGTCGCTTTGGTTAAGAAACCCGCCACCTTTCAACGCGCAAAAGCTGCGCATCATCTTATCCGGGGATCTGGCCACAATTTATGTTAGCCGCCTGCCGGCGGCTTTTTTGCTCTCCGGTATTTGGCAGGAATTCCAAGCCGGGCGGCGAAAAGGGATATAGCGAAAAATGATGCGCGCAGGCTGCGTGTTTACATGGAGGTGGCGCCGTTGTTCCGTGTCCTGCACCTGGCGGACCTGCACCTGGGCTACCGGCCCGACCTTCCGGCACCCCTCGGGGAAGAAGTCGGCCGGGAGCGCAACGGGGTTTTAAAGGCGGCCGTTGACCTGGCCTTGGACCCCGGCCGGGGGATCGGCATGGTCCTCATTGCCGGGGATCTCTTTGACAACCACCGGCCGGAGGCTTCCCTGGTAGAGACAACCATCCGCGAGTTGAACCGTCTGGAAGCCGCCGGGATCCGGGTGGTGACGGTGCCGGGAAATCATGACGAAATTACATACCACGATTCCGTCTACCGCCTTGAAGCCGGGCGCTGGCCGGGCATCCTGGTTACCGACCCCATGCCGGCGAAAATAACAACCTTAAATATTAACGGCGATGCCTGTCACCTGGTGGCCATGGCCTATACAGGCGGCGTCAGCCGGGTAGACGGCCCGTTGAAGGCCTTCCCTCCCCCTGAAGGAAGGGGGATTAACCTGGCTGTTTTTCACGGTTCTCTGGACTGGGACGGGGGAGAAAGGAGCCTGCCGCTGGACGGGGAAGCCCTGGCCGCCGCAGGCTACGATTATATAGCCCTGGGCCACATCCACCGGGGGGGGCAAAAGCAGCTGGGCAGGGGCCTGGCCTGTTATGGGGGCATGGTAGCGGGGAGGAGTTTTGCCGACCCCGGTACCGGCCTCTGGACTATAGCCACCCTGGGAGACGGGCCGGCCCGGGTGGAACAGGTACCGGCGCCGGTAAGGCCCTGGCGGGTAGTGGAGCTGGACGTTACGGCTTTTCACGCAGGGGAGGAACTGGAGGCGGCCGCCAGGGAGATGCTTCCCCCTGCCGCCCTGGTGCAGGTGCGCCTGACGGGTACCATCGCCTTTGACCTGGACCCGGAGGGCCTGCGGGCGCGCCTGGCTTCCCGTTGCTTCTACCTGGAACTGGTGAATGATACGGAAGGGTGGGCGCCGGAAATCCTGGAAAACCTGGCCGCCGAACCGACCATCAGGGGCCTTTTTGTCCGCCGCCTGCAGGAAAAGCTGGCCGGTGCGACGGGACCCGGGGAAGTGGAAGTAGCGCGCCGGGCCCTTTTACGCGGGGTCCTGGCCCTGAAGGGAGGCGGCGGCCCATGCCGGCTGTAACCTGGCGGCGTCTGAGCCTGGCCGGTTTTGGCTGTTACCGGGATCAGGTCACGGTTGTTTTCCAGGAAGGCCTAAACGTCCTGGTGGCCCCCAATGAAAGGGGCAAATCGACCCTCATTGCCGGCCTGGAGGCCGTCCTTTTCGGGCTGCCCGGCACCGTTAACCCGGAGGCCTTTGGCAGCGCCCGTTTTGCCAACCGGGAGGAGCCGGACCGGTTTGAAGGCGAAGTAGAATTCCTGGTAGACGGGCGGCTGTATGCCATCAAGCGCCAGTTTAACACCAACCGGGTGACCGTCAGGGAGAAGGGCGATCACGGCTGGGAAGAAATCTGGCGGGGTAATCATAATCCCGTTGCCCATAAAAAAATACCTGCTTATGTCGAACACCTTACCGCCTTCCTGGGCATGACCTCCCGGGAGCTTTTTGAAGCCACCTTTTGCCTGGGCCAGCCCCTGCCGGAAGGCAGGGCTTTAAACAGCGAGGTGCAAAAACTGCTTTCCGGCAGCGGTGGCCACTACCAGGAAGCACTGCAAATACTGGCCAGCGACTTGAGGGCCCTGACCCGTTACTGCGGCGACCTGGGCGTGGGCAACAACGGGCGCAAGGACGCCCGGCTGGAGGAATTGCAGGCGGAAATCGCCGCCTTACGGGCCCGTCAGGAAGCAGCCGGCAGCACCATCGAGGAGCTGGCTGCCGTGCGTTCCCGTCTCCAGGAGCTGGCGGTAGAGATCAAGGACGCCCGGGCGCAGTTTAAAAAACAGCAGGACCTGCTGGCTGCCTGGGAAAGGTGGCGGGCCTTCCAGTCGCGGTATAAAAGCGCCCGGCGCGAGCAGCAGCAGGCCGCGGCAGTCCAGGAGAGGGCCCGGGAACTGGAACAGAAGATCCGCGGCCACCAGGAACTGGCAGCCCGGCTGTATCCCGAATGGGCTGCGGCCCCGGCAGGCAGCGCCGGCCGGCTCGACCGCCTGGCGGAGCTGGAAGGGGAAATTGCCCGCTTGCAGGACGAGGCAGCGAACTGGGAAGGGCAGCTCCGGGATTTAAAGGCCGAACAGGAAGCCTTAACGGCCAGGCTCCGGGGCGAGCTGGCCCCGGTTGCCCATCACCCGGACGTCCTGCGGGACCTGGAGGACCTGCAGGGCCTCCTCAAAGAGCGGGAGCAGCTGGCCGGGCAGGTTCAGGAACTGGCGGAGCGGGAGGAAGAAATAGCCGCCGAACTGGACGACTTACCTGATTTTAGTCGCCTGGGGAGCAGCCCGGCTGCCGTCCTGGAGGGCTTACAGGTAGCAGCAAGCCGGCTCCTGGAAGACTGGGGCCGTTTTCAAGAGCAGCAAGAACGCTGCAGGGAGCTGGAAGGGGAGCTGGCCGGGGAATTAAGCTGCTTTGCCGGGCTGCCGCCGGAAAAAGAAGCCCTGGTGGCCGCTTATGAAGCCACCAGGAACGCCCTGGAAAAGGAAGAAAGGGAAGCTGGGGAAGCCTGCCGGCGCCTGGAGGAACAAAAGGCGGCCTACCGGCAACGCGAGGAAGAATACCGGCGTGATTTCGGCGATCTGGATTCTCTGGGAGAGGAAGCAATCCACGCCGCTACAGATAAACCCGGAATTATCGCCGCGCTCCAGGTCCGGGAAGGGGCCAGGCAGGCGGCCCTGGCAGAGGGGCGCCGCCGCAAGCAGGTTTTAACCCTGGTCCTGGCCGGCGCCGGCCTGCTGGCAGGCCTGGCAGCAGGATTGGCCACCGGCAACTGGCTCCCGGCAGTGGCCGTTGCCCTGGTCCTCACCGCTTTAGGCTGGGTTGCCGGGAATTACCTGGGCCGGCAGGCCGGGGAAACGCCGGGCCTGGCCGGAGAGATAGCGATCTTACGGGAACAGCTGGCAAGGCTGGATGCCGTCTTAGGCCCCTGGGCGGGAGCCGGGGTCGCAGAGCTGGGCGAGCTGCGCCGGCGCCTGCTGGAACGGGAACGGGCGCAGGCAGAGCTGGCTGTCCTGGCCGCTTCTTTACCCGGGCCGGGTGCCGAGGAGGCGGCGCGGCAGGCCCTGGAGGCAGCCATAAAGGCACGCCGCGATTTCCAGGAAGCTACCGCCGCCATCAGCGCCCGCTTTGACGATGTGACGGCAGCCTACCGCCGTTACCTGGCTGCCAGGGAAGAGAGGGAGCGCCTGGCAGCCGCGATGGAGGCCTTTACCGTAAAGACCGTAGGTGCACCGCCGGCGGCGGCTTTGACCGTACCCCTGGATAGGCTGGGCGCCCCCTGGCCGGGACTTGCCGCCCTGGCGCGCCTGGACGGGCGGGCCCCGGTCACCGTGGGCGAGCTTTTGACATGGTTAAATGAACTCGACCGGGAGGCCTGGGAAGACTTCCTGGCCCGGGCACGGCAATGGGAGGAATTGCAGGACCGGTACCGGCAGGTTAAAGAAAAACAGGGGCAGCTACTGGAGCCGGACCAGGACGGGCTACCACCCCTGGAGCGCCTGGCGGAAAAGATCGCCTGGCTGGAAAAACATATAGCTCCCTTTACGGCGGCAACGGTAGCGGAAGAAATAGCGCCCCTGCTGGCAGAAGCAACGAAGATAAAGGAAACCCTGGCAGGGCTGGAGGGCCGGCAGCAAGCGGCCGCCGGCAGGGTGACGGATTTACGGGTTAAAATCCGGGAACTGGAAGGCGTTGCCGCCAGCCTGCGGGACAACCTGGCCCTCCTCCTGGCAACGGTCAATGGGGATGCCGTTAAAGCCCTGGAACGCCGCCGGGGTTATGAACAGCTGGCCCGTGAATGGCAGGGCTGGCAGGAACAGCTGGCCGGGCTCCTGGGCGAGGGAAGCCTGGAAGACCTGGCGGCAGCTTGCCTGGATGCCGCCAACCGTACCGTGGCTATCCTGCAGGAATGGCAGGCCCTGGTACGGGAGCACCCGGGTTTGCCCGAACCCGGCGAGGAAACAAAAGGGGAGGAACTGGAAGAACGCTACCATGCCCTTCGGGAAGGGGTAACGGCCATGGAAGGCCGGCTACAGGAGTTAGAGGAAGAAGAGCGCCGGCTCCTGCGCCGCCAGTCCCAGCTGGAAGGCGGCCAGATCGCCAACATGGCCCTTGTCGCCGAAACCCTGGCGGCCAGGGAAAAGGAACTGGCGCGCCTGGAACTGGAAGCCAGAGCCCTGGCCCTGGCCTACCGGGAACTGGAAGCTGCCGCCCGCGACTACAGCCGGGAATACCGCCGGGAATTGGCCCGGGCTACCAGCCGTTATTTTCACCTCTTTACCGGCCGGCAGGAGCGCCGGGTGGAGATTACCGAAGATTTCCGGGTCGAAGTCAGGGAAGGAGGCGCAGCCGTGGCCCTGGCCCAGCTCAGCCGCGGCACCCAGGACCAGCTTTACCTCGCTTTGCGCCTGGCTATTGGCGACCTCCTGAGCGCTGCTTTAACCCTGCCCTTTATTTTTGACGACTGCTTTGTCAACTGTGACGTCGAACGCCGCGAGCGCATCCGGGAGAGCCTGGCGGCCCTGGCCCGTGAGCGCCAGCTGCTTCTTTTATCCCACGATCCGGACTTTGCTCCCTGGGGCACCCCGGTGCAATATGAGCAGTTGTAAGCGGGAAACGTAATGTGAACAATGGCCTGGAGATAAAATGGCAGGCAGGTGGTGACCTTGGCTTTACGTTTCGTCCTCGGCCGGGCCGGGTCGGGCAAGACGCGCTTCTGCCTGGAAGAAATAAAGGCCGCCCTGGCCGGCGGGCCGGCAGGACCGGCCCTCATTATCCTGACCCCGGAGCAGGCCACCCTGCAGATGGAGCTGGATTTACACAGGGCCGTTCCCTCTCCGGGCTTCAGCCGGGCCCAGGTTTTAAGCTTTCGCCGCCTGGGCTGGCGGGTCTTCCAGGAAGCCGGCGGCGCCGCCCGTCCCCACCTGGGCGAGATGGGCAAGCGCATGGCCCTGCGGGCCATCGTCAATGCCCGCCGGGGGGATTTGACCCTTTTTGCCTCCCTGGCCGGCAGCCCCGGCTTTATTGAACAGCTCGCCCAAACAGTAGCCGAATTAAAACTCTACCGGGTCGAGCCCGGCGCCCTCCGGCGGGTAGCCGCCCGTTACCGGGAGACCGGCCGGGGTGATACCATTCTGGGGCGCAAGCTGCACGACCTGGCCCTCATTTACGGTGACCTGGAGACCCACCTGGCCGGGCGCTACCTGGACCCCGACGATTACCTGGCTTTACTCGCCCGGCGGCTGCCGGAAGCGGGCTTCGTTAAAAACGCCCTGGTGTGGGTCGACGGGTTCAATGGCTTTACTCCCCAGGAAGAGGCCGTCCTCCGGGCTTTGATGGTTACCGCCGGCCGGGTGACCATTACCCTCTGCCTGGACCCGGCCCTGAGACGCCGGCAGCTGGGTGAAACGGAGCTCTTCCATCCCACCAGCGATACATACCACCGCCTGCAGCGCCTGGCCCGGGAAGCCGGGGTTAATATCGAGGCCGACGTCCTGCTTGCCGGTACGCCCTCCCGTTTCCGGGAGGCACCACCCCTGGCCCACCTGGAAGCCCATTTCGGCCGCTGGCCCCTGAAACCTTTTCGCGGTGCGCCGGGCGGCATCCGCCTGGTGGCGGCGGCCAACCCCCGCCTGGAAGTCGAAGCGGCGGCCAGGGAAATCCTGCGCCTGGCCCGGGAGGAGAACCTGCGCTTCCGGGAAATGGCCGTGCTGGTGCGCGACCTGGAGCCGTATCACGACCTCATTGTCAACACCTTTCGCGACTTTAACATCCCCTTTTTCATCGACCGCCGCCGGCCGGTGGGCCACCACCCCCTCCTGGAGCTGGTGCGGGCAGCCCTGGAGACCGTCCTGGAAAACTGGGCCTACGATCCCGTCTTCCGTTATCTCAAGAGTGACCTGGTTCCCGCCTCCCGTCAGGAGGTCGACCTGCTGGAAAACTATGTCCTGGCCCACGGCATCCGCGGCCGCCTGTGGCTGGAAGAGGGCCCCTGGCGGTTTAAAGGGAGCCGCGACCTGGAATCTCCCGCGGCGGGAAAAGAGGAGGCCACGGCAGCAGCCGCCAGCGTTGCCCGGGATCGTGCCACCGGGCATTTACGGCGCTTTGACCGGGCCGTCCGGGGCCGGGATCTAACGGTGGGCGAGATCACGGCCGCCCTCTTTAACCTCCTCCACGAGCTCAGGGTGCCCGAGCAGCTGGAAGCCTGGCGCCGGGAGGCGATGGCCGCCGGCGACCTCGACGCGGCCCAGGAACATGAACAGGTCTGGGACGGCTTCATGGACCTGCTGGATGAACTGGTCGCGGTCCTGGGGGACACTCCCATAGGGCTGGATGAGTATGCTCCCGTCCTGGAGGCGGGCATGGAAAGCCTGAGACTCAGGCTCATACCACCGGCCCTGGACCAGGTGGTGGTCGGTACCCTGGACCGATCCCGCCAGCCGGAACTCCGGGCGGCCCTGGTCCTGGGGGTAGGGGAAGGGATGCTGCCGGCGCGGCTGCCGGAAGACGCCACCTTCAGCGACCGGGAAAGGGAGGAACTGCAGGCAGCCGGGGTAGAGCTGGCCCCGTCCGGTACTTTAAGGCTTTTTCATGAAGAGTTCCTGGCCTACCTGGCCTTCACCCGGTCGCGGCAGTACCTCTGGTTGAGCTATCCCATGGCCGACGCCGCCGGCCGGGCCCTGGCCCCATCGCCCCTGATCCGCAGGCTGCGTCAGCTGCTGCCGCTGTTAGAAGAAGAAAGCGCCGGACCGGATTTGCCGGGCGACGGGGCCGGCCTGGAATACATCACGACGCCGCGCCAGGCGGCCGGTCATCTGGCCCGTATTTTAAGCCGGAAACGGCCCCTGCCCCTCCTCTGGCAGGAGGTTTACCGCTGGTTAGAGCGGGACCGGGAAAAGGAGAAATGGCTTGCCCTCCTGGGCGGTAGCAAATACTGCAACCAGGTGGATCCCCTGGAACCCCGGCTTGTTGACCGGCTTTACCCCGCCCCCCTGCGGATGAGCATCTCACGCCTGGAGACCTATGCCGCCTGCCCCTTCCGCTACTTCCTTGCCTACGGCCTTAAACTGCAGGAAAGGCAGGTCTACCGGGTGGACCCGGCCGGAATGGGCCGGTTTTACCATGCGGCTCTAAAGCTCTTTGTGGAAAGGTTAAGGGACAGCGGCCGCGAATGGGGGACGTTGAAGGATGAGGAAGCGGCGGCCATCCTCAATGAGGTAATCGAGGAACTGGCCCCGGAACTGCAGCACGAGATTTTAAGCAGCAGCGCCCGCTACAGCTATCTCCGCCGGAAGCTGGAGCAGACCCTGCAGCGGGTCCTGGAGGTTTTAAACGAACACGCCAGGCGGGGACAATTCCGCCCCCTGGCGGTGGAAGCCTGTTTCGGCCCCGGGGGAGACCTGCCGCCCCTGGTGCTGGAAGCTGTACCCGGCAGGCAGGTCATCCTCGAAGGCAGGGTGGACCGCATCGACGTTGCCCGCTACCGGGAGCGGCTTTACCTGCGGGTCATCGACTACAAGAGCAGCCAGACCGGCCTGGAGCTGGACCGGGTCTATCACGGCCTCTCCCTGCAGCTGCCCCTTTACCTGCAGGCGGCCCTGGCGGCGGCGCCGGGACTCCTCGGCACGGTTGCCGAACCGGCCGGTATCCTCTATTTTGCCGTCAGGAACCCTGTCTTAAGGCAGCCCCTTCCGGTCCGGGAGGCCGGCGAGGTAGTAAAACTGAGGCGCCAGGCCCTGAAGATGCGCGGCCTGCTCCTGGCGGAGCCGGAGATTATCAGGCTCATGGATAAAGATGTTGACCGGACTCCCGACCTCCTGCCCGTGCGGCTGAACAAGGACGGGAGCCTGCGGCAGGGGGCACCGGCGGCCACCCGGGAGCAGATAGCCCTGCTCCTGGACCTGGCCCTGGCCCGGGCCGCCGGCCTGGCCGGGGACATCCTCTCCGGCCGGATAGAGATCAGCCCCTATCGCCGGCAACAGGGCACGGGCTGTGATTTCTGTCCCTACCGGACGGTGTGCGGCTTTGACATCCAGATACCCGGAGGCGCCTATCGCCGCCTGGAGCGCCTGAAAAATGAAGATTTCTGGGAGATAGCCTGTGATTTCCTGGCGGTCAACGGAGGGGAGGAGAACGGCAATGGGTGAAAACCGGGAACGGTCCTGGACCGGGGAACAGCTGGCCGCCATCCGGGCGCCACAGGCCAACCTCCTGGTGGCCGCCGCTGCCGGGGCCGGCAAGACGGCCGTGCTGGTGGAACGGATTATCCGGCGCCTTACGGACCCGGCGGCTCCCGCCAGCCTGGAAAACATGCTGGTGGTCACCTTTACCGAGGCTGCCGCCGCCGAAATGCGCCAGCGGATAGGGGCCGCCCTGGAAGCGGCCGCCGCCCGGCAGCCGGAGAATGAGCATTTAAGGCGCCAGCTCCTGCTCTTGAACCGCGCCCATATCAGCACCATCCACTCTTTCTGCCTCTGGGTGGTGCGCACTTATTTTTACCGCCTGGACCTGGACCCTGGCTTTAAAGTCATGGACCCGGCCGAAGCCGACCTCCTGCAGCTGGAGGTTATGGACCAGGTGCTGGAAGAATCCTTTGCCGCCGAACCCGGGGGAGGGCCCATTACCGACCTGGCCGATAGTTTAGGCGGCCGCGATGACGCCGGCCTGGTGGACCTGGTGCTGAAGGTCTGGCATTTTACCCGCAGCCTCCCCCGGCCGGAAGCCTGGCTGGCCGGGGCGGCGGCAGTCTACCGCGTGTCCGGAGATACCCCCCTGGAGGAGCTGCCCTGGTACCGGGAAGTTAAAGGGGTAATTGGCCTGCGCCTCCAGGAAGGGGCCTATTACCTGCGCCAGGCGGCGAGGCTGGCGGCCGTTCCCGGCGGCCCGGCCGTCTACCTGGACGACCTGGAAAGGGAAGAAACGCAAGTAAGGCAGCTCCTGGAGGGGCTGGACTCCTTTACCTGGGAGCAGCTGTGCCTGGGACTGGCGTCCGTCACCTTCGCCAGGCTGAAGGCCGTCCGGGGCGGGAGCTGTGATGCGGGGCTGAAAGAGAAGGTCGTCGAGTACCGGGACCGGGCCAAAAAGCTGCTGCAAGGGCTCCGGGATGAATTCTGCCGCGATGCAGCCGCCGTCAGGGCAGAGCTGGAGCGGGCCGGAGAACTGGTTAACGCCCTGGTGGAGGTGGTACGCCGTTTTGATGCAACCTTTACCAAACTGAAACGCCGCCGCGGCCTGGTGGACTTCGGCGACCTGGAGCACCTGTGCCTGCAGGTTCTCCAGGAAACAAACGACGCCCCCGACGAGCTGCAGCCTTCGGATGTAGCCCTGGAACTGCGCCGGCGCTTTGACGAGGTGCTGGTAGACGAATACCAGGATATCAACAGCGTCCAGGATGCCATCCTGACCATGGTTTCCCGTCAGGCCACGGCCTGTTCCGGGCCAGCAGGGATTTGCGGGGATACGCCGGACCTGCCTGCCCGGCCCAACCTTTTCATGGTCGGTGACGTCAAACAGAGCATCTACCGCTTCCGCCTGGCCAACCCGGAGCTGTTCCTGGCCAAATACCTCCGGTACCCGGAGGGGGAAGGCAATTTAGACCGCCGCATCATCCTCAAAGCCAACTTCCGCAGCCGCCAGGGGATAGTGGACGGCGTCAACTTCGTCTTCCGCCAGCTCTTTTCTCGCCTGGTGGGGGAACTGGAGTACGACGCCGCCGCGGCCCTGGTGGGCCGGGCCGGCTACCCTGAACACCCGGCGGCGGCAACGCCGGTTATAGAAGTATATATTCAGGAGCGTCAATGGGAAGGCGATGCCGGTCCAGGCCTCGAAGAGGAGGCGGCCGGAACCGGGGAAGGGGTCCTGGCACCGGCAGGCGGGGCGGCCGGGGAAATAGACCTGGAAGAATTAACGGCCCTGGAACGGGAAGCAAGGCTTGTAGCCGGGCGCATCCGGCAGCTGGTTCACGGGACCCCGGAACGGCCCGGCCCGGAGTTCCAGGTATGGGACCCGGAAAGTAAGGCCTACCGGGATTTAAAATACCGGGACATAGTTATCCTCCTGCGGGCCACCAGGGACCGGGCGCCGGTATTCCTGGAAGCCCTGCAGCAGCAGGGCATTCCTGCCTATGCCGACCTGGGCAGCGGTTACTTTGGCGCCACGGAGGTTGAAACTGTACTATCCCTCCTGCGGGTAATCGACAACCCTCACCAGGACATACCCCTGGCCGCCGTGCTGCGCTCGCCCCTGGTAGGGCTGGCGGCGGCGGACCTGGCCCGAATCCGCCTGGCGGCCCGGGGGGAGGATTTTTTTACCGCCGTGAAGGTGTTGGCTGCAAAAGGGGAGGGCGACAGCAGCGGCCCTTTAGCCAG
This sequence comes from Neomoorella sulfitireducens, assembly GCF_024733845.1. GTDB lineage: Bacteria > Bacillota > DSM-521 > Neomoorellales > Neomoorellaceae > Neomoorella > Neomoorella sulfitireducens. The sequence goes on from NZ_JANRHG010000007.1 coordinate 86,245, forward strand.
GGAACAGGAGCTGGCCAGCCGCCTGCGTGAGTTTTTAGCCCGCCTGGAGCGGTGGCGGACCATGGCCCGCCGCCGGCCCCTTGCAGACGTTATCTGGCAGCTGTACCGGGAAACGGGATACCTGGAGTTTGCCGGCGGCCTGCCGGGAGGTGCCCAGCGCCAGGCCAATTTACGCGCCCTCCTGGACCGGGCGCGCCAGTTCGAGGGTTTTGCCCGGCACGGCCTCTTCCGCTTCTTGCGTTTTATCGAAAGGCTGCAGGAGAATGAAGGCGACCTGGGCCCGGCCCGTCCCCTGGGAGAAAATGAAGACGTCGTCCGGGTCATGAGCATCCATAAGGCCAAAGGCCTGGAGTTCCCGGTGGTAATTGTTGCCGATTTAGGCAAAGGCTTTAATTTCCAGGAACTCAGGGGCGACGTCCTCCTTCACGGCCGGCTGGGCCTCACGCCCCTGTACTTTGACGCCGCTGCCGGTATCAAGTATCCTACCCTGCCCTACCTGGCGGCGGCCCACCGGCTGTACCTGGAAGCCTTGAGCGAAGAAGTCCGCATCCTCTACGTCGCCATGACCAGGGCACGGGAGAAGCTTATCCTGGTGGGCTCGGCCGGGAATTTGCCCCGGCAGGCAGAAAAATGGTGTGCCGGCCTGTTTGTTGATGCAGAACAGCTTCCCCCCATGCTTACGGCCCGGGCGCGATGCCCCCTGGACTGGCTGGCATCCGCCCTGGCCCGTCATGACCACGGCGCGCCCCTGCGGCAGCTGGCAGGGCTGGAAGAAGGGCTCCTGCTGGATGATCCGTCCTGCTGGCAGGTAAAAATGATCACTGCTGCCGCCTCGCCGGCAATTACGGTGGCGTTACCCGGGGAAGCGGGCGCGGTTCCGGAAAGCAGCGGCGATGGCTTGGCCGCCACGGAAGGGCAGGAGGAGGAAAACCCGGAACGCTCCCGGCTGCGGCAGGAAGTAGACCGGCGCCTGTCCTGGGCATATCCCTGGCGCCCCCTGGCTGCCCTGCCGGTCAAGCTGGCCGTCACCGAGTTGAAGCGGCGCTTTGACGTCTTTAATGAGGGCGATACTCCCCTGCGGCCCGGCGGCAGCGGCTTTACCCGCAGGCCCCTGTTCCTCCAGGCCAGCCGGGGCTTGACATCCGCCGAGCGCGGCACCATTACCCACCTGGTCCTGCAGCACGTCGATCTGGGCAAGCCGGTGACGGGGGAAAACCTGGCCGGGTTGCTCCAGGAAATGGTAGCCCGGGAGGTCCTGACGCCGGAACAGGCGGCCGCCGTCGATACCGGCGCCATCATTGCCTTTTTTACCGGTGACCTGGGCCGGCGTCTTCTCGCCCATCCGGAAAAGGTAAAGCGGGAACTGCCCTTTTCCCTGGCTGTGCCCGCTGCCGAACTTTACCCCGCCTTGCCGCCGGAAGTATCCGCCGGCGAAACCATCCTGGTCCAGGGCATCATCGACTGCCTGGTAGACGAAGAAGACGGCTTCCTGCTCCTGGACTTCAAGACAGGCCGCGTACCTCCCGACCCCCTGGCCGCCTACCGGGAACAGGTTGAATTGTACGCCCGCGCAATGGCAATTATCTTTAAGCGTGATGTCAAAGAGGCTTATGTCTATTATCTTGATGGAGGTACAGGATTTAAAGTAATATAGATTTATATCAGCCTGTCCGATTGATCTTCGCCCTTAGATAAAATATCAAGGGCGTACGCTAGAGTATAAAATAACTGGGATGCTTTCGGATAAGCGCGGCCGCAAGTTTAAAGCCCGAAGGGCAAGTTAAGGCCGCGCCCGAATCCGGCCGAGTTCGAACAAGTATTAGGCGAAAAGTGGCGCCTGAAGGGAACCTGCTTCACCATTAGCAGCAGGCGAATATTAATAGAAGTCTATTCTCGGAGGAGCGGCTGAAATTGAAGGAGCAAGGAATTGTCACCCTGGACGCCCTGCAGTGGATTGTCTATCATATCGGCGTCATCATCTCGGCCCCGGTAGTGGTGGGGAGCGCTTTAGGAATGGATGCCGCGGAAATCGGCAAGCTGAGCCAGCTTACCTTTTTCCTGACCGGCGTTGCCAGCCTTTTGCAAATTTGGCTCGGCCACGGCGGGCTGCTTATCGAAGGCCCGGCGGCCCCCTGGTGGGCAGCCATTGTAATCCTGGCGGGAATAGCCAGGGAAATGGGGAGGCCCCTGACCGTCGTCCGTACCGATATGGAAGGGGCCCTGGTAGTTGCCGGCCTGGCCCTGGCCGTCCTGGGAACCATTGGTCTTATTAAATGGGCGCGCACCTTCTTTACCTGCCGCGTCACCGGGATACTTTTAATGCTCCTGGGTTTGCAGATAGGCGGCGTGGGGATTAAAGGCCTGGCAGCAGGCGGGCTGAAACTTTTTGTAATTGGCATCCTTGTGCTCTTGATGGTGATCTACCTGAACATGAACGGCAGGGGGTTGATAAAAAACAGCGCCTTTATCCTGAGTGTGGTTTGCGGGTGGCTGCTGAGTTTCCTGGCCGGAGAAGTAAACTGGCCGGGCATTGATGCGTGGTTTTCCCTGCCGTCGTTATTGTCCTGGGGCCCGCCCACTTTTGAAACGGGAAGCATAGTGTCATTCCTTCTCCTCGGTCTACTCCTTGTCCCCAACGTCGTGGGCAGCATCGCCGCCCTGGAAGCGGCCACCGGTGAACGCCTGCCCATAAAAAAATACGACCGCGGCCTGGCGGCGAGCGGTATATCTAATATTCTCGCCGGCATCTTTGGGGGTATCGGCACTATACCGTTTGCCATTTCTGCCGGATTGGTGTCCTTTACGGGGAATAAATCGCCAAAACCCTTTGTCCTTGCCTGCGCTATTTTTATAGCTATGGGGCTGTTTCCACCCCTGGGAGCCCTGGCGGGCAGCGTCCCCCAGCCTGTGGCGGCCGCCGTGCTCCTGGTATCCGGTTGTTCCCTGGCGATGATAGGTTTGCGGGATGTAATGCGGGAAGAAATTGCTCTGCGGGAAAATTTTATCGTCGGCCTGGGCTTCCTGTCTGGCATCGGCGTCATGCTCCTACCCCACTCCCAGTGGGAGCAGGTCCCGGGATGGGCGGCGGCCATTTTGAGCAACGGTGTCATAGTAGGGGCTCTTACCAGCATCCTTATGGAACACGTAATATTGAGGAGAAAACCGGCGTCGCACCCTGCTGGGGGCGCGGGAAAATGAACGCGAGGAGGGCTTTAACGTGAACACCGCATATAGACGAAAAATTCGCGCCGTGACTTTTGATGCCTACGGGACACTTTTTAATATCGAGGGTCTCCACTCCAGGGCGACGGAACTCATACTGCAGCATAACTCCTTTGTCGCCGACGTCCCTTCTTTCCACAGCCTGTGGGACGAGCACACCGATGAATTGATTAAAGGAGAAAAATTCGATAAGTTATGGAACGTCTTTGATCGTGCTTTGGACTTGACCTTCAAAGACTTCGGTTTCCAGGGTAAAAGGCGGCAGGGGGATTTGGAAACCTGGCTGCGGTTAATCGAAAACTGCTCCATATACCCTGATGCGCCTCTGGTGGTCGAAACTGCAGCCCGGCACTTCAAAACGGCCCTTATCTCCAACACCGACAACTATGAGCTGTCTATCGCCCTTTCCAGATCCGGGTTAAAATTTGACGCCGTGGTTACTTCCGAAAATGCCCGGGCGTATAAACCTTCGCCGGAGATTTTTCGACAGGCGGCCGATATTTTAGAATGCAGGCCGGAAGAAATTTTGCACGTAGGGGATTCCTACAATGCCGACGTGGTAGGTGCAAAGAATTTTGGCGCGGCGGCTGTGTGGCTGAACCGCAAAAAAGCCCGGCTCCCTAACTCCGGGGTAAGGCCCGACTTTCAAGTAGAAAATTTAACAGAAATACTGGAGGTCATAAGATATTTTCTGGAAGCAGAATAAAAAATACAAAATTTGAAAAAGAATATGACAAGAAATAGCCCCGGTTCATTTCCATCTGTGACAAGGTAATTCTCTCTCTACTCATACTGACATTTTTTACAGATGGATTTTACCCTGATAATATCACAGATGGATCACACATATACTGAAATTATCTTGATTATTTCACAATACATTGATATAATATTCACGTAATTTATTATTATTCTCGACGAAAGTTTCAGGCATAACTTTGGAGGGTGTCTAGATGAAAGCAAATTTAGATATCCCTTGGGAAAAAATATATAACTTTGTTCTTACTTGCGGATACGCACATGAACTGAATCATTTTTGTATTAAAATTCTGACTAAAATTGAAGAGCTTTGCCCCTTTGATCAAGCGCTTATCTATTTTTTAGATGGAAACGGAAAGGTATGCAATCAGTATCTAATGAACATTGATGAACAATGGAGTGCCATGTACCTTGGATACTATTCAAAGATCGAAGGTGGTCGTTATGGGCTTGCAAGAGTTGTGCTAGAGACATCTATCAAGCCTATTGTAAAAATTAGGGAATGGGAACGTGAGCCTCCAAGCAAGTTTATTTATGATTATATTCGTCCCCGTGGCCTTAAGTACTCTCTTGGTTTTGCCTTATTTGACATAAACGGGATACCCAGAACTGTTTTCGCTTTGGACAGGACCAAAGATAAGAAATTTACAAACGTCGAAGTTACGGCGGTGTATCTGGCAGTTTTGCAATTGAACAATCTGCATAAGAATTTATTTTACCGACAGCCATATAAAAATGGTACTGAAAAAATTAATTGGGAAACCATAGATCTAACTCCAAGGGAGAGAGAAATTGTCGATTTGCTGTGTCAGGGTGTTTCGCCGGCGAACATCAGCAAATTACTACATATTTCGCGGCATACAACATATAGCCATATTGCGCACATCTATGAAAAGATGAATGTTTCTAGCCGACAGGAACTGCTTGTTCGATTGCTGGGATAAATGTTTTGATATAAAACAGGGATATATCGTGTTGAAAAAAGCACGGTATACTCCCGTTTTTTTATGGGGGCCAAAAATATGAAAATAACTGCGCCCTTACCCTGAGGAGCCCCGGTGGCTTTTATTACTGCATAAAAGCAAAAAATAAAATACACATTTTCGCCGGGGCATACCTAAAATTAAGTAGATTAAATACCCAATTTTAGTTATACAAAGAGAATTTTTCTTCTGATATAGTAAACTTGCTGGAAAAATCAATAATAAAAAGGAGGAACAAACCATGGCAGAAGAAAAAACCGGGAACGTCATTATTGAGGACAGCGATAAGCAAGCAGTAAAATCATCTCTGATGAAAAAGGGCAGAAAAACCATTGCCTATCTTCAGCAGAAGAAAGATAATGGCGAGAAGATCGTTCAGTACTGCCCGGCCAGCCTTGACCCCTATTGGACCATGGCAGCCGAGATGGCTGGTGTGGATGTGGTCAGGTACACCTCTCCCGGCGAAACTATCCAGCAGCGTATCGAAAATTTGCCATGGTGGACGAGAGAGCTGCGCCGGGTGGCTCCTTACATCCACCTGAACTGCTATATGCAGACTCCAATGTATGCAAACAAGTATAAGGCTCTGGAATATGCCTCCATCCTGATGGCAGAAGGCGCCGACAGCGTGATGCCAATGGGCATCAATCTGGAAACCTTGAAGTACCTGGCTGACAACCACGTTGTCGTGTTCGGCCATGTGGGCACTCTCTCAGGATGGCAGACCAGCCGGCATGGCGGCTACAAGCGCTGCGGCCAGACCGCAGAGGCCGCCATGGAGATCTACCGTCAGGCTTACGAGTATCAGGAAAACGGCATGATGGCCATGACCATCGAGCTGACGCCCCGGGAGGTCACCGACGCCATCGCCAAGAAGCTGCGTATTCCTGTCATCGCTGTTGCCGCCGGCGGTGCGGCGGACGGTTCTGAGCTGGTACACTTTGATATGTTCGGGATGATGCCCAAGGACCGCATGGGCAGCCATGCCAAAGTATACGCCAATTACTTTGAGTTTGCTGCCGGGGCGATCGGCGCGTTCGCCGCAGATGTGAAATCCGGCGGATATCCCCAACCGGAGCACGGCTACGGCATGAAGGAAGAAGAGCTCGAGAAGTTCCTGGACATGCTGGAGAAGGCGTAATCATCGCGCAACCGCCTGTGGACAGTGCGGAGAGACACGCGTAACAGGGAACCGAGACGGAAAGGAGAACCACAAGAATATCGTGGACAGGATCGTGCCAATGGAACGTGATGTCGAGGGAGGGTGACCCATGTCCAGGTAATCGAGCAACTGGTTCTAAACCGTCTAAACGATTCCTGCCCGCTTCTATACATTAAAGAATGGGCTGAGGCAAGAGGCATTCTGAAGCTATACGGGATACCGCCTGATAAGCTGAACGACGACAGGGTGGGAAGGGCGTTGGATGCAATTGCTCCCTACGAAAACAATATCGAAGAAGCCATCGTGCTCGGCGTTCTTTCCCGCTTCGGCAAAATCGATACAGACCAGATACTTTGGGACCTCACCTCTTTCTACTTTGAAGGGGACTACATTGAGGAGCGAACTGATCAGGCTCGGCTACAGTCGTGACCAGAAGAAGGACAAGAAGCAGGCGGTGGTGGAGCTGAACGTGACGGCCAAGGGGGCATTCCCCTATACCACCGCCTCCTCCCCGGCAACGCTTCCGACCAGGAAGAGGCCTTAAAGAACCTGGAGACGCTGAAAAAGCGGCTCAAAAAAAGACTTTTTTAATCATCGGCGACCGGGCGATGATGACTAAGTTTAATATGGCCGCACTGCTCAGAAAAAAGATGAAGTTCCTGGGGCCGCTTGCCTGCAAGGACAGGGAATTCATCTTCAGCTTCCCCGAGGAACAGTTCCAGCCCCTGGCGTCTGCCAGCAGGAAAGGCTCGCTAAATCAGCCAAGCAGGCTCTTTTTATGTTCCGCATGCTGGCCATCATTACCCTGACCGTCAATGGCCAGGTGGTGCAGCAGAGCGGAAAATCGGTAATCAAATAATTATATTAAGTTAAATTAAAGGAGGAGGTAGTGCTATGGAAAACCTATATACGTTTGACGGTATGTATCAAAGATTATTAGGTATCGATATCAATGGAGTCGAATTAGCCCCTGGCATGAAAATTCGAGGCGGGAAGAATGCGAAGCCTATGAAGGATATTTTGGAATTAAACGGTAAGGTTGCAATTGTGACCGGCGGGGCCATGGGAATGGGTTTTTGTGTTGTTAACCGGTTGTGCGAAGCAGGTGCAAACGTTGTTATAGCAGATATTGCCATTGAATATGCGAATGCAGCAGTTGAATTTTTTAAATCCAAGAATTACAACGTAAAGTTCATCAGAACTGATGTCCGTTATATCCCGCAAATCCAGGCTGCAGTAGACTTTACAGTAAAAGAATTCGGCGGGGTGGATATCCTGGTGAATAATGCCGCCATCTTTAGTCAAGTCAAGTTTTTAGATCTAACGGAAGAAACATATGATGATACGGTTGATACGGATTTAAAAGGCACGTTATTTTTCACCCAGGCAGTTGTCAAGCAAATGGTTAGGCAGGGACGAGGAGGCAAAATTGTAAATGTCGCATCTGTGGCAGGATTTTCCGCGGAACCAACATATGGATGCATGATACATTACGTAGCTGCTAAATCCGGCGTTGTAGGAATCACGCAGTCACTGGCAAAGGAATTGAAACCTCTTGGCATTAATATCAATTGTGTAGCGCCGGGCGGCATGTTGACTGTGGGTGGAATGAGTATAAAACGTCCGCCGGAGATTATTGAATTGTCTAAAACCCATCCTTCGGCTCCGACGACAGATCCGGATGATGTAGCTCGGGTTGTCTTTATGCTGTGCACGGAAATCAGCAACTATATGCACGGGGCAACAGTAGTTGTCGATGGAGGGGCGAGATGGGGAATACAAAAATGATTCTCCTGCAAAAAGTGGTTTTCGTAACTGTTTTCCTCGTAATAAGCTCCACCGGGAGGGATTTATAGACCAATTTTATAGGACGCGTTTCCACTTTTAAGCCCCAAAAGCAGGTAAATTACCCACCAGGATAACTACTGAAAGGTTTTTGCAGTACAATCATTTATTGAAAAGGAGGATAAAGCAAATGGCAAAAAAACTTAAAGGTAAAGTCGCAATCGTAACGGGTTCAGGCCAAGGCATCGGCAGAGGCATTGCTGTTTATTTGGCATGTGAAGGTGCCAAGGTCATTACCAACAACAGAAAGCCAGGTTCTGGCTCCTTGGATAAAAAAAAAGAGAACATACCTGAGGACGTGTGGAAAAAAATGCTTGAACAAGTCGGTGACGCAGGGAGCACTGCCGAGCTGATTAAGGCAGAAGGTGGCGAAGCGGCTCCTTTTTATGGCGACGTTTCCGATTGGGCAACCGCTGAAAATATGGTCAATTTTGCGATCGACACCTTTGGCAGAATCGACATCATCGTAAACAACGCTAGCGGCATGGGCACGGGTTCCGTTGTCTCCACCGACGAAGCATTATGGGAATTACTTACTAAAGCGAAACTAAAGGGCTCTTTCAACCTGATGCACTTCGCCGTACCGCATATGATTGAGCAAGGCTTCGGCCGTATCCTCAACACAAGTTCTGAAGCTTGGACTGGTATGCCCGGCAACATCGCTTACTGCGCCGCCAATGCCGGAATTGTCGGTATGACTTGGGCCGCTGCCAGGGAGCTGTATCGCTTTGGTATCACCGTCAACGCCTTTTGCCCCCAGGGCGCCTCTCCCGCACACACTGTTGAGTTCGCCAAAATGGTTCGCGACGCGAAAGAAACTGGAGGCAAAGAGTTCGACCCTAAAATCTTAAAGATGGTTGAGGAAAATCACGGCGACCCTGTCGGCATCGGTCCCGCTATCGCGTACCTGTGCACTGAGGAAGCTTCTTACATCACCGGTCGCGTATTCGCCATTTATGCCTCAGGTATTATCAAACATTATTCAGATCCCGCATACGCTTCCGAGATCTCTAAAAAAGGAGCTCTCTGGACTCTCGATGAACTTAATGTTGCTTTCCGCGAAAAGCTGCTTGGCAATAACTATGTTTCTCCTGCCAGCGTCAGCTCGTGGTGATCTATCACATCATCAACAAAAATAGGTTATGAGATTACTATCTAGGGCGTAGTTCTATTATCAAAAAAATTAAGAGGAGGGGTGAATGTTTATGAATCCATTCCAAGCAAACCCACCTGGGAAAAAAATAATGTCAGTTATTGCTGTGTACCTAGCAATAGTTACTTCAATCTTAGTATCTTCAGGTGCCTCCACTTTGCTCCCGGTAGCGGCAAAAGAAATCGGCGGCATTGAATTTTATTCTTTGGCCATGACACTCAGCGGTGTGGTTAGTATCATATTGATGGCACTATATGGTTATTTTGCCGCTGCAAACCCTGCCGGCAGGCGCATTCTTTTCACAGTGTCCCTCCTTGTAGCTGCCGCATGTATATTCCTGCGCGGTATAGCCCCGAATATGTGGGTCATAGTCCTTCCTTCTACTTTACTGGCTATGTACAGCCCGTCCATCTATATCCTTGGTTATTCATTGATCCGGGATATGTACGATCAGAAGCAGGCCGGAATCTATCTGGGAATAGTAGGAACTATGCAGAGCCTGGGCATGCTCATTGGCCCGACTCTGACCGGGATGATTATTCAAATTGCAGGTTGGCGTGTTGTTAACTTTATTATTTCCCCGCTTTTTGCGCTTTCAGGTTTGCTTATGTTTTTTGGCTGCAAGGTTTCGAAAGAAGAAGCCAAGTCCATGGCCCGTTCTATTGGCAAGTTTGATTATCCCGGAGCATTTTCGGTGGCTGTGTTCCTAGGTGCTTTAGTTCTAGCCTTATCCCTCGGTAAAATTGCGCCCTTTGGCAGCATACAGAACAATGCCCTGCTTGCCCTTTCGTTCATTGCTTTATTAGTTTTAATCTTTGTCGTTAAGGAAAAGAGAGCCGATGCCTTTATTCCTTCAACCGTACTCACAGACAGGAATACAGTTTGTCTGGCGGCGGCGAATTTTTTTGGCAACCTCTCAACAATGGCTCTTTTTTTCTTCCTGCCCCTCTATATTTTGTACGTCATGAAACAAAGCCCTTTGTCAGCCGGAGCTGCAATATCTTTCTATTCCATTGCCGGGTTGTTTATGGGGCCGATCCTGGGACGGATGATTGCCGTGGCAGGGAATGGCCGAACTGTCTTAGTTTGGTTTAGTGGTGTCCTTAGAGTCATTGTAACTGTTGCGATTATCTTTTTGCTCAAACCAACTACTCCGCTTATTACTGTTTATATTCTTACATTCCTGGCCGGTTTCTACAGCACCGCAGGTGGTGTAGCTCCGGCGGTCGCACCCCAGATCCAGATCCGACCGGAGATCCGCCAGCAAGGCAACTCTGTTGTTCAGCTTGCACAAAACCTTGGTTCGGCAATTGGTATTTCCATATATACAGCGGTAATCACAGCATTTGGCCCGATGAACGGAATGCCTATAGGTTTATGGATTGCAGCCGGTGCTGCAGTGGCAGTTATTATCTTTGCACTGCCTCTCAAAAAGTTGGAGAGCGTACCGCAAGCACAATCTAACCAGGCTGCACAGCAAGCTTAAGAATTAACTATTAACGAAGGAGAGTGATTTTATGGGTATTTTAAGTGGAAGATCATGTTTGTTGGTGGGTGCGAGTTCTGGAGTGGGTTACGGTGCCGCATTGCGTTTTGCGGAAGAGGGTGCAAATTTAATTGCTTGCGCCCGCCGTGTTGAACGAATTGAAAAGCTTGCGGAAGAGTAAGCGTCAAATACAACCCACTTCGGCACCACCCCCAAGCATAGGGGATAGGATAATCCTTCTCAGAAAACAAGCTGAGGAGGTTTTTTTATGACCAAAGCCGAACGGCAAGCACTATGGGAAACCCGGATAGCCGAATACAAGAAAAGTGGGCAAAGCGTCAGGGAATGGTGCGCTATCCATAAAGACATTAACCCCAAACAATTATGGTACTGGCTGCGGAAGTATAAAGACCAGGACGCAGTTTCCCCGGGTAAATCAGACCGGTGGTTGCCGGTAAAAATAACCGAGCAGGCATCTATAGAAAAGGGCCACGCTTTACTGGTTAATGTAGGGCCGGCCAGCATCGAGGTAAGACCCGGTTTTGATCCCGCCTTGCTAGCCCAGGTAGTCCGGGTGCTGGTAGCGATATGCTAAATGAAGCTGGCATCGACCGGGTTTATCTCGCCTGCGGCGCCACTGACTTGCGCAAGTCCATTGACGGGTTAGCGGTGCTGGTCAAGGAAGGGTTTGAGCTGGACCCCTTCTCTTCTTGCCTTTTCGTTTTCTGCAACCGCTTCTTCCACCATCACCATAAGCCGCCGGGAACTGCGCTGGCTGCTCGACGGCCTCCCGTGCTGAACCTTTACCTGAGCAGCAAAAGAGACATTCTCCATGCCGACGAGACGACCTTACAGGTGCTGCAGGAACCCGGAAGGGAAGCTACCGCCAAATCATATCTCTGGCTTTACCGTACCGGAAGGGGAGGACCGTCAATTGTCCTTTACGATTACCAGACTACCCGGGCCGGCAAACACCCCTGCCGGTTCGTGCTGGACGAATTTTTAACATGACTTAAGAAGCAGAAAGCGCAGGTGCTGCCCAAAAGTGCCTTTGGGCGGGCGGTTTATTATTGCCTGGACCAATGGGATAAACTCGTCGCCTTTTTACAGGACGGGCGCCTGGAACTGGACAACAACCGCAGCGAGCGCTCAATCAAGCCCTTTGTCATCGGCCGCAAGAACTGGTTGTTTGCCAACACCCCGCGTGGTGCCAAAGCCAGCGCCATTACCTACAGCATTATAGAAACGGCAAAAGAAAATGGGTTAAATTCCTTCCAGTACCTCATATTCCTCTTTGAAAAACTTCCCAACCTGGACATTGAGGACAAAGATGCCCTGGATGAACTCCTGCCGTGGTCGAAAAACCTGCCCCCTGTCTGCCGGATGAATAATTAAGGTTGTTATAGCCCCCACTTAGGTGATAGGTGGGGGTTATTTTTTCTTCGGCAAAGGTGGGTTGTATTTGACGCTTACATCCTTACTAAAGGACTTGTAAATTGGCACCTTGAAGATGCAATCCGCGAGAAACTTTACCCGGTAGAGTTAGAGACAGGAGCAGTTTTATCAATAGCGGTTTTTAGCGAACAGGAGTGGAATTCCCCTCTATACCAGGCCATGCCTTTTACCCAGAATGTAAGACGTGAGGGGATAGTTCTGTGAAAGAAGAAATTAAGCAGTTAATCCTATACAGGATGGAACGCGCTAAAGAGGCTATAACTGAAGGGAATTGCTTTTTTCAGAAGGCCATATACGTACTTCCGTTAATCGGTTATATTATGCCTGTTTCTACGCTGTTTTTGCTATTCTCCTTGCAAAGGGTTACTCGTCAGCCAAACATTCAGGTATCCGTTCGCTTTTCCACCAAAAGATCGTAAAAACTGGTTTGGTTAACCCTTCGACCGGAACATTATATAACAGGCTGTTCGATGCCCGCCAAAAGCTGATTATGCCGACCTGGTTAAATTTGAAGCAGATATTGTTGCTCCCTGGTTTGATGAAGTAAAATTATTTGTCGATCAGCTTGAAACTCTTGTGGTTAAAGATATTAGTCAGTGCTGATGCATTAACCATTAACAAAAGAGGCTTTAGCTCTTACCTGCCAGGACCCGGCGGGCTGCCGTTACGTCTGCGTCGGTCACTATCCGGCCGCCCCTTTCCCGCACGTAATCTTCAACCTGCTTTTTAACCTTTGACCGGATAAAAAACGGCACTTTTTCCAGCCGCGCCAGGGCCTCTGGCGCCCTTTCCATGGACATTCCTCCTGCTTTATTTTCATTTATTTATTTTACCAGCCTACCTCAGGGTGAACAATTAAGTATATCACAGTATAGGCGTTTTATAAAGAAAAGGGGCCATACTTGCTGCCCTTACAGCTGCGGCCGGTCGTTAGGATCAGGCCGCAGCGGATCATTGCTTTTTCATGCTTCTTGCAATAAAATTTAAAAAGGCTGTACAAAGCCAGGGTGTACGGGCTTAATCTATCCCGGGGATAAAAGAACAGGGAAGTCCTATTAAGGGGGATTTAGAACGTGGGGAAAGAAATCCTGGTAATAGGGCACCAGCGACCGGATACGGATTCTATTGCTGCGGCCATTGGTTACGCCTCTTTAAAGAATGAGCTGCAGCAGGGAGGTTTCCAGGCCGCCAGGTGCGGCAGGCTTAACCGGGAGACGGAGTTTGTCCTATCTTATTTCAATATCCCTGCCCCGCCTTTAATTGAAGATGTCCGTACCAGGGTAAAGGACGTCCTGGACGGCGGGCTTCTCTTTATTTCTCCGGAAGCCACTGTGCGCCAGGCAGGTATTTTTATGCGCCAGCACGGTGTTAAAACCCTGGCTGTTGTCGATAATGACCGGCACTTGCTGGGCCTTTTTACCGTTGGGGACCTGGCAAGGTTACTCCTGGAAGCCTGGGATACGGGTAAAGTTCCCATGGATGAGCCCGTTGGCAAGGTGATGCAAAGGGATAACCTGGTGGTCTTTCATCAGGACGATCTTATCATGGAAGTTCGCCAGACCATGCTGGACACGCGTTACCGCAATTACCCGGTAGTCGATGACGGCCACTGCTTTGTGGGTTTAATTGCCCGCTACCACCTGCTGGCCATGCCCGGCAAAAGGGTTATCCTGGTGGACCATAATGAAAAGAGCCAGGCCGTACCTGGCATTGAAGAAGCAAAAATCCTGGAGGTCATTGATCACCACCGCCTGGCCGATATCGAGACTGCCGAGCCTGTAATGGTTCGCAATGAACCGGTGGGGAGTACGGCAACCATTGTCAGCAAGATGTACCGCGAGCAGGGCCTGGAACCGGAAAAGGGCACTGCCGGCGTCCTGTGCGCGGCTATCTTATCCGACACCCTGCTTTTTAAATCGCCGACAAGCACTTTAACCGATAAAGGACAGGCAGAGTGGCTGGCCGGGATAGCAGGAATAGACGTAAATGATTTTGGCCGGGAAATGTTCCGGGCCGGCTCTTCCCTGGTGGGTCGCTCGGGACGGGAGATTATCCTGGAGGATTTTAAAAACTTCAACTTCGGCGGCACCAGAATCGGCATTGGTCAGATTGAAATTATCGATTCCGGTACCCTGCCGGTCGACCGCCGGGAACTCAAGACCGAACTGGAAAAGCTTCAGGTAGAGAGGAATTATGATTTAGTTGTCCTGATGGTCACTGATTTGATGCGTAACGGTACGGAGCTGCTATTCACCGGGCCCCAGGCGCGGGCCGTGGAACGGGCTTTTAATGTTGCCCCCGGGACGGACAGCATCTTTTTACCTGGAGTTATGTCCCGCAAAAAACAGGTAGTGCCACCTTTACAACGTCTATTACAGAAATAAACGCTAATGGTGCCTCCGGGATGAGTAAAAGGAGGCGCCATTATTATTTACTGCGGTGATGGGTGTCAGACGAGGATTTTCCTTTAAAAATGTCGAATAGCATACGGCAGGTAAGGAATAGTGGAGAACCGGCGATGATTGCCTAGTAATTACCGGGGGTCTGCCTGTTGAAGCTTTTCGAGGTGTTGCCGGAGCGTCTTTTTCAGGTTTTCAGCGGCCGCAACCGGCAAATTTACGCCGAGGCCCTCCTTCTTCTTTATGAGCAGTACCGGATCAACCGCTTTGGTATCCAGTATGAGGTTATGCGGGATTTGATGCAGGAGCTGATCGAGAGCCGGGAAGAAGAAGGCGTCATCTATGAGGTGGAGGAAGATGAGGAGCGGGTGCCTCCCGGAACGATTCAAGAAGCAGGCGGCGAGGATCTGGCAAGGCTCAAGGCCGGAGCCCTTTTGCGCCGCCTGGACAGGCTGCAATGGATCCAGGTGGAAGTACGGGATAATTTCCGCCGCTATATTGTCCTGCCCCGCTATGCCAGTAGGCTGCTGGCAGTCTTTCAGGAGTTGTGCGAGAACAGGGTTGTCGAGTACCAGCGCTTCGCCTTCGTCACCTACCAGCTCCTTTCCGGCGAGGAAGCACGCTTAAGGCCCGGCTTTGCCATCCTGGAGGCCCACAGGATAACCCAGGAATTTCTGGAAGAACTGCGGGCGCTGGTCAACAACATGAAGCACCATATGGAGCAGGTGGTGGCCAAAACTTCCATCCAGGAAGTGCTGGACCACCATTTTGAAGAATACAAGGCCCACATCATCGACCGCAGCTACCACCGCCTCAAGACTTCCGACCACGTCTCCCGGTACCGGCAGCGGATCCTCACCACGGTGCAGGAGTGGCTCCTGGACCCGGAATGGATGGCCCGGGCCGTGGAAGACGCCCTGCGCAGCGAGTTTTTTACCGATAGGGAAGAGGCCGCCGGTGAGATGCGTCGCGCTTTGATGGATATCGAGGAGATTTACCGCAGCCTGGACGAGATGTTTTACCAGATCGATTTGCGCCACAACCAGTACCTGCGAGCCTCTTATGAACGGGCCCGGTATTTAAGCCAGCACAGCTCCAGCGTCGATCGCTACCTGGCGCACATCCTGGAGTGGACGGCGGCAGGCATCAGGGAGGGCAACTTCGAGATGGAATCCTGCCTGGCCGGCCTTTTCAATTTGATGCGCTTAAATCTTGTAAATGAGCAGTCCCTCTACACACCGCGGCGGCGCCGGGCGCCTCATAAACCGGAACCCGTGGTGGTGGTGGCCGTGCCGGAGGAACTCAAAAGGCAGCTTAAGGAACAAAGCCTGGAGCGGGTACGGCAGGCCGTAACCCGGGAAAAGGTGGGCGCCTATGTCCTGGGCCGGATGGGGACGCGCCGGGAGATGGGCATTGCCGAGCTGGTGCCCCAAAACATGGAGGAATTCCTGTATCTTCTCTATGTTTACCTTTACGGCTACGACGGCCTGGCGGGCTATCAATTGGTGGCGGGCGGCGAAAACCGCATTCTCGATATAGGCGGTTACCGTTTTTCCGACCGGCGGGTCATCAGGGTGGACAGGCCCGGGAAACGGCGGGCCGTTTGAAAGCAGGGCAAGGGTATATAACATGACGACGGCAAAAGAGCAGGGAAGGCGGTGATTGCCGGTGTTTGGCCCGGGAGAAAATATAAGCGAGCAGGACAGGGAGCGGTTGCGGGACGTCATCAACCGCCTGCTGGCCGTAAACTTCCTAAACAAAGAGCAGGAAAGAGAACACTACCTGGTTGCGCGACGCCACCGCCAGGCCCTGGAGGATTTTTTCCGGTTCCTGGGCTGGGAAATCGTCTTTGACGACCGCCACGAGTGCATTTTCGTCCTGGCGCCAGAAGCGGGATGCCGGCGCAACCTCACCCGGGAGGAGAGCATCTGGCTCCTGGTTCTCCGGCTTATCTACCAGGAAAAGCGCCAGGGCCTATCGTTGAGCGAATTCCCGGTAACCACCCTCCACGAAATCCGGGCCAAGTACGAAGCCTTTCGCCTTCCTCTTTTTAATAAAACCCGGCTGCAGGAACTGGTACGCCTTGGCACCCAGTACAGGCTCCTGGAACCCCTGGATGACGACCTGAGCTCCGACGACTGCGCCTTCCGCCTGTTCCACACCCTTCTTTACGCTGTCCGGGCTGATACGGTGGAGAAGTTGCATCAAAAAATAGCTAACTACGAGCAGGGAAGGGAGGTTGCACCGGATGAAGTGGTTGCGCCGCCTGCGGCTGATTAACTGGCATTACTTCCACGACGAAACCCTGGAGTTCGGCCAGCAGACCCTTATCGCCGGCCGCAATAGCGCCGGCAAATCGACCATCATCGATGCCCTGCAGGTCCTGCTGGTGGCCAACCAGCGCCAGATCCGCTTCAACTCGGCAGCTCACGACGAGGCGCGGCGTTCCCTCATCAGCTACCTGCGGGGCAAAACCGGCGGCGAGGAGCGCAAATACCTGCGGGAAGGTGATTTTACCGGCTATATTGTAGCCGAGTTTTACGACCAGGAGAAGCGGGAAACTTTTGTCATCGGCGTTGTCATGGACGTTTACGGCGATGATGCAGTTGATGAGGAGTACTTCATCCTGGCGGGAGTGCGGCTTTCCGATCTCGACTTCTGGAGCGCGGCGGAACGCTGGAAAAACCGGGAGGAGTTTCACCGCTACTGCCAGAAACTGCCCGGCCGCCATATTTTCGAGCGCAGCAAGATGGGCTACCAGAAGGCCCTTTTAAACCGCCTGGGCCTGCATAGCGATCGCTTTTTCCCCGTTTTCGTTAAAGCCCTCTCCTTTAAACCCATCCAGAACGTGCGCGACTTCGTCTACCAGTATATCCTGGACGAGAAGGAACTGCAGCTGGACCTCCTGCGGCAGAATTTTGAGATTCACGAGCGCTACCGGGCCGAGCTGGAAGCCCTGGAAGAAAGGCGGCAGAAGCTGGAGGAAATCTGCCGCCAGTATGAAACCTTTGCCCGCCTGCGGGAGACGGTTGCCGTCCAGGAGTACGTTATCCGCGGCTTAAGACACGCCCGCGAGGCGGAGCTCAAGCAGCAACTGGAAGACGGCATCCGTTTCCTGGCGAGCGAGGTGGAGCGCCTGGGCCGCGAGCTGGAACTGGCGCGGGCCGGGCAGCAGGAGGCCAGGGAGAAGGCGCAAATAGCATATCAAAAATGGCAGGGACATGAATTAAAGCGGCGGCAGCAGGAGCTGCAGGAGGGCCTGGCCCGCCTGGATAAGGAACTGAAAGAGCAGCAGACGATGCTGGCGGCTTTGCGCCAGACCGTTGAAAGGGAAAAGGCCCTGCTGGCGGGCCTTATGGCAGTGGAAGAAGACGAATACTGGCAGTGGCAGCCGGGGGAGAGGGAACATCTGGCCCGGGTCCGGGAGCTTTTTGCCGGCCTGCTCCCCGCCGGTGATCCCGGCTGGCACCCCGGGGAAGAAACCGCGGCTGCGGTGCGCGAGGCGGGCCTTTTCCTGGCCGGGGTATACGGTCGCTTTGCCCGGGCCGCCGGCCGCCTGGAAGAGCGGCTGGCCCATTTGGAGGGGCAAATGGCAGAGCTGGAGGGCCAGATCCGCGACCTGGAAAATAAAAAGCGGCCCTACCCCCAGAGCGTCGTCAACCTTAAAAATCTGCTGGAAGAGCGCCTTGAAGGGCGTTCGCCGGTGTGGATTTTCTGCGAGGAAATGGATATAAAGGACGAAAGCTGGCGGGATGCCATCGAGGGCTACCTGCACACCCAGCGTTTCGACCTGCTGGTGGCGCCGGACTGTTTTGCAGAGGCCCTGACCCTTTATGAGCGGGAAAAGAAAAATTACCAGGTTGAGGGTGCCGGCCTGGTGGATACCGAGAAAGAACAAAAGTACCTGGGCACCGCCCGGGAGGGTTCCCTGGCGGAAGAAATGGTGACGGCCAACCCGGTTATCCAGGCCCATATCGACCACCTCCTGGGCCGGGTGATGAAGGCCCGCGACGAGCAGGACCTGCGCCGCTTTGCCACGGCCATCACCAGGACCTGCATGTCCTATCACAACCTGGTGGCCAGGCAGCTGGAGAAACACCGCTACGCCGTGCCCTATATCGGCGCCCGGGCCATCGCCCGCCAATTGGAGATCAAGCGCCAGGAGCTGGCGGAAACGAAGGAGCAGATCGCGAAACTGCGGCGCCGCCGGGAAGAAATGGCCGGGTGGCTGGAGCGGCTGGCCGACAGGAAATCCCTCTATGCCGGCATGGCCGAAAAACTGGACCTGCCGGCCCGCATCCGCCGCCTAGAAGAAGAGCGGACCGTTCTCGCCGTCGAGCTGGAGCGGCTGGACCTGGGAGAGGTGGAGCGGTTGAAGGAAGAGTATTTCTACTGGGACCGCCGCGAAAAAGAGCTGTCGAATAAGATTATAGAAATCAGCGGTCTGAAAAAAAGCCGCGAGAACGAATTGAACCAGAAGCGAACGGAGCTCTACCTGCAGGAGGAGAAGGTGCGGGAAGCTTTATCTTCCTGGCAGGCATGGCGGGAACAGTATCCTGTCGAGCTCCTGCCCCGGGCCGAGGAACGCTGGCGGGAAGTAGAGGGGCAGGATTTGCCCGCCGCCAACAAGCTGATCAACTGGGAGAACAGCCAGAAGGGCAACATCACCAGGCGGGAGCAGGAGTACCAGCGCCTGCGCGACATGCGCCACGAGTACAACCTGCGCTACACCTACAGCGCCGATCCCGGCGCCGCCGGCAATGAAATCTACCAGTCCCTGCTGGCTGGAATCGCCACGGTGGATATCCCCCGCTACCGGGAAAAATTGGCCGAGGCCCTGCGGCAGTCGGAGGAGGAATTTAAATCCCACTTTATTTACAAGCTCCGCGAGGCCATCGAGGCGGCGCGGCGGGATTTCAACGAGCTCAACTACGCCCTGAAAAACTTCCCCTTCCACGAGGACCGCTACCACTTTGAGATTAAGCCCAGTGAGAGGTACAGGCGTTTTTATGACGTGATCATGGACCCCGGGGTAATGGAGCAAGGCTCCCTTTTTGAGCTGCCTGAGGACGACCGGGCGGCCGTCCTCCATGAGCTTTTTGAGAAGCTCATCCGCGGCGAGGCCGGGGAACTGGAGGAGTTTACCGATTACCGCAACTACCTGGATTTCGACATCGTGGTCACCAGCGGCGACCACCGCTATTCTTTTTCCCAGGTGCTGCGGGAAAAATCGGGTGGTGAAACCCAGACACCCTTTTACGTCGCCATCCTGGCCTCCTTCAACCACCTCTATACCACGGGCAAGACCATCCGCCTGGTGGTATTCGACGAGGCCTTCAACAAGATGGACGAAGAGCGCATCCAGACCAGCCTCCGGCTCATCAAGCGGATGAATTTGCAGCTCATTGCCGCCGTGCCCGACGAGAAGATGCAGCACATGGCGCCCGAGGTGGACACCACCCTGCTGGTGCACCGCAACGGGTTCCACTGTTTTGTGGACATGGTCAGCCGCCAGGAAATCCTGGCCCTGGAAGAAGTGACTGCAAGCGTCGAGCAACCGGCCGGGTTAGATAAGGAAACACCCTCCGGCGGCTATGACGAAGAGTACGCCAGAAACGAAGGCAGGGAGGGTGTCGAAAACATGCGGCAGCGGCGAGGGGGTATAAGACATGCCTGGGACGGGCGGGGACCTGCGGGAACAGTACCGGTCCAGGATTCTCTCTTTACTGATCAGTAAATATGAAGGCAGCCGCTCCTTTCAAACCGGGACACCGGGCAAGCAGCGGCCCCAGTTTGCCATGCAGAAGAGCCCCCTGGCCGGCGATTATTTCGACGAGATGGACCACCGTAAAAGGGAAGCCATCCATGCCGCCCTGGCCGAACTGGCGGATGCCGGGGTGGTGGAGGTCACCTGGCCCCGTTTCCAGGAAGGCCGCCGGGTGGAAAAGGTGTATTTGAACTTTGATGCCATACCCCTGGCCTATGAGCTGGCGGGCCTGGAGCCCCGGGCGGAACGAATAGACAGGATGCGCCGGGTCCTGGCGCCCCTTGCCGCCCACCCCTGGGAGTGGGTGCGGCGGTGGTGGGCCGGGGCAGACGCTTCCTTAGCAGAGCGACGTTCGGCAGGTCTTGACCTGGATGACCCGGAGGGGTATGCGGGGCTGGTCAAGGTGCTCCTGGCCCTGCCTGAATTGGAAGACAGCATACCGGAGCGCATTTTCAGCCAGCGGGTCCTGGGGGATTCCAAGGCCTTCGAGCAGGGGGTGAAAAAACGGCTGCTCGCCCTCCTCAAATCCCACGGGCCGGAGGAATATGAAACCGACGCCGAGTACCTGGACAGCGTCGGCCTGACCGATAATCCCAAAATGGTCTTGGCGGCCGGGGGTTTTGCCTTCCGGGTGGGAAGCTCGGTGTTCGATGTAGGGGAACTGCCGGGCGGATTGGGCCTGTCCGCCCACACGGTGCGGGCCATGGAGATAACGTCTGTTACCGCTCCCCGGATTCTCCTGGTGGAGAATTTGACCAGTTACCACCAGGTTGTTCGGAATTTGAGCGAGCCGGCAGTTACAGTACGGGAAAGGGGAGATGACCGGTGTCCGGCAGCAGGGAGTCCTGCCGTCTTGGCAGTATATACCGGCGGCTTCCCCCACCGGGGCGTGCAGCTTTTTTTGCGCCGGCTCCAGGATTACCGGGAAACTCTTGCAGCCGCCGCCTGGCCCCCGGTCTACCACTGGGGCGACATGGACTACGGCGGCATCCGCATTTACGAATACATCCGCAGCAATTTTATTCCCGACTTGCAGCCTTATCTCATGGATGTAGACACTTATAGCAGGTATTTACATGTCGGCATACCCTTCGGCGATGAGTATGCCGCCAAGCTCCGGCACCTGCTTGAAGATCCTGCTTACGTTTCCTGGCACCCTCTCCTGCAGGCCATGCTGGAGCACCGCAAATGGGTGGAACAGGAGAGCATGGGCGGGGGGTTGAAAATCTCCCGCTATTTTAATCTCCCTGTACTCATTGCCGTAGATGTCCACATAGATGATCATCACCCGGTCACCTAAGGAAGCCAGCGGCATCCGCACTTCCCAGCCATCCTTTTTAATTTTGTCGGCATAAAAGACGGCATCAAGGGCAAAGACCTGCCCATCGTAATCGTAATCCACCATGACCATGGAAAGGGTTTCCAGGTTGCCTTTTTGTGACGCTCCTTTTACCATAGCTTTACTTTTGAAAGTCAGGATCCGGATCACCGCTTCGCTGGCCTGCTCCCCTTTCCCGGCTCGAATGAAGTATTCACACTGGACCTCGGGCAAACGAATGAAATCAAAGCCCACGGCCTTTACGGTCTCATTGACCAGTTTTTCGTTTAAAGGCTGGGCAATAGCCTGAGAATGGCGGCTGCGCAATTCGTTAATTATAGAATGGGGGATGCGCAGGATGTAGTAGCGTGTCCGACCCTTAGTGATATAATCTTCGAGGAAGGTCACGCACGCTGCCGGGGCGATGATAAAATAACGGGAACTAGCCCTGTCACCGCTTTGTTCATGCAATTCGTCAATAAAATATGGTCCAGCACCGCCCCGCCGCCGTGAAGGTGGTTAAAGACCAGCACGTCATCGGTACCCAGGTAACCGTCCCATTGTACGCCGCCTACCATGTGGGGTTCATCCCGGCACTGAAAAAGATGGAGGGCAATAAAACGCCATTCCTGCCAGGAAAAGCCCTGGAGCTGGGAATAATCATACACGCCGGTGTTATAAAGAACGAAGGGTTTGGGAGTAAGGGGTTCACCCCGGTTGCCGATTTCTTTTTTTAGGGTTAGCAGGCGTTTCTGGATAGTATAGATAGCTAGCTTGCTGCTGTCGATACCTATCCAGCGGCGCCCCAGCTTTTCCGCCACCGCCAGGGTAGTACCGGAACCGGCAAAGGCATCCAGCACGATATCTCCCGGGTTGGAGGAAGCGCGAATAATGCGTTCGAGCAGGTTTTCATTTTTTTGCGTAGGAAAACCCGTCTTTTCCCCGGAAAAGCTCATAATCTGAATAGAATCAAGGTGATCCAGTTCATAGCAGTTCCAGGTGTCCTCTACAGGATAACCTGCCCCCTCAGGTGGGGAGCCATCGCGCCTGGTATAACCCTCAGGATAAGGCAGGTAAATCTTGTTGAAGATGAAGTCGTCACTTTTTGTATAGAAAAAGAGAACGTCATGATTTCTTATCCAATTTTTGGCCTGCGTCTTAAAACCAGAAAGCCAGCCGATCCGCCAGATGATTTCCCGCTGGAAGCGGCTTTCCCCGAAGATTTCATCCATTATTACTTTTATGTAGTGACTTTTTTTCTCATCCAGGTGTACATAAATACTGCCATTGTCGGCCAACAGGTGCTTCATTAAGACCAGTCTTTTACGCAGGAACTCGATAAACCTGGCTCCGATTAGCTTGTCCTGGTATGCCCTTTCTTCCTGCGTACTTCTGTATTCCTGCCTGGTGGCGAAAGGCGGGTCGATATAAATTAACCTGACCCCAGGGGAATTGTCCGCATTGGCCAGCCTGCCCGTTTCTTTCCATCGTAAGAGGCTTTTCATCGCCTGCAAGTTGTCGCCAAAAATGAGCATATTACACCAATCATCGTTATGACCATTAGTAAAAAAGGTCTTTACAGGTTGCAGGGGCACGGCCATAGTTTCGGTAAGGATGTCTTCCTCGCGTTCCTTACCGGCATAAACGAGTTCATATTCCTGGCGCTCGGGGGGGAAGAGCAGGTTTTTATAATCGGCAGGCAGATCGGCGCCCTGTTCCAGTAGTTCTATAATATGACGGCGCTGGTGTTCATTTAGAGCAGGCATTTTTAAAGCGCACTCCCTCTATTTAGAAAAAGACTGCATTGGCATTATATCATGAACAGGGGGAGAGCGGAAGTGCCGTTGCCTGGACACCCCTGCTGTCCTGGCTATCTGCCTGATGCCGGCCCCTTGAGCTAGTAGTGCCTTGATTGCGCTGTCACTTGTACATGTTGACTACCTCTTTTTCCTCACCTCTCAGGGGAAATTTTATCACAAGTGGGTTAGTTTTATTTGACGATCGTAAATTCTATTTTACGATCTACACCAGTGGTCCAGGATTTTCGCTCGGCCACCGAACCATAGCACTCATATTGTTGCTTCTTGCAGCCCGTTGAGAAGCTTTTTAATTGCAGGCTCCCATTGAGCAGTTCTTCCATTACCTGGCTTGCGGTGCCACTGGCGCCACTTGATTCAGCACACCACGTCTTCTTAAAAGCGTATAATGACATTATAAACCTGCATTCCTCCCTATAACTAACGAATTTTTCTCGCCCGGCATGGGAGCCGGGCGCAACGCGATAACGGGGAAACACTATTTGTGTTCCCTAGTGTTTCAATCCTCGCCCGGCATGGGAGCCGGGCGCAACGCTTGATCGCATTCAAGCAGCAAAGACACCAAAGGGTTTCAATCCTCGCCCGGCATGGGAGCCGGGCGCAACTCCTGGTATGTTGTTTGATTGCATTCAAGCAACATGTTTCAATCCTCGCCCGGCATGGGAGCCGGGCGCAACATGCGCCAATTGTTTAATGTCTTCCTCTTCGCCTGGTTTCAATCCTCGCCCGGCATGGGAGCCGGGCGCAACTCGTAAACAACTATCACAAACTATGCTTTCAACGTGTTTCAATCCTCGCCCGGCATGGGAGCCGGGCGCAACGCGCCTCCAGTTCCCTTACCCGCTGAAGCCAATATTGGTTTCAATCCTCGCCCGGCATGGGAGCCGGGCGCAACATGGAAGTCCATACAGTTATTACATAAGCAGATTAAGTTTCAATCCTCGCCCGGCATGGGAGCCGGGCGCAACAGGAACTCCTTAAGGAGTTCAGAACGCCGTATGAGGTTTCAATCCTCGCCCGGCATGGGAGCCGGGCGCAACGTGACATCCTGATTGTGGACGATATCTGCAAGGTTTCAATCCTCGCCCGGCATGGGAGCCGGGCGCAACGGAGCTTCCCGTCAGTGTATTCCAGGCACTGCATGTTTCAATCCTCGCCCGGCATGGGAGCCGGGCGCAACTCCTCCGGACCCGTCGGGATCTCCGTAAAACCCAGGTTTCAATCCTCGCCCGGCATGGGAGCCGGGCGCAACAGTTCGCGCTAAAACCCTTGGCGGGCAACCTCTGAATTATTATTTTGCGCGAACCTAATGGCTGATTGATTATACACCATTATACTTCGCCCCTAAAATTAGCTTCAGGCCTTGATTACCAATAATCGCGAACCTCCCGGCCTTTTACCCCTTGCTATATGTTCGCGGGTTTACAAAACCAGGGGGGCATCAAAATCGATCGTATGATTAACGCCGTACTCCTGGATGTACTTTTTCGGGGGTTCTCGTAACCTGTAAATCCGTAGACTATCGCTTTTTTCATCAATGCACTGCAAGAGCCGGTGTTTTAGCTGTTCAAATTGAGTTTCGTTAACCGAGCACTCAAAGACAGATTTTTGCACCCGCTGGCCAAAATCTTTACAAACCTGGGCAACTTTACGCAGGCGTTTTTTTCCTGCTTCTGATTCTGTAGAAACATCATAGGTTATTAGGATATACATGTTATCTGCACCACACTTAAGTTTCAACATTCGCCTATTATGGGAGCCAGGCGCTACACCACACTTAAAGCTATATATTTACCGGTACATAAAAGGCAAATATTCTTCAGCATCCCCCCTCAAGACGCGGGCAAGTAATCGTGCCTGGATATGAGGTACCAGGCCCAGAGGCACCTTTCGGTCCAGGACAGGGTGATATACTTCTTCCTGTTTGCGTTTCTGATAAGCAATGACAATCTCTTTCCGGGCGTTATCATTAATATATACAGCACCACCAGGGCGTTCGATAAAATCTCCTTCAACTACCTGACGACGGTTTATTAAAGTCAGGGCCAAACGGTCGGCCAGGACTGCACGGAACTCCTCCATTAAATCTAAAGCCAGGGCCGGCCGCCCGGAACGGAGGACGTGGAGATAACCGACCTGGGGATCGAGCCCCACACCTTCGACTGCACTGAGGCAGTCATTCAGGAGCAGGGCATATATAAAGGATAACAAAGCATTCATCCGATCCAGGGGCGGTCGCCGGTTGCGATGGGTGATTCTAAAGGCTTCGCGGTTTACCCTGACCATACGGTCAAATGTTGCAAAGTAATGCCGGGCTGCATTACCTTCAATACCGCGAATTTGCTCCAGATCAGGCGTTTTTGCCAGGGCATCCAGTCCCCGCGCCAATTCCCTGGCAGTATCTTGAAGAAATCTTGCATCTTCCTCGTTATCCGCTTCCCGGGCACCGCGCAGTACTACCTGCCGGGCGTTTCGTATTTTGCCGGCAACTATATTCCTGGCAATAGCTGTTGTCATTTTGCTATCAGTCAGTACCTGGTGCTGGGCGCGGCGCAGGAATACGTTTCCTGATACCGGCCCCTCCACACGGGCCTTAAAACGACCGTTCTGGTCATGATAAACGATTAAACGTTTGTCTTCGGCGCAGCGCATTATCAGCGGCGTGGTGAGGGTAACATCACCAAAGCAAACAATGCTGCCCAGGTGATGCAGGGGAACCTGCATCTTTAATTCCCCTTCCACCTCTATTTTTACCGTTTCATGATCCAGGCGCACCAGGGTGCGGGGTGTCATGAGGAACAGGGTATTTAAAAGGACGTGCATTGTCTTCTTCAATCCTTAGATAAAAAATGAAAGATAAAATAGATACAGTGGTGGCAGCGGGAGTCAGGTACTGTCTTCATGCCTGAACAATTCGCCAAGGAGCATGCGCAGACGCCCTTTTTCTTTTACCTGCGGCAGGCAGGATTCCTGTAAAGAACATTCCCGGCAACGATCATCGGCCGCAGGAGCAGGGAGGACGCTGCTGTGCTGCATGTTGCGGATTTTGATAATTGTTTCCTCAGCCATTTGCTTTAAACGGCTGTCAAAAGTAACTTCCCTGCGCCGGTGGGAAGAATGATGGTAAATGGCACCCTTTGGGACCTGCCTGCCGGTCATCTCCTCCAGGCACATGGCCTGGGCGCATAACTGCAAATCGTCGTGATGGTGTTTGCGCCTGGGACCGTGTTTATATTCAACGGGATAGGGGATATCACCGTGAAATTCAACCACGTCGGCCTTGCCGATTATCCCTAAGCGCAGGGACCAGATGGGCAGGGAGCGTTCAATGCGCACCCCGCCCTCCATCTCCCAGCTTTCATTATCGACCAGCTCATGGACGAAACGCCCTTTAAGGGTGTACATATTTTCCGTAAATGTTTGTTCGACATGGATCAAGGCGCACTGGCGGGGACAATAGGCGTAATGTTCCAGGGCTGAAACCATGACAATATCGCTGTCGTCCCACCCGGGCAGGATTGTGCTTTCCATGAGGGCCACCTTTTGTCTTAATTTTAGCCAACTAAACGGCTGAGGGTAATACCCGCCGGGAGTGCTTTTTCATTGATTGTAACCACATAGTCATTGAAAGAGCGGGCGGTTTTAACCCCTTCTCGACGTCTTACGGAAATAAGGCTAAAAAGGCTGTCCGCCGGCGCGTTGCCAAGGGGAGATGTATGGCTGAAGATATAAAGTCCCCGGCAGGCCATCATGCCGCGGCTGGCGGAACGATCCACATCCCACATCCGCTGGAGGGCTTCCCAGAAAACTTCAAGATCGGCCGGTTTAACACCGGTGTCGGCGGCAAAGTGAGGGTTAAAAAACCCGTAACCCAGATAGAGGCCGTAGGGCACCAGGGCTTTGCGGCCCATTTCGGTGACCTTGCCTCCTTCCCCCTCCTCGTTGGTGGCGGCGTCTTCCACCCGGGTGATGGCGACGCGGGTGATGGAGATATCCAGGGGGACGATGGGGTCGATTGAGCGGGCAAAAGTTAACTGCATCGGTCCCCTTACCTGGCCGCAATTAACGCCGGTAGTCATTACGGCGCCGAACATGCGAATATCATAGAAGTTTTGGCACATCCATTGCCGGGCCTTTTCGACAATATCACGGTCCTGTTTGCTACCAGTAGATTTTTCTCCAAGAGCGTCGTAGGCGCGCTGGTGCTGGGCGTTTAAAATGCCGTGATGCTGGACGTAAATCTTCATGTTAGCTTCGTTGCCGCGGGTCATGTCCACCCAGTCACGAATTTTTCTTTTCAGGCAGACGTCGGTTACCAGGCCCTGCATGGTTTCCGGGTCCAGGCGCGGCAGGTTGCCGGCATCGGGATCGCCGTTGGGGTTGCCGTCCCGGACGTCGAACAGCAGGACAAAATCGTGGCGTACCTCGGGATTGGTATAAACGGTCATCTCAATCTCCTCCTAAATGTAATTTTGTTTAATAAACACTAATTGGGTCATTCCCCGTCTTCCCCGGAACTGGCACTCTCACGGGCGGCAGCCCGCTGGTGGTAATATCCCAGGGCAAAGTAGCCCTGCTCCTCCAGGGTTAAAACAGGAGGGAAAGACGATAGTTCGCCCAGGATATTTTCCAGGGCTTGTTGCCAGTAATAATAAAGGCCGGGCTTTTCTTTGCGCAGCTTGCCCAGGTGGCCCTGGCTGCCGCGTAAAAGCCTGCTAAAGATAGCGGCCGGCGCCGTAGAGGCAGTCCCGTAGAAACGGTCAACGATGGTGGTGTTAATTCCCGGTAGAGCCGATCTCTGGATCCCTTCCAGGACGGCCAGCAAGCGGCCGCAGAGATAGGCAGGGTTCCGGTTGGACGTGTCCAGTTTTTCCAAGGCAGATCCCTCCGTGAAATTTGGTTTTTGAGATAATAGAACCATTTTAATTAAAGCCGCGCGGGGCCGCGTTATTTTTTCCCGCCCTTTTTCAGCTTTAGCCCGTTTGACGGCTTCAAACAGGAGCCAGTAAGGGAGAGCGCCGCCATTGAGGGCAAGGCGTAAAATGGCCCGCGGCGTTGCCGGCGGCAGGTCTTTGCCCTCCCGGACGGTACTCAGGGCTAAGGGATATAAACCCAGGGGCGGCCCCTCCCGGCCGCGGGGATCGACCAGCTGCTGCAGGGTAAAAAAGCGGCTCAGGTTGCGCTTGACATCGCCCAGGGTCGTTTCCAGCCAATCACGCACCGCCACCCGGCCGCCGCTGCTGGCCAGGGCTGTGGCATAAAACAGGTCGTCATCCCCGGGTTCGACCTGGCGGCCGGTATAAACTGAGGCCAGGAGGGCTTTGACATCCTCCGGGCGGGGATCGGAAAGGAGGCTGGCGATGGAAAAGCTACATGGTTTTCTGGTCCAGAAAAGGTAAACGCAGGAGCCCAGGCGCAAATGGGTGGCGTCGTCTTCGATTAATGCGTTGGCCGCCTTGCCGTAACGCTCGGCGCAATCAAAGCAGATGGGGGCAATGCGAGATGCTTCCAGGCCGTAGGATTCAAAGGCTTCAGCGTTGGCTGATACCAGAGCCATTCCCGAAGTTTGACCTCCGGGTATACCTTTAATTTTCACAGGATGACGATCGGCCGGAGTTTTTAGCTGGCCGCAAAGAAGGCAGGTAGCAGTATCTCCTTCCTGAGGATTGGTATAACCGGCCCAGAAATTTTGTATATCCGGGTCTTCTATGGGCAGGCGGCCGTCGACCCTAAAGGTCAGGTTATCGCCTGGGTCCAGGTCTTCAGGCAGGCTTGTTTTTTGGGGATCCCAGTTTTCCAGGAAACGCAGGACCGCCCGGACGGACGATTTGTTTGTGGCGGCGGCGCACTGGCGCACCAGTTCCACAAAAGCATTATGACATTCCTTCACCCGTTCCGGCTTTGAATTTTCGTCGGCCAGGCCCAGGACGTAATCGCCTTTATCGGCGAGCAATTTTGGTTTGATACCGGAAGAGCGTAAAATGTTTGGCGCATACATCATTTTGCCGCGATCTTTGCCCCTGGCTTTCGATCCCGTGGCGGAAACAAAGCCCAGCAGGTTACCCTCCCCGTCCAGGTCGATAAACCAGCGGATGGGGGTCTTAATGTACATGACCGGAGGCATGTCCTCCAAACGCATGGAATACTCCCGCAGGCTTTCTAAGAGCATGTAGCTTACTCACCTCCCGATTTCTTCATACAACTCCTGCGGCACCCGGAGGATGCCGTTATCCAAACGGGCTTCGAAGAATACCGGTTTACCCGTACCGCTGCCGCCGGTGTTGTATTTCAGGTCCAGGAGCATGCGGCCAAGGTTCTCGGTGTGGGATACCGGTTTGTCATTGGCGCTGGCCGGCCCGAAAAAGGCGGAGAATTCCCGGCAGCCCAGGTAGGGGCGATGGTAGCACTGGCCGCGTTCTACCCGCCGCCGGAACTGGTCCCTGTATTTGGCCGGGTGGATATCCCCGGCGTGGGGGGCCGGGACCTGCTCGGCCCGGATGACGTAGGCCACCTCCCGCAGGGCCAGGGTGTGGCGCTGGGCGCGGTCCTGGTCGGCGTAATAACCACCGCCATTTTTGGCCCAGCCCTGGGCGGTGGATACGACCATTTTGTTATTTACTTCGTTGCGGAGGATAGAGAAATAACGAATCGGCTTCAATACTTCAATCTGCCGCACGCGCCAGTAAAACTCCGGTTTCCAGAAGATGGCTTCCAGTATTCCCCTCGCCGCCGAAGGCGTCATCACCGGGTAAGAGACGCGCTCTACTTTCATTTCCGGCCGGGTGAAACAGGCCAGGTCGCCCCAGACTTTAACCGCCAGCCAGCCCTCAATCCTCGCCGGATTATTTAACCCGGCGCCTGTAAGGAAAACCATGTTTTTCAGCACTTCCTTTCCCGGGTAGTTTTAGCCAGATTAAAACACCAGTTCTTCCGGGTCACGGGCCGCTGTCACAACCCCCCGGACTTCATCGTACCCTCCCAGCCACTCATACAGGCCGGGTGTTAATTCCTGGATCACACCTTCCTTCTGGAGAGAGTTGATTTTGTAAGCGTTGATGTTTACTATGTACGGCTGCAATAAACGCATGATTTGCCGGTTTGCCCCCCGCTGGCGTATGGCAATGATCAGATCCTCTACCTTTCGATCCCCGGGGTTTTCACGATAGTTGACAATTACCGGGACCACCCTTTGCTCGATCATCCTGAATTTCTGCGCCACTTCGGGATAATTCAGGCCGCTGCGGCTGGCCTGGATTCCTTTAACGTCCAGGGTGCAGGACTGGTAGAGGCGCTGGAAATAGGCGCGGTATAGTCCGGGGTCGTGCAGGTCTACTGCCTTTGCATTGACAAGCATAGTGGCGGCGATTTCGGTCCCGGTCTTATAGCTACCGGGGGGCAGCCTGCCTTCACCGGGATTAAAAATTATCACCCGGCCTTCCTGCAGCTTTCCTTCCCGGTTGCAGCGGCCGGCAGCCTGAACAATCCTGTCCAGGGGACCGATTGCCCGCAGGACGAGGGGAAAATCCAGGTCGACCCCTGCTTCCACTACCTGGGTGGCGACCAGGCGGCAGGGCCGGCCGCTGCTTAAACGCCGGCGCACTTCCTGCAGGACTTTTCGCCGGTGTGCCCCGCAAAGGAGGGTGGATAGATGCAATGTTCCGGGATCGTCTAAGGCATCCAGGAGGGCGAGGGCGTCCTGTTTGGTGTTAACAACAGCTAGGGCCTGGGGGGACCGGCGCATTGCCCCGGCAACCTCTTCCCAGCTCCATTTTTCGTTGCCGGAAGGCAGCCGGTAATTTACCCTCTTAAGCATGGCAAAATATTTTTGCGGCTCAGGAATGATCTCCCTGACGTTTGGCAATCCCCGGAAAAAGGGACCGTCCTCCAGGGCCGGCTGGGTTGCGGAGCACAGGACCGCCGTTACGCCATAAAACCGGACCAGCTGTTGCAGGACGTCAAGGACCGGCTCTAGAAGGTGTACCGGCAGGGTCTGGACCTCATCCAGGATGACCACGCTGTTGGCGAGGTTGTGAAGTTTGCGGCAGCTGCTGCTGCGGTCGGAGAATAAACTTTCGAATAGCTGCACCGTGGTCGTGACGATGATTCCAGCGTCCCAGTTTTCACTGGCCAGGCGGGCCCATAGTTCCCCGGGGGTAAGATTTTCGGGATCGGGCGGCGGGGCAACGGCGCTATGATGTTCCAGGACATTGGTGTCGCCAAAAATGTTCCTGTACACATCGGCCGTCTGCTCGATTATGCTGGTATAGGGTATGGCAACTATTATTCTATCCTTCTGGTAATGGAGGGCATGAAGGAGAGCGAAAGCCATGCCGGAGCGGGTCTTGCCGCCGCCGGTGGGGACGGTCAAGGAAAAGAAACCCGGGGTTAGCGTTGCCGCCCGGCAGCAGTGCTCGTATATTTCCCGGCGGATCTGGTTTAAAGGACCTTGGCTTTTGGCTATTAGTTTATCCTGGTCGGCGGCAAATATAGTCCATAAATCAGCTATAGAAGTTTTCGTTTGCCGCAAGCCTGTTATCTGCGGGTCAAAATGTTTTTCGGTATCGAGATAATCGGCATCGACGAGACAGCTGAAAAGAAGCCGCAGAAATAGCTCGAGCCGGCTAAATGCATCCGGTGTATTGCTTTGTAAAAAGGAGGGAATTTGTTTTTCTAAGGCTTGTTCCGGTTCTAAAGACGGTATGACCTGGAGGGCATTTTGCAGGGCTGTCTTATAACGTTCCAGTTGGACTTTATCCTTTAAACGCGCTTTCAATTCTTCCAGATCAGGCAGGCCGCCATGATGGCCGGCGATCAGGAAGGCCAGGGGCTCAAAAAATTTTGCGGCCAGCAGGGTGCCGGCACTGGAATGATTAGGGCCGCGGCGGCCACCTTCACCGCGCAGGTAAGCCTGGAATTCGGGGTGAAATTTTCCCAGGTCGTGCCAGAGGCCGGCATAATAACCCGGACATGGTGCACCTAGATTTTTTGCAAAATCCCTTGCCAGGCGAGCGACGGATAAGAGGTGTTCTTTTAGCTGGTGTTGCTGCCCTTTTATATTAGCGCTGTGGGCCAGGAACTCAAACATGGCTAAAAGATCATTCCTTGACAAAATATGCTTTAAAAGGATATTCGACAGGTAATTACCAAAACCTGCATCAGGTGTGCATGAATTATTGAATTTTTAGCCTGGAATTTAACCCCGCAATGAAAACAGGGATTTTGCCGGCTGGCGTCGAATAGTAGCTCTATTATGAGCAAACAAATTTCGCGGCGCCAGTTTTTATTTGGTACCGGTTCCTTGCTGGCCCTGGGTTATCTGTCCTACCTGGGCTTGCCCGGCATTATTTTCCCGGGGAATAAAATCGGGGCGGGACAACCGGGAGCACCGGTAGATCAAAGCCCGCCGGTGCTCCCGCCGCCGGTGGAATGCGACCTGGTATTTCGCAACGGCTTTATTATCGACGGCAGCGGTGAAAAAGGTTATACCGGCAGTGTCGGTATTAAAGGGCAACAGGTCGTTGCGGTGGGAGACTTCCAGGTAGCACCGGGAGCGGAAGAAATCGACGCGGGCGGGCTAATCATCTGTCCCGGCTTTATTGATATTCATACCCACACGGAGCAGTACCTGGCCGCCGGCGGTGGGGCGGAGATGCTGCTGCGGCAGGGTGTCACGACCCACCTGGGCGGCAACTGCGGCACTTCGGTTGACAGGGTAGGCGCTTTTCTGGACGGCATCCAGAAGCTGGCCGTAAATATGGGCCTGCTGGCAGGGTATAAAAACCTGCGCAAGGCCGCCGTTGCCGGGGAAGGGCGGCCGGCCCGGGCCGGTGAAGTGGCTGTTATGCAGGACAGGCTGGCTGCAGCGCTTAAGGAGGGTGCTTTCGGCTTATCGGTGGGGCTGGAGTACTGGCCCCAGACCCTGGCCACGACAAGGGAATTAATTGACCTGTGCCAGGTTTTAAAAGAGTACGGCGGCTTCTATGCCACCCATATCCGCAGCGAAAGCGACGCGGTGCTTAAAGCGGTGGAGGAGGCCCTGGAGATAGGACACCGGGCAGGTGTCCCGGTGCAGTATTCCCATGTTAAGGCTTCCTTCCAGCGCAACTGGGGTAAAATGAAGGGGATCCTGGAACTCCTTGACGGCGCCCGCCGGGGAGGGCTGGATATAACCGCCGACGTTTACGGCTACACTTTTTCCAGCTGGGACCTGGGGAGCACACGCAATTCCATTAGTGAAGACGACTTAATTCTCGCCCTGCAACACCCGGCGGTAATGATCGGCAGCGACAGCGGCCTGGACAACCGGGGGCTGGCCGTCCACCCCCGCGCCTACGGCAACTATCCCCGTATTCTGTACAGGTATGTTTATGATAAAGGAGTTATCCCCTTGGAGCAGGCCGTTCATAAAATGACGGCCATGCCGGCGCAGCGTATGGGGCTGGAGGACCGCGGCCTCCTGGCTCCCGGTTATAAAGCCGATGTGGTAGCGTTTGACCCGGGGAGCATAACCGACCGGGCTACCCGCGCCAACCCCAACCAGCCGGCCGCCGGGGTGCGCTGGGTCCTGGTAAACGGCCGGGTGGCGGTAAAAAATGGAGAGCCTACGGGATGCTATGCCGGGGAGGTATTGCGTCGATCTTGAGTTAAAAGGCCGGCGGGTAGCTTTTTTCTGGCAATTTCCATATTTTTTAAGGCGCGGTGGAGCAGGCTGGTGAAACAGCCCGGGAGGAAGGGAGCGCTTTTTTTATGTCCCTATAAAAAATGCATTTTTCGCATAACATTGCATCTATTTTGGCATTACACTTTGTTATTGTTTTAAAATAAAATCATGTCAGGGACTCCCATCAAATAAATTAGCCTGAGGTAAGGGAGATGCGTAAATGTCAAAATATCAGAAGCTTCTTGAACCCGGCTATATTGGCCCGGTGCGCACCAGGTCGCGCATGATCAGGGGCGGTGCCAATCCGGGTTTTTATCCTTATGAGGATGGTAATGTACCTCAGCAGATAATTGACTTTTATGAAGCCCTGGCTGCAGGTGGCATCGGTTTGGTTACGACGGGGACCGGTGAAATCGACTGGCCGATAGGTACAGTCCCGGGCCAGGGATATCGTATCGACGAAGATCGTTTTATCCCCAGCCTGCAAAGGCTTGCCGGCGCTATCCATAAGCACGACTGCCCGGCGTTTATCCAGCTTTTTCATATGGGTCCCATGCACCCGCAGGTTCTTTCCGGGCACCAGCCTATTGCTGCTTCTTCTTTGCCCCAGGATGAAATTCCCGTGGGGCGATATTTTGTAGCCAGGGAAATGACCGGAGCAGATATTGAGCGGGTCAAAGGCAAGTTCATAGAGGCGGCAGTGCGGGCTCAGAAAGCCGGCTTTGACGGCATCGAATTGAATGGCGCCTGCAATCACCTGCTCAACAGCTTCCTGTCCGGTTTCTGGAACAGGCGCACGGATGAATACGGCGGCAGCGTAGAAAACCGGGCCCGGTTCATGGTGGAAGTGCTCAAGGGGATCAAGGAGGCAACGGGCAAAGATTTTGCCGTGGTGGCCCTCATCAACGGCCTCGAAATCGGCCTGAAAGACGGTATTACCCTTGAAGAGAGCAAGGCTTTTGCCAGGCTGCTTGAGGCGGCAGGGGCGGACGCCATTCATGTGCGGTGTGAATTTTACTATCAACCCCGTGATTACAGCAAGCGCGACAGCACCCATTTCCCGGATATGCTTTTCTACCCGGAACTGCCGGACTGGGTGGTAAAAGAATATAAAGACGTGCTGGATCTTAGCAGGCATGGTGCCGGTTGCTGGACGGTGGCGGCGGCGGAAATTAAAAAAGCCGTTTCTATTCCCGTTATCGCCGTTGGCCGCATGGACGCGGCGCTGGGTGAAAAACTGATCGGTGAAGGCATGATTGATTTTATTAATATTAACCGTCGCCTTCTGGCCGACCATGAATATCCCAGAAAGATTGCCGAAGGCCGGGAAGAGGATATCGCGCCCTGCACGGCATGTATGACCTGTTTTGTTTCCGCCGAGACAGGGGGGCAACCCAGGTGCCGTATCAACGCGGCCTTTGGTAAAGAGAAGGAATACGAAATCAAACCTGCCGCGGTAAAGAAAAAGATAATGATCGTCGGCGGTGGCCCGGCGGGTATGGAAGCCGCACGGGTGGCGGCCCTGCGCGGCCATGAGGTAGAGCTGTATGATAAAATTAACCGGCTGGGCGGGTCCATGCTTGTCGCTGCAACAGTAAAAGGCACGGAAAAGGAAGATTTAATTGCCATTATCCGTTACCTGGAAACGCAGTTGAAGAAACTGGGGGTCAAGGTTACCCTCAACAAAGAAGTAACCCCGGAACTGGTTGAGCAGGTGAAACCGGACGTGTTGGTGCTGGCTACCGGCGCCAAACATAACATACCGGATATCCCGGGGATAAAGGGTGACAATGTGGTAACCAGCGAGCAACTGCATCACCAGTTGAAAGCGGCGCTGAAGTTTGCCGGGCCGGAGCGCTTGCGTTCCCTTACCAGGCTCTATATGCCGGTGGCCAAAGATGCAATTGTTATTGGTGCCGGGCTCCAGGGATGCCAGACGGCAGAGTTCCTGATCAAGAGGGGCAGAAAGGCGACTATTGTTGACAGCTGCCCCGAAGATAAAATCGGCGACGGCCTGGTGGAAGTATTTATGAAGCCCTTCCTCCTGGAATGGTTGGATGAAAAAGGGGTCAAGGTATTTGCCGAGGTTAAACTGGAAGAGATAACAAGAGATGGGCTGGTTATAACTACCCGTGAGGGCCGGCGCATGACTTTGACAGCCAGGTCAATAGTGACTGCAATGCCATTAAAGCCCGATACGGAGATTGTTGAAGAGATGAAATCTAAAGCAAATGAAGTATATGTCATCGGCGATGCCAGGGAACCCGGGTTAATAGTTGACGCTATAGCCGACGGCTCCCGCATTGGTCGCCAGATTTAATTTGCAAATGACAAAATGGAGGCAAGTTGAATGCCCCGGCAATTGCCGGGGCTTTATTATACCCATACCTATTGCCCGGTGGTTTGTTTATGCCAAAACCGTATAAGGGCATGCTAAATATGGTATTTCACTTTAACCGTATTCTTCTTTATTATTAAAATAAGATTCATAAAACAATAATTGCATAGGTTTAGGTCTAATCGGGGAGAAACAAAACCTTGTTCTCATTAGCTTTAAGTATAGGACTTGACATGTTACTTCTGACAATAAAATAATTTCTTAAAGATAATTCTATAATAAAAGGCAACACCACAACAGGGGGGTGATTTTGCTCATAGGCATGGCGGCGCGAATTATATGAGGAAGAGTGGGAATTGTGGAAAGGAAAATGACCAATGTCATGAAGGAGGTCCGTATATGCAAATAAGGCGTAAGTGGTTCACGGTAGTTTTAATTTGCCTGACAGTGGTGGCCTTGGTAGCGGTTGTGGCGGGCTGCGGCAAGCAGCAGGGTGCCACCCAGCAGCAGTCGTCGCAGGCCCCGGCAGAACAGCCCAAGACGATTGAACTTACCATTAACGACCATGACCCAGCCGAATCCCCGGTTGGCCAGATTTATGTAACATGGTCCAAATGGGTCAATGAAAATTCCGGCGGCAAGGTTAAGGTAAACGTTGTTTCCGGCGGCGCCCTGCTTAAAGGCAACGAAGCCTTCCGGGGAGTGCAGACAGGTGTGGTGGCCGGCGCCCACTACGTTGTCGACCGCGAGGACGGTTTCCTGCTGAACTTGGTAACCACCATGCCTTTCCTGGGACTGCCTGAAATTAAAGAATCACGGGAGATTTACAAGCAGCTGCTGGATAAATTCCCCCAGATGAAGGCAGAATGGAAGGGCGTAAAAATCCTGGCCGTCGCCATGATGCCCGGCACGCACTTCCACTTCAGCAAAGCCCAGGTTAAGACCCTGGCTGACATCGTGGGTAAGAAAATCGCCATTGCCGAATCCGTAAAGGCGGAAGTCCTGTCGGCCCTGAAGGCGACCCCGGTAGAAATTGATATTGCCGACATGTACCAGGCCGTGGAGCGCGGCATGGTGGATGGCGTGTACAACCACATGCCGGTGCTCAACGTGTTCGGTGTCCTGCCCCTGCTCAAGAACCACCTGATGTTCGGCGAAGGCGGCATCGACATGACGCCGATGATGCTCATCATGAACGAGGATACCTGGAACAAACTGCCTGACGATGTCAAGAAGCTCCTCGAAGAATCCGCCAAGGTCTGGGAAGAGACGGCTTACCAGAACACCCTCAAGGACATCGAGCAGTGCATGAAGATGGCCCAGGATAAGGGTCACAGTATCGTCACCCTTACACCCGACGAGATAGAACAGTGGCGCGAAGTTGTGAAGCCGGTCCACGACAAGTGGCTGAAAGAGTGCGCCGATAAAGGCCTGCCGGGACAGGAAGTCTATAATACCATTTTGCAGCTCGCCGGTCAGGTTAAGTAAGAGATTAGATCGGACAGGAATTAAAACTTGATTACCCGGCCCTGAGTTGCCGGCTGCTCTAAATTCCTGCACGTAAAGCCGCCGGCGCGGGCCGGGTAACCCTTTTCTTAAGTGCCTGTGGTAATGATTGGCAAATGGGACTAGTAGATTGGAGGTCCTGTGAGAACATGAAACAGGTGATGAGCACGGTAAGCCGCTGGGCCGGTACGGTTTCGTCCCTGTTCATCTTTATCATGATGCTGCTTACCGTGGCCGACGTTGGCGGGCGCTACTTTCTGAACAGGCCCGTGAACGGCGCCATAGAACTGGTAGAGTTTATGTTGATTATCATCGTCTTCCCGTCCCTGGCGTGGTGCGTCATGGAAGATAAGCACATAGCCGTGGATCTACTGATGGCCAGGTTATCCGGTCGCCTCCAGGCAGTGGTCGGCGTGATAACTCTTCTTTTGACTTTGGGGACTTACGCGGTGATCACGTGGGCGACCATAAGGGAAACCCTCGAAGTAAATACCCGGACGGGGCTCCTGCGTATCCCTCACGCTCCCTTCTACTGGGTGATGAGCCTGGGAATGGTTTTATTCTGCCTGGCAGTTGTAGTACAGCTAATCAGTAACGCCGGAAAGGTGATGAAGAAATGACGCCGGAGTTTCTTGGTGGCCTTGGCCTGGTCGTCCTGATAATTCTTTTGTTCGCCCGCATGTGGATCGGTGCCGCTATGGCCCTGGTCGGGCTGGTCGGTTATGCCGCCATCCTGGGACCGAAAGCGGCCCTGGGCGTAGTTTCCCAGATTCCTTTTACAACCGTAGGCGATTATCCCCTGTCGGCCGTTCCTCTCTTTATCTTTATGGGCGTAATCCTGTTTTACACCAACATCGGCCAGGACCTGTTTGAAAGCGCCTATAAATGGGTGGGGTCCTTCCGCGGTGGCCTGGCCATGGCCAGTACGGTGGCTTGCGCTTTTTATGCGGCCATTACCGGCGTCAGCGCGCCGGCCCTGTCCACCATGGGCAAGGTTGCCCTGCCTAAAATGCGGGAGTATCGTTACAACGAAAGGCTGGCCGTCGGCTCCATTATCTGTGCCGGGCCACTGGCTTTTATTATCCCGCCGAGCATGTCCTTCATAATCTACGGCATCCTTACCGAGAACTCGGTAGGCGAGCTTTACATTGCCGGTATTATTCCCGGGTTATTGCTGGTGTTTCTTTTCTGTCTTACCGTATGGTTGATTACCCTGCGCAACCCCCAGGCCGGGTCTCCGGGACCAAAAACTACTGTGAGGGAGAAGATAGCAGCCCTGAAAGGCACCTGGCACGCTATTTTACTATTCCTGCTTATGCTCGGCGGCATTTACGCCGGTGTTTTTACCCCCACCGAAGCCGGTGCGGTGGGATCCTTCGGGGCGATATTGATCGGGGTCTTTACCCGCCGCCTGAAATTCAAGGATTTCCTGGCCTCCCTGTTTGAAGCCGGCCAGACTACAGCCATGGTCATGTTTTTAATTGTTGGCGCTTATATTTTCATGAAGTTTATGGCCGTCAGCCGGCTGCCGGCCCTGCTCGGTGCAACCGCCGCCGCCCTGCCGGTTTCACGGTGGGTGATCCTCCTGGCTTTGGTCGTAGTTTATACCATACTGGGCATGTTTCTTGATATCTTTTCGGCCATTATTCTTACCATGCCGATTACCTATCCCCTGATCTTGCAGCTGGGTTTTGATCCCATATGGTTCGGCGTTATGGTGACCCTGTGGGTGATGATGGGAGAGGTAACGCCACCGGTGGGCCTGGACGCCTATCTCTTCTCCGGCCTCAGCGGCGTGCCGCTTTCAACGGTGTTTAGCAGCGTCTGGCCGTTCCTGATAGCGGAGTACGTGTGCATGATCCTTATCGCCTGTTTCCCCCAGCTCGCCCTGTGGCTGCCCAGCATGATGGTGGTTAAATGATTGTTGCTGGTGTCATCGGATAACACTTTGGCCGGGTGATTGCCGGGCAGCTGCCGGGTTATTACCCGGCCAGATTAGTTCAAAAGGAAATTGCTTATATTTAGCAACATTATTTAAAGAAATATTAAGGCATTACAGGAATTATAGGGGGTGGGAATGTAAAGAGACACATGGGAATGGCACCGGTAGTATATTAACCGGCGATATATGCAATTTATAACAAGAGAGTTGGCACCCGAAGTAAATACTAAAGGAGGTTAATTAGAAGTGAAGAAAAAGACGCTTATGAGAGGGCTTTTTATTGCAATTTTATGCCTGTTGCTTGCTTTAATGGCCGGTTGCGGCGGGAATAAGCAGGGAGGCCAGGAGGCCAAGCAGGACCAGGGTAAAGTATATGAGCTTACCTTTGCCAACATGCACCCCGGCGATTCGGAAATGAACAAGCTCAATGAAGCCTGGATTAAGTGGATTGAGAAGGAAAGCAAAGGCAGGATAAAAATCACCATGCTACCGGCTGAACAGGCGGCCAAAGGCCCGGAGCTATATGATGCCGTCATGAACGGTACGGTTGATATGGCCTGCCAGATGATCGGGCTTAACCCCGGGAGATGGCCCTTGACCGAGGTGACCGACCTGCCCTTTATCCTGGGCAACCCGGGTTCCAGGGCGGCCGCCCTCACAGCCTGGGAGCTTTACAATAAGTACCCGGAACTGCAGGCCGAGCACCAGGGAGTAAAAGTGATCGGCTTCCACGCCAACGGCCTCCAGCATATTCATACCACCAAAAAACCGGTTAAAACCCTGGAAGACCTGAAGGGCATGGTGCTGTGCACGGCAGGCAAGTACAGTGTAGGAGCTGTGAAATTACTCGGCGGCACGCCGGAAACCATTAACGTCGGCGAGAAGTACGACGCCATGGCCAAGGGCGTGGTAGAAGGCAACCTGAGCGAGTATGAAGGGCAGTACGCCTTCAAGCTCCAGGAGCTGACCAAGTATTCCACCGAGGTAGGTATATCCCTGTACACCTTTATCCACGTCATGAACCTGGATACCTGGAACAGCCTGCCGCCCGACCTGCAGGCGCTGTTCTCAGACGATAATTGCCGCCAGTACTCCATGCTGCAGGGCTACAATTTCGACAAGCGCGACCTGGCATTTAAAGATGAGCTTAACAAGTATTACACATCAAAAGGCCTTCCTCCAGTTTACGAGTTACCGCAAGCCGAAAGGGAAAAATGGGTAGCAGCCATCATGCCTATCCAGGAAGAGTGGGTGAAAGCCGCAGCCGCAAAAATCGGTGAAGAAAAAGCCAGGGCTATCCTTGAGGATGCCAAGCAGATCGCGAAAAAATACGCCGGTGAACCCGATAAAGCCAACCCGGAAGCAGCCCAGATCCTGCACGATTGGGGCATGCCAGGTTATTAAAGAGCAAACCGGGATAGATTATAAGCATTTCCGGATGCCCGTAACTGGGGGAAATAATCTCTCCACCACTCACTCCTGGTACGGGCATCCGGCCTGCTTTAAGTAGCGTGAGGGGGTAGGGAAAAAGTGGTCGAGGAAAATTCTTTAAAGCAAAAGAATATGGAGCAACTCCAGACCGGTGGCGGGGGCATTAGCCGGTATGGGCATGGCATTTTTTTAGGAATTCATTATATCAGCGGGTTATTCGTGGTATTGATGACCGTCATCACCGTCATTCATGCCCTTGGCCGCTATTTATTCAACCGGCCGGTGCCGGGCATGGTAGAAATGTGCACGTTTATGCTTGTACCCATAATTTTTCTTGCCGCGCCCTATACGGAATTACAAAAGGGCCATACGGTTATATCCCTGGTGCTGGACCTCTTGCCGCGAAAAATAAGGACGGCCAGCGAGATATTAATGTATTTATTATATTTCTTATTAATGGTATTTGCCGCCTGGCAGTCATTGCTACGGGCAAAGTTTATTCAAAAGAGCGGGTATGTGAGTTCGGTCTTAAGCATACCTCATTATCCTTTCATTTTCCTGGTAGTTATAGGGTGGCTGCTGCTGGCGGTTGCGGTATTGTTTCGCCTGCGGGAGTACATTAAGAGCGTTAAGGAGTGGTAATCGGTGAGCCTTGTTGCTATAGGCGTCCTGGGTCTTATAATATGCTTTCTCCTGATCTTTTTAGGAATGCCCATTTATGTGGCCTTTACTGGCGTAGGTTTCTTGGGCCTGTGGCTGGTACGGGGGCTCAAAGCGGCCCTGGGTTCCCTGGGCAGCATACCCTACAGCACGGCCTGTAATTATACCTGGTCGGTTGTTCCCCTCTTTGTGTGGATGGGGTATATTGTTTTTTACAGCAATATAGCCGGGGAGTTTTTCGGCGGGGTACGCCGCTGGATC
The DNA here is from genome assembly GCF_024733845.1 of Neomoorella sulfitireducens. GTDB lineage: Bacteria > Bacillota > DSM-521 > Neomoorellales > Neomoorellaceae > Neomoorella > Neomoorella sulfitireducens. Next base: position 128,409 of record NZ_JANRHG010000007.1, read on the forward strand.
GGGCATGTCCGCGGCGGCCTGGCCCACGCGGTGGTCGTTGGCAACGCCATCTTCGGCGCCTGTTGCGGCAACCCTATTGCCTCGGCCGTAACCTTTGCTTCCATGTGTTTACCGGAGATGCGGCGCTACGGTTATAAGGATAAACTGACCCTGGGAGCCGTCGCTGCGGCCGGGCTCCTGGCGGCGTTGATACCGCCCAGCATGCCTTTTATTATTTACGGCGCCGTAACCGAGACCTCCATCGGCAAGCTTTTCATAGCCGGCGTGATCCCGGGAGTGGTGCTTACCGCCCTCTACATGGCTGCAGTCCATATCTGGTGCCTGAAGGATCCCCAGGCCGGCCCCCCGGGACCGAAGGCTTCCTGGGGTGAAAGGTTCCGCGCCGGGGCAGGCATGTGGACTATAGTTATAGTAATGCTGGTCATTATCGGGGGCATCTTTGCCGGCGTATTTACTCCTACCGAAGCAGGAGCTGCCGGTGCGGCGATAGTATTGCTGATATCTCTTTTCAGGAGAAAGCTCAACTGGCAGGGCTTTAAGAAGAGCCTGGTAGAAACGGGCCTTAACACCGGGATGGTAGGCATGCTCCTGGTAGGCACCATGCTTTTCAATACCTTCCTGGTGGCTACCGGCCTTCCTAAAGTTATCGGTAAAGGAATAATTGGCGTCAGCCAGGGTAACCCCGTAATTTTCATGTTTATCAGCGTAATCGTACTCCTTTTTATGGGCATGTTTCTCGACGCCATCCCTATCCTCCTGCTCACCATTCCTATATTGCATCCTGTAGCTGTCAGCCTGGGTATCGATCCCCTGCATTATTCCATCGTGGTGAATATCGCCCTTCTCCTGGGTACCCTTACCCCACCCTTCGGTATCGTGGTATACGCGGTCCAGAATGCCACAAAGGATGTGCCGTTAATGGAGGTGTTCCGGGGTACATTCCCCTTTATCGTCATGGGCCTGGCCCTGCAGGTGCTGGTCATCTTCTTTCCCGCATTATCGACATGGTTGCCGGGCCTGATGGCCGGCAAATAAAGAAGGGTACCGGTATTTTTGGCAGTTTAAATTTTGGGAGGGGGACAGGTGTCCCCCTCCCTGCATTTTAACGCAGGCCTCCCGGCCGTTAGCAGGAAAAAGGTTTATAGATGTAGAAAAGTAGCATACAGCCTATACTAGAGAATGGAGGCCGGGTCTTGAATTATTATTTTTTTGACGGCAGGGATTTTAAAGACATGCTGGTGGGGGCCGTCAACCAGCTGGCCGCCGCCCGGGCCGAAATAGATGCTTTAAATGTGTATCCCGTTCCCGACGGGGATACCGGCACTAATATGTATTTGACCCTATTGAATGGTGTTAAGGAAATACAGGGTCTCAATAACCCGGCCTTGGGAATCGCCGCCGGTGCTGCTGCCAGGGGTTGCCTCCTGGGCGCCAGGGGGAATTCAGGTGTAATCCTGTCACAAATTATACGGGGCTTTGCCGATGCCTTAGCGGGTAAAGAACGGGCCGGGGCCGGGGAACTGGCGCGTGCTTTTGCCCGCGGTACGGATTATGCCTATCGCGCTGTCACCGAACCGGTGGAAGGCACCATCCTTACCGTCTGCCGCGCTATCGGCCAGGCAGTAGCAGAAGCGGCAGCAAAGACCAGGGACCTGCCACGGGTCATAGTTTACGCCTGCCGGCAGGCGCAGCAGGCACTGGAACGTACTCCCGACCTGTTACCCGTCTTGAAAGAGGCAGGAGTAGTTGACGCGGGCGGCAAGGGGCTGGTTGTAATCCTGGAAGGTATTATCCAGTCTTTGAAGGACCTGGCCTTGAAAAAGGACATTCAACTCTTCGACCTGGCCGTGTCGCAGCAGAAACAGTTTGCTCCCCTGCGAACGGCAACCCTGCCGGCGCAGATAGAATTCACCTACTGCACCGAATTTGTCCTGGCCGGTACTAATATCCCGCTGCAGACCCTTAAATCCGAACTTGCCCCCTATGGCGATTGTCTCTTAATTGTAGGGGACCAGAAGACGGCCAAGGTTCATATCCATTCTAACCACCCCGGGCTGGTACTGGAATGCGGCCTCAAGTACGGGGCCCTGCATTCGGTAGAGATAAATAATATGGAACAGCAGCACCTGGAATGGAAATCGGCGCGCAGTAAAGAAAAGCCGGAAATAGGGGTCGTGGCTGTAGGGCCCGGGGAGGGCCTCAATGCCATAATGGAAAGCCTGGGGGCTATTAAAATTGTAGAAGGCGGCCAGACGATGAATCCCAGCGCTCAAGACCTGGCTGCGGCGATAGAAGATACAAGTGCCGGACAGGTGATTATCCTGCCGAATAACGGCAACATCCTGATGGCGGCCGAACAGGCCGCCCGGATTGCTCCCGTGACCACGCGGGTAGTACCTGCCGTAACCATACCCCAGGGCATTGCCGCTCTTATGGCATTTAACCCGTTTGCCGGGCTGGAGGAAAACGTGGCTAAAATGACGGAAGCGATTACTAGAGTTAAAACCGGGGAGATAACCCGGGCGGCCAGGAATTCCCGGGTAAACGGCCGGGAAATTCTTGCCGGGGAATATATTGGCCTGGTAGAAGGGAAGGTAGTAGCCTGCGGGACCGGGCTGGCGGAGGTAATGCAGGAGGTCCTGGCCCGAATGATTGATGATAGTTCCGGCCTGGTAAGCCTGTATTTCGGCAACGGCCTGTCCACGGCAGAAGCCGAAGGCTTTGCCGGGATAATGCGCCGGCATTTTCCCGGGGTAGACTTTGAGCTCTATTACGGCGGGCAGCCTTTATATCAATTTATTATTTCGGTGGAGTAAAAAGGAGGGCAAGCAGGCAATGGACAGGGTCAAGATTGTAACCGACAGCACGGCCGACCTGCCGCGGGATCTGGTTGAAAAATACGGCATTACTGTAGTCCCATTGAAGGTAATATTCGGTCAAGAAATTTACCGGGATGGGGTGGATATTACTTCCAGGCAGTTCTTTGAGAAGCTTAAAAATTGCAGGGATTTACCCACCACCTCCCAGCCCTCTCCCCAGGAATTTAGCGAAGCCTACCGCCCCCTTGTTGAAGAAGGGGCCGGTATTGTTTCCATCCATATTTCTTCAGCATTAAGCGGGACAATCCAGTCGGCCAGGCTGGCCAAGACCATGCTGGGCTATGAAGATTTGGAAATAATCGATTCCCGCCTGGTAAGCCTGGCCTTAGGCCTGGTCGTCCTGGCGGCGGCGCAAAAGGCCGCTGCCGGCGGTTCTAAAGAAGAGGTGTTGCAGGTAGCCCACCGGGTTATGGATAGTATCCAGGCGTACTTTATGGTAGACACCCTGGAATACCTGCAGCGGGGCGGCCGCATCGGCAAGGCCCAGGCTTTCCTGGGGAGCCTGCTCAATATCAAACCGGTTTTAATGTTGCACGAAGGAATTATATATCCTTATGAGAAAACCCGGGGTAAAGCCAGGGCCATCGACCGCCTGGTGGAAATAGTGGCCGGGAAATTCCCGGACGGCCGTCCTTTATGGTGTGTCCCGGCCCACGGTGACGACCCGGAAGGACTTGAACAACTGGAGAAAAAGCTGCAAAATAGGATATCTTGTAGCTACCTGCTTACCGGGGAGATCGGGCCGGTTGTGGGTACCCACGGCGGGCCGGGCTTATTGGCAATTATAGTTTGCCCCGATCCCTTCAATCCCGGGAATTAAAAAGGAATTTCCCATGGGTATTATCTTTACTGTGGCTGGATAAAAATAATCCTGCAGGAAGAAATACCTGGCAACCCCCGGCCACAGGTAAAATTGAGGGAGGAAAGCCTGATGCCGGCTTCAATTATTCGCGATCCCGGCCTGGCCCCCGAAGGCTGGTTAAAGATCGATTGGGTAAGCCATAACATGCCTATTTTAAACGAAATTCGTCGCGAATTTGAGGAACGCCGGCCCTTTGCCGGCAAGCGGGTGGCTATCTGCCTGCACCTGGAGGCCAAGACCGCCTACCTGGCCCTGGTCCTCAAGGCCGGGGGAGCGGAAGTAGCCGTTTGCGGTTCCAACCCCCTCTCCACCCAGGACGACGTCTGCGCCGGGCTTGCTGGCCAGGGTGTTGCCGTTTACGCCCACCATGGTTGTACGGCGGAGGAGTACAACGCCTATTTGAACTATGTCCTGGATACAAGGCCCCAGTTAATCATCGATGACGGCGGCGACCTAGTCTATCTCCTCCATACCGGCCGGCGGGAACTGCTCCCGGAAATTACCGGCGGCGCCGAGGAAACCACTACCGGGATTTTACGCCTGAAGGCCATGGAAGCCGAGGGCGCCCTGGCTTTTCCCATGATCGCTGTTAACGACGGTGACTGCAAGCACCTTTTTGACAACCGTTACGGCACCGGCCAGTCCACCTGGGACGGGATCATGCGTACTACCAACCTGACGGTCTGCGGCAAAACTGTGGTCGTGTCCGGTTACGGCTGGTGCGGCAAGGGTATAGCCATGCGGGCCAGGGGCCTGGGAGCGCGGGTAATCGTTACCGAGGTCAACCCCATTGCCGCCAACGAGGCCCTGATGGACGGTTTCCAGGTTATGCCCATGCGGGAAGCTGCCAGGCATGGTGATTTCTTTGTCACTGCTACCGGCTGCAGGGATGTCATCCGCGGCGAGCATTACGCGGTAATGAAGGACGGGGCAATCCTGGCCAATGCCGGTCATTTTGATGTGGAAATAAATAAACCGGAACTGGCGGCCATGGCCAGGAGCCGCCGGGTGGCCCGCCGCAATATCGAAGAATTTATCCTGGAAGACGGCCGGCGTATCTATCTCCTGGCCGAGGGGCGTCTGGTAAATATTGCCGCAGCCGATGGTCACCCGGCGGAGATCATGGACCTTACCTTTGCCCTCCAGGCCCTTTCCCTGGAATACCTGCTGAAAAACGCCGGCAAGCTGCCCGCCCGGGTTCTTCCTGTGACCGGGGAAATCGACCGCCGGGTGGCGACATTACGCCTGCGTTCCCTGGGAGTGGAAATCGATACCCTGACAGGGGAACAGGAACGTTACCTGGCCAGCTGGAGCCACGGGTAATTTTATAAAATTAGCGATTTTGGCTATAAAGTTCCCTGCCCGGCAGGAAAACGTAAAATGGCAGGGAATTTTTATGTATGCTTTTAAAAAGGAGGTTACATAGATGTTACTCTGGCAGTTACCACGGCGACATGGGGAAAAAGTCCCCCGACCGGCTCTTATTTTTCAAGGCCAAAGGATTAGCTATGAGGAATTAATAGAGTGGATTGATGCCTTTGCAAGGTTGTTCCAGGAAATAGGTGTCAGGACCGGTGAAAAGGTGGCAATCTGTTCACCGAATTGCCCGGAATTCATTTATAGCTACATGGGGGCCCTGCAGGCGGGGGCTGTTGTTGTTCCTTTGAACCTGTTGCTTGCCCGGGAGGAAATCGCCTATATTATCCGGGATGCCGGCTGTACCGCAATGGTCATTCACAGGACGATTTTGGAGCGTATAGGCCTGGCACCGCAGCAGGCGGCTGCCCTGGGTTTGAAGCACCTTTTGGTCCTTGACGAAAGCACTGCGGCCAGGGCCAAGGCCGCACCACCGGCAACACCGGCGGCGGCATCAGAGGAAGACATCTGTGTTTTCCTTTACACATCCGGTACTACCGGTCGACCCAAGGGAGCGATGCTGAGCCATAGAAACTTCCTGGCAGACATCGAAGCCCTGGACGCCGTCTCCAATCTGGGGCCGGAAAACAACTTCCTGTGCGTGCTGCCCATGTTTCACAGCTTTGCCTGGACGACCAGCGTTCTCCTGCCCCTGTACCTGGGCAGTACCATCACCATTAAGGAAAGCTTCCAGCCCAAGGATACTTTGAAAACCCTCACCGAAGAAAATATCACCGTCTTTTGCGGCGTGCCCTCCATGTATGCCGTCCTCATGCGTATGGGCGAGGAGGGACAATTTAAGAGCCTGAAGCTGGCCATTTCCGGCGGGGCCCCCCTGGCAGCCGAGATCCAGCGCGGTTTTGAGGAGAAATTTTCCTTCCCCCTGATAGAGGGTTACGGCCTATCCGAAGCAGCTCCGGTGGTATGCCTGAATCCCCTCTACGGCGTCCGTAAGCCGGGGTCCATTGGCCTGCCCCTGCCGGGGGTCGAGGTTAAAGTGGTGGACGATAATGACCAGGAAGTCCCGGTGAATGAGGTGGGCGAGCTGGTAGTCCGCGGCCCCAATGTCATGGCCGGTTATTACAACCAGCCGGAAGAGACGGCCGCAGCTTTAAGGGGGGGCTGGCTCCACACCGGCGACCTGGCGCGCCGGGACGAGGATGGATATTTCTACATTGTCGACCGTAAAAAAGACATGATCATCCTGGGCGGCTTTAACGTCTATCCCCGGGAAGTAGAAGAGGTCCTCCTGACTCACCCGGCCGTTCAGGATGCGGCAGTAGTAGGTGTCGGGGACCCCCTCAAGGGCGAGACGGTAAAAGCTTATATTGTATTAAAGGAAGGGGCTGCTGTTGACAGGCGGCAGTTGCAGGAGTTTTTAAAAGAGCGCCTGGCCCTATACAAAATCCCCCGCATATTTGAATTTGTACCCGAACTACCGAAAAGCCCTACGGGCAAGGTGTTGAAAAAGCTTTTAAAAGGTTAGGGAAAATCTCCTTGAGTCCTGTCATTTTTTAGGGTAAAATGGTGACAGGCGGGAAGAGGAGTGGTCCCGGTGTCATTGGCACCAGAGGTGGCAGGTTTACTGGATCGCCTGCGTAAACACAGCATGACGACTTACCAGCATTCCTGCAATGTCGGCAACCTGGCCTGCGCCCTGGCTGAGGGACTGGGGCTCCATCAGGAAGAAGTGAACATTATCACCGTTGGCGGGCTCCTGCACGATATAGGCAAAGCGCGCGTACGGGCGAACATTCTTCATAAGGCGGCGCGTTTGACGACGCAAGAGTGGGAGGTCATGCGCCGCCATCCGGAATTCGGCGTCCAGCTCCTGGCGGCAAATGATAAATTTGAAATCCTTGAGCCTCTGGTGGCCTACCACCATGAACGTTGGGACGGGGGTGGTTATTATGGCCTTCAGGGCGATGAAATTCCTCTGGGAGCACGTATTATCGCCCTGGCCGATGCTTTCGACGCCATGACCTCCTGCCGGGCTTACCAGTATTCTAAAAATTTGTTGGACGGCATCCAGGAACTGGTGGCCGGGTCCGGCAAGCAGTTTGATCCCCGCCTTGTGCAGCTTTTTTTCGATATTATGCCTTCTATCCTCAAACGTAACAGCCGCCGGGCCTGTTGAGACAAGTATAGATTAACAAAGCCACCGTGGTAAAACAAATCCGGTGGCTTTTTTAAATTTATTCTTTACCCCTTGTAGACCTGCTACAAAGCGTTACTTTTAACAACAATGCATCGGCAACATTTACAGTTTGCTTTTTTACGTTCCTGGTAGGCCTGTAACAGGTTACTACCGGTTGAGGGGTTGTGGCGGCCGACCTGCATCAGGTAAGCTGAAACACTGCCCTCATAGTTGAAATTTTCTCCCGGGAGGGCCAGCTCCAGGGCGCGGCGGGTAATATGATCACACATCTCTTTATAACCTTCAGTAGTAATTACTATTATTTTTCCTTATAAGATAGACTTTACCGGGCTATACTAAGGAGGAAAATGCGAGGAGGGATTAGCTAAAAATGGGTGCTGATAATGCTCCCCTGAGCTACCGTTGCAGCCGCTGTGGCAATACCTTTAAGGTCAACCCCGGCGGCGCCAGTATCTGTCCTATCTGCGGGTTTAATTGTGGTCCCGACAGATGCCGGCAGGTAGAATCCTCTGATGAGGGTTATTAAAGTTGAAAAATTAGGGAGAGGGGAACCGGGTAATGCGGGTAAGAGCTCTGAAGGAGTGGGCGTTACAAAGGGGTCTGGTCCTGGGGATAGCTCCGGTTCGCTCCTTCAAATTGGGCGAGGAAGCCTTAAAATGGCGGGCGGGAAGGGGCATTAATACTCCCTTTGCCAGCGGCAGCGTGGAAGAACGCTGCCGGCCCTGGCTCTTGTACCCGGAAGCACGTTCCCTGGTAGTGGTGGCCAAACCCCACCTGGAACCTGCCGCTGCTGCAGGACCGGGAGAGGGGCTGATCGCCCGTTACGCCCTGGGACGGGATTATCATGACGTGCTGTACTGCCATCTCCGGGAACTGGCGGTCTTTTTACAGCAGGTCGGGGCCGGCTTAACTGCCATCCAGGTGGATAACGGCCCCCTGCTGGAAAGGGAAGCGGCTTACCTGGCCGGGCTGGGTTATTACGGCGCCAGCTGCAACTTAATTATACCGGGACTGGGCTCGGGTGCCTCCCTGGGTATCCTGGCAACCGACCTGGAGCTGGAACCCGGCGTACCCCTGGAACCTGCTGCCTGCGAGGGATGCGGCCGCTGCCTGGCAGTCTGCCCGACAGGAGCTCTGGTAGCTCCCGGCCGCCTGGATCCGGAACGCTGCCTGTCTTATCTTACCCAGAAGCGGGGTGTAATCCCGGTAGAACTGCGCCCCTTTTTTAAGCAGTATATCTGGGGTTGCGACGCCTGCCAGGAAGCCTGCCCGGTCAACCTGCGGGAGAAGGAAAAATGGCGGGAGGCGGTAGCAGGCCCCGGTGAAGGCCTGGCATGGCCGGACCTGGCGGCCATAATTGCCATGAATAATGAACAATTTAAGCAGGTCTTTGGTCATACGGCCCTGGCCTGGCGGGGAAAGACGGTGCTCCAACGCAATGCCGTTCTCCTCCTGGGCAACCGGCTAGTAGTGAAAGACCTGCCCCTTTTAGAGCAGGCCCTGCGTTCTCCTGCCCCTGTGGTGCGCGGGCATGCCGCCTGGGCCCTGGGCCGCTTAGGTGCAGCGGCTCGCAAGGCCCTGGAAAAGGCCCGCCGGGAAGAAACCGACCCCTGGGTGCGCCGGGAGATTGAGGTGGCCCTTGGAGTAATTTAAAACCCCGGTTTAGAATTTACCGGGGTTTTGTTGTGCCGTCCGGGAAGAATTGCTTTTATGTTACAGCTTTACTTTAAGATTTTAAAGGCATCCGGCTCGGTTACGAAGGCTTCATATAAAGATTTATTTTTAACAATACTGATGGGCTGGGCAAGATTGGGGGCGGCAATCATTTTTAGGGCTACCGAGTTCTGGTAATGGGTATTTTTAACAAAATCGCCTTTGCCGTCTTCACCTTCGAGGTAGTAATAAGCGGCACCGTGTTTTTCCCTGAAGGGTCCATAGATAGAAGAAAAGTGGCTCTCAACGAGATTGGCCATGACCAGGGGCTGGTTACCGGGATTGATGGTCACATGGCCGTATGCCGGAGGGATGAAGACTTTATCGCCTTTTTTTGCCTCGACGGCCATGATTTCTTCCACTTCGCCGCTGCGGTTATTTTTCTGGAGCAGGTAAATGGCTTCTCCCTCAAGTACCTCATAGTATTCGGGATAGGTTTCGGAGGAATGGGGTTTTAGCGGGTGAAAATGACCTACGGTCTTAATATATTCCTTGCCTATGGTGCCCGGCAGGATAACGGTAATATCGTAGCGGATGTCGTGTTGCTGGTATAGCTGCTGGTCCTTTTCCAGGTAGACACCCCGGTACATATAGTAAAGGGGTTGGTCGCTGGGCGGGACTTCAGTATAGAGGACCGGCAGGGCATCTATCAGGCGCCGGATATCCGGTTCAGGGGCTATTACCCCGCTGGCAAAGGTTAAAAGACCGTTTGTTTCCAGAGTAAAATGCTTTCCCAAAATCATGGAGGCTGACCTCCCTGGAATATTCTCTCTATCATTATAACTTACTGGCTCTGAAATACAAGCCTTATGCGAAAGGGGTACTCCTGCTGGCGGTTTTCAGTATTGGTCCCTTTGCCCGTACATCTCCCGGAAGATGCGGGTTATAACCCTTTTTTCTTCTTCATCAAACAGGCGGGTTACAGAAAATTCTACCACGGTTGTCAGGGTGCCGTCGGGCAGCTCGTAAATCTCTGATTTGACAATATGGCCGTAGCCCAGGACTTCCTCGCTCTTTGTCACGATCAGGGCTTCCATACCTACCGGGTGGGCCAGCTTATGGCCCTGGCGGAAAAATCCCAGGATAATATTACCGCTGGTGCGTTTCCACAGGAGGAGGTTTTCGCCGTCACCTTTTTGCTCGTTGGGTTTTTGTGGCAGTTCGTCTACCGGCAGGCGGATCAGCCAGGTAAACTCGTACTTATACCCCAAATCCATCACCTCGGCGATATTTTTTGCCAAACTTTATATAATCATTCGGCTTCACTCCTTAATTTTCCTGCTTCTGTCAGTGCCATTCTTTTTCTAATCCGTGATTCATATTTATATAATACTCCTGTCTTATACCAGTTGCCATTTTTCTTTTCCTGGAAAGGAGGAAGGGCCGGTGAAAATCCTGCGGCGCCTGGAGGAATACCGCCAGGAAGCGAAAAAGCTATGCTGGGAAGGCACTTTTGCCGATTACCTGGCCATGGTTATTAACAATTCCCGGCTGGCGCGGCTGGCCCATGCCCGGATTTATGACATGATTGCTGCCGCCGGCGTGGAAGAAGTTGACGGCGTCAAGCACTACCGCTTTTTTAGCGATGAAATCTTCGGGTTGGAGCGGACATTGGAAAAGCTGGTTGAAGAGTATTTTCATTCAGCCGCCTGCCGCCTGGATGTGCGGAAGAGAATCCTGCTCCTCATGGGCCCGGTCAGCGGCGGCAAGTCCACCATTGTAACAATGCTCAAGCGGGGCCTGGAAAGATACAGCCAGACCGACGCCGGCGCCGTCTACGCCATTAAAGGATGTCCCATGCATGAGGAGCCTTTGCACCTTATTCCCCGGGATCTCAGGCCGGAATTCCAGAAGGAATACGGGATTTATATTGAAGGCAGCCTCTGCCCCGCCTGCCAGCTGATGGTCGAAGAAATATATGACGGCCGGGTGGAGGAAGTGCCGGTGGAACGCATTGTCTTTTCGGAAGAAAAACGGGTCGGCATCGGTACCTTCAGCCCCTCCGACCCCAAATCCCAGGATATTGCCGAGCTAACCGGAAGCATCGACTTTTCTACTATTGCCGAATACGGCTCGGAATCAGACCCCAGGGCTTACCGTTTTGACGGCGAACTTAATATTGCCAACCGGGGCATCATGGAATTCCAGGAAATGCTGAAATGCGACGAGAAATTTCTATACAATCTCCTCAGCCTTTCCCAGGAGGGTAATTTCAAGGCTGGGCGTTTTGCTCTGATTTCGGCCGACGAGGTGATTATAGCCCACACCAACGAAGCGGAATACCGGGCCTTTATCAGTAATCCCAAGAATGAAGCCCTGCAGTCCAGGATAATGGTCATTACCATTCCCTACAACCTGAGGGTGCGGGATGAGGTAAAGATTTATCAAAAACTGATCCGCCAGAGCGATATTAACGTCCACATTGCGCCTTTTGCCCTCCAGGCGGCGGCCATCTTTTCCATCCTGTCCCGCCTTAAGGAATCGAAAAAGCAGGGTATGGATCTCCTCAAAAAGATGAAGCTTTACGACGGCGAGGATGTGGAGGGCTTTAAGCAAAAGGACGTCCTGGAACTCATGAATGAAGTTGAAGGGGAAGGGATGAGCGGTGTCGACCCCCGCTATGTCATCAACCGCATATCCAGCGCCCTCATCACTGCCGACACCCGTTGCATCAACGCCCTTGATATCCTGAGGGCTTTAAAGGATGGCCTGGACCAGCATCCTTCCATAACTAAAGAAGACAAGGAGCGCCTCATCAATTTCATTGCTATGGCGCGCCAGGAGTACGATGAATACGCTAAAAAGGAAGTCCAGCGGGCTTTTGTTTACTCCTATGAGGAGTCGGCCCGGGCCCTGTTTAACAATTACCTGGATAATGTGGAGGCCTATGTCAACAAGACCAAAGTCCGCGACCCCATTACCGATGAAGAGCTGGACCCCGATGAAAAGCTCATGCGCTCTATTGAAGAGCAAATAGGCGTTACTGAAAACGCCAAGAAGGCCTTCCGGGAAGAGATCCTCATCCGCCTCTCTTCCTACGCGCGCAAGGGGAGGACCTTCGACTATAATTCCCACGAGCGCCTGCGGGAAGCCATTGAGAAAAAGCTCTTTGCCGATATGAAGGATATCATCAAGATTACTACTTCGACGCGAACGCCGGACCCGGAGCAACTGAAGCGCATTAACGCCGTTATCGACCGCCTTATATCCCAGCACGGTTATTGCCCGGTTTGCGCCAACGAGCTGTTGAAATATACCGGCAGCCTCTTAAACCGCTAGCCCCGGGGTGATGGCCATGGATACCCGGTATATTCTTTCACGGGAAGACTGGTCCCTGCACCGCAAAGGCTACCTGGACCAGCAGCGGCACCAGGAAAAGGTGCGGGAAGCCCTCAGGAAAAACCTGCCCCAGATCATCACCGAAGAAAGTATCATCATGGGTAAAGGTAAAAAGGTGGTCAGGATACCCATCAGGAGCCTTGAGGAGTACCACTTCCGTTTTAATTATAACCAGGGACGGAACGTAGGCCAGGGCAGCGGCGGCACCAGGAAGGGAACGATCATCGGCCGGGATGCCCCCGAGGGTACGGGTAAAGGACCGGGAGCGGGCGACCGGCCGGGAATTGATTATTACGAAGCCGAGGTCACCCTGGAGGAAGTCCAGGAAATGCTTTTCCAGGACCTGGAGCTTCCCAATCTCCAGGAAAAGAAAAGGCCCATCCTGGCCTCGCCTACCTATGAATTTCGCGATGTCCGCCGCAAGGGCCTTATGGGTAACCTGGACAAAAAACGCACCCTCCTGGAGAATCTTAAACACAACGCCCTCAGGGGGAAGACCGGTATCGGCGGCATCACCCCGGAAAATCTACGCTTCAAAACATGGGAGGAAAAAATGCGCTATGAAACTAGTGCCGTCATCCTGGCCATGATGGATACCTCCGGCAGCATGGGGACCTATGAAAAATACATTGCCCGGACTTTCTATTTCTGGATGGTACGTTTCCTGCGCAGTAAGTACCAGCAGGTAGAAATTGTCTTTATCGCCCACCACACCCAGGCCAAGGAAGTTACTGAAGAGGAATTCTTTGCCAGGGGGGAAAGCGGCGGAACCCGCTGTTCCTCGGCCTACCGCCTGGCCCTGGAGATTATTGATAAGCGCTTTCCCCCGGCCGATTATAATATCTACCCCTTTCATTTTACCGACGGCGATAACCTTCCCAGCGACAATGAGGCCTGCCTGGAGGCGGTGCAGCAGCTCCTGCCGAAGGTAAACCTCCTGGGGTACGGGGAAATTGTCAACCCCTATTACCGCACCAGTACCCTGATGAACGTCCTCAAGCGCATCAAAGATGAGCGCCTGGTAACGGTGGCCATCAAGGATAAAAACGAGGTTTATCAAGCCCTGCGACAATTTTTTGCCGGCTCAAAAGGAAGGGATGCCGGTGGAACAAGAATTTAAAGTCCTCTATGCCTTTGGCGCCTACGGCCTGCCGACGAGATTTACCCACTGGAACCTTCGGTAAGCTAAACTTACCATTAGAGACAAAAACTTTTTTGGGTAGAGTGAGGAATTAAAGTATACCTACCCTTCGTGACAATTTCAAGGGTGGGTTACCAGCAATCCGGCTCCAGGCCGGAATTTCTTATTCATGGCGCCAATTTTTTGCCGGAAGTAATCCCGACGCCGGAAGAAGTGGAAGAAATTGTGCAGGAAGTCCAGACCTATTGGTGGGCTGTGAATTTGCAGTGAACGACTAATCAACATATTGATGTTTTAATTTCAATGTAATATATTGATGATATCAATTTAATATCGTTAGACCGGTAAAAGAGAGGAGCTTTGCGATGTCTGAAATGGCTGCATCAAACAATAGGCAGTTGTATGATCAAGAAATTATACTGAAAGCCAAAAACGGAATACTGATTCTCGTGTTGAACATTCTCCTTATGCTTGGTGCGCTGGCCCTGTTTATTTGGGGTATTTTACTTGTTAAAGAAGGAGTAGATACTGTTCGCGGGGTTATTTCGATTGTGGCAGGATCTATTTATTTTTTTATTGTGGGACCGGTCATATTTTTCGGTTTAAAGGTGCTCAAGCCTAACGAAGCCCTGGTTCTGACCCTCTTCGGCAAGTACTACGGCACACTTAAAGGCGAGGGTTTTTTCTTTGTCAATCCCTTTGTTGTTGCGGTTAATCCCGCGGCCGAGATGACTTCTTCCGAGATCCTCTCTTTGAAACATGTAACGCCTTCTGCCAAAGAGGCGAAGCAGTTGCCCAACCTGCGATTGCCAAATAAAAAAATCTCCCTCAAGGTCATGACCTTAAACAATGACAAACAAAAAATCAATGACCAGTTGGGCAACCCGATTATTATTAGTATTGTAGTTATCTGGAGGGTTGTCAACACGGTAAAGGCGGTCTTCAATGTTGACAACTACATCGAGTATCTGTCCATTCAATGTGACTCCGCCCTCCGGAATATCGTGCGGCTCTACCCCTACGACACCTCAGGCAATGATAATGAAAAAACCCTGCGCAGTAGCAGCCAGGAAGTTGCAGAGATGTTGAAAGAAGAAATTCAATCAAAAGTGGAGATCGCGGGGCTGGAAATTTTAGAGGCGAGGATCACCCATTTGGCCTATGCTCCTGAAATCGCCGCGGCAATGCTCCAAAGGCAGCAGGCTTCGGCTATTATCGACGCCAGGCAGATGATCGTAGAGGGGGCTGTGAGCATAGTGGAGATGGCTCTGGCCAAACTGAGTGAAAACGAGATCGTGCAACTGGACGAGGAGCGCAAGGCGGCCATGGTCAGCAACCTGCTTGTGGTCCTGTGCGGTAACAGGGATGCGCAGCCGGTTATCAACAGCGGTTCCCTATACTAAAATGTACTAAATAAAGAAATAAAGATAAAAAGGAACGCTGGCAGATGGGAAACAAGGAAAAAGATAAAAAACAAATATTACTTCGGATATCAGCCTCACTCTGGCAGGAGCTTGCCGCCTGGGCGGAGGATGATTTCCGCTCGATCAACGGCCAGATCGAGTATCTTTTATCCGAGTGCGTAAAACAGCGTAAGAAAGGGAAAAAGAATTTAAGTTCCCAGAACTTAGAACCCAGAAGCCAGGAGTCAGGATGAAATAAAGCCCTTAAGACTGTAGCAGCAGTCTTAAGGGCTTTGCCTTTGAATACAGATTTATGCCGGGGCTGGCTGGAATAGATCCTTTTGCATTAGCCAGGATTAACGGGATAGGATTGTAGCCCCTTACTAATAAACAACGGGTTTGTTGTATTCAATTTCGGTGACTTCAAAATGATACCAATTAAAATCTCCGCTCTCCAATTTCCAGATGACTTGCCCTCTGGTCGGCACTTTGATGCCGTTAAACTCCCTGTAGTCCTGTACCGGCACCGACCATGTTTCCAAGCGATACTGGCCATCAAACTCCCCGTATCTCTTGGCAACAAAATTAATAATCTCGCCTTTTTCGTTAAACGTAAATATCCCTGAGGCAGTTATCCCGCCGTAGCTCATAGTAACCTTGGCCGAATTGGCGTCGATTTCTTCCCAGGTAATATAGCTGCTCAAAGCCGCAGTTGGAAACCACACCGTTTCAGCGAGATACCGCAGCAGCGTACCCTGGTCTATTTCTTCCCCGCTGGCATCTGCAACCGTTATCAATGAAAGTGCTTTAATAAGCATGTTTCCCATGCCTGCTTGATACTTATCCCTTCCCGCAATATGTAATAAAGGAGCTGCTTTAATTTTGGCCTTCCAGATAAATCCCGGTTTCTCTACTGTAAAGTACTGTTCCGCATCAGCATGCATCCACTGTTGTCCTTCTTTTAGCCGTAGCTCTACTTTTTGTTTTAAGCGGACGGTGCTAATCCTTTCTTTGCCAATTACCTGGGAGTATTGCAGCCATTTTTGCACGGGATGTGGCAAACCCGCCAAATCTGCTGGTTGAACAATTTGACTTCTGCTCTCCACTTCACTGAAAAGCTCGCTGACTTCTCTATAAACCTTTTGCTCAAACAGGATACTGGATATAAAGGAAACTATGAGGAACAGGAAAACAATAATTCCTAGGACGCTTAGTATTACTAGTGCAATCTTGGGCAAATCTTCAACCTCCTCTTATTCATGATAATTTTAATCTAGGCAAACTTCTTTAATTATAATCCCATTGCATACAACAGTAAATGAAAATCTCAAGCAGTTTACTAAAATATCTCATCAAACAGCCTCATTATCCAGGTTATGAGGAGGCAAACGGTTACTAGGGATACCCATCGTGATGGACCGCCTGATCCAGCAGGCCCTCCTGCAAGTATTAACGCCCATCTTCGAACCGCAGTTTTCCGAGGCAAGTTTCGGGTTCCGACCCGGAAGGAGAGCCCACGACGCGGTAAAGAAGGCGCGACAATACGTGGAAGAAGGATACGAATGGGCCGTGGACCTGGACATTGAGAAATACTTTGACCGGGTAAACCATCACATACTCATGGCCCGGGTGGCCCGGAAAGTAACGGATAAGAGGGTACTTACACTTATCCGCCGCTATCTTACCGCAGGCGTCATGATAAACGGGGTGGTCATGGAGACGGCAGAAGGGACGCCCCAGGGCGGACCAATAAGCCCGCTTTTGGCCAACATTCTACTAGACGATCTGGATAAAGAACTGGAGAAGAGGGGTCACAAATTCATCCGTTACGCCGATGACTGCAACAGCCGTGGCGGTTGGCCCATGGGCCAATGAATAGAGCCCTGGGCAATGCCTACTGGCAGTCCCAGGGCCTGATGAGCTTAACCGAACGCTATTCTTATCTTCGTCAAGCTTGGTGAACCGCCGGATGCGGACCCGCATGTCCGGTGGTGTGAGGGGACGGGGGTTAATCGCCCCCTCCTACTCGATTACCTAGCAACTGTCGAACTCGGGTATTACTAAGGCAGTAAAAAAATGTGCTTCATTATCCTGGTGGAGTTCCTGGCCCGGTATCTTACCCGGGGCGTAGGGGTGGTGGAGGAGTTATGATAACCGCGGTACTGCCGGTATGCATCCTGGTGGCGGTTGCGATCTTCCTGTTGATTGTGGCGTGGAAAGCTCCTCCTGACCTGGTGCGGCGTGCTGGCCTGAGGTTTTCTTCCGCCGCCGCCAGGGAAAGGTACAGGTTATATTTATGGCTCCTGGGAAGGGAACAGGAGGTGGACCCGGAGATGATCCTGGGCTTGCGGGCCATAGCGGCCGGCGCGGCGGTCCTGGCGGGTGCGGTTGTTTGGCCTGCAAGCCTACCCCTGGCGGCATTGTTCCTGGGTGCAGGGGGCCTGCTTTATATCCTCCCGGGGAAATACCTGGAAAGAAAAGAAGAACAGCGGCTTAAGGATCTGCGCCGGGAATTCCCTTCTATGGTAACCCTTCTCAAGGTGTTTACCCGGGCCGGCGACCTCTACCAGGCCATGCGGGTGGTAAGGGGGGGCGTAAGGGGAGAACTGAAGAGGCAGCTTGATATCCTGGCCGCGGAATTAGAGGTATTTCCTTTACATGAAGCCCTGGACAACCTGGCAAAGAGGGCGGGGTACGGGCCGCTGGCCAATCTTGTGGGCGTGGTTTTGATGGCCATCCAGACGGGCGCCGATGTGGAGGAGGTCCTGGATACCTTCGCCCGGCACGCCTATGACGAGAGGGTAAATGAGATAAGGCGCAGGATAAAGGTACAGTCAATTTTGATGGCCGTCATACCGGCGGTTATGTCCCTTTCCCTCTTGCTCCTTTTGTGTTTCCCATGTATGCTAGCATAATTGACAGGCTCAGTGCTTTCTAATGCGGATGAGAAGTTGGAGCCGGGGTGGATTGTCGCCCCGGCTTTTTTGGGGTTTTACAATTTAAGTATTTTTTATAAGGCTGTCAGATTAATTACATTGCCGTTCAAGTAGAGGAAGGCCATATGTACTTCCAGTTCAGGATGGCGTTCTTTTATCATCCTGGCTGCCGCATCCATGTCCTGGCGCTGGCGGGCTAGTTGTTCCTCGACGGGCATGTCGCCCAAATCATAAGCGCCACAATCTTCGTGGTGGAATAAGTATACTTCTTTTATCTGATGGAGCTGGTAAGAAAGTTCGACCAGTTTTATTTTACCTTCACTTAGGAAATTGCGGCTGGCTCCGGGGAGGGATAAATAATCATAATTTCCGGTTAAACCTTTTTGCCGCAACCAATCAGCAACAGCGGCCTGAATACGGAAATCCATGCAGGTCAACACACACGCCTGGCAGTTAGCCATTGCTCTAACACCTCCACCGTCAATTATAAATGAGATTTGCATGGTTAAAAACTCTTGGCTAAAAGATTTTAAGAAGTGTCAAATTCAACTTGCGTTTAAAAACATGATTGTATGCTACCAGGGCGAATTGTTACCCTGTTTTTTTTTAATTGAGGCTTTTATTTAGCACATGAAAAGGAGCGTGGTCTTATGCAGGCACTTCAAGTTAACAACCAAACGGTCCTGGCCCCGGTTAAGGCCATAGGGGTAGACGTGGGTTACGGTTTTGTCAAAGTCGTATCGCCGGCGGCCAGGGTGTCATTTCCCGCGGTAGTAGCGCCTTACATAGAGAACCCCCTGGCGGGCGTTTTTCACGATGGGACGGGCCACAAGGTGCGGTTGCAGAAAGCAAGCGGGGAAGTAGAAGATAAGCTTGTCGGCGAAGCGGCCTTAAGGTCCCTGGCTGTCACCGCCACTTTGAGCCGGGAGAAACCGGCGGCCTTCCATGACCTGATGCTGCTTGCAGCAGCTTACCTGGCGGGTGCGGGTGACAGGGGTCCTTTCCCCAAACAGGTTGACCTGGCGGTGGGATTACCACTGGCCTATTTCCGCGCCCAGAAGGACGCCCTGAAGAAGCGCCTGGAGGGCATGGCAGCCTGGGTAAGCGTTGACGGCGGGGAAGAGAGGTATATCAGCTTCGGAAAGGTGATGGTTTTCCCCCAGGGGGCGGGCGTGGTGCTAGCGGGGGAGTTAGCTCTGCCCGGGAAAGGTTATCTGGGAGTTGTCGATGCTGGGATATACACCACTGACTACCTGCTCTTTGAAGACCGTGGCGACGGCGTGCCCAGACCCCTGCCGGAGGCCTGCGGCAGCTTAGAAGTTGGAGTCCACCTGGTACACCGTGCCCTGGCGGCCGAGTTCCAGCGCCAGACAGGCGCCCCCTTAGCCCCGGTCATGTACCAGGATGTTGTTGAAAGTGCCTTGGCCGGGAGGCCCATTCACTATGCAGCATTTCCTATCATCGACATATTGGCGGGAAAGGGAGGGGGAAAAGTTGCCTCAAGCATTGAAACGCCTGGAAATTCGCATCCCTCCAGACCACCCTGTTTTCTGATATCCTCCCCGGTTAAGAGGACAGGTAGCACGGGAGTGGTTGGAGATAGGGATGCGCCTGGCGGCTATAGAAGAGAGGCTGGCCCGGCTGGGAGGAAAGGGGGCTGCGGTCCCCGCCCCTGAAGCAAGTAACCAGGATGGGAAAGGAATTGACCCTGTTAAGTTCCGGGAAACCCTGGCGGGGGTTTTTGATTTTTAAGTGAGAGGTGGTGGCCGGAGGTGGGGGAGAAGAACCCGTTTGTGCCGGTGCACGTACAGGTATCAAAACTGGTCCTTATACCTGAAAGCGAGATTATTGTCATGAATCTACCCGGGCAGCCGCCCGTTACGGTTTATTATATCGGCCCCGCCCAAATTGAGAAGGTAGAAGAATACTTCGCCGGCGAGCGGAAACTATACAGCCCCTGGCGAAAAGGCGGTGATCCCGTTGCTCAAAAAAGACGACATCGAAGCGGTAATAAGAAATCCCGGCAGGATACAGGTCTACTACGGCGGTATCTGAACGCGAACTGGGGGCCGCCGCAGCGTTTACGCCCTTACGGGCTGACGTAGCGGCGGCCCCGTTGCAACCAGCGGCAGGCAGCAGGAGTGCCTAAGCGTACCTGCTGCCTTCGATTTTAAGCCTCCGGGCCTTCCTGCGTGTTATGCGAGCTATACGGGGCGAAAGGATACCTCTGGCACGGCTGGGAGTACATCAAGCATTACGCCGGCCTGGACCCGAAGATGGCCCATAGACGATGCTCTGGTGGCCGGCCTAAAGATAAGGGTTGTTTAATTGATTTTCGAGATATCATATGGTACTATGTTTTTAGAGTGGAAAAAGCTGTATATAGCCCAAGGCAGTTAACTTGGATAAATTTTTCAATAAACCCAAAAGCAAGCTGAAGTTAAGCGCTAAATGCACAGAGGAACATACCCGAGACATTATTAAACAGGCGGGGGAAGTGTTTCAATGGCTGGCAAGCAAGTTGAATTGACGGTAAAAGAGTATATAAAATTACTGAGGAAAAGTAAGATTAACGTCGCTACCGCCATCCTTTTTGGCTCTTATGCCGAGGGCCGCGCCGGCGAAGATAGCGATATCGATGTGGCCATTATTAGCCCTGACTTGGGAAAAGACAGGATAGAGGAAACCATTATGCTAAAAAAGCTCGCCGAAGAAATTGATTACGACCTGTCTCCCCGGCCGTATTCCCTTGAACAATACCGTAAAGCCAGGCAGGGGGAATTCCTGCATGATGAAATCATAAGCAAAGGAAAAGTAATACTGTAATGCACCTGGTAGTGAAACCTGCCGGGTATTTTTATTTTGCAGGTTAACATTGCAGACCTGGCCCTACAACAAAAACGTTAAGGGTCCGTTACATACAGAGGTTTACCTCTTGGTCATGGAAGGATATGCAAAAACATAGCGATTACTATTTGCGGCGTCGTATGGTACTAATAAGATATGATGGTGGAAAAATATGTTATCAGTATAGTATACTCATGAGGCAGGGGGATAGGCAGAACAATATCAACCAGGGAAGTGATGCAATGTCTCAAGATAGAATTGCAGTCGAGAAAATAATAAAGGACTTTCTCCGAGCGGTAAACTCACATGGCATTAAAGTAGACAGGGCTTTCCTTTATGGGGCCCATGCCAGGGGGGAGGCAAACGAGACTAGCGACATAAACCTTATAGTAATCTCCAGTGATTTTTCTAAAATGCCGGCCTGGCGCAGGTGGGAGGTCCTTGGTAAAGCTGTTGCCCGCATCACGGAGCCGGTAGAACCATTAGCCTATACTCCCGAAGAAGTTGAAGCTTTAATGAAACAGGAAGGAAACTTTATCCGCCATATCTTGCCCCAACCGGAAACAATAGAGTACCAGCTGTAACCGGGGGAAATTATTTATGAGTTATCAAGGTACAACAGAAATAAGTGATGAACGGGCTCTTTTAAGTCGCTGCCGGGACCTTATTAAAGACATTGTTCCGGGGGCTACCGTAATCCTGTACGGTTCCAGGGCACGTGGTGATGCTGAACCCGATTCGGACTATGATTTATTAATTATTACCAAAGAACCTGTTGATTGGCGTCTTGAAGACGCGATCCGCGAAAAACTTTACCCGCTTGAATTAGAGACAGGGGCAGCTTTATCTATAGCTGCTTTTAGTGAAAAAGAATGGAATTCCCCTCTTTACCAGGCAATGCCTTTAGTCAGAATGTAAGGCGAGAGGGAATAGTCTTATGACGAAAGAAGAAATTAAATAATTAATCATATACAGAATGAACCGCGCTCACTTCGCTACCACTTTTAGTACGGATGGATGGTGGCAATGACAGCCAGGATAACCTTAAGGTTTTTTTGGATCCGGAAATTAAAGCCGATTTTATCATTAAGCGCAATTGCCATAGTTGTTCTCTGGCTGGCCTTTCTTGCGGGATGCCAGACCAGCTCTAAGAATACGCCCGGGCAGGTTCCGGAAAAAACGAAGCAGGCCCTGCAATATGGAGACATAACCGATCCGGTTGAACTGGAGAGGCTCTGGCAGGAATATTTTTATGATACAATTGCTAACGTAGGAAACACCCGTGTGTTTAACTCGGCCCAGGAAATAGATCCCCTCAATGTGGCCAGGTTCTGCGGGTTGAGGTATGTGGCGGAGCACGGCAAGGAGAGCCTGGCGCCGGCAGCCGAGGGAAGTCCTTTTCAGCTGTTGCCTCTTGATATTGTTCTTGAATATGCCGAGCGCTATTTTAATTTAACCAGCCTGGATGTGTCCAATATTGAGTCAGGTTCCTATGATCCGCAAAAACGTGCCTTCATTTTTAACTTTGGCAATGAACGAACCCGTCCTTCCTATAACGCTGTCAACTCATGGGGTGAACACCTGGATAAGGTCACAAGGAACAGTGATGGTACAGTGACAGCCATGCTGGTACGGCGCCGGAATGACCGTATTGAGTTGACCAAGACTTACACCTTAAAGCAGCGTGAAGACGGCAGCCTGTACTTTGTAAGCGGCAGATGGGAGTATGTAAATAATAATCTTGTCAGTCTAACCGGCGATTATCAACGTTATGACAAAATCACGGGTTTTGACGAAAATCTAGATTGGCTTTCAATGTTAGGTGAGGTTGACGGCAGGCTGATTCTCGCCTATATGCCCTATAAAAATACGCCCTCTGCCAAAGGGGAAAATGCTGCCCTGATGCTGGTCAATCCAGAAACCATGACGGTAGATAAAAAGATGGAAATAAGCGGGGATTTCGCGTCTGATGGTGCGCCTACCAATATCAGCCTAAGAGGAGATAGTATTATCATTCGATTCAAAGATAGGTTCATGGTTGTTGATAAAACCCTTACCCGGTCAGAGAGTGTTCCCTTGCCGAAAACAATCGCGGCGAAAATAAACAGGGAACCTCAATACAATGCCAAAGGTAACCCTGATGTTTTCTTCGGGGGTTACGACGTAGCAAGTGATAGGAAAAGATATGTGTACGCTGATGAAACAGGCGTAAAGCTGTTTAACGCTACTGATAACAGCGAAAAACTCCTTTCCCCTACAATATCGATTACCAACAGCGAATTATATGCTAATTCCTTTCACAAGAATCCCCGCTTTGTAGCCGATGAGCAAAAGGTTATCACCACTATGACCGGTTATGAAGGCGCCATAGGTTACACTTTGTGCGATCTGGAAAGCGGGACTGCGAAAAATTACCGTATCGCTTCGGAGAGTTCTTGCACCGGCCTTATCAGATATGATACCGGCCTGCTGGAGGTAAATATCTATCTCCGTGATCAAGAAAACCAAACTGGTGATTATAAAACAATGTATCTGGATTTTAAGACAGGAGGCTTGCAGGAGATTAGTCTTGCCGATCCCGGCGATACGGGGTATATCAGGACGCCTGACTATGGTTATGTAGGCCAAAACTTTGCCGCCTTTATCACCTCTAAAGTAGATAATACTAACAACGCCAACAATGAGTTCTATCTTAACCGTCTGAACCTGAAAACATTACAGGTCGAGCCTAAAATCATCACCGTTAAAGCAGCCGAAACGCATATCCTCGGCGTTCTTGCCGACGGGCGCATCGTATTCTGGTATAATCTTAATCCCAGCGAAAACGGTGTATGCATAACAAAGTGAGGTAAGCCTAACCGGATGTATACTTTGACCAGTTTTTTAACAGCAATACTGTTTAAAGCACCTGGTGGGATTGCGTGCAGAAACCACCAGGAGGGAGTTGTCGGTCGCAGTTTTAGTCAGGGATATTTTAGAAAAAGCCCTTACCGAAGAAGCCGTATTGGGCCCCTTTGGATGATGGCCCTCCAGGGCGACCTCGAGTTTGGGTTCCTTTTGATCGATGGTGGAATAAAATTGTGTTTAAAAAAGATAACTACGAATTTAGTAGAAGGGATGTAATTTTGGCCGTTGCTATTTCCCCAATTAGGCCTCCTCATAAGTCGCCCAAAAATCCTCTCTGGAAATACCGGCTTGGGTGCAAATAGTTCGGCGAGTCGCTCCCTTGAACCGGTAACTCAATAAGCATACAACGTACCATATGGCCGTTTATTGTAGGGAATTAACTTGGTAAAGGGACGGGCCAGGATCTTTTCGGCCTCCAGGTCAAAATAACGGGCAAAATCGCCCACAATTTCCCGCAGGCGTTCCTGGTCGGCAGCTGTAGGCGGTACCGCTTTAACTTCTTTACCGAGGTAGAAGGAATCTACCTGGCCACGGATAAAGATCTCGCCACCGTGCATCCCGGTGCCTACAAAATTACCTACAATGGCTTCCCCGGGTTGCAAATCCAGCCCCAGCAGGACCAGGGTGCCGCCGGCCATATACTCGCCGAAAAAATCCCCGGCCTTGCCGCCGATGACAATCAAGGGTTTTTTATACCGGAAGGCTTTCATGTGGATGCCCACCCGGTAGCCGGCATTACCACGGATGAAGATGCGGCCGCCGCGCATGGAGTAACCGGCTATGTCGGTGGCGTTGCCGTGGATAATTACCGTGCCGTCGTTCATGGTGTTGCCTACGCCGTCTTGAGCATTCCCGAAAACCTCTATTTCCAGCCCGTCCATCAGGGCCGCCAGGTTGTTGCCCGGCACGCCGTGAATCTCCAGCCGGGCCCGGCCCCGGACCCCGGCACCGATGTAACGCTGGCCGTTAACGTTTTTTAAAACCAGTTCCCGGCAGCCGTTATCCAGGAGGGTCCTGATGTAATCATTCAAGGCTTGATAAGACAGACTCTTGGCATTCAATGTTTCCATAAAATTCCCTTCACCTCACTCTGCCAGCTTTTGCCGCCAGATGGTTTCCGGCAAACTCAAGAGACCGAAATCCGGCCGCAACAATGCATCTTTAAAGGGCGCGACCTCAAGGCCTTCTTCGAGCAACTGGCGGTAGATGCCGGCCCGGTGGTCGATTTTATTGATCAGCAGCACGCCGGCCAGGCGGTTATCCTTTAAGACAAGCTTGCGGTAGACCAGGGCGGCGGGGTCTACTTCCGTCAGGACTTCATATCCCTCGTTGGCTACACTGTTACCTATGCTGATAATGTGCAGTCCCAGGAAACCGAGGGCGTTATAGGGTGGTAAGGGCAGGTAGGTTTCCCGGGCTCCGGCCATATTGCGCCCGGCTATTTTCCCCTGGATGGCGGCATGGGGTAGTAAAGGTGGGCTGCCGGCCACCACATCCCCGGCGGCATAAATACCGGGTAAGCCGATACCGAGATCCGGTCCCACAACGACGCCGCGGTTAATGGTCACCCCGGGTAAACCCTCGAGCAGCTCAACATTGGGCCGCACGCCGATGGCCATCACCAGGATGTCGGCCTGGAGTTCCCGGCCGGATTTAAGCTCCAGGTGAAGGCGGCCGTCTGCCTCCCGGTAGACGCTCGTCAGGGTATCGTTTAAATAAAGGTTGACACCATTATCCTGCAGGAAGCCGGCTACTAAAGCTCCCGCTTCCGGGTCCAGGGCCGGGGCCCAGAGGCGGTCGGCCAGCTCTACCAGCGTTACCTTGACGCCCCGCTGCACCAGGCTCTCCATGGCCTTCAGGCCAGTAGGGCCAGCCCCCAGGATAACAGCTTCCCGCCCGGGGATGGCGGCAGCCTGCAGGCGGCGAACGTCGTCATAGTTTATAAAGGTAAAATAGTTTGCAGGCGTTAACCCCTCAATGGGCGGTACAAAAGGCCGGCCCCCGGTGGCGAGGAGCAAACGGTCGTATGGGAGCTTCTCACCGTTATCCAAGTGGACCTGGCAGGCTTCCGGGTCCAGTTTTACCGCCCGCCGTCCCAGAAGGACGCAGACGTTATTTTGAGCATAAAACTCTTGCGGCCGGTAGGGCATATCCTGGTCCTGGACCCGCTTTTCCAGCCAGTAGGAAATAAGGGGCCGGCCATAGGCATAATAGTTTTCCGCCGAGACGATGGTAATGGAGCCTTCCCGGTCATAATCCCGGATTCCTGCGACGGCGTTGACGGCAGCTACGGAATTGCCGATAATGACGTAGTTCATGCCCCTGCCCTCCTTTCCTCAAAAACAAGGGCCCGGTTGGGACAACCGGCCACGCAGGCCGGCTCATCAGCCTCCCGGCAGAGGTCGCATTTCAAAGGCACCGGGCGGCCGTTTTTCTCCCCTGGCCGGATGGCGCCATAAGGACAGCCGGCCACACAGGTCCAGCAACCCACGCATTTATCTTCCTGGCAGTAGACAATCCCCGTCTCCGGATCTTTGACCATGGCCCCGGAGATGCAGCCGGCCACACAGCGGGGATCATCGCAGTGGCGGCACTGGACGGCTACCGATAGGGGCAACCGTTCTTCGACAATAACCCGCGCCGTACCCCTTAAATTCTCGCGCTTATAGGCCCGGAAAAGGTCGCGGCTGCGGGAATGGGCCACAATGCAGTTCACTTCGCAGAGGTGACAGTTCATGCAGTAGGCCGGCCGGGCATATACTTTTTTCACTGGTGTTCCCTCCCCTGCTACATTGCTTCGCCGGCATGCTTGACACCCAGGAGCTTCAGTTCCACTTCGTTTAAGCCTACGCCTCGCAGGTGCAGGCGGTTGCCGCGCAGGCTTTCAATGGAGTTGATGCCCATGCCGCCCAGCATTTCTTTTATTTCATGGGACCAGCCCCGCAGCAGGTTGTAGAGGCGTTCGGCGCCGATTTCCGGGTTCAAACGCCGGCTGCGGTAGGGATCCTGGGTGGCGATGCCCCAGCTGCACTTGCCGGTATAGCATTTCTGGCAGAGGTGGCAGCCCAGGGCAATCAAGGCGGCGGTGGCGATGTAGACCGCATCGGCACCCAGGGCTATGGCCTTCACCACATCGGCGCTGCTGCGGAAGCCCCCGGCAGCCACCAGGGATACCCGGTTGCGGATACCTTCCTCGCGCAAGCGCTGGTCCACGGCGGCAATGGCCAGCTCGATGGGAATACCCACATGGTCGCGGATCATGGTGGGTGCCGCCCCGGTCCCCCCCCGAAAGCCGTCAATGGCGATGATATCGGCCCCGGCCCGGGCAATGCCGCTGGCAATGGCCGCCACGTTATGGACGGCCGAAATTTTGACGGAGACCGGTTTCTGGTAACGGGTTGCTTCTTTTAAAGTAAAGATTAATTGCTTCAAGTCTTCAATGGAGTAGATATCATGATGGGGAGCCGGTGACAGGGCGTCGGTACCCTCAGGTATCATCCGCGTCTCTGCCACAGGCGCGGTAATCTTTTCCCCCGGCAGGTGGCCGCCGATTCCTGGTTTAGCCCCCTGGCCGATTTTAATTTCGATCACGCGCCCGGCATTCAGGTAACCGGCATGGACGCCGAAGCGTCCTGAGGCCACCTGGACTACGGCGTGATCGGCATACTCATAGAGATCCTCGGGCAGGCCGCCTTCGCCGGTATTAAACAGGGTGCCGAAGGCTTTCGCCGCCCGGGCCAGGGATGCAAAGGCCTCATGGCTGATGGACCCGTAGGACATGGCGGAAAACATGATGGGCGTTTCTATAGGCACCAGGGGGGTCCTGGTTTTATCCCGGCATTCCTCCAGGGTTACCGGCTCGACACGGCTGCCCAGGTAAGTCCGCAGTTCCATGGGTTCCCTTAAGGGATCAATGGAAGGATTGGTCACCTGGCTGGCGTTAAGGAGCAGCCGATCGAAATAGGTAGGAAAGGGCTGGTCGTTCCCCATGCCGGTGAGGAGCACCCCGCCGGTTTCCGCCTGCTTGACAATGTTGCGCAAGTGGCCCTCCGTCCAGTGGGCATTGGGCCGCATGGGCGGCGGGTTTTTATAAATAGTCAGCGCCCCGGCCGGGCAGATGCTGACGCAACGCTGGCAGTTGACACAGTTGGCATCAATAGCATAGAGGCGGTCGTCTTCCGCGTCATACTGCTGGGCGTCAAAGCCGCACTGGCGCACGCAGGCCAGGCATTTAATGCATTTGTTATCATCGCGGGCGACCCTGAATTCAGGTGGCATCAGGCTGAGAGTCGGCATTGGGATTCCTCCTCCAGACGGCCGATGACCGGCTCGCCACCCTGCGGGTACCATACCCTCTCCACGTCAGGGCAAATTTCCCGGATGGCCGCTTCCTCGCTGGCCACATACAGGGTGGCGCCGTGGAAAGCGGCCACCAGGGGCCGCAGTTTGATGCGGTCGTTGAGGGCCATGAGGCCGCCGCTGAAGCCGACAATGATGGAAAAGGGCCCGTTCAACAGGAGGCTACCGTAAACCACCCGCAGGCGGGTATAAAGGTCACGTTCCGCCGCCGGCAGGCGGTCGATTACCTGCCAGAGGGGAGCTGCCAGGACCCTGGCCGCCAGTTCCAGGGGGAGTTTATGGCGCCGCACCAGTAAATCGATGGCATAGGCCACTACTTCCGTATCGGTCTGCAGGGTCATTTTATAACCGTACATTTCCAGAAAACGGCGATTGGCTCCATAGGAAGAAATCTCGCCGTTATGAACTACCGACCAGTCCAGCAGGGTAAAGGGGTGGGCACCCCCCCACCATCCGGGCGTGTTGGTTGGAAAGCGGCCGTGGGCAATCCAGGTGTAGGCCTGGTACTCGTCCAGGCGGAAAAACTCGCCGATATCTTCCGGATAACCCACTCCTTTAAAGGCTCCCATGTTTTTACCGCTGGAAACGACATAGGCGCCGTTGACACTATCATTGATGCGCATGACCAGCCGGGTCATGAAGTCGGCCTCTGTCTCCTTGGATTCTTCAATTTTCGACAGCCTGGGGGTTACAAAATAGCGCCATAGTAAGGGCGCTTTGCCAATGGACCGGACATGACGGGTAGGGATACGGTCTTCGGCTTCAATATAAAAATTGTCCTTAATTAACTCTTCCACCAGGTTGCGGCTCAACTTATCCTCAAAGAGGAGATGCAGGGCATAGTAATCTTTGTATTCCGGGTAGATGCCATAGGCGGCGAAGCCACCGCCCAGGCCGTTGGAACGCTCCTGCATCAAAGCGATGGACTGGATGATGGCGCTGCCGTCAACCCGGCGGCCGTCTTTATTGATAAAGCCGCTGATGGCGCATCCCGAAGGGACCCGGTAGTCTCCTTCCCTGAGCATCGTTGCTCACTCCCTTGCTCTATTAAAACTTGGTCAAATACTGGTCGATCTCCCACTGGTGTACCCTGGTACGGTACTGTTCCCATTCGAGTTTCTGGGCCAGGGTCAGGCGCTCATAGATATGGGGTCCCAGGGCTTCTTTGATAACCTCATCTTCTGCCAGGGCTTCCAGGGCTTCATCAAGGCTTCCCGGCAGGACGCCGATGCCTTCCGCCTGGAGTTCGGCCGGGGTCATGGCAAAGATATTTTTATCCGTCGGCGGCGGCGGGGTCAAGCCTTTTTTGATCCCGTCCAGCCCGGCCTTCAGCAGTACGGCCAGGGCCAGGTAGGGGTTACATGAAGGATCCGGGTGCCGCACTTCAATACGGGTGGAAGGACCGCGCTTGGCCGGCACCCGGATCAAAGGGCTGCGGTTGCGCGGCGACCAGGCAATATAGACCGGCGCTTCATAACCTGGAACCAGGCGTTTATACGAATTGACCGTCGGGTTGGTTACGGCTGCTAGGGCGCGGGCGTGCTTCATGATACCGGCAATAAACTGGTAGGCAGTCCGGCTCAGGCCCAGCCTGTCGGCGGGGTCGTAAAAGGCGTTCCGGCCGTCTTTTGAAAGGGAGATGTTCACGTGCATCCCCGAACCGTTGATGCCGTAAATGGGCTTGGGCATAAAGGTGGCATGGAGGCCGTGGCGCTGGGCTATGGTCCGCACTACGAATTTAAACGTAGCGATGCGGTCGGCCGTGGTCAGGGCCTCGGCGTATTTAAAGTCAATTTCATGTTGGCCGTGGGCTACCTCGTGATGGGAGGCTTCAATTTCAAAGCCCATCTGCTCCAGGGTCAGGACCATGTCCCGGCGGGCGTCCTCCCCCAGGTCTACCGGGGTGAGATCGAAGTACCCGGCCCGGTCATGGGTTGCCAGGGTCGGCCGGCCGGAGGTGTCGGTGTGGAAAAGAAAGAATTCGGCTTCAGGACCGACGTTCATGGTGTAACCCATGGCGGCCGCTTCAGCGATAACCTTCTTCAAAGTACAGCGGGGACAACCGGCAAAGGGCGTACCATCAGGGTTATAAACGTCGCAGATGAGGCGGGCCACTGCTCCCTCATGGGGGCGCCAGGGGAAAACAGCAAAGGTGTCAGGATCGGGGTACAGGTACATATCCGACTCCTCGATGCGCACAAAGCCTTCAATAGAAGAGCCGTCAAACATGAGCTCATTGTTTAAAGCCTTGGGCAGCTGGTTTACCGGTATGGCGACATTTTTCAAGACCCCGAAAATATCGGTGAACTGGAGGCGAATAAATTTAACCCCCCATTCCTCGGCCTGGTTAAGGACAGCTGCACGCTTTTCCTTGTCTTCCATCGTTTAAATCCTCCTCATAAAAATTCTTTTTTGCTCCCCTTAAAAAAGCGTCCTGCCGAAGAAGGTATATAACCCTTCTCCTTCAGGACGCCGTTGCCCCAAGTAATTATAAGGTTTTTTACCCGCCCCTGCCGTTCTACTTTTTTTCCTTGCTACCGCTTTGAAGTTCATAAGCAACGATAATGGCTTCTGCAATACTTTTCATGGGAACGCAGCGGTCCATGCTCTGGCGCTGCATACGCCGGTAAGCCTCGGCTTCCGTTAATCCCATGGTATCCATGAGAATCCCCTTGGCCCGTTCAATTATTTTCCGGGCGGCCAGGGTTTCCTTCAGCCTGTTGATTTCCTGCTGCAGGCGGCGCATTTTTTGGAAATTGGCCAGGGCGGCTTCTACCGCCGGCAACAGGGTGCTATCCTGGACGGGTTTGATTAAATAAGCATAGATCGGGAAATTGCTCGTAC
This sequence comes from Neomoorella sulfitireducens, assembly GCF_024733845.1. Lineage (GTDB taxonomy): Bacteria > Bacillota > DSM-521 > Neomoorellales > Neomoorellaceae > Neomoorella > Neomoorella sulfitireducens. The sequence goes on from NZ_JANRHG010000007.1 coordinate 159,213, forward strand.
GGTCCAGCAAGTTGCGATGCCAGGATGTGGCCAGAAAAATGATTGGCGCCACGCCATCTTCCTCGATGATCCTGGCTATTTCCAGGGCACTGGTACCTTGAAGTTCGCAATCCAGAATTACCAGGCCGGGCTGCAGGGTGCGGATCATCCGCAAGGCCTGGCTCCCATCCTGGGCTTCCCCGGCTATCAAGTACCCTTCCCGCACTAGCATATACTTAAGGTTCTGCCGGGTAGCCGGATCGGCACTGGCGATAAAAATCTGGGATTGAACCATATTTTCCTACCCTGTCCTTTCCGCACTACGCCGTTGTAGCGCTGCCAAAGGACCTCTTTGCCCTATGAAAAACAATTTCACTATTAGATGACTCAATTATAAAGGAAGATCAACATGTAGGCAAGGGGGTAAAGCACATGTATTCTGTATTTCGAAATAAATTTCCGCCTGATGAAAACAAACACTAGATATATTATTTTTAGGGCTTTAATAACAGTTTTGTTTAATAACACCATCTGCTCCTTTAAATTAAATCTTTCCCGCGTTCACGGATCCCGAACTTGCCCAGGGCCTCTTTAACCTTTTCTAGCTTTTCGGGGCGGATTATAGCTTCGATTTTTCGCATATGCCCCTCTTCTTCATTCTTTAAAGCAGTTTTCTCCCCTGTTAACGTTTCTTCTATCCTTTCCCCGTTCCCTGGCAATTCCACCGTTACCATCGCCACACCTGCATAGCCTTCTTCGCCGTGCTGGGTGATGTCCATTCCCATCTCTTCTTCCTCCGTGCTGGCTCTTAACGGTGTTATCAATGCTACTGCCTTGAGAATAATAAAGGTCGCAATTGCTACAAAAGCCCAAACAGCAACTACAGCTATCATCTGGGTTAGTAAAAGCGAAGGGTTGCCATAGAATAAACCGTTACTGCCGGCAGCTCGGCCAGTTCTAAACATAAAGAGGCTGCCCGCACGAAGTGTGCTAACAGCCTCTTTGCTGTGTACCGAGACAGCGTTGTCTCTATGTTATTATTTTATTCTATAATAGCAGGCTCCTTCATTTCGTCAAGACCCAATTAAGAAAATCGGGTAATTGCCTAGCAAATAGTTACCATGTATTCACGCAGCCAAAAGTCTACCTGGGCTAAATAAGCCAGTAGCTGCGGCAGTCTCATAAGCTGGCCAAACCATGGCAGTTGGAAATTGGCCTCTGATTCAATAAGAGTGCGTATAAAGGCAACATCGATCAGTGGAAGCAGCGGTGAACCGGCATGGTTTAGAATATCTCCTACCCAGGTGCGCATAGCATTCAAAAAAGCAGGATTATGGGTTTTGGGATATGGGCTTTTGCGCCTCGCCAGTACATCTTCAGGGAGTACTCCTTTTAAAGCCCGGCGTAGGAGGCCTTTTTCTTTTTCATCCACATATTTCATGGACCAGGGAATATTCCAGACATATTCAACCAGTCGATGATCACAGAAGGGGACGCGCAGTTCAAGGCCAACCGCCATACTCATACGGTCATTCCGGTCCAGTAAGGTAGGCATCCAGCGGGTCAGGGTCAGGTAAAAGATTTCGCGTATGCGGGCCGCAAAGGGATCTTCTCCCGGCAGGCGGGGCACCTCGGCCAGTGCCTCCCGGTACCGGTCGGCTACATATTCCCGCGGCCGGATCTTTTTGATTAGCTCGGGTGATAGTAAGCGGATCCTATCCTCAAGTTTGAGGGACCAGGGAAAGGTGTCGGCAAAGTGTGCTTCCTGGCGCCTGAACCACGGGTAGCCCCCGAATACTTCATCCGCACATTCACCCGATAAACCTACGCTTGCTTCTTTCTTGATTTCGCGGCAAAACAGGTAAAGGGAGGCATCAATATCAGCCATACCCGGTAAATCGCGCGCCCGAACAGCTGCCGTTAAGGCCTCAACAAGTTCAGAAGTATCGATCAGGACAGTGTGATGATGAGTACCTAAAAAGGCCGCAACCTTATGCCCCCAGTCCCTGTCAGAGTTAGGTTCAAATTCATTGGGCATAAAATAGCTTTCGTTGCCTGCATAATCTATGGAGTAAGTCTTAAGACGTTCTGAACCATTTTGTTGTAATGCTCCGGCAGCAAAAGCGGTAATAGCACTTGAATCTATACCACCTGATAACAGGGAGCAGAGAGGAACATCAGATAAGAGCTGTCGCTTCACCGAATCTTTTAAAAGCTCCCTGACTTTTGCAGTAGAGGTATCCAAGTCATCAAGGTGCGGGTGGCTTTCAAGTTTCCAGTACTGACGTATAGATATGCCGTTTTGATGATACAGGAGGCAGTGTCCGGGTTTAAGCTCGGCAACTCCTTTAAACACCCCGTGCCCTGGTGTACGGGCCGGGCCGATAACAAAGATCTCAGCAAGTCCCTCGGCATCTATTTCCGGCATAACTGCCGGGTGGGAAAGAAGAGCTTTTAATTCCGAGGCGAAAAGGAAAGTGCTGCCTCGCCGGGTGTAAAATAAAGGTTTAACACCCAGGCGGTCGCGGGCAAGGAACAAACTCTGGTCTTTTTCACTCCAGATGGCAAAGGCAAAAATGCCATTTAAATGTTCAACACATTCCACCCCCCATTCCATAAAGGCGGCCAGGATAATTTCAGTATCAGAACGGGTTTGAAAAAAGTGTCCCCGAGATTCAAGTTCCCTGCGTAACTCAGGCATGTTATAAAGTTCGCCGTTATAACTTATGATGTATTTATCCTTACCCCGCTTACGAATCATGGGCTGGCTCCCACCTTCAGGATCTACTACTATCAGGCGCCGGTGGCCCAGGGCTGCCTTTGGTGACAACCACATCCCACCAGCATCAGGTCCGCGGCATGAGAGGGTTTCAATCATTTTTTCCAGGACGTGTCCGTACCGGGTCACATCTACTTCCCGGTCAATCCACCCGCAAATGCCACACATGAATTCATCCCTCCTGTAATCTAATGTTGCGAAAAAAGAAAAGACGTCCCTGCACATGGTGCTAAAGGACGTCCTTGCCCTTATGTTTTTTATTGTATGATTGGCGGTGGGAAATGTTCACCTTATTCCTTGGAGTACAGAATTGAGCCAGAGGTTCTTACGCCTGTTGGACAGGAAAGGGAAAGGGAAGTTACCCAGGCCGCCATGGTAAAGCAAGGCTAATGATAAATACCGGGATTTATACAGGTTGGTTTGATTTATAGCGAGATGGAAGAAGGTGGCGGGACATGACCACAAATGCCGGATCCGGAGATACTACAAAGGCGTTACGGCCACCGGCGGCCAGAATATGCGCTGCCTGCCGTCATTACTGGGGCAAAAAGCGCGGGCATTGCGAGATAGCAGGCAGAGGGGTCAACCCTTACGGGGCAGCCTGCTGGTATTTTAAAGAGCAGAGGGATAAAGGGGAAATAAGGGGCCGCCGCAACGTTTAAGCCTAAATCAAATGGCTATTTATCTTCTTGCTTTAGGATTAGGTAGAAAAATGGTAAAAGGGCAAGAGCAGAAAAACTATCGCAATGGTTCTTAACTTAGTGTCATTCATGTGCGGTATCGGCATAAAAAAGCCTCCGGGTACAATCCGGGGGCTTTTTTAAGCAGGGGTTAAAAGGCTTTCACTTTATTTCATCCCGGGATGCAAACCGGCAGGCCGACCTGTATCCTGTCGGGGTCGGCAATATGGGGATTAGCAGCAACAAGGGCGTTTAAAGAAATGCCGTGCCGCTGGGCAATCAAATAGAGGGTGTCACCCGGCTGAACTACATAAATTTGCCCGCCCGGGAAGGGGACAGGCCCGCCCCCCCGGAGACGGGGGCAAACAAATTACTTGCCCTACCTGGAGATTGTTAGGGTCTACCCCGGGATTGGCAGCCAAAATCGCTTCAAGGGTGAACCCGAAACGCCGGGCAATGCTAAAGAACGTGTCCCCGGGCCTGATATTTATGCCCGAATCAATGGTAAAAGAGGCCAGTTCATTCCCGTCCAAATCGCTGAAGCCGGGGCCGATGCCGGCGTTGAAGCTGACCGTGACATCATCCCCGTAAAGAACGGGAACTGGTATGGTCAGGCTCAGCGCGTTTTGCTGGTAACCGGGAAGCTGTATTCCCCCCGCCGTGTAAACCGTCCCCTCGATGTTGACCGTGAAGGCGCTCGCAGCAGGCACGCTTTCTGTGTCCAGCTCTTCGTCAAACTTGATTGCTAATAGTATTACCATTTGCTAAAACGCCTGTTACAGCAGGAGGCGTTGTATCATCGGCAAGCACAGTTAGATAGAAGTTTTCTTTAGCGTTATCCTGGGCGCGGCCTGCCCCAAAGATCAGGAAACCTCCGCTACCATGCACGAGCCGGTGGCGTATTTCTGCCCCCGGCTATTTTTTAGGATAAGCCTAATGGATAAGGCAACAACTGCCAGCTGAACGAGTAAAACCCTGTCTACGATTTTTGCCATGCGTCCCGAGGCAGATTATGACGACTTTGGGGCCGGGGGAACAACTGCTTAATTTAGAGGTACAACTTTTCATAGGACAAACCGCCGGCTGAATAGCATTAGCAGTAGAGGGAGAAGGTAAAAAGCAGGGGAGGGAGCCCGGTGGAACAAGAATTTAAAGCCCTTGCCGCAGCCATCGAAGTCATCCATGATCAGGCCGGGAAATTCGGCCTGGACTTTTTTCCCATGCGTTTTGAACTGGTACCTGCAGACGTCATCTATGCCTTTGGCGCCTACGGCATGCCGACCAGGTTTACCCACTGGACCTTCGGCAAGCACTTCTACAAGATGAAACTCCAGTATGACTTCAACCTGAACCGGATTTATGAAATGGTCATCAACTCCGATCCCTGCTATGCCTTTTTGCTGGAGGGCAATGACCTGATCCAGAATAAGCTGGTCATTGCCCACGTCTTTGCTCACAGTGATTTTTTTAAGAATAACATTCACTTTGCCCCTACTTCCCGCCATATGGTGGAAACTATGGCCGTCCATGCAGCTAAAATAAGGGAGTATGAGTTTAAATACGGCCACCGGGAGGTGGAGATTTTCCTGGACGCAGCCCTGTCTATCCAGGAGCATATCGAGCCTCCAGCTATCTTTCCGGCACGAGAAGAGGGGAGAGAAAAGGATACCGCCCCCACCCGCCCCCCGGAGACGCCCTATGACGACCTGTGGGCCCTGGACGGCAAAACGAAGGAACCGTCCAAAGAGCGTACCCGCAGGATACCCCCGCGGCCCACCAAGGATATGCTGGCCTTTATCATGGAGCACAGTCCCGAACTGGAGGACTGGCAGCGGGACATCCTGGCCATAGTCAGGGAAGAGATGCGGTATTTCTGGCCCCAGATGGAGACTAAAATCATAAATGAAGGATGGGCCACCTACTGGCATACCCGTATCATGCGGGAACTGGATTTATCCGCAACAGAAACCATTGAATTTGCCCACCTTCACGCCAGCGTTACTCAACCGGGCAAAATGCAGATTAACCCCTATTATGTGGGCAGCAAGATTTTTGAGGATATTGAAAGGCGCTGGGATAACCCCTCCCGGGAGGAAAGGGAATGTTACGGCCGCCGGGGTGGGGAAGGCCGGGCCAAGATCTTTGAAGTCCGTAGCTGCGAAAACGACATTTCTTTCCTGCGTAATTACTTGACCCGGGAATTGGTGGAAGAGCTGGATCTCTTCCTTTACCAGAAGGTTGGATCGGAATGGGTGGTGGTGGAGAAGGACTGGGAAAAAGTGCGGGACGGCCTGGTCGGCCGTCTTACCAACTGCGGTTTTCCCTATATCGTTGTTACCGATGGCGATTACCAGCGCCGGGGCGAGCTTTACCTCAAGCACTGCTATGAAGACCTGGAACTGGACGTTCCTTACCTGGAAAAGACCCTGCCCTATGTCTACCTGCTGTGGGGCCGCCCGGTCCACCTGGAAACCGTCATTGACGGCAAGACGGCTGTTTTTAGTTATGACGGCAAGAAAAATAGCCGCCGCTAATTTTGCGGCAGGAATCCCTGTTTTGATGTGGAAATATTTCTGTATGCCCGGCTGGTGGAACACTGGCAAGGGGTGCTTCTCACCGCCGGCAATAGCGAAGTTGACAAATTGGGGGAGTACGGTTTGTACTGGAACGAAAGATATGAGTGTATGCCGGAAGACGAGTTAAGGGAACTCCAGCTGGAACGCCTCCAGGCAACGGTTAAAAGGGCTTTTTTTAACGTACCCTTTTACCGCAAAGCCTTTCAGGCTATCGGGCTGGAACCGGGCGACATTAAAAGCCTGGATGATCTCCAGAAATTGCCCTTCACCACCAAACAGGATTTACGGGACAATTACCCCTTCGGCATGTTTGCCGTACCCATGAGCGAAGTGGTACGCATCCACTCTTCATCGGGTACCACCGGCAAGCCGACGGTAGTTGGTTATACCCGCCATGATATCGACGTCTGGGCCGAGCTCATGGCCCGGGCCCTGGTATGCGGGGGGACAACCCGTCACGATATTATCCAGAATGCCTACGGTTACGGCCTCTTTACCGGCGGCCTGGGGGTTCATTATGGAGCGGAGCGCCTGGGCGCTTCTGTTATTCCCATCTCGGGCGGCAATACCAAGCGCCAGATAATGATTATGAAGGATTACGGCAGTACGGTCCTTACCTGTACTCCCTCCTATGCCCTGTATATTGCCGAGGTAATGGCCGAGATGGGCATCAGACCGGAGGAATTAAAGCTCCGGTGCGGTATTTTTGGTGCGGAACCGTGGTCGGAAAACATGCGCCAGGAGATCGAGAAGCGGCTGGGGATTAGTGCCGTAGATATTTACGGACTGAGTGAAGTCATCGGCCCCGGGGTAGGTATTGAGTGCCAGGCTAAGAACGGCCTGCATGTTTTTGGCGACCACTTCCTGGTAGAAGTAATTGACCCGGTCACGGAGAAGCCGGTGGCACCTGGACAGCTGGGCGAGCTGGTCATTACCTCCCTCACGAAAGAAGCCCTGCCGGTCATCCGCTACCGGACCAGGGACATTACCACTATAATTCCCGGGACTTGTTCCTGCGGTCGTACCTACGTACGGGTGGCCCGTTTCACCGGCAGGACTGACGACATGCTTATTATCCGCGGGGTCAACGTCTTCCCCTCCCAGGTTGAGAGCGTCCTCCTGGAAATGGGCGGTACCGAACCCCATTACCTCCTTATTGTCGACCGGCAGGGAGCCCTGGACACCCTGGAGGTCAAGGTGGAGGTTTCAGACTTCCTTTTCTCCGATAAAGTCCGGGGTCTGGAAGAGCTGGAGAAGCGGCTGGTCAGCGAACTGGAAAGCACCCTGGGCATCAGTGTGAAAGTTACCCTGGTGGAGCCCAAAACCATAGAACGCAGTGAAGGGAAGGCCGTCAGGGTAATCGACAAGCGGAAGATATAAGCGGAAGATATGAGGGGGGGCGAAACCATGAAGATCAAGCAGCTTTCAGTGTTCCTGGAGAACAAGTCGGGCCGGCTGGCGGCAGTAACGCGCCTGCTGGCCGAACAGGGAATTAACATCCGGGCCCTGTCCATTGCCGACACTTCTGACTTTGGTATTTTACGCCTTATCGTCAACGATCCGGAACAGGCCTACCGCGCCTTGAAGGAAGCCGGTTTCACCGTCAGCCTTACCGATGTCCTGGGAGTGGAGATGCCGGACAGGCCCGGGGGCTTGAGTAATATCCTTTCTGTTCTTGAAGAAGCCGGCATCAATATCGAATACCTCTATGCCTTTATCGGTAAGGGCGATAACGGCGCCCTGGTCATCTTCCGCGTTGAAGAACTGGACAAGGCTATTACCATCCTTCAGCAGAGGGGAATAACCGTTCTGGAAGGAGAAAAAATTTATCGTCTGTAGTGAAGGAGATGAACATATTGGCCACCGTAGCATGCAGGGAAGCCATCCTGGCCATTAAACCCTATGTCCCCGGGAAACCCATTGAAGAAGTCCAGCGGGAACTGGGGGTCAAGGACGTGATTAAACTGGCGTCCAATGAGAATCCCCTGGGACCTTCGCCCGACGCCGTCCGGGCCATCCAGGAAGCAGCCGAAAGGGTTTACCTGTATCCGGACGGGAATTGTTATTACTTAAAAAATGCCCTGGCGGAAAAACTTGGTTTTTCCCCGGAGAATATTATTGTAGGTAACGGTACTGATGAGATAATAAAGATGCTGGCCGAGACCTATCTCAACCCCGGGGATGAAATAGTAGTCGCCGCTCCTACTTTTTCTGAGTATGAATTTGCTGCCCAGGTTATGGCCGGCCGGGCCATTAAGGTGCCCTGCCGCAGTTTCCGCCACGACCTGAAGGCCATGGCTGCACACATAACTCCCCGGACGAAAATGGTTTTCATCTGCAACCCCAACAACCCTACGGGGACCATTGTCGGCCAGATGCTCCTGGATAACTTCTTAAAAGAAGTACCTCCTTCCGTCCTGGTGGTTTTAGATGAAGCCTATGCCGATTACGTGACTGCCGAGCATTATCCGGACAGCCTGGCCTATGTCCGTTACGGACGGGATAACGTCATTGTTCTGCGTACATTCTCCAAAATTTACGGCCTGGCGGGCCTGCGGGTAGGGTTTGCCGTGGCCGTGCCGGAAGTTATCAGGAACTTGAACCGGGTACGGGAGCCTTTTAACGTTAATCTCATAGCCCAGGCGGCGGCCATTGCTGCCCTCAGGGATGAGGCCCATTATAAGAAAAGCCGGGAGGTAAATATAGAGGGTAAACAGTATCTTTACGAACAGTTTACCGCCCTGGGCCTGGAATATGTTCCTACAGAAGCTAATTTCATCTTTGTCAACATCCGGCAAGATAGCAGGACTGTTTTCCAGGAGCTTTTAAAAAGAGGCGTGATTGTCCGTACCGGCGATATCTTTGGCTACGATAATTTCCTGCGGGTGACCATAGGAACACCGCGGCAGAATGAACGCTTCATCAAGGTTTTACGGGAAGTTCTGGGTTAGACGTAAAAATTAGGAATATATCCCTCCTTTCCCTGATATTTATTTTATAGCAGGATTGAAAGGAGGGATTTTTTTGCGGGCAGGAAAACACCTGGCAGTTATAGTGAGCCTGTTACTGGTTGCTACCCTTGTGAGTGGATGCGGGATAATAGACAGGTTGACGGGCAGGTCACGGTCCCAGGTCCAGGTCCAGCTGCCACCACCGGAAACCGGCACGCCGGAGGTAAGTAGCGGGGAAACAAAAGAAGAAGTCAAAACAACCAAAGTGGTCCTCTATTTCAGTGACCCCACAGGGAATTACCTGGTAGCTGAAGAGCGTACCATCCCGCTGGTAGAGGGTATCGCCCGGGCGACCATTGAAGAACTCATTAAAGGACCGGGACCTGGCTCTCAGCTCCTGCCGACTATTCCCAGGGGGACGGTTCTAAAAGATATTAACATCCGCCCCGACGGCCTGTGCAGGGTAGATTTTAGCAAAGAACTGGTCGCCAACCACAGTGGCGGATCCCTGGGAGAAAGTTTAACTGTATACTCCATTGTCAATACCCTGACCCAGTTCCCGACAGTCAAGCAGGTCCAGTTCCTGGTGAACGGCCAGTACGTTGAAACTATTGCCGGTCATATTGACGTTTCGACGGCTATAAGCCGTAATGAAAGCCTTATTAAAAAGGAAGCCCAGTAAATTTTTGTCGAAATATGTAAAGTCCGGGTGCCTTACAGGCACCTTTTTTGTTTTTTCCACAAAAAATGGTGAAGAAGGAAGGAAAGAACTGCGAGGCAGCGAATAGTTTTTATGGTAGCTGTAAAGATGAAAGGAGAAAGGAAGGGTGATGGACAAGAGTATATCTACGGCCCGGTGGGGTCTTTTATTGTTAATGATGGCGTTAATGAATATATTAACGCTGGGATTGAAGGCCCTCCCGGCCACAGCCGGCCCCGGGGTTTCCCTTATCCTTAACGGTACGCAAGTTAATCCATCGGTACCGCCATATATTGACAGTAACGGCCGCACCATGGTACCCTTGCGTTTTGTGATGGAGTATATGGGGGCCGGGGTGGAATGGGTGGAAAAGGAAAAGGGTATTGTCATCAACCGGGGAGCAACAACTTTAAAGATGTGGATTGGTAGCCGCCAGGCATATGTAAATGGACAGGGCATCCTGCTGGATACTACACCGGTATTAAAGGGCGGGACGACCATGGTCCCAGTCCGTTTCGTATCCCAGGCCTTTGGCGGCCAGGTGGAATGGAACACCGCTTCCCAGACGATCAGGATCACCCTGGGAACGGCAACGGGTACCGGAAAGGTCCGCCTGACTGGCAGTTATGTAAACATCAGGTCCGGTCCTGGGCTCAATTACACTATAATTGATGTTTTCCCCAGGGATACGGTGCTGGGGTTGCTCGGCGAAACTGCCGGTTGGTATCGTGTGCAGTTAAGCGACGGCCGCCAGGGCTGGGTGTCAGCTACCTATGCCGAGCCTGTGTATGACAATAACCTGCCGGGAAACGGCGGGCAGCCGGGCCAGGACCCGCCCCCGGGTCAAACCCGGCCGCCTGGGGATAACTCTTCGCCCGGCCAAGGCCAGACGCCTGCCGGTCAACCCCTGGGCCTGGCAGTTACCGGCAGCAGGCCGGTAGCAATTATGGCCGGCCCAAGCCCGGTAGAAAAGCAGGTGGGCACGGCTGCTGCCGGCAGTAAACTGCCGATCTGGGAGGAAAGAAACGGCTGGTGGCTGGTGGAAATGGACGACGGCCGGCGCGGCTGGCTGGCCAGTGCCCTTGCCGTTTATGCCCCCTATGAACCTCCGGAGAATGATGATGACCAGGAATCCAACCTCCGGATAACCGGCGTGACGGTAAAACCTGCAGGAGATGCCCTCCAAGTCACCGTTAAAGCCAGCTGGATCTTTACTTATCAAATTTCCCGCTGGGACAAGCGCTTGATAGTGGATATTCCCGGCGCCCTTCTGGCCGTACCGGAAGGACAGAGAATAGTGGAAGTGAACCACTCTCTCGTGGACAGGGTGCGCCTGGGTCAGTATACAGCGGATACCGTCCGTCTCGTCTTTGATCTTAGTGGAATCGCCAGGCTAAGGCTAAAAGAAGCCGGCGCGGGTGAGACGACCTTTATTATAGATAAGCCTTCAATTCAGGGAAGTAAGATCGTCCTCGATCCCGGCCACGGTACCGACCCGGAAGGGGCCGACCCCGGTGCCATTGGCCCTACCGGCGTTAAAGAAAAGGACGTCAACCTGGCTATAGCCCAGAAACTGGCGGCCTTACTCCGGGGGGCCGGGGCTACCGTATACCTTACCCGCAACGGGGAAACCTGTCCCTATACCCTTGCAGGCCGGGCCTATTACGCTAATGATGTGGGCGCCGACCTTTTTATCAGTATCCATGCCAACGCTTCCTTAAGCTCCGAATCCTCCGGCACTTCGACCTATTTCTATGCCCCGCCGGGCACGGCTCTCGGGGAGCAGCGGGAAGAGCGCCAGCGCCTGGCTGCTGCCATCCAGGCTGCCCTGGTGCAAGCCATTGGGAGAAAAGACCTCGGTGTCCTGGAAGCCAATTTTGCCGTTTTACGCAACACCGGCATGCCTTCGGTACTGGTCGAGACGGCTTTTATCTCCAACCCCACCGAGGAACAGCTCTTGAACAACCCTGCTTTCCAGGCCAGGGTGGCGGAGGGTATTTTTAACGGGCTCGGCTCTTACTTTGCCGGCAATTAAATTAACTGCTAGTTGACCGTGTAGAGGAGCCTGCAATTACTTGCAGGCTCCTTGCTTCTTTGTTACAATGGGGGAGCAGCAACCTGGCGGGAGGGGTACCGGTGCTGGCCCTGGTAGGTGGATACTTTTTAATTTTCCTGGCCCGCGTTACCGATGTCAGCATGGCTACTTTGAGAATGCTCCTTTTAGTCAGGGGTAAACGCTTTTACGCGGCGGGGATCGGTATTTTTGAAGTTACCATCTATGTAATTGCTTTGAAATATGTTGTTGATCGTTTAAACGACCCCGTAAGCCTTATCTTTTACGCCCTGGGTTTTGCCACCGGCAATATTGTCGGCAGTTTCATTGAAGAAAAGGTGGCCCTGGGACAGGTAACGGTCCAGATCATTACCCTTAAGGACCCCATGGAGCTGGCCGAAAATTTGCGGGCGGCCGGCTTTGGCGTCACTGTAACCGAAGGCCAGGGGCGGGATGGCAGCCATCCCATTTTAAACCTTGGGTTCCCGCGCAAACAGCTAAATATTGTCCGGGATATGGTAAAGGCATGGGATCCCAATGCCTTTGTAGTTGTACTTGAAGCAAGGACAACTTATGGTGGTTTTTGTCATTACCGGCGCAAAGGAAAATAGACATTAACTATATCCAAGCAAGCATATAATATGAGGTACTGCTCTTAATTTAAGATAGCATCCTCGATAAGGAGATGAGGGCGGTGCAGCCCGTCCAGCCAGTGGGTGTTTTTGATTCCGGAATCGGGGGTTTGACGGTAGCCCGGGAAATTATCCGGCAGCTGCCGGCAGAAACCATTATTTATTATGGAGATACGGCCCATGTTCCATACGGTTCCCGGACTGTTGAAGAATTGAGAGAGTTTGCCGATACCATAACCGCCTTTTTAATTGCCAGGGGAGCCAAGGCTATTGTTGATGCCTGCAACACTACCTCTGCGGTAGCCCTGCCTTACCTTAAAAAAAAGTACTCTGTCCCCATTATCGGCGTAATTGAACCCGGAGTTACAGAAGCCCTGCGGGCTACGCGAAACGGTCGCATTGGTGTCATCGCTACGGAAGCAACAGTAGCCAGCAATGCCCATGAAAAAGCTATCCACGCTCTTGCCGGGGAAGTCCGGGTTTTTGCCAGAGCGTGCCCCAAGCTGGTACCCCTGGTTGAGGCCGGATTGGTTTCCGGTCCCGAGGTAGAGGCAGCAGTGGCAGAATATGTGCAACCCTTGATTGAAGCGGGAATTGATACTCTGATCCTTGGGTGTACCCATTATCCCTTCCTGGCTCCGGTAATCCAGGAGGTAGCCGGTCCGGGTGTCACTTTAATTGACCCGGCGGCAGCCACGGTACGGGAGCTAAAGCAAGTACTGGCGGCGGGTGGCGGCCTCAGGGGTGCCCACTACTCCAAGGCCCACAGCTTTTTTGTCAGCGGTGATGCCCGGTTATTTACCAGGGTGGGGATGCAGCTGGTAGGCTGGCCGGAGCTTAAGGGTGTCAGGCAATTGAAACTCGATTAATAAGGAGAGGCGACTATGTCTCTAACCAGGGTAAAGGGGCGCAGTCCCCGGGAGTTACGCCCGGTGACTATCGAAAGGCATTATCTTAAGTACGCCGAGGGTTCGGTGCTGGTTACCATAGGTGATACCCGGGTAATCTGCAGTGCCACTGTGGAGGAAAAAGTACCACCTTTTTTACGTAACAGCGGCAAGGGATGGATTACGGCCGAGTATGCCCTGCTACCGCGCTCAACGCAGGAGAGAACCGTGCGAGAGGCGACCAGGGGCCGCCCCAGCGGCCGTACCCAGGAAATCCAGCGCCTCATCGGCCGGTCTTTACGCAGTGTCGTCGACACGGCGGTTTTAGGTGAGCGAACCATCTGGCTTGATTGTGACGTCATCCAGGCCGACGGCGGTACCCGGACGGCAGCCGTTACCGGCAGTTTCGTGGCCCTGGTCGATGCCCTGGCCGGGCTGGTGACGGCCGGAATTATCCCCCGGTTACCCCTCCGGGATTTCCTGGCGGCGGTGAGTGTGGGCCTGGTCAAAGGCGAGCTGCTACTGGACCTGGACTTTGAGGAAGATTCCCATGCCGGCGTTGATATGAATGTAGTTATGACCGGTTCCGGCCAGCTGGTGGAAGTCCAGGGAACGGCGGAAAAACATCCATTCAGCAGGGAAGAAATGGCCGCCATGCTCGGCCTGGCCTGGGAAGGAATAGAACGTTTGATTGCCATCCAGAAGCAGGTCCTGGGTCCTGTGGCGGATATGGTGGGGACAAGCCATGAGTAAGCTGGTTGTAGCCACCCAAAATGAGGGAAAAGCAAGGGAATTCCGGGAGCTGCTGAGGGGTCTGGATATCGCCGTTGCCAGTTTAAAGGATTTTCCTGGAGTGACCCTTCCTGAAGAGACGGGCACTACCTTTACCGCAAATGCCCTTTTGAAGGCGCGTAAGGTGGCAGAAAACACCGGCCTGCCGGCCCTGGCGGACGATTCCGGCCTGGAAGTAGATTTCCTTAAAGGAGCGCCCGGCATTTACTCGGCCCGTTTTGCCGGTATGCCCTCAGATGATAGGCTAAATAACATTAAGCTTCTCCAGCTTTTAGCCGGTGTACCCTGGGAAAAGCGCACGGCACGTTTTCGCTGTGCCCTGGCCCTTGTAATCCCGAACGGGGATATTTACCTGGCCGAAGGCACCCTGGAAGGTATCATTGCCTATGAACCCCGGGGTAATTCTGGTTTCGGGTATGACCCTCTTGTTTATTTACCTGAATATGGTAAGACCGTTGCCGAACTTGGCGAGGAAATAAAAAATAACATCAGCCACCGCGCCCGGGCTGTAAAAAACTTGTGGCCGGTATTAAGCCGCCTGTGGCCGGGGAAACCAGGCCCTGAGCGGGCCTTGTAGGGCGATTGAGAGGCCAGGGTAATAAATTTTACTCGAAAACCGAAAAATATTAATGATTTCGCCCGGCGGTGGCAAAATCTGTTTTTGACTGCAGGCTTTTTTTGCGGTATAATATCCTGTGCTTGCGGGTGTAGCTCAATGGTAGAGCCCCAGCCTTCCAAGCTGGTTACGTGGGTTCGATTCCCATCACCCGCTCCAGTTTCAAGCGCCTGTAGCTCAGCTGGACAGAGCAGCGGCCTTCTAAGCCGCGGGCCGCAGGTTCGAATCCTGCCAGGCGCGCCAGCAAAGAGATAGGGAAAGATATGGTGGGTGTAGCTCAGTTGGTCAGAGCACCAGGTTGTGGCCCTGGGGGTCGTGGGTTCGAGTCCCATCTCCCACCCCATTTTTTTATCCCCTGCTGGGGCGTAGCCAAGCGGTAAGGCAACGGACTTTGGATCCGTCATTTCGTTGGTTCGAATCCAGCCGCCCCAGCCAGTATACGTGAGCCATTAGCTCAGCAGGTAGAGCACCTGACTTTTAATCAGGGTGTCCGGGGTTCGACTCCCCGATGGCTCACCAATTTTTTGCGGGCGTGGCGGAACGGCAGACGCGCCAGACTTAGGATCTGGTGGGCATCCCCCGTGGAGGTTCAAGTCCTCTCGCCCGCACCATATCTTCAGGCTTAATTTTTTCCGGGTGGGGAAACCCGGATTTTTCTTTACCAACATAACTTCAAGGAGCAATTACTATGGAAATAGGTTCTACCATCAGGCGTTTCCGTGAAGAAATGGGTTACACCCTGGATGACCTGGCGGGCAGGGCGGGGATATCCCCTTCATACTTAAGCGAGATTGAAAGGGGACACAAACGCCCCTCCCTGAAAACCCTGGACAAAATTTGCAATGCCCTCAATATTCCGCGGGAAACCCTCATTCCGGCAGAAAATAGCGTCGGCCTGGGAGATAAGATCCGGATGGCACGCCAGGAAAAGGGTCTTTCCCTTAAAGACTTGAGCGCGAAAACGGGTATTTCATTTACGTATTTAAGTGAAATAGAGAGGGGTGTTCTCCACCCTGCCGTTGATACTCTAAGTAAAATTGCAGCGGCCCTGGAAGTCCCCCTATCCCTCCTGGTAAGCCATACAGAAAACTGGATCGGGAAAAAACTCAAAGAAGTCCGGGAGTCCCTGGGCCTTACCCAGAGCGCCCTGGCCGCTGAGGCCGGCCTTTCGCCGGCAATGATTGGTCAGATTGAAGCCGGCAAGGTACAGCCCTCCCTTAACACGATTGAAAAGATAGCCAGGGCCCTGGGTATTTCCCCCTGTTATTTATTAATTGCCCGGGATCAGCTGGAAGAAATGCTGGCTTCCATGGGCCCGGATTTAAGGGAGATGCTGCTGAACGAGAACGTGCAGGCAGTACTCAGGCAGATTTGTTATTTAAATGACAAACAGCTGCGCTTTCTCTTGAAATTTATCGAGGTATTTAAACAGGCCCAGCTGGAGTAATTTTTTTTGCCCTGATCTTCGCTGGTAAAAATTTATGCGAAAAAAATTAAAAGCATTGGAGGAAATTTTTCATTGCCGGCGAATATTATTTTTAGTGGAGGTGGTAGCAGGAGGCTTCAAAGGCAGTTAGCAAAAATAACAACTAGTTCAAGACCCGGTATAAACAAAATTGAAAGGAGAATTAGCATGGAACAACCCAAACTGTCCGTTATCCTTCTCTCAGGAGAACTGGAAAAGCTGCAGGCAGGAAGCCTGGTGAGTTCGGTCGCTTCTATGTCGGGTATGGAAGTTAACGTTTTCGTGACTATGGAAGCTTTGAAGGCTTTTCGCAAAGATGTAGTCAATGCCCGCGATTTTAAAACCGCCGGCGAGATAGGCCGGGAAATGCTCAATAAAAATGTGGACCTTTTCTACCAGCTGCTGGAAAATGGGAAAGACATGGGTAACTTGAAGGTTTACGGCTGCGCCATGGCCATGGATTTAATGGGGTGGAAGAAGGAAGACCTCATCGATATTTTTGACGACGTAATCGGTGTTACGGCTTTCCTGGGCAAAGCAGCCGGCAGCCAGGTCATAGTGATGTAAACACGTATTTTTGGAGGGGTTAACATGCCTGAAGTTATGATCACCAAAACAATTGATGCCCGGGGCTCTTATTGCCCCGGACCGTTGATGGAACTGGTAAAAGCGATTAAGCGCGGTCAAGTAGGGGACGTATATGAATTGTTGTCCAGCGACAACGGGTCGGCCAAAGATGTTCCCGAATGGGTTAACAAAATGGGGCACGAGCTCGTCTACTGCCGGGAGGATGGGGATTGCTGGCGCATTGCCGTCAGGAAAACAAAGTAATAGTAGTTTAAGCAGTTTAGACGAAGCCGGGGAAGGAGTTTTGAAAACCTGCGCCCGTTCTACCGGGGTTTTATTAAGGAGTGTCAGCCAGTGACCAAGCGAGTTGTCATTGTCGGCGGCGGCGTAGCCGGTACCATGGTGGCCAACCGGCTGGCCAGATCTTTGGAAGACGAGATTTATAGCGGGGAACTGGAAGTATTATTAATCGGTGACACCGGCAAGCATATTTACCAGCCGGGTTTCCTGTTCATGGCCTTCAATGAAGGTTTCCTGGAGCAGTTTACCAGGGAAGAAAAATACCTGCTGCATCCTAAAATAAATTTCGTGATGGACGCAGCGCGCCATATTGACGTTGATAGGAAAAAGGTTATAACCGCGAAGCAGTCCTTTGACTATGATTTCCTGGTGATAGCCACGGGGTCATACCCCGATATGGATTCAGTACCCGGCCTGGCGACAGGCGGGCACACTTTCTATACGCCGGAAGGCGCGGAGAGATTACGGCATGAGATGCTAAATTTCCAGGGTGGCACGCTAATGGTAACCATTGACGTGCCCCATAAGTGCCCGGTAGCTCCCCTGGAGTTTATCTTCATGGCCGATGATTACTACCGGGACATCGGTATTCGCAACAAAGTACAACTAAAATACACTTATCCCATCGGCCGCGTTCATTCCCTGGAGCCCGTGGCTAAATGGGCCGTAAAGGAATTTGAAAGGCGCGGTATTGAATATGAAGTCTTTTTCAACCTGGAAAAGGTTGATCCGGAAAACAAGATTGCTTACAACATGGACGGCTCCGAGCACCCCTATGATTTGCTGGTTTCCATCCCCGCCCACAGGGGGGCTATGGTCATCCGCGAATCCGGGCTGGGTGATGAAGATGGCTTTATACCCACCGACCGGCACACTCTAAAGATGGAAGGCCGGGATTGTGTATATGTAATCGGCGATGCCACCGACTTGCCTGTAAGTAAAGCCGGCTCAACGGCCCACTATGAAGCCGACGTGGTGGTAAAAAATTTAATAAGTGAGTTAAAGGGGCTGCCGCCCACCCATCGTTATAATGGCAAGGCTTTTTGTTTCATTGAGACCGGCTTGAATGAAGCCACGTATATCACCTTTAACTACAAGCAACCGCCGCGGCCGGTGCCGCCTTCAGAAATGCTGCACTGGTTCAAGCTCTCTTACAACGAAATGTACTGGTTATCGGCCCGGGGAATTTTATAAGGGGGAGTGAAGAAGGATGGCCCAGCCTGCCAGGAAAATAGTGGGAGCTAACAAAGCGGAACCGGAACTGCCCGGACGCTCGCAGGAAATATTAGATCTCATTAGCGCCGGTATGGATTCCCTGGAGCCACCAGTCGTCCAGAATATGGTTGGTAATCTGGTTCGTCTTGGCGAAATGGCCGATGAACTTAACCGTCCGGAAATGCTGGAACTTATCCGGGAGGTCGCCAGGGCCGGCAATAACCTTAGCAGTTTAATCGCCGAAATTAGAGATTTGCAGGAGACGGGGACGATGACCACCTTGCTGGAGCTCGGGAGAACTGTCCAGGCCATTAAGGATTCCTTGAACGCCGGTGTAGTCACCGGGGTTCTCCAGCAGCTAGTTGATTTAATGGCCATGCTGGACCGGATCCAGATGCTCCGGGGAGACAGGCTCGTGACAGGTATGGTGGCAGCCCTGCAGGAGGCAGTTAGTGAAAATAAGGGCCAATCCCCACAAAGCGTATTGAGCCTGCTGCGGCAATTGAACAGCCCGGAGGCCAGGAAAGCCCTGGGCATATTTGCTTCATTCCTGCAAAAGCTACCGGCGCATTTGGAGTTTACCAATTAGTTTTTGTTATTCAATACCCGGACCACTTCTAAATTTAATCCATTTTTAAAGAGGGCTTAATACAATTGTAATGCCGGTATGTTAATATAAAGGCGAGCAAAGCCCTCTGACCTCCTTTTTAATATATATCTCTCCTACCACACCCGGATTGTACCGGGTTATTTTTTTTGCGCAAAAAAGGCATATTTCGCAGGA
>NZ_JANRHG010000008.1 GCF_024733845.1 Neomoorella sulfitireducens
GTTGCTTCATTCCTTCTTTTTTTAATATGAAATTAACTGAAGTAAGGGTTAAGGCACCGGATGGCGGTAAAGTTGCTCCAAAAGCGGGAGACCTGATTGAGGTGTATTCGTAACGAATACGGCCACATACCCTTTTTAGGCACCAGCGTCTTTACCCGGTGAGATATCAATTCTTGCCTTGCTTTGTGCTGCTAGAATGGTAGCAATTACAGCCAGAACTACTAGTATAACTGTGATTACGCTGTACAGGAACCGTGTGGCAGGATTATTAGTTATCATAACTAACAGGCTAATTGCAAATGTTGAGGCAAAAGTTCCTAAAGCGTTAGCAGCAAACATGTATCCTGCCGCCATTGTCTTATGGGTCTTGGGCACAATTGAGGTTACATGGTTATTCATATACGGGTTGACTATAGCTCCGGCAAATCCCATCAAACCCTGGGAGACAACTACATAACTTAGTTGACGGGCAATGGCCAGCAAGAATGCAGACACTGCCTGGAGGAGAATAACGGATGGCAACAGGTATTTCTTAAACAATTTAAACGCTTGGCCAAATAATAAACCTGCCAGGAAACCGCAAATATTTAGAACTGACAGCAAGAGGCCCATGGTGGCCGGATTCCCCAATTTTTCATCCATAATGAAAAGCGGTGTCTTTTGGGCTTGGGCTCCTATGCAGATGGTAAGAACAAAAGCGATAAAAATCAGAGCATACATTTCCAATGGCAATTTAATTTTAGGTAAAGCTTCTGCCCGGCCTTCTTCTGGCCCGGGTCCACCCTTAAGAGCTCCGGGTTTAATGCTGGGGAGAAAGACCAATTCCAGGATGAGAACAATCGCAAACATGAGGTACAACAAGTAGGTTAAGCGCCAGCTAACTACCGCAACGAATCCGGCAACGGCTGTCAGCACTGCAGAACCAAGGCTACTTATAGCTTGGCTATATCCCATGAGCGACGCTTTTTCGTGGGGGTCTTCGAAAAGTTCGGCAATAAGCCCCATGGCCAGGGGGGCACAGAAGCCAACGCCAATACCTAATATGGCCCTCATTGCAAGGATCCAGTATATATTTTCGAAGAGAGCAGGACCAATGCCTCCAATGATGTAGATAATCAACCCAATTGTTAATAACGTCTTGCGATCGTATTTAAGAGATATTTTGCCAAGAACAATATTAAATATGAACATTGTAATTACCGGCAATGTCATTATCAATCCAATTAATGTAAAATCTGTATTAGGAAAAGCCTGATTGATAGCCCCTAACGTAGGCATGGCGATTGCGGACGTTTCTACAGGAGCCAAGCTAAGCAGTAAAATGGTTAACTTTAAATATAGCGAGCTACTCCTGTTATCCATTTTTCTTTCCCCCTTAGCATAAGATTAAAATGTTGTCTTCTCCAGGCCCAAATCAATCTTCTTCAGGTACAAAGCGAGGAACGTTTTGTTTCTTAAAGACAGGGTTGTCCCAACCCACTTTATCTAATGGTACCAAACGACGGAATTTCCCTTCTGCCTCTGCTTCGGCCAGGTGTTTTAGGAAACCATGGTTTTCTTTTTCCTGCAAGAAAAATCCATATAATTTTAGATGAATGTCTTCGATATTTAGCAATTCTATAGCATCTTTCGGGCAGATTACCCAGCACAGGTCGTCCCCTTCACAGTTACGCTTAATTACAGGCGAATCCCCTGAAAAATCTATACTATTCATCGCGCAGTGATCCACGCAAAGTGTGCACTCAGGGTAAATACACTTCGTCATATCAATTCGCTTTTGTGTCAGGCTGCGCCAGCGTATTTCAGGGTCCATTTCGATAGCATCTTCCGGGCACATCCTGTTACAAAGGTTGCAGTTTATACAGTTTTTCCTGAATACCGGCCCCTTGGCAGAGGATGTAATAGCGTGCACCGGACAATTATCAAGGCAGAGAGTACACTCGGGATATTTACACTTTTCCCGGTCCACCCACCGTTCCGGTATGACCGCCCCTTCCGGGGGCAAAGCCGGGCGAAACAGCGGGTCGGCCTTCGCGCCTTTGGGTATTGCAGGAATTAAATCCCTTTCGCCCGCGGCTATCCTGCCAGCACGTTCGGCCATCTCTCTGCCGAAAGCCTCCGCTTCCTTCAGGTCGATTTCGTCGGGATGCCCGTCGGTAAAATAGGGTTTAGGTGCATGAAGTACCTGTTCTACACCGCCATACCAATTGCCCCAGCCAATAATGCTCAAGCCTTTTTTCTGCAATACCGGCATCATGCTAAAGAAAATGCCCATTGGATCAGCACCATGAGAACAGAAAGTAAAACACATTTTCCCGTCTAACCGGGGCATGTTGTAGATGAAAAGACGGACGTTAGCGGGCTCGCGAAAGTACCATATAGGTGCACCGATACCGATTACATCATAGCCTGCTACGTCTTGCGGTGAGATCTCTTTGACCGAAGCAAGATCGGTCTCTATTATTTCTTTCATTCCCCGCCAGATCGCTTTCGCAATCTTTTTCGTGTTTCCAGTTGCTGAATAATATACCACTAATCCTTTCATAAATCTGCTTCTTGCCTCCCTCAGGTAAACTTTACTGGTATCACTTTACAACTGGTCTGCCAATGATACATAATGCTGTGTTTTGCTATTTTTTACCTCCCCATAAATAATTTTATTTATTGTTATAGTTTATAACCATTTATATAGTTTGTTAGTTTCTTTATCTAATATCATTGTTTAATCAGTTAATTTTTTATTACATCTAAGTTCTAATCTGTCTTTGCATTTTAATTTAACTCTTATTGTTATGCTATTTTTTTATTTATACCCTCTAATTCCATCATAGCAACGACTTTTTAAAAGTGTAATGCCATTTTTGTATATTGATTATCTTTTTACTGCATAATACTTCCAAGTTCGAAAATTGCTAGGTAACAAATTTTGCTGCCTGACGCAAGAAAAAATAGGCCTCCTGCGCTACTGGGGGCTTGCGGAAAAACTTGCCGCCGGTACCGCCCGCCGGGATAATAAAGCAGGCCCCGTTGTAGAGACAGGGGGCCTGCTTGAGGTGTTTTAACTTTCAATCCAGGGAGTGGATAAACAAGCCGCTTCTTAGCTTGGGCTCAAACCAGGTGGATTTGGGCGGCATTACTTCCCCGGCGTCAGCTATGTTCATTACCTCCTCAACCGTGGTGGGAAACAGGGCGAAGGCGACGGCCATCCCTTCTTGCACCCGGCGTTCGAGCTCTTCCAGCCCGCGGATGCCGCCGACAAAATCAATCCTTCTGTCGGTCCGCGGGTCTTTAATGCCCAGGATGGGCCCCAGGATATTATCCTGGAGGATCGATACGTCCAGGCTTTCTACCGGCCCCAGCCCTCTGGTGATCTCCTCCCCGGCGAACAGTTTATCTCCATACCGTCTGCCCCAGCCGCTCCTTTGTTGCTTTCTACCCGGTGCAGGGCACGGAGCATGTTGCTCCGCTCTACTACCTTCTCCATCAGGTCGGTACAGCCTCCGCAGGGTGGCTCCCCTATTCGTGCCGGAGAAGGACTAGGCGCTCCCACGGTCCCCCGCAGTTTCACCGCTTCCTCCCGCGGGTAGCTCCCTCTCGGGATTTTCGGCTGTCTTCGCCCTCCTCTCGAACTCATAAAGTGCCTCCTGTCCTTATGTTCGGTCCTTCCCCCTCTTCAGCGCCTAAAAGGGGTACTATGACCTCTGCTGACTCCTGCCAGTTCAGCCGCACCTTTCAGTGCGGGTTACCAGGTTACCTGGCCTACCTGGCAGGCCTCCCCGGGTAAGAACGTTGACTTTCCCTCCATCCACCCGCCGCATATACTCTCAGCAGCCTTCGGTAGCAAGGATTTCGCTTTGTTTCGCAAGCTCATCCAACTGCTGCTAGCCTCCTATGCGGTTCCTATTCGTCGGGCCGGAGGTTTGCCGCCGGCTTCCTTCGGATTCCGCCTCACGACGGACACCCTTGCCTCAAGCTAACGACTACTGCTACCTTCGTCGTTCGGGACTTCCACCCTATAGCCAACGCCCATGCCGGGCACACAAAACAAGTCCCCGGCCGGTGGCGCCGGCCGGGGACTTGCAAGGAATGATTTAACTTATTTTTCCTGCCGGTTAATTCGCGGCTTTGGATAATCCTGCAGCACTTTCAGGTTCTCTTTGATTTCTTCATCCGACAGGTGGTATTCTACCAGCTCGCCGTTTAAGAATTTGTCGTAGGCCGCCAGGTCCAGGATGCCGTGCCCGCTGAAGCAGAAGAGTATTACTTTCGGCCTGCCTTCTTCCCTGGCTTTGAGGGCTTCTTCAACGACTGCGGCGATGGCGTGGTTTGTTTCCGGGGCCGGGATGATCCCCTCGGTGCGGGCAAATAGAACCCCGGCTTCATAAGTTTTTATTTGATCGATCGCTCTGGGTTCCACCAGCTTATCGAGCACGAGCTGGCTGACCAGGGGGGCCATGCCGTGATAGCGCAGGCCGCCGGCATGGATGGGTTTGGGCACGAAATTATGGCCCAGGGTAAACATGGGAAGCAGGGGCGTGGTGGCTGCCGTGTCGCCGAAATCATAGGCAAAAGGACCTTTGGTCATGCTGGGGCAGGCCGCCGGTTCTACGGCAACGATACGTACGTCTCTGCCGTAAATCTTATCCCGGACGAAGGGGAAAGAAAGACCGGCAAAATTACTGCCGCCTCCGGCACAGCCGATAACCACGTCGGGGTAGACACCCGCTTTTTCCATCTGCCGCTGCGCTTCCAGCCCTATCACCGTCTGGTGCAGCATGACATGGTTTAACACGCTTCCAAGGGAATATTTGGTATTCTCCGAGGTCACGGCGTCTTCGATGGCTTCGCTGATGGCAATGCCCAGGCTGCCCGGGGTGTCCGGGTTTTCAGCCAGTATTTTCCTGCCGAAATTGGTATCCATGCTGGGACTGGCCACGCACGTGCCGCCCCAGGTCTTCATCATCAGGCGGCGGTAGGGTTTTTGCTCGTAGCTCACCTTTACCATGTAGACCTTGCACTCCAGACCAAACATGGCGCAGCCGAGGCTCAGAGCGCTTCCCCACTGGCCGGCGCCCGTTTCGGTGGTGAGCCTTTTTACTCCTTCCCGCTTGTTGTAATACGCCTGGGCAATGGCTATATTGGGCTTGTGGCTGCCGGCCGGGCTTACGCTCTCGTTTTTATAAAAAATTTTCGCCGGGGTGTCCAGGTATTTTTCCAGGTTGTATGCCCGCTGCAGGGGGGTGGGGCGGTATAGCAGCAGCTTTTCTAAAACTGCTTCGGGTATTTCAATAAAGCGTTCCTGGCTCATTTCCTGCTCAATGAGACTCATGGGAAAGATGGCGGCCAGGTCCTCGGGCTTTACAGGCTCGCCGGTAGCCGGGTGAAGCGGGGGCTGGAGAGGATTGGGCATGTCGGCCTGGATATTGTACCACCTGCGGGGCATCTCGCTGTCAGCCAGGAATATTTTTCCTGGCGGCTAAAATGCACGGGCGGATTCCCGGCGTCTCCTGGGGCGAAAGTTCCCAGCGCTTGTTCCACGCCTTTATGCAGGCCAACGTGCGGAAGATTATCGCCGAGGGCGGGGTGGGAAGCGTCAATCACATGCTGGACCCCCAGGATATTGTAGTGGTAACCGACTACATCGATTTTTCCATGCGCCGGGATGTGGGGCTCCAGGAGGGCTACCTGTCGATAATGCCCGGCCGATCTGCCCTTCCCTGCACAGGACCCTGGTCGAAACGGCCAGGGAGGCTCCCCTTGGGCGAGTCTTTGACCGCGGCGTCTACCTGGTGACGGACGGGCGCCACTTTGAAAGCGCGGCCGAGGTAAACCTTTTCCGCCAGTGGGGGGCGGACGTGGTGGGCCAGACCCTGTGCCCCGAAGTCTACCTGGCAAGGGAAATGGGGGCCTGTTATGCCGGCATTTACCTGGTTGTAAATTACGGGGAGGGCGTGGTGAAACCCTGGGAGCACAGGGAGCTGGAGGAGATCTTTTTTGCGGCGGCTCCGGCCTTCGGCCGCATCGTCCTGAAGGCCCTGGGGCGGGTAACCCTGGACGACGACTGCGGCTGTGCCGACCTGCGGAAGCCCACCCTCCTGCGCCCGGAAAATACAGGCAAGCGCCCGTTATGAAAGGAGTTTGACCGGTCTTGTCCACCACTGCAGCAGAATATATCCGCCGGGAACTGGACCGCGGGGAGCTGGCGGGGATAGCCGCCAAGGTGGAGGCGGGGGAAAGGCTTACCAGGGAGGACGGCATCCGCCTCTGGGAAAGCAAGGACCTCTTTCTCCCTGGGAACCTTCCCCAGGCTGCTTTTCTTCCTGGGCCTGGCAGGCATTTTCCTGTTTATCCGCCAGGAAGCAGCGACTTCCTTTCCCCTGCTGGACGTCCACCTGTTTAAATCCAGTTCTGCCTTTACCTTTTCCAACCTGGCCGCCCTTATCAACTACAGCGCCACCTTTGCCGTGGGCTACATCCTTTCCCTTTACCTCCAGGTGGCCAGGGGCCTCGATGCCCAGGCGGCCGGGATGATCCTGCTGGTCCAGCCCGTGGTGCAGGTGCTGCTCTCGCCCCCGGCCGGCCACCTGTCGGACAGGATCGAGCCGCGGGTCGTGGCCTCGGCCGGTATGGCCCTCACCTCTTTTAGGCCTGTTCCTTTTCTCCCTGTTTAACGCCCGGACCCCCATCGCCCTGGTCGTCGCCAATCTCATCCTCATGGGCTTCGGCTTTGCCCTTTTTTCATCCCCAAACACCAATGCAGTTATGAGCGCGGTGCCCAGGGCTTATTACGGCGTCGCTTCTTCTGGGCACCATGCGCCTTCTGGGGCAGTCCTTCAGCATGGTAATCGTGGCCGTGATCTTCAACTTTTATTTAAAAGGAAACCAGATTAACCCGGCGTCAGCCCCCCTGCTGGTCTTAAGCATGAAAGTGGCCTTCCTGGCCTTTGCCGTTTTTTCTGTGGGCGGCATTTTCGCCTCGTTAGCCCGGGGGCAAATCCACCACCGGTAAGCCGGCGCTAGATCTTGCCCGGAGCCACCTGCGCGCCGGGGAGGGGTTTTTCCATGGATAACTGCTTCATCTCGCGGAAAATGAACACGGCCGTTACCACGGCCGAGAGGCCGTCGGCAATGGGGGCAGACCGCCAGACGCCGTCAATACCCCAGTAGCTCGGTAAAATAAGCAGCAGCGGGATAAAAAAGAGGAACTGGCGCGAAAGGCTCAACATGGCAGATTGGGTCGCTTTGCCCACGGCCTGGAAATAATGGGCACAGACAATCTGGAAACCTATTATAAATACCATGCTGAAAAATACACACATGGCGCCGGCAGTCATACCGGTAAGAACCGGGTCGCCTTTGGTAAATATAGCGGCAATCTTATCCGGCCAGAGGCGCATAACCAGGTAACCGGTTACGGAAATGCAACTTGCAGCCGCCGCCGCTTTTTTCAAAGTAGCCCTGACGCGATCATAACGGCGGGCGCCGTAATTGAAGCCGATCAGGGGTTGCGCTCCCTGACTTATTCCCAGGATAGGCATGAAAAATAGCGTGATGATGCTCATAAGTATTCCTACTGCCGAAAGGCCCAGGTCACCGCTGTAGGCCAGGACGGTTTTATTCAGAATCGCCTGTTGCAGGCAACCCGCCAGCTGCATGGCACAGGGGGCAAAACCTATGGCAACGATGTTCAGGACGACCGGCAGCCGCGGCAGGAAGTTCTTTAACTTTAATTTAATCAGGCTGCGGCCGGTTAAATAATAACTCAATACCCAGAGGGTGGCGAATAACTGGCCCACGACGGTGGCCAGGGCCGAGCCCCTGATGCCCATTCCCAGGTGGAAAATGAATATATAGTTTAAGACCCCGTTGATCAGGGCGCCCAGCACCTGGGTGGACATGGCCATGACGGGATTGCCTTCCGCCCGGATAAAATTGTTCATGCCCATGCCAAGGCTGCCGAACGCGGCACCCAGCATGATTATATGCATGAAGTCGCGGGCATAAGGCATAACCTCGTCGCTGGCCCCGAAAAGTCGCAAGAATGGTTCCGGGAACGCCAGGTAGATAAGGGAAAAACCCAGGGGCAGCAGTACCAGCAGGGTAGTAGCGTTGGCGGCTACCTCTTCCGCTTCTTCTTTTTTTTGTTCCCCCAGCCGGATGGAAATCAGGGCCGTGGCCCCCACCCCGACCAGGAGCGACAGGGCCATCAGGATAATCATCAGGGGAAAAGCCACAGTCGTGGCGGCAATGGCCAGGGGCCCTACCCCGCGGCCAACGAAGGCCCGGTCGATAACATTGTACAGGGCATTTGAGAGCATACCCACGATGGCCGGCCAGGAAAAGCGCCACAGCAGACGCCCCACAGGGGCAGTTTCCAGTTCCCGCGATCGTCTTGTATTCACTGCTGCATCTTCCTTTCACAAACGTTCGATTATCGCTATCGCCTTTTTTAAATTCGTTATTAATTCTTCTACGTCTCTCCTGTCCAGTTTCTTGAGCATGTGGAAGAGTATCTCCTGATGGGCGGAAATGACCTTTTCCATGTGAACTTTGCCCTGGCCGGTAAGTAAAACTATATTTTTCCGGCGGTCGCCGGGTGCGTCCACCCGGGCAACGTAGCCCATCTTTTCCAGGGAATCTATAAGGGTAGTAACCCCTCCCTTTTCCATGTCAAGCTTCTTGCTGAGCTCGCTGGGGGTGGCCTTCCCCTCGCAGTAAAGAAAGGCAATAAGCCTTTCCTGGTTCTTTTTCAGCCTGGCATCCCCGCCCGCGCCGGCGCGGAAGGCGCGCAGGAATTTCTTGTGGTGCAGGCCGGTAAACCTTATCAGAGTCCTGTGCAGTTCCCTGGCCAATTCCATATCGATACCTGTATCTTTACCCGGATCAGGTCCCAAAATATTTACCTCCCTGAGGTTTATACCCGCCTTCATTCATACCTGAATATTCTCCTCGATTTTAGTTAGAATTATTACAGTATGAATTCTAACATATTTTGAAGGTAAAAATCAATTATATTCCATCCGGCTTTACTGCCTTCGAGATAAACCCGCGGCCCTGTAAACTGCTTGGTTCGCTTTGGTAATTGTTCCTACCATACTTGCAGGGCAATTCTGGGTATAATACCTCTCTAGAAAACCTGTACCGGAAGGATAGGCGGCAAAGTGCGAAAAATTTTTACCATAGTTTTCTTTACCGTTTTTTCTTTATGCATGCTAACTGCATGCCAGGTTTTGCGGAAACCCCTTATGGGTCCAGATTATTCACCCCTCCGGGAAGAATTAAGCGAGTATATCAGTACCCAGGGTGGTAGAATCGGGATCTATTTTTGCGACCTCTCCTCAGGGGTCAGCTTTGGTATAAACGAGCACGAACCTTTTGCCGCTGCCAGTTCTATCAAAGCTCCGATAGTACTGTATCTTTTCCAGCAGGTGGCGGATGGCAAAATCAGCCTTGATGAAAAAATGGCCTACCAGCCGGAAACCGACTACAGCGGCGGGGCCGGGGCCATCTAGTTTTTTGCCGGTGAGGGCACCCTTTACTCCCTGGGAGTGCTTGCCAACCTGGCCATTACTCTGAGTGATAATATCGCCTGGAGAATGCTGGATAGACGTCTCGGCAGGGAAAACATCGCCAATTATTTGCGCTCTATTGGCGGCAGGACGGTTTACCCGGACGGGCAGAATATCTCAACCGCCCGGGATATGGGGATTTACCTGCAGGAGCTGTTAAATTTTAAAAATAAAAATCCGGAACTGGGCGAGCGCTTGCTTGATTACCTGTCCCATACGATCTGGGACCAGGATGGGATACCCGGCGGCGTACAGGAAGGGGTGCGCGTGGCCCACAAGGTCGGTTCCATTTACCAGGTAGCCAATGATATCGGCATCGTCTTCCTGGAAAACCGCCCTTACATTTTGACGGTTTTAACCCAGGGCCTGGACGACCGGTTTTGCAGTAATCGCCATGATTTCAAACCTCGTTTACAGGTACCAGAAGAAGTTTGCTTAGTTTCCTTATCTGCATATGGCAGATAAAATACCAGGTTATATCAAATGGTATAAAAATAAGGGCTTTTGAGCAAACCTGTAAGCCGAGTTACAGATTATTCAGACAGGTGCTTTAAAGCCTCAGTGGTGGTCATGACTTTTATTAAAGAACTTACTTCAGGGGTATGCAGGTCCAGATCACCGCTGACAAAAATGTCAGGCCGGGCTTCAATAGCAGACGCAAGAATGGCGGCATCTTTGGGATCTCTTATGATGGGACGAGCCTTAGACAGATACGCAGGAGAAGGCATGGATATATATTCTACATTAAGAAAAGATAATAGTTTATCGAAGGCCGGGACATGGGCAGGAAACTTGCGCCGCAAAACTTCTTTAGTTTCTTCAGCAATATAGCTGCTCATTACCAGGATTATCTGGCGTTGATGGATAATTTCAAGCAAACGACGTTCAGGCCCGCGGAAGACCATCCCGGATATAAGAATGTTGGTGTCGAGCATTACCCTCATTGGCCTTCACCATAAAGCTCTTTCATGAGGCGCTCGCGTACCAACGTTATTTCTGCATCCAGCTCCTGCCTGGTAAACCCTTTTGTACGGGCTTCAGCTTCAAGCTCTTTAAAGATAAGGTCCAGTGAGGAAACCGGCTCCAGGACGACTTTATTGCCATCGACATAAATACGCAGCCTGGTATCCCGGGTGATCTGGAGTTTTTCCCGCATTTCTTTGGGTATGGTTACCTGCCCGCGTTCAGTGGGTTTAACGAATTGTTCTTCCACTGTGATACCTCCCCTCTTATAGTATGATATCAGGAATTCTTACCGTAAGCAATAAGTAAACAAACCTGGTATGATGCTCATATATGTGCCCGAAACTCAAAACGTTTCTCTCTTAACTCAATCCACCCGCAAGAATCCACTACCCAAACTCCTCCCCCACTCACATCATAATCAATATAAAAGAACCCTGGCAGTAATCTTCCAGTTGGTTTTCGGGAAGTATAAATGTCTTTAGTATTGCCCATTTCCTGTCAAGAACGCAGAAGCAAAACACTAGCAGCTGTCTATAGCGATTAAGTCGCCGGATACGTCCACATCGGCCATATCCCTTCATCCTTGTTAGCCCTTAACCTGCTCTAACCCACAGCTACGCTTTGCCCTTTCTGCGGGAATACCACCGGGTATCTTCCCTCAAAGCGGTGGAAGAAGTCCGGGTTTTCTGTATGCACGGGTACCAGCATCCCCGGTTTTATTGTCTCTATCATTTCTTCCAGCCCTGGCCCGTGAATGTGGCCGCTGGCGTGGAAACCTGATTTTTCCCTGTCACGGCCCAGGGTGCCGTAGAGGTGGAAGCCGAAGAAGTCTATCCAGTTCCGTACACGCCGGTGGTCGATCAGCATCTCCTCGTCAAAGGCCTCGCTGGAGGAATAGATGTAAGTCCCCCCGCAGGGTTCTATGTCCAGCAGGGCGTGGAAGTCATAGTAAGAGAAGCAGAGTATGTAGCTCCCCTGGTCGGAATGCACCGCCCGGGCATCTACTACTCTTTCCGGTGCCCTGGCTTTAAATCTCTCCAGGAGCACCTCTTCCCATTTCTGGCGCACAGCCTTCGGGCGAACGTAGAGCATTATCCGTTCCTCAACGCAGGGATCAGGTACACCCGGCTCTCCCGCCGCCCGCAGGGCCTCTAAAAGGTAGACGTCCTTCGTCGTGAGTACCAGCCGGCGACCTGTATCCCCCGCTATCTCCAGGAAGGACAGCAGCCGTTCTATATTCCTGGGACCGAAATCGGCAATTACTAAACCGTCCGACTTCCTGATAACCTCCAGTGAATTGGCCAGGACTTCATCTTCGGTGACGGGCTTTTCCGCTTGAGGATGAGTCCCTTCACATATCAAAACGGCCGGCTTCAGGGCGGCTGCTTCTTTGATAAACTGCCTGGTGAGGAAGGCTTTTTTCCCGTGGAGCCGGAGATCGCCGGTGTAAACCACCCAGCCAGCAGTAGTCTTGATGCCGAAGGCTCCCGCGCCGGGAATCGAGTGGTCTACCGGCCAGAAGCGAACGGTCAGGCCGGCGATCTCAATTTCACCGCCGCAGGCCTGGAGGGGCCGGCAATTTAGCCCTCGCGAACTGTCACAGCGTGCCCAGAAGGCAGAGGCTTCGCCTGGTATAGCGGCTTTATCGTAGAAGGCCCGGTAGGTACGCTGTTCGTGAGGACAATTCCGGTAATAAGTAGCCCTGAGCATGCCGTCTTTAAACTCGCGGCGCACAGTGTAGCATATTTCCTGGAGCCTGGAACCCCCGCCGGTGTCCTGCAGGGCTTTGCAGGTGAGGGCGCTCGTCAGGCCGGTAAATACGGGCAAATCTTCCCGCAGGTATGAAAAATGCCCGCAGTGGTCATAGTGGGCATGAGAAAGCAGGATACCCTGTACTTCCACCTCCCGGAACAGGTTGTGGCCGGAATATTTATCCCAGACGCCCGGGTACTCGAGATCAGGACGGTACAGGCCCTTCAGTGGCGGCAGGATGCCCAGGGCCAGCAGGTCAAAGAAACCAAAGATGGATCTGGGGATTAAAAACTCGTCGAAGTACATGCCCTCGGCCTTGAAGTTGGTGCCGAAATCCAGCAGGAGGGCGGCACCACCATCCTCCAGGAGGATCTTGTTGCCGCCAATGCAGCCGGCGCCGTCGTAGAAGGTGAGGTTGACTGGCACGGAAATCACCTTTATTTAAAAAATGCAGGTTAGTTAGTTGAGTATCTGTTTTAGCAGTATTTTTTCTGGCTTTGGCCAGGGAGGACGTAAAAACACCACCATCCTACCTCACGCTTATCCGAAAAAAGCCTGGATACAGTCCTGCCTCTATTTATGTACATCTCCCGCACCAGCGCCGCCTTTTCCTCCAGACCTAAGACTCGTATGCATTTCTTCCCCCGCTGTATTTCAACTTTTTCCATACATTCAACTCCAAAATGCATGCACAGTGGTTTGGCATCGCTAAGGGCTTTTGCCACTTGTTCGATTTGATCTGGTGAAAACGTTGCTTTTTCTTTTGCACAACGGCGCAGATATCCCACTAATCCCGCTCCATTATTGAAAACTGGCATAGAACACTCTTCAGCCTTAAGCCACTGGCATCGAGTAAATAGAACCACCGGAAATATGTTATTTTCTAAGTCTCCCGGTAAATCTGAGCCCAACCCTTTAAGCCAATCTGCAAACAATCGCTTGTGACGCAGGTTCTGCTTTGTGGGGCTTTCGCAGCGCACCCAGGAATTTCCCTCTTTCCGTTTCCACATGTCTTTATAACCAAGGAAAGCCCCTTCCCAGGCTTTTGTCTCGACCAGGAATATTCCTGGCGGGCCGATGAGCACGTGGTCTATCTGGGCGAACTCATTTGGCTCTGGCTCTAATACAACATCATTAACTATTACCCAGCTATTAGACAAAAGTAGCCAGAAGTGCAGAAAGGCGTTGTCCTCCCCACCTTCTCCCTTGGCCTCGTCCCGGGCCTGCACCGCATTAAACCGCCACTCCGCCAGCGGCCTGACAGCCCACCTTATCCATGAAGGAACTTCCTCATTTATACGCTCGTGCATCTCTCTTTTCTGGCGTTCAATTTTCTCCTGGATTTTTTTTCGAAAAAGCTCTTTAATCTCGCGATTTTGTTTAACTATACGAGCTGGCATTATCTAGTACTTCCCTTCTGTTGATTGTAAATAGAATTGACCCACCGGGGAACAAAAATAAAATAATAAGCTTAAAGTATTGATAGGGTAGTCTTGTTGTCGAATTAATAGCCTTTTGCTACTTTCAGTTTCCCTTTGAACCGATAGCTAGTGCCGTTGAGTTTAATCCTTTATACGCCATCTATCCATCATTCATTAGAAGTAACATTAATTGCTTGCCAATACTCTGACGGGCAGTAAGTTTATCATGATAAACTTAACTTGCTAAAATAATTACTTTTTTCTATTAATGTTTCATTATAGGTTTCGATAATCACGTTTTTCGCCACTAAACCATGTTTTACTAAAACTGCAAAAACACTTTAATACAGTGAGGATCCCTTCCAAATTATCACAAACATCCTAGACGAATTAATTGCTCGTTCAGCGGCCTTAATTTTTCAGGCGACAAATTAACTGTTAATATCTGCTCATAAATCTTTTTTACTTCTCCACACCAATAGAAAGGCAAATCAGTTCCCGAAAGTAGAAAAACTAGAAGTTTAGTAACATCCTCTGGATATTTTTTGGCTATTTCTTTCTCACTTAACCGGTAATAAAAAGTTCCTCCCTCGCGCTCTAACCTGGGAGTTGGCCCAGAGACAATCTTTTCAATCACTAATGGGAAAACCGGCTCCAGTTCGAGGGCCCAATTCACCATAGTACCAGCCTCACCTGGACTCAGGGGTACAGGAATACCGAGAAAACGGTTTTCCCAGTACTTATCTATCCACTTCCCCCATAGTTGGCTAACAGCCTCCTTGGGCAAAGAGGAAAGTTCATAACTTATTTTATTGCCCCATTTTATTCTTTCATCTTCATTGGCAGCATCAAGGCATTTACTAAGCCAGCCATTTATTAGTGGATTTATTGAACTTCTCATGCTATATTAGCTAGATGCTCATAGAGCCGTTCACGTATCTTCTCAGGTTCCGCAGGTAACTCCTGAGATGCTTGTTCATACAAAGGTAGTAGTTCTGGCAAATACGCCTCGCTCCACTTACCCCAGAAAAGATAACCATGCCAGGCCTGCTCTGCTATCCTAGGATTACCACTCCAATCGAGTAAAGGAATAATGTTTTCGCGGGTCCAATCACTATCAAGGGCAAACAAAAAATGTAGCTGACTGGCAAGCAGTACCCTACCCATTTCTGCCCCGACCGTTTGCCCCGAGAGAATGCATGCAAACCTGTTCTTATATTCTTCTGGCAGTGATACCCACCCGTTTCCTTTTTCCTTTCGATGCCTGGCAAGAGCATGCAGCCAGAACTCGGTAAGCTTGCCTCCAACGTGATTGATAGCCCGCGTCCACCAATCTTCCGTTTCTATAACAGCTTCATTTTCAGTTGTTATAAAGAGTAAATCAGCACAGGCTTCTGCACGACCCAAGAGCGAAACAGGTAACCCGCGCTCATCTTTGACTCCGCTGAGGAATAATTCGGCCACTTTGTAGCCGAATCGCCGTAGCAGTTCGGGGTGGCTCTTCAGTAACTCCAGTACCTGTTCCCACTGGGCTGCATCTTTAGAAGCAAACTGCCAGCCTTGAATAATAACGCCCCACAGGTCGGTTGTCCACTTACCCCTCGCCTTAAGTTCTTCAACCAATTTCCAGCCCCAGGTAAACGATTTTGCTACCGCTTCTTTAAGTGTATACAATAGTCCTTCCCGGTCAGGACCGAAAAATTCTTCTCCCTGATACGTAAGCAGAAACTCGACTATCTCGTGAGGAGGCCTGGCAAGAAGCTCATCGGTTGTCAGCGGACTCTGCGGGCTATGCCAATCCACAGATATACTTCTATCTAGATCAGGATGCTCCCTTGGTTTAAAATCGGGGTATTTTTCGCTGAGTTCCTGAAGCTTCCCGGCGGCCAACGTGCAATCCGGCGCTACCTGATTTAACCAAACAACAAGATTATAAACTTCATAAGGCCGTATTTTTCGCTCATCGTCCTTATCATATTCCAGGTATTGCTCTGCCTGATCTAAGAGTTGTTGACGCACAATTCCATTGGCCAGCAGGTAGGCAGTCTTAAGCAGTTGAAAAACTTCGTGCTTCAAACCGTAGGCAAAAAGAAAACCTTTTTCCAACAGCCACCCAAGTTTTTCGTCTGGCTGCAGGTAACTGCAAACCCTTATACCATGAACCGCCAGCCTCTTGAGTAAGGGAACATCTGAGGCAGCCCATTCCTCTATAATTTTGTTAGCACCCTCATGGTTGTTGGCAACCAGCCACTCTAAAACATCCCTGGCGGCGTTGATTAACACGTCTACATTCCTGGGATACTCGTCCTGCTCATGGGGCTCTATAGCAATTCGGCTAAAACTCATCGGATCCCATTTGTTGTCAGCGCTTCCAACACTACATACGAGACGGTGAGCCTCCCGCAAATGGGCGGTAAGTATTGCTTCCAATTCATCTGCGAGGACATTTAGATTAGATTTGAATAGCCCATTCCACGCTCTTTCTAGCCAGTAAAACTCACCGGGAATGGTTATCTCAAAGTTAACCTTTCTGTGGTCATCTTGAATTACCAAGGGAATGTGGGGTTCAAGAATGAACATGGGTTCGGTCAGCTTCCGAAACAAAAGCAAAGCTGTAGTAATATCTTGTGGATACCGACAACGATCCAGTATAATGCTCAAGATATCTCTTGTCCGCCTTTCAATTTGCGGAATGGATTGAAGCAATAAGGAAACCCATTTACCCAAAACCGCCGAATCTAGCGGTTGTTTAGGATAAGTTAGCGCATGGGCTATCCGCCACCAAAGTACGGGTGAAAATGTCAGACCTTGTCTGTGGACTACAGCCAAAGCCTCCTCAGCATGATCAAGGGCAAATTTATCCGTAAACCAATCAGCAAAAACCGGTGCTAGATCGTCTGCAGTTGTTTCCAGCATAAATAGCGGTTTAATCACATTCTTTTCCTCAACCCAGCGCAGCCATTCCGGTGTTTTGGCGTACCTAGAGAAAATTCGTGCCCTGGCCGGGTCTCGCAAAGTTTCTAAAATATAGTCAACTTTTTCTAATTCTATTGGCGTTGGTGGTGCATTTTGTACAATCTCCTTAATGCGTTGCTCATGTTCTATAAGACCCATCTTGGTCCTTGTTGCCCAGGCTTCTACGGCTTCGATCAAAGCCTGATGGTTTATATCTTCCTTTGTGTGAGGATAAAGAATGGGCTCTATACCTCTGAGTTTCCACTTCTCCCGTTCTTCTTCACCTATATCTTCTGGTACCAAGGCAAACCGCAAAGATTTGGGAGGCAAACTCCTGCCGATATATTCCATTATTTGGTCATTATGGCTATAACCGACAAAAAGAACTACATAACCTCCCAAAACTTTGTGTAAGCTGGTATTTGTAATGGGTGTTGTGAAGGTTTGATCGCCTGTGATCCCAAACAATCCTTTGAGAAAGCCGGTGGCCCACCCTTCAGTGAGGTAGGCGCGACCGAAGTCGCCATCGGTTAGAATTAATTCCTCGGCCTCTTGATCTACACATCCATGCAAATAAACGATGCCATTAAACCGGTGGCCCAGGGGCAGCGCCGGCGCCCAGTATACCGGAATTTTATTATCGCCAAAAAGCTCGCTGGCTGCCGTGGAAAAATGCCGGTCGAAGTTGGTAGTAACAACTCGGACTTCTTGTGGGTTACGGAATAACGATAAGAGCTCATAATGCAGCTTGGTTGGCTTTGCATCCGGACGGGTTAATATTTCTCTTACTATCTGATGCACGCGTACGCCTTTCTTCTTAAGCCGGCCAAAAAAGTGGTCAACTGGTTCCGCTTTTCCTCTGATCAATGTTTGTGCCGACCTGCTCATTACTTCATCGGCCAGTCCCTCAAAGTCCGGAAAATTGGAGGGAAAGCCTTTGGAAATCCCGGCTCCAGCAAAGATAACCAACCTGCCTTCTCCTTGGGCTGTGATCAGCTCTCCAGGTAAATTAACATGCGCATTGATCCACATCACAGAACCTCCAAGAGCCTGTCTTACCTTCCCAGGAAATCGCCTAAATACAGCACTAGGTAGGCATCCATCATCCGATATTGGTAATCCCACAATTCACCGTTATGTTTTTGCGCTATCGCCATTATGTCCGGTAAATCAAAGTAATTAAACACGGCTCGCGGAAGGTTAGTTAAGGAGATTTGGGGTGAACCTAGTATCTCAGAAGCTAAGAGCCGCAGCATAATAATGGCCTGTTCCTCGCTAACCTGCATCTTCCTATATAAGACCAATCGGCCGTCCAGTCTAGCTACCACGCCGAAATATTCAAGGGTCTATATAAAGGCCCCCGCAGAACGAAGCACTACGTCTCTTTCTCCAAAGCTTTCTGCCATCTTGGCTTTGAGAAATCCCAACCTGATTTTGCTACCATAATCGTAAAGCCGGAAGATGTGGTCGGATATATCCTTCTTAATACCTCTGTCCGGGCTACCAGGTAAAAAAGGTAAACTGGTGTCATAAAATCTAGGCCATGCTGCAGGCTCAAATCCTTCAATACCAGATTCAGCTTTACCTTGGTCTTGTTTTGTTAGTCGCGTAAAAAGCAGCGAAAGAGAACGGTACGAACCTTGCGCTTGCCTTCCCGGCCTGTCAATTCTTTCACTATCTGCTCAAAAGGAACATTCAATTCTGCCAGTCGCTGGCCTGGTCTGGCCAGGAGCAGGCTTTCGTAAATCCAGTGCGGCCTGAGCGGCCGGTCAAAGCCAATTATAATATTTCTCGACAATTGCTTTCCTCCCGTTAAAGTTCGGATGGATACCCCTACCCCTTCATCAAATTTATCCCTGCACTTCGATAAAGGGAATAATAACTTCTTCTATGTGGATACCGCCGTGGCTGATCACCGTTTCTCCCTTTGGCCCAAACATCTCCCTACCGGGCGGAAAGACGGCCACCGTATCTCCAAAAAGACTGCTGTTTTCATATACAATTAGGTTTTTCCCCGCTGCAAAATTCTCTGCCAGAAGCTTATTGGGGAATAACAGCGCCCACCTGGCATTCTCTTCCAACAGCCAGACCGCAAAGTGATTCGGATTAAGTCCAAAATATCATTCAGAGTTACTTCTTAGGCTGTAGTATTTTGTCTTGCTAAAGCGGCCAACAAGTGGCATAACATGCGAACCTCGGGTTGCTCTGACTGAAGGCCTTTGAATATTGTAGTTCGGAATACTTCTATTGGTATACGATTCCATATTGGCTCAATAAGGTAGTAAACGTCGTCAAGTTGATGCCTCCTAGCCCCATATCCAAAGTGCAAGATTTTATGAAGCCCATAAAAGAACACTCCAACGCTTAAATCATCTACTGACTCCCCGATCATCCAGGCTATGGAAGGTAATAAAACGCGTGCTAAGCCGTCTTCCTCATGCAAAGGTTTGTGGTTTGCTAACGTGTATAGCCCGCGCTGGACAGCCCGGCGAACGATTTCCAAGTGGTTCTCAGCATCTTCAACTATCCAATTAACGAAGCGCTCGAGGAATTCCGGCCATTCGAACCCAAACTCGGCAGTCGCCACTTGGTCGAACATCGAGTCTATCTCCATATCGGAGAGTTCTGCCTTATTGGCAAGCAACAACATAACCCGGATTGATTCGTCGCCGTACTCTAAAGTCCCAAGAGTCCGCAACTCCGAGATGAACTTTTCACGTGCTTCGGCATTGTTGCGTATGTGCTGGTATAGTTTCCTTTGCACAGTAATCATCCTGCGGTAGAGCGGCTCAAGACGATTATCTACTGCTGGCCGCCACCAATGGGTTAAAGACGCCAACCGAAAGAGATTTATTGTCCCATAGCTATAATATTCGGCCAAAACACTGAACCAACCGCCCCAATGTCCAGCCCTGTAGTAGTGCGTCAAGCGTTCTGGCTGTAGATCATCAGCTAGTAACCGAAGCTCAAGGAGGTTGAAGAAATCGGGGTGTAATTCCTCTGATGGCAGTAGGGCATTATCAATCCTGTTCTCCAAGTCGGACAATGTAAGAGACTCGCTTGACAAGTTAACCTCTGCTTCATTCCCTTGTCGCTCAACTGCATTCGTATACTCAGGCACCGCACCACCAAGGCGGGCGACCATGCAAACCGTGATTGCCCCTTCAATCGAGCTACTGGAGGAGAGCAACAGTTGGCGAAGTCGGTCATCGCTGACTGCACCAAAACAGTGTCCGAGCAATCCGAGCATTTGGCGTGCGTGCACCGAGCGAGGATTCATTATTCGCGGGTCATCAAGGAATTCTACAGCGGCATTACAAATTCCAAGTTTACAGGCAGGATCATCTATCGCCAACTCATACAACAGCTCGCCAATTTGCTCAATCTCAAAGGGAGATAATACATCCCTTGCAAAAAAGCTAGACCATATAACTTTCTTCCACGCGCTGGGATCCTCTAGCGTCCGGATTAAGAGGAAAAGAGCCGGTTCCTCCTCACCTTTACCACCATACTCGGCGCTCACTTTCGTGATCGTCCGAAGATATTCATCGTCTTTGGCAGCTAGTTCTCGTTCTTTAAGTAACATACTCAGATTCATAGAAGAAATTGAAATCAGCAGGTAAGCTCTGGCTCGCTCTTCAAGTGTCAGCCTTTGGGAGTGGTACGTCAGAAGTTCAGCAGCTGCTGCCTTAGCTATTTTCCTTTCAGTCCCAAGTAATGCCCGGACCAAATGAGGGTATGCCCGAGTATCAGCGAGAACAGGGCGGTGCGCTGGGCTAACATCCCTGGGTAAATTGAAATCAACAAAACGATGACCCTTCAGGAACCCATCTACTAGCTGTGCCCACTCGGATTCGCTCAGGTCGATCCCGTTACGGTAAAGAAGGAGTAGAGAAAAAACCCGTGCTCTTTCGCTCCATTCATTATAGCGGGCGCGAAGGTAAGATAAGACAGAGGGGCCAAATCGAAGACGTTGAGCGTATGCCTGCCAGTTTAAAACGCCAGTCTCATAAGTTCCATGAATCGCAATTTCAAGTGCCTTTGCCTCGCTGTCAGGAAAAACTGTGGCCAGCACGCAAGCTGTACGTTTCCTGACGTTTGGATCAACAGAATATAATTGATCTCGCAGCGCGGCAGTATAAACCGCACCGTGCCTACCATTTAGCAGGTCGCCAAGGCCTTGCCGTATTTCAGGGTAACGCGACAGGATATAGTCGTTCATACCGGCGACGGCACGACAAAGCCATTCTGGTCTTGGTTCCTCCATACTGAGGAGACAACCGATCAGAATTCTCCACTCACTGGAGTGGCGGAGATCAAATCTAGTAGCTTCAGGGTCAAATTGATCGACCAGCCATTTGAGGGCTTGCTCTCCACCGCTCACTATTAGCTTTCTAAGAACAACTTCGCCTTGTTCAACTTTGCCACCGTCATGAAGTCCCCGAAGAAGAGCCGGAGCCAGCTCGCGCCAGCCATCTTCCCCCATTTCGTAGAGGACGCATGCTGCAACACAGGCCAATTCACTATCTTCGGATGACAACCAGGCTTTAAGGAGAGCCCGAACGCGTTCGCGGGAGACCCTACCCGCCCAAGTTGACCAGGCTGCAGCAACAGTGCTATTGGCTCTTTTTCCATAGCCGCCCTTGATAGCCGCACGTAAGATATCCAGCGGGGGTAAGGCAACAGGTTTCAGCGTTAGCCATATTTCCGCGGCCGGTCCGCTAGATTCATACCCAGCGCGAGCAGCCTTTCCCAAGGCGTCCAACACTTCTTTTATATGGCCGGACTCCACTTCCCTAAATATCGCAGACCTGGCTCTATCCTGCAACGGGCCTCTCCAGAGCAACTCAATGAACAGTTCAACTCGTTGCTTCACCGGAAATGCTTGAGGTAACATAAGCGCAATGGACGCCAAGATCCGCTTGCTGGCATAATAGCCTACGGCCATGTGGGCCGGAAGGATCGTTAGCAGTCGTTCCCTAATTGGAGTGGAGATATCATCAGGATGCATCGCTACCCAATAGCTCAGAATTTCGCCACCCAATTCGTAGATGTAATCCGAAACAGGTTTGGCCGGGTCCAGGTATTGTTCCCAAAACCAAAGCATGCCCTCATCCCCAGCCAGCTGGATAGTCCGTGCCAGGCACTGGGCCGAATAACTACGATCATCCCTGAAAACACGAAGGGGCCGAAATTCTAAACTTGAGAATTGCTTTAACACATGGGATGCAAGGTCCCGGTCACCAGCTTCGGCAACGATATACGCTGCCGCAGGGATATTCCGGCTTTCATTCAGAAGTCGGGATAGATAGCCAGCAAACCATTCCCGGCAAGGTTTAACCCTGTTGGTTCGGCGCGCCAGGGTAGCCATAAACGATACAACCCGCCATGGAATATTTAGATCTGGCTCCCCTAGATTGCCAGAAACAAGACGGTAGAAATGATAGGCTGCTAACGCGCACTCAAACAAAGGTTGAACCGGAAAGCTGATTGTTCCATCCTCTTCTATCAAAACCTGGCGGACCAGAAAAGAAACGCCCTGGACGGCGAGGTGCTGGGGTTGTCCTCGGGCTTTTAAGTCCTCTTGAATTGCCAGTTCGAGAGCCTCGCGCCTGACCACTCCATGCTGGGCGAGTGATATTTCCTTGGCTGCCCGCCCGAGCAGGGCGAGCCTGTCCAGTGCAGTTGGATATGCCTGTTCCAGTTCTGGCTCTAATGGTTCGCGTCCTTCCCGGTGACTCCAGGTTATTAGCCGTTCCTCCAGCAAATCAAACAG
Organism: Neomoorella sulfitireducens; assembly: GCF_024733845.1. GTDB lineage: Bacteria > Bacillota > DSM-521 > Neomoorellales > Neomoorellaceae > Neomoorella > Neomoorella sulfitireducens. Next base: position 22,440 of record NZ_JANRHG010000008.1, read on the forward strand.
GAGATCACCCAGGGTGTACTCCTTTAAGGTTACATCTTCTACCAAACGCGGGCAAAGCAGGCGAAGAAACAAAGGAGTGGAGACAACCGCAGCGAGTTCGCTCCTTCTTCTTATAATCGACAGTTGAGTATGTGCTTTTTGTCTGGCGTCCTCTGTCGAACATCCGTTTGATAGTGCAATGTTCTGCAACAATCTAAACATTTCATCTTCGTCAAGGCTCGGTAACTCCAGCAGCTGCCACTCATTGTAGTTGAACCCAATGAGTTCTAAGGGTCTTCCCGTGGCTACTATGCGAACGTTTACCCAATAGTTAACGAGGTCAGACATCCGCTCCAGTAGCTTTCGGGCTGTTGAAGGGCTCAGTTCGTCTAAGCCGTCAAGCACAAGGGTCAGCTCTGTTCTCTGGCGTAGTAAGTCAAGGAGGTGAAAGTCGCCCCGTTCAGGGACAATTTGGCCTTTGATAAACGACGAAAGGGAGTCGAGGGCATCGGCAACAGTGTCAAATAGATAGCCCTTCAGCTTTCCGCCAGGAATGAAAAAGCTTAGCACTCCTTGCTGGCGAACAAGGTAAACGACCAGCTGCGCCGCTAGCGTACTCTTCCCGGCGCCAAGCTCAGCAAAGAGCAGTGTCCTTGAACTGCGCGCGATTGCATTATGCAGACTATCTTTCACTTCTCTGTACTTGGGTGGGATCCGGCCCATTTCGTCCCGGTAGTACCGCTCGTGGCGGACATACGGAGTCACCGAACGTTTAATGGGTTCCGGCAGCTCACCTTCTCTCTGGATCGCCCGGGACTTTTTCTCTATCTCACGTTCGGCGAATCTCGCAGCGCGTTCCTTCAAATCTTCCACAGTGATTCCATGGGTCATATAACGAGGCGCTTCGGGGCCGCCCGGCGACTCTGACTCGTAAAACGGGAAGAACTTGGCTTCGCCCTTAGGACTCCACGGTTTACTAATGGCTCTCCGATCAAATTCGAACTGGTGGAGGGTAAAGCTATGCGACTCGACCTTCAGAAGGGCAAAGTTGTTGAAATGGCCGGCATTCTCAAATGCCGCCCCAGACGTGACGTACCACGCAGCTCCCGCTATTCTGTCTGGAGGCCGGATTCCTCCATGCGTATGTCCAGTCAGGATAATGTGACAGCGCTGGCTCAGGTAGTCCATAGTGCTAGGACGGTTGCTTGTAGCGTAGGGTGTGTGTTCACTAGCATGAAGCCACTCCCGAGGATGGTGGATCAAGGCAATACACGGGACATCTTCTCCTGCATTTGTTTCTTTGATGATCCCCTCTGCCTCAAGACTAATAATGTGAGGCCTGCCTATCCAGAGGTTTCCCCTTTCGCCCTCGCTTTTGCCTTGGGTGAACCACGCCGAGTTCAGCACGATAAATCTGATGCCCTTGTGGGTCCGTGAACCATAAAGGTAATTATCTTCGCCTTTAATCTTAACTGGGGGTATCCCAAAGTCCTTGCAAAACCTAGATAGCGCAGCGAACCGGTTTTGAAAGTGGTCAGGTACTGGAAAAGATAGCCATTCATCAGCTTCGTTGGCATCTGGTGGATAACCAATCCCTCGAATATCCAAATCTGCGTCGTGGTTTCCTGGACATAGAATTATATCATTAGGAGAAAGACTCGTTGCATTGATCAACTGGTTAAGCCATTCGGCGGCTGCCGCGTAGTCACTTTCCTTGCCTGCATACCCGATATCTCCAGAAATGCAGACGATTTCGGGATGCCATTCTTGAGGCAGCGTCATGATGCAGTCGATCAAACTCCTAAGAACGATATCTCGCACATCCAGGCCTGAAACATTGCCCTTTTCAGCCCCGAAGTGCAGGTCAGATAAATGAAGAATAACTACGCTCACGTCCGTCACCCTCTCAAAAATCCAGTCCTGTACCGAACCAGATTAACCCAAGAAAACATGTTAAGTGAAAAAAATGAGGTTACTCCGATAAAATAGACATAGAAAAATATGGGGCCTCCTTCCTGCTTTCATAGTATTTATAGAAGCTTGCTCATATTCAACCGGGAACATATATCCAAGTGCTAAGTGCAGGAGTATTCGGCTGCAAAAGACCTTAATTTATTTAAAATAACCAGCAGGGCTTCCTCCCTTGTCTTGAAACGGCTGCTATAAGTTCCCTTTTCAGTGTCCCAAAGAATAATTACTTACAGGCATTGTCATAACCGTACCCCTTACGGCTCATGCTGGCAATAATTCTATAAATTTACCAATGCTTGCTAACTAATCAATCACCCAACGATATAGCCACCTTCCTGATTATCTCAGCAATTTCCGCAGGTTTCCTGGCAATGGCATAATGCCATCTGCCATAGCTCCCGTCGGTATTGACCGCGGCTACCCACCGCCTGGCGGCCTGGGCTTTAACCTCGGTTAGCTCGTCATAACCCTTAGTCTCTAGAATCAGGTGACCGGCATTATTTTTCAGGCGAATGATAAAGTCGGGCACGTAGTCGTGTACCTGGCCGTTGTGCAGGTAAGGGATGGCAAAGCCCAGCCCGGCGTTTTTCACAAAGGCGTCAACCATTTCATGGGTATCAATGAAGTAGACAGCCGATTGCTCCCATTTTTTCGTATCCGCAACTACATAGTTTACGTGACTATGCACAACTTCGCGGACGTCACGGCTCGTCCAGAAGTCAACCTCGGCTGTGGAGCCGGGACCTCGATTGGTCTCATAACGCGGGACCTCCGGAGTTTCTCCCTGTGATGTGTCAGGTCTTATAGCCTCCACCAGCCGCTCAATGACCCAGCCGTAATAGGGAGAAAGAAATACGTCCAGGATGTTGGCCGGGAAAACGGGGTGTACTTTTTCCCGTAGATAACGTTTAACGATCCGGAACAACTGGGGGAATAATATATGCGCCGGAGCCTCGCAATTCTGCTGGGAGACATAAGTTCTGGTAAGGTCCAAGGCTAAATCAAAAACCAATTCCTGGAACCGACGGCCGGAACGGTAGGGGTTAAGATTCACATTCTCAATCTTTCCCGGGCCTATCAGGCTGTACCTGCCCCGGTTGTTGGCCAGCCCTGCTTTCATTTCAACTTCAGGGGGGATTTTGGTGGGGTCCAGGGTAAGTTCGGCCACCGCCTGCCAGTCCACAGTGATACGGTTACGGATGGCCTGCTGGTAGCCTTCTACCCTGGGGAAAATAATCTCATATTGGGATTTTGCCGGTACGGCGTAAATATGGTGCCGTTTTTCACTGGGCCGGGGGGTTCCCTGATTGGCCTTAAACGGTATCACCTCGAAGGGCACGCCGAAAATCTTGGCGACTTCCTCGGTAAGTTTCCCGTCCTCACGGGGTTCATAATTTGAGCGGCGCAGGCTGCGTCCTACTACCTGTTCGCATAAAAGCTGAGACATAAAGGGGCGTAAGCCTACGATGTGAGTTACTGTATTACAGTCCCAGCCTTCAGTAAGCATGCCTACGCTGACAATGCAGCGTACATCCCTGCCAGGGGGGTGCAGGGGACGCTTAAGTTTTTTGGCCAACTCCTCGAAGCCTTCGGGGTAGATAGGGCGACCTTGAGAATCCTTCGGCCACTCGGTTTTGCCTACCGTGTCCAAGGTAAAGCGCATCCACCTTGCCTCATCACTTTTGGCCTGCCCTGTATCTGTTTCGTGAACTACTTTAGAATCTACTCTTATGGTATTCAAGTGGTCGGCGCTGTTGCGGAATCCCTCAATATTGGCCGGTGGAATACCTGCCGGCGGCTTATCTTCAGCCAGCCATTCATAGACCACCTTAGCCAGTTTGGTATTCTTGCACACGATGATAAAAACCGGCGGCCGCGGGTCGTCACGGACCTCTTCCCATTCACGGCGCAGTTCTTCCCACAACCCGGCCAGCATGGCAATGGGAGTGCTTGCCCACTTCAAGATGGCCTCTGGTTTGGGATTAGCCTTGCGTCCGCCGCGTTCTGCCGGTGTTAGCCTGGGCAATATCCAGCGCCAGATGTTAAAGTAACCCGGGATCTCGGCGCCCGTGGTATCGCGTACCGCAAGCTGCGGGATTTTCACCAGCCCGGACTCGATGGCGTCTGTGAGACCGAAGTCACTCACCACCCAGGGGAAAATGCGGTTGCTTTCCTCACCCATCCGGCCGAGGAAATAAGGCGTGGCGGAAAAATCGACGCAAAAATTAATGCCGCGAAGTTTGTGAATGCGGTCCAGCCCGTCTATCCAGACGGTAGCTTCTTTAAAAAACTCCTCGCTTTCCTCTTCTTCGCCGAAGATGTCTCCTTCGCCTTCCTCCGGTTCAGGTCGCCGGATGCGGTAGGCATGATGGGCTTCGTCATTAAAAACAAGAATGTTTTGCTTGCTGCCTACCTCCCGGCCTAATACGTCGTAAATCCAGGCGGTATCGCTTTTTAGGTACTTATTGGCTTCTACCTTGACACGTTTTAAATTACCCTGTTCATCCCGTTCTTCGCTTATTACGGTAAGAAGGCCTGCCGCCACCTGGCGGTTAAAATCCTCAAAAGTCAGGTAGCGCTTGCCGCGCGCGGTGGTGGTTTTATCTGCAATATTGATTGTCTCTATAGTTTTTACCGGCACGCCAGCCTTAACCACTCTGGCGCTATTCCCGCCGTTCTGCACTGCCTGCGGCTCGAAAACGTGCCAGTTAGTCACCAGGACCCTCCCCTGGGTCAGGTCGGACATCATATGCCGGGGTACCAGGTCACGTGTGCGGTAAAGGCTGGCCTCCCCGCGCCTGGGATCCAGCTCCTGCAGGCGGTTGCGGATGGTGACGTTGGGGCAGACTACCAGCACCACGTCGGAAAACCGGGCATCTTTACGGTCGTTGATCTTGTTTAAAATGCTCCAGGCAGCCAGCATAGCCATCACCGTGGTCTTCCCCGTACCTGTGGCCATCTTACAGGCATAACGCCGGAAAGCCCGGTATCCCTCGGCTTTGCGCTCCTCGCTTGGTTCGTCCAGGGGAATCTCAATCCCCTGGAGGTAGTCCGGCCGGGCTTCAGTTAGGAAAATGATTGTCTCCGCAGCCTCCAGCTGGGCGTAGAATAACCTTTGCTGGCGACCCTCTCGCCGCCAGTAGTTCAGCAGCTCAAGGGTAGTCCTTGTGACCCCGGGCCAGCCCTTCTCGCGCCAGTCCTTGAGCCGCTGCCGGATCAGGTTAACACGCTTTAATTCTCTCCACTGGCCCCGGACCTCCTGCTCGTCAGCAATTAAAGGCGCTTTTGGGTCGCGATAAAAGTAACCTGCCGGTCGTCGTCCGGTCCGGAGCTCCGGCTCCTTTCCTTCCTCCAGGCACCAGTACGCTTGCGGCTCCTCATAGGGGGAATTAAGAATTGGTTCGGGAACTTCGTAGCTGCTCATTGCTCGGCCTCCTCGAGGCGCTTGACAACCATAAGTTCATTACCTCGGTCATCTATTACTTTCACCGCTACCTGGCCGTGTTCGCCCGCTTCGAACGGCGCGCTGATGGTGCCGGCCAGATGATCCCACACGCTATCCTCGTAAATACCCTTAAGGGCTCGCTTAATGTTGCTCCAGGCGCTGGTGCGGGGGAAGAAGGCTTGATCTACATGAAAACAAAGACCATTATAGTCGCAATCCAAGAACCATGCGGGGACGTCATTGCCTTTACGGTGGTCTGGCTGCATTGTTACCGGATCAAACACGTCCAGCCCAAGCAGCTCGACCTGATACCTGGCCGGTTGCTTTGCCGACTTATCCTTTACCTTCTTAACTTTAACCTCCGGCAGGCCGCAGACGCTGAAAATCTGGCTGCTGCGCATATTTTTAAGCAGGTCGCCCATCAGCAGGTCCGGAGTGGCCTGGACGTAAGTTGCCGGAATGCCTGCTGTGGCTTCGCAGTTTTCTACAAGCACGCGGGCGTTAGGTTGAATGGCGAACCCGATGACATAGAGATGGCCGTAGCCTTTGGCATAGGCTTCCCGGGCAGCTTCATAAACTAATCTTTCACTCACGGCGCCGTTCTCCGGCCCGAAGACTATGGCCACCGGCTTTTCTTCACCATTTACTACTACCGCTTCGGCCGATAGTGCCAGAGTCTTGGCCGGCGGGCGGACGTTTTTCAGAGTGACCGTTTTCCCGCCTCCCAAATGCAATACCGGCGACTTGCGAAGGATTTCCAGCATCCTCCCCATGAACGAACCGTATCCTTCAGGAGTCTCAGCCACAATCTGATCTGTCTCGACATCTTCCCAATCGACCGGGGTGGGTATAGTGGCCTCTACGCAAAAAGGTCCTGTGACGCGCACAACTTTGGGGACGACTTCGGGTCTGTCCACCAGGATCTCTTCCTTCGGAGGCTCGTTATTGGCTATGCTCTCCAGGGTAATATGCGGTACAATGCCACCTATTTCTTCTCCTTTGCGATTCTGCTTGCGAACGTACACAAAACCGCCGGCAGGGCCCCGGGATTCGTCCTTGAGCTGATAATAAGGAAAGGTCGTCGTCAGTAGCCGCTGCCGGGCCAGGGCTAGGGGCACGCGGCTCACGTCAATGGTTATCCACCGCCGGCCCCATTGCTCGGCCACATAGGCGGTTGTTCCACTGCCACATGTGGGGTCCAGGACAAGGTCGCCGGGGTCGGTGGTCATTAAGATACAACGCTTAACTACCTCTACATTAGTTTGAACAACATAGATTGTATTAGTTGCTGACCCGAGGTCAGCCCATAAGTTATTAATTGGACTCACTGGATAATCTGACAGTTTAAGTACATATCGTAATGTATTACCATCTGCATAAGGCTCTAAACGGCGCATATCAGCGAGACGTTTCATTCCATCAAAACTTGTTTTCCAGCTTCTTCCTGGAGGTGGATAGTAAACTTTCCCATCATATTCAAACTCAAATAAACCATTTTCATTTACACCAGCTGGGTAAAGTTGATGTAATTGATAAACACATGATCCCTTCGGAAGTAAGTCATGGTTGTTAATTTCTTCAGGGGTCATCTTTCGCCTAGTTCCATCAGGCAATTCAACATGATCCCAATGCGGATCGCCTTCCACAGATTTAAATTGAAATAGCGGGTGGAATTTGAGTAGTTCTTTATCCTTTGCAAACCAGATCAAGTAGTCAACAGTTCCCTCCAAATATTTAGAACCTAGTGGCATCCCCTTCTTACGGAATGTGATCAATGCTACGAAGTTTTCTTCACCAAACAACTCCTCTAATAATTCTCTAACATGATGTATATTTTCGTCACCTATCTGCACGAAAATACTTCCTGATGGAGTTAGTAGTTCCCGGCAGAGTAATAACCGATCCCGCAGGTAGGTCAGGTAGGAGTGCAGACCCAGCTCCCAGGTATCGCGGTAAGCCTTGACCATCTCCGGCTCCCTGGTCATGTCTTCATCATCATTGTGTTTAACGTCGCGCTTGCGCACAAAGGGTTGAAAATTAGATCCGAACTTAACCCCGTAGGGCGGGTCCATGTAAATCATCTGGACCTGCCCGCCCAGGCCCTCGTAGTGTAAGAGTGAATTCATTACTACCAGAGAATCGCCCAGGATCATACGGTTAACCCACTTATCCTTGTATTCGTACGCTTTCAGAATCTGGTCTATCACCGGCCGCTGGGGATCGCCGAAGAGATCGAAAAGAGTCATCTGCTGGGCACCCTTTTTCCGGTGCCCCTGCAGGGTCTCGATAATGGCCCGGGTTGACAAACGCTCGTGAACGAACAACGGTAGCGTAGGTACTTCGAAGGACAGGCCCTCGGCTTTACCGGTCCAGTTGAGAAAAGGTTTACTTATCCTTTTCAGAAGTTGTACGGCATCCTGAAGGCCATACACCTTGTATTGGCCACCGTTAAAATCCCTGGGATGAGGGAAAATATGAGGCGGGTCCAGCCGGCTAGCTTCTTCGATCATCGCCAGCAACCACTCGCCCAGCTCCCGTGCCGGGTTTTGTCCATCCCAATCAAGGGCCGGGGAGAGCGAAAAATCATAACGATAGGTAACAGGTGGCTTTTTCTTCCTGAACTGCGCCTGGGTGCCCACATCAGGGCGCAATGGGCTCTCGGCCTCAGGGTGCCGATAGGTTTCAGTTCTCGTCACTATATCTTCCTGCGCAGGCTGCTGGCGCCGTCTGGCCACTGCTATTCCCCCTTACGGGCCTTTATGAGATAAGGTGTTATAGTTAAATTTTACTTGAGAGGTATTATTCGCCATGAAAAAACATAAATCCTGCAATATATTTGATTAACAATCTTTGTCCCGGAACCTATATAAGAAAAGAAGAATGGCTCACTTAAGCGAGACGTAACTCCACTCAGTGAGCCATAACTTAAGATTTGATGGTCGCAGATGGACAACTGGAGAAGTTTGCGGGTTGCGTTGAAGATAACTAGCAATCACTTTGACCGTTTTTTACCCGCGAAAGCATTCCTCAATTCGGCACATATCAAATCGAAGGCATCTTTGGCAGCTTCTTCAGGGCCATAGGCAGTGAAAATGTGGTCGCAACCCTTGTAGTTTTTATATACGACCGGCACCCCGGCCTGCCTGAGTTTTAGCGCATACTGTTCACCTTCGACAGCCAGCACATCGTATTCAGCCGTGATCACGCAGGCTGGCGGCAGCCCTGTCAGGTCCCGGGCCAGAACCGGCGAAGCCAGGGCAAGGCAGGCATCTTCCCGGCTTTTTAAGTAACAGGCACTAAAAAAGGTTGCCATTTCTGGCGTGATTACAGGCTTTCCTTGAACAGTTTTTTTCTCAAAAGGATCCGTACATAAATCGAGCAGGGGATAGCCTAATATCTGATGAATTAATGAGAAATCCTTTCGTTCTTTGGCCAAAAGGCAGATAGCGGCAGCCATGTTTCCGCCTGCGCTAAACCCGCCAATAGCAATATGCTCGCGTCGGATGTTCAGCGCGCCGGGGTTTTTATAAAGCCAATCTATTACATCATAACCTTCTTCCAGCTGGGCAGGAAACTTGTGTTCCGGCGCCAGATGATAGTCCACGTTTACCACAAGACAAGCCGCGCCGCCGGCCACTATCCTGCAGTAAAAGTCGTCCATTTCAGCTTTTCCTAAAACGAAACCGCCGCCGTGAAAATGCACATAGACGGGGTAAGGGGGCACGATGCTGTCCAGGGGGACGTAGATGAGGACGCGCGTATTGCCCGTCGAGGTTTTGATGACGCGTTCTTCGCGAAGTATTTGTTTTTCGATTTCCCATTCAAAAGATTGATAAGGCTGCCGTTCAAAAAATCTGCGCGCCCGATTTGCTGCTTGGAGTTGTTCCTGGAGGTTCATCACAGAGGAAATCTCCTTTCTTTCTTGTATTCTGAAGGACGCACAGAAGCATATCGCGCCAAGAAGAACGAGTGGCGGGAATTACGCCTATCCTTTCTTATAATATTTGATACTCAACAGTTTTCTGTCGCGCCAGGATGTCATAAAGAAAGCTGACTTTGCTTAATTTTTCTAGCTGCACTTCTTCGGGTGTACAGGCTAGCGGTTCAATCGGCTGCATCACCTTGGCCAGGGCTTTACCCAGCACCTCATAGCGGCGATACAGGGGCATTCTTGCAAAATCAGGCGATACTACCAGCAAATCTATATCACTATCTTCTCTGGCATCGCCTCTGGCCTGGGATCCAAACAGGATGATCCTATCGATATGAATACCCTGGCTTTTTAATGCTTCAGCAAACTGTTTTATGATTGTTTGAATATCATCTCTTTCTTTATCCATTCCAATAGTTCCTCCGTTTTTACCAGATAATCCTGGGCAACAGTACGGGTATAAGTTTTTCGAGCGGCAGCAAAATTTTTTGGGTAACGTGCTCCAGAACCTATTGCATCTAAGATTCCTAAAAATTCAAGGTGATCATCCAACAAAGATATCTGACCCATTTTCGCAAGAAGTAATAACTTATGAGTTTTAGGCGGGGTTTTATTTGTCCGCAGTGCAACGACAGCCTTCAAGGCTTTTTCTAAAGCTAACTGGCATATATAAATCATATAAATATATTTTCTTGAGTGGAACATGGCCCTGGCAGTCGATAAATCGTATTCGGCCTGGTCCAACCATTCCCTGATCTCTGGCGACACCCATAACACCTCATTTATATAATACCACATTCTGTAAGAAGGGTAAACCTTAATCTAACCCACCGCAATGCTTTGCCCTTCCTGCGGTAATACCACATTACGAGCTACTGCGCAGACTCTGAGGGAGTTTTTTATCAGAGCCCGTTAAAAAAGATTATCACCCCTTCCCGGGTCCTAAAATGTGACCCGTAAGAAGAGGTGATAACCCATAAGTCCAGCAAAAGGTCTTTTGAGCAAACCTGTAAGCCGAGTTCTGTCTTGGATGGTCATCTATCTTGGACGCCAGTTGCCTGGCGCCTCCAGCGACCTTACCCGGGGACAGGGCGGGCCACCCCTTTTGTCCCCCTATTCGGTCTTGCTCCAGGTGGGGTTTACCGAGCCGGTTAGTCGCCTAACCGCTGGTGAGCTCTTACCTCACCTTTCCACCCTTGCCCGGCACTAGAGTGCTGGGCGGTCTGTTTCTGTGGCACTATCCTTGGAGTCGCCTCCACTGGACGTTATCCAGCACCCTGCCCTGCGGAGCTCGGACTTTCCTCAGGCGCGTGCGCGCCCGCGACCATCCGGTTTACTCAAAAGCACCTGTGTAGTTTTCTTCAGCGGATTTAAATATAACACCCTTTATACCATCCTGTCAAGGACGAACGGTAACCTCGCGTTTGCTAGATTACATACCACGGTTCCTGCTCTTTCTGGGAAGCCAGGACCATTACTTCCCGCTCCTGCAGCTGGTCCTGCAGGTAGGTCACCAGGGCCGGGACGATCAGCCTTTCGGTGGCAAAGTGACCGGCGTCAATGACTGCCAGGCCCATACTTATGGCAGCCTGGGCTTCGTGAAATTTTAAATCGCCGGTGACCAGCACGTCGGCCCCGGCAGCCAGGGCGGTATTCATGACGTCGCTGCCGGCCCCGCCGCAGACGGCTATCTTTTTAACTTTTCGCTCCCTTTCCCCTACCACGTTGACCCGGGCTGCACCCAGGGTTTCCTTTACCTGCAGGGCAAATTCCTGCAGGGGCACGGCCTGGGATAAAACCCCTATACGGCCGATACCCGCAGCCGGGCCTTCGTTGGCCAGGGGATAAATGTCGTAAGCTACTTCCTCGTAAGGGTGGGCCTGCAGCAATGCCTGGACCACTTCATGTAGCCTGCCGGTGGGGATAATGGTTTCCAGGCGGTATTCTTTAACCTCTGTAACTTCCCCTTCATGGCCTATATAAGGCCTGGTGCCGGTCAGGGGCAGGAATGTTCCGGTGCCTGCCACCCGGAAAGTGCAGTCGGAATAGTTGCCGATCCAGCCGGCTCCGGCCCGGGTAATGGCTTCCCGTACAACCTTTTCATGGTCTTCGGGTACAAAGGTAACCAGCTTGTAATATTTCTCCCGGTGGGTTGGCCGGAGGACCTGGATATCTTCCAGTTCCAGTTTCACCGCCAGGTGATAGCTGACGCCCAGATCGGCGCTGTCTAAATTGGTATGGGCCGAGTAGACCATGATATTATCCTGCATGAGGCGCCGGACCAGATCACCCGGGGCTCTATCAAAACGCAAGGATTTAACAGGGCGGAAAAAAAGGGGGTGATGGCTGATAATGAGATTGGCCCCCCTGGCGGCAGCTTCCGCGGCTACCGCCATGGTGACATCCAGGCAGACCAAGACCCGGCGGACTTCCGCCTCGGGCGAGCCCAGCATCAGGCCGACGTTGTCCCATTCGGCGGCCAGTTCCGGCGGCGCCAGTCCCTCCATAACGGCTATGATCTCGCTGCACCTGGCAGCCATGCTAGCACCTCCTGTATCTCTTCCAGCTGCCGGCTTAAGTCCGCCAGCCTGTCTCTGGCACGGGTTCCGCGGCCGGAAGCCAGTTGCTTGACGGCCGCTGATAGCTTTTCCATCTTGTGTATGAGATAATCCTGCAGCAGGGGATGGCGGCGCTGCAGCAAGAGGGGGCCTACATCCCACTCCAGTTCGCTGTAAGCCGGGCTAGGGCCGCGGCCGGCGGCAAGGATGACATAATAATGACCTTTCTCGTAAACAAGGTCTTCGTTACATAAATACCAGCCGCCGGCGGCGAGATAGCGGCGCAGGGGCCCGGCTTCTCCCTGGGGCTGGAGGATCAAGAGTTTTAACTCCTGCCTTACCTCCGGCGCATCCTCCAGGATTTTTTGCTGGGTCAGGGCGCCCAGGCCGGCCATGGTTACCGTATCTACTTCCCCGGGCCGCAGCGGCGTAAGGCCTTCTCCCAGGCGCACTTCCACCTGTTCCCGGAGGCCTGCCGCCGCCACAGCGGCCAGGGCGCGCCGGTAAGGGCCCGGCGCCGCTTCCACGGCAATAACCCGCAGGCAGCGACCGCTAGCGACCAGGTATAGAGGAAGATAGGCGTGGTCGGTGCCGATATCGGCGACAAGGCTTCCCGGCGGCACCATACGGGCTACGGCCTCCAGGCGTGCCGGGAGCCTGATACCGGCGATCCCGCCGGCAGCCGCGCTACTGCAAGATGGGTCATGGCAATAATTAAAAAAGGCCAGCATTTCACGGTCACCTCCTGACCCCCGCTGCTGGCCTTGTCTTCACTTTATGGTGGGCCCACCCGGATTCGAACCAGGAACCAACCGGTTATGAGCCGGCAGCTCTACCGTTGAGCTATGGGCCCTTTATGGCTCCCCGGGCAGGGCTCGAACCTGCAACCACCCGGTTAACAGCCGGGCGCTCTACCATTGAGCTACCGAGGAAAACCACCAGACAGGTATATTATACCCGGAAAGGACGCGCCGGTCAACAGCCAGATGCTGAAACTTGCAACCGGCCTGCGGCTACTCCAGGTAGTCTTTCAGCTTTTTACTGCGGCTGGGGTGGCGTAGCTTTCTCAGGGCCTTGGCTTCGATCTGGCGGATGCGTTCCCTGGTGACGCCGAATTCCTGGCCAACTTCTTCCAGGGTACGCGCCCTGCCGTCATCCAGGCCGAAACGCAGGCGCAAAACTCGCTTTTCCCTGGGCGTCAGGGAATCCAGCACTTCCTCCAACTGTTCCCGGAGAAGCATGAAGGAAGCTGCTTCGGCCGGGGCCTGGGCGTCCTCGTCTTCGATGAAATCCCCCAGGTGGCTGTCTTCTTCTTCGCCAATAGGTGTCTCCAGGGATACCGGTTCCTGGGCGATCTTCATAATCTCGCGCACCCGCTCTACGGAGACATCCATTTCCTTGGCGATTTCTTCGGGCGTGGGGTCACGGCCCAGCTCCTGGAGCAGCTGGCGCTGCACCCTGATCAATTTATTGATGGTTTCTACCATGTGCACCGGGATCCTGATGGTCCGCGCCTGGTCGGCAATGGCCCGGGTTATGGCCTGGCGGATCCACCAGGTGGCATAGGTGCTGAACTTGTAGCCCTTGCGGTAATCGAATTTTTCTACCGCCTTGATCAGGCCCAGGTTACCTTCCTGGATGAGGTCCAAAAACAGCATACCGCGGCCGACATAGCGCTTGGCGATGCTGACCACCAGGCGTAAGTTGGCCTCCGCCAGGCGTCTTTTGGCTTCTTCGTCGCCCTGCTCCATCCTTTTAGCCAGCTCGATTTCTTCTTCCGGCGTCAGCAGCGGTACCCGGCCAATCTCTTTAAGGTACATACGTACCGGATCGTCAATGGCCACGTTTTCAGGAATCGATAGATCAAGGTCGGCGTCGACGCTTTCGCCCTCTTCTTTTTCCAGGGTTTCCAGCTCTACCGGTTCGGGCAAAATCTCAATCCCCATCTGGTTGAGTTGCTCGTAAATATCGTCAATCTGTTCGGGGGAGAGTTCGATTCCCTCAAGGGCATCCATTATCTCGCGGTAGGTTAAGGCGCCGTGACTCCTGCCCTTTTCAATCAACTCCTTGACTTTTTGTCTCTTCTGTTCTTCTTTCACCGTTACTCCCCCCTTCCGGATTTTAACGCTTTTATCGTCTGCTGCAGGTGAAAGATTTGTTCCTGAAGTTCTTGAACCTGGCCGGTGGCGCCGCTGTTTTCCGCCCGTGCCAGAGCAATTCTTATTTCCTTTTCCTGTTTTTGCAGGCGCTGGAGCTTGTAGAGGAGGATTGCTTTTTTGACGGCCTGTTCCCGGACGGGTCCAAGGCCGCCGGCCAGGGTAATACGGGCAATGAGGGCGTCCCATTCCGGCACCCCCCGCCCGGTTAAAAACCGGGCCAGTTGCAGGCCGGCCAGTTCCGGTGTTTCCCGGCGCTTTTCCCGGACGAGGGCAGTTAGACTCCGGACCGCCGGGCTGTCACCCCATTCTTCTCCCAATTCGCCGTCAATGCCGGCCGCCAGGCCGGGGCTGCTTAAATATGCCTGGAGCAAGAATAACTCTCCCGGGTTTATGGACCGGTTTCCCGCCACGGGGGCTTCTACCCGGGGTCCTTTTACTGCTGTTTTTCCTCTTACCCTGTCCCCGGCGGGTGCCTGGCTCAGGGCTTTCAGGATGGCGGCTTCGGATATCCCTGTATGACGGCTCAACAGCCGGACATAGGCTTCCTGTTCGACGACATCCTTAACCCGGCGCAGGCCGGGAAGAACTGCGGCCATAATGGCTTTCCTGCCCAGGGGCCTGGTAGGGTCGTTGGCGGCAACGGCTTTATTGATGCGAAATTCCATCAGGGCCTGGCTGGTTTCTATTAATTCCCGGAATGCCGCTACTCCCCGCACGGCTAAAAATTCATCAGGGTCCTTCCCTTCCGGGAGCTGCAGGACGCGTACCTGGAGGCCGGCAGCAGCCAGGATGTCCATACCCCTTAAAGTGGCGGCTTCCCCCGCCCTGTCGGCATCGTAGGCGATAATCACTTCCTGTACATATTTTTTCAGCTCCCGGGCCTGTTCGGGAGTCAAAGCCGTTCCCAGGGAGGCGACGGCATTATCAATACCATGCTGCCAGGCGGCAATTACGTCCATATACCCTTCAACAAGGACGGCCCGGCCTTCCCGCCGCATCCCCGGCAGGGCCAAATGCAGCCCGTAAAGGTGGCGGCCTTTGTGAAATAGAGCTGTCTCCGGGGAATTTAAATATTTGGGGTGCCCTTCCTGTAAAATCCGGCCGCCGAAACCTATCACCCGGCCGCGGCTGTCTTTTATGGGGAACATGAGGCGCCCACGAAAGCGATCGGACGTCCCCAGGGATGGCCGGGTAATGCTCAGGCCTGCCTGCTCAATTTCACTGTTACTGAAACCCTGGCGCTGCAGGTAATCTACCAGGGCCTTCCCCGCGTCCGGGGCATACCCCAGCTCAAAAACCCGTGCCGTTTCTCCTCTCACCCCCCGCTGCCGGAGATATGAGCGGGCCGGTTTTCCTGCCGGGTGACTTATAAGAAGGCGATAATAAAAGCTGGCAGCTAATGCCCCCAGCTGGTACAGGCGTTCCCTCCATTCCCTCTCGCGCCTGGCGGCCGGTGAATCTCCGGCGCCATCCAGGTCAATCCCCACCCTGGTGGCCAGGGCTTTCACAGCTTCGGGAAAGCTGAGGCCGTCTTGCTTCATCAAAAAAGCGAGAACATCGCCTCCCGTACCGCAGCCGAAACAGTAAAACATCTGCTTATCAGGGCTGACGGTAAAAGAGGGGGTCTTTTCGTTATGAAAAGGGCAAAGACCGACGTAATTGCGACCGCTTTTTTTAAGCCGGACATAGCTACCGATGATTTCGACGATGTCTACCCTGTCCTTTACCTCATCGATCACTTCCTGGCTGAAGGAGGCTGTCACGGAAACCACCTCCCGGGACCACATGTGCTAATACAATTCGCTATCAGAACGCAATATCCTCTTTTTGGGGCCTTATTTTCGCTTTTTCCTATTATTTGTCCGGCTTTACCAGATTATACCTCCTCCCGGCTGCATACAGCTTGATTGCCGGCGGTAAACTGAAAACATGAAGATGCCGGTACTTCGACCCAACCTGAATCAACAGGACGGGCAATAGAAGGATTAACAGGAGGTGGAAAAGTGGGCAAGGGCGTGGCTTTAATTCTAATCGCCCTTATAGGCGGCAGTATTCTCTATGTCCTCTACCGGAGCGTTCTCCTGGCCATCTTCCAGCCCTATTTCAAGACCCGGCAGTAGGGGCCCGGATAGGCGCCTATATTTATGCCAAATCTTGCCTTGCGACAGCCACGGTGATCCGGGTGCTGACTTTTATATATTTGTATGCTATACTATACGTTGAAGGGCAACCTTCATCCTTTTCTCAACCTCCCTTTTTCTATTTTTCAAGGAGTACCGTTTGAGGTATTCCTTTTTTGTCTGGTATAAAGTTCGCATTATATGGTTAAAATATGTTCCGGAAGGCGAGAGGAATCCTGCCGCCGTATCGTCAGCGAGCGGATAGCCTGACGAGCGAAGAGGTTCCTTCGCCTTCCCATTTTTTATGCCTTTGAAGCACCTCCTGCCACCTGGTTGAACCGGCCTTTTGGCTTTTGCGCTTTTAGCTGTTTCAGGAGGGAAAGCCGGAAGGAACGAAAAGCCGGGTATACTGGATGATAGCAAAACGGTCGGTCATTCCGGCTATATAGTCACAGACCCGCCGGGGCAGTTCGTCACCGGTGTGGACGGGAGGCGGCAGGGCATCCGGGTGCTCCAGGTAGTAAAAGTAGAGCTGTTTTAAGAGATTTTTTGCTTTGCCTTCCTCTACCTTGGCCGGGGAACCGATGTAGACATTTTTAAAAAGGAATTCGCGTAGTTTATCCGTGGCCCTCTGGACCCCGGGGCTCATGGCGATACGGCCGTGCTCCCAGCTGAAGCGGATTATGTCCGTCACCATGGTATCAATGCGCTGGCGGTGGGTGTCGCCCAGGATTTGCAGGCAATCGGCCGGGAGTTGTTCCCGGGTAATAATGCCGGCCCGCAGGGCGTCATCAATGTCATGGTTAATGTAGGCGATGCGGTCAGCATAGCAGATAATCTGGCCTTCCAGGGTCCCCGGTTTGACCGGCCCGGTATGGTTGACTATACCGTCACGGACTTCCCAGGTAAGGTTAAGACCGCGGCCGTCTTCCAGGAATTCAACCACCCTCAGGCTCTGGAGGTTGTGTTTAAAGCCGCCCGGCACTACTTCGTTTAAAGCTTCTTCACCAGAATGGCCAAAAGGGGTGTGGCCCAGGTCGTGACCGAGGGCAATGGCCTCGGTCAGGTCTTCATTGAGACGCAGTGCCCGGGCAATGGTACGGCTGATCTGGGCTACTTCCAGGGTGTGGGTCAGCCGGGTGCGGTAATGGTCTCCTTCCGGGGCGATGAAAACCTGGGTTTTATGCTTCAGGCGGCGGAAGGCTTTGGAGTGGATAATCCGGTCGCGGTCCCGCTGGTATTCGGTACGGACGGGGCAGGGCTCCTCCGGTACTTGACGGCCCCTGGTACGGCTGCTTAAACTCGCCAGGGGGCTTAAAATGGCTTCTTCCCGTTTTTCGGCTTCCAACCGCAGGAGCATACCCTCACCCCCCTAACCGCGGTGCCGGCGTAAGGCTGTGGTGGCCGCCGCCACCTCGGCCAGGCGCTTGCCCGTAAGGCGAACCCTGGTGACGGCAAATTCATCGCTTCCGGACGGGGCCTGGCCGCAACTGCCCTGGTGACCGCAGTCGGCCTCGATGAAACCGTCGCCGACAATCATCATGCCCTGGATAAGCATCATGTCAAAAAGGGCTTTAAGGGTCGTCTCCTGGCCGCCAAAACGGCTGCCGCCCACGGTGACCCCGGCGCCGGCGACGTTGTACAGGGCCTTTTCTTTGCGTAAGACCCGGCCTTTATCCCAGAAGGCCTTAAGCTGGGCCGAAACACTGCCGAAATATACCGGGCTGCCGATAAGAACCCCGTCCGCCAGTCGCAGGAGGTTAAAGGCCTCACCCAGGAGATTATCCCGGGAACAGGCTCCCCGGCAGGGGGTTGAGCACTGGGTACAATAAGGTATTTTCTGATCGGCCAGGGCATCGGCAACATGGATGAGGGCCGTCTCTGCCCCGGATGCAGCGGCAGCCGCCAGCCCTTCCCGTACCAGGAAGGCTGTATTGCCTTCTTTTTTGGGGCTGCCGTTAATGCCGACAATTAACATGACCCATTTCCCCTTTTGTTAATATTCCTTGCCCGGGCGACCGGACCGGCCTGCTTTATCACCCCGGCAATTAATACTTTTTTCGCCACGAGAACTCCTTCTCCTGCTTAAAACGGTCGTATAACCGCACCCGGTACGCCGGTTGCCAGGGGATGGATAACATTAAGGCGGCGCTGGCAGCGCCGCCCATAACCGGCTACAGGGGTTCAAAGTTCTCTTTACCCAGGCCACAGTTAGGACAGGCCCAATCCTCCGGCAGGTCTGCAAAGGCCGTCCCCGGGGCAATGCCGCCGTCTGGATCCCCTTCCCCGGGATCATAGATATAACCGCAGGCTAAACATGACCATTTGGCCATTAGAGGCCCCCCTTTATTAAGCTTTCGTCCATTTATAAGATGTCATGCCCGGCAGGAACAGGCACCGCCGGAGGCACCGGAGATAGTTGATAATATTTACTATTCGCTATAAAGATGGAATTTCCTGCTGTAATAACTGCCTAATTGCCGCCCGGGCCAGTTCATCGCAGCGGTTGTTTTCAGCATTATCGGCATGGCCCCTGACCTTTAACCATTCCACCTGATGCCGGGAAGCGACCTGCAGCAGTTCCCGCCACAAATCCTGGTTTTCCACCGGTTCTTTTTTAACCGTCAACCAGCCGTTACGTTGCCAGCGGTCCAGCCACCCCTGGCGAAAGGCGTTGACAAGATAGGCACTGTCGCTGTAAAGGCGGACGTGGCACGGCTCCTTCAATGTTTTCAGGGCGGCGATGGCTGCGGTGATCTCCATGCGCTGGTTGGTAGTACGGGTTTCGGCCCCGGAGATCTCTTTGCGTTTGTCGCCGTAGATCAGGACGGCCCCCCATCCCCCGGGACCGGGGTTGCCGGAACAGGCGCCGTCGGTGTAGATGGTTACTTCTTTCATTTTCCCGCTTCAACCGGCCCCCTTTGCACGGCTTAAATGACTGGTACGGCGCAGGCTGCAGTACCGGCAGTGATGTCCGTCCACATCAAATCCCCGGGCCGATACCTTTTAAAATAAACCGCACCTCTAATCAAGCTTCACGGCCGTACCGGCGGCCGTCACCATAAGCATGCCTTCCCTTACTACCTCATAGTCAATGTCGACCCCAACTACGGCATCCCCGCCCAGTTCCCTGGCCTTGTCGACCATTTCCCGCAGGGCAATCTCCCTGGCCTGGGCCAGTTTTGTTTCGTAGGCTCCCGAGCGGCCGCCCACAATATCGGTAATGCTGGCAAAAAGATCGCGGACGATATTGGCTCCCATAATGGCCTCGCCAGCCACTATCCCCAGGTATGCCCGTATCTGATGACCCTCTATTGTATTGGTGGTAGTAATAATCATAACTCTCCCCCCGCACAGGCATTTTTCTTATTTTACCACAGACTGTTTACGGTGTAAGCTGAAATTTGACGCACCGGTAATAATAATGTTAAATTGATATAGGGTGATTAAATGGTGAGAATCCTGGTCAGCGCCTGCCTGGCAGGCGAAAAGTGTAAATACAGCGGCGGCCACAACCTGGTACCGGCTATAGCTGCCCTGGTCCGGGAGGGAAAGGCCACACCTGTCTGCCCGGAAACCCTGGGAGGTTTAACCATACCCCGGCCGCCGGCGGAAATCCAGGGCGGCGACGGCCATGACGTCCTGGCCGGCAGGGCCCGGGTGGTGGATAAGGAAGGCCGGGATGTGACGGATGCCTTCCTCCGCGGTGCGGTAGCCACCCTGGCAAAGGCCCGGGAGATGGGTACGGAACTGGTGGTCTTAAAAGAAAAAAGCCCCTCGTGCGGAAGCAAACTAATCTATGACGGTTCTTTTACCGGTACTACCCGTCCCGGCCCCGGCGTGACGGCGGCTCTACTCAGGGAACATGGGTTTAAGGTGATCAGTGAAGTGGGATTTGTTTTTAAAGACTGCAAATCAGGTAGCGAAGACATCGCTCCATGATGGATACAACTATTATATTTACCAGCTTTTAATCAGAAGTTGTTCAAAGGGATAGTGTTTCGTATTTCTTGTAACCAATACAAGTTTCCTCGATATGGCTATAGCAGCGTTAGTTACATCAGCGATGGATATAGAATACCCTTTACTCCGCCATTCTTGCCGCAATGTGCCGGCCAGGAAAGCCTCATCATAGGTTGGGGCAATATAATAATATAACTGGCGTAGCATATTTTGAACTTCTTCCCGCTTATCTCGCGGGATGCCAGTTATGAATTCTGTCACGGTAATATTGGATACAAAAAGATTCTCGTAATTAATATCATACAGCAATTTTTCTGCCTTCTGGCGCCATTTGCTGCCCTTACCACGGTTT
This sequence comes from Neomoorella sulfitireducens, assembly GCF_024733845.1. GTDB lineage: Bacteria > Bacillota > DSM-521 > Neomoorellales > Neomoorellaceae > Neomoorella > Neomoorella sulfitireducens. The sequence goes on from NZ_JANRHG010000008.1 coordinate 42,918, forward strand.
AAATCAATCAAGAAGTCCGTGTCAACCAAAGCCCCGCCGGCTTCTACCTCCAGGATCATTTACTCTTCCCTCGCATCTAACTCTCGCAAGCGTTTCACAAAAGCCAGAGTGTCATCTTCCCCGGGCTTCTTATCCGGTACCAGGTCCTCTTTGAATAGGCCTTCGGAATTTTGTACATAGGCCAGGCGTTTTTGCCGTTTGAGTTCTTTTTCAATAGCCATGGCAATGAACTTCGACCGGTTTCCCTTACCGACCATGGTATCAATTTCATGAATAACCTTTAAAGGCAATCTTACTGCTGTCATTTTGGAAACCCTGCCGGAAATACTAGCCATGACATATCACCCCCTTCTTTTTGTATTACTTATAGTATAACAATTAAAGGATTAAGGATCAACGAAGTGTTTTTCATCCCCCGGCGGGAAATACTATCTTTAACCTCGCCTCGGGAGGGCGATACATGTGGGAAGGGCCGAACGCCTGCCACTTTTACAGCAGATCGAAGCCGAACGCCAGGCGGCGCTTATCTGCTATTTTACCGGCGACCGGGAAAACCTTGGTACCCGCATAGCTCCCGACGTCATCCGCGTCTTTTACCGCCACCTCCTGGCCCTAGGCCCCCGGCCCCGTCTCGATCTCTTCCTCTATACCCGCGGCGGCGATATCCTGACCCCCTGGCGCCTGGTAAACCTGCTGCGGGAATTTACCCGGCACCTGGGCGTCCTGGTGCCCTTTCGCGCCGCCAGCGCCGGCACCCTCATCTGCCTGGGAGCGGACGAAATCGTTATGGGTCCCCTGGGCGAGCTGGGGCCTATCGACCCCAGCGTAGCCAACGCCTTTAACCCCGAGGATCCGGCCAATCCGGTTGCCCGCCTGCCCGTCAGCGTGGAAGACGTCATGGCCTACCTTTCCTTGGCCCGGGAAATTGCCGGCCTGGAAAGTGAAAACAGCCTGGCGGCAGTGTTTAACCGCCTGGTTGAAAAGGTTCATCCCCTGGCCCTGGGCAACGTGCACCGCAACTACGCCCTGATCCGCTCCCTGGCCAGGAAACTCCTGGAACTGCACATGCCGGCAGACGAAGGCGGCCGCGTGGAGGATATCATCAAAAACCTGACGGAGAGGCTATATGCCCACAACCACATGATTTCCCGGAGGGAAGCGGTGCAGGATATCAAACTCAATATAACCGCCCCACCGGCGAGACTCGAGGAATTAATATGGCAGCTTTACCTGGATTACGAAGCCGATTTGAAGCTCCTGGAACCTTTTAACCCGGCGGCCCTCTTGAAACCCCAGGAATACGCCGTAGAATTTGAGGCCACCGGCGGCATTATCGAAAGTGTCCCCTGCCTGGATGCCTTCATCTTTAACGGCACTATCACCCGGGAAAACCAGCCCCGGGAAGGCGCCCCGCCCGTCAACGTCACCTTTACCCGCCAGGGCTGGCGCCGGCTGGTTTAATACCCTCCGGCGACGAGAAAAGAGAGGCGGGGTAAAGGCTTGACCGCAAAGAAAACGGGAAGGAAGGGAGAAACATATGCACAATACCGCAAGTAGCAACCCGTCGCAGCCCGGCCGGCCCCGGCCAAACATCCGGGTCATCCCGACCCGCAATCCCTACCGCGCCCTGACGTCCTCCTCGGGTTACCCGGCCACTTTCGGTGCTCCTGTCTCCGGGAGTTACCTAGTCATCCGGGACGACCAGGAAAACAGCAGCAGCTGGCCTTAACCAGCTGCCGCGCCAGGCAGGAAAGCTAATCGTGGCTGCCTGTTGAGGAGCAAATATCTTAACCGGGGTTTAAATCAAATGGGCCCGCACCTGGTGGCCAGGTTGGCTATCCTGCGTACTTTCCTGTCCCTGCTCCTGTACCGGCGCCTGGATGTTAACGGCTACCTGCCGGCCGCCGCCAGGTTTGGGAAAGCGTACCGTCAAAAGGCCCTGGCTGAAGCTGGCCACCGCCTTTTCAGGGTCTAATTCCGGGGGAAGGGGCACGAAGCGATAGAAACTCCCTGCCGGCCATTCCTGGTACCGGTAAACATACTGGCCATCGCCCGGCAGAGAGGCGTTCCCTTTTATTTCTAGAATCTGCCGGCGGATCTCTACCCGCATATCCTCCGGGCGGGCGCCGGGAACGGCAAATATGTAAATTATGTCGTTATCTCTTTCCAGAACATTCACAGGCGCTACCAGTACATCGGCCGGGGCAGGCGTCCATCCGGGCATGGGCATTGCCGTCATGGGCCAGTGACCCTGGGTTTGGAGCATATCAGTTCACCTCGAAGGTAAGATTGGAATGGAAGCAGGCCCGGATTTAATCAGTTTTTCTAACCGGTAACGTTTACCTTGACCCGCCGCCGGGCTGTAAGGTCCGACTTCGGCAGGCGTGCTTCCAAGATGCCGTTGCTGTAGGTAGCATCGACATGCTCAGCTCTTACCGAGCAAGGCAGGGCTACCGTCCGGTGCAGGCTGGTAGTCATGCCGCCGGAAATTGCCAGGGCGGAAATACTTAACGAGTCGTCGGTTACAGTCAGCTGCAGGTTGTTAGGATTGATGTTGGGCAGTTCCGCAGTGACTACTACGTCACTGTTGGTCTCGGCCAGCTCAATGCGGGGCTGGATCATCCCGCCGGCAGGAGCTATGGCACTGGTCATGCCGATACCGCCCATCAAACCCGGAAAACCACTGCTCAAGGGCTGGCCCGAAGCGGCAAACCCGCCCATACCGGCAAACTGCCCGGAGAACATGGCGGGGTTAAAGCCGCTGATCATTGGTTGCCCGAAGCCGCCCCAGTACTGTCCTATGCCGGAATAGGGCGCTGCCTGGATATCGGCATGCCAGCCGAGGGCCGGGTTGTAGCTCAAGCCCATGGCCGGATAGCCGGTTCCCGCCCCGGCCCGCCAGCCTGTCGCCGTGGGGATAAAGCTGTAATTGAAGACCGCGCTGCCGGGAAAGCCGGAAAATCCGGCGAAACCGCTCTGCATCCCCATTCCCGGTCCGGGACTGATGTTGCTAATATACATGTAGCTACCTCCCCTTCGGTCCTGCTTCCATCCGGGGAATATTATTGCCCTTCCCACCGGGAAATATGTAAACATGCCTGGTAAAGGACGGCGGGTGACACCCCGAAGGTTTTCAATTATTGTTGACAATATTTACCGGATGGATTAGCATAAAAGTGTTGCAACTAATAAAAAGCCAGCCAGGCACTACAAATTTCACCGGAACACCAGGTGCCATAAAAATTCGCCGATTGTTAAACAGGTATGAGAACGAAAAACGCTAGAAACTTTTCAGAAAGTATTGCCACAAAACGACCGGGAGATTACAAATGACGGGTGATTTGATGCGACGCATAGATTACGATGAATACATGAAAGAGTTACGCAAAAAATCGCTCCACCTTTATACCCGCTGGGCGGCACATACAGGCAGGGGCGATTATTCTCGTAAACCTCGCGACCCTGAAGAGGAAAAAATCCTTTTTCTATTGGACCGGCACCGCTGGCAGCAAGCTCTGGCCAGCAAGCGCCTGGAAAAGATCGGACCCCGGAGGTACAGGTGGAATGGATAAGGATTTAATAACAATGCTAGAACCGTTAATGCAAGAAAAAGACCAGCTTAAAAAAGCCCTGGGGGTACTGGCTGTTTTGACGTCAGCCCTTAAACCTTTAGGTATAAAACCCATCCTGGTAGGTGGGCGGGCGCTGGAATTTTATACCTTGGGTGGGTACGCGACCAAAGATATGGACCTGGTCGTCAACGGCAGGGAGCAGGCCGGGGCTGTTCTTGCTGAAATGGGTTTTTTACACCGGCCCGGTGAGCGGCACTGGTATCATGAAGAGCTTGACCTGGCACTGGAAATACCCGTCGAATACCTTGCCGGTTCTTTAGACAAGCTGACGACGGTGGAAATAAACGGCCTGGAGGTTTATATAATCGGGGTTGAAGACTTGATAATTGACCGGCTGGCGGCAGCAAAATTCTGGAAGAGCCCTGCCGATGCCCGGTGGGCGGCGAAACTGCTTGCTCTCCATCGAGAGGAAATAGATATGGAGTATCTCAGACAGGCAGCCGGCAAAGAACAAGTTGACGATGTTTTAAAAGAGGCTATTAAACAGGGCAAAGGATATGTGAAACTAACGTAAATTTTAAATTCTTCCTCCAGCTTCTTGCTTTCAGCAAGGAAGCAGATATTCGACGGTAAAAGGAGCCACTTCCTGGCCAGACTTCCCCGCGGAACTGCGGTTGTTAATGCCCTCTCTACACGAGGAAATATAAAAGCCCGCCTGGTTAGATAGGCGGGCATAGCGAGCTGCACTTTAAGGTGATGCCTGGTATCTTAACTCCTGGTTCTCGCACCCTTGTAGCCGCGGTCGAAGTCCGGTTTCCTGCCGATTAAAACCAGGCAGAACATGGCGATGATAACCATTACAACCATGATCTTATAAGCCAGGTCCAGGCTGCCGGTAGCATCAAGGATGGCGGACATGAAGTAAATGGCAAAGGCCATAATAATTGCCTGGATGGCCATGATCCAGCGGTTGGCAGCCTGGTAGTTTTGCCGCCCGTAGACATAAGCCGTAATGGAAGGATGCAGGTTCGGGGTACCACCCGTGACGCCGGCAATACCGAAAGCAGCCATCGCTATTAGGGGTATGTTGTTGGCGGTCATCTTAAGCAGTGAAATGATTGCCAACAGGTAAGTAAGGCACAGAATCAAACTGGCGGTTACGGTACCAAATTTATCATCGATAATTCCTAGGATATAGCTGACGGGTAAAGCGCAGACAGCGGCAATGGACAACCATGTCAAAGTAACGCTCATATCGGTACCCGTCATATTCATCCGGGGCACGAAGAAGGCCATAATGGCGACAATGCAGAACTGGAGGAAACCGAAGGAAATAATCAAGAGATAAGAACCTTTATTGGCAAAGACTTCTTTCAGGGTCATGATGTGGGTATTTTCTGTTGTACGAGGAGGTTGATTATAACCGTCCGGATACAGCCCGCACTCCTCGGGGGTGGACTTAATAAAGATACCGATAAGGATTGCTAGTACTAGAACAATAATGCCGACTATAGAATAAGTCCAGGTGAACCCGAGTGCAGCCACACCGGCAGTGAGGCCGGCGATAAGGGTTGCGGTACAGAGGGGGTTGCCTATGGTTATCAAGCCCAGGGCGCGGCCGCGAAAGTTTACGAACCAGTTGGTGCAGAGCATGAATGCTCCCATCTGCAAAGGCAGCACAAACAGGCGCACGAGGAAGAGAGATATGCTGTACATGACGACATTAGTGCCGGCAAGAGCCAAACCGATGGTGGCCAGTGCCAGGACGATTGTGCAGGGTACCATAACCCTGGTTACGCCGTATTTAATCATCAAAGTACCTACTATGGGTGTAATTAAGATAATAATAAAGCCGGCAATTGTCACCGGATTGGTGATGGTAATAGCATTCCACCCCAGGTTCTGATAGTAAGCCGTTAAAACATTGAGGTGGTCATTTTGGAGACCGGAATAAAAATACATCATGAATATACCCAAGATCAGAACCGGCAGCGCCCTCTTCCTAAAAGCAGGGTTTTCAAACAAAATTTTTCCCTCCAAATTTAGTTTTAACTTTCTGGTTTATATTTTACTATGTTATTTGTCATAACGGAAATTCTAGAGGAGAATACCTATTATCAAAAAAAAGTATTACTCATCAACTATTAATCAGTGTAATGAGAAAAGTTGATTATACATAATTTTATGTTTACTTATTTAATAATCCCTTGCTTTTGAGGGCAGGCCCTAGGCCCTCATCCAATCCGGACACTGCGGGAACGCAACCTGACCACCCGTGTTGGGCGATATTAGTAGCGGCCGATCTTTTCGACCGGCCGCTGCCAGGTTAGCATGAGTTAAATGGACGGCTGCTTAAAGTGCCCGCAAGCCTTATTATTCTCCCTTTTGCTCCAGCTGGCCCTTTTTCTCCTTCAAAGCGGCCTGGGCGGCGGCCAGTCTGGCTACCGGCACCCGGAAGGGTGAGCAGCTGACGTAGTTGAGGCCGATCTGGTGACAGAACTCTACCGAGCTGGGTTCGCCGCCGTGCTCGCCGCAGATGCCGACTTCCAGTTTGGGATTGGTGCTGCGGCCCAGTTCGACGGCCATTTTCATGAATTTGCCTACGCCGTCGCGGTCGAGGACGATGAAGGGATCCTCTTTCAGGATCTTTTCATCGACATACTGGTGCAGGAATTTGCCTTCGGCGTCGTCACGGCTGAAGCCAAAGGTGGTCTGGGTCAGGTCGTTGGTGCCAAAGGAGAAGAACTCGGCTTCCCTGGCAATTTCATCGGCCGTGGCGCAGGCCCGCGGCATTTCGATCATGGTGCCGACCTTGTACTCGAAGTCGACGCCTGTTTCTTTCTTGACGGCCGCAGCCACTTCATCCACCAGCTCGTGGAGGCGCTTTAATTCATTGACATGGATGACCAGGGGGATCTCCACTTCCGGCAGGACTTTAACCCCTTCTTTGACCAGCTGGGCGACGGCCTGGAAGATAGCCCGGGCCTGCATTGCGTAGATCTCCGGGTAGGTGATCCCTAAGCGGCAGCCACGGTGACCCAGCATGGGGTTAAATTCGTGCCGCGCCCGCACCTCGCGCAGGAGGGTTTGCTTGGCTTCCAGCTCTTTGGGATCGCCACCCGTAGCCTGGAGGCGGGTGACATCCACCAGCAGTTCCTCAATATTGGGCAGGAACTCGTGCAGGGGCGGGTCGAGAAGCCGGATGGTCACCGGCAGCCCTTCCATGGCCTTCAAGATACCGTAGAAGTCGCCCTGCTGCATGGGCAGGAGCTTGGCCAGGGCCGCTTCGCGTTCTTCTTTGGTCTTAGCCAGGATCATCTCCTGGACAACGGGCAGCCGGTCGACCTGCATGAACATGTGCTCGGTACGGGTGAGGCCAATGCCCTCGGCGCCGAATTCCCGGGACCTCTGGGCGTCTTCCGGCGTGTCGGCATTGGCGCGGACTTTGAGCCGGCGGAAGGAATCGGCCCACTCCAGGATGGTTTCAAATTCACCTGTCAGCTGCGGGTCAATCAAGGGGACTTCACCCAGCATGACGTTACCGGTAGAGCCGTCGATGGAGATGATGTCGCCTTCTTTAACCACCAGGTCGCCAATAAAGAAGCGCTTGTTTTCGACGTCAATTTTAATGGCGTCGCAGCCGGTGACGGCCGGTTTGCCCATGCCCCGGGCCACCACGGCCGCGTGGCTGGTCATGCCGCCCCGGGCCGTCAGCACGCCCTGGGCCTGGACGATGCCATGGATGTCATCCGGGGTGGTTTCGGTACGCACCAGGATGACCTTTTGCCCGTCGAGGCCCATTTTTTCGGCTTCATCGGCGTCAAATACCACCTGGCCGGAGGCGGCGCCGGGGGAAGCCGGCAGGCCTTTGGCTACCACCTGCAGTTTGGCTTTGGGGTCGATGCGGCGGTGCATGAGCTGGCCTAATTGATCGGCGTCGACGCGCAGGACGGCTTCTTCTCTGGTAATCAGGCCTTCGTTGACCATGTCGACGGCAATTTTAACGGCCGCAGCCGCCGTGCGCTTGCCGTTGCGGGTCTGGAGGATGAAGAGCTTGCCTTTCTCAATGGTAAACTCGATATCCTGCATGTCGCGGTAGTGCTTCTCCAGGAGCTGGCAGATATCTTCAAACTGGCGGTAGACTTCCGGCATTTCTTCCTTCAGGCTGCTGATGGGCTTGGGCGTGCGGATGCCGGCCACTACGTCTTCACCCTGGGCGTTGATGAGGTACTCGCCATAGACGCCCTTCTCGCCGGTGGATGGGTTGCGGGTAAAGGCCACGCCGGTACCGCTGGTGGGGCCCATGTTGCCGAAGACCATGGTCTGGATGTTGACGGCTGTACCAAGGTCATCGGGAATCTTATTAATCTTGCGGTAGACGATGGCCCGCGGGTTGTTCCAGGAGCCAAAGACGGCGCGGATGGCCATGTAAAGCTGTTCCTGGGGGTCCTGGGGGAAGTCGCGGCCGCTGTGGTTCTTGACGACATCCTTGTACTCGGCAATAACCTCTCGTAAAGCTTCTGGGGTCAACTCGTTGTCAAATTTGACACCCAGGCGTTCTTTATGTTTTTCCAGGACAGCTTCAAAATTGTTATGTTCGATTCCCAGGACGACATTGCCAAACATCTGGATGAAGCGGCGGTAGCAGTCCAGGGCAAAGCGCTCGTCGTTGGTCTGGGCGGCCAGGCCCTTTACTGACTCATCGTTTAAACCCAGGTTCAGGATGGTGTCCATCATACCGGGCATGGATACGGGCGCCCCGGAACGGACGGAGACAAGCAGGGGATTCTGGGGGTCGCCGAGTTTTTTCCCGTTAATGGCCTCGAGATCCTTCAGACGAGCGGCAACTTCTTCCTCCATGCCGGGTGGGAACTGCTGGCCCAGGCGGTTGTATTCATTGCAGGCCTCGCAGGTAATGGTAATCCCCTGGGGCACGGGCAGGCCGATGTTGGTCATTTCGGCGAGGTTGGCGCCTTTACCACCCAGGAGGCGCCGCATGTCGGCCCTACCCTCGCTGAACAGGTAGACATACTTTTTATTTGCCATAACCTTCCCTCCGATAATATATTTGGAGTATTTTACCGGCCGTCTCTTCGACGGCCTTATTGGTAACGTCGATCACCGGGCAGCCCAGCCGCTCCATTACCTGGCGGGCATAGGCCAGCTCCTGTTCAATACGGCTCCGGGTGGCATAGCCGGCCTGACCCGGAAGGCCCAGGGTTTTCAAACGCTCCTGGCGAATCTGGTACAGCTTTTCCGCATCTATAGTCAGCCCTATTATCTTTTCCGGCGGCAGGGAAAGTAATTCTTCGGGCAGGGGCACCTCGGGCACCAGGGCAAGATTGGCGGCCCGCAGGCGTTGATGGGCCAGGTACATACAGACCGGCGTCTTGGAAGTCCGGGAAACGCCGATTAAAACCAGGTCTGCATATAATAGGCCCCGGGTATCCTTGCCGTTATCGTATTTGACGGCAAAGTCAATGGCCTCCATCTTGCGAAAATATTCCTCATCCAGGCGGCGGATGAGGCCCGGCTCCAGCCGCGGCTCTACCCCGGTTGCCCTGCCAATGGCATCCATCAGGGGACCGAGGAGATCGACTGCCGTCAGCCCGCGCCCCGCAGCCAGTTCCTGGAGCCGCTTTTTTAATTCTGGCAGGACCAGGGTAAAGGCAATAATGCCCTTTTCCTGGGCCGCTTCGTTTATTACCTCTTCCAGGTGCTCGGTGTCGGTTACATAGGGTACCCGGCGGATGTCCAGCTCGCCGCCGTCAAACTGGCTGGCCGCCGCCCGGACCACATATTCGGCCGTCTCCCCCAAGGAATCGGAAATGATGTAGATAACGCCGATGGTAAACCCTCCTTCCTAGCGTCCGCCTTCCCCCAGTTCCACAAAAAGCCTGGTGATGGTCGTCTTGGTCAGGCGGCCTATTACCTCCAGTTTTTTCCCCTGCCCCTCCACGGGGCGGACTACCGGCAGGGCATCGACTTCATGTTCTATTATTTTCCGGGCTGCCGTCAGGACGGATTCTTCCGGCGTGGTGCAGATGATATTGGGCATCCGCGTCATAATAACCGAGACCGGCATCCTGTGCAGGTCACCGCCGCCAATGGCGGCCTTCAGCAAATCCTTGCGGGAGACGACGCCCTCAAGGTGCCCTTCCTCGTCGACTACCACCAGGGTACCGACATCCTCGATAAACATGCTCACAATGGCATCATATACAGCTGCATTAGCCCTTATGACCCGTGGCAGGCCTTTGACGTCGCTTACTTTGATCTTTTTAATCTCTTCTGCTACCAGGGCCTGGGAAGGCTTGCTGCTTAAAAAATAGCCTACCCGGGGGCGGGCTTCCAGGATGCCGGACATGGTGAGGACGGCCAGATCCGGGCGCAGGGCGGCACGGGTAAGGTTTAACTCTTCGGCAATCTGCTGGCTGGTAATGGGCCCGGAACGTTTAACGATGGCTACTATCTGCTGTTGCCGCGGGGAAAGCTGCACCTTTTACCCCTCCTCCCGGCCCCCATCCTGTATACTCTGTAAGGTATACCACATACCCGAGCATTTTCCTTCTAAACTTTTAAAGTTTCCCCTCACGGTACCAGGCGAGAAAAATCGGCCACCTGGAAGACCAGGTCCACTACCTCCTGGAGGAGGGCCAGGCGGTTCGTGCGAACTTCCCTTTCCGGGGCCATGACCAGGACACCGTCAAAGAAAGCGTCAATGGGTTCCCGCAGGAGGGCCATGGCCTTTAAGGCTTCCAGGTAGCTGCCTGCTTCAAGCTTTGGCCGTGCCAGACGCCGCACCTCTTCGAGGGCCCGGTAGAGGTCGAACTCCACTTTTTCTTTTAATTTCCCCGGGTCCAGGACATACCTTTCTCCCGCCTGGCGGGCCAGGTTGAAGGCGCGGGTGAAGGCCGTCTGCAGGGCGGCAAAACCTTCTTCTTCCCGGAAGGCGTTTAATTCCCGGGCACGGTGGTAGACGCCGGCCAGGTCGTCACTGCCGGCGGCCAGACAGGCCTGGATGACATCAAAACGGATGCCCTTTTCGTCCAGGAGATGCTCCAGGCGCTGGCGGCAAAAAGCGGCCAGCTGTTCCTGGACGGTATCTAAATCACGGGCCAGCCTGATGCCGCCTTCCTTATAACCTTCATAAGCAGCGGTAATGACCTCTGCCAGGGAAAATTTTAAATCCAGCTCCACGGCCATAGTCACTAAACCCGTGGCCTGGCGCCGCAGGGCGTAAGGATCTTGAGAACCGGTGGGGACTAACCCGGCGCCGAAGCAGCCTACCAGGGTATCCAAACGGTCGGCCAGGCCCACGACCATTCCCATTAAGGAATCGGGCAGGCGGTCGCCGGCAAAGCGGGGCCAGTAGTGCTGGCGGATGCCCCGGCAAACTTCGGCGGCTTCGCCGTCGTGGGCGGCGTAATAGGAGCCCATGATTCCCTGGAGCTCAGGAAATTCGTAAACCATGGAGGTTACCAGGTCGGCCTTGGCCAGCTCCGCCGTGCGCGTGACAACCGCGGCCATATCCCCCGGCAGGTCCAGCTCAGCGACCAGCAAGCGGCTCAGGCGCATGATGCGCCGGGTCTTATCCAGCATGGTCCCCAGGCTTTCCTGGAAGACAATCTCTGCCAGCTTGTTTACCCTGCCGGCCAGGGGGATTTTCTGGTCTTCACGGTAGAAGAAAGCGGCGTCGGCGAGCCTGGCGGCCAGTACCCTTTCATTGCCGCGGCCGATTATGTCCACGTGGTCGGCCGTACCATTATGGACGGTGATAAAAACGGGAAGGAGTTCGCCCCGGTCATTCCACACGGGGAAATAGCGCTGGTGGTCGCGCATGGGGGTAATGACTACCTCTTGCGGGAGCTTTAAGTAGTCCGGATTAAAACGGCCCGCCAGGGCGGTGGGGTACTCCAGCAGGTAATTAATCTCTTCCAGTAAATCGGGGTCTTCCTCCACCCGGCCTCCTTCCCGGGCGGCCAGTTGCGTTACCTGCTCCCAGATAAGCTTGCGACGGCGGTGCTGGTCGACCAGGACGTAGTTTTTTTCCAGGACCTGGAGGTAGGCAGGGGCAGCCGGTACTTCATGGGGCCCGGGAGCCAGGAAGCGGTGGCCGTAGGTGACACGGCCTGCCTGAAGGCCGGCCACCTCCAGGGGAACGACGTCCTCGCCGAAGAGGGCCAGGACCCAGCGAATGGGGCGGGCGAAACGCATGTCAAGGGTTCCCCAGCGCATGGGTTTAGGAAAACTCAAGCCATTGACTACGGCCAGGAGCAGGTCCGGCAGGACCTCCGGGGCCGGCCGCCCGGCTTCCTTCTTGACGGCAAAGACATACTCCCCGCCGCTTATGCTGCGGGTGACCAGTTCCCCTACCTCTACGCCGTTATTCCTGGCAAAACCCAGGACGGCCTTCGTGGGCTGGCCGTCGGCAGTAAAGGCGGCTTTTAGCGGCGGTCCCTTGATCTCCTGGACCCGTTCCTCCTGGACTTCGGCCAGGCCGCTTATGTAGAGGGCCAGCCGCCGGGGGGTGCCGTAGGTTGTCACCTGCCGGTATTTTAAACGATATTCCTCCAAAAGCCTCCCGGCAAGGTCCGCCATTTGTTCCAAAGCCCCGGGCATAAAGCGGGCCGGGATCTCTTCGGTACCTAATTCAAAGATAAGATCGCGGGTCACGGGCTATCCCTCCTTGACATCGTAGGGGTCTTTATGGTCCTGGCCGGAAACTGCGGCGGCCGGGGATGGGGCAAGCAGGGGATAGCCAAGTTTTTGCCGTTGCTCCAGGTAGGCGGCGGCACACAAGCGCGCCAGGTGACGTATCCTGCCGATGTAGGCCGTCCGCTCGGTGACGCTGATGGCTCCCCGGGCATCCAGTAGGTTAAAGGTGTGGGAACACTTGAGGACGTAGTCGTAGGCTGGCTGGACCAGGCCCTGTTCCACTACCCGCCGGGCTTCGGCCTCGTAGGCATTGAAAAGGGTGGCCAGCATGGCGGTATCGGCGGCATTAAAGTTGTAGTGGGAGTAGTCGACCTCGGTCTGGTGGTGAATATCGCCGTAGGTGATGCCGTCTACCCATTCAATATCAAAGACGCTGTTCACCTGCTGGATATACATGGCCAGTCGTTCCAGGCCGTAGGTGATCTCGGCGCTCACCGGCCGGCAGTCAAACCCGCCGCACTGCTGGAAGTAGGTGAATTGGGTTATCTCCATGCCGTCCAGCCAGACTTCCCACCCCAGCCCCCAGGCCCCCAGGGTCGGTGATTCCCAGTTGTCCTCGACAAAACGGATGTCGTGTTCGCGGGGGTTGATGCCGATGGCTTCCAGGCTCTTTAAGTATAAATCCTGGACATCGTCTGGGGAAGGTTTTAAGATGACCTGGTACTGGTAATAATGCTGAAGGCGGTTGGGGTTTTCGCCGTAGCGGCCATCGGTGGGCCGGCGGGAGGGTTCGACATATGCTACCCGCCAGGGCTCCGGCCCCAGGACCCGTAAAAAGGTGGCCGGGTGCATGGTGCCGGCGCCCTTTTCCAGGTCATAGGGCTGCTGGATGACGCAGCCCCGGGCCGCCCAGTACTGCTGCAGGTTCATGATGAGTTCCTGGAAATTCAAATGCAATTACTCCCCTCATTAAAAAAAGCACCCGCCCTGCCAGGGACGGGAGCTAATTTTTCGTGGCAAGACAGCGGCCGGCCCCTGCCAGCCTGACATAACAATACTTTAGCAAAAATCTCCTCTACTTGTCAACTTGGTCATCGACGTCCAGGGGATGTTCTTCTACCCTGCCGTCGGTGCGCTCTACTTCCAGGGTGTAGCGGTTAAAGAGGGCCGCTACCGTACTCAAGCCGGCCAGGACGGCCAGCTCGCTGCTGGCAAGAATGCCCAGCACTCCCAGGGCGCCGACGGTGGCCGGTATTTCGGCCACGGTTTTACCATCCTTCTTCACTTTAATCCGTGTTACATTCCCGCGGTGCAGGATACCGCGAATACGCTCCATAAGTTTTTCGCTCCATCCGGCCAGTTCCTTTTGCATCCCTGCCCTCGTACTTTCTTCGTACTGGATCAAGGCCTCTAAGACATCCCCCCCGGCCCGCTCCAGGGCCTCCCTGGCTTCCCGGTAGCTAATCCCCAGGCGTTCGCGTAGCTGGTCGATCTTTTCCAGTTCCGTCATTTTCACTGCCCCCTATTTCATTAATTAAAGCACGGGATTTGAGTTTCCTGTCTAAATAGTATTCCAAAAAGGCGGGTAAAATTTCTTCCAGTTCCCTGGTTAGATTTGGGGTGAGATGCATGCGCCGGAGGTGCTGCCAGTTCATGCGATTCAACTGCTGCCAGGCCTTTATGCTGCCCAGCATTACCTGGTATTCCGGTCCTTCCCGGCCGCGGCACCGGGCGCAGAGGATACCCCCGGCCGCCGGGGACAGGGCCGGCCGGCCCCCTCCATCTAAATCCCCCCCGCAGGACGCGCATCGGTCCAAACGGGGCTCCAGGCCCAGGATTTTTAACACCCTGGCTTCAAAGGCGCGGGCAACCAGGACCGGAGGCGCCCCGGCCAGTATCTCCAGTCCCTGTTTTAAAAGAATGTACATGGCGGGGTTCACCTGGCCGGGCATGACGGCGCTGTCGGCTATTTCTACCAGGTAAAAGGCGTAAGCCAGGCGCTTCAGGTCCTGGCGCAAAGGGGCATAAATCGACTGTACTTCACACTGGGTAATGGTGGCCAGGCTTTTACCCGCATAAAATAAAAAGCGGGACCGGCAGAGCTGCTGGGTACCGCTGCGCAGGCTGCTTTTGGGTTTACGTACCCCTTTGACGATGGCGTCTAGCTTGCCGTGACGGGGCGTAAGAATGGTCAGCAACTGGTCCGTTTCCTGGTAATCCCTGCTTTTCAGGACAATACCTTCATCCCGGAAATAGCCCGCCATTTCTATACCTCCGGAAAAGAGTTCCCCTCCTGCCCCAATTTCAGTCCCTGGCCATGCATCCGGTCCCCTGCCCGGGCGGGAGCCCCTGCTACCTTGCTACCATCTGCCGCAGGTAAAGATTCAACCGGTTCCAGGAGGCCGCGGTAAAGAAGGTAGGCCTCAATACTGCCCGTCAGGGTAAATAAATGCCACCACACTTCGTTTAATGTCATGGGTGTCATCCTTTCCGGGTTTCTCCTGGTGGTCAGGTATTTATTAGGCTGGCCGTAATGCCGGGTCTTATACCAGGTTTCTACTGGATAAGCCGGCGGTCATAACCCAGCTGCCGCAAAGTCAATTCTTGCTGGCGCCAGTTTTTCTTTACCCGCACCCTTAAGTTTAAAAAAATTTTGCTGCCCAGCAGGGCTTCCATTTCCCGGCGGGCCTCGGTGCCGATATCTTTCAACCGCTGCCCCCCCTGGCCGATGATAATGCCCTTCTGGGAATCGCGTTCGACGTAAATCACGGCGTCGACGTAGAGGTAGTCATTGGGACGCTGGGCTATTTCTTCCACCACCACGGCCACGGCATGGGGAACTTCTTCCCGGGTCACCTGGAGAACCTGTTCCCGGATCAGCTCGGCCATGACGAATTTCTCCGGCTGGTCGGTTACCATATCCGGCGGGTAATACCGGGGGCCCGGTGGCAGGAAAGAACTAATCATCTCCGGCAGGGTAGCTGTGTTGGTACCTGCCAGGGCCGACACGGCCCGGACGGCTTTATAATCCAGGCGGGCCCGGAAAAATTCCTCCCGCTGCTGCAGGGTGGCGGCATCCACCAGGTCAATTTTATTGAGAATCAGGATGACAGGGGTGGTCACCCCTTTTAATTGCTCGATGATATATTCCTCGCCAGGTCCCGGAGGGACGGCGGCGTCAACCACGTAGAGGATAACATCCACTTCGGCCAGGGTGCTACGGGCCACGGCCATCATATACTCACCCAGCTGGTGCCGGGGCTTATGGATACCGGGGGTATCTAAAAAAACAATTTGATAATTATCTGCCGTCAGTACCCCCAGAATCTTATTGCGCGTCGTCTGGGGCTTGTCGGACATGATGGCAATCTTCCGGCCCACCAGCCGGTTTAAAAGGGTCGATTTGCCGGCATTGGGCCGGCCGATAAGCCCGGCAAAGCCGGAAACATAATCAGCGGCCAAGGAGCAGGCACCTCATTTCAAGGTAAAGGTATCCGGTAATAGTTCCCTTAATAAACGGCGATAAAGGGGGCTGCCGGGCTGGCCGGTTATGACTTCCAGTTCGGGTGCAAATTCGGCCAGGACCTGGCGGCAGGCGCCGCAGGGAAAACAGGCGGCTTGGTCGCCGCCCACTACGGCCAGGGCGACAAAATCCCGTTCGCCGGCAGCTATGGCCTGAAATAAAGCCACCCTTTCGGCACAGATGGTCAAGCTGTAGGAGGCATTTTCGATATTGCAACCGATATAGATCTTCCCCCCGGCCGTGCAGAGGGCTGCTCCCACTTTGAAACGGGAGTAAGGGGCGTAGGCCTTCTCTTTAGCCCGGGCCGCAGCAGCGATAAGTTCCTGGTGATTATATGTCACCCCGGGTACCTCCCGATCTAATTTTACCATCAGGTTAAGCTGCCGGTCAATTTTATGGGATATAATATTGGCTGGAGGTGTTTAGCCATGACGGTAGAACGAAGCTACTCCCCCCGCCCGGTGGTAGGAGTAGGGGCAGTGGTCGTTAAGGATGGGAACATATTGCTGGTCCGCCGGGGAAAGCCCCCGGCTGCAGGTTTATGGAGCCTGCCCGGCGGCGCCCAGGAAACGGGGGAAACGGCCCGGGAAGCGGTAGAGCGCGAAGTTTTTGAAGAGTGCGGCATCAGGGTAACTGCCGGGCCACCCATAGCCGTCCTGGACAGCATCTATATCGATGGCAGCGGCCGGATTAAATATCACTACGTCCTCATCGACTTCTGGGCCGAATACCGGGGCGGGAACTTGCGCCCGGCTACCGATGCTGCCGACGCCGGCTGGATACCCCTGCATGAGGTAGCTGCTTATTCCCTCACCAGGGGGTTAAGGGAACTCCTGGCTGCCTGGAATCTCCTTGAGGGTACGCCGCCGCCCGGGATCCTTTACCACACCATCCACAACCAGGCCTTTTAAAATATGCCGGCACCCGTGCAGGCCGTCTACAAGCCCAGGCGCGGGCCAAAAATTATGTACGCCACGGCTACCGCCCCCAGGGCGGTGATTAAAACCGCACCCGCGGCGACGTCCTTGGCAACGCGCGCCAGGGGGTGGTATTTACGGGTATATAGATTTACTGTCACTTCTACCGCCGTGTTGAAGGCCTCGGCGGCCAGGACCATGGTAATAGTTATGGCCAGGATCGCCCACTCCCACGGCTGCACGTGAAAATACAGGCCGGCACCAATGACGGCCGCCGTGGCCACCAGGTGGACGGCCATATTTATCTGGGTGCGCAGGCAGTAGACGACCCCGGCCAGGGCGGCCTTGAATTTAACCAGCATTACCGCCCCAGCCCCACCCTGGCAAGTATTTCTTCCTGGCGCGCCTCCATCCTGGCGGCTGCTTCCTCCGTATCGTGGTCATAACCGAGGAGGTGCAGGAAACCGTGAACGGTGAGAAAGGCCAGCTCCCTGGCCGGGGAGTGACCGTAATCCTGCGCCTGGCGGGTTGCTGTGGGTACCGAAACAATGATATCGCCCAGGAGCCTGTCTCCCCGGGGGTCAAGACAAACAGGTTCGCCGGGCCCGGTCTCATTTAAAGCAAAGGACAGGACGTCGGTAGGAGCGTCGATACCCCGGTAGGCCCTGTTAAGTTCCCGGATGGCAGCGTCGTCAACCAGGGTCAGCCCTACTTCGGTTTCCTGATCCAGGCCCTCTACCGCGGCGGCCACCTGCAGGACCTTTTCCAGCAGGGATATCATTTCCTCACCCAGGGGATAACTATCCTGCTGATTGTTTATGAAGCACTCCATTGCGGTTCTTTCTCCTTTCTATTTCCTTAAGAACCACTTCCGGATATTCCACCCGGGTGTGGAAGATGCCGTTTAAGACGCGCATGAAGGCCTCGGCGATAACAGCCAGTTCCCGGAACGTCAGGTCACTGGCCTCCAGCTGGCCGTCTTCCAGCTTTTCCCTGATAATCTTGCGTACAAACCCTTCCATGCGGCCGGGGGTGAACCTGGGCATGGAACGGATGCCGGCTTCGACGCTGTCGGCCAGCATAACGATGGCAGCTTCTTTGCTCCGGGGGATCGGCCCCTCATAGCGGAAGTCATTTTCCTTGACACTATCATCCCGGCTGTTTTCCCGGGCCTTTTGGTAGAAATAGGTGATTAATGTTTCGCCGTGATGCTGGGCAATAATATCCTGGATTACCTGGGGCAGGCGGTGCTCCCGCGCCATTTCCAGGCCGTCTTTCACATGGCAGGAAATAATCAGGGTACTTAAAGTCGGTGCCAGGCGGTCATGGGGGTTTTCGGCCGTTACCTGGTTTTCAATAAAAAAATAAGGACGCTTGAGTTTACCAATATCGTGATAGTAGGCCCCTACCCTGGCCAGGAGGGAATCGGCCCCCACGGCATTGGCCGCCGCTTCGGCCAGGTTACCTACCAGGATACTGTGGTGGTAGGTACCCGGGGCTTCCAGGAGCAATCGTTTCAAAAGAGGGTGATTGGGATCGGAAAGCTCCAGGAGCTTTAAGGCCGTGGTTATGCCAAAGCTGTTCTCCAGAAAGGGCAGGAAGCCGATGGTTAAAACCGTCGAAAGCAGGCCGTTGGTCAGGGCCATAATCGCAGTAATACTTTGCTGGGAAACGGTATATTTAAGCATGAGGCCCAGGGCGACAACACTCAACAGGTTGGCCAGCATCAAATAGAGGCTCGAGCGGACAAGGTCGG
This sequence comes from Neomoorella sulfitireducens, assembly GCF_024733845.1. Taxonomy (GTDB): domain Bacteria; phylum Bacillota; class DSM-521; order Neomoorellales; family Neomoorellaceae; genus Neomoorella; species Neomoorella sulfitireducens. Next base: position 61,344 of record NZ_JANRHG010000008.1, read on the forward strand.
AACGCTGGCTTAAATGGGTAACGCAGTAAATACCCACCAGGCCGCTGACGATACCCGTGGCCGCAAACTGGTAGTATATGCCGCCGATGATCCCTGCCTCCATAGCCAGGAAAATGGTAAAAATAATGGCCACCTGGGCATCGATGAGGATAGCCGCCAGCATGGACCCGGCAGCTACCGGCATGAGAAACCCGGCCAGGCGGGTAAATTCTGCCCGGCCGCCCAGGCTGATGGCGGCCATACCCCGGAAAAAGATTAGAAATATTACCCATAACAGGCCGAGAAGGAGCAGCAATCTGTTGTTGTTATAAACCTGCGGTTTGAAAAAGCGTAAATACAGGAGGCCCAGGGCTACCAGGAGGACCTGGAAAAAGAAAAGGCCAAACAGTGCTCCCCAGGACGCCCCGGAGCGCAGGAGACCCAGCTTCTGCAGGGCTTCAATGTCTTCTGCCGTCACCAGTTCCCCGTCGCTGACAATTTTTTCGTTCTGGCGGATAGTTACCAGGACCGGGCTCACCTCGGCGGCGGCCTGCTCTTGTTTCTGCAAGGTGGCGGCAACGTCATAAATGAGGTTGGGCTTTAATTCCAGGCCCTGGATTATTGCTGCCGCTACAGGTTTATAGCCGGCTTCTATTCCCGCCGTCTCAAGGGCAGCCAGCATCTTGTCCCGGGCGGTATTCACGGCATCCTGGGGTACGGCCTCATTCATTACCCGGCCAATTACATCTTTTATAGCCCCGGCAATGCTATCCAGTTCGGCATTGCTGGCTCCTGCCAGGGCTTCAAAGGCGGCATCCGACAGCTGCAGCTGGCTTAACTGCTCCTTTAGCCTGGTTACCCGTTCGCTGCTTGCTTCTGTATTATCATTAATCTCCCTTATCACCCGGAATATACCTTCAACCCGGGTAGTCAACTCCGCAACTACCGTGCTGTCCACCCGGTAAACGGGTGTAACCTGCCCGGCCGCTTCTTGCCTGGCCTTCTGGGTTAAGACCTCACTTTCATAAACAATGCCCTGGGGCGCCTTAAAATCCCGGGGACTGGGCTGGCCCTCTTTTAAATCCAGCTTTTGCGGCAGGTAATCCAGGGCTAGAATAGCTACGGCCACGACAAACAGGGCCATACCACAGATGACCCTGGCGCGTATAAAATTAGGACCAATCCAGGCCAGCAGCGGGTGCATTAACCCTTTTAACCGCTGCCATGGCACATCCGGTCACTCCTCTCATAGGCCTTGATGATCTCCTGGACCAGGGGGTGGCGAACAACATCGGCCTCGGTCAGGTGCTCAATGGCAATACCCTCAATGCCCTTTAATATCTGCTGGGCTTCTACCAGGCCGGAGGTGGTGTCCCTGGGCAAGTCCACCTGGGTAACGTCGCCGGTAATGACGGCCCGGGAGCCAAATCCGATCCGGGTGAGGAACATCTTCATCTGTTCGGAAGTCGTGTTCTGGGCCTCATCCAGGATAATAAAGGCATCATCCAGGGTACGCCCCCGCATATAGGCCAGGGGAGCCACTTCTATAATATTTTTCTCCATATACTTTTGTGCCGTTTCCATACCTAAAACGTCATAAAGGCCGTCATAAAGGGGCCGCAGGTAAGGGTTGACCTTTTCCTGCAGGTCTCCGGGCAGGAAACCCAGCTTTTCCCCGGCCTCAACCGCCGGCCGCGCCAGGACTATCCGTTCCACGCTGCGGTTCCGGAGGGCATTGACGGCCATCACTACGGCCAGGTAGGTCTTCCCCGTCCCGGCCGGTCCAATACCAAAAACTATATCGTAACGGCGCATGGCCTGGACATAGCGGAGCTGTCCCAGGGTCTTCGGCCGGATTTGCTTGCCCCGGGGGTTAACGTAAAGTACCTCCCCCAGGGCCTGGGCCAGATCGGTCTTTTCCGCCATGCCGTCCTGGCGCCGGACTAGATTCCAGGTATAGTTAATTGTTGCCGTGTTGATAATCGTGCCGGAACGGGCCAGTTTAATCAACTGCCGGAATAGTCTTTCCAGTTCCTCGACTTCCCGGCGCGTCCCCGTCAAGATCAGTTCATTACCCCGGGCCACGATGCGGGCTGAGGTATGGCTTTCAATAAATTTCAGGTTCTCATCCTGGTGACCAAAAAGATTGACCGCCTCACCGTTGCTGCCAACTGTCAGCCGCATTTCGTAATTGTTTGTCAAGGTTTTATCAATCATCTCCTTTTGACCATTAATCTCTTTATTCTAGCATATACATAAACCGGAGTAAAGGCGACCCCCCCGGCCTCTAATTGCCACTCAAGGGGACAACCTGGCCGATGTCCTCTTCTGTTTCGATCCAGGCCCGGACACGAACAACTGCATCCCCGGGCTTACTTAAGGAGGTGATCTTCTGCCCGGTTATGCTGGCTCCGGGTGGTATTTTTTCCTTGATTCTCGCCAGGACCTCCTCACCGGCAACCCTCACAGCCTCTTCATAAGAAAGCTGCCGGTACCGGGTCCGGACTTCGTAATAGGTCGTAATAATGAGTTCGACGGGGAGGAGAAAATTCCTCCACGACGGCAGGGCCACCACTTTATTTTCCTGGCGATAACTGGTATAGGCAGGCAGTTCCGGCCCTTTCAAGAGAAAGCGGCGGCCCCGGACCTGCACCGTAACGGCCGTCTGCTGCCGCCCGGTTGGCACTTCCTGGACCTGGAGGCGGCTGACCTCCTTTTCTCCTTCATACCACACCCGGGCCCGCACAATACCCCGGGCGCGGACCAGGCGCGGGGCCACGGGTTTGGCGGTAAGACCGGCTTCCCCCGGGTTATTTTCCGGCCGGGGAGGCAGGATCAGGCCGGAGATTAAAATTTGTCCCCGCCGCACCGTATCACCGGCCTTTACCCTGCCCTCACCATCGATGACCAGGATATCCTTTATTACCCCGTCCTTAGCGGCAATAATACTCGCCGGCCGGTCGGGGGCTTCCGTTCCCGGAATATTCGCCTTTTCTACCACGGTGATCTCGGCCCTGGTGCCATGGAAGCTGATGCCTATCCAGGCCACCTGGGGCAGGCGTCGCTCCAGGGCGAGCTCCAGGGCGCGGGTATCGAGGTCCTTTTTCCTGGCTCCCGGCTTTAAACCTTCTGCCCCGGCCGCGGCCAGGACCTGGTCCGGCGTCACCAGGTGTAACGGCCCGCATCCCGGTTTTACTTCTACTATCCAGATAAAGGTAGAAAGAAAATAGATGGCCAGTAAAAAGAAAAAACTGCCCAGGACCAGCACCTGCCGGCCCCGCAGGCGCCGGCTGAAAAAGGGCAGGCCCCGCTTGTCCACAATACGGACCCGGCAGCGGCTCTGCCGGGCCAGGGAACGCAGGGCACGATATTCACCGGCCTTCATTTTGGCCTGGATACTGCCGTTATTATTAATGGTAATATCCCAAAGGATAATACTCCTGGCCAGGGCCAGGTTGAGAAAGGCTTCCGGATCGTCACCCTCGATGGTGATCACCAGGTAGCCCTCCAGGTAAGCCAGCCTCCTGTTCCAGGCCACCGGTTTCTTCCCCCTCCAAAAAAGCCCTTTTCCAGGACGCTCCCGCTATGAAACCCCGGGGAGGGTCCCGGGCGAGCCAGATCTTTAAGGTTTCCCTCAGGAAAAGGAAAGGGACTGGATGGTACCTTCAAGGGCAATGGCGTCCGGCCGTATTTCCCGCAGGAGGATGCCTGTCCCCTTGATCGCCAGTTCCCCGGTACTGAGTTTCAGGCGCACCAGATCCGGCCGGTACTCGCTGATGCCCCTGTGGTTTTCCACTACCAGCCGGCTGTTCCCTACCAGGGTCAGGCGCGGCAGGTCCAGGACGGCATCTGCCGGCAGCTCTAAATATTCGGTAACCGCCTTTTCCAGGCGCCGGGAACGGTTTTTCCCCATCCTGCCCCCTCCTGTCAATACTTTATGCAGCAGCAGGGGAAAAAAGACCGCAAAAAAGCCCGGTCCTCACGGACCGGGCCTGTTATACCCGGGATAGCTGTTCCACCGGAAAGATTATCATCCAGAGGGAGATGCCTGTTCTTTTTAGTGCCAGCGGCGTTTGCGGGCCGCTTCGGATTTCTTCTTGCGCCTGACGCTGGGCTTTTCGTAGTGTTCCCGGCGCCGTGCTTCGGAAAGGATGCCTGCCTTCTGACAGATGCGCTTGAACCGCTTTAAAGCGGCATCGATGGATTCATTCTTGCCAATTCTAACCTCGCTCAACCTTACTTCCCTCCCCCCGCCACCCGGTGGACGCTGTCCTTCTAAAGCTCAACATAAATTAAATTATACTCTATACTCCTCCTGGCGTCAACCCAGGATGCGCAGCTGCCTTCCTCCCAGCAAATGGAAATGAAGGTGATAAACGACCTGCCCGCCTTCTTCTTTACAATTATTTACCAGCCGGAAGCCGCGTTCGGCCAGCCCCAGGTCGCGGGCTATTTGTACCGCCACCAGGTGGATGTGGCCGATGAGTTCCCTGTCTTCCGGTTCAATAGCCGTCAGGTCGGGTATGTGCTTCCTGGGGATAATTAAAATATGTACCGGGGCTACCGGCCGGATGTCTTTAAAGGCCACCACCCGGTCATCCTGGTAAACTATCTCGGCCGGGAGCTGGCCCCCGGCTATTTTGCAAAATATGCATTCCTCGGCCACTTTTTTTGCTCCCTTCTCAGTGCTGTGCTAAATCTTTATTTCTCTCTCCAGGCCTATTTTCCTGCTTCTCCCTAACATCTTTTTCTAATTGGCCCCAAATTAAACCTCCCCGCAATTCTTCAAGCCTTACCGGGACCAGTTGTCCCGTCAAATCCCCTGCCGCCAGAAAGGCTACGTTCAGGTAATTGCCGGTATGGCCTTCATATACCCCGGGATGTCCGGGTAAAGGCCTTTCCACCAGTACCGCCATGGTTTCGTTTAAAAATTCCCGGGCATACTGGCGGGCCAGGCGGCGCCCCAGCTGCAGCAGCCGCCGTTCCCGCTCTTTTTTTACCTCGGGCGCTATTTGCCCCGGCATGGCCGCCGCCGGCGTACCCCGGCGCGGGGAAAAAGGAAAAACATGAATTGCGGCCAGGGCCGCTTCTTTGACTACCGCCATGGTGTTCTGGAACTGTTCCTCCGTCTCCCCGGGAAAACCGACCATGACATCGCTGGTAAAGGCCGCCCGCGGCCGCCTGGAACGCAGGGAAGCTATTAAATCCAGGTAGTAACTGCTGCTGTAGCGGCGCCCCATTCTTTCCAGGATGGTGTCATCCCCGCTCTGGAGGGGTATATGGTAATGGGGGCAGATGACCTCTTCTCCCGTCAGCATCGCCTTCAATTCCGGGGTAAAATCCAGGGGGTCAACTGAGCTGATCCGCAGGCGCTGCAGCCCGGGGATCCTGACAATTTTTTTCAGCAGGCCGGCCAGGTCTATCCCCCCCGTAAGATCGCGGCCGTAGGCGCCGGTGTGAACGCCGGTGAGGACTATCTCCAGGTAGCCTTTAGCTACCAGGCGCTCCACCTCGTTAAGGATCGCTTCCGGTGCCCGGCTGCGGAAGGGCCCGCGGGCATAAGGGACAATACAGTAAGTACAGTATTCCTCGCAACCTTCCTGAATCTTCAGGAAAGCCCGCGCCCTGCTCAATTCCACCACGGGCAGCTCTTCAAATTCTTCGCCGGGTTCATGAACGCCCACGGCATTAAGGGGAGTGCCTCCCTTACGGGCTTCTTCAACCAGTTCTACCAGCCGGTGCCGGTCCCGGGTGCCCACTACTACGTCGACGCCGGGGATGGACAGGACCTCCTCCGGGGCTACCTGGGCATAACAGCCGGTAACAACCACCACTGCCTCCGGGTTGGCCCGGACGGCGCGGCGGATAAGCTGCCGCGATTTGCGGTCGCTGGTGTGGGTGACCGTGCAGGTGTGGATGACGTACACGTCCGCCTTCTCAGGGAAGGGCACGGGCTCATAGCCGGCTTCCCGGAAGAGGTGTCTCATGGCTTCCAGCTCGTTCTGATTGACTTTACAACCCAGGCTCACCAGGGCAACCCGGGATATGGGCACGAGTTTCACCTCTGATCTACCCTGAAAATAATTCTATCGCAGGCTGGCATGTCTCGCTCGCTCCATGGCCCTTGTGGAGCGGCCTACGGCTCAGCCTCGGGCTCGGGCGGGGTTCCCGGCCTATTCGGCTTCCTTGCCTCAGAGGACGGCCTCGGACATCCTGTCCTCGGCCCCGCCCTCGCTCCTCAGCTTCGCCTGGGCCGCTTCGCCACTCGGTAGAAGCTCGCTCGCTTCCGACAAATGCCAGCTTGTTGTTTTCAGCCATCTACTGGTACCGCGCCAGCGGCACAGGTATCTTGTCTTGCTTGCCTCAATAGCGGGGTTTATGACAGCTCCCCCAGGGCATACATGATGGCGGCCAGGCAGACCAGGCCGGCCGTCTCCGTTCGCAAGATACGGGGGCCAAGGGTTACGGATCGCCCCCCGAATTTACGTGCCAGGTCCACTTCCGCCCGGGTCAAGCCCCCTTCGGGGCCAATGAGTACGGCCAGTTCCTGTACCCCCGGGCTCGCCTCAAGGACGGACTTAAGGTTACAGGAACGTTCTTCTTCCCAGGGTACCAGCAACAGGGTGTCCTGGTCAAGGCCGGCAAGGGCCTCAGAAAGTTCCAGGGGACCCTCAACCGCCGGTATCAGGTGCCGCCGGCTCTGGCTGGCCGCCGCCCGGGCCTTCTGCTGCCAGCGTTCCTGCCGCCGGGCACAGGCCTCCCGGTCCGGCCGGGGGATAGAGCGCTCTGTATTGATGACGACAATCCTTGCTACCCCTAATTCTGTACACTTTTCTACGATCAAATCCATTTTGTCACCCTTGGGCCAGGCCTGGTAAAGGGTGACTTTAACCCGCGGCTCGGGGCTTTCCAGGGGGGCCTTGACAGCAGCGACTACCCGGTCTTTGTGAATGGCGACGACTTCCGCCTGGTATCCCTGCCCCCTGCTATCGGCCAGGGAAATGGTTTCTCCCACCCGCAGGCGCAGGACGCGCAGGGCGTGATGGGCATTTTCCCCTTCCAGGACGGCCGTTTCGCCGGGAAAAACAGGCACGGGTAGAAAAAAATGGTGGGCCACTACGGCTCACCCTCCCGCTGTATTGCTAAAACCTATCAACCGCCAGGAAAGGAACTAACCCATAAAGGCGTCCCGTACTTTCTTAAAGAAACCTTTCTCCTGCTCCCCGGTGCCTTTAGGTTCCCGGCCGTACAGGCGGGCAAACTCCCGCAGTAATTCTTTCTGCTTTTCATTGAGGTTGGTAGGCGTTTCGACGTGAATCTGCACATGCTGGTCTCCCCGGCCGGCGCCGTTCAAGCGGGGGATGCCTTTACCCTTCAGCCTGAAGGTGGCCCCGCTCTGGGTCCCGGCAGGGATATTGAGTTCGGCTTTACCGTCCAGGGTAGGCACCAGGATCCTGTCGCCCAGGGCCGCCTGGACCATGGTTACCGGCACCTCGCAGAAGACGTCATACCCGTCGCGCCGGAAAAAGGGATGGGGCCGGACGTTAATATAGACATAGAGGTCGCCCGGCGGCCCGCCGCGGATGCCGCTCTCGCCTTCGCCGGCCATGCGCAGGCGGGCACCGGTATCCACCCCCGGGGGAATTTTGATCTTTATCTTACGGGTGCGCTGGACTACACCCCGGCCGCGGCAGGTGGGACAGGGCGTTTCAATAATGGTCCCCTGGCCGTGGCAGTGGTGACAGGTGCGTATCGTCTGGAAATGGCCCAAGGGCGTACTCTGGGAGATGCGGACCTGCCCGGTGCCGTGGCAGGTGGGGCAGGTCCTGGGCCTGGTACCGGGCGCCGCGCCGCTGCCGTCACAGGCAGGGCACTTTTCCTGGCGCGGTACGCCGATTTCCTTTTCCCCGCCAAAGGCAGCTTCTTCAAAGGAAATTTCTATATCCAGGCGCAGGTCATCGCCCCGCTGGGGACCCTGGCGCCTGGCTGTCCGGCCAAAACCGCCGCCAAAGAACATGTCAAAGATGTCGCCAAAGGTGCCGAAATCGGCACCGGCGCCGCCGAAGTCAAAGCCGCCGAAGCCGGGCCCGCCCGTCTCCATGCCGGCATGGCCGAACTGGTCATAACGGGCCCGCTTCTCCGGGTCGCTCAAGACTTCGTAGGCTTCCTGGACCTCTTTGAACTTTTCTTCGGCCTCTTTATTCCCCGGGTTCATATCCGGGTGATACTTGCGCGCCAGCTGGCGGTAAGCCTTCTTGATTTCCGCCTCGGAGGCATCCCGGGAAACCCCCAGGACCTCGTAATAATCGCGCTTGGCCATGGCTGGTCACCGGTTTTTATTTCTTATCGTCATCGACGATTTTGTAGTCGGCATCATAGACATTGCCGTCCTGTTTCGCCCCGCCGGTAGGACCGGTTCCACCCTGGGACCCGCCGCCGGCCTGGGCACCGGCCTGCTGGTACACTTTTGTGGTCAGGGTATAGAGGGCCTGGGAAAGGGCTTCCATCTTTTCTTTGATCTTAGCGGAATTCTTGCTGTCCAGGACGTCTTGGAGTTCTTTCTTCGCCTGTTCGATGCGGTCCACGTCGGCCTTGTTGGCTTTATCTTTAAACTCCTTCAGGGTGCGGTCGGCCTGGTAGATGAGGGAATCCGCCTGGTTCCTCGTCTCAATTTCCTCTTTACGCTTGCGGTCGCTCTCGGCATAGGCCTCGGCATCCTTAACCATGCGCTGGATTTCTTCTTCCGTCAGGCCGCTGGAAGAAGTAATGGTTATGGCCTGCTGCTTACCGGTAGCCAGGTCTTTGGCCGAGACGTGCACGATGCCGTTGGCGTCGATATCAAACTTGACTTCAATCTGGGGTACGCCCCGGGGCGCCGGCGGGATACCCGTCAATTGGAAGCGGCCCAGGGTTTTATTGTCGGCGGCCATGGCCCGCTCGCCCTGGAGGACGTGGATTTCCACCGTGGTCTGGTTGTCGGCGGCGGTGGAGAAGATCTGGCTCTTGGACGTGGGGATGGTGGTATTGCGCTCGATTATCTTTGTGAAAACGCCGCCCAGGGTCTCAATACCCAGGGAAAGGGGCGTGACGTCGAGTAGCAGGACGTCCTTGACCTCGCCGGCCAGGACCCCGGCCTGGATGGCTGCGCCCAGGGCGACACACTCATCCGGGTTGATGCCCTTATGGGGCTCTTTGCCCAGGATCTTGCGCACCGTCTCCTGGACCAGGGGCACCCTGGTGGAGCCGCCCACCAGCAAGACCTTATCAATATCTTTGGGCTCCAGCCCGGCATCGGCCAGGGCCTGCCTGGTGGGGCCCACGGTCTTTTCTACCAGGTCGGCTATCAATTCTTCAAACTTGGCCCGGGTAAGATTTACATCCAGGTGGATGGGGCCATTGGGCGTTGCCGAGATGAAGGGCAGGTTGATGTTGGTGCTGGTCATGCTGGAAAGCTCGATTTTAGCTTTTTCCGCCGCTTCCTTCAGGCGCTGCATGGCCATTTTATCCTGCCTCAGGTCCACCCCGTGCTCCCGGCGGCAGATGTCTACCAGGTAGTCCATAATCCGCTGGTCAAAGTCGTCGCCGCCCAGGCGGTTATTACCGCTGGTGGCTTTGACTTCAAAGACGCCGTCCCCCAGTTCCAGGATGGAAACGTCAAAAGTGCCGCCGCCCAGGTCATAAACAAGGATGGTCTGGTCTTCTTCTTTATCCAGGCCGTAGGCCAGGGAGGCAGCCGTCGGCTCGTTGATAATACGCAGCACCTCCAGGCCGGCAATGCGGCCGGCGTCTTTGGTAGCCTGGCGCTGGCTGTCGGTGAAGTAGGCCGGTACGGTGATGACCGCCTGGGTCACTTTTTCTCCCAGGTAGGCTTCCGCGTCGGCCTTCAGCTTTTGCAGGATCATAGCCGAGATTTCCTGGGGTGTGTATTCCTTGTCATCGATTTTAACTTTATAATTGGTGCCCATATGGCGTTTAATGGACATGACGGTCCGGTCGGGATTGGTGATGGCCTGGCGCTTGGCCACCTGGCCGACGACCCTTTCCCCGTCCTTTGTAAAAGCCACTACTGAAGGCGTGGTGCGGCCGCCTTCCGCATTGGGGATAACTACTGCTTCCCCACCTTCCATAACGGCTACGCAGGAGTTGGTCGTACCCAGGTCAATACCGATTACCTTACCCATTATGATCTACCTCCTTGTTCCCCAGCTTCTACCCAAAATAAATTCGCTCCGGCCGGCATTGTTTTTCCTCGCTCCAAACAAATGCCTGCCACTTTATTTTCATTCTTCTGATGCTGCCGCGTTGGCGGCATGAGGGTCTTCTTGGTTTTCCTGTTCTCCGGCACCGGCCGCCACTGCCACCTTGACCATGGCAGGCCGCAGGAGCCTGCCGTGCAAAGTGTAACCACGGCGGAACTCTTCCACCACCTGGTTGATCTTGTCCGGCTCTGCAGTTTCTTCCCGCGCTACCGCTTCATGAACCTCGGGATCAAAGGGCCGGCCCAGGGCGGCTACGGGCATTAAACCTTCCCGCGCCAGGATTTCCTGCAATTGCCGCAGGGTCATCTCTACCCCCGTCTCCAGGGCCTGCTTTCCCGTTCCCGCGGCTGTAGCCAGGGCTAGCTCCAGGTTATCCAATACGGGCAGGAGGCTCTCGATGAGCCTGGCATTGGCCAGCCTGGTCATCTCTTCCTGCTCGCGGCGGGTACGCTTGCGGTAGTTGTCAAAATCGGCCTGCAGGCGTAAAAAACGTTGCTGCAGCTCAGATAAAGCCGCCGCCCTGGCGGCCAGTTCTTCTTCAAGGCGGCTCAATTCTTCCCGGCCGGTTGCACCGGCCGGTTCGCCGCCAGCCCCAGCAGGCTCCTCAACCCTTGCCCCCGGGCTCTCCTCATCCCGGCCGTGACATTCCCCCGCCTCCCCGGCGGGCCTTTCCCGGAGAGCTTCCGGCCCATCTTCCCTTTCGTTATTTATCATCCCGTTATTCATTTTATTATCCCGGTTGGGTTCCATAACTTTTCGGTCACTCCCTTCCGTAAAAAAGGCCAGCACCCAAAGGCACCGGCCTTATCCAGGTGGCCTGCAGCTTTTAGCGATAAAATTGCTCTAATGCGCGGGACAAACTATCGGCTACACACTGGAGGACCGATATGGCCCGGGAATAGTGCATCCGCGTCGGTCCGAGCAAGCCCACTTTACCCCTTATTCTCCCTTCGACGGCATAACTTATAGTTACTACGCTGCATTTATCAATTCCTTCTTCTTTATTTTCCTGGCCGATCCTCACCGTCAGGCCACTTCCGGGAGCGGCATTAAAAATACGCCTTAACGCCTCCTCCCGCTCAAGAAAGGCAAGGATGTCCTTGACCTTCTCCAAATTTTTAAACTCCGGCTGGCTCAGGATGTTGAGGATACCTTCCAGGTAAACTTTCTCGCCGCTTTCAAGGGCCAGCACCTGCTGTAAAAGGTCAATGACCTGTTTAATTAACCCCCGGTGCTCGGCTACTTCCCGGTAAATATCCTTCAGCACTTCCAGGCGCAGTTCTTCCAGGGCCAGCCCCTGGAGTTTGGCATTGAGGACCCTGGAGATACGGCTTAAATCCTCCGGGGTTACGTTTTCCGGGATTACAAAAAGCCGGTGTTCAACCAAACCGGTACTGGTAATAGCCACCAGCAGGGCTTTATTGGTCGAATAGACAGGTAAAACCTGCACCTGCTCCAGCACGGCATTATTCTGGTAGGGACCCAGGGCTACGGCCGTGTAAGCAGTCATTTCGGACAGCAAACGGGCCGTCTCTTCCAGGACCTGCTCTATTTCCAGCATCTTTTGGTTGTAACGCCGGCGCACGTATTCCTCTTCTGCCGGTGTCAGTTTCTCCGGTGCCATAAGGCAGTCAACGTAGTAACGATAACCGGAATCCGAAGGTATGCGGCCGGCCGAGGTGTGGGGCTGCTCCAGCAAACCCATCTCTTCCAGGTCGGCCATCTCATTCCGGATGGTAGCAGGGCTTACTCCCAGGTTGTACCGCCGGGCAATGGTACGGGAACCTACCGGTTCGCCGGTAAGGATATAATCCTGCACTACGGCGGCCAGGACCCTTTTTTTCCGCTCATCCATCCGCATGATCTCACCTTCTTTTTTAGCACTCTTAAGCCAAGAGTGCTAAGAGCTTACTTAAAACATACCACCGGCCTTTCGTTTTGTCAAGGGAAAGTAAAAGCTAGATAAACTCCACGAAAACCTCATTGGCCAGGGGCAAACCCTTTTCGGTAAGCTTTAAACGGCCGTCTTTTTCCTCTATCAGCCCCGCCCGGTAAAGGCATTCAATCTCACGGGCGTAAACCGTGCAGGCGTCAACACCAAAACGCTGCCGGAAGGCCTCTAAGTCGACACCGGCCATCAGGCGCAGGCCCATGAACATGGTTTCGGCCATTTGCTGTCGGGGCGTTAAGGTTTCTATTTCCTCCCGGGGCAGCCGGCTGCTGGATAAGGCATGCCGGTACCGGTGTAGCTCGCTGTAGTTGCGCCAGCGCCGGCCCTGCCAGTGGGAGGCCGCCGCCGCCCCTAAGCCCAGGTAGGGACCGTTTAACCAGTAGGTAAGGTTGTGGCGGCAATGGTAACCTGGGCGGGCAAAGTTGGATATTTCGTACTGCTTGTAACCGGCGGCGGCGAGGATTTGCCGTGCTTCCTGGTACATGACCAGTTCCAGTTCTTCCCCGGGCAGGGGTAGATCACCGGCAGCCGCCAGCCTTCCCCAGGGGGTATCTTCCTCCACCTGGAGGCTGTAAGCGGCAATATGCTCGGGCTGGAGGGCAACGGCTTCCTTTAAGGCAGCCCGCCAGGCGTCAAGATCCTGGCCCGGCAGGCCGAAAATCAGGTCCAGGTTGACGTTGTTAAAACCGGCCCGGCGCGCCAGTTCCCAGGCCCGGTAGATGTCCCGGCGCCGGTGGATACGGCCCATGGCTCTCAAGAGGTCGTCGTCAAAGGCCTGGACGCCCAGGGAAAGGCGGTTCACCCCGGCTGCCGCCAGGGCCCTGAGTTTGGCGCCGTCCACCGTACCGGGGTTGGCTTCTATGGTGACCTCCGCCCCCTGCCGCCGGCCGAAGAAACGATCCACGGCGGCCAGGAGCTGCTCTAAATTACAGGCCGGGAGGACGGTGGGGGTACCGCCGCCGATATAGACGGTGGCCGCCGGTCCCGGCAGCCACTTCCCGGCAACTAAGGCCATTTCCCGCTCCAGGTCCGTGCAGTAGGCGGCCATTTCCGCCGGTGAACGGCCGGGATAAGAGACAAAGTCGCAGTAATGGCACTTGCGGATGCAGAAGGGGATATGGATGTAGAGGGCGTGGCTGGCTTTTGTTTGGAGTGAGCGAGCTTCTCCGAGCGGTGAAGTGGCCTTGGTGAAGCCGAAGAGTGAGGGCGGGGCCGAGGACAGGAGGTCCGAGGCCGGCCTTTGAGGCAAGGATGCCGAATAGGCCGGGAACCCCGCCTTAAGCCTTACGGCTGAAACATTAGGCCACTCCGCAAGGGCCATGGAGCGAGCGAAAACAAAGCCAGCTACCATTTCCTACGACTTCCCTACCTTCAGCACGGCCATAAAGGCTTCCTGGGGAATCTCCACCGTGCCGACCTGCTTCATGCGTTTTTTGCCTTCCTTTTGTTTTTCCAGGAGCTTGCGTTTCCTGGTGACGTCGCCGCCGTAGCACTTGGCCAGGACGTTTTTACGCATGGCCGGGATGGTTTCCCGGGCGATTACGCGGCTGCCGATGGCGGCCTGGATGGGCACGTCGAAGAGCTGGCGGGGAATCAATTGCCGCAGGCGTTCTACCAGGGCCCGGCCGCGGTGGTAGGCCTGGTCCCGGTGGGTGATCACCGACAGGGCGTCCACCACTTCATTGTTGATCAGGATATCCATCTTCACCAGTTCTGCCGGGCGGTACCCCTTGACTTCATAATCCAGGGAGGCGTAGCCGCGGGTCCGGCTTTTTAACTGGTCAAAGAAATCATAGATAATTTCCGCCAGGGGCAGGTCGTATTTCAAGGCTACCCTTTGCTCGGAAAGGTAATCCATGTTAAGGAAGGTGCCGTGTTTTTCCTGGCAGAGTTCCATTACCGGCCCTACATATTCTTTGGGCGTCATAATGGTGGCCTCCACGTAGGGCTCTTCTATATGGTCAATCATGTTTGGCGCCGGCAGGGCGGTAGGATTGTCGACCTCCTCCACCTGGCCGTCGGTACGCACCACCCGGTAAACTACGCTGGGGGCGGTTGTAATGAGTTCCAGGCCGTATTCCCTTTCCAGCCGCTCCTGGATAATTTCCATGTGCAGGAGCCCCAGGAAGCCGCAACGAAAGCCGAAACCCAGGGCCACCGACGTTTCCGGTTCAAAGCGCAGAGAAGCGTCATTTAACTGCAGCTTTTCCAGGGCATCCCGCAGGCTGTCGAATTCCTCCGAGTCCACCGGGAACAGGCCGCAGTATACCATGGGCATGACCTTGCGGTAACCCGGCAGGGGATTCTTCGCCGGCCGGGTGGCGCTGGTAATGGTATCCCCGACGCGGGTATCCTTGACATTTCTAATGCTGGCCGAAAGAAAGCCTACCTCGCCGGCGGCCAGGGTTATGACCGGCCGCGGCGCCGGGGTGAAAACACCGACCTCATTGACTTCAAATTCGGCCCCTGTGGCCATGAAGCGAATGCGGTCGCCTTTCTGCACCCGTCCCTCAACTATCCTGATGTAGGGAATGGCTCCCCGGTAGCTGTCAAAGATAGAATCGAAAATCAGGGCCTTGAGGGGTGCTTCCCGGTCGCCCCGGGGGGGAGGGATGCGTCTAACGATTGCCTCCAGGATCGCTTCCGTCCCCACCCCGGTCTTGGCCGAAGCCAGGATGGCCTCACTGGCATCCAGGCCGATAATGTCCTCTATCTCGCGCCGTACCCGTTCCGGTTCGGCGTTTGGCAGGTCGATCTTGTTAATGACCGGGATAATTTCCAGGTTGTGTTCCAGGGCAAGGTAAACATTGGCCAGGGTCTGGGCTTCAATGCCCTGGGCCGCATCAACCACGAGCAGCGCCCCTTCGCAGGCCGCCAGGCTGCGGGATACTTCATAGGTAAAGTCCACGTGCCCCGGGGTATCAATCAAATTTAGAACATATTCCTTGCCGTCACGGCTTCTATAATGCAGGCGGACGGCCTGGAGCTTGATGGTGATGCCCCGTTCCCTCTCTAATTCCAGGGTATCCAGGACCTGGTCCACCATCTCCCGCTTGCTGAGGGCCCCGGTATATTCCAGGAGGCGGTCGGCCAGGGTTGACTTGCCGTGGTCTATATGGGCAATGATGCAAAAATTGCGGATGTAGTTCTGCTCCGTCACCGGACAGGTTCCTCCCCAGACAAATCGGAAGCAAGATCCCCCCACCGGCGTAAGTTTTTAATCCCGCCGGTGGTTAGCTTTATTATTATAACAGAAAGCGGGCCGGGCTAAAAGCCCGGCCCGCTCCAGCTGCCTTTTTCTAGCGCAGTTCGGTCGGAACAAAGGCATCAATTACACCGATAACTAAAGCCGCCAGTAAAGCTCCCAGGATATTGACACTTAAGTAAGCGGGGACGATAAATTGAGCAAGATAGATTACTACTGCCGCTACGATAAAACCGACAATACCGCGGCTACGGGGAGAAATCCGTTTGCCGAGGACGGCTTCTGCCAGCCAGCCCAGGAGGGCTATAACCACGGCTGCAATCAGTGCACCGGTGAAACCCGCTACCCTGATGCCGGGAAGAATAAAACCTACCAGCATCAGAACCAGGGCCGAGACAATAAAACGGACAATAGTACCCACCCAGTTGGTCATATAATTCACCTCCTTAGGTTTTGCCTATAGCATTGCCCAAAAAGGTGGTAAATTATACTTTTTTCAGGCGGGTTATGGCCGTCGCCAGGGCGGCAGCACCAAAACCGTTGTCAATATTTACGACGCCGATACCGGCGGCACAACTGTTGAGCATGGTCAGCAGGGCTGACAACCCCCCGAAACTGGCACCGTAGCCGATGCTTGTCGGCACGGCAATCACCGGCCGGTCTACCAGACCGGCCACAACGCTGGCCAGGGCGCCCTCCATGCCCGCCACGACAATGACTACGTCGGCCCGGCGAAAGCATTCCACCCGCCCCAGCAGGCGGTGAATGCCGGCGACGCCGACGTCGTAAATCCTCTCTACCTCGTTGCCCATTACCGCTGCCGTCACCGCTGCTTCTTCAGCCACGGGCAGGTCGGCCGTCCCGGCACTCAAAACTGCCACCCTGCCGCCGGTAGATTCGATTTCCCCGGCACTCACTACAATAGTACGGGCCAAGTCGTTAAATTCAGCCGCCGGCAGGCGGGCGGCAACCTCCTGGTATACCTCCCTGGTGGTCCTGGTCACCAGGACCGTTGAACCGGCGGCCGCCAGGCGGGCCGCTATGGCCGCTACCTGTTCCTTTGTTTTTCCCTGGCCGAAGATGACCTCGGGGAAGCCGTTTCTCAAAGCCCGGTGGTGATCGACCTTGGCAAAACCCAGGTCTTCTTCTATTAAAGTTTTTAAATTCGCCATAACGGTATCCAGGTCAACCTGCCCGTTTTTGAAAGCCTGTAAGAGATTTTTCAGCCTGGTCTCGGTCACTTGGCGACCTCCTCCGGATATAAAATTTAATCTCAAGTAATTCCCGGGCCATTGCCCTGCCTGCCTTTGCACCAGGTCTAAATTATACCTCACAGGAATAAAATGCCTACCAGCAGGGGGGCATTAGCATGCGCATTCATCTTATTACCCGCTGGCAGGCCAGGCTCATCCTGTCGCGCCTGGTAAAAATAATACTGGCCTGCCTGATTATTATTTCCTTACTTGCCGGTACAAGGCACGTTCTTAAACAAGGCACCCTGCTCTCCCTGGCATTACCTCCTTACCATGGGGAACTCCCGCTGCCCCTGCTGGAAAGGGTTTTAGAAGCCGGCCTGCCGGCGATTGCTTTAAACGCCGCCGGCAACCAGCAGGATGACACCGGTAGAGCCCTGGCGGCCGCTGTCCAGGTCCTGGCCTCACCCCTGGTAGTTTTGCCCGGTAGCTACGGAACAACGCGCCTTCTAACCGAAGAAGAGTATGTGTTACCCCAGCCCCTGCCCGTGGAAAGTGTACCGCCGGCACCGTTAGAAATAGAACCCCCCGACGCCACCCAGCCCCTTGTGGCTATATACAACACCCATAATGCCGAATCCTACCAGGCGAGTGAAGGGCAGGCTAAATTTCCCGGGAAAAACGGCGGTGTCAGCCAGGTGGCAGCCGTGCTGGCCGAAACTTTAAGTAAGGACTACGGCGTACCGGTCGTACGTTCAACTACCATTCATGATTATCCGGACTTCGCCCTGTCCTATGCCAACTCGGAAAAGACCCTGGAAAGAATGCTGGCGGAAAATCCTTCCGTCCTGGTAGTCCTGGATATCCACCGTAACGCCGGCCTGCCGGCACCGCCGGTAGTGGAAATCGAGAACCAGAAAGTGGCCCAGGTGCTCATTATCGTTGGTAGTGATGCCCGCCTGGAACACCCCGGATGGCGCCAGAATGAAGCCTTTGCCCGGCGGCTGGCGGGTAAAATGGATGCATTTTATCCCGGTTTATCCCTGGGTGTCCGGGTCCAGGAAGGACGCTACAACCAGCACCTCCATCCCCGGGCCCTCCTCTTAGAAATTGGCAGCGACAACAATACCCTGGAAGAAGCGGAACGCTCCGCCCGCCTGGTCGCCAGGGTCCTGGCGGCATTAATTGACGAACTGCGACGGGAAAATCCCGCCCAGTCTGGTTGAATGTTGCTTTTACCGGTTTGCCGTGATAAAATAAGGCGGGAGGTGAGCTGGGATGCCCAATATTAAATCGGCCATTAAACGCGTTGAACTGACCCGCATTCGTACCGAGCGCAACAAGGCCGTCAAGTCACGCGTAAAAACGGCTATGAAAAAATTCCGGGCCGCACTGGATCAGGGTGATAGTACAGCTGCTGAAAGATTACGCCAGGCCATTCGTACCATCGACAAAGCCGTTACCAAAGGGGTTCTCCATCCGAACACAGCTGCCCGGAAAAAATCAAGGCTGCAGCGCCTGTTCAATAAAACTTCTGCTTAATCCTGCATAATGCCGCAACATAACCCCCGCCTATACAAGGGGGTTTTAAATTTGCCCCGCACAAATGGCGCTGCGGTCGGTATTTTCCTCCCTTCAGCATGCCATAATAAAAACAGGTTTTAGAAGGGAGGGATTTTAATTGCCGGAAAAACCTGGTGCCGCCAAGGAGCGCCCGGAAAAAGGTGCCGCCCAGAAGGGCTATGCCGCCGAAGGTACCCGTGATACCGCCTATGAATTTGGTACCGAAATTACCACTCCCGGTACTAAAGTAGCCGGTACCGCCAGGGGTACCGCCGGGGCAGCCCGGGGGAAGGATCAGAAGCGGCCCGCCGGTGAAGAGTAAAGGTTGGGGAGCGTTAATGCTCCCCTTTTAAAATAGTCCAGATGGCCTTTTCCAGCAGGGCACCGGCGCTTCCCTGGCCGGTCTTGATGCCGGTGTCTGCCTTAAATAATTCCTCCAGGGCCCGTGCGGCAGCGGCCGGGGAAAAATTACGGGCCTGGGTGGCAATTTTTTGCATGACAAAAGGCTTCAGTCCCAGGGTGGCCGCCAGTTCGGCCTTGTCCGCCGCCAGGTGATACTGGTAAATGAGGCGCAGCTGGCGGGCCAGCATGGCCAGGATAGCTAAAGGGGCTTCGCCCCTTTCCAGTAGCCGGCGCAGGGAGCTGACGGCCAGGGAGGCATTGCGGTTTCCCAGGGCGTCCACCAATTGGAATACGGTAGCTTCTACGGCTGCAGCCGGCACCAGGGCCTCGACATCTCCCGGGGTGATGGCACCCGGTTGCCCTATATAAGTCATAACTTTGTACAACTCGTTCCTGGCCTGGCGCAGGTCTCCCCCGGCGGCCAGGGCCAGGCCCCGGGCCGCCGCCGGGGGCAAAATATAACCTTCCTCGCCGGCTTCCTGCTGCAGCCATTTCTCCAGTTCTGCCGCCTTGAGGGGTGTGAATTCTACCACCCGGCCTGCCTGCTGGATTGCCCTTATTATTTTCAATCGCTTATCGATGCTGCCGTTAACTGCCAGTACAAGGCAGGTTAACGGGGACGGGTTTTGCAGGTAGTCATAGAGTTCTCCGGCTCCGGCCTGCAGCATTTCCGGGGCTGGATCTTTAACAACCACCAGCCGCCTTTCGGCCAGGGCTGGCAGGGTGACGGCTACAAGAACAATCGCTCCGGTCGTTATCTTTTTCCCATCAAGCTCCTGGTAATCAAAGGCTGCGGCTTCCTCCGGTACTAATTTTACCCGGAGTTTTTTTATAGCCCTTTCCAGGAGATAGCCTTCGGTGCCATAAAAGAGATATACCGGAGCTATATTACCCTGTTCCAGCTCCCTGTCCAGTTCCTGCCAGTCCAAATGATAAGCCCTCCCTGGCTAAAATACCGCCAGAAATGATACCCTCTGTCGGGTGGGATATTTCCCTCCGCCGCTCAGGAGTTACGCAATTTTTCCTCTTTCGTGGGACGGGCGCCTAGCCTTATTTGCGGCTCCTGTCGCAATAGCAACCCCTGCTGGGGGGATGCTATGCCGTTCCTTCGGTTCCCCTTCATTTTAGCACTTTTCTACTGCCTTGCCCAGGTACTCCCCTACCAGGCGCATGGCGCAGAAATCGCCGCACATAGAACAGGTAACGGCGGCAGCTTCGTTGCGGTTCCGGCGGTACTGCCGCGCCTTCTTGGGGTCAATGGCCAGTTCCAGCTGACGCTCCCAGTCCAGGGCCTTGCGGGCGCGGGCCATCTCCCGGTCCCATTCCCATGCTCCCGGTACGCCCTTGACCAGGTCGGCGGCATGACCGGCAATCCGGGCGGCGATTACCCCTTCCCGCACGTCGGCCAGGGTGGGAAGGCCCAGGTGCTCGGCCGGGGTAACATAGCAGATGAAATCCGCCCCTGCTGCCGCAGCCAGGGCACCGCCGATGGCTGCCGTGATATGATCGTAGCCCGGGGCAACGTCGGTTACCAGGGGCCCGAGGACATAGAATGGCGCTTCGTGGCACAGGCGTTTTTCCAGGAGGATGTTGGCCTGCACCTGGTTCAAGGGCACGTGTCCGGGTCCTTCGACCATGGCCTGGACGCCGGCCTCCCGGGCCCGGTCTACCAGTTCGCCCAGGATAATTAACTCCTGGATCTGCGCCCGGTCGGTGGCATCCGCCAGGCAGCCGGGCCGGAGACCGTCGCCCAGGCTCAGGGTGACGTCATAACGCCGGGCAATCTCCAGCAGGCGGTCGTACCGGGCATAAAGGGGGTTCTCCTCCCCGTGGTGCAGCATCCACCCCGTCAGGAAAGAACCGCCCCGGCTGACAATGTCGGCCAGGCGCCCCTCCCTTCGCAGTCGGTCTACTACTTCCAGGGTAACGCCGCAGTGGACGGTGATGAAATCCACCCCGTCTTCGGCCTGCTTTTCGATTACTTTAAACAGGTCTTCGGCCGTCATCTCTACAAGGGCGCCGTATTTCTCCTGGGCTTCAACCGTGGCCTGGTAAATGGGCACCGTACCTACGGCCACGGGGGAATGGGCTATAATCCGGCGCCGGCACCCATCGATATCGCCGCCGGTGCTCAGGTCCATAACGGCAT
Organism: Neomoorella sulfitireducens; assembly: GCF_024733845.1. Classification (GTDB taxonomy): domain Bacteria; phylum Bacillota; class DSM-521; order Neomoorellales; family Neomoorellaceae; genus Neomoorella; species Neomoorella sulfitireducens. The sequence continues at coordinate 82,045 of NZ_JANRHG010000008.1, forward strand.
CGGCCCCGGCGTCCAGGGCTTCTTGAAGTTTTTCCAGTTCCGGCTCGATATCCGGGAAGGATGTGGATGTACCCAGGTTGGCGTTGACTTTGGTCCTTAAACCTTTACCAATACCGCAGGGTTCAAGGTTGTGGTGGTTTTTATTGGCCGGGATCACTACCTGTCCGGCCGCCACCGCCGCCATCAGGTCCTCTACCCGGATGCCTTCCTTTGCCGCCACCTTTTCCATGGCCCGCGTTACCTGTCCCACCCGGGCCGCCTCTAGCTGCGTCATTTGTTATTACCCCCTTCTTAAAGAAAAACACCTGCGGCAAGCAGGTGATCTTCATTAAACCTTTGCCCCCACTTCCCTACGCTGGTATGACCCAGATCAGGTTCCTAGGGTTAGTGCACAGCCGCACCTCTCAGCCCTTGCGGGCACCCCCGGGGTAAGTATGCAATTGTCCCGGCTCCGCCGGTTTTGTAATAACATATTCGCCTCAGGTTAACTTTTTCCTCCCGGGAAAAGAATTTTTCCGGCAATAGGGTCAATATATCGTCAATGGATGGTGGTATTAACCTGCCAGCTTTCCCCATCGCTCTTGAAGGTAATTGCTCCCTGCCTGTCGGTGCGATAAACGGGAACCCCCTGCTCTTCCCAGTAGGCCAAAATTTCCGGCGCCGGATGGCCGAAATTATTATTCTCCCCGACTGATATCACCACCGCTTGAGGGTTCACCTGTTTTAAAAACTCCCGTTCCAGGCCGTAACGGCTGCCGTGGTGGGGCACTTTAAAAACGGTACTGCAGACGTCTGCCCGGCTGGCCTTCAGATCGGCCATGGCTTCGGCCTCGATATCGCCACTCAGGAGCAGGCTGAACTGCCGGTAAACAACCTTCAGGACCAGGGAATTGTTATTGCTGTCGAAGTTGCTGCCGCTGATTTCCATGCCAGGGTGCAGGACCTGGATACTCAGGGCCGGGTCCAGGGCCAGGGCGTCGCCGCGGCCGGCCTGCTGCCAGGGGATCCCCCTGGCCCGGAGTTCGGCCAGGAAAGGGCGGTAGGCGTCCGCCATTTCCCCGCGGAGGGGCGGGACCACCACCAGGGCCACCGGCATTTCCCGGATCACGGCCATAAGGCCCCCTAGATGATCGGCGTCGGGGTGGGTGCTGATTACCACATCCAGGCGGCGCACACCCTGGCGGTGGAGGAAGGGTACTACCACCCTCTCCCCGACGTCAAAATCGCCCTGGTCGTAAGGCCGGCCGCCGCCGTCAACAAGGAGGTGCCGGCCGGCAGGGGTGGACAGGTAAGCGGCGTCCCCCTGGCCGACGTCGATAAACGTGACCCGGAGTTCCTGCCGCCGGTCCCAGGGATAAAGAAAAACCAGGAGGACGGCCAGGGTAAGGAAGGCCAGCAGGGCCAGCCGGCGGCGGTGCCACTGCCACAAAGCCTGCCACCGGGGTTCATGGCGGTGCAGCCAGAATTCCCGAAAAAGAATTAATGCCAGGTAGCAGCCGCCCACTGCCAGGGGCGAAGGGGTAGCCAGGGGCAATGTTACTCCCGGGAAAACGGCCAGGCGTTCCAGAACGGCCAGCAGCAGGTTTATAAGGGGTTCCAGGGCGGCAAATATTATAACTGCCGGGGCCGGGGTGATAAGGGCCAGGGTAGAGGCAGCCAGGCCCAGGGTGACAATGACCCCTACCAAGCCGGCAGTCACCAGGTTGGCCGGGACACCTAAAAGGGGTATAAAGTTAAAATAATAGGCCACCAGGGGCAGGGTGGAAACCTGGGCCGCCAGGGGGACCACCAGGTAAGCCCGCCAGGACGGGAGACGGGCCAGGAAGTCGTCCAGCAGCGGGTAAAGATAAAAAATTCCCCAGGCGGCGGCAAAGGAAAGCTGAAAGCCGCTGTCATACAGGAAACGGGGGCGGAAGAGCAGGATTACCAGGGCCGCCAGGGCCAGGGCGGAGTAAAAATCCCGCCGCTCCCGGCGCAGGTACGCTATCAACTCCAGGCCGGCCATGATGCCGGCGCGGCTGACAGAGGGGGTAAAGCCGGTAACGGCAGCATAAAAGAGAAGCCCGGCAAGCCCGACGATCACTGCCGCCCCCGGCCTGAGGCCCAGCAGGCCGGCTATGGCCATGAGGATCAGTAAAACCAGGGCCATGTTGGAACCGCTGACGGCAAAGAAATGAAAGACGCCCAGGTTTTTGAAGGTATCGCTGTCGGTATCCGTCAGTTCGTTAACATCCCCGAATAAAAGGGCCGCCAGGATCCCCGCCTGGCGCGGCGGCAGGGCGGCAGTGATTACCGTTTCAATCCTCCCTTTGGCCGCCAGGGCCAGGCGCACCAGGGGGTGGCCCGGTACGGTTCCCAGCTTTACTATGGCCCGGGAGTCGTTGATTAACATGCGGTTATAGATGTACTGCCGCGCCAGGTAGGCGCGGTAGTCCAGTTCGCCGGGATTACGGGCCTGCGGGGGCGCGGTGAGCCGGCCGTGGATACGGAGGACGTCGCCGTAATGGTAAAGGACTTCTATCTCGCCCCTTGCCGGCAGGTAAAGAACAACCTCTACCTTTTCTTTTACCCTTTTATGGTAGTCTCCCTGCCTTATCTCCCGGGCCTCCAGGATATAGACGACCCGGCCGGCGTAAACCCGGGGTTCCGCTACTACCACCCCGGTAAGATCGAGGAAGGTCTCCCTGTCGCCCGTAAGCTGGCTCCGGTGATAGTTGCTGTCCCAGGTGCCGGTAAAAAAGCCCAGGGCCATAAAACCGGCCAGGAGGAAGGCCTGCCATTCCGCCCGCCGCGGCGGCCGCCGGAACAGGTAAGCCAGGGAGAAAGCAATAACTGCTGGCACAAGGGCCCAACCAGGCTCCCCAGTTACCCGGGATGCCAGCAGTAAACCGCAAATATACGCCAGGGTAACCCGGACTAGAGGTGCTTCCAGCATAAGGCAAATTTCGCCGGGGAGGGGCAAAATTCCTGCCGGCGTTTATGATTCCGGTTCTTAAACTTTGTGATACACTGAATTGTCAATGCCGGAGGAGAAAAGGTAGCCGATATGGAATGCCTGGCCGGGGCGGTGGTGCTTGTTTGCTATATAAAGTATTCAATGGTCGCCCGGGGCAAGTAAGCAGCTACCATCTTTTTAAAGAAGGCTTCCATCTCTGTTCTTACCCCGGCGGGGTAAACATACTTGCCGTAGCCGAACTGGCTGTATTTGAAAGTGCGGGTTTCTTCATCTAAAGGTAATTCTGTCTTTGGAAATAAAGTCTCTATGGTGTTTTTTGCTTTTTTTGTAAAGCGATGGGTTATTAATTCCAGGGTCAAGTCATCATGTTCTGCCAGTAAAGTTTGCCGGGCAATTTCTTGAAAAAGAGCGCGGTATTGCTCTTGCCAGCCGTCCAGGTAAAATATGGGGGCTATTATAAAACCCGGATGGTAACCGGCCTTTACTATTTTCAGGGCCGCTGCCAGCCTTTCCGCCAGGGGCGGTGTACCATGCTCAAAACGCTTAATTATATCCGCGGCGTTAATACTAAAGCGAAAGCGGGTATGTCCCCGGTGGTCTAATCCTAAAAGGCCGGCTACATTTGTAAATTTCGTAACAACGCGCAGGCGTCCTAACGGTTGATTACCCATAAATTCAATGGTACGGGCCAGATTGCCGGTATATTTTTCTACCGGAAGGGGGTCTGAAGTAGCCGCCGCTTCAAAAACCGTAATCTCTGGTTTTCTGCGCTCAATATAGTCCCCGGCTAGCTCCAGGATCTCACTTATATTTACGTAAACTCTCTGGTAAGGCCTGCGTCCAAAATGGGTAAAAAGGTAGCAGTATTCACACATCGCCGGGCAACTGGTAGCCAGGGGTAACTGGAAGTGGGCAGAAGGTTTGCAGGTTTCTAAACGCCTGCTTCGTCTTACCCCCACCACCAGGGTTCCTTTGGCTTCCACGAAACTTTCTTGCACAGATTTACCCGGGATGCAGGTTACCCGGTTGTGGGATGGAGTAAAAAGTATCTCCAGGCCTTTTTTACGAAAATCATGGTATAGTTTTTTACCCAGGGGATAATTGAGGGCTGCCGGCTCAAAAACAACCCGTTTGATATCCGCGCTCGTTTTTATCACCTGCCTGGCCCTAGTCTGTCCAGTTCCAGGCGATGTGATGAGCAGGGAATATAATTTTCCCCTTTAGGGAGATACTGATCATACACTGTTCAAGGAACGGATGGCCAGATGGGAAATAAAAAAGCCGGCAACACCTTAATCTGGAAACCGGTGCTGGGCTCTGCAGGCCTGACCTTGCTGGGACTGTGGCTATTACGCCGCCCCCTGTTGAACCGCCTGCACGATTCTTTTCTTAAAACCGTAATGACCGATCCCTATGAAGAGAATTTATGGGAGTTTGCGTCGGCAGCCACCCGGACCGGCCTCCAGAAAATTGTGGAAACCAATTTACGTGCCCACCACGGGAAGCTCATCCACCGCCCTTTCGGCAGCCCCTGGCGTTCCCCAGGTACGGACGGCCTTATTTTTAACCTGGCGCAGCTGGCCAGGCTTCCTGTTGAGGAAAGTGTTCCCGTTGATACGAAGGTAACCCTGGGGCCGCAGGCCGCCAGGCCCTTGGAAATAAGCATGCCCATCGTCATTTCCGGCATGGCCTACGGGCTGGCCTTAAGCGAAAAAACCAAGATAGCCCTGGCCAGGGGGACCAGCCTGGCCGGTACCGCCACCAATACCGGCGAGGGGCCCTTCCTGGCTTCCGAGAGACAGGCTGCCAGGCACCTCATCCTCCAGTACACCCGCAGCGGCTGGAATCACCACCCGGACATACTAAAACAGGCCGACATGATAGAGATCCAGTTCGGCCAGGCAGCCATCGGCGGCCTGGGCCATAGCAGCAATTATGCAGAGATACCTCCCAAGGGCCGCCGCCTCCTGGGGCTCAAGCCAGGCCAGGCGGCTGTTACCCATGCCCGTATGCCCGGTATCAAAAACCCGCAAAAAGACCTGCCACGCCTGGTCACCAGGTTGCGCCGCCTGACCGGGGGTGTCCCCATCGGCGCTAAAATTGGTGCCGGCAATGACCTGGAGAAGGACCTGGCCGTCCTCGTGGAAGCAGGCGTAGACTTTATTGCCATCGATGGCGCCGGGGCGGCCTCCAAGGGCTCCCCGCCCATTATCCAGGACGACTTTGGCGTGCCCACGGTCTACGCCGTCAACCGCGCGGCCACTTTTCTAAAAAAACAGGGGGTAAAAGACAGGGTAAGCCTCATCGCCGGCGGCGGGCTGGTTACCCCGGGCGACTTTTTAAAGGTCCTGGCCCTGGGGGCCGACGCCGTATATATCGGTACTATCGCCCTTTTCGCCCTCACCCATACTCAAGTCTTGAAAGCCATGCCCTGGGAGCCCCCGGTAGAAGTAGTTTTTGCCTGCGGCCGCTATCAGGACCGGCTGGACGTTGATAAGGCCGCCCACAACCTTGCCAATTTCTTGCGGGCCTGCAACGCCGAGATCATGGAAGGAGTCCGCGCCCTGGGCAAGAAATCCGTCCGGCAGGTCAACAAGACCGACCTGGCTGCCCTGGACCCGGTAACGGCCAGGGCCCTGGGTATCCCCCTGGCTACCCGGGCCGGAAGCAGCTTCCTCTCCTGATATGGCCGGATAGCCGTGTGACCAGAGGGGGCCGGCTGCGGACCGGGCAAGTCTTTATAAACTCAGGAATAATCGCTGAAAACCCTGCTCCTGATGACACGGCGTCGCTGTCGCCTCACCAAAACCCGGCGGTATAACACGAATAGGACAGCCATTGCCAGGCTCAACCGCAGCCACCAGTCGCCGGGGCTCAAGGGCCGGGCCGGGATGGCCTGGCGGTTGATGATATCAACGCGGCCAATTATTTCTCCATCCTGCAGGAATACCATTTCCCCTACCCGCGTGCCCGCCGCCAGGGGCCCCCGCAGGGAATGTATTTCCAGCCGGCCGGCAGGAAGGCCGGCGCCATTATCATTTTTACGGACTACGGCCAGGTCACCGGCAGCGACCAGTTCTACCTTCTTGCCGTTTCCCGGGTCAATTACCCCCATTACCTCTCCCTCCCGGGCCAGCTGGAAAGAGCGGAACTCTTTAAAACCGTAATCCAGGAGGGCGGCTACGTCCTTTTCGGCCTCCCGGGAACTGGGCTCGTCCAGGACAACGGCAATGAAGCCCTGTCCCTGGCGGCTGGCCGCGCCTACCAGGGTAAAACGGGCGTCGGAAGTATAACCGTTTTTTACCCCGTCGGCACCTTCGTAGTTCCAGAGGAGCTTGTTCTGGTTGATCAGGGTCGTTTCCCATTCCCGGCCGTGCCAGGGCCTGGTTTTCGTAGCTACGATCCGGCGAAAGGTTTCATTCTCCATGGCGGCCCGGGCGATTGTTGCCAGGTCCCTGGCGGTGGTATAATGGCCCGGTTCCGAGAGGCCGTTCGGGGTTACAAAATGGGAATCCCGGGCGCCCAGGGCGGCTGCCTTTTCATTCATCAGCCGGGCGAAGCCTTCCTGGGAACCACCGTAATGTTCGGCTATGGCCAGGGCGGCATCGTTGCCGGAGTTAAGAAGCATGGCGTACAGGAGGTTTTCCAGGGTGACTTCCTCCCCTTCCACCAGGTAAACCCGGGTCCCTTCCACCCGGGGCGGGTTTGCTCCTACGGTGATCAAGTCATTAAGATGTCCTTTTTCCAGCGCAATCAATGCGGTAAGGATTTTCGTGGTGCTGGCCGGGGCCTTACGCTCGTCGGGATTTTTCGCGAAGAGGATCTCCCCTGTAGCTCTATCCATAAGTACCGCTGCCGCCGCCGTGAGTTCGAGGGTCGCGGTAGTACTTGCCGCCGGGGCGGGAGCTGCTGCGATAAAAATAAGGAGCACGATGGTAATGACCGCGAAAGCAACGTTTTTTGCTCTGTCTGCCAGAGGCATTAATCCTGTGAAATCCCCTTTCCATGTGATCTCCGTCATAGCTGCCTGGAAGGACGGGTGTTAGAATAGAGGTAACGTTAATTTTACAAAGGGGGACTTAAGAATGAGTGTGGGACGCTGCCCCGGCCAGGACCGGCGCTACTGGAAACCCGGGGATATTTTCGAGGAACCTTGCCCCCACTGCGGCGGGATGATTGAATTCTGGAAAGACGACGTCACCCTGCGCTGTCCCCACTGCCGCAGGGTTGTAACCAATCCCCGCTTTGACCCCGGCTGTGCCGCCTGGTGCTCCTACGCAAGCAAGTGCCTGGGAGAAATGGCGGCGGTTTACCAGCACCAGCCCCGGGTAATACGAGATAAGCTGGAAGTGGAAGCCCGGAAAAACCTCTCCCATCACCGGGAATTGCTCAGCCTGGCCTTAAAGGCCGCCTCCTTTGCCGAAAAAATAGCCAGGGATGAAGGCGTGCAGCCCCTGGTGGCCATCGCCGCCTGCCTGTTCTACGACGTGGAGAAAGCCGGGGAAAACGGGACCGGCAGTTCCACTACCCGGGAGAGCATGGCCAGGGCCGGCCTTGAACCCGGGATAATCGAACAGGTGACGAAGATTATAGCCGCCGGAGACAGGGACCTGGACGACCCTGCCTGGCAGGTCGTGCAAAAAGCGCGCTACCTGGCCAATAAAGCCCTTGCGGGACGGCAGCCGCAAAAATAAACTACTGCCGCTGCCAAGGGCAGAGGAGATACTCCACTAAATTAAGCATCATGTACAGCACCAGCCCCATGCCGGCCATGGCCATTATCCCGGCAAACATGGCACCGAAGTCGGCCCGGAAAAGGCCGTCCAGGATAAAATAGCCCACCCCGCTGTTCCCGGCAATAGTTTCGCTTATAAAAAGGACGGAAATGGCGCTACCCAGGGATATACGGCCGGCTGTAATGATCTCCGGCAGGCAGGCAGGTATTATTACCTGGCGGTAAAGGCTGATTTTCCCGGCACCCAGGGAAGCGACGGACAGCAGCAACTGGGGGGGAATTTGCCGCGCCGCGTCCCTGGTCGTAATCAAGATCTGGTTGACGATAACCAGGTAAATGACCAGCATCCTGGTGGCGTCACCAATACCTAAAAGAACCATGGCTACTGGTAACAGGGCCACCTTGGGAACCGGGTAGAGTAAATAGACCAGGGGCGCCAGGAAGGAATCTAAAACCGGATGGCGCCCCGCCAGGAGACCTAAAGGCACGCCGGTTATAAGGGCCAGGGCCAGGCTCCCCAGCACCCGGTAGGTGCTGATGCAAAGGTGCCGTGCCAGGTCCGGCCACCACACCTCAACCAGGCTCTGGAGGGACGGCAGGGGGCCCGGCAGGCCCGGGTTGTTGATGATGGTGGCCAGGAACCACCAGAAAGCAAACAAAAAGAAAAGGGATGCCAGGTAAGACAAAGCACGGCGGCAATCCGGCACTTATTTATCCACCTCCCGCACTGCCCGCGCCGTTATCAGGCATACAGCCCCGGAGCCCTATCTTTGCAGGATCTGGCGTACACGGGTGCAAAGCTGATGGAATTCCGGTGCAAAGCGGTAATCCTCCCTGCCGGCTCCTTCGTTGGCCAGGACCGCCTTTACCTGGCCCGGGGGGCCCGTCAACACGATAATTTGCCGTCCCAGGAAAACGGCTTCCTCAATATTATGAGTAACCAGCACCGTAGTCAACCGGCGCTGGTTTTGTATTTCTACCAGGGTCTGCTGCAGGCCCTCCCGGGTCAGGGCATCCAGGGCGGAAAAAGGCTCGTCCATCAACAGGACATCCGGTTCCAGGGAGAGGGCCCTGGCAATGGCTACCCTTTGTTTCTGCCCCCCGCTCAGCTGGGACGGGTAGCGTTTTTCCAGGCCGGACAACCCCAGGCCGGCCAGCAAAGGCTGCAGGCGCTCCCGCTGCTGGCGGGAGGTTAATTTACGCAAGGCCAGGCCCAGGGCGGCGTTTTCCCATACAGTTTTCCAGGGCAGGAGCCCGTAATCCTGGAGAATCATCGCCGTCCGCTGCCGCGGCCCTTTTATTTTTTCACCGCCGATCCATATTTCTCCCCGGGCAGGCTGCAGAAGGCCGCCCAGCAGGTAAAGCAGGGTCGTTTTACCGCAGCCCGAGGGGCCTATAAGAACACACGTCTGCCCCGCCGGCACGGTAAAATTAAGGTTAATCAATGCCGGCACGGCTCCCCCGGCAGTGTAGTAGGTGTAATCGAGGTTAATAACCCGGATCACTTATTCTCCCCGCCGGCAGGGACAAAGGTTGGATCCACCAGTTCATCATAGCCGTACGCCGCGGGAAGCAACTTTTTCGCCACCATCCATTGCTGGACGTCGGTCACTTCGGTTTCTGCCGGCAGCCGGGGTGGTGAAAATTTTGGTGATAGGTACGTGTCCTTGAGTTCCTCGGGAATCCGGGCCCTGGCGACAAAGAGTTCCCGGTACTTATCGGCATTGCTGCTTACCAGGCCGGCCGCTTCGGCGTAGACCTCCAACAATTTCTTGATGGCGGGCCCTTTCTCCTTGAGGGTTTCTTCCCGGAAGATCAGGACCACCTGGGACAGGTTGCGGTCAATTTTCGTATCGTCCAGGATGACCCGGCCGCCTTTCTTCTCGGCCAGGGTAGCAAAGGGATCGGGCAGAAGGGCTGCTTCCAGCCTGCCTCCCAGCAGGAGCTGCAGGCGTTCCGGGATCTGGGGCACGGCCACCTTCTGCACGCTGCCGGGATCTACCCCTGCGCCCTCTAAGAGCCTGTCGGCCACGTATTCAATAATGGTATTTTCTGATATACCGACTGTTACGCCCTCCAGCTGTTCCGGGCGGCCGATATTAGTACCCGGCCGGGCGACCAGGGCAAAGCGTCCTTCGGCCGGTGTCGAACCCATGGTCAGGGAGACGATCTTGACCGGCGTCCCGCCCTTCCGCAGGAGGGCCGTGGCCACGATGTCGGCCACTTCCCCGTCAATGCTTTTAGCCTGCAGGGCCAGGTCGCGGTCCCGGGCGCTGTTGAAGGGAACTAACTCGACCTCCAGCCCGGCCCTGCTAAAAAGGCCTTCCGCTTCGGCGACAAAAAAGGGAAAGTTATCTTCAACCGGGATCAGGCCCAGCTTCAGGCTTTCCCCGCCCCCTGCCTTTCCCGCCGGCTTACTGCAGCCGGAGACCACGAATACAAGCAATAAGATAAACAAAAAAAATCTTAAAGATTTCCCGTTCATTTTTCCACTCCTTTTTTAGCCTGCTTCCTTAGCGCCAGGTTAACGCTAAAAAGGTAAAAACAAACATCAGCACGCTTAAATAGCCATTCAGGTTTAAAAAGGCCAGGTTCAAACGGGACAGGTCTTCCGGGGAGACGATACGGTGCTCATAGGTCAGGATGGCAGCCGCCAGTATTACCCCCAGGAAATAAATTGTGCCCAGGTGCAGGAGTAAGCCCACACCGGCCAGCATCAGGACGGCGAAGGCGTGCAGGCCACGGGCGACGATCAGGGCCCGGGCTTTGCCAAAGCGCGCCGGTATAGAATGAATCCTGTGCTGCCGGTCAAAGTCATAATCCTGGCAGGCGTAAATAATGTCAAACCCAGCCACCCAGCTCCCCATACCCAGTCCCAGGACTACAGCCGGCATTTCTACGGCCGCCCGCATGGCCACCCATGCCCCGACGGGGGCCAGGGCGTCGGCCAGGCCCAGTACCAGATGACAGGCCCAGGTCCAGCGTTTGGTATAGGAATAGATAACCAGAATAAAAACGGCAATGGGCAGCAGCTTTACGCAGAGCCAGTTGAGCTGCAGGGCGGCGTAAAACAAAAGCCCGAAGGAAAGCAGGGTATAAAGCCATACTTCAGCAACAGACAGGAGACCCCGGGGCAGGGCCCGTCCGGCCGTACGCGGGTTCAGGGCATCAATATGGCGGTCAATGAGGCGGTTCAACGACATGGCTGCCGTCCGCGCCCCGACCATGGCCAGGGTAATCCAGCCGAGCTGGGCCGGGGACGGCCGGCCGCCCGCCGCCAGGAAGGCACCCAGGTAAGCAAAGGGAAGGGCAAATATGGTATGCTCAAACTTGATCATTTCCAGGAAGATTTTCAACTTACGGCAGGCCATACTCGTGCCACTTCCTGTCGATGAGTTCTAAAATCTCCCGGCTCATACGCGCTTCCCGGGGCCAGGGCCGCGGGTGCCCTTCTTCCGGCAGCTTGCGGGTAGCGTCCAGGCCCATCTTGCTGCCGTATCCCGTGAAGGCAGAGGCATGATCGAGGATGTCCACCGGCCCGTCTACAATCACCGTATCCCGCCGGGGTTCTATGTTGCCCAGGACCCGCCAGCGCACTTCGTTAAGGTCATGGACATTGACGTCGTCGTCAACAACGATGATCAGGCGGGTAAACATCATCTGCCCCATGCCCCAGAAGGCGTGCATGACCTTGCGCGCCTGCCCGGGATAGCTCTTGCGGATAGAAACGATGACGCAGTTGTGGAATACTCCCTCGGCGGGAAAGTTTATGTCCACAACCTCCGGCAACTGGAGCTGGATCAGGGGCAAAAAGAGGCGTTCCGTTACCTTGCCTATATAAAAATCCTCCATGGGCGGCGGCCCCACCACCGTGGCCGGGTAAACGGCACGGCGCCGCATGGTCATGCAGGTAAGGTGGAAAACGGGGTAATAGTCGGCCGGGGAATAATAACCCGTATGGTCCCCGAAGGGACCTTCCAGCCGCCTCTCTTGGGCGTCCACATAACCTTCCAGGATGATTTCCGCCCGGGCCGGTACCTCAACATTCACCGTCAGGGCCGGGACCATCTCCACCGGCTCCCGGCGTAAGAACCCGGCGAAAAGCATTTCATCAAATCCCGGCGGCAGGGGGGCAGTCGCGGCATAAATCACCGCCGGGTCGGCCCCCAGGGCTACGGCCACTTCCAGGCGGTCCCCGCTTTTGCGCAGGTGCCCCGCCCCGTCCTTATGGAGCTGCCAGTGCATGCCGGTGGTGCGGTCGTCAAATACCTGCATGCGGTACATGCCGGCATTGCGGCGGCCGGTGACCGGATCGTGGGTGAAAACCAGGGGCAAAGTAATAAAGCGGCCGCCATCCTCCGGCCACAGCTGCAGCACCGGCAGTTCGGCCAGGGAAGGCGGTTCGACCCGCACCTCCTGGCAGGGGGCGGTTTTAACCCGGCGCGGGAAGTAACGGCCCAGTTCGGCCAGCTGCGGCAGGTATTTTATCTTCTCCAGCCAGCCGCCTCCCCTGCCGGGTAAATCGAGTAAAGCCCTCAATCTTGCGGCCGGCTCTTCTAGGTCGGCAATCTGCAGGGCCTCTTTTACCAGCTCCACGCTGCCGAAAAGGTTGGTGGCTACAGGTAGCCGGGAACCCTTCACCCTTTCAAAAAGGAGGGCCGGTCCCCCTTTTTTCACTACCCGGTCGCTTATCGCGGCAATTTCTAGGACCGGATCGACTTCCACCTTTACCCGGTGGAGCAATCCTTTTTCTTCCAGACAGGCCAGATAGGCCTGTAGATCATCATGGGGCAACTTATTCTCACTTCCCCTTTTGCTGCATCGTGACAAGGAGCCGGTGGTTCTCCTGGACTTTCCGGGTGATATCTCTGGCCGACTGGGAAGTCCTGGCTGCGAGGTCCCTCACTGCCTGGGCTACCACCGAAAAGGTACGCCCGTGTTCCCCGGCCCGGGCCGCTTCAATGGAGGCATTGAGGGACAGGATCTTCGTCTGCTCGGCAATATCGTCGATAATACCGGCCACCGCTGCAATTTCATCCTGGAAACGGGTCAGGTGCTGGAGCTGGTCAACGATATAGTTTTCAATGGCCAGTTGCATATCAAAGACAACCCTTTTAGTAAAGGCCTCCAGCAGCCTCAAGGCCAGTTCAGGATCCCCGCCGTGATATCGCCAGATTATCCGGCGGATTTCAGTGAGATAGATACGGTAGGCCCCCAGGTACCACCGGGGGTAAAGGCCAATTTCCTGGTGCTTCTTACCAATGCGCAGGCGCCATGAGATATATTCTTCATCTATAACCGGCGCAGTTAGACTGATAAAATATTCCTTCTGGGTCCGGGAGAGGCGCTCTATTGTACTGTGGTTTTTAATTAAAGCATCCAGGTAAGGATGCCGAACAAGCTCATCATAAAAGGTTTTAACTACAGTATCAGCCTCCTGGGCAAAAATATCCTTTTGCCCGTGCATAAGAGCCAGCTCCGCCTCACCAATGCCCAAAAAGCGTAGCTGCTCGGTATAGTTAGCCGCAATAGCCATATTGTCACCCCCCGCATTTTACTTAAGAAACATATTTCGCTTTTGAAAACCATTTTCCTTCTCCAGAGTTGACTGGCCTCAAGATATGTGTTTTAATGACAAAAAAATAGTGGTAATTGGCCGGGGAGGAAGAACTATGGATAAAGAAAAGATCCGCCAGGCGGTAAGGATGATCATTGAGGCTGTAGGTGAAGACCCGGAGCGGGAAGGCTTAAGGGAAACACCGCGCCGCATCGCCGATATGTATGCCGAAATCTTCGCCGGTATTAATCGCGACCCGGGGGCAGAACTCACTGTCGTCTTTGATGAGAACCATGAAGAAATGGTGCTGGTCAAAGATATCCCCCTTTATTCCGTCTGCGAACACCATTTTCTCCCCTTTCTGGGCAAAGCCCATGTCGCCTATATCCCGCGCGGCAGGATTACGGGCCTTTCCAAGCTGGCGCGGGTAGTAGACATCGCTGCCCGGAGGCCCCAGGTCCAGGAGCGCTTAACGTCCCAGATTGCCGACATTATCATGGAGAAGCTCAATCCCTACGGCGTGGTAGTAGTTATTGAAGCCGAGCATTTATGTATGAGCATGCGCGGGGTTAAAAAGCCCGGCCATCTAACCATCACCTCCGCCGTCCGCGGCCTTTTCCGCCGTGACCAGGCCGCCCGGGCCGAGGCCATGGCGCTGATCCGTGGTAAATAAACGTCCATGGCTATCACCACTATCTTCATGGAGGGCTTTATGGCTAAAGACAAAATAATCCTGGACGGGCTGGCATTCTATGCTTACCACGGCTGCCAACCTGCCGAGGCAGAGCTCGGCCAGCCCTTCATCGTCGATGTCGAACTTTACCTGGACCTGGCCCCGGCCGGGCAGGCCGACGATTTGCAGGCCACTGTTAACTATGACACGGTTTACCAGTTGATCCGCGAGATAGTAACCGGGCAACGCTACAAGCTCCTGGAAGCCCTGGCGGAATCTGTAGCGCAAAAAATCCTCACCTGTTTCCCGGTGGAAGAGGTGCTGGTGCGGGTAAAAAAACCCCGGGCACCCCTGCCCGGGACCTTCAATTACGCCGCCGTTGAAATCCGGCGCAGCCGGAAAGGCCCTTAGCCTTCCAGGCAGGCCACCCTTTTTCGCGGTTTTGATTTTATTTTACCATTTGAGCCGGGCTTAAATATCCGGGCTGGGATAAAAAAGACGGTCCGGCTACCCTCGTGAAGGGATAACCTGAGACCGCTGGCAACAAAATAAAAAGTTACTCCAGCACGCAGGCAAGCTCCTGCCTTAAATAGCTGCTTCACCCATTTCACCGGTACGAATCCGGATGGCATTTTCTATATTATAAATAAAGATTTTACCATCGCCGATGGAACCGGTACGGGCTTCCCTCAAGATGAGGTTAATCGCCTCATCTACATCTTTATCCAGGACAACAATTTCTACCTTAACTTTAGGTAACAAGTCAATAGTATACTGGCTGCCGCGGTAGACTTCAGTCTTGCCCTTTTGCAGGCCGCAACCGGTAACATGGGTTACGGTCATCCCATTGATGCCGTATTTACCCAGGGCCTCTTTCACAGCTTCCAGCCTGGCCGGCCGGATAATGGCCTCGATCTTTTTCATTTTTTCCCCGCCTTTCCTTTTAACTACGGTATCCTGCCTCAGTGAACTTGCGTACCCCGCAGGACGAAATCACCGTAGGCCTGGATACCGTGCTCGTAAATGTCCAACCCTTCGCTTTCCTCTTCCTCAGATACCCGCAAACCTACAGTAACTTTGATGATTGCAAAAAGGATGGCTGCTGTAAGTACAGTCCAGGCAAAAACTGCCACCACGCCAATTAACTGGGTGATCAACAGGGAGACGCCGCCGCCGTAGAAAAGGCCTCCCTCGACGGCGAAAAGACCGACCATAATGGTTCCAAAGGCACCGCTAAAACCATGAACCGAAACGGCGCCAACGGGGTCATCAACCTTTAAAACCTTATCCATAAATTCCACTCCCAGGGCCGTTACGCAGGCCGACAGGAAGCCGATAATCACAGCTCCCAGGGGACTGACGGCAGCCGTCCCGGCCGTAATGCCCACCAGTCCACCCAGGGTACCGTTCAGAGTCAAACTGACATCGGGTTTCCCAAAACGCAGCCAGGGCAGGATGAGGCCGCCAAAGGCCCCTGCCGCCGCAGCCAGGTTAGTCGTGACGGCGATGCGGGCAATGTCCGGTGTGGTACCGGAAAGGGTACTGCCCGGGTTAAAACCGAACCAGCCGAACCAGAGTAAGAAGACACCCAGGGCTCCCAGGGTAATGCTGTGGCCGGGAATAGCCCTCACACTACCGTCAGGGCCAAACTTGCTGCGCCGGGGACCCACCATGGCCGCGCCTACCAGGGCCGTCCAGCCCCCGACCGAGTGGACTACAGTGGAACCGGCAAAATCGATGAAGCCGCGCTGGGATAGCCAGCCGCCGCCCCAGGCCCAGTGGCCAACTACAGGGTAGATGACGGCACTGATAAAGATGCTGTAAACCAGGTAAGCAACAAACTTCGTCCTTTCAGCCATAGCGCCGGAAACGATGGTAGCTGCTGTAGCGCAAAAGACCGTCTGGAAAATCAGGAAAGCGTAGAGGGGGATCTCCAGTCCCAGGTGTTCGAAGGTGCCTGTTGTTCCCCAGCCGGTGGTCCCAATAAAGCCGCCGGCATCAACGCCAAACATGATGGCAAAGCCAACCAGCCAGTAGATGATAGAACCGGAACAAAAGTCGATGAGGTTCTTCATGACAATATTGGCTGCATTTTTGGCCTGGGTAAAGCCGGTTTCGACCATGGCAAAGCCAGCCTGCATAATGAAAACTAGAAAAGCAGCTATTAAAGTCCATACGGTATCAAGGGCAGTCGCGTTGCCGGCAGCCGCCGGCTCCTCGGCCCAGGCCACAGAAGGGAGAAATAACATTACGCTTACAACGAGAAGAACCAGACAGATTCTACATCTTGAAATTTGCATGATTTTACCTCCCCAAAACTTTTTTAAACGAAAATTACCAGCTCTTCCTAACCTGTTTGCCCATGGCTACCTCCTCCCTGGTATTAAAGAGTTTAAAAAAGGCGCTACCCCAGGAGGTTTCACCCCCCGGTTAGCGCCTTTGCTTTCTCCCATCATTAGGAAAATAATAAAGCCGCTATTTTATAAACGATAGCGGCTTCATCGCCTTGTAAACACCATTGCTTACGTTATTTACTTTGTTTTTATTATAACTACCTGGAACCCCAATGTCAATAAATAAAAGGCTCTTACCGTGCTATTCTTATTCATGGGGGCACTCCTTTCCTATGGGGTTTTTGTTTGACCTTCAATACGAACCAGATCTACCCAGCCCCAGGCGGCGAGTTTATCACCGGCAATGATTACCGCCCCCAGGACACCGGGAATTTTTGCGGCCAGGCGGGCGGCCTTTTCCACATCAGCGGGTTCCTGGACGGTATTACCGGCAGCTGTGGCCACGGCGTCGGCCAGGGCTGCGGAAGTGGCCAGGATAACGGCCGCATCGGCCCGCCCAAAACTCAAAGAAGGGCCAACGGTGCCGGAAGAGGTGCAGATGCCTAAAGGGCACATTCGTGGCTCAACCTTTAAGGCCAGGCGGTGGCTGAAGGGTGAAGCGCCTGCAAAAATGCCGATGAGCCGGGAACGGCTGCTGTTTAAATAAATATCGCCGCCGTTTTCCACAATGATTTCTCCCCCTGGCCCTACAAGGTCGGTGGCAACATACTGGGCCATGGCCCCGGCTACCGCCGCCATGGGTCCAACGCCAGCCAGACTGGCTGCGGCCGCCATTTCCCTGGCTATAGGCGGGGCTTCCCCCGGTACATCATGGGGTGCCAGGGTACGGGCAAAAACAGGGTCCCTGGCGAGATAAGCCTCCAGTTGCCGGCGATAATGGCGAATGATCTCTTTCGCCTGCCTGACCAGTTCCGGTTTAAACTGCTTCTTAGGGATGCCGATGTCCAGGTCGGTTTCTTTATAGGCCACCTGGAAATGGACCAGGTCTTCCTGGGCAAAAAGCCGGCGGTAGCTTCTCTCTTCGTAGGCCAACTTTAGAAACGGACCTCCATGGCCTTATAAGGGCAGGCCCTGACGCACATCAGGCAGACGACGCATTTATCTTCATCAAAGTTAACGGTCATATCCGGACGTTCCAGGTATAGAGCGCCGGAGGGGCAGACACTAATGCAGGCACCGCAATGGCTGCAGATGGTTTCATTGCGGTGGACATCCTGGCTCAAAGGCTGGATGGTAACACCCAGTGAGCGCAGGTATTCCAGGCCGCGGGCATACTGTTCCGGTTCGCCCTGGATTTCCAGGACCATCATCCCTTCTTTGTGGGGATTGATGTGGGCTTTGAGGATATTGACCACCAGGTCATAGTTACGAATTAGCTGGTAGATGATGGGTTTATCGGCCGTCTCGGCCATGAAACGGAGGACTACCCGTTTGGGGGACAATTTCCCCACCCTCCTTTCTCAGGATCAGAGGTGCTCAGGCTTCTTTTTCCTGCAAGGATTTTAAAGGCGTAACTTCATTAATAGAAGGTAACAGGGCTACCGGCTCACTGAGGAGGAAACCGCCTGCGCGAATCCAATCTTTCAAGATAGCAGCGATCTGCCGTGCCCGGGGATAGCTCGATAGGGGCGCCGTGGGTACTTCCCGTCCCTGCAAGTTAATGGTCCCTGACTTTAGCTGGGCGTAAGTTACATAACCCAGGGGTTGAGGATTACCTGCCGGATAGTCGAGGCCATAATCAACTACCGGGGCGTAGATTTCTTCATCGCTGCGGGAGGCCCAGTACATGATTTCTTCGTTGAGAATGGGGATGGGTATACCCAGGCCTACCGTAAGGGAAGCGCCGTAGCCCAGGAAGGAAACGCCGACCAGCCACTCCGGGCGCATCTGTTTGAGGTCACCGATCACCGCCAGGGTACCGCCGGATACAAGCTGGCCACCTTCAGGCAGGGGCGTCAGGCCGGGGCAATGCTGCGTACCCTGCCAGACCACATAGCCAGTACCGCCGCCCAGGAATATCCTGGTACCGATGCCGATGGTCCGAAAGTAAGGATCTTTGAGGAGCGGGCTTAGCTGCCCGGAGGTTGAGTAATTGGCATTCCCCATATGAGGTTTTAAAACACCCATATAAGTATATATCGTCCGGTCGGATAGATTGACGGCAACGTTATAATTCTGGTAAGCGTTACGGGGGTTAAAAAGGACGGCCTGGTTCAGGTCATCTATGGTAATGACGGTATTGATTTCCCGGCGCGGGTAGCAATCGGTACCGTAGGCAATGGCCCTTAAGCTTACCGGTTTCCGGGCTACCAGGTCATGGATGACATGGCCGCCGCCGTAGCGAAATTCCCCGGGGTGGATGCTGTTCAAAGGATCATTATCCGGGACCTCGGTGGCTCCCAAAAAGGCATCAACGGCGGCCAGGCCGGCGTAGGCCTGGACATTATTTAACCATACCTTGCTCATTTTCATCCTGGGTTTGGTATGGCCGAAATTGAAATAGGCGCCCGATGAGCACATGGTACCAAAGGTGCCGGTGGTTACGACGTCAACTTCAGCTGCCGCCTGCCGGACGCCCTTTTCCCGGACCAGGGGAATGACCTCTTCGGCCGTCAGGACTACAACCTTGCCGCTTTTTATCCTGGCGTTGATTTCAGCCAGGGACTTTTCCACTGCCACTGCTGTTCCCTCCCTGAACTATGCCGGTTTCTCTAAAACGCTATATGAAAAATAAAAACCCCTTCCCGAAAGTATAAGAAGAGGTTGAATAGCCATCAACTTATCTCTCAGGGTCTTCCTGCGGCATTTAGCACCTTCCGGCAAAGTACCGGGGTTGCCGGGTTTCATCGGGGCCTTCCCTCCACCTGCTCTCGATAAGCCGTGAGGCAGTTATGCAATTTTACTATTAAATTAATATCATGCCGGGGTTAAGGTGTCAAGAAGAAATTAAATGGCGATAGTGTCAAGCCACTGTAGGATTTTTTTTCGAAATAAGCTTCACCATCTAGCCCGAAACCTAGTCTTTGTTACCACTACACTGTTTAGGGTTGACGGGTTTTTAAGCTAACGGCAAACACCTAATCTGGCTTTTAAGTTTTGTTATTTTGCGCCGGAGGTTTTAGCTGGTGGTTGGGCGTAAAGTAATAGCGATAGGCCAGCAGGGTGGCCATAATGGTAGTCAGGGCCGTGGCGGCGGCCACCATATAAGTGACGACCACCTGATACCTGACGGCTGCCGCCGGGCTGGCCCCGGCAATGATCTGGCCGCTCATCATTCCCGGTAACTGGACGATGCCCACCGTCATCATGGTGCTGATGGTCGGTAACATGGCCGCCCGCAGGGCTGAACGCAGGTATGGCAGGACCGCCAGGTAAGCAGTCGCCCCCAGGGACAGGGCCGCCTCGATTTCTCCCCGGTGGGCCTTGATCTCCCCTGTCAGGCGGTTGATGGCCAGAGCGGCACCGATCATAGCGTTGCCCACAATCATTCCGGCGATAGGGATAATATACTGGGGCTGATACCATGGTTTTACCTTTAAAACAATGCCGATGACAATGGCCAGGGTTATAATCCCGCCCAGAGCTATGGCCAGGAGCATAATGAAAAATAGGCCGGGCCAGCGCTCCTGTTGCCGGCGGTAGGCGTTGGCGGCAGCCACCAGTAACATAATACCTAAGGCCAGTATCACCAGGTACCAGCGGTTAAGGTTAAAGATCACCTGCAAAAGGTAACCGACGGCCGTGAGCTGGATAAAAGTCCTGAGGGTACCGATAAATAGATCCCCGTGGAGGTCCAGGCGCTGCCACAAGGAAACGGCCAGGGTAATTCCTACGAGGATCAGGGCTAGGAGGAGATTGCCGTAGCCGATATTGATATACTGCATCCTTATCCCTCCAACTGCCCGGACAGGAAAAGCCTGCTGCGGGGGTCTTGCGGGGCAGTAAAAAACTGCTGGGCCGGAGCTGCCTCGACTATTTCGCCGTGATGCAGAAAAAGGACTTCATCGGCAACCTGGCGAGCCTGGTCCAGGATGTGGGTAACAAAGATAATGGTTAGTCCTAAACGGGATTTCAGGTCAACCATCAAGTGCAGGATATTGGCCGCCGCCGTAGGGTCGAGGGCCGACGTCGGCTCATCAAGGAGCAAAACCTCCGGTTCGTTGGCAAGGGTGCGGGCCAGGGAGACCCGCTGCTGCTGGCCAATGGAGAGGCTGTCCGCCCGGCGGTCGAGGAGTTCTGTCCCCAGGCCCACCATCAGGATTAATTCCTTGGCCCTGGCCCGGGACAGCGAGATGCCACGCAGGCGAGGACCGAAGCTGATGTTCTCCAGCACTGTGCCGGGAAAGAGGGTTGGTAGCTGCCAGACCATCCCCACCCGCTGGCGCAGGGTAAATATATTGAGGCCCTTCAAGTCCTGGCCGTCAAGGGTAATACGGCCGGCAGCCGGATCCTCCAACCGGTTTAGAAGCCTGAGCAGGCTGGATTTACCGGAACCGGAGGGCCCGAGAACGGCGGTGATTTTCCCTTTAAGAAAGGATGTAGTTATCCTGTTCAGGATAATGACGGTCGTTACGTTCCCGGCGGTATTACGGCCGGGACGCTTCAGGGTTACCTCATTTAGCTCAAATTTTGCTTCCCCCATATATACTCCCCTCCCACCCAGGGAACCGCTTCGTCCCGGGCAAAAGTTCTCCCCCGCCAATCAGAACTACATTTCAGGAAATCTTCCATCCCGGGTAAAATAAAAACTCTTCCCGGATATAAGAAGAGGTTGGAGCCTGGTCACTTTATCTTCCAGAAGGTTTCCAGCAGAAGTTTTCCTGTGACACTTGGCACCTTCCGGCTCAATACCGGAGTTGGCGGGTTTACTATTAAACTACAATATCCAAATGGGCATACTTTAAATTCCACACAGGCGCGGTGCTACTTTTGCCCCGGCGTCCTTTTTCCCTGACAGCAGTTCTACAAAAATCTCCATGAGATGCGGGTCAAACTGCTTTCTCGCGCATCTCTTAAGCTCTTCCAAGGCCTCCTCGTGCGCCAGCGCACGGCGGTAGGGCCTCTCCGACGTCATGGCATCGTAGGCGTCAACTATAGCCAGGATGCGGCTCAAAAGATGAATTTGCTCTCCCCGCAAGCCCCGGGGATAACCCCGCCCGTCCCACCGTTCATGGTGTTGAAGAATATAAGGGGCTACCGGAGCCAGTTCCCCGGAAGAGAGGGCAATACGATACCCCACCTCAGGATGCCGCCGTACTTCTTTCCATTCTTCTTCTGTAAGAGGACCGGGCTTTAATAGGATACTATCCGGTACTGCCAGCTTGCCGATGTCGTGCACGTCCACCAGGAGGCGGAGATTATCCATTTCTTCGCGCGATAAACCCACCGCTTCTCCCAGCAAGCAGGCAATCTCTTTCATGCGTTCCGTGTTGTGGAAGTCTTTCTCCTCTAAGGCTGCCTTGAGGGCGCGGATTACCGTCGCCCGCGGGTCTTTCACGCTGGCCAGCTTGTTCATGTACATCGCATCGTCTGCTTCCTTGTAGACCTCCCGCAGGGGGCGCGCCGCATCTTCTGCCGTCGCCGCCCCCACAGAGAGGCTTAAAGGAAGATCCGGGTGCTGGGCGGCGTCCCTTTCCGTTACTTCAATTATGCGCCTGGCCACTTCCTCAGCAGTCTCCCGGCCTGTTTGCGGCAGGATTATTGCAAACTCGTCCCCGCCAACCCGGGCCACAACATCAGACTCCCGGACACTGCTCGCGATCACCTTTGCCGCACGGCGTAAAAGCTCATCGCCCTGCTCGTGCCCCAGCATGTCGTTGACTATTTTTAAGCCGTCGAGGTCACAGAGAACGAGGCTGATGGGAAAAGAGCGGCTCTTCTCCATCCGCCCCAGTTCTTCCTCGAAGAACGTGCGGTTGTAAAGCCCGGTGAGGGCATCACGGGTACTCAAGCGCTTCAGTTCCTCTTCCATCCTCTTGCGCTCGCCAATGTCGCGGATGCACTGGACTGCCCCGAGCAGGTTTCCCTTATCGTCGTAGATTGGGGCTACAAGGGTCCAGAAATAAAGCCCCCTGCCGCCGCAGGCGAAAGGGGCAAAACCTTCGCCGACAAGAATATGACCCTTCCTCTCTATTTTCTCGTACTCTTGCTCCCAATCATTACCGTTACCGAGCAGGATGTTCACGAGAATGGGTCTCTGTTTGCCGAAAAATGGAACCGCGTAAGCGTATTCGCTTTTGCCCAGGATTTCTTCTTTCTTGACCCTTGTCATTTCCTCCATGACCCGGTTCCACACTAGCACCCTCCCCTCGCGGTCCACGGCAAGGGTGGCGTCCGGGAGGCAATCGATGATCCTTTCAAAAAGTTCCAGCCTCTCCTCTGAGCTTTCCGGATGAACCCCGCTGCTGTCACTGAGCAGGAGTTCCAGAAGTCTCCTGGCCGTCCCGGTTTTTTCCTCCGGGAGAGCATCCACTAGTTGGTGAAGTTCATCTTTTTGCTGGTTTGGGTTCATGCGCTCCGCCGTCTCCTTTGCGCATCTTTTTTATGACTATTTTTTCTTTTTCATAAAAATCTGGTGAGGGTCGAGTCTTCCACAAGCAGGACGCTCTTTTCCGGCAAGGCTAGCAGGATTTTCAGCCCTCCCTTCGAGACCGTTTCCGGTACCGGAATCTATTTTAAATTTGTCAAAGGTTTTATCCCTTTTTATCCCCCAGGGATAAATGCCGGATCGAAATGTTTGCCCCGGCTTCCTCGTCTAAAAGTTCATATTGCTATGTTTCCGTTCCCGCTAATCAAGTTAAAAATTCGACACAACCTCCCAGTTTCCTCTAAGGTTATCCGATCTTCGCAAAGAGTTTATACTTTTTACGTTTAACTGCCAGGAGAAGCAGTCTTTTTCCTTGCCCCGTATTCCTGGTAATAAGCCATTAGACTCCCCTTGACAAAGGGAGCTTGTAAAGTTAATATGAAAGCACAACAAATTGAAAAATAAGTTTTCTCTACCACCAAGGGCAAACCCGTTCGAAAGACGGGGACGCAAAGCCACGGGCCTTGATCTCATCTTTGAGATACGGCAGCCGGGCTGCCGGTAGGAAGCGGCGGGACAGCACCAGGCGCAGTCAAAAATAACGGCGGTTGCCTGGTTTTTTATTTAAGCCACTGTCTTTTGCTGCGGTAGAGAGCAGAGGTGCCTTCTAAAATAACACGGTACGGCCTTTAAAAGGCGGTGATTGCTGTGAACGGCTGGCAAGGGCACCAGTGTTGGGCTGCAGTTAAAGACGGTAAACTTGTAATCGAGCACCCTGAAGGTGGTCCCTATCCCGTTATTATCCCCGGAAAAGGGATTAAAGGTGATTAAAGGTGATCGTTAACGGTAACGAGCGCCAGGATAAAATTGTAGTTACCCGGCAGGACAGCGTTACGCTCATCCCCCAGAACGAACGCCTGGAGGGGAGCTGGCAGCTGGTAATCGCCCCTGACAGGATGGCAGCAGCCGTGCTTAGAGCTGGACCTGTATTCCGGCAGGACTAGCATAAAACCACTGCTTTAACTAAAATATCCTTGCAATCTTCCCGCTTGAGGAGGCAGGGAAGTCGCCACCGTTTTTAACGTCGTAAATAAAAAACAGCTACCACCAGGGCGGCCAGGCAAATCCGGTACCAGGTAAACAGGAGGTAACTGCCGTGGCGCAGGTACTGCAGTAAAAACTTAATGGCTAAAAAGCCGACGACGGCTGCCGCCAGGACACCTAAAATAAAAGCCTGGTTGATGTCGGCCGGGGTTAAATCCTTTAGCTGCAGCAGGGCCGCCCCGCCAATAATCGGCACCGACATGAGGAAGGAAAAGCGGGCCGCCGTTTCGCGCTGCATCCCGGTAAGAAGGGCAGCCGACATGGTGATCCCGGAACGGGAGACGCCCGGGATTATGGCCAGGGCCTGGGAAATACCGACAATAATACTGTCCGCCAGGGTAATATCATCCATTTGCCTGGTCTTGCGCCCCACCCGGTCGGCCCACCACAGGCCGGCGCCCATCAGGACCAGGGCCAAAGCAATGAGCAGGGGCGAGCGGAAAACTGTAGCCGCCTGGTCTTCCAGGAGGTAGCCAAAGATTGCCCCCGGTATGGAAGCAACAACCAGGTACCAGAAGAGGCGCCCGTCCTGGCTGCGAGGCTGAAATAAACCGCAAACAACCAGTTCAATAAGATCCCGCCAGAAATAAAGGATTACGGCAATAAGGGTCCCCAGGTGCAGGGCCACGTCAAAGGTTAAGCCCGGGTCGGGCCAGCGGAAAAACCAAGGGAGCAAGACCAGGTGGGCGGAGCTGGATATAGGTAAAAACTCTCCGAGACCCTGGACCAGGCCAAGGACAACGGCCTGGATAACGTTCATCGCATGCGCTCCTTCAAAGTTTAAGTTACATAGCCAGTTTATCTTCACCCCGCCACAGTGTCAAGTATGAAGGGGTTTAAATTATGGTAAATCAATATACGGTTATCAAATCCTTGATGTCGTTAAACCGGCTGGGCCCGATACCGGAAACATTTTGGAGGTCTTCGATAGTGCGAAAGGGTCCCTTCTGGTTGCGGTAGTCTATGATGCGCTGTGCCAGGGTGGGGCCGATCCCGGGCAGGCTGTCCAGCTCTGCAAGGCCGGCGGTGTTTATGTTAATTTTGCCGCCGCTCTTAGCGATACCGGCTGAACTTCCCCCGGAAAATCCCTGAGCCGCCGGCAGGCTGCTGCCCCCCACCCCGCCAGCTTCTCCCTGGCGGGGAACAATCACCTGCTGGCCATCATATAAAGGCGCGGCCAGGTTCAGGGCATTGGCATCCGCTTCCGGCAATAAACCTGCCAGGCCGACGGCTTCATTGACCCTGGCCCCGGCTTTGAGCTCATATACCCCGGGTCTCTGCACCGCGCCGGTTACGTGGACCTGGATGGTTGACGGTTTAGAATCGTCAGCCAACCCTTCCCCCGCGACAGCTTCGGCGCCAGTGAGAGCTGCCGCGGCTTGGTCCCCCGCCACCACCCACGGTACCTCTTTCGCTGCCTGCCGTTCCTGCCAGCGGCCGTACTGGAGCCCGGCGCCAAAGAGGAAGGCGGCCACAAGACCTATAGCCAGCCAGCGCACCCGGCCGTCCCATTCCCACACTTCCTATCACCCCGGGAAAAGTCCTTTAAGTAATTAACAATACGCCTCTAATCGTCTTTTTCCTGCCATCGACGCCATATTATACCACCAATGAAGTAAAAAAGTTCCCTATAGAAGGAAGAAGCTATAATATAATCCCGCTACCTGCTAACGTGGTGCCACCAGGGTAAATAAACGGACAAAGCCGGTAATTCACTACCGGCTTTGTGACAGGCTATTACCCGCAGGTAAACATGTAAGGATTTAACGGAAAAAGAGAAGCGTGTCCAGGATAAAGAGGGGAATTAAAATCCCAATCGACCAGGCCATATAGCCGAAAAAGCTCGGCATGCGGATGCCGTTCTCTTCCGCTATGGAGCGCACCATAAAGTTAGGCGCATTGCCGATATAGGTATTGGCTCCCATAAACACCGCGCCGCAGGATACGGCCATCAACATCTTGGAAGCCACCATTCCTACTGTGGTCTGGACACCGGCAGTCGCTCCCAGGCTGGCGGCGGTGGTCAAAAATACCAGGTAGGTAGGGGCGTTGTCCAGGAAGCTGGAAAGGACCCCCGTAGCCCAGAAAAACTGGGCTGGATGGGTTAAGCCCAGCTCGGCGCCGCGGGCGTGGAGGATGGCCAGGGCCGGGATCATGGTCATGAAGATGCCGGCAAACAGTATAGCCACTTCCTTGATGGGACCCCAGGTGAAGCGATTATCGTTGCGGATAATCTGGGGTGTAGTTTTTATAGACAGGAAGGCCGCCAGGAGAATGGCCACGTCACGGATTAGATTTGTAAAGGGCAACACTACCTTTTCCTCACCGTGTCGGAACAGGGTAACGCCGTAAAGCTCGCCTGTTTTCAGATCGGCGAAGGCGGGGTTCTTGGCCAGGACGCCGCTTAAAATGACGGCAGCAAGGATAATGCCCAGATAGATAAGGTTGTGTAACCCCTCGACGCGCAGGGGTTCCCGCCCGCCCTTCAATTCCGGGGCGCTTTCCTTGCGGTAAAAGTAATTATCGAGGAAATAATACAAGGCCAGGAGAATGATCACATTAAAACCCATGGGAACGATCAAGCGCATCGTCCAGAAAAAGGGTACGCCCCGCAAATATCCCAGGAACAGGGGCGGGTCGCCGACAGGTGTAAGGGAGCCGCCGATATTAGAGATAAGGAAGATAAAGAAGATAATTATATGGGCCTTGTAACGTCGCCATTCGTTGGCCCGGATCACCGGCCGGATGAGGAGCATGCTGGCGCCCGTCGTTCCTACCCAGCTGGCCAGGGCAGTACCAATCAGCAGGAGCAGGACGTTGACGGTGGGACTCCCGCGCAGGGTCCCGCGCAGGATAATACCCCCCGACACCACAAAGAGGCCAAAAAGGAGGATGATAAAGGGCAGGTAATCAAGGAGATATACTTCTAAAGCCTGGTAAATGGCAGTCCCGCTGCCAAAGGCGATAAAAAAGGGAATAAAGAAAACCAGGGCCCAAAAGGCGCTTACCTTGCCCATGTTGTGCTCCCACCAGTGGACGTTAACCAGGGGGAAGATGGCTATGGACAGCAACATGCCTACAAAGGGCAGTACGCTCCACAAGGGTAAAAAATGACCCAGCTCATTGCCGCCCGATGCCCACGCCACATCGCTCAAGGCGAGAAAAGAACCGAACACCAGCAGCACTAACTGTAGAATTCGTTTAAGAGACATCCCATCCATCCTTTCTCCAGTTTCCCTCGATACGCGCAACATTTTAACCCTACTAGAGCCATTTTTTCCAGCCTTTTTGACGAAAACAGGGCAGGAACCGTTGATACCCTCTTTTACCAATGGGGTGGGATACCGCCTTTTATAATCACGCCCTGTGCTGTAAGCCGGGAGGGTCGCAGGTAGACCTGTGACTGCCCTCCCGGAGCCTACCAACCCTGATGGCCGGATCGCTTTTAACTCGCCCGGCGGGCGACGACGTTGACCAGCTTATCCGGGATTACAATGACCTTAACTACTTCCTGGCCGGCAAGGAGCCCGGCCACTTTCTCCCTTTTTAAGACCAGCTTCTTAACCTCTTCTTCCGGCAGCCCAACCGGGACCTGCACCCGGTCCCTGACTTTACCGTTCACCTGTACCACCAGGGTTACCTCTTCCTCCACCAGGGCTTCGGGGTCATAGCCGGGCCAGGATTCTAAATGAACGCTTTCCCGGCCTCCCAGGCCCTGCCACAACTCCTCGGCGATGTGGGGGGCAAAGGGCGCCAGCAGGGTTACAAGCTTGCGCAGGACCTCGCCCATTAAAGGCAGGTTCTGCTCTCCTGCCGGGACGGTATCCTGGTAGCGGTAGCAGCCGTTAACCAGCTCCATAATAGCGCTGACGGCCGTATTAAAATTAAAACGCTGCTCGATGTCCTCCGTAACTTTCTTGATGGTGGCATGGAGGAGACGCCAGAGCTCCCGGTCGGCAGGAGTCTTTACCGCCGGGCTACCGCCGTCGTGGCGCACGCCATCGGCATATGCGGCCACCAGGCGCCAGACCCGGTTTAAAAAGCGGTAACAGCCCTCCACCCCCTGGTCGCTCCATTCCAGGTCTCGCTCCGGGGGAGCGGCAAAGAGGATAAAGAGGCGAGCGGTATCGGCGCCGTAGCGTTCGATTATTTCCTCGGGGCTGACCACATTACCCTTGGATTTGGACATCTTGCTGCCGTCCTTTAAAACCATACCCTGGGTCAGCAGGTTCTGGAAGGGCTCCTCAACCCCAACCAGGCCAAAATCGTACAGGGCCTTGGTAAAGAAACGGGCATACATGAGGTGCAGGATGGCGTGCTCCACCCCGCCGATATACTGGTCTACGTTCATCCAGTAGTCGACTTTATCCCGCTCAAAGGCCCTCTCCTGGCTGCGGGGACTGGTGTAGCGCAGGAAGTACCAGGAAGAGCAGACGAAGGTATCCATGGTGTCCGTTTCCCGCCGCGCCGGGCCGCCGCAGCGGGGGCAGGTGGTGTTAACAAATTCAGGGCAGCTCTTTAGCGGCGATTCACCCGTCGGTTTGAACTCCACCCCCTCGGGCAGGATGACTGGCAGGTCTTCCTCGGGCACGGGTACCAGGCCGCAGCAGTCGCAGTAAATCATGGGTATAGGCGCACCCCAGTAACGCTGGCGGGAAATCAGCCAGTCCCGCAGGCGGTAGTTCACCCGCCCTTTGCCTTTGCCTGTACGTTCCAGGTATTCGGTAATCTTATGAATACCTTCCCGGTTGGGCAGGCCGTTGAAAGGACCGGAGTTGACCATGATGCCGTCCTCAACAAAAGCCTCCGTCATGGTGGCGCCGTCGAGTTCCTGACCCCGGGGTTTGATGACTACCCTGACCGGCAGGCCGTACTTGCGGGCGAACTCGAAATCGCGCTGGTCATGGGCCGGCACCCCCATGACCGCCCCGGTGCCGTATTCCATGAGGACATAATTGGCAATCCAGATGGGCACCCTCTCTTTGTTTACAGGGTTTAAGGCGTAGGCGCCGGTAAATACGCCTTCCTTTTCCTTCTCGGTAGCCGTCCGGTCCAGGTCGCTTAAAAAGCGTGCTGCCTCAACAAATTGCTTTACTGCCTCTTCCTGGGGTTTCCCTGCCGCGAGCTTCATCACCAGGGGATGTTCGGGAGCCAGGACCATATAAGTGACGCCATACAGGGTATCGGGACGGGTAGTAAATACCGGTATTTCCTCGTCGCTGCCTTCCACCCGGAAAATTACCTCGGCACCGGTGCTCTTGCCGATCCAGTTTTCCTGCATGATTTTAACCTTTTCCGGCCAGCCGGGCAGCTTTTGCAGGTCGTGCAAAAGCCGCTCGGCATAGGCGGTGATGCGGAAAAACCATTGTTCCAGGTCCTTACGCATGACGGGAGTATGGCAGCGCTCGCAGGCGCCGTCAACTACCTGCTCGTTGGCCAGGACGGTGGCGCAGGAAGGGCACCAGTTGACGGCGGCTTTTTTGCGGTAGGCCAGGCCGTGTTTGTACATCTGCAAGAAGAGCCACTGGGTCCAGCGGTAGTAGCCCGGGTGGCAGGTAGCCACCTCCCGCTCCCAGTCGTAGCTGATGCCCATGGTATGAAGCTGGCGGCGCATGTTGGCAATATTGCTCCAGGTCCATTCCGCCGGCGGGATACCCCGGTTGATGGCCGCGTTTTCCGCCGGCAGCCCGAAGGCATCCCATCCCATGGGATGGAGAACGTTGTAGCCCTGCATGCGTTTAAAACGGGCGACTACATCACCGATGGAATAATTACGCACATGACCCATATGTAAATTGCCGGATGGGTAAGGGAACATCTCCAGGCAGTAAAACTTGGGCTTGCTCCTGTCTTCCGTTACCCGGTAAAGATCGCTCGCTTCCCAGCGGCGCTGCCATTTGGGCTCGATTTCTTTAAAATTGTACCTTGCTTCCATGACCTTTCACTCCCAAAATTTACCCTAAAATAACTGCGCCCCAAGCTGGCATTGTTTTTGCTCGCTCCAAACAAATGCCAGCCCGTTATTTTAATCCTTCTGCTGGTACCGCATCACCGGCATAGCTATCTTGTGCTACACGGAATCTATTTTTATCACCCCGGCGTCCCGCCAGAGGCGCTCCAGGTCGTAGAAACGGCGTTCTTCTTCCCTAAAGATATGTACCACAACGGCGCCGAAATCGAGTAAAATCCAGCGGGCCCCATCCCAGCCTTCCCGGTGCAGGAGCTTGATCCCGTTTTCCTCCAGGAGCTCTTCTACCCGGCCGGCAATGGCCTGGACCTGGGTCGCCGATGTGCCGCTGGCGATAACAAAATAATCGGCAATGAGGGTGATACCTCTAAGATCCAGGATTACCGGTTCCAGTCCCTTTTTTTCGACTATTGCCCTGGCCGCCAGCTCAGCTACCCGGGCTGCATCCATTAATTAGTAACCTCCCCTGGCCAGTAAAATATAGTTGCGGGCCTCCACCGTGGCCGGGTGAAGGGGTTGCTCTTTATCGAGAACGTAAATAATGCTGGTTTCAAAAGCCTTCAACAAAGCTGCCTCCAGGTCGGTGGCCGCTGCTTTACGAATTGCCTGGACGCCGGCAAACTGGCGCCCGGGTTCAATAATATCCGCCAGGTAAATAATTTTATCCAGGGCCGTCATGGCCGGTGCTCCTACCGTATGCCGGGCTACAGCCTGGAGGAGGGCTCTATCGGTTATTCCCAGCTCCCGTTCCAGGAGCAGGGCTCCTACCGGGCCGTGGAGTAAAACGGGTACCCGCCTTTCCAGGTCGCAAGTTATTAGCCCCGCCTTCCCGGCCAGTTCCAGGAGCTGCTCCGGCAGCATATCCCGGGCGAAATCATGTAACAGGCCCGCCAGGCGGGCCTGTTCCGGGTCAACACCATTTTTTACTGCCAGTCCGGCTGCGGTATCAGCTACACCCAGGCTGTGGCGGTAACGGCCTGCCGGCAGCCTGGCTGCTAGAAGCTGCAGGTATTTTTTCATTTTTAACCCCCGCCCGGCAGCTAACAAAAACCCCCTATTTTTAATAGGAGGTCGGCCTCAATCCGGGTCTTAAGAACGGGCCCGGGCTTCGTTGACGGTTAAGACCCGGTTGCCGAGTTCCGCACCGTTCATGGCGGCAATCATGCGCTCGGCGTCGGCATCGTTAACTTCCACGAAACCGAAACCACGGGACCGGCCTGTCTGGCGGTCGGTGATAATCCGCGCGCTCAACACTTCGCCGTGGGCAGCAAACGCCCTGGCCAGTTCTTCTTCAGTTGTGGCCCAGGGTAGGTTGCCCACATACAGGGTACGCACCAATGCACTTCACCTCTTCTTCAATATTAATAGTAGTATATAGTCCTAGCTCTTTTCGTATACACCACCGTCCCGGGGCCGGTACAGCCCGTGGAAGTGGATATAATCTTCCACCGCCTCCGGGAGCAGGTATTTAATGGGTTTTTTATTTTGTACCCGCAGGCGAATGTCGGTAGAAGATATGGCCAGAGCCGGGACTTCAATGAGATGGATACGGTGCCTACCCTCAACCGTTAACATGGGCACGGAATCCCCTGAGCGGTTCAACTGAAAACCGGGACGCGTGGCGGCAATAAAACGGCACTCTTGCAGGAGCCTGTCGACATCCTTCCACGTCAAGATCTCCAGGATGGCATCGGCACCGGTAATAAAGAAAAGCTGGACTTCAGGACCGTAAAGACGGCGAAACTCAAGTACCGTATCGATGGTATAAGAATAACCCTGCCGGTCAATCTCGCTCCGGGACACTTCAAAGTAAGGATTGCTGGCCGTAGCCAGGACTGTCATTTGATAACGGTGCTCCGGATCGGTGACCGGGTAGCCCTTTTTATGGGGAGGTCGCCCGGAAGGGACAAACACCACTTTTTCCAGGGCAAATTCCCAGCGGGCGGCTTCGGCCGTTACCAGGTGACCGAAATGAATGGGGTCAAAGGTTCCCCCCATTATACCTACCCGCCGGTAGTCGTTAAAGGTTTTCATGACACCCTCCCGGTTCCCCATGCTGTTATTTTAACAATTACTGACGAATCTGTCCACTACCAAAGATAATATACTTAAAAGTTGTCAATTGCTCCGGACCCATGGGACCGCGGGCATGGAGCTTCTGGGTGCTGATGCCGATTTCGGCCCCGAAACCGAATTCATAACCGTCGGTAAAGCGGGTAGAAGCATTGACGTAAACGGCGGCGGCGTCAACCCGGGCCAGGAATTCCCGCGCCGTCCGGTAATCACTGGTGACGATGGCCTCGGAATGTTTGGTACCATACGTGTGGATATGCTCCAGCGCCTCTTCCAGGCTGTTGACCACCCTGATAGCCAGGATCAGGTCAAGGTATTCGGTGGCCCAGTCCTCTTCGGTAGCTGCTTCCGCCCAGGGGACAAGTTCCCGGGTACGCTCGCAGCCACGCAGGACAACTCCTTTTTCCTTCAAGGCCCCCGCCAGGGAAGGCAGGAATGCCGCCGCTACCTTTTCGTGAACCAGCAGGGTCTCCATGGCGTTGCAGACACCGGGGCGCTGGGTCTTGGCATTGATCACAATATTCCTGGCCATTTCCAGGTCGGCTGCGGCATCGACGTAGACGTGACAGTTGCCCACACCCGTCTCAATCACCGGTACCGTGGCGTTTTCTACCACCGCCCGGATGAGGCCGGCGCCCCCCCGGGGTATCAGGACGTCCAGGTATTCATTGGCCTTTAGCAAAAGGTTGACCGCTTCGCGATCGGTGGTTTCAATTAACTGGATGGCACCCTCCGGTATACCGGCGGCCGTCGCCGCCCGGCTGATGACCCGGGTCAGGGCCTGGTTGGAATTAAAGGCCTCGGAGCCACCCCGCAGGATGACGGCATTACCAGTTTTCAGGCACAGGCCCGCCGCATCTACCGTCACATTGGGCCGGGCTTCATAGATAATGCCGATCACTCCCAGGGGTACCCGCACGCGGCCGATCTCCAGGCCGTTGGGCCGCTTCCACATGGAAGTAACTTCACCCACGGGATCGGGTAAGGCTGAGAGTTCCCTCAGGCCCACGGCCATATCTTTGATGCGCTTCTCATTTAAGAGGAGGCGATCCAGCAGGGCCCGGGATAACCCCTTTTCTTTGCCGGCGGCCATATCCCGGGCATTGGCTTCCAGGATAAAGTCCTGTTCTTTCTCCAGGGCCCGGGCCATGGCCAGCAGGGCTTCATTCTTAATACCGGTGTTCAGGTTGGCCAGTACGCGCGCCGCTTCCCTGGCCAGCTTACCCTTGGCCTGCACTTCTGCAGCTACATTCACGGCAAACACTCCTTTCCGCAAATAGGGTTCTATCGGTACCTTTTGGTGGGGACATATCCCCGCTCTAAACGTCCAGGTAAATTTTCAACTTTTGTGGTAAGGGCGTTATCCTCCATCAGGGGCTTCTTTGTATATGAGAGTGAATTCAAACCAGTACGATCATGTTATCCCGGTGCACGATTTCATCGTAATCTTTATAGCCTAAGATTTCGACAATCTCCTTTGTTTTCCTGCCCTGGATGCGGCGGATGGCCCCAGCCGGGTAGTTGGACATACCGCGGGCAATTTCCTTGCCGTCCGGGTCGATAATGCTGATAATGGCACCCTGGTCAAATTCGCCGTAAACGGCCACCACTCCCCCGGGTAAAAGGCTTTTCCCGTTCAGGCAGATGGCCCTGGCGGCCCCGGCGTCCACCTGCACCCGGCCCTGGGCGGCCGGCCCGTAGGCCAGCCAGCGCTTGCGGGTATGGGTCCGGTGCTCCCGGGGAATAAAAATGGTTCCTACTCCTTCCCCGCGCAGGACGGCGCTGATTTTTCCACTTTCCAGGCCACTGGTAATCACCACCGGGATGCCGAAGCTGGTAGCCAGCCGCGCGGCCTGGATCTTGGTCGCCATACCTCCGGTGGACCAGGTAGAACCGGCACCCCCGGCCAGGGCTTCAATTTCTGGTGTGATTTCGGTAACACAGGTAAGTAATGTGGCGTTTTCATCGTCCTGGGGATTGGAGGTAAACAGGCCGCCGGTATCCGTCAGCAGGATTAAAATATCGGCGTCAACCAGACCTGCCACCAGGGCTGAGAGGGTATCGTTATCTCCGACCCGGATCTCATCTACGGCTACGGTATCGTTTTCGTTGACTATGGGCACTACACCCAGGTTCAAGAGGGTAGCCAGGGTGTGGCGCGAATTGAGGTAACGGCGGCGGTCGGCCAGGTCGTCCCGGGTTAAAAGGACCTGGGCTACCAGCAGCCCGTAATCGCTGAACAGTTTTTCATACATATGCATGAGCAGGCCCTGGCCAACGGCGGCCGCGGCCTGTTTTTCCGGCAGGGTCCGGGGTTTTTCCTTTAAACCCAGGCGGCCCATGCCGGCCCCCACGGCCCCGGATGTGACCAGCACCACCTGGCGGCCGGAATTGACCTGATCCACCAGTTCCCTGACCACGCGCTCCATGCGCTCGAGGTTTAATTTTCCCGTTTTATGGGTCAGGGTGCTGGTGCCTACTTTAACTACCAGCCGGCAAGCGTGCTGCAGGGCCTCACGGCACTCCTTCTCCGTCAAGGCCGTCACTCCTACTAATAAAATAAGGTTCTATCAAAAACGGCGATTGCTGGTTGATCTGTACTCCAGCTTTTTATTCCTCTTCCCTGTACTCAAATTCATATTTACCTATTCTTACCGTAGCACCGGGGAAGACGCCGGCCCGGCGCAGGGCTTCCTCGACGCCCTTCTGGCGGAGGTAGACCTGGAGGCGGCGGACGGCTTCGTCGTTATCCAGGTAAGTCATGGCTACCCGGCGCTCTATTTCTCTATTTTTAACCAGGAAGGCGCTGCCTTCCCTGGTAATGGTTATCTCCTCCGGGGTAAAGGTCGTTACCTTTTCTTCTTCGGCTTCCATTAACGGCTCCGGTGGCGGCAATTTTTCCAGCATGGCTGCCAGGTGGTAAAGAAGGGGTTCAAGGCCGGCACCGGTAGCGGCGGCAATGGGAAACACGGGGTAAGCATCCCCTAAGTGTTCTTTAAGATAGGTTACTTTTGTTTCCCAACCGGTGATGTCCGTTTTATTGGCGGCTATTACCTGGGGGCGCCGGGCCAGTTGCGGGTTGTAATGTTCCAGCTCTTTGTTGACAGTCCGCCAGTTATCCAGGACTTCTTCGGCCGGTAAAGATACGTCGAGGACGTGGACCAGGACCCTGGTGCGCTCAATATGACGCAAAAACTTTAAACCCAGGCCTGCCCCCTGGTGGGCACCTTCAATCAGGCCGGGTATGTCGGCCACCACAAAGGAGCTTTCTTCATTTACCCGGACCACACCGAGGACAGGGGTCAGGGTGGTAAAGGGGTAGTCGGCTATCTTGGGCCGGGCAGCAGAGATACTGGAAAGAAGGGTTGATTTGCCGGCATTGGGCATGCCGATAAGGCCCACATCGGCCAGCAGCTTTAATTCCAGAAGCAGCCAGCGTTCCTCCCCCGGTTCGCCCTTCTCGGCAAAGGTGGGTGCCCTGTCTGTCGGGGAAACAAAGCGGGCATTTCCCCGGCCGCCCCGGCCGCCGGCCGCCACCACGACGCGCTGGCCGTGCTCTACCAGATCGGCAAGCACCTGCCCGGTAGCGGCATCCCGGACTACCACCCCGACCGGTACCCGGAGGACCAGATCCGGGGCACTGCGGCCGTGTTTATTCTTTCCTTGGCCGTGCTGGCCACGCTCGGCCCGGTAGTGGGATCGATAGCGAAAATCGACTAAAGTTCTCAAGGAAGCATCGGCTTCAAGAATTACGCTGCCACCGCGGCCGCCGTCACCGCCGCTGGGGCCGCCGCGGGGGACATATTTCTCCCGCCGGAAGGCTACCACACCGTTGCCGCCGTCGCCGCCGCGTACATAGATTTTGGCCTCGTCGTAAAACAAGAAATAACCTTCCTCCAAAAATAGGGTTATGCTAAAACCGGTACTTTCCGGGGAGGCATATCCCCACCCATAATCGCAGTCTAACTGCGATTTTTAATGTTTCCTCAACAGGAGCTCCAATTTTCCCTTTTCCGGTTCCCAGGTGAAGGGGACCTGGTAACGCACGGCCAGGCCTGACAGGTGGTCTGCCGCACCGGCAGGGAGGTCTGCCGGTGCCCCGGCTTGAAAGGCCAGGTGGTAGCCCTCCTTCTCAGTAAGGCAAACCTGAAGGATATTCCCATCCCCGGCCAGGTCCAGGGCCAGGTCCCAGGCGGCCTCCCAGAGGGCTAGGGCTGCATCATTATCCATGTCCAGGTTCTCCATCAGGGTATGTACTGCAATGGTCGGGTTTATCCCCCTGGCAGCTGCCTGTTCTATCTTCATAAGGCTCACCAGGGCCAGGTGGGGTTGTTTCAGGTGCATGAGCCGCCCCAGTTGCTCCAGCCCGGCAGTAACCTCCTGCAGGTATGTTAAAGCCCGATCGCTTTTTTGCAGCTGGATGTAGCCCGAAATTACCTGGAGGTGGTTCAAGAAATCGTGTCTCTGCCAGCGCAGCAAGGAAATAACATCCGCCGCCTGCCAGGTCATAACAGATACCTCCTCCTTTTTATTCTGCGATCCCGTCCCTGTTCCTATAAACAGGCCGGCCTATAGTAGAAACCCCTGGAAGCTTCCAGGGGTTTTTGTTAGCTGGCATAAACGCTTACCTGTTTCTTCTCGCGGCCTTTGCGCTCATAACGGACTACTCCGTCAATCAGGGCAAAGAGGGTATCGTCCTTGCCGATACCAACATTCAGGCCCGGATGGATCCTGGTGCCCCGCTGCCGTACCAGGATATTACCGGCCTTTACATACTGCCCGTCCTGTCTTTTAACTCCCAGGCGTTTGGCTTCGCTGTCACGCCCGTTCCGGGAACTACCTACACCTTTTTTATGGGCAAAAAGCTGTAAATCCATAATCATCTCGCCCACCCCCTTGCAGTCAGCGTTTTCCCCTTTCACACCCGCCGGTACTCTAACCGCAAATATTCTTTATAATCCCTTGCTATGGCCTTGAGTCCGGTGGCAATTGTCTCTAAAATAACCCGTGCCCTTTCCTTCCCGGAGGACTTGAGGGAAGGCGGCAGGCGGCACTCAAGGAAACCCTCTTCGATCCTTACTTCCGGTTCTTCGGCCAGGTGTTCCTTAAGGCTTAAAACGGCCGTCTGGGCCAGGGCGGATACGGCGGCACAGACGATGTCCTCCCCCTTAGGCCGGTAACCGGCGTGGCCGGAAATGGTGAAACCTGCTAGAGCTCCACCTTCTTCCTGCCAGAAGACAATCCTTATCATTGCACCTCGATTTTTTCAACCCGCAACCTGGTGTAAGGCTGGCGGTGCCCCTGCCTGCGCCGGTAATTTTTCTTGGGCTTGTATTTAAAGACGAGTATCTTTTTGCCCTTACCCTGGGCTTCTACGGCGGCGGTAACCCTGGCACCGTTTACGTAGGGAGTGCCTACCTGCAGGTTTTCTCCTTCACCGACGGCAAGCACTTTATCAAGGACTACCTTTTCGCCTTCGGCAACCGGCAGCTTTTCCACCCGGATAACGTCGCCCTCGCTTACCCGGTACTGCTTGCCGCCGGTCGTAATTATAGCATACAATGGAATCCCCCCAAGCTAAGACTCGCCACCCGCGCGGTACCTTTTTAAAAAAGGTTTTAAAACCTGCGGTGAGCGGTTTAAAACTCTGGTGCGGCTTCCTGCAGTGTAACACATCTTCCCAGTACCTGTCAAGCAGCCGTGATTACCCTGCCCCTTACAAAATGAAATATTGTCACCTTTTACGCGGCCTGGGATAATGTCATCAGGAAAGAAATATAAACCCCGGTCCGCATCATGGAGGGAGCAAAAAAATGAAGAAAAAGGCATTCCAGATAATGGAGGCAAATATTCCTGAACTGGCACATGCCCTGGAAACCCATGAAATAACTTCGCGAGAATTAGTAGAATGGTACCTGGAAAGAATAGCCAAATATGATAAAGATGGTCCAAAACTGAACAGCATTATCCGGGTCAACCCGCGAGCATTACAAATAGCTACGGGCCTGGATCAAGAAAGAAAAAATAAAGGGCCGAGAAGTTTATTGCATGGAATACCCGTCATTGTTAAAGACAATATTGAAACGAAAGACATGCCGACTACCGGTGGCAATATACTGTTCAAGAACTTTAATCCAGGGAAGGATAGTTTCATTATAAGCAAGTTAAGACAAGCCGGCGCAATCATTCTAGCAAAAGCAAACCTTCACGAATTTGCCCGGGGAGGGACTACAATTAGTTCCCTGGCAGGCCAAACCCGAAACCCATATGACCTTACAAGAACCCCCGGCGGGTCCAGTGGCGGTACCGGAGCAGCCGTAGCGGCCAATTTTGGTGCCGTTGGTCTAGGAACAGATACGCTTAACTCAATCCGTTCTCCGGCTTCAGCCAATAACCTGGTAGGTATTCGACCTACCATGGGGCTTTTAAGCCGTGATGGGATTATGCCCGCAGCCCTTACCCAGGATACTGCCGGGCCCATCACCCGCAGCGTTATAGATGCTGCAATTTTATTAAAAGCAACGGCCGGATATGATCCAAAGGACCCAATCACGGCATGGAGCACGGGTAATATTCCTGAAAGTTATACGGGCAAATTGTCAATAAAGGCTCTGAAAGGACACCGCCTTGGTGTTTTAGAAAACTTTTTTGGTTCCGGGCCGGAATATGAAGAAGTAAACAGGACAATTCATGCGGCGATTAAAGATTTAGAAAGTCTAGGAGCCCGGGTCGAAAGCATTAATATACCCGGGGTTTATACAGATAACCTTGTTTCAGATCTAGATCTGCAGGCTTTTGAAGGCCGGATAAATTTCGATAATTACCTCCAGAACCAGGGGACAAAGGCACCGGTAAAAAGTCTTGAGGAATTAGTTCTTTCCGGTTGCTATGAAAAATCCATTGAGCGACTTCTAAAAGAACAACTAAACTACGATCCTAATTTACATGGCAAAGAGTATAAAGAACGACTGCTTAAGAGGACTAAATTGCAACGGCAAATCATAGCTACTATGACAAAATATCAACTGACGGCTCTGGTTTTCCCGCATCAAAAACGTCTTGTCGCTTTAATAGGTGAACCCCAACTGGACAGGAACGGGATACTAGGCGCTGTCACAGGCTTCCCTTCTATCGTTGTACCGGCCGGTTTTTCCCGCCCGGCAGTCTCCGCTCCTTTAGGCGTTCCTATCGGGATTGAGTTTTTAGGAAGGCCCTGGAGTGAAGGGATTCTAATAGGTATGGCCTATGCATTTGAACAAGCTACGGGGCACCGTAAGAGCCCGGTTTCTACACCTTAAATTTAATGCCCAAATCCGCGAAAAAAACCCTTCCCGGCAGCAGAAGCGGCATTAGGTGTGGCGCGAAAATTTCCCTGCATCGTCCAGGAGCCGGGCCCTGGCAAAGGTACGGTAAACCCGGGTAACCTCAACGGGAACTTCCCGGCCGAGATAAGAGGCACCGCCGGGGATATCCAGGACAAAGCCGTCCACCCTGGCGATACCGTCCCCGTTGTTGGTCGTATGGGCTCCCTCGATAAGCACTTTTAAAACCTGCCCGGCTTTAACAGGAGCGGCATCGTTGATTTCGTCCAAATCAAAAAGTTCGCGGAGGTTTACTTCTTCCAGGTGAAGGTTTTCATTGCCCCTGATGATCAGCCGTTTGCCTGCCCGCCGTTCCAGGAGGCGCAAATTGGCACCGCCAGTGCCAATCAGCAGGGCGGCTACCGCCGTATTGGCCTCTACCAGCAGGGCCCGCGCCCTGCTCTCCGCCGCCAGCTGCAGGATTTTTTTCCTGGCCTGGAGGGCCACCGTTTCTTCTGACAGGACTTTGCCTGTACCCCGGCAATAAGGGCAATCCTGCTGCAGCATGCTCCCCAGTTCCGGCTGGTCTTTTTTCCGGGTCATTTCCAGGAGCCCCAGGCGGGTAAAGCCCAGCACCTGGGTCTTTGTTTTATCCCGGGCCAATTCCTTCTGCAGGACTTTTATCACCTGTTCCCGGTGAGCGGGATTTTCCATGTCAATAAAATCGACGACAATAATACCGCCAATATTGCGCAGGCGGAGCTGCCTGGCCACTTCTGCAGCAGCTTCCAGGTTGGTTGTCAGGATCGTGTCGGCCAGGTTATGGCGGCCGACAAATTTGCCCGTATTGACATCAATGGCCGTCAGGGCCTCCATCTGGTCGATCACCAGGTACCCGCCGCATTTTAACCAGACTTTGCGTTTCAAAGCCTGATCTACTTGATTGTGAACGCCATAAAGGGCAAAAAGGTCGGCCCCGTCCCTTAACACCACCCGGCGCCGCAGTTCCGGCGAGTTCCCGGCCAGGATACCTATAACCAGGTCGTAGGTATGCCGGGAATTGACCAGGAGCCTGTCCACATCTTCCGTAAATAAGTCCCTAAGAATACGTAAAGAAAGCTCCACATCATGATGGAGCAGCCGCGGGGCTTTGCTCTGCCGGGCCAGTTCGTAAATACGTTTCCAGGCCCGGTCCAGGGCCCGGGCGTCTTCCCGGAGCTCCTCCAGCCCGGCACCGGCTGCCGCCGTGCGGACGATTAAACCCATACGGCGCGGTTTAACGGACCGGGCTACGGTTTTCAGGCGCTCCCTTTCCTCCTCGCTGCCGATGCGCCGGGAGACGCCAATATAGTTAAGGGTAGGCATGAGAACAAGATAACGTCCCGGCAGGGTAATATGGGTAGTAACCCGGGCACCCTTGCTCCCCCGGGGTTCTTTGACTACCTGGACCAGAATCTCCTGGCCTACCCGCACGACATCGCTGATACGCCGCCGGCTGCGGGGAGGCAGTGCATCCTCTAATACTTCCAGGCCGGTGGTATCATCGACAAAAAGAAAGGCGTTCTTCTCCAGGCCGATATCAACAAAGGCCGCCTGCATGCCGGGTAAAACGTTGGCTACCCTTCCCTTATATATATTACCTACCAGATGCTCCTTTTTGGGCCTTTCCAGGTAAATCTCCATTAAACGGCCGTCCTCCAGGACGGCTACTCCCGTCTCTTCAGCATCTACCTGGATTAAAATTTCTTTATTCACCTATCTCTACCTTCTCATGCAAAGCACTGTCTCCTCGCGCCGGGGTCATATACCGCGCATCAGCCAGCTCTTCCGGAGCCAGTATCCTGTTGTCGTCCCGGCGGTTAAACAGGCCGGTACGGATCACCCGCAGGGGGTCCTCCAGGTCCATGGCCCTGACGACCTCTTCCGGGCGCACGTTTCCCCGGGAACTGCACTCGAGGAGCATCTCCAGGGCAGCTTCCGGGGTAACGACGAGCTGGTAAACCCCCGGGCGGATGTCCCTGGCCTTGACCCCGTCTTTACCCCGCCGGTTCACCTCGACAGCCGGGCGAGAAAGAAAGTCTTTCGCTTTTTCCTTGAGGCTTTTGGGATCGGGAGGATCTTCCCAGGTAACGCGGTAGGCGGCAGCGTTGATAATAGCCGTCAGGGACGGGGCCTGGCGGGGAATAGTAAAGACCTGCCGGATCTCCAGGCCTGCCGGCAACTGGGCCTGCAACCTGTCTTTGAGCACAGCCGGCTCCAGCGGTGTCGTAAGTTCCCCGTCCAGATATTCCGCCCGGCTCTCGATCCCCACCGCCAGGGCCGGGCCGAAAGCCAGGAGCGGGTGGGGGTTAAAGCCGTGGCTGTAGGCCAGGGGA
The DNA here is from genome assembly GCF_024733845.1 of Neomoorella sulfitireducens. Classification (GTDB taxonomy): domain Bacteria; phylum Bacillota; class DSM-521; order Neomoorellales; family Neomoorellaceae; genus Neomoorella; species Neomoorella sulfitireducens. The sequence goes on from NZ_JANRHG010000008.1 coordinate 123,667, forward strand.
AGCCCCGCCCGGCGCATGGCCCGCTGCCACAGGCGAAGCATATCCAGGTGACCCAGGAAGACTGCCTGCCCGCCCTTGCTATACTTAATCCTAAAGCGCACCGTCCCGGGAGCCTCCCTTCAGGATCAGGTCAACGCCCAGGCCCGGGCAAACGCCGCAACCGGTGCAGCGACCCGAGCGGCAATCAACTGTAACCAGGCCTTCCCGGGCCCGCCGGCGTTCCCTCATTAAAAATTCTTTCGTTACACCAAAATCCAGGTGGTCCCAGGGAAATATTTCGTCATCCCGCCGCCGGCGGTAGGCATAAAAGGCCGGATCCAGGCCCGTATCCCGGAAAGCTTCCTCCCAGAGGCTGTAATTAAAGTATTCCGTCCAGCCCTCTAACCTGGCACCGCGGCGCCACGCCGCCACAATCGCCCTGCTCAAGCGCCGGTCGCCCCGGGAAAGCACCGCTTCAATAAAGCTAACCTCGGCCTCATGCCAGTTAAACCGCAACCCCGGGCCTTTAAGACGGGTACGCAGCAGCTGCTGTTTTTCCTTGATTACTTCCACCCGATCCTGGGGTTCCCACTGGAACGCCGTCCAGGGTTTGGGGACAAAGGAAGATACACTGACGGTTATAGTAGGTTTACCCCCGGGGGCCAGCCGCCTCCCCTGATCCAGGATACGTCGCGCCAGTTCAACAATCCCCAGGAGATCCTCTTCCCTTTCCTCAGGCAAACCAAGCATAAAATAGAGTTTTACGGCCTGCCAGCCGGCCCGGAAAGCTTCGCCCGTAGCCGCCATGATGTCCTCTTCGTCCACACCTTTATTGATGACATCCCGCAGGCGCTGGCTGCCCGCCTCGGGCGCAAAGGTGAGGGTGCTTTTCCGGACCTGCTGGACGGCTTCAGCCAGGCGTACGCTGAAGGCGTCCACCCGTAAAGAAGGCAGGGAAACACTAACGCCCTGGCCGGCATAGGCAGTTGCCAGGAACCGCGCCAGTTCCTCCACCCGGGAGTAATCGGCCGTACTTAAAGAAGTTAAGGATATCTCTTCGTGGCCGGTGTGGCGCACCAGTTCCTCCGCCTGGCGCAGGAGGATGGAAAGGTCCCTCTCCCTTACCGGCCGGTAAATGGCTCCGGCCTGGCAGAAACGGCAGCCGTGGGTGCAACCCCGCATGACTTCCAGCATGATGCGGTCATGGATTACCTCCAGGAAGGGTACAACAGGCCTGGTAGGGAAAAAAGCGGCATCCAGGTCCTGGATGACCCGTTTGACTACCCGCCCGGGCACACCCTCCTCCCGGGGTACAACCGCGGCCACGGTACCGTCGTTATTGTATTTAACATCATACAGGGAAGGAACATAAAAGCCAGGCATGCCGGCCAGGACCTTTAAAACCCGGTGCCGGTCGTTAATTATCCCTTCCTTTTTTAACCGGCCCAATACTGCCAGCAGTTCAGGTAATGCCTCCTCGCCATCACCCAGGAGAAAAGCATCAAAAAAAGGGGCCACCGGCTCCGGGTTGGCCACCCCCGGACCGCCGCCGATAACCAGGGGATGACCCGCCGTGCGCTCCCCGGCCAGGAGGGGTATGCCGGCCAGGTCAAGGATATTAAGAATTGTAGTATAACTCATCTCGTATTGGAGGGTAAAGCCCAGGACGTCAAAGGCAGTTAAGGGCCGGCGGGATTCCAGGCTGAAGAGGGGGATACGGTTTTCTCGCAGCAGTACCTCCAGGTCCGGCCCGGGGGCAAAGGCCCGCTCCATGAGCATACCGGGACGCTCATTGACGGCCCCGTACAGGATGGCCAGCCCCAGGTGGGACATGCCTACTTCATAAAGGTCGGGATATATAAAAGCCATACGTACCGGGTTTTCTTCCCAATCTTTATGAACGGCATTCCACTCCGTCCCCAGATAACGGGCCGGTTTGCTGACCCGGGTTAACAACTTTTCCAGATCAATACCGGGCAACTTTTTCGCCTCACGTCATAAAAATATCCTGTCCATTAGTATAACAGGAATTCAAAAAAAAATATACTCCTCCTGGTTATTATATCCACAGCCACAGGTCACCTTAACGCCGCAACAGGGCTTCCAGGCTGTTGTCCCCGCCTTCCAGGAGTTCCTGGATAATTTCTGTTTCCGTCAGGATCCCTTCCAGCCGCCCGCCTTTGCCGATAACGGCAACCAGGTTGAAAGCGTTGGGGGAAAAGGAGCGAACCGCCCTGGCCAGGGTCAGCTCCGGGCCGGCCGCCAGCCAGGAAACCCTCCCGGTTTTAGACCGCACCTCGCCGTCCTTTTTCTTACCCCGCTGCCGCCAGAATTCCTGCCAGAACATATAGGGCGCCATCTCCCCTTCCTGCCGGGCTATACAATAGATAAATAGGGCCAGGGCCAGGCCCTGGAGGTCCACCATTTTGAAAATAAACCCGGCAATGCTCCCCGCACCCAGGAGAAAGGCCAGGGCCTTACCCCCGTAAACCCCTTCCACAGTTGCCCGGTAGATGCCCGCATATTTCGACCTCAGGGCCCGGTAGACACGACCCCCGTCCAGGGGCAGTCCCGGCCACAGGTTAAAAAGGCCAAGGATAAGGTTCACCTGGCGAAAAAAAAGGAGCCAGGCAGGCGTCAGGCTGGCAAAAAAGCTGGCAACGTATATCCCGAGTGCCAGCAAAAGGCTAGCCGCAGGGCCGGCCAGGGCAATCAGGGCTTCGTCCCTGGAATCCCTTCCCGGCGGCCGCAGGAGACGTGCCACCCCGCCGAAGGGAAAGAGTTCTATCCCCTGTACTTGCCAGCCGAGCCGCGAGGCTGCCAGGGCATGGCAGCTTTCATGCCACGCCACCGCCGCAAACAGCATTAAGGCCTGGGGTAGAACCCCCATGAGAAAATAAAGACCCAGGAGGAGGAGAAAATAGTCGTTAAAAATTATCTCCGTAGTCCCCACCCGACCGGCACGCATGGTTTAAATCTTGTCCTGTGAAGTCAACATGAGCGCGGGGTCTACCCCCTGGCCGTCCCGGCGCACTTCGAAATGAAGCTGCGCTTTCTCTCCCCTGGCCAGGACGGCAATTACATCTCCCCTTTCTACTACCTGGCCCGGGGTTACCCTGGTATCGCCCAGGGTCCCGTAAACAGTAACCAGGCCCCGGCCGTGATCGATTTCTACAACCAGCCCCAGCACGGGATCTTCCCCGGCCCTGATGACTTTTCCCGCCAGGGCGGCGCGGACGGTTGAGCCGCCCGCGGTCTGGATATCGATACCGTTATGAAAATACTGCCGGCCGTCTTCAGTTACCCAGCCGTAAGGCCGGCTGACCTCCCCCGAGAGGGGTACGGCCAGGGCCGGCAGGGCTTCGCCCGAGGTTACCGGTACGGCCCCGTTCCCCAGGAAATGGAATACCCAGCGGTCGTATGCATCCAGCCACATCCCCGAACGCACCAACCGGGCTACCGCCGGGGTATAATCGGCCGCCGGGTCGGCAAGGTAGTAGCGCAGGCCTGTTTGTAAGGGCTTAACCACCGGGGTGTCCAGGCGAAAGAGCAGGGTTAGGATAAGCCACAAAACGCCGGCAACAATCACCTGCCGCACCCAGCGGCGGCGAGGCCGCGGCGGCGGCAGGGTTCTCCCCGGCCCGGTCCAGCCGCCCAGGGGAGCCCCTTTAATTTCTTCCCAGTCCCAGCTATCCCGCACCTTGTTTCCCCCCGGACAAGCATGTTTCTTTATTTATGTATATGCCCGTACCGGGGAGGTATGACTAAACTTATTTAACCAGCTACAAATTTCAAGGGTAAAAGGATTACTTTTCTAACAAACGTAAGTTATCATGCTAAAAAAGGGCGTGCCCCTGTCTTACATTTGCTTTGAGGCACGCCCTCTTTTTCGTCCTGGAAAAAATAGCAACAAATGAGTTTTAAAGTTTAAGTTTTACATTCCAGCGTAGGATCTCAGCTTCGCAGCGACTTCAGCATCTGCCTTTTCAGCTTCCTTCCAGGCAGCCTCATAAGCCGCTTTCTTGTATTCTTCACCCAGATCTACAACTTTAACACCGGCTTCTTTTAGAGTGGCAATATTTTTCTCATTATCAGCTTGATTCTTTCTCAACGAATCTTTTTCCCAGTCAATGGCGCTCTGGATTATTGCATCTTTTTGTACATCATCCAGCTTGTCCCATACGTGATTGGCAATTAAAAGCGAAGAATCAGAATTGTAGACGCCGGGTAATACCAGGGTCTTCAAGACGCGGCCCAGGTCGTTATCAACAAAGTCCTTTAAGGTACCGCCCGCTCCCTGTACCACGTTCTTTTCCAGCGCCTGGTAAACATCAGCCCAGCCCATGGTAACCATTTCGGCGCCCAAGGATGAGATCAAGGGTTTGGTGGCAGAGGTACCGCGGATACTCAGGCCTTTAAAATCGTCAAGAGAATCCACTTCTTTATTCATGCCCAGGACGAAATAGCTACCATCCTGCGTACGGCCAAGATAATGGGCTTTCAGCTTATCGGTTGTAATGGAATTTACATAGTCAACACCGCCGCTTGCGCGCATTGTTGCAGCGTCCGTTAACTTCATTCCGGCAAAGCCAGGAATAACTGTAACTGTATAAGCTAAGGGTGTATAAACCAGTTCTACCATCCCGTTCTGCATAGCCTCAGCAAGCTGGTTAGAAGGAATTGCTTCAGGACCATGCCCCCAGACGACGGTAACTGTGCCATTTGAACGTTCATATACCGATTTGCAAAAGGTTTCAAAGTAATAGTAGTGGTCAGTACCTTCCGCAAAGGCGCCGGAAAGACGTATTGTAATTGGTTTGGAGCCCGAAGCGCTTTTATCACTTTCTTCTTTCGTTTGTGAACTACCGGAGCTCCCGCAGGCAACCAGGGTGAAACTGAGGAGTAGTGTCAAAATAATAATCAGGGTCTTTTTCATGATTCATTCCTCCTTTTCATTTTAAAATGGAATTTTATGAAGGACTTGCTTTTAACTTTTACCCTCCTTTCAAAAAAACTTTATGAAATTAAATTGGGAAGGGCTGTAACGATTAGAGGTACCAGGGCAATGATAATAACTACAATAATGTCGATGATTAAAAACGGGATCGCGCCTTTGATAATGTGACCCAGAGTGACCTCAGGCGGTGAAACTCCTTTCATTACAAAGAGAGACATGCCAACGGGCGGGGTGAACTGGCCTATCTGAAGCAGGATTAAAAAGAGAACGGCAAACCAGATTTCATGAATACCGAAGGCCCTCACCAGGGGCATAAATAACGGCAGGCAGATCATCATGATGGCAGCCTGCTCAATAAAAAGTCCCATAATGAAAGAGATAATGAGCATGACAACCAGTACCAATATAGGAGAACTTATTGTCGAGGTAATAGCCATAACAGCCTCCCGGCTGGCGCCGGTAAAGGAGATTACCTGGCTGAATCCGGTGGAAGCTCCGATGATCAACATTAGCATGGCTGAAGTTTTCAAAGAGCTGATTAAAGTGTTGATCAGCAACTTGAAAGAGAATTTACGGTAAACAATTGCCAGGATATAGGCAGCCAGGGCGCCGATGGCCGCAGCCTCGGTGGCAGTGCCGACGCCTAAAAATATGATGCCGATTATCACCGCGAAGACAAAAACCAGGGGGACAATATCTCTCAGGATCGTAATTATTTTTTCAGAAAAGCTTATCCGGCCTGTAGCATCATCAATATTGTCGACAGGAGCCAGGGAAGGGTTAAGGATGCAAGAGACTATAATGTAGGCGATATATAAAACCAGCATAAGGATGCCGGGTAAGACCGAACCCAGAAGGATCTTGCTGACCGAGATGCCGGCAATACCGCCCAACATAACCGCCTGATTGCTGGGGGGTATAATCATAGCCAGCGCACCGGAAGCTATGATGGAGCCGGTTGTCATTTCTTTGGAATAGCGACGGCGCATCATTTCCGGCATCATCAACGAACCGAACATGGCCGTGTTGCCGAGGGAGGAACCACTAAGTGATGCAAAAATACCTCCCCCCAGCAGTGTAATGACACTTAACCGCCCGGGTACCTTGCGCACAATCCGGGACAGGGCGTCCATAGTTTGCGTAATTATCCCGGACTGGAAAAAGACCTCACCCATTATGACAAAGAACGGGATAGGCGTAAAGTTAAAATTGCATAGCTGAGATTGCATGCCCAGCACCAGCTGCTTCAGGCCGCCAACACCCACCATTTCGTAAATAGCCGCACCGGATACCAGTAAAAAACTAAAGGCGATTGGCAACCCGGTAAACATTGCCAGGATAAGGCAGCCAATAAACAATACCAGGACGACTGACCAGGCCATTATGCTGCATCCCCTTTCAGTTCCCTTTTCCGGCGTGAGAGATCTTCTATCATATTGCGAATGGACTGGACCGCGAGGAAGAATGCACTGACGGGGATGGGAGCCATCAGGATCCATTTCGGCGTACTGAGAAAATCGTCTACCACAACACGGTTTATAATATTGGTATAGGTAAGAGAAAGGCCGATCCAGCAGATGACCACCGAGATAAAGGCAGTGATCAAATTAACAGCTGCACACCAGAAAGGCCTTACTCCCGGAGGGAGGGCATTGACCAGCATATCAATTGCCACATGCCCGCGCTTCTGGAGCAGCCACGGCGAGCCGAGAAATGCTATATACAGCAGGGAATAGGAAGAGTAGTCAATCAGAAAAGCATACGGCTTGTTAAACAGATAACGGGACAGGGTGGCAAAACAAACGGCAAGAAGCATGAACAGCACCATAAACCCGGCAACTGCAGCCAGAGCAAGGATGCAGTAATCAATTATCTTGTTGAGTTTACTGGAAAAAAAACTTCTCATGCCAGTGCCTGAGGCAGTCACATGGTACGCCCCTTCCATCACAAGTATTTAAATGTTCCCGGCCTGAAAACATGTTTTTTAACTTTATTTAATACCCGGCATGCAGATCAGCTTCATAAAGCAGGGGTTCGTCATTCAGGAATCTTTTCAAGTTATCGCAAAAAACTTTAAAAGCACGGTCCATATACATAGGCGAATCTGCTGCACAGTGGGGAGTAATTATTACATTGGGCATTTTCCACAACGGGCTATCAGCAGGTAATGGTTCAATTTCAAAAACATCCAATCCCGCTCCAGCTATAGTCCCTTCCTCAAGAGCTTTAATCAAAGCAGCTTCATCTACCACGGGACCCCTGGCTACATTTATTAAAAACGCGCTCCTTTTCATGCACTTCAATTTTTTCTCGTCTATCATTCCCCGCGTAGCCGCAGTTAAAGGTACAATAATTACTACAAAATCGGATTCTCGCAACAACAATTCCAACTCATCAGGAGAGTAGAGCCTGTCCAGCAACTCGCATTCCACCGGCGTTCTTTTTAGAGCCACGACGCGCATATTTAAAGCTTTACACTGCCGCGCTATTTCCCGGCCAATGCTACCAAACCCAACGATACCGACCGTTTTACCCCAGGCTTCTTCTAAGCGAAAATACCGGCCGTAAAACTCATGCGCTCTTTTCATCTCTTTATCCCATATCTGGAGTTCCTGCTGCTTCCTAAAAACAGGCAAGCAACGGAGGAAAGACAGGATATACGCCAGGACGTGATTGCCCATGGGCAGGCCATGGATATTTTTAGTGCTGGTTATCCTGATCTTTAAGTTCCTGATCTCCGGCGTCATGACACCGTCAAGACCGGCGGACAGCGCATGCAACCACTTTAGACTTTTGGCCTTCTGGCAAAAAGTCACGGGTTTATACAAACCCCAGGTCAAAAGCACATCGGCATCATCGACTTTCGCCAATAGCTCCTGTTCATCCCTGGCATAAATCACCTCAGCCTGAGGTGCTGTATTACGTACCATGTCTAAATGGCGTTCTTCAATCTGATGGGGTACCCTGTCGTCAGGCTTGTAAAGAATCGCGATACTGTTTACCTTCAAAAAGTCTCCCCCCATTTTTAACGAAAATGTCCATACCGTCATTCGACACTTTTATTTACAGCCTGTAATTCGCAGAGCCATAATAGTATTGATTTATAGAACAAAAATCTCCTGGGGAGTTTTCTGCAATAACTCTGCCCCCTCCGCGGTAACCAGGTAGTTATCACAGCAAAAGGCAAAAACCGAGTCATTAGCCGCCACGGGATGAACTGCTACGAGCATATTTTCTTCCAGTTTCATAGTTTCCTGCGGTAAAAAAGCCGGTCTTTCAACAAGATCATATCCTTGACCATGAGCAAAAAGGCGCTCTTCACCCGCAAAACCTTTTCCTTCTAAAAAACTGTTGTTAGCTTCTAAAAGGCGTGCAGGTTCGGCACCCGGCTTTAAGAGGGAGGCAACATAATGCTGGGCCGAACGTGCTATTTCCCATGCCTCCAATAACGGGCGCGGTGGATCGTCGAGCGAAAATATCCTTCCTATTTCAGCATAGAAACCGGCCGGGCCGCTTGCTTCCACCATGACAAATACCTGATCGCCTTTTTCTATCCGGCGGTTCTGGAGGAAAGAATGAAGTTGTGGTGTTCTTTTGCCGGTAACCTCTGAACCCATCATTATTAATTGTTCTTCGCTACCATATTCCACCATTATTTTCTGTAGTTCTGCCCGTAACTCAAATTCATACATTCCCGGGCGTAATAATGCCGGTATAGCTGCAACTACATAATCATGCATAGCAACAGCCTTGCGGATCCAGGCAATCTCTTCTTCACTCTTGATTGCTTTAATCCGATCAACCATATCTGTAGCATCTACGAATTCTACCTCCGCAAGGTTTTCAGTCAAATATTTATAGAACATGGCCGACAGCATGGAAAATCCTACAAAGCCGACTTTTTTGCACTTGAGATCCCGTATTGTCTTTACTGCCACTTCAGCGTCAAGTTGATTGGTATAGCTTACAGAACGAAAATAAGGACGACCGATTTTTGCTTTTACTCCCCGCAGGGCATAGTCAGGAGGAAGGGATCCTGAAGGCGCGCCACACGATATAACTGTCATTTCTTCCCCAGCGGGAAATAATACCGTTATCGGATAAGCCTGTTCGGCAGGAACATCCAGGAAATAGCGTACATACCCGCCTAAGAACTGGTTGTCGTTCTGCATTACCAGGAGATCAATCCCTTGCTCGATCATGGCAGACCTGACAGCACTCCATCTTCTTTCCAGCTCTTTTGTCGGTATAGGAAATCTTATTCTTTGATTAGCATTGAATATCAAAACTATCACTCCCTGGTATTTTTTACAATGCCCACGGACAGGTAACTTTAAAAAATTTGCCCGGATTTAAAAGTCTTCTTTATGAAAGGCTAGTAATTTATTTTTTTATTTGTTATGATACAAAATTAAAAGCAAAAATTATGCCACCCCCAAAATCTAACAATTTCAAGCTTTTTCTGGTCTTAATATGATACCTTATTGTATCAATTATAATATCATAAAGAATTTAGAGATTTATTTTGATACATTTAATTATCCTTTATGATACATTTATGATTTGTTAGCGGCTGTAAGACGCGAGGCGTTGTACCCAATATCGTAGAATTTAAAGGTGGCGGCCACCTGCCCCTGTGTGGTAAAACAGGGGTGAGAAAAACATCAAAAGGAGGTACCGCCACCCATGCCATCATACAACAAGAATGACCCTAAATGTCAGAGTGGAGCAGCAAAGTTTTTAGCCCATTGCTCCCAGCCCGTCCTGATTTCATTATCCGAGGTAATAGGAGCGGCACAAGAAGGTTTAATGGCCCTGGCCAGTGCCACCGGCCTTCTGGTGTTCCGGGAAATAATGGAGATCGAGGTAACTGCTATTTGTGGACATAAAGGATAACATAACCCTGAGCGAAAGGCCGTACGCCACGGTACTGAGGAGGGCAGTGTCATCATGGGCGGCCGCAAGGTGGCTGTTGAGCGCCCTCGCTGCCGCACCGTCACCGGGCAAGAAGTGCACCTGGAAACCCACAAGATGTTTCAGCAGGAAGATATGCTCACTGCAGCCGTCCTGGAGCGCATGCTCTACGGCCTCTCCACCCGCAAGTATACCCACGGGCTCGAACCCATTGACAGCAATATTGAAACCACTGGAGTATCTAAAAGCTCAGTCAGCCGCCGTTTTATAAGGGGCACCAGGAAAGCCCTGGCGGAGCTATTACACAGACGTCTGGATAAAGACCATTTTCTGATACTATTAATCGACGGCGTTGTAGTTGCCCGGCATACCGTAGTTACTGCCATAGGGATCGACGCCGGCGGGAAAAAGCACATCCTGGGGCTCTGGGAAGGAGCCACGGAGAATAAGGCCGTCTGCCAGGCCCTATTGGCAGATCTGGTAGAACGAGGTCTGGAAGTCAAGGAAGGCATCCTGGTAGTTATCGATGGCTCCAAGGCCCTGGCGGCAGCGGTGAAAGACGCCTTTGGCAATCAGGCTTTTATCCAGCGCTGCCGGGTGCACAAGAAGCGCAATGTCCTGGAACACCTGCCAAAAGCGGAGCAGCCCTGGGTAGCGCGCAAAATGGATGCAGCCTGGCGGGAGGAAGACCCCGAACAGGCCTTAAAGAGCCTGAAAGCCCTGGCCGGGCAGTTGGAAAAGAACTATCCCGGAGCAGCTGCCAGCCTTCGGGAAGGGATGGAAGAAACTCTCACCGTTAACCGTCTGGGATTACCCGAAAAACTAGCCAAAAGCCTGAACTCGACCAACATAATCGAATCGGCCAATGACCGCGTTCGCACCTACTGCCGCAACGTAAAGAGGTGGAAGAGCGGCGAGCAAATACTTCGCTGGATGGCAGCTTCTTATCTCGAAGCCGAAAAAGGGTTCCACCGGATTAACGGCTATCGCGAATTGCCCATACTGAAGGAGGCGATGCGCAAGAAGTTGTTCCCAGAATCATCCACCACCATGCAAAGCGCTTAAAAATCGCGAAAATGGCCGTCCCGAAAATCTACGACGAACGGGACAAGCTCGTGTGCAACGCTAGTGATCACTTTTTATATTGACAAACGCAGCGCCGGTTTCAGGATTTAAAAAAACAAGTTTGGTAGAAACAGGGCCAGTCCCGGAAAAATTGTTAGAATAACAATAATAAGTATCATACAAATGAAGAAAGGTAATATACCTTTAAACATAGTTTCAAGCGCTACATCTCGAGCTACACTTTTCATTGCAAAAACATTCATACCAACAGGAGGGGTAATCTGACCCATTTCCATAGTAATAACTATAACAACACCAAACCAGACGGGATCAAAACCCAAAGCTAATATTGTTGGGAAAATTGCCGGTAAAGTAAGCAATATCATTGGTATTATATTTAAAACACATCCTAAAATGATATAAAAAACTATAACACCAGCGAATATAATGTAACGGTTTATACCAAATCCTGTAACGAAATCAGCTAGCAAAAATGGTAGCTTTGAAGCAGCTAAAAAATACCCTAAGATACTTACACCAACTAAAATTGGAATTAACCTGCCAACCGCTATTACTGTTTCATTTAATGCTAATATAAAATTATCCCTTGTAAGACGCCTTTGAAATAGAGCTAAAATAAAGGCGCAAAAAGCACCAACCGCACCAGCCTCAGTTGGACTAAAATATCCTCTAATAATGCCACCTAAGATAGTAACAAACAAAATCAACATGCCTATAATACCTTTAAGTGAAACAATTTTTTCTCTCAAAGGAGTTGCTTCACTCCGCGGTGCTACCGCGGGATTACGTACGGCAATAATCCAAATGGCCAATATAAACATGCTGGCTAAAAGTAACCCAGGAACTATACCTGCAACAAAAAGCTTGCCAATTGATTCTTCAGTAACAAGGGCATACATAATAAAACCCATACTTGGTGGTATCAAGATACCCAGTGTCCCACCTGCAGCCAAACAACCCGCACTCAAGCTATCGGCGTAATTTTTCCTTCTCAATTCAGGAAAAGCAACTGCCCCCATGGTGGTAGCGGTAGCCATGCTATCCCCACAAACTGCAGCAAAACCCGCACATGCTGCAACAGCAGACATAGCCAGACCGCCGGGCAAACGTCCAAGCCACTTACTGGCCGCTTCGAAAAGATCTCTACTTATGCCCGCTCGAAATGCTATGTTACCCATAAGCATAAACATTGGAACCACAGTCAGAATATAACTAGCAACAGATGTATATGGTACAATTCCAAGCATACTAAATGGGGCACGCAAATTACCTTTTACAGTAATCATACCCAACAATCCCACCAGGGCCATTGCATATGCAATTGGCATTCGTAAGAGTATAAGCAAAAACAGAATACCCATCCCCAATGAACCCAAAACTATGCCATTTTGAGGCCCCAGAAACATTCTACCCAGCACAGAAGATATAAAAACAAGAAGTCCACCAGTAAACACCAGAAGTAACCAGGGCCCTCTTCCATCTTTAAGAATCTGCGAAAAAGTACGCAGGCAGTCGATTAACAAGACAATCGTTAACATAATAATTCCTAAAGAAGCTAAACCCATGAAAATGAAGATTGGAATATGAAGTACTATACTCCGAGTTTCTACGTTTTCAATTGTTGCTATTATCATTTGTACAGACATGAGACCAAAAAGCACAAGAGAAATAAGATAAATAAAGCCTTGAATTACAACTTGCAACCATTGAGGAAACCGACTTACTACTAGTTCTACACTTATAGGCTCTTTCTTAACTTGTATACAAGAAATTGCCAAATAAACAACAGCAACCATTGCACATTCTTCAATTTCATTTGCACCTAAAATAGAAGACTTAAAAAACAGGCGAAGTAAAACATCAAAAACTACAGGCAAAACCATTAGCCCTAAGATTATCAAAGAAAGAGATTTCATTTTGTCGCTAATGGGGTAAACTGCTTTTTCTAAAATGCCAGCTACCGAATCTAACCACAGAGTATTTTTCCTTGACTCTGTCTCTTTAGCCGCAATGGAATGATTTATCGGTTCCGACATTTGCAATTTCCTCCTTCGAAATCTTAATAATCGCTATTTATATCCTTATATAGTA
>NZ_JANRHG010000009.1 GCF_024733845.1 Neomoorella sulfitireducens
CGGGCCGGAAGAGCCCCCCGCCATGTACATTTATACATGTACATGGCAAGTCTAGAGTATCTCCCCCCACCTTCAAAAAGGCTTCTCGGCAAAATAGCGCCTATGCCCGGATATCACCTTAAGGCGGGTATTTCCTAAGTCCTTCAATCGCTCCTGCCAGACGTTCCCTTGTATTGCGGTCCACTTTAGCCAGTGACTCTCAGGCCAGAGACGATAAAACAACTTCATTATCCGAGTTCGTTTTTAACCCGGCAAGTACTACCTCTTGCCTGTACCCCTCTAAATCGCTGCTCGCATTCTATTGTAACTCAGGAAAACAACACCTGAACTTTCGCCTGGACTTCTGCTACCACCCCTGCCGGGACCTTGCAGGCAAATTGCGCCTCCCTTGCCCGCCAGTCAAGGCTTTTGACCTGGTCTGCCAGGATCACTCCGGTAATCTTTAAACCAGCCGGTATCTCTACTTCAAAGGGATAACCCTTCGCCTTTGTAGTAATGGGGCAAAAAAGGGCCAGCCCCACTTTGCCGTTATAAAGTTGCGGTGAAATTACCAGCGCCGGCCGCCTGCCAGCTTGCTCATGTCCTGCCCGGGGATCAAACTGGAGCCAGACGATATCACCACGTTCGGGAATATAGGTTTCCAGCGTGTTTACCATATTTCCCGCCCAAACTGAGACCCGGTATCTATTTCACCATGAGTATTATCCGGTGTAACCTGGGCCAGCAATTGTTCCAGGCTATAATATTTACGGCGGATAATTATCGCGTCCTCATCTACCTGCATATCAACCGGTGTGCCTTCCGTAAGGCCGACTTTTTGGGCCAGCGACAAAGGGATGCGAATCCCCAAACTATTGCCCCACTTTTGCACACGAGGTTGCATAACGATTTTCACTCCTTCTGGGTTTATACATAGTATATACTTTTATTACCATGAATACAAGTAAAAAAGAGAGAGTAACGTAATGCATTAAAAGCTCATCCTGGCATTGAATCATCCGACCTCTACCCGTACGCTCTACCTCTCCAGGCCTACCAGGACGACGGAATTGACTATGGCCAGCATGCTGAACCCCCGATAGGATGGCAAATGTGCTGGTTATCTACCCGACATTTGCTATTCGCCTGGAGACACGGGAGTTCCTGCTAAGGTGGTGAAAAAAGAAGAGGCCCCGTTTGGGGTCTTTCGTTATCCCTTTTTCCGGCGCGGATTTTTTAACATTTCTAGCTAAGTTAGATTAACCCCTGTAAAGCCAGTCCTATAGATATTAATACCTGCTCTTGACAAATAACTTGAGTTGAGAGCCAAATTTCTCTCGCATTTCTTTGTTCATAGATAAGCGTCAAATACAACCCACATTGGCATCATACCCAGGTTTAGGGGATAATCCTTCTCAGAAAACTATACGCTGAGGAGGATTTTTTCTACCCGGAAAATAATTTCTCTCCAGGCTGGCATTGTTTTTGCTCGCTCCCTGGTCCTCGCGGATCAGCCTACGGCTCAACCTCGGGCTCGGGCGGGGTTACCGGCCTATTCGGCATCCTTGCCTTTAGAATCCGGCCGAAGGCCTCGCTGTCCTCGGCCCCGCCCTCGCTCCTCGGCTTCGCCAAGGCTGCTCAACCACTCGGACCAAGTCGCTCGCTCCAAACAAATGCCAGCCCGTTATTTTCATCCTTCTGATGGTGCCGCGTGAGCGGCATGGGTGTCTTATGACCAAAGCCGAACGGCAAGCACTATGGGAAACCCGGATAGCCGAATACAAGAAGAGCGGGCAAAGCGTCAGAGAATGGTGCGCTACCCATGAAGACGTTAACCCCAAACAATTATGGTACTGGCTGCGGAAGTATAAGAACCAGGATGTGGTTTCCCCGGGAAACTCAAACCGGTGGTTGCCGGTAAAAATAACCGAGCAGGTATCTATAGAACAGGGCCATGCTTTACTGGTCAATGTAGGACCGGTCAGCATCGAAGTAAAGCCCGGCTTTGATCCCGCCCTGCTTTCTCAGGTGGTTAAGGCGCTGGTGGCTTTATGCTAAACGAAATAGAAGAAATACGCTACTCAAAGCAGCTCCCACCGATAAACTCCCTTATAATAGAGTTTTTGGGAATCACGTTCTCATCGGCTTCCAGGAAATAGCTTAAAAATGTCAATAACCTTTTGGCCTCCGGATAGGCCGGGCTGCCGGGGTTTATCTCCTGCAAGAGGGGGACGGCATATTTTTTTAGGACACACATCTCGTATACAAGCTCGGAGTTGAACATGACGTCAGCTTCTTCCTGGAAGGGGAAGATATTTTTTTCTTCTCCTGCTCTAACCTGCGGCCAGGTGAGAATTGTAGTTTCTGCATCACGGCCCCGGTACAGGTAATCCCTTACAATCCTTCTTATCAACCTGCCGTCAGTGGTGGGTATTCTATTGTGGTTATCAATATTTAACTGGGTCAGGGCGCTGATATAGATTTTATATTTGTTTTCACGGGGCACGGAAGAAGTTAAAATTTCATTTAGCCCGTGTATGCCTTCAATCACAAGTACGGAATCCTTCTCCATTTTGTATTTCCTGCCATTCCATTCCCTCAATCCAGTGCAGAAATTAAACTGCGGCATTTCTACTTCTTCTCCATTTAAAAAGGACGTAAGGTGCCGGTTAAATAGCTCTAGGTCCAGTGCTCTTATGGACTCAAAATCGTAATTCCCGTTTTCGTCTCTTGGAGTACGTTCCCTGTCAACAAAATAATCATCCAGGGATAGCGGGTACGGTTTTAAACCCAGTACCCGTAGCTGGATGGACAGCCTTTTAGCGAAGGTCGTTTTGCCCGATGAGGAAGGGCCGGCTATAAGCACTATTTTTATTTTGTCTTTGCTTGCGTATATTTTATCAGCGATATTGGCAATCTTTTTTTCATGCAAGCCTTCATTTACCAGGATTATATCTTTTATTTCTCCCGACGCGACCTTATCATTTAGCCCGCCGACATCACCAACATCCAGTATGGCAGCCCATTCTTCAGCCTCTTTAAAAATCCTGGCGAGCTTGGGGAGATCATTAAAGGGGGGGATGTTAAAAGGGTCTCCAGCGTGGGGATACATCAATATAAAACCGGGGTCATAATAAAGCAGATCAAATACTTTTAAGTAACCCATGGACGGTACCATAGGCCCGTAAAAGTAATCGTATAAGTTGCCGCATCTATAGAGATTGATGCAGGGAAGCTTGATATGTTTCAATAACCTGAGCTTATCAGTCATGTCAAGCCCTGTAAATATCCTTATAGCCTCTTCCCTTTCTACCCTTATCCTTTCTATTTTTTCATCGGCCGCAACTATTTGCTGCATTCTCTCTTTAATCACGGCAATATCCCGGACATTTATATTTCTGGTGTAATGTATCTCCCCGTATATGCCCTTCCCTAAAGAATGCTCGATTGTAACTTTTGCCCCGGGAAAAATATCTCCTACGGCTTTAATCAATAAAAAACTAAGACCCCTGAGATAAGCGCTGGCGCCACGTGGCTCCTTCAAGGTTATGGGGGTCAGGTTTACATCATAGTGCAACGTTTTTGTTAGTTCTGCTTCCTCACCATCCACCAGTGCTATAAGGGGCTCGCCCGGTTCTTTACCCGAAGCCAGTACCTCTAATATTGTTGTTCCCTCATTACATTCTCTTTGTTCACCATTGGGAAGCCTGACCTTTATTTTTTTGGACACTTAGGTTTACTCCTCACCGTTTTAACTATATTATTATGATATTGATTTGACACTTAAGGGAATATCCCTTCTTGGTCGGAGTGTTGCGGTAATGTTACAACCGCACTTAACGCCATTGTGATTATCATTACTATCCCCGCAACGTGGAACCAAAGCGGAACACCGTAACGCTCGGCTACCGGTCCTGCGACCAATAGCCCGGCCGGCATGGTGATCGACATCAGGCTGCCCATGAACGAGAAGGCACGACCCTGTACCTCTCTGGGTATGTTTTCCTGCAAGTAAGCAACATAGGGAATATTATACAGGTTGACGCTTGCCCCCATTACCAGGCACAATGCCGCAAATATCCAGAAACCCGTCATGCCTGGCGGGAGTATTCCACAAAAAAACGATATCACACCTAATAAAATTAGCCCTATATGAACAACGCCAAGCTTGTCTTTGATGTTCCCGAGGCTGCTTATGGCAAGGGCCCCCCAAGCATCATGCCAATTGAGTACACAATCTCGATAAAACTGGCATGCCAGGCAGTGGCTTTGAAGTAATTGCCCGGTTGGCTTCTTGTTCCCAGGCCTGGCAGACTTCAGCCAAGAAGTCTTGCCCCGGCGGTGAGGCCTCGGTAAGTTCTTCGTCACCGCAGGGGCCGTAATAACCGACCGCCGACCCGCTTATGAATACGCCGGGAGCGTCCTAAAAGGCTCGTACCGCCGGTGATTAATATTTTCAAATCCGGCACAACCTTTCCTGTATATAGAATAGCAGGATGCGCTTTTCGCTTAAATAGTTCACTGAGCCCTGCGTGCGGTTATTAGATCCATTGCGAGGAAGCCCACTGCAGCCATGAGTGCCAGCCAGCCAATTGTATCGCCCAGGTATACGGCCACCGGGGGCTTCCCCTTGCTAAGCGGTATGTCAGCTATAAAAATGGCGCGTTTTAATTGGGAGGTTGTGGTAAGGGCCAGGATGCGACCGTAAGGATCAATAATAGCGGAATCAAAACCTATATCAGCCTTTATCGTTGCTACACGGTTCTCTACGGCCCTGAAGACAAGGTGACTATAGTGTTTTGCCGGCAATAGCCGGCCAGTCAAAAGAAGGAACGGCAATTAGTTGTGCCCCGTGACGGGCCACCTTTCGTGCCGTATCGGTAAAGTCCAGGTCATAGCAGATAATCATCCCCAGCCTGCCGACACTTGTATCGTACGCTGAACAGGGCCCGTGGGTTACGCTCGTCTCACCGGACCAGGAAACGGGGTGAACCTTGCCAAAAGGCCCCTGGAATTGCCCTTCCGGGGTAAGGATAATAGCCTCATTCCGGTAACCGTTTTCGGTTTCTACCGCGTAGCCAATAACTAAATGCGCTCCTGTTTCCGCGGCCAACGCCCGTAACCCGTCAGTATATTCCAGCCGGGGTTCAAAGGGGAGGGCACCTTCATTCCAGACGATGAGTTCGGCCCCCTAGCTGGCGGCCCGGCGTGCTGCTCATCTGAAAAGCCTCCTTCACGGCCGTTCATTCTGTTATCCGGACGCCCTGCCCCTCCCAGGCCAATGAGGTCGCTAATCCAGATAAAAGGAATGGATGAGCCTTATCATTTCCACCCTGTCATTGTCTTTAATTGGACCATTTACCAGACTGCCATCGCTTTTATTGAAATCGAAGATTAAATAAACCCCATCTTCAACTTCAAACCAGCCTTCCAGGGTACCTGAACCATGCCTGCTTTGCGGTTCTTTATATTTTGTCCGGTAAATTGCCAGAACATCTTTAGCGCTGTCTCCCACTTTTACCCCCAGGTCAGTTGCATAGGCAGGGCTGTAAGCCATTATGTCCAGGACTTCCAGGGAATCCCTGCCTATTAAAACTTCTATTCCCGCGTCGTACTTCATTATATACAGCTTTTCCCCGTAGTAGGCCATCTCGTCAATAAGGGTTTCCTGGTATTTATCCCCCAGGATCCTTTGCACGTCTTCCCGGGAATCACCTAAATGGATACCTGCTATACTGGCCCTGGTAGCGGGTTTGTCTTCCTGCCCTGGTGCCGGGCTTTGTACCGGGGTATCCGGACCCCCGGCCGCAACCTCACCCGGGGTGTCTCCTGGTAACTGGTCCTGGCTTGAAGAATCTACCTGCCCGGGCTTCGTGTCCGGCTGCAGCAGGTTGCCTGTACTTTCTCCTTTCCCCGCGCGACCGCAACCGATTAACATCAGGGATAATATGGCAACAAGCAATATTAACGGTATTTTTAATCGCACCGGTATCATCCTCCCTCGAAAATACTATTTTCATCCTTCGTTGGTACCGTCATTGGCAGCATGCAGGACTCCTTAAAAGTATTTGACGTTCCAGGCCATAAAAAAGTTCCCGTGTAATAAAAAGACGGGAAAGAAAGATTAAGCAGGTAATAAAGAGGTATGTCTACATATTTTCAAACCCGGCCAGGGATAATATAACAGGAAGGAGGAATAAGATGTTCAAACATGATAAGAAGCTGCTGGAAATAGTACGTGTGGAACGCCCGAACCCTAATTATGCTGCCCTCCTGCAGGAGCAAATCGGAGGCCCCCACGGCGAGCTGAAAGCAGGGCTGCAGTACCTGGCCCAGAGTTTTCGCATCAACGACCCGGCCATCAAGGATATTTTCCTGGACATCGCCGCCGAAGAGTTCAGTCACCTGGAAATGGTATCTACAGCAGTAAATCTTTTGAACGGGCATGAGCCCCAGGCCATGAACGCCACCATAGGCAATGTCCAGGCTCACGTAATGACCGGGCTCAATCCTTTTTACAGCAACGCTTCCGGGCAGGTTTGGACCGCGTCTTACATTGAAGCCACCGGTGACCTGCCCGCGGACCTGCTTTCCAACATCGCCGCCGAACAACGGGCTAAAGTTGTTTATGAATACCTGCACCGGCAAATCGCCGACCGTCATGTGCGCCAGATGATCGATTTCCTTTTGAACAGGGAAGAAGCCCACAACACCATGTTCCGGGAGTGTTTCCAGAAGGTCCAGGGTACCGGCTCTACCCGGGACTGGGGCGTGGACAGGGACGCCAGGCTCGTATTCAACCTGTCAAAACCGGGCGATTTTGTGGGTTCCTCCCTGTACAACCCGCAACCGCCGTCCTTTGACCAGCCGCAGATACCGCACCAGTAGTACAGGAATACATTATTTAAAATTTAAAATCAGGAACAGGGAAGCATCACAGCCTCCCTGTTATAATTTATTCCTGGTAGACCTGCTTATCTCTTTACGCTAACATGCTATTGTTATAAATCCATGGCCGCAAAAAAGCCATCCGTGGTGGCATTAAGGATCTTGCCGACTTTACGGCAATCGCCAATGGGACGGAATTCCGTCACCAGGGCTCCCAGGGCATAGGCTTCGGCTGTGAGTGCCTTCATCCCGGCGGCTATAACCACTGTATCGGCCTCCAGCTCTTTTTTATCTCCTCCCGTATTGCAAATCACAGCTTTCGGGGTAATCTCTATACAGCGGGTACTTAACAAAACGATAGTACTTTCCTCCAGCCGTTCAATTAAGGCTTCTCTATGGGTCAGAGTTGCATCAACGGCAAGTTGCCCGGCCTGCTCTACCAGGGTCACCTGCCTGCCAAGCCTTACCAGATGCACGGCCGTTTCACAGCCCAGCAGGCCGCCCCCTATTATCACAACCCTGTTACCGATCTCATTTTCCCGGCCGTAGACATCTTTGCCCGTAATAACATGGGGTCTATTAATTCCTGGGATAGGCGGCAGGACTGGCTCTGCGCCCAGGGCGGCAAAAAAGGCATCAGGGGCAATTTCCTTCACCAGTTCAGGGGTAACCGGGGTATTCAAACGTACTTCTATACCCGGGTGGTCCAGCACCCATTGCACCAGCCTGTCTTTATATACTTTAATATCGGCTTTAAAATCTACATAATCGGCAAAGTCCAGGGCGCCTCCCAGCCTGCCAGATTGTTCGCAAAGAATGACGGTATGCCCGCGCCTGGCGGCGGTAAGGGCCGCCATCATACCGGCAGGCCCGCCACCGGCAATGAGCAACCTCTTTTTAACCCCGGCAGGAACATTGCAATCATACCCGCGCGCTTCATGTCCCACAGTAGGATTGACGGCGCAGCGCATGAGCCTTTCCGGCTCGTTGAAGAGGCCGTGCTGGCAGGTATAGCAGCGAATGCAATGAAGAATCTCATTATCTTTACCATGAAGTGCTTTGTTGGCCAGTTCGTGGTCGGCAATAAGTGCCCGGCCCATGTTGACAAAATCGGCCCTGCCGCCGGCTATAATCTTTTCCAGTTCCGCAGGGTCGGCCAGGGCGCCGACGGTAGAAACCGGCACCCGCACGTGTTTGCGCACCTCTTCGGCCAGATAAACATTGCACCCGCGCTCGAAGAAGACGTGAGGCGACATGCGTCCTGTAGCACGCGGGTGATAAATACCCCCGCACGACACGCTGATCATGTTAACCCTGTCTTCAATCAAACTGCAGATCCTGGCAACATCTTCCACCACCAGGCCGCCCTCAAGGACTTCGGTGCCGGAAATTCTCACATCCAGGGGAAAATCGCGTCCTACCCTGGCGCGGATACGGTCGAGTACCATCAAAGGAAAACGGACCCGGTTCTCAAGAGAGCCGCCGTATTTATCAGTCCTGTGATTGAAAAGAGGCGATAGGAACTGGTGAAGTAACCAGCCATGTCCCATATGTACCTGGGCCATATCAAAGCCGCATTCTTTAACCGTCTGCACGGCCGCGGCAAAATCATCGGCAACCTTATCCATCATGGCCTCGTCCATCTCAATTATCTCTTCACCATCAATATTGTTGAAGGCCAGGCGAAAAGATAATTTACTCGGACCCATTGGTGGTTTCCCACCGTTAAAAGCCGGGGCAGCAAATACACCGCCATGGTTAATCTCTATAGAAACGGCAGCACCGTGACGGTGCACTGCTTCGGCGATACGGACGAGGCCGCGGCGCATTGCCGGGTCACCCAGCATGATACAGTTCTCATGGGTTCTACCCGTGGTGGACCCCACATTGGTTTCACCTACAGTTATCAAACCCGCCCCGCCCCTGGCAACAGCCTCCAGAAAGGCAATTTGTTCTTCGGGAAAACCACCGCCGGGTGCCTGGAAGGTAAAGGACATGGGCGCCAGGCCTATCCGGTTTCTGAGGATAATACTGCCGACCTGCAAAGGACTGAAAAGATTGGGAAATTTTTTTGTCGCCGGGTGGCCGGGAGTTAAACTGACGTGTTTAGTTACATTGTCATGCAAAGGACGATCGCCCTCCTTAAAATTAATGCCCGGTCAAATAGTGGATTTTCTTGTTTTTTTCGATTTATTCTTTCTTAATTTCATTATAGCAATCGCAATATTTAAGGCTAATGCATTTATTAATGCAGGCTTATACAAAAATAACATTATTTGCTATAGCCTTTAAAGCCCTTTTTCGCTCCCACCCACCGGCTGTAGTTACCCCGCCTTTTGTAGTTCCCGATCCCGGCGGTAACTTCCCGCAGGAGCGACTAATATTATATGCCAGTGATTTTTGCTGAAGCTGTGCCTGGCTCCTGCCGCGCGGCGAGCCGCAGCTTTTTGTGTACCTGACCCCCTCAATTCCCTGGATTTTATTCCCGCGACAGGATTTTTGTCGTCATGCGTCGAATGTAATTTAGAATTAATAGCGTTCCTTGAGGGGAAATCGATGAAAAAATATATAAACTTAATTTTTTTAAGCGTCCTCTTTTTTTTCACGACCTCGTTACCTTCGGCACCCGCCAGGACGGTTCAGCCTTATCAGCCCGTTACCCTCCCGGTCGTGCCGGTTGAACAGGCAATCCCGGCATCCCCTACATATGACAGCGTGAGCCCCTCTTCCCCGGTAGAAGCACCCGCACCGCCGGCCAATCCTGCTACCCGCCGCTATCACGTCCTGGGCTACTATGCCGTTGACTACCAGGGAGACACGGCCTCATCCCGGTCCTTGAGCACCTACGCTATGTATATCGATAGTATCGCCAATTTCTCCTTGCTCACCGATGCAAAGGGCAACCTGACCGAATCTTACGCCCGGGAAGGAGCGGAACTCGCCCGGGCGAAGGGTACTACCGCCCTGGCCTTAATCCACAATTACAAGGAAGGCAGTTTTAATGCTTCCGTTGCCCACGGCCTCCTTACCAGCGAGGCAAACCGGAAGCGGCTAATCGAGAATACGATCAAAGTATTGCAAAAACATGGCTATCATGGGGTTAACGTCGACCTGGAGAATATCCCGCCCGGCGATCGCCCCTACTACAGCTCCCTCATCCGGGAATTTAAAGAGGCTTTGCAACCCCTGGGTTACCTAACCACAGTCTCTATACCGGCAAAAACCCGGGATGATCCGGATAACGCCTGGTCAGGAGCCTTTGACTATAAGGCCATCGGGAAATATGCCGACTGGGTGCAAATTATGACCTATGACGAGCACCATGCCGGGGGACCGCCGGGACCCATCGCTTCCCTCCCATGGGTGGAAAAAGTAATAAGATACAGTGTTACTACCATACCCCCGGAAAAAATTTTGTTGGGGATAGCTGCCTATGGTTACGACTGGAGCAGCGCCACAACCAGGATGGTTCCTGCAGGTTCTATTGCTAAACTGGTTGCTGCTTATAACGCCACGCCACAGTGGAACAGTACCCTGGGCGTCCCCTACCTTTTTTATTACAAAAATGGAGATCGGCATGAGGTCTGGTATGAGGATACGGCATCCTTAAGCATGAAGCTGGAAATGGTCCGGCGGTATGGTTTAATGGGGATCGGTATCTGGCGGCTCGGATACGAGGATAAAACCTTCTGGCAGGCGGTAGAGGAAAAATTAACCCGGTAGCCACGGCACCGGTCAGCCACAACTAATGATCGCGGTATTTATACTTTCATGGCTATATCTCTAATACTTTCAGCTAAGGTTGTAAGGGATACCATTGCCTTTGTAATTTCCTCAGTTGCCTTAGCCTGTTCTACGCTGATATCCTCAGCCTCCGCTATCCTGCTACTAATGCTTATTATTTCAGCACGAATGAATTCCAGGCTTTCTTTAATCTCTTTTACGGAAGCAGAACTGTTATTGGATAGTTTCCTAATCTCTTCTGAAACTACAGCGAAGCCGCGCCCATGCACTCCTGCCCGGGCAGCTTCAATTGAGGCATTCAAGCCCAAGATATTAGTAGTGTTGGCGATATCTTTAATTAATGTAAGTATTTGATCGGATTTATCTAAATTTCTTGCTGCGGTTTCCACTGCCTCATGTATTAATTTCATTTTATCATGAAGTCTTTCTGCGTTGGCTAAAAGTTCCTGGCTGGAGGCAATAATCTCTTCCGATGAGGCCGCAATGGTCTGGGCCGCATCCTGTAATGCTTCCTGGTTCTCCAAACTGTAGGCCAAACCTAAAGCGCCAATAACAGTCCCGTCGTCGTCAAAGATTGGCGTGTTTATACTTTTAAAAGGAAACCCGCAGACCTCTTTCGAGATTACGCTGGAATACACCTCTTTGTCATGTACGGCCTCCCACAAACCATCACCCTTTTGAATTTTGTGACCAACAGAATCATCGAATCTCATTTTGTTTCCCGGGCAATAATAAACTACTTCTTCGGTATCAGATACCGCTATCATTGAGTCGAAAGGAAAAACCGCTTTTATAATAGGTATAAC
This sequence comes from Neomoorella sulfitireducens, assembly GCF_024733845.1. Lineage (GTDB taxonomy): Bacteria > Bacillota > DSM-521 > Neomoorellales > Neomoorellaceae > Neomoorella > Neomoorella sulfitireducens. The sequence continues at coordinate 11,418 of NZ_JANRHG010000009.1, forward strand.
CCTGGCCAATGCGGGCAAAATATCTTTTATCGTCATTGGTATTCTCCTCTTCCCGTTAAAATCAACTATTCCATACTCCCTATAAAAAAGCACCGGCCTGGTAATTTTATGTAAAGGATAAGGATCCCTTCTAACCCTATTGTTATAATAGAGCAAACTTTTATAAAGAGGGAAATTCCATATCGATCTGGCCTTTATGCATAATCCGAATAAGTCTTTATAAAAGAAAAAGGGCAGCATATGCTACCCTTTACCTCTTTATATCGTAGCGTTTAATTTTTAGCCTCCAAACACCTCGGCGGCCGCTTTAAGGCCATCGCTGGCCGTAATGGCAAAATAATCCGCGCCCACATGTTTTTTGACCGTTTCATTAATATAGTTGCCGCCGATTACTACCTTGCTGTTCAGGCCTTCGGCACGCAGGGCTTCAATGGTATCTTTTAATGCCCCCTGGCAGCTGGTTAAAAGCACGCTCATGCCTACCAGGGACGCACCCGTATTTTTCACTGCTTCCACAAACTTCTCTTTGGGCACGTCTACGCCCAGGTCAACTACGTTGTATCCCGCACCTTTGAGAAGCATTACGACGATATTTTTGCCCAGGTCGTGGATGTCTCCCTTGACCGTACCAATTACAATGGTGCCTTTGTGTTCCGCACCTTCGCCGCTCAGGTGCGGTTCCAGGATATCCATGGCACCTTTCATGATTTCTCCCGCCATAACCAGCTCGCTCAAGAAATAGTCGCCGGTTTCAAAGCGGTTCCCTACTTCTACCATGCCGTCCTGCAGGGCTTTGACGATTTCTAAAGGAGCAGTTCCGCCTCCTAACAGTCCTTTGACAAGTTCGATTACCTGTTCTTCTTCTAGTTCCGCCATAGCTTTCGCCAGGGCTTCTTTAGTCATGACTACTCAACTCCTCTCGATATGTTTAAACGCACTCCAGCAAAGGCCGTTTAGCGCTGTACCCAGAACCATATAAAGGCATAGGCAAGGCCGTCAAGCTTTTCCCATTCCTGCTTGACAATCTCCTCGTTGCCGGCTAATTGCCCGAATTCCTCTTTTTTAACCTGCCATGGCACACAGGTACCCGCCGGGGCAACAAAATCTTTTATTTTATTTTCCGCCATTCTATCCACCTCCTCTTATACCTGTCCGGGCTTAATAAACGCCGTACTCCCTGGCTGCCTCAAGCATGGCAACAATATTTTCCCTTTTAGCGTCGCTCATGGCCACGCCGCCGGCGGTAAGGACAAATCCCCCGTCGCTACCCAGTTCATCTATGGCCTGCTTGACACAATCCTTTACTTCTTGCGGGGTGCCGTAGGTTAGCATGGTAGTCGGTACGCCGCCGTAAAGACAGAATCTCCCACCCAGGAACTCTTTGGCCTTTTTAGCGTCAGTTAAATCAATACAAAAGACAATGCTTTTATCCGGCAGTTCAGCGATCTTGTCCAAATAAGGCGTCCAGTCACCTTCAGCATAGAATAACGTCCTCTTCCCCGTCGCCCAGAGATTCTCGATAACCGCCTTCCAGGTAGGCCAGTAGAATTTCTCCCAGTGATCACGCCGCAAGAAGGGATAGGCCCCCTTATGGAGAGGAGCGAAACAGGGCAAAGAAGTATCTCCCGCCGACGTAATCATACCATAGGCAACATTATGAGGAACAATGGCTTCACACGCGGCCAGGACTTTATCCGGTCGCCGGCGCAGATCCAGGAGTATCCCTTTCGTACCCCGCAAGGCGTCCCCCAGGGTGTCAAAGGGTGCCTTGGTCATACCTGAAATCGCAGGTACTATTCCGCATTCCTGGGCCAGTTTTTGCCCCGCTGCCGCGTTGTTGGCATTATGCATGGCAAAGGCAGCCGCACCCTTTACCAGGGCTACAGAAGCCCGGTAAGAACCCGGTTCGGCAAATTCTTCATTTATACGGGGTAAATATTTCTCCGTCAGCCATTTAGTAGGATTGGCGATAAAGTCGTCATAGTCGTCAGCCGTCATATACTCTTCTTCGTTATACTGGAACCCTTCGTTCGCTTCAAAATAAAATCCCGGGAAGCGGTACTGTTTGCAGCCTAAGGCTTCGTGCATGGGAGGCCACCAGAGATTAAGGGCGCCGAACATGGCATCGAAATCCAGATCCCCGACTACCCCGGCAATAATTTCTGTAGCCTTGTTAACATAATAATATGCTTCCTGAAGGGTAGTATCCGTATATTTGACCACCCACTCACCCAGGGGTAAAACTACCGGTACTTTGTCCGGCTTGCCGCAATCCAAAGCGGTGGTATAACGCTTAAAGCGTTCTTGATACAGCTTTTCCTTTTCATTCATGACCTGATGCCCTCCTTTGTCTTTACCAGGAATACCTTTTTTTCACGCAACAACCTTTTCCCTCTGCAAAGGTTTCTTCCCCACCTTCCCCGCTGATTCACCTCCTATTTTCCGGAATACACTGGCTTTAATCTTCCAACATGTCCTTCCTGTATGCTTTTAAAAAGTTTTTCCCGAAAGGATCTTTACCCATTAACAGTTCAACCGCCGTCACCGCCGTCATAATCTTTTTGTCCAGGGGATCCAGTATGGCTGCATCCATACCGTGCGCCATGCAGATTGCCAGGAAATAGCGGTTAATAATTTTTCTTTTAGGCATATTGAAAGAAATGTTGCTCAGACCAGAAACTGTTTTGACCTTAAACTGACGTTTAATTTCGCTCAGGCATTCAAAAAAGATTAGCGCGTTTCCATGACTTACCGCCAGCGGCAGCACCAGGGGATCGATGTAAAGGTTGTCCAAATTATATCCCTCTTTGGCCAGGAGGTCCACCATGCGACCGGCAATACTAATACGGTCCTCTACCGTCTTCGGAATACCGTTATCATCAACAGTCAGGCCAATTACAGGGCACTGGTACTCCAGCACTAGGGGCAGCACCTGGTCCAGGCGATTTTTTTCCATGGAAATAGAGTTAATCAAGATCTTGTTCTTATTCCCTTTGGCGACTTCCAATGCTTTTCTAATCACGGAGCCGTCGGTACTATCAATACATAACGGTGTATCAGTTACTTCTTGTACCGTACGCACGAGCCATTCCATGTAAGCCGTTTCATCACCGCAGTGGGCGGTATTGACATCCAGATAATGGACCCCTGCCGCGGCCTGTCTCACTGCCAAATCCTGAACTGCTGCTGCATCTTTAGCTTCCATAATTTGTCGCACGCCGGGGATGGCGCTATTGAGTTTCTCACCAATTATAAGCATTTGCCCGCCCTCCAAAAATATGTCTGAAAATATAAATTTAAATTTACTTGTGCTTTAAATACATGTATATACTTATATTCTACTTGTGATTAAAAATTCCTTCTATAACAAATAAAAAGCTGTGCTAATTATTCCTCCGGCTCCTCAATCCGATTTAAACTGTTAGTTTTTAAATATTTATTCCCCTCCCTGCACTGCACAGAAGCGTCGCTAAATTAATATCATTCATCCTCCCGGTAAAGCTTAAAAACGACGTTATTGTCCGGATCGGGACAACACCAGAAAGTAGGTTCATTTGCTTTTGCCCATGAGAACTGGCCGCCATTTAGCAGTACCGCCACCGGCGCCATAAGGGCTCCCAGGGCCCAGGGGCACATCGCCGGGGTTTTACCGGCTGTAAATATAAAACGCTCACCCGGCAGGTGGCCGGCAGAACACAGGCCCCCGCCCCTTATCGCAATTATCTCCGCTGTCACCCTCACCATTTATAAATACCCCCCCTTTTTGATTTTTTGCTAACCTCGCGACGCAACGTCCATCCGCACCTGTAAGGGATGGCTTGCCGTTTAACCGTTTCCTTGACCGCCGCCGGTCCCGGAGTACTTTTTTTCATAGGCCTTCAACTTGCGATAAAGTACCGTCCGGTATATTCCCAGCCTGGCGGCAGCTTTACCTTTTTTGCCGGCGCATTCTTCCAGGATGTACTTTATATACAACTCCTCTACCTGTTGCAAAACCTCTTTCAAGGTTCCTTTTAACCCCAGAGTTTTAAAAACCTTATAAACCGGAAACTGGCTGTCGTCCATCTTTAACGCGGTTTGCACATGAGGGGCTTCACCTATGGAGGAATTAATTACCATCCTTTCGATTGTATTTTTTAATTCCCGGACATTACCCGGCCAATCATATGTCAAAAGCGATTGGAGATCATGATGGGTCAATTCAAAACTGGTCCCGTATTTTTTATTGAATTCATCTAAAAAATTGAAGGACAGGGCCATTATATCCTCCGGCCTTTCCCGCAAGGCAGGCAATTTAATGGGAAACACGCTCAGTCGATAATAAAGATCGCTCCGGAAAGAGCCCTTGCGAACCATCTCTTCCAGGTCTTTGTTCGTTGCGGCGATAACCCGGACATCAACTTGCACAGCTTTATTACTGCCTACACGCCTCACTTCCCGCGTTTCAAGCACCCTTAACAGTTTTCCCTGGAGGTAGACGGGGAGCTCTCCTATTTCGTCCAGGAAAAGAGTACCTTTGTGGGCGCACTCAAACAGGCCTGCTTTCCCTTCCGGTTTAGCACCGGTAAAAGCGCCTTTTTCATATCCGAACAACTCCGACTCGACCAGGTTTTCAGGCAGAGCTGCGCAGTTAACGGTTATAAAAGCCTCCTTTGCTCGCTTGCTATAATTGTGTATATACCTGGCAATGACTTCCTTTCCTGTTCCTGTTTCCCCTGTTATTAATACAGTAGTGTCCGTTTGCGCTACCCTGCAGGCCTTTAACAACACCTGGCGCATAGCCTTGCTCTCGGCAATCACCGCATCTGCCATCCAGTAATACACGGTATTTTTGCCGGCATACTGGGAGTTCACCGGCAGATTACTTCTGTTGTCAGTATATTTACCGTCCAGGCCCAGAAACTTGCCGGTAGTGAGCACCAGTTTTACTTCATTTTTATCATCCAGTATAGGGGTGCTGTTGGTAAAGTAAGTTAAATTAAGTTTAGTACGAATCAGGCCGCCCACAGGGCACTTTTTCTGGGCTGCCTCCAGGGCATAGGACCTATTGTAATACCCCTTACTAACTAAATCACGGAGATTGGACCCGATGAGCTGGTCCAGGGAAATGCCTAAAGTTAAAGCAGTCGTGGAGTTTGAAAGAATAACGTTCCCCTTGGGATCGGTAACAAATATAGGATCGGCAAGGCTTTCAAAAACATCCCGCATGCTTTCCCTTGTCAGTTCGAGGCCATCGGCTTCCTTTTTACCAGGGACATTCAACATGCAGTTCACCTTCTCTTAAAAAAACATGATTTACACTTCTCACGTACCTTCCGGGAAAAATTTCATCTTTCTTTCAAATCCTGCAATTATATTTATCCTAATTACCACGCGTACTTTTCCGTAATATTATTTCTTATTTTGTTCTTTAAAGTACTTTATCGACCATACTGCTTTTATCCAATTCTAAAATTAATGTATAGAAATATAGCTTTGCTAACAAGGAAATCTGTTGTCAATACAACTATTCTCTACTAAATTGAAATTTCCTGCTTTTTATGTGGTTACCGTTTTACAGGCGCAATTGAACGCAGGCAGGAAAAAGATACTATTTGCCGAAAAATAACAAACTAAAAGCATGAACAGCCGTCACGCTGCCCCCGAAGGAACGTAAATTAGGGAGGAGGTCAATTAGATGTACAGTTTCCACTTATTTTCTTCACTGAAAATCAAAGACCTTTCCTTGCCCAACCGTATAGTCATGCCTCCCATGGCCCTCGGCATCGCCACTTCCCGGGGCGAAGTTAGCAAGGAAATCCTTGACCATTACACCCTCAGGGCTATGGCCTATCGTGACGGCCGCCCCGGTGGCCCTTTGACAAAGAATGACGAGCAGTCCGCCCGTGCCGGTGTAGGCCTCATCATTGTGGAACATGCCTATATTAGCCGAGAGGGCCAGGCCCACCCGCAACAGCTGGGGATTTATGACGACGGCCTTTTACCCGGCCTTACCCGGCTGGCCGCCGGGATTCATGCCGGGGGAGCCGTTGCCGGTATTCAAATTAATCACGCCGGGGCAAGAATCCTGGAGAATGCCGTGGCTCCTTCGTCCATACCCCTACCCTTTCTACCCCGTCGCTCCCTGGTTACGGCACAACCCCAGCCGGGCGGGACCGCAACACCCGGAGCGCCGTCTGCTTCCGCCGGCGAACTCCCCCGCGAGCTAACAGTTGCGGAGATCAAAATGCTAACGGAAAAATTTGCCCTGGCTGCCATAAGGGCCAAGAAGGCCGGCTTTGATCTGGTAGAAATCCACAGCGCCCACGGCTATCTTTTGAACCAGTTTCTTTCACCCCTCACCAACCGCCGCCGGGATGCTTATGGCGGTTCCCTGGAAAACCGCCTGCGCTTCCCCCTGGAGATCGTCCGCGCCGTGCGGGAAGCCGTCGGTCCCGCCTATCCCGTTTTTTACCGCCTGGGTGCCGACGATCGCATGGAAGGCGGCTTAACTCTTGAAGAAAGTCGCCGGGCCGTCCCCATGCTGGAGGCAGCCGGCGTAGACGCCATTGACCTTTCCGGGGGGCTGGGGGGCTATATGCAACAGGGACCGGAAGGGTTCTTCCTCTATATGGCCGATGCCATCAAACCGGTAGCACGGGTGCCGGTTATGGTGACGGGCGGCATTAAAACGCCCCAGTTTGCCGATATGGTTATCAGGCAGGGGCGGGCCGATCTGGTAGGTATCGGCCGGGCCCTGCTGGCCGACCCCGCCTGGGCGCATAAGGCATGGGTAACCCTGGCCGGAATAAAGTAAAACTGCCAAAAAACACCTATAAGAAGCTAGCATCAAGCCCGCACTCTACTCTTGCATCAGTTCATTGTACAACTGCTGGCGCACCTGTAAAAACTGTGGTTCTATACGTTTTCGCTCCCTGGGTATATTCACTTCCACTATTCTTTTAATGGTTGCCGGACGGCCGGAGAGTACTATGATCTTATCTCCCAGGTACACGGCTTCTTCAATATCATGGGTAACCATAAGGATGGTGGTTTTTTCTTTTGTCCATATCCGGAGTATCTCCTGCTGCATCCGTAACCTCGTCAGGGCGTCCAATGCGCCGAAAGGTTCATCCATAAGCAAAAGCCGGGGTTTGTTGATTAAGGCCCGGGCTATGGCCACACGCTGGGCCATCCCACCGGAAAGCTGGGACGGGTAGGCATCTTCAAAACCGCTTAATCCAACCAGCTCCACATAACTGTGAATAAACTCCCGTCTGTCGCCATTATTGCTTTTGTGCAAAACTAACTCCAGGTTCTCGTTTACGGTCAGCCATGGTAATAGACGGTGCTCTTGAAATACTATACCCCGCTCCAGGCCAGGGCCCCTGATCGGTTCTCCCTCCAGGGTAACCATTCCTTGATAATCAGGCTCCAGGCCGGCAATTATTCTAAGGAGGGTTGTCTTACCACACCCGCTGGGCCCTAAAATACATACAAACTCCCGGGGGAAAACGCTAAAAGAAAGGTCCTGCAGCGCAATTAACTCTTGCCCGTTGTTCACGTACTTCTTGAACACGTTGCTAAGACACAGGAGGGGAGCTCCCCTGGAGCCTATATCCCGTTGTAAAAGCGCCGCCACCTGATAATCTTCCTTTCAAACCATTGCAATAGATAATCCATAGATTTACCTACCGCACCTATAGCCAACATGCCTGCCAAAACCCTGTCCGTTCGGGCCAGAGCTCTAGAATCCATAAGCATATAGCCGATACCGCTCATCCCGCCTGACAATTCGGCGGCGACTACGCACATCCAGGCGTAGCCCAAACCGATACGCAGTCCGGCCACTACAAAAGGCATGGAACCTGGAACTATTACTTTCAGAATGAATTTTGGCCAGGGAACTTTAAAAACACGCGCTACCTCGACTACATTTTCGTTTGTCTGCTTTATACCCTGCAATACGTTAAGAAAGATAGGAAAAAATGCCCCCAGCGTAATAATGAAAACTTTTGAGCCTTCTTCTATGCCGAACCAGAGAATAGCCAGGGGCAGCCACGCAATTGGCGGAATCGGCCGCAGCAATTGTATGACACCCTCGGCCATCTGGTTCAACAACGGCGACAGGCCCAAAGCCATACCCAGCCCGATTCCCAGAAAAGCAGCAAGAGCAAAGCCTTCCATAACACGAACCAGGCTCGTTTCTAAATGATGTACCAGCTCACCGCTGCTCAACGTCTCAATCAAGGCCAAAAAAACATTTTCAGGAGAAGGCAGTAAGATTTGTTTGACCCGACCGCTCGTTGTTATCCAATGCCACAACAATAAGAATGAGATAGGTAAAAGCCCTTTTTTGCCAATGGTGTCTAGCATCGCCGGGAGCCGGTTTTCGCTATGCTCCCCCCTTAAAACGGTTGCCATGAGGTTTCTCCCTTCAACAAACCCCGTTTTTTTTATTCTACCTTCGGAGAATATCGATGCTTTTTTTCCAATTGTCGGTATGCCTTGCAACAAGCCGGAGCTTATTTCCGCAGGAAAACCTCCATATCTACAGGGTTTTTGATCAAACCCGTTTCCCGCAAGAACTTTTCTGTATCCTTCAGTTCAGCAACCAGGCTGTCAGTTATGGCTCCATCGTAATTGAACTTGCGGAGAATTTTCTTCAGCTGTTCGGGAGGTATTTTTAAATCTTCGTTCAGAAGCCGTATGGCCTCATCGGGGTTATCCCGGATAAATTGCGACCCCCTGGCAAATGCTGTTTTCAGCGCTTCCACTGCCTTCTGGTTCTCGGTGATAAACTTTGTTGCAGCTACGACGACCGCCGTTCCCTGGTAAACGCCCGTCCCGTTGGCAATAATGCTTATCTCCCCCGCATCCTCCATCCGGGTTAGCAGGGGGTCCCACATCACACCGGCATCTACATCACCACGGACAAGGGCTACAGCCAAATCGTCCATTGAAAGGTTGACAAACCGGATATCATCCATAGTCATCCCATTCTTATCTAGGAGCAGGGATAATAGTTTTGTGCCATAAGCTCCGCGCGTTGTACCAACTTTCTTGCCTTTCAGATCGGCGATACTACTTATGCCGGCATCCATGCGGACAACTACGGCTAAAGCTTCAGGCGCAGTGGAAGCAATTGATACGATTTGATAATCCGTACCGGCCGAGCGCCCGATAAATGCCGGAAAATCCCCCATTACGCCTACATCTAAGTGTCCAGCTGCAAAAGCCTCGCTTACTACCGGACCCAGGTTAAATGGCTGCCAGTCTAACTTGTAACCTGCTCTGGCCAGCTCTTCTTCGATATAGCCGTTTTTCTTCGCTATCCATATATGGGCATAATGCGGTAACGGAACGATGCCCAGTCGCACCGGCTTTAGTGAAGTTTCTCCCGCTGGTTTAGATGATTGGGTTGCACACCCGGCACCCATAAAAGCAAGCAAAGTCAGAGCCAGTAATAGCGACAAGGTATTTTTCATCCGTTTCATATGCATAATCACACTACCTCCTTTTGTAGCGTCCTGATCCCGGCCCGCCAGATCAAGGAAGGCCCGTCCAGCACTGCCCACCCGGTATCCAGATACATTTTTCTCACTTCGGCTACCGAACGCCCGCGCGTTCTTTCGCAATCCTCATGCGTATCCCGCGGGCTGGAACCGGTTTCTGCCCACATGATGTTGGCACCCGCCCGGGAGCCAACTGCACTCGGTTCATGCCAGCACATGCCAATCATTTCTTGCTGGGTGGATAAACGAATGACGGCTAAAATATACGCCTGCCGCTCTTCGTCGATCATCCCCCGCTTTCCTACTTCGGTGTCGGGTACGGCGATCCGGCGCATGCAGCCGCTATACACAGCGCCGCATTCCCTGGCGATGATAGTTGCTTCCACCAGTTCTGCTGTCGTATGCTCAGGCCCCACCGGTTCCACACACGTGCCGAGGACCAGGCCGGCTTCACGGGCCGCGCGCATGGTAGCCAGCCTTTTTTCTACAGGGATAGAGGATTCAACGCCTTCTCGCAAACGAACGGCATGATATACACCGTTCAGGCCAGCATCCCGGAGGGCATATGCCTCTTTAAGGGTAAAATCGTCAATGTTGCCTATCAATACTGTATCAGGGCACAGGTTGCGGCGAACTTCTTGAATTATCTCCAACAGCCGTCCAAAAGGAAAAGTCCCGGTAGAGACGAGATAGATGGCGTTGGCCCCATCTCGTTCCATTTTTAGACATCGTTTTACTATCTCCCCTATAGGCATAACACTGCCCTTAACAAACACCTTATTGACGGCAGCAAAGGAACACCATTTACAATTCCGGGTGCAAGGGCCCACATTGATGCCGACGTGAGCATGTACTTCGGCCGTATTGTTACTGACCTTCGAGCTGATTTCTCGCGCGGCATGCTGGATATAAGCAGCCTCGGCCGTAAATGGAGCAGTATCAAAAAGGGTTGCTATTTCTTCCCGGTTGAGCATCTCTCCCGTTTTCGCCTTATCAACAAGGTATACAATATCTTTTTGTATCAAAATAAATTCAACTCCCTCCTGTTGGGCCATCCCCGGCATTTACTCGCAGCCTCCCCTGCATCCGTGGTCTTTACCGTCCCTGGCGCCTCTACCAGGGCCATGGAATTCTTATAGAAGGCTGCTGAAGAACTGCAAATGGCTACCGAACAGCTATTTTTATTACAATTCTATATTCATTCCGTCATAACCTGCCAGGACGCCATTAAACCTCGCCAGCTCCCCTTTTAACTGTTCCACCGTCAACGGGATGCTGTAGTGCATGGAAAGATGCGTAAGGATAGTTTCCCCTGCACCCACGCTTTTCCCCAATTCTATTGCCCCGGCCAATGTCATGTGGGTATCTGGATACCAGTTTTCTCCATAAAAGGTAGCATCGCATACTAGATAATCGACCCCTTTAACTTTGGCCAGCGTTGCATCTGGCAGCCCGGAAGTGTCGGGAAAATAAGCCAGCTTCTTGCCTGCCTCTATCAAAAAACCCGCTGTTGTAATACCATGGTTAGCCCGCAAAGGTGTCAGGCTCACCCCTTCTAAACCATACGTATGTTCATATCTCCACTCCCTCAGGTCTACAATTTCGACCAGGCGATGAAAAACAGCGGCGAACTCCTCCAAGTACCCGGGCGGCAAATAGATGGGTAAGCGCCGGTCCTTCTCCTTTAATCGTAGATAATACTCCAGTTCCCCCAGCCCGGCATAATGGTCGTGGTGCCAGTGGGTCAGGAAAACACTGTCAATATCCACCACACCCTCGCGGCACAATTGTACCCTTAGATCGGGCGAAGCGTCTATCAAAACCCGTTTGTCATCTATGGTGAGCAAAGCCGTGCTCCGTGTCCGTGCTGCCGCCGGGTTGGTCCTGGCCTCCCGGCACGCGGGGCATTCGCAAAAGAAAGCCGGAACACCCGGTCCGGCACTCGTACCCAGCAGCTTCATCTCCACTTTTGCCATACCCCATAAACCTCCGGAAACTCAATATTTGATTAAATAATTTTTTCTATAAGGTTGAGCAAAACTCCTGTTCTCCTTAAAAGTTCAGGTAAACTATTTTCATAAAGACCGCCGGCCGGGACCACTACTGCCCCTGCTGTAAAACCTGGATAACACCTGCAGGGCACTGGCCCACGCAGGTGTAACAGGCAGTACACTGCTCCGGGTTCTTGACAACAGGTACCTGGCGGCCATCATGTTCTTCCATAACAAGCACGCCGTAAGGGCAAAAGTCGGCACACAGACCCTCACCTAAACATTTGGCGGCATCTATGCTGATCTGGACCGCCGGGACATCCCCTCTTTTTTTCTCCGGTGCACCTACTTTATCAAGAACGGGCGGCATATAGATTTTATGCCGCGCTTCAGGTATGCTCTTCTGTGCCAGTTTTTGCAATGAACGGGCCACCATCTCCAGCTGTGCGGCCGGTAGAGAGAGATAAAGCTCGAAGTCGTCAATATCGCTTGAAGCACGGCCGCCGTAACAACCAAAGGAGATATTCATTTTCCCGGTCTGCATGGGCTGGACAGTAAGGTCCGCACAGGTTGAATTATAACCCGAGGTGTTAAAGCTGTGCCTCTCACCGCTGTTATACGATTGGGCCATACATAGCCACATGGCCTGCTCCGGCCACAGGGTAAAGATTACCACGTCGGCTTCAAAGCTGGCTTTACTTAGCGGCGCTACCAGGGTGGCCTCGTAGCTGCCGGCCGGGAAATAAGGCCGGGCGGCGATCATCTTCCGGGCGCATTCCAGGGTAGGCAACTTTTTAAACAGGAGGTATAATTCCCCCGATTGCAGTTTCGGCGGCATAGGTATAAGTCCCATTATGGCCGCACCGTCGGGGCAGGCGTGCCGGCGCGTCGGCATATACAGGCTATAACCCCGCCGGGCAGCAATAATTGACTGGCAGTGCCGCAACCTTGCCGTAGGCTCTGCCACCCCTGCGGGTACAGCCTCACCGGGACGCAGTAACCGCACTGCTACCGGCTCCCAGCGCAGGGCTAATATGTCTTTATAAATGCTTGCCAGTTGCTGGTTATCCACAGTTTTCTCTCCCTTGACTGCGACAGTTATTCCGCCATTACCCGCTGCCAGTTTTCTTCGCCTTCGGGCCCGCTAAAAAGGGCCCTTGCCCTTTCCTTGATTCCGTTGTAATCCTCGTCCAGACCAAGCAATAAATCAAGTGCATGGCGCACCTTAATGCCGCTGGAAATACGGGCGAAATTGAGGACGCAGCTCAAGCAGTAGCCTGCAAGGATCCCGGCCCCGGTTTTTCCCGCTTCTTCAAGGCGGCGCACGATTAGGGCTTCCGCCAGGTCCGGGCGGAAGTGACTTACCTGCCCGCCGCTACCGCAGCAGAAGGTGGTCGTACCGTGGTGTTCCATTTCAACCCGCTGATATCCCAGCCGTTCCAGGACTCCCCTGACCTGCCGCGCAAAGATGCCTTCATGCCGGTCAGGACAGGAGTCATGGATGGTTACTGATGACGTACCGGGCTTGCCCTCACCCCAGCTTTCATATATGGTCCTGACCTCTACGCCGGCAGGCGCCAGGTCGGCGCGAAGCTGGTAAAAACAATTGGGGCAAGCAGTTATTAATACTTTCACCCCAAGACCTATTAGTTTACTTTTAATGTAGCCGGTATAACTTTCGCCACGCTCTCTTAAACCCATCTGGTAAAGGGGTTTACCACAGCAATCTGTCAAGAGGGAGATGTAAGGCCATAATTCCTGGAGGTGGTTAAAAGCAGCCCTTGTTATCGCCGGCGCATAAGTAAACATAGTGCATCCCGGGAAAAAGGCTACCGCACCTTTTTTGTCTAATGGCAAATCGTTATAGTCTATATGGTACTTTTCCCGATAGAGTTTGCAAACATTGAGTTCCCGGTCCGGGTAAATATAGCGATAATCGTAAATAGGAAATTCCCCGTTTGCTACTGCTTCTACACGTTTAGCGGCAAACATGCCCGCCAGTGACAGGTCTTCCGGGCATACGGCGGTACACAGTTCGCAGAGGTTACAGGAAAATGCTTCCTCGATTGCCGGTCCCCGCGTGGCAATATCCAGGGGAACCTCGCCAATCTCCTGCAGCAACAGGCACGAATCCACACATAAGCCGCAGGCGGAGCACTTTTCCATTATGTTTTTGCGATTACCAAATACTCCCCCGGAATTTCCCCCGACAATATTCAATCTCCCCATCCTTTCTTACACGCTGTTACTGTCACGGGGTCCGTCCTGCAGTTAAAACCGCAAAAACTTAATGCTGACCTTTACCGCTCCGGCGGCAGGGCGGCTGCTTCGAGACCCAGCTCCCGCAGAACTGCCAGGGTACGCCGGGGCACCATCACGCCAGAATCAGTCGCAGCGGCAAGTTCCAGGGAACGCAGTACGGGAATGATGCTGGCTAAATCGATGGGGATATCTACGTCGGGAACCATCTCCAGGGCGGTAAAAGGTATCTTTTTTGCCACCGCTTTATTAACCAGCATATCCAGGGCCGTTATACCGTCGCTGTTGTAAAATACGCCGTAAAAATCAAAGGGTGTAGTCCAGGTGTAGCCTACCAGGGAAAATCCCCCCTCCTGGCAGGGCGCCTCGACAAGGGCCGCCCCCATGTCCGGTGTTGAATTGCTACCGGCCTGCCGCACCGCTTCCCGCCCGGCCTCACTTTGACTGAACCTGGCTAAAGCGGTAAAAGCCTTTTTCAGGGTAGCCGGCTGCAGTGTGGGTAGATCCCCGCCGATGATAACAACACTATCGGCCTTTCTTTTTCCTCCTTGGGGTTTGATAACATAATCGGCGGCAAATTGCATACAATCATCGAAGGAACCTCCCCTGTCGGCAAAGATACCATTTATCCTTTCCGGATAGGCCAGGCCTTTAAGGAGGGATTGGAGGTAAGCGCCGTCGCCGGCGGCATCATGACAGATCCAGAGTTCGGCACCCTCGTCCTCGCAGGCCGACAAGGCAACTTCGATAACATCAAGGAGACAGGCCTCATAGAGTATCTTCGCTTCTTCGGTTGTTAGAACCCCGCCTCTTTCCTTTGTCAGGCGGGTTTTGATATCACCGCTTCTGGGTACTTTGGTAAAAACTACTACCGCTTGGCGCAACTAACTAACCTCCTGTATATAAATCATGGGTACCGGCCGGCAGGCCTCCCGTTCCGGACAGTCGCGGCACTGTTCCCTGTAAATTGTCGCCAGGTCAGAGAAATGGCAGTTCCGGAAGCCGTACCTGCGGTAAAATCCCGCGGCCTCACCCCTGGCAATTGTCGTTACACGGTAAGAGACGCAGCCACCGGCCGGCGAACTGTCGCAATAGGCCCAAGGTTTTTTGATTAACTCCAAAAGCAACATTCCTCCTAATCCCCGGCCCCTGGCTTCTCTCTTTACCGCCAGCAATTCCATGTGAAAAGCATTTTCCTCCAGCCAGGTTATTTTACCTCCCGCAAAGATTTTCCCGCTCACCTTGATCACGGCGTGTTGTTCCGGTTCCCCGGCCAGGTCCATCCCCCAGTCCAGCAATAATGCCCGTAACTCCGGGCCGTCTTCGGGCCGGGCCAGGGTCACTTCCGCCCGTGCCCGCAAATTATTTACCATTGAGCCAGGCCGCCCTTTCCTGCCATGTCTGCTCCAGTCGTGCGGCCAGGACGGCTATTTCCTCTTCCTGGTACCACTCGTTATCTTCACCCGGAAGACTTACCCGGACGCCGGCCTGGAGAAAGGCAGCTCGCAGGCAGGCTTCTCCTGCCAAAACAAACAATGATTTTATGGCCAAGATACCGGCACCGCTGCCCCCGAAATAAAGGAAGCAAGGGATGATGTGCCCGCAGACAACAATCCCCCACCAGAAAATATTTTTCAGGCTGCCGCTAAGAAGCGTTGCCACCGAACGGCGGGCCTCCTCAGGGGCGGCGCGCCGCATCCCCATAATATAAGCCGCGATTAAGATTACCTTGGTGACGATCAGGGCCAGAAGGATTTTATCCAGGAGGGCAATAGCCGGAGCTATTGATGCCCCGGTCACGGCCGCCACCAGGATTACCCCCGCCAAACCGGAAGTAAGGGCCGCTGTCAACCACAGGGGTACCAGGGCGCTACCGTTCCAGAAGGAGCGGCCCCGCGCCTCGCCCAGCTCTAAGCCCGGGTACATAACCAGGGCCACGGCGAAAATAATGCCCAGGAACCCGATAACCCGCCGCCCGGCATTTGCCCCGGCCCAGGGAAAGATATCAAACCAAAAGCTGGTATAAATTGCCGCCAGCACTATGAAGCAGGCTAAAAATAAGGCCCCTTTGGTCATAATTGACTGCATACGGCTGAATACTAAAAGAAAGCGCTTTTTGTTGCCCAGCTCGGCAAGTAATAACAGGCCGCCCAGGCCGGCAACTGCCAGGCCCAAAAAACTACCTGTGCCACTTGCCTTACCGTCAAGGGGCGAGGAAATGATATCCAGGAAAGCGATGACGGCAAAGACCATGGCCCCCAGGGCGGCGCAAAAGAAGTAACCGGCAGCCAGCCTGCCCCAAATTGCCTGTTTATCCTCCATAACAGCTACCTCCTAGGGAAAAATATAATATACCGAAGGTTTCGTGCCCAGGTGGGGGTACAGCGGCCGGGCATTGGCCTGTTTAAGCAGTGCCGCCACTTCGCTGCCGGGATCGTCTAAATCCCCGACATGACGGGCTTTAAGCTGGCAGGTTTCGACACAGCGCGGCATTTCCCCCTGCTCCAGCCGTTCATAGCACAGGTGACACTTTTGCACGATGCCCTTATCCGCCTCGAACTGGCGCACGCCGTAGGGACAGACCAGCATGCAAAACTTGCAGCCGATACAGCGTTCCCCATCTACAATGATAATCCCGTCCGGACGTTTCTGGCTGGCACCGGTAGGACAGCCGTCGACACAGGGAGCATCCTCACAATGCATGCAGGGCCGCGGGAAAAAATGCGAAACCAGCAGGGGAAAATCGCCTTCCGGCCCGACAGTTAATACTTTATTCCACGTTTCACCCAACGGCAAATTATTCTCGATCTGGCAGGCAACGGTGCAGGCATGGCAACCAACGCACCTGCGCAAGTCAATAACCATTCCCCAGTGCATAGCTTTCACCCTTCCACTTTAGCAATCCGGCATAAAACCGACCTGGTACACCAGCTGCCGCAGGCTGGATCGCAGGTATCGGGGTCGTCATCCAGGCAGGCATTAATATTAGATTCCCAGACGCCAAAAAGCTCTCCTGCTCCTTTTTCCGGATACCACCATCCCCGTTCCGCCTGGACTACCCCCGGTGGTATGGCGGTAGTGATTTTAGCCCTTTGCTTGACTTTTCCTTTCGGGGTTTCAATCCACACCCAGTCGCCTTCTTTAATGCCAAGTTTTTGGGCCAGCTCAGGGTTAATGGCCACCCTGGGTTGCGGATGGAGAAGGCGCAGGCGCGTTATCTGGCGGTGTTCGGAATGGTAAAAAGGCATAAAGCCCCCGCCCGCAATGAGTATCAGGGGATAATCCCGGGCCAGCTCCGGCGTGGCTTCCGGGCTGAAAGGAGGCTCGACGTAATGGGGTAGCGGGTCATAGCCCAGCGTTTCCAGTATTGAACTTTTCAGCTCCACCTTACCGGAGGGCGTGGCAAAGCCTTTTTCCACGTATTTGTAGTACTCCCTTGGGGCAAAATCAAAACGTACTCCCTGGACAAAATCTTCATAGGTTTCCAGTCCGTACCCCAGCGCTTCCAGGCGGTACTGAAATACCTCTTCGTTGGTCAGCCACGGCCAGTATTCCTCCTGCCCCATCTTGATACCCAGGGCGCGCCAGAAGTCGTAGTCGGTCTTCCTCTCATATAAAGGCTGCACGGCCCTTTCCGAAGCGATGAGCCAGTCGGAAACGCCATAGGTTGTCGTCAAGACCGGCCTTTCCAGCCAGGAGGCAGCCGGCAAGACATAGTCGGCCATCAAGGCCGTGGGGGTAAGCCAGTAGTCCATAACCACCAGCAGGTCAAGTTTGCTGAGGGCTTCATATACCAGCCTGGAGTTGGCATAGGAGGTGAGGGGGTTATCGGCAAGGACGATCAGGGCTTTGACCGGATAGGGTTTGCCTGTCAAGATGGCCCGCCACAGTACAGGGGGGCTGGCCTCGCACATCCACTCGGCCGGCAGCCCTTTTCCCCAGACGCGTTCTAACTGTTCATTTAAAAGCTTATATCCCGGCCAGGTGCTAAGTTTAAACCTGTCCGCGCCCAGTTGCTTTGCCCGCTGCTCCTCGGGCAGCAATTCGTTGAGCTCCATCTCAACGTCAGTAATAAATGTGGGATGGGGCCCGGGCATGACATCGCCGCCGGGAACGTCGAGGTTACCGCAGATAGCCCTCAACACCGCCCTTGCCTGGGCAACGGCACTGGTAGCCCGGCCGAGCTGGTCGGTGGCTACCCCCCACTGGATACAAGCCGGCCTCGAGGTGGCATAAGTCCTGGCCGCCATGGCTATCTTTTCGGCGGGCACCCAGGTCTTTTCTGCCGCCCATTCCGGTGTATACTCCTGCACCCGTTCCCGCAGTTCCTCAAAGCCGACCGTCCAGTTCTCGACGAAATCAGCATCATATAGTTCTTCATTGATAATGACGTTAAGCCAGGCCAGGGCCAGGGCGCAGTCGCTTCCCGGGCGGATGGGTAACCAAATGTCGGCCCGGGCCGCCGTCTCGCTGTAACGCGGGTCAATGACTATGATCTTGGTACCGTTATTTTCCCGGGCTTCTAAAAGCCCCCTCATTTCCGGCAAATACGAGGCGCCGGGGTTATGGCCCCACACAACCACACAGCGGCTGCCCATAATCTCCGGATCAAAGGCGCTCCAGCCGTAAATGGCCGTTTCTATTAAAAAATTGGGTATCCAGCAGACGGGTGAGGTGTGGACCACATTGGGGCTCCCCAAGAGATTGAAAAAGCGACGCCGGGCCCAGTCATCAGTCCGGTTGGTACCCCCGGCAGTGGCGATGCTTTCGGCACCATATTCCTCTTTGTACTTTTTTAGCCGGGTGGCAATGTCCTCCAGGGCTTCCTCCCAGCTGACACGTTTAAATTTACCCTCTCCCCGTTCCCCGACACGTTTAAGAGGATAGTTTACCCTGTTGATGTGGTTGAGGTGATCCATCGCCGCAGCACCCCGGGGACACTGGGCTCCCTGGTTAAAGGGATGCTCCGGATCGCCCGTCACTTTTTTAACGACACCGTCTTCAACGTGCACCAGCATGCCACAGTTCATATGGCAGAAATAGCATGCCGCCTTTTTGACTTCAATGGTACCAGCCATTTTTTTACCTCCGCTCGCAACTACTTGCCCTTCAAGTTAAATACGTTATACGTTAATACAACCCTCATGCAGTGCGGGACCTGCTGTTTGTGCCAGGCGTAATCCCTCCCAACAATATATAAAAGGATCTTGATAATCTGATTTGTATGTGCGATGATTAATCTTAAAGGGTTAATTGCTTTATAAAGTATATTAACCTTCTCGCCCTCCCAGGCAATGGCAAAAGCTTATGCCCGTCAATATTTAACATTCACTTCCAGAGACGCTTGCTGGACCAGGCCCCCCGGACACCATAACGGTACTTCCTCATCGATTAATAAATAATTTGCAAAAATCATGCCAGCAAAAAGTAAAAAATAAGGTCTTCATTAAAACGCCGGATATTGCTTGATACAATATTAACTAAAGTAAGTTCAAGCCACTTGCGAGATAAAAGTTAAGCTTGATATTTTCCCTTTTTGATACAAGACATTCTCAAAAAAGAGAAAAATCTTCAGGATGTTACCTTTTTTTAGGAGGGTCGGTATGGAAGTTATCAGGCCTGATATAGCCTGTGCCGATAGCCGGGGCGATTTTATGGCAAAATCTTTCGAGTATGACCTATTCCAGAGGCGCTGGCAAGAAATTCACGAGTGTAAACAGCGCTTTCTCAAGTACAATGAAGACCCACGGACTTTCACCTGTTTGAGCCCCGAGGTTGCCGATTCCTGGCTAAGATCATACAAAAATAATATCGATCCCTTTGCCGCAAAGATCGGTGATAATATACCTGAAGATAAACTGGATGCTTTACTTGAAGAAAACAGCATGTTGATTGCAACCACTAAAATGCTCATAAATGCCTTTAAGCACCTGCTTAAAATTTCCGGCTACATGTTATGTCTCCATAATGCCAACGGCACCATTCTCTACCATGATGGAGACGCCAATGAAATTTCCTTTTTTAAATCAATAAATGCAGTAGTTGGGGCTGTCTGGAACGAATCAACCTCGGGCACCATCGCCCACGGCCTCAGTATGATATTAAGATGCCCGGTCCAGTTAATCGGCCCTGAACATTACTGCGTTGCCCTTGAGGGTTCTATCTGTTCAGCTGCTCCCATTATGGATGAAAAAGGCACCCTCATTGGCACCCTGACCCTGGTACAGGCCCTGGGAGAACGACCCTGGGAAAAAAACCTGAAAAATTTACAATCACATACCCTGGGCTGGGTAGCCTCCCTGGCCGTAGCTATCGAAAACAGCCTTAAACTCGAAGAAAAAAACCGCAGGTTACTAGTGATGAATAATACCCTGGAAACAATTCTCGCCTGCATCGACGCCGGGATTATAGCCGTCGATTGCGATAACAAGATAATTAAGGCTAACCAGGAGGCGGCCCTCATACTTTCTCCCGGTGGTGGTAAAGTTGAAGGCAGGGACATCAGGGACTTTGTGGACGACAGAGTAATGCAGGCATTAACGAGCCGCAAGCCTGTTAGCTACCTGGAAGCAACTATTCGCGACAGGAAAAAGGAACGCCAATGTATATTCAGCCTCCAGTTTATACCGGGCCAGAAAGAAAAGCATATCGAAGGAGCCATCATCCGTCTCAACACGGCTGAAAAAATCAACACCCTTGTTAATGTACGAACTGGTGCAATGGCGAAGTACCATTTTGACGATATTATTGGCACCAGTGCCAGCTTGAACCGGGCCAAGGATCTAGCCCGCAAGTTCGCCGGGGCCGGTGAAAATATCTTATTAACAGGTGAAAGCGGCACGGGCAAGGAACTGTTTGCCCAGGCCATCCACAATCAATACCGGCCCGAAGGTCCTTTCGTTGCTTTGAACTGTTCTGCGATTCCCAGAAACCTGATCGAAAGCGAGCTCTTCGGCTATGAGGGCGGGACTTTTACGGGTGCTGAACGCAATGGAAGACCGGGCAAGATTGAACTGGCCCACAGGGGGACACTTTTCCTCGACGAAATAGGCGATATGCCCATTGAAACCCAGGGCACGTTGCTCAGGGTTTTAGAGGAAAAACGCGTAATGCGGCTGGGAGGCAGGAAGTATATTCCTGTTGACTTTCGCGTCATAGCTGCAACTAACAAAAATCTCTACCAGATGGTGCAAGAAAACCAGTTTCGCCTCGACCTGTACTTCCGGCTGGCGGTTCTCAAACTAGAAATACCTCCCCTGCGGCAGCGACGTGAAGATATTTTACTGTTATGCCAGTATTTTATCGAATACTACTGTAAAAAGACAGGACATGTATTACCAACTATAAGCCCGGCTGCAAAAAAAATAATTTTGGAGCATGAATGGCCCGGTAACGTCAGGCAGCTGGAGAATGCTATGATTTATGCCGTCAACATGTCCCAGGACGGGCTTATTGACGTCCAGCACCTGCCTAACGAGGTAGTAATGGGAACGGCACAGAAAAGTGCAGGCATTCGCAGCATAGAGGGGATAACCTCAATGGAGGAAGCCGAAAGGATAGTTATCCAGAATGCCATGGCTTATACCGGCAACAACATCCCTAAAGCCGCCAGGCTCCTTGGCCTCGGTAAATCGACCCTGTATAGAAAGCTGAAGCAGTACAACCTTAATAGCACGCTTTAATATACATTGGGTCACTAGCGTTGCATAAAGAAAAAATAAACTTGTCAAGGGCCAAGACGCCCAAAGATCTGGACTTCCCCCGGAAAATAGGACACCAACTTAAGCCACTTTTCTCGGGTTATCATAGTTTTTCTCGAATTCTTCCGGTGTCTCATACCCGAGGGCTGAATGTAACCTGAATCGGTTGCGATGTACTCGAAGATTTCCAGCTCGGCTTCTGCCCGGGTTTTTAAAGTGCCGCTGGTATACGAGTTCCATCTTCAATGTTTTAAAGAAGCTTTCCATTGGGGAGTTGACCCAGCAATCTCCCTTGCGGCTCATGGAGCAGGTAAAGCCATATTGCTGTAAAAGTTGCTGATAATCAAAGCTCGCATACTGGCTGCTGCGGTCGGAGTGGACAAGCAATCCCTGGCCTGGCCGACGGTTGGTGACGGAATTATTTAAGGCCTCAATCACCAGTTCCCGGCCGAGATTATCCCGCATTGAATAACCGGTAATCCTTCTGGAATAGAGGTCCATAAGCGTTGTGAAAAACCCAATCTAAATAGCAGGTATTAGACAACCAACATCGAAACCTTATTAGTAATCACATCTATTTTACAGGAGAGAATTTCGATATTGGGACGTACGGAAAACCTGCGTCGGCAAATAACTATCCAGGTTGTCGATATAGAAAGCCTGATCCCGGCGGATTACTACCTCCGCCGTATTGATGCCGCAATTGATTTTTCATTCATCCGTGACAGGGTAGCCCATTTGTACTCCCATACCGGGCGGCCATCGATAGACCCGGAAGTAGCTTTTCGCCTCATTACCCTGTCATACCTGCTGGGTATTTCCGAAAACCGCCTGTTCACGGAATTACCCCTGCATGCCGGCTATCTGTGGTTCTGCGGTCTGGACTTTAACAGTCCTCTACCTGATCGAACCACCTTGGTCAGAGCCAGAAAGCTCTGGCGTAACCACGGTTTATTTGAGGTGATCATGCGCGAGATTGTGCGACAATACGTGGAAGCCGGTTTGGTGAAAGGCGACATATTGGCCGCCGACGGCACTATTATTAAGGCAAGAGCAGCGATAAAAAGCCTGGAAGCGTTCACCCCCCAACCGATAGATAAATACCTTGAAGAACTCAAAAAACAAGATGAGAAAGAGCTGGAAGCTATCACAAAATCAGAGGACGAAAGCGAACCTCCAGGTGGCGGTGACCCCCCGGTAAGGGGTGATGGGCAAAGTGATAACAAGCCAGAGGACCAAACTTTACAAGACGTTAAACCTTCCAGGGAATTTTCCGGGAGGAAAGCAGGCGACCCGGATCTTCATGGGGAGAAGTTCAGCAACGCCACCCATCGTTCCGCCACCGACCCCGAGGCCCGGCTCTTCCGCAAAGGTCCCGGCAAGGAAGCGAAACTGGGCTATTTAGCCCACAACCTGCTTGATGTTCGCTCGTGTGTTGTCATCGACGCCATGGCAACACAGCCCAATGGAGCATTGGAACGGGCAGCCGCTCTGGAGATGCTCAAAAAAGCTACTCTCCTTTTACCACCTTTATCCCCTGAAAAAGGAAAACGCTCCTTCTTGGGTGACGGTAATTACACTGCAGGAGATTTCCTGGCGGAAGTGATTGCGTTAGGCTATCAGCCCCTGGTACCCATGGGAAACGTCCGGCTGGAGCCGTTACCGACCTGGAAACGCCGTACCTATAACCTATCAAATTATATAAAGCGCAAAGAACGTATACGGATAGCCAGGGCTAAGAACCTGGCCCGAACGCTAAAACAAAGCAGGGAATACCGCCGTACCTATCGTTATCGTGTCCGTATCGAACGCGCCTTTGCCGAGGCCAAAGAACATCATGGCCTGGATCGGGCCAGGAGCTATGGCCTGGCTGCGGTAGATGAACAGGTGAAGATGACTGCAGTTGTACAGAATATGAAACATCTGGCTAACTGGATTTGGCGTCGGAAAAAACGTGCGGCGAAGGTAATGGAAATAACCCGAACTGCGGTAACCGCCCTGCAAGAAAGAATGGTCCCTCTGCAACAATTTCTATTTTATTGTGTTTTTGCCTGCTGGTAACTGTGGTTTGAAGGGTTTCTCACAGCACTTTCATGCGCCGGCCTTATAAGGGAAAAGCCTCTCTGGCTAAAGAAACCTATCGTTTAATTGGGGTCCTGGACCGGGACACCAATGAGTATCACCTGTACCTTACCAGCCTTTCTCCAGAGCAAATTAAGCGCGGAAGATGTAGCAATTTTATATGGAGCTAGGTGGAGTGTAGAACTGATATTCAAAGAACTGAAACGTATTTACCAGTTAGACGTAATCAATAGCGGCAAGAATGAGGTTGTGGAATCTCTGGTACTAGTAGCAATGCTGACGTTGGTAGTAAGTCACCGGGTACTGAACTTCATGCGGCGTATAGCCCGGAAAAAGGGAACCGCTGGACCACCATGCGATGGGCTGAAGTCTTTTACGCCTCATCCGGTCGCTTGCTGGAGCGTGTACTGAAGGTCGCCGGTATCGAAGACGAACCCCTGGAACTCCTATACTTCTATCTGGTGGAAGGGGTAGATCCCAATGTTAAACGCAAACGCCTTTTAGATCCCTGGGTGCAGACAGGCAATTTCCAGGAGAATAACTTGCATTAATTTACATTTTTGGTTAACCGATCACCAATGCTATATTATAGTGTACTACATAATCATCAAGTTTTAATTCTTAATTCGGGTGCCTATGCAATTTTTGATTTTTTGACTTCCACGAAACCGGAAACCCTTGATTTATAAGGCTTCGTCATCTTAAAAGCAGTCTTTTTTGCCTAGCAACTGTCGAACTCGGGCTTTACGTAAGCATAAAATAACCCCCACCTGTTATCTAGGGTAGGGGCTAAAACAAGCTTAATTATTCATCCGGCAGATAGGGAGCAGAGTTTTCGACCACGGCAGGAGTTGATCCAGGGCATCTTTATCCTGGATATCCAGGTTGGGGAGTTGTTCAAAAAGTAAATGAGGTACTGGAAGGGATTTAACCCGTTTTCTTTTGCCGTTTCTATAATGCTGTAGGTAATGGCGCTGGCTTTGGCACCCCGCAGGGTGTTGGCAAACAACCAGTTCTTGCGGCCGATGACGAAGGGCTTGATGGAGCGCTCGCTGCGGTTGTTGTCGAGTTCCAGACGCCCGTCTTGCAAGAAGGCTACGAGTTTATCCCACTGGCTAAGGCAATAGTAAATTGCCTGTCCAAAGGAACTTTTGGGCAGTACCCGGGCTTTTTGGTTTTTAAGCCACGCCAAAAAGGCGTCCAGCACGGGCTGGCTGCGCACCTGGCGGATTTGATAGCGTTCTTCCGGTGTTTTATCTTTCAACTCGCACTCTATGGCAAAGAGCCGGTTGCAGTACTCCAGCCCCTCCCGGGCGGCTACGGGTTTGTTGCGTTTATCTTCCGGCAGGGCCTTTAATGCTTCGTCAAACTTTCGACGGGCATGGGCCCAGCAGCCGACCAGGGTGACATTTGGTAGTTCATTGTAGCCGGCGTAGCCGTCGACGTGTAAATAGCCTTTAAAACCTGCCAGGAAGCGGCGGGGGTGTTTGCCGGCCCGGGTGGTCTGGTAGTCGTAAAGGATGATGGGAGGTCCGTCCCGCCCGGTACGGTAAAGCCAGAGATATGATTTGGTAGCAGCTTCCCGCCCGGGTTCCTGCAGCACCTGTAAGGTGGTCTCGTCGGCATGGAGGATATCTCTTTTAAGAAGGTATTCAAGGTATTCATGGAGGCGGTCATAAATATGGGTTAGCCAGGTGTTGGCTCCATAGAGCATCCAGTTGGCCATTGTCTGCCGGGAAAGGTCTATACCCAAACCACCCTTTTCAATGAACGAAACTCTGGCCTATCTACAAGAGACTAATACTGCATTATTGACAGCATACCGGGGGCTCCGCTATGCTGTCAATAATATTTTGTACAACATGCCATTTCCGACACGGCTTACGAGAATTAGCTCAATGTCATACTCTTAGACTTTCCCCCACTCGATATTTTCTCTGGTGTGATCACAGGGTCTAAAGCCCGATAAGGCGCACGAGGGAATCTCATGCCCCGTTTCATCTTAATAACTCTTGGTTGAACCCTTACTGGCCAACGCCTAATAATTCTACTTCTTCATCTGTAAGGGTAGCAATAAAATCTTTCAACCGTGCTATGCCTTTCTCAGTTGCGAAACACTGCCCATCTTTAATTTCCATGTAACCGACTAGCTCAATTTCTTCTGCTAAGGGACGCAGCATCTCTGGTACTAAAGGCGGATATATATCCATAATTTGTTTTTCCGTAAACTTGCTGGGAATTTTATCTAGGTTGATGCCAGGATTCTTAATAACTCTATCCAGGATACACATCTGCCTGCGGAAATAGGGAACATCGAAACCTTTATCTGAAAGATCAATTACTTCAAGTTTAAACAAACCCGCTGTTCTGAGATCGGGGCACAATACTGTAACATCCTTTGCTACTACTCTTTCTTTGGTCGGTGGCCAAACAAATGCATCTGGCGGCAATAAATTCCGCATGTGTGTTGGTGGCTCAATAATGGTCTTTAACACATTCCTAAAGCCCAAGCCATCATATTTCTTCAAGCTTAGATCTTTCACACTTGGAGGAGCATACCAAAATGGATACCAGTAACCGGGATCTACATAACGAGGACCAGCCACATGCATCGCCATCGCTTTTTGCACCAGAGGCGGAAAGAGATCGGGGCATACTCGACCAATACACTTCTCACCATCAAAAATGATTTCATCCCCAAGCTCATAACAAAAATGGCACGGGTACTTGTCTGGTTCTCCAAGAAATGCAACTAGTGTAGCTTTTACCTTGTACGACACTCATAATCCTCCTTGCATTATAAATTTTGAACTAAATAATGTAATAGGTATTATTACCCTCACTGCTTATAGAATAGCGGCACCTCCTCCCGTAAAATAACAGTAGGTTCTCGGAAACTGCCAAACGTTGGTACTAAAGTCCTTGAGAAAGGGCTTTTATTTTTTTCTCCCCATCCCCCAGGGGGTATAGAGAGAAATAGGTGCCGAAAATAGGCGACTGAGCTAGTACATGTGCGATCGAAGTTGTAATGCTTATTTTTTTATTTACCACTGTTATATTTGGCCCTTGACTTTTTCAAAACGCCACCAAAATGGAGGTGGAAATATTTTCTATACCCTGTTTGAGGTGGTGTTTTGTTTATGCTCCTTACTTGTCGCTGTCACTCTGAGTTCCAGCAGTTCCTACGGAAAAGATTACCTTCTTTGGCTCTTTTGGAGCCGATAAGATTGTTGTCTTTCTCCTCCCAGTTGGCCAAGGTCTGGCTTCTTAATCTGGACCCGGCCATCCCTTTATTGCTGCCCCGTTATTCTGCTTCTGGCCGCCCGGCTGTGTTCGACCCGATCGACTTGCTGCGTTCTTTGGTGTTAATGACCAGTTTGAAGGTCCCTGGTATTTCGCAGTGGGTCGCTATGCTTAAGCACGATAAGGTCCTCGCTATCCTTTCGGGTTTTGAACCGCATAAGACGCCTGGTGTCGGTACTTTTTATGATTTCTTCCACCGCTGTTGGCTGGAGGATAGAACGAAAATCCGCAACCGCCGCCGTAAGCTGCGTCCTCCTTTGGTTAGGCCCAAGGATAGAATGAAGTCCGGTCAGAAGCTTACCCCAAAACACCCAGGTGTCGTTGGGAGAATGGTGAAGCGGGCCCTTCAGGGCCGGTCTTTTAGCCTCAGGCCGGAGAGATTGATCCAACTCATCTTTGCCCGGTCTTGTGTGAACCGTTCCATAGCCCTGGGCCTTATCCCTGACCCTCTCGCTTTAATGGTCGCCGGTGATGGTTCGCCTTTGCGCACGGGCTCCAGTCCCGCTGGCGTGAAGGTCTGCCATTGTCGCGAACAGGGAACTTTCCTCTGCTCCTGCCCCCGCCGTTACTCCGACCCCGACGCCTCCTGAGGGTGGGATAGCTACCGGAATTCTTTTTTCTATAAGGGTAGCTTTGCTATTCTCTTTTTGTCTCTCTTTTTCCCTTTATTTCCCATTTATGGCTTATATTTATTGTTGTTGCACAATCGCTAATCTACCCGCATAAGTTCCTTTGTATTTTTTGCCTTCCCTTCCCCTTTTTGTTTTGTTACCCAGTTTTACCCGGGGTTTTCTGGTGGTTTACGAGAGCTTACATAACAATATCATGCCCTTTAAAATTTCTATGCAATATCCGTTCCAACAAAATCCTGCTCGTCAGGCCAAAAATTTTGACAGACATCATTGTGGTTTTTGTCCATCTTCAAATCAATTCACCACTATATTTAAGCTAAGTGAACCCTGCTAATCGAACTTCTTCAAGTCCTTTAGTTTAGGCAGTGTTGCCCAAAGCTCCTCACCGCGTTTTGAAAGATCATATGGATTCCAAAACTGGGAAGGTCCGTCTGCCATTTTTCCGGAGACTTTGGATAACTGTGTTCCGACTGCCTGCTTGGTCCATCCTTTATCATATGGTGTGCGGAACAAGGGGACAAATGCATGATGCAGTATCTTCCAGCCGTCATCCTCGCGGATGTAGTCGTCTATGAATGTTCCCCAAATCCAAAGGGCTTCCTTGTTTTGGGGATCAGTGGCACAGCCAGGCGAAAAGGCCACAGAGTGTGCAAATTTGCGGTCTTCGGAGATTTCAATGACCGGATTTGAGCAAAGATGCATGGTAAAAGCACCGGGAGTTTGCTTGACAAAATCCATAAACTTCATGAAAAAACGCTCATGAACGTGCTCTTTCCCTATATAGACCCCGCTGTCAGACGCCTGAATTGAGACATCGTCTCTTGTCTGTGAAAAACACTCCTCGAATATATGTTCAAAATCCATTGTAACAAGCATATAAACATACTTGTTCAGTAGCTGCTGAATAGCTATCATATCTTCGATATATGCCAGACGACGATCCAAATCCTTTTCCATTTTTAGACCTCCTCTATTGATTTATTTAGAGATATATCAATTATTAATGCTTCTGCTATAACTTAAGGGCTTCAATTACGTCGGGGGTTGTCTCTGCTTTAAATCTTGCAACACGCGCGGCGCCATCCTCGGTTATGGTGATGACCCCATCCTTGACAATAGCAAAATTAAGCAGTTCTAGCTCATCGATAAGAGGAAGTATCATCTCGCGCACCAAAGGCGGATAAATCTCCATGCGTTCAAAGTCATCATAAAGGTTGCCTATTTTTTCGACTTCATAGGAACCGCCGGCCTTTATTATGCGGTCCATCATGGTCATCTGACGCCGGAAGTAAGGCAAATCCTGACCGCAATCCGCCAGGTCATAGACTGAAAACTTAAACAAACCGCTGGTTCGCACATCGGGGCAGAACATTGTCACATCTTTGGCCACGATCCTCTCAGGGCATGGAGGCCAGTTAAAGGAATTGGGGTCCTGAAGGCTGCGCAGATGATACTTCGGTTCTTTGATGGTCTTGAGAACAGGATCAAACCCATTTCCGTCATAAACCTTCTTCTTTGGGTTCACCACACTTGGTGGTGCATACCAAAAAGCGTAATAGTAAGCTGGATCCACATATCTTGGGCCAGCAACGTGCAGATTGGCAAGCTTTTATGCCAGTTCAGGAAGCATGTCCGGACAGATTCGTCCACGTATAACCTCGCCGTCGAAGGTGATTTCATCACCTATACTATACATGAAATGGCAGGGTTAGCGTTCGATATCTCCCACCCAGGCAACAAGGGTGGCTTTGGATTTGAAAAGCATAATTTATTCCCCTTGTAATGAAAGTTTTGTGCCGGATAGTTGATGTATTAGGCCTCGATGGCGGAGTTATTTACTATTAAATCGAGGTCGGCGGGATCCTGTTTTGGATTAAGATCCATTAAGGCAAACATGATGGCCGCAACAATAGCGAATACACCATAAGCTATATACCCTCCGGTATAAGAACCGGTTAGCGCGAGAGAAGCTGCAAGGACTACATAGCACAGAGAACGGAAAACGCCGGTAATGGTGTAAATTATCGGGAAGGCGATAATGGAGCCCTCACGTCCAAATATCTGTACAGTCATTGACGGTGGATAATTGTTGGATCCGCCTAATGAGAATCCAAGCATGAAAATAAATATTATCAGGCAAGCGCGGTTTGGAATCAAGAAGAAAATAAGCCCGATTGCCACAAAGATGCCATAGAATACTGCGGACTTTTTCGCACCAAATTTCTGATCGAGATAGCCGCAGGTATAACTTCCTACGATACCAAACAGAGATGCGATTGTCATCCACATAAGAGCTTCGGGTTTGGGTATTCCGCGCTGCAATAGAGTAGGTATGAGCTGAGATACAAAGCCAATGGTAATCATTCCATAGAGGCCGTTTGCAATTCCCATAATCCAGGTTTCTTTCTGCTTCAGGACAAGCTTGTTTGTCCAGCCGGTGTTCAGCTTTGTTCCTGTTTTTCTGACTTCCTCAGGATTGTTGTCAGGGTAAGCACCCATCTGCTCGGGGTAGTCTTTAACAAACAGCTTGGTAACTATGGCAAGTACAAAAAACACGCAGCCGAATGCAATGAGGGCGCCCTTTATACCGCCTAATGCATCGGCCAATTTGGTCAGAATAAGTACAATTGTGGCACTGGAAACGTTCAAGCCCATTGTAGCCCATCCAATAGCAATTCCCTTCTTTTTGGGGAACCAGTTTGTGATTATCATATTACCGCCTATCAACTGGATGGTGTTCATGAGACAAACCATCACAATTAAGGCAATTGCATAACCGGTAAGAGTTGTTACGCTGCCCCACCAGATAACCGAAAGTCCTGCAAGAACAAGAACAACTATTTCCGTATTGACCAGGCCCTTCTTCGCTACCATTTTGCCGAAAAACAGGCATACTACCAATGCAATCAATCCGGCAGGGGTGGATAGTGACAGAAGTGTTGCAGGATCCCATCCATACTTTGCGGACTGCATGGGGATGACGGTATTCAATGCGCTGTTGGTAGCTCCCCCATATAAATAGAAAGAAATGAAAGAGTAGATAATGATCCACCATCCCTTGGCCCCAAAGTTGCTTCTGGCGTCATAACTTATTTTGTTAGAATTATTCATTATACTTTTCTCCTTTACTATAGAGTTAGATTAGTCAGCTCCAAGCCAATAGACTTGATCCTTGACAACCACATAGGTATCCCGGGGCAACTCAGATAAATATTCTATCATGAGCTAAAACGCAGCCGGGGAAAGCATTCATGCATAGCTACCGGAGCCGTTGCCAGAAGACTTATTCACCTGATTTAATTTACTCTCTTTAGAAAGATAACCGGTCGTATGACCCCGGATTATCGTTGGTCCCCACCATGCAGTAAAAAATGACCCGGATCCCCATGTGATTGTCAAAGATCTTTTTGCTTTAGTCTATTGACTTTTCATAACACGTCTTATCAAAATTTACCTGTGAGAGAAAATTAACGGCTTAGAGTGTAAATACTTTAACCGGTTATTTTCGGTATAATCGGCACAAGCAGGTGCGATTCTCCAAAATAAATCGTGTGAGTCACCGTCCGCATAAATGGGAGCATATATACACCATTTCTGGCCATTGTACTTAACATGTCATCCTGGTTTCTTATGACCAATTCCATGGAATGACCCTTCAAGAAGACATTCGACGTTGGTAGCAAGGCGATATCATATCTGGTTTTCTCTCCAGGAACAACCGGAACCGGTTCCTGACGGAGATGGACCGGCCTGTATGGAGTTGACTTCTTCTCATCTAGGGCTCTGAATTTCGCTTTCAGGTAGCCGGAACTTATAAGGCGGCGTTTGCCCTGCGGGTCGACGTCGATCACGTCAACCATCCAGTTCGTGTCGTCGATGTCAATTGCGGCATCAAGGTGGAGAGCCAGGTTGCCGGTTACTTCTGTATCCTCAGAGAACGGTTCGGTGATGTATCTCAAGCAATAAACCTTTGGATCCAGATATGGCGCCGGCTGCGTAAACGACTCCGGCTCGCAGTTACCTTCTACGGGCTTAGTACTGAGTCCACCCTGGGGATGCAGGTAGAATTTTGTCCACTTCGTCCTGGCTATGGGCCATTCACTCTCAAACTTCCATTTGTTGATTCCCATGACAAACAGCTTGATTGGCGGCTCATCCATAATGCCGTTGTCTATCCCCTTGACCCAGTAATCGAACCAGCGGATAGCCTCGTCATGGTACCATGTGTATGGACGGGCCGGGAACATGGGTGGATAGAGGATGAGTTTCTTTTTATTATTTGGCAGGCTGGCTTTCATGTATGCTTCGAACGTCCCCCATTCATAGAGACGATTGTTCCAGGCTGCCCCAATATACATTGGAACCTTGATGTTTTGAAGACCTGCGTCCAACGGCACAGGGTGCTTGAGATAAAGCAACTGATCGACGACCATTGGAGCGCTCGCCGGGTATTTAACCTCCGCATAGAACTTCATATTGTATTTTATGTCCGGATCATCGAGGAGTTCCTGGAGTCTACGCTCCAATTCCTCCTTTGAGAACATGCTGAATGCGTTTGGCTGAGCCAGTGACTGCGGTTTGTAAGACGTAGGCGGCAGATGATCATAGGCGTGCTTGCCGATATGGATGTTATACAAAAGAGGATCCCAGATGCCGTGGAAATCCTCGCCGGCAAACGGTTCCGGGGCCTCGTCGGGCCGGATGGCAACAAGGTGGGGGTGCGGTTCCTGCGCTGCTTGCAACTGTGCCCTGGAGTATGAGGATGGGCCCATCATGACGACATTGCCGTCACACCACGGCTGTTTGGCGATCCAATCCACGGTGTCGTAGATGTCTTTCCGGTCATGGAGGGTCGCATCGCCAAGGTTAACGCCTTCAGAATTACCAATGCCTCTCGGTTCGGCTATGATGTGGACATATCCTCTGGGAACAGTATATTTATAGTTGCAGCCCTCCATGCTTCCATCCCAGAAGGGACTGTCTAAATACAACTGTGGTTTGTCATCCATCCACTCTACGATATCTTGACAATCCTTGCCCCACTCTCCCCAGCAAAGGATAGCCGGAAACTTTTCGCCTTCCGCGTCGGGATAGTAGATGTCAATGGCCACGCGCACTCCGTCGCGCATGGGAACCATTACGTTTTTTTTGACCTTCACCTTGTATTTTGGCGCCGACGCTTCTGCTTTGACAATTTGCGGGTAGCCATCAAAATAGACACCCTTCACATTCGTACCGTATGGAACAGGCTGCGGCGAGGGTATATAGCCAGATACAACCACACTCATTGAGTCGGCTGAGTATATACTCACCCGCGATTGTTTACTGCTTGAATCGTGATTATTAAATCCCATTTTATCATCCTCCTATTATTAAATAGTTGCAGCGTGTGGTGCTTCCCTTTGTCAAGACATTTTTGAAAAATTAATCTATATCCCCCCTTCTATTTATTTTAAACTCCTTATTTTCATTAATAATTAAAGCTATTGAATAGTGATTTCACTCCACCATACACGTCTTTCGACGGCGCTGGTTGAGTTCAGCGGATTTGTTTTTCAACTAATTGACCTCTATGGTCAACTGGCCGATTTGCCTGATCAGTTCCTCCTTCTCGGCTTCATACTGCTTTCTCATCTTTTCCAGTTCGCGCGGGTGAAGATGGAAGGTAGGTTCTCTATGGCCTTCCACCGATGTAGCTGGGTGGGGTGGACTTCGTATTGGGCAGCGATCTCGGCTACTGTCTTCTCCCCACTGAGCATTTCCAACACGATGTTTGCTTTTTGTTCGGCTGTAAATTTTTTTCTTTTCCATGACACCATTATAGTTTAATTTTTTTGTTTTTGTGTCTTAACCTTTGGTTCCATTATAGTCGGTTGCCCGGCCTTTGCCGTCCATACTGATTTGTATCCCGTTTCTTTTCAAAAGCTCAATGTATTCGCTACAGGTAAAGTGGCTGCCCTGGTCGCTGTTAATGATTTCTGGCTTCCTCACTGCCAGCGCTTTCTTAAGCGCTGGCATTACAAATGACCGCTCCAGTGTTTGGGATAATTCCCAGCTCACTGGCAACAATGGTTTAACAAGATTGGTAAAGTCGTTAGAGATTAATCCGGAGTACAGTCCGGTAAATAACATTTCCCCTTATGTGATGCAAAAGTGGACTTTTTCAGGGGGAACTAACTAAACTTTTTTATATGATACCATAGTTATTGCATGTAACTTTAAATTTTGCTATAGTTAGTTTAACATGAATAATAATAAATTACATCCGATGGCAGTATGAATATACCATAGAATGCAAGGCTAAAAATTATACATTTGTCTAGTTATATGCATTTCTACAGGAGGATTATAAATGGTTATATTATATCAGATATTAGACTACGTCTCCTCCAAGTTGAACTCGACTATAACCGGCAATGCAAAAAGATGCCAGCCTATATACCGTGTAAAGTGCTGGAACGGTGAGGATACCGACGACAATGGCACACTGTATTTGGCTTACAGTGAACAGATGCCATTGGTACATCAGAAAAATTCGCCATTTCTTTTTGTCGGCTGCCTTTCCAACAAGCATACAGATGGCACATTCTGCCTTTGTGCGGACATCCAACTTGATGAGTTGAAATTAATGATAGAGGATTTTATGAATTTAAATACAGATCTTGCAGAATACCAACGACAATTATTCTCACTTTTATATTTTGGCGGAGAAATCAAGACTTTCTTGCTGCTTGCCGGCGAAAAGCTTTCAAATCCAATCTTAGTATTGGATGCCAGCTACAGGGTTATCAGTACCACCCCTAATATAGATTTCGCCTCAAACTCTATTTTAACCGAGGATTATGAACAGCTACATCCGGAAGTGTTGAAGTTTATGCACCAGTGTCATTTGCTGGAGACAATTTACTCCTCCACAAAGGCCTTTATTTTTCCTGTGCCGGATAGTACTGCCCGCTGGATTTTATGCCCGATAAAGATCTATGCGACATCAGTAGGGTTTGTTTGGGTACTGGAACAGCATAGAAGATTCGAAGAAGGTGATTTGGAAGTAGTAGAAATCCTGGCTCAGGCAATATCCATTGAGATGCAGAAAGACCAATTTTTCAAAGGCAAGACTGGATTGAAATATGAATCTTTTATAGCAGATCTTTTGGAAAACCGCATAAATAGCCGGGAGGTTTTGGATAAACGTTTAGCGCAGCTTAACAGAAATTTTCATAAATATTTTCGCATTATGGTTCTTTATCTGGATGACACACAAATAAACAATATCACTCAAATCATGCAAATCCTCAGGGACATGCTTTCAAACAGCATGATTATATATCACAAAGATGCCATTGTCCTGCTCTTCGAAGAAAAAGACGCCTATGTCGACCCTCAATTGCAAGCCCGTACACGCGAGTTTCTAAAGCCAAGCCGTTTCTACGGAGGTGTAAGCAACTGCTTCACAGATTTGCTGTCAACTCATATTTATTATAAGCAAGCTATGGCTTTAGCAAATTATGCAAAGCTTGCCAGAACAGAAGAAAACATACTTCTTTTTGATGATGTTGTAATACCGTTCCTGTTCGCAGATAAAAGTGCGTCAGAATTGGAAAGCTTTGTTTGTCCGCCGATCAAGCTGCTTTCCCAGTATGATAAAAAGCATAATACGGAATACCTGCTCACATTAAAGACATATTTTGATAACAACCGTTCGGTAAAAGAGTCTATAGAAGCATTGCATATACATCGCAGCACATTCTTTTACCGGTTAGGCAAAATTGAAGAAATAATCAACCATTCCCTTAGCGACGGAAAGCTGCTGTTCTCAATGGAATACTCTTTTTATATATTAGATTGCATTAATCAAAAAAACAGATTTAATGATTCCGGTGCAAAAACCCCTCAAAAACCTCACAATAAAAAGATAAAACAGCAGGAATAATTACTATCACGGCGAATCATAAAGATATAGCGAGAGATACAAAGAAACAGCAACCACATTAAGTTTCAAAGGGATAGGCTGTGTTTAGAGAGAATAAATCACATTTACAAACCGAGTATCCAGCAGCTTAAAAAATGGTTTCAGATTAAAGCCAGGAAGGCCAGGGAAATATCTGCTAAACTTAAAATTCCTTCAGAAGGGGTTAGTGTCCCTATTTGATGGAAATTCCAGGAAAACGGGATTAAATCACCTTCTGAAGTGCGTTGCTAATGTAACTTTATTACCTATAAATTACCATTTTCTGTTGTCAAAGAGCTTTTCCTGCGTGATTGGAGTTGCTTATCTTGATGTTTTTGCACCGGAATCGTTTAATGTTTAAGAAAAAAGACATACAACCGTCGCATTCACCAATCACTGGAATATAAGACGCCTGCTGAAGTATATTATTATGCAAATGACAACGCAAAATGTATAACCATATTATAGCAAATATGGTAAGTCCAAAGGATGTAAAACCTCAGCCAATTACCTTATATCACCATATAAACTTAATTATTCCACGCTTTAAAATTTCTTATTTCGTGTCTTGACATCGGGGTCCACCTTAGCTGGTTACGGCTACAGTTTACTCGTTTTAGGATATTGTTCTGGTTATTTTCTTCCCTCAGAAATTCTGCGCTTCAAGATTTTCAATCTTCTTCCAGGGTCATTTCTATTTTAACAAAGCCAGCATTACACCGGCAGCGGTCGCTGTACCTATGACACCGGCAACATTGGGCCCCATGGCGTGCATTAGCAAAAAGTTGGCTGGGTTTTCCTTCTGACCCATCCTCTGGACCACTCTTGCTGCCATTGGTACCGCCGAAACACCGGCCGCCCCGATCATAGGGTTTATTTTACCGCCGCTAAGTGCACACATCACCTTGCCCAGGAGTACCCCGCTGACGGCCCCAAAGAAAAAGGCTACCGCACCCAGGATAATAATCTCAATAGTCTTTACGGTCAGGAAGCTAGCCGCATCCATCGTAGCACCCACGGAAAGGGCCAGTAAAATGGTAACAATATTTATTAATTCGTTGGCCGCCGTCTTGGAAAGCCGCTCCACCACCCCGCACTCGCGCATTAAATTCCCCAGCATCAGCATGCCCATGAGGGGGGCAATGGGGGGGAGAATCAGGGATATTATTACCGTACAGATTATTGGGAAGAGGACCTTTTCCAGTTTAGAAACCGGACGGAGTTGCTCCATAACAATCTGCCGCTCTTTTTTAGTAGTAAGGAGACGGATGGCAGGGGGTAAAATAATCGGTACCAGGGACATGTAGGTATAGGCTGCAACCGCAATAGCTCCCAGAAGGTGGGGAGCCATCTTCATAGTCAGGTAAATGGCCGTAGGGCCATCGGCACCACCAATAATACCGATGGAAGCTGCTTCTTTGATGCTAAAACCCAGTAGCTCGGCACCATAGAGGGCTACGAAGACACCGACCTGGGCTGCAGCTCCCAGTAGTATGGTTATTGGATTGGCCAGCAGGGGGCCGAAATCCGTCATCGCACCGACTCCAAGGAAGATCAAGGGTGGAAAGATTTCTTTTTCCACGCCCCAGAAAAAGTAACGCAGCAAACCGCCTTCGGCCATGATGCCCGTTGCCGGCAGGTTGGCCAGGATGGCCCCGAAACCGATAGGTAATAAAAGCAATGGTTCAAACCCTTTTTTAATAGCCAGGTACAGGAGTACACAGCCTACAATAATCATAATAATATTACCGGCGGTCAGTTGGACAATACCGGTTGTGTTCAGGAGTTCATACAGGTATTCTGTAATACCCATCGTCAACCCTCTCTTCTTAACGTCGTTATTCCAGAGCCACCAGCGGTTCACCCGTATTTACCGACTGACCGGCGGCTATATAAATTCTCTTTACCACTCCGTCCCTTGGGGCGACAATTTCATTTTCCATTTTCATGGCTTCCAGGAGCAGTAATAGCTGCCCGGCACTGACCCTTTCGCCCTCTTTAACTTTCACGCTTAAAATGCTGCCCGGCATGGGCGCATTGACATTCCCCGGGGCGCCATTACCAGATGGTACAGGGTGTGGGGGGACAACTGCCGGCTTTGGTGAACCGTCCATGGACGGGGCAACCGCCTGTACCAGGTTCGGCTCCGCTTTAACCTGTCCGGCAAGGTTTTCTTTTATTTCTTCTACTTCTACTTCAAAAACCTGACTTTCTACTTTTACTCGAAAGCGCTTCAATTTGATTACCTCCTGTGACGTTGTATTTCGCCAGATGAAATATTCTCCATACGGGCAGCCTGCACCCAGAGGCTCAGGGAAGTCATCTTCCTTATACTGACAATACGGTATGGGGCTCCTTCCAAATATGCTGCTACGGCAGCACAGGCTGCTGCTACTTTGAGAGGGGTATCTCCTGCCATTGCAGGCTTGACATCTCTTGCACCCCCAGGCACCTTTATGCCAGGGTTTACACTCCCAAGGGCCTCAGTTTTTTTTTCTGCTTTAGTACCATCCCTTTTATAGTTCAAGACTTTAATTACCTGGATAACCCCCGCCAGTAAAAACAGGACCGCAAAGACGATGGTCATGTCTATTATAGTTAACATCAAAGCACCGATCTGGTTTTCCAAGATTTATTTCACCCCCATCGATAAAAAATAGTAATCCTCTTTTCCCCCGATTTCTCCAAACATCTTCTTTCAGGGTTCAATTTTTTCCTTCAGGTGGTTATAAGCTTTTCCTGACATAAATCTATCATGTAATTAATTCCGGCCTCTTATAAGGGAATATTTCCGTGTTTTTTAGCCGGCCGGTTTTCGCGTTTGGTGCTCAAGAGCTCCAGGGCTTGTACCAGCTGGGGACGAGTCTGGCGCGGGTCGATGACGGCGTCGATATAGCCGCGTTGGGCGGCGACGTAGGGGTTGGCAAAAAGGCGCCGGTATTCGGCGATCTTTTCTGCCCGCGTTGCTCTTGGATCGGCGGCCGTCTCGATTTCTTTGCGGAAGATAATATTGGCTGCCCCGTCCGGTCCCATGACAGCGATCTCCGCTCCCGGCCAGGCGAATACCTGGTCGGCTCCTAGATCACGGCTGCACATGGCGAGATACGCCCCGCCGTAAGCTTTGCGCACAATCACTGTTAGTTTCGGTACCGTGGCTTCTGAGTAGGCGTGCAGCATCTTGGCCCCGTGGCGGATAATGCCGCCGTATTCCTGGTT
Organism: Neomoorella sulfitireducens; assembly: GCF_024733845.1. Lineage (GTDB taxonomy): Bacteria > Bacillota > DSM-521 > Neomoorellales > Neomoorellaceae > Neomoorella > Neomoorella sulfitireducens. The sequence goes on from NZ_JANRHG010000009.1 coordinate 50,043, forward strand.
GGTACCGGGTAAAAAACCGGGTACGTCGACAAAGTTAACAATAGGAATGTTGAAGGCGTCGCAAAACCGGATAAAACGCGCCGCTTTGTCGGAGCAGTTGATATCCAGGCACCCGGCCATGACAGCCGGCTGGTTGGCAATAATACCTACTACCCGGCCATTCAGGCGGGCCAGAGCGGTAATAATATTAGGCGCGTACAGGGCTTGCACTTCGAAGACCGTACCCCGGTCCATGACCAGGTTGATGACGTCAAGCATGTTGAAAGCTTTGTTAGAGTTGTCCGGTATGATATAGAGCAGCCCCTCTTCCGCACGCCCCGGGTCGTCACCGCTGTCTATGACCGGCGGGTCGTCCATATTGTTGCCGGGTAAATAGCTTAACAGTATGCGTATGAGCTGCAGGCAGTGTTCTTCGTTGTCGGCGGCAAAGTGGGCGACACCGCTCGTTTGGTTGTGGGCCAGAGCCCCGCCCAGTTGCTGGCCGCTCACTTCTTCCCCTGTCACCGCTTTAATAACCTGGGGGCCGGTGATGAACATCTCACTGGTGTCTTTTACCATGAAGATGAAGTCCATCAGCGCCGGGGAATAAACCGCCCCGCCGGCACATGGCCCCATGATGACGGCAATCTGGGGGATAACCCCGGAAGCCATGGTGTTGCGGTAGAATATCTGCCCGTACCCGCTTAAGGCGTCAACCCCTTCCTGGATGCGTGCCCCGCCGGAGTCGTTGATGCCGATGATGGGCATCCCTACTTTTAAGGCCAGATCCTGGATTTTACAGATCTTTTTGGCGTGCATCTCGCCCAAGGACCCGCCCAGCACTGTAAAGTCCTGGGCAAAGACGGCAACCGGCCGGCCATCGATAGTGCCGTAGCCAGTAACGACCCCCTCACCGGGAGCTTCCGTTTTATCCATGCCAAAGTTAACGCAGCGGTGGGTAACAAAAGCGTCGATCTCATTAAAGCTCCCTGGATCCAGCAAGGCTTCAATCCTTTCCCGCGCCGTCTTCTTGCCCTGCTCATGCTGTTTGGCAATCCGTTTGTCGCCGCCACCGGCGCGAATCTTCTCCAGTCCTTCCTCAAGACGCTGCAATTGTTCTTCTATGGCCATCTTTACCTTCCCTCACTTTGTCTGGCGTTCGGCTAGCTCCAGCAATACCCCATCCGTGTCTTTGGGATGGACAAAAGCGATCTTGGCCCCCCCGGCACCATAGCGGGGCTTTTCGTCGATCAGGCGAATACCTTTCTCTTTCAGCTCTGCCAGGGCAGCTTCGATGTTATCTACCTGCAGGGCTATATGCTGGATACCCTGGCCGCGGCTGGCGATAAATTTGGCTATGGGGCCTTCGGGATCAGTGGACTCCAATAGCTCCAGCTCGCTATCCCCTACCGGCAGGAAGGCTACCTTTACCTTTTGCTCTGCTACCTCTTCCGTTCCCTGACATTTGATCCCCAGTATTTCTTCATAGAAAAGCAGGGTTTCTGCCAGGTTGTTGACGGCAATACCAATGTGATCTACCCGCTGTACTTTCATTAGCTTCTACCTCCTCCAGAAATATGTTTTTCACAAATGTATACTATTTTTCATTTGTTCGCCGGTGGAAAGCTAGCCTTTTTTGGATAGCATTAGATCTAAAGGCTGATTACAACCTGCTCCATTACTCCTGTTTCGAGCATAGCATGCTTTGCAGCATTTTCTCGGCCGCCGTCCAGGGATCCAGCTCACGGGCGTAGACCCTGGATAATACTGCTCCTGTCTGGATACCATTATTTAAACGGTCCAGGATCATCCGCTCAACCCGGCGCATGACCTCTTCTTTCATCCGTGCCTGCCGCAAACCGGCCAGTAAACCCGCCTGCTCCAGGAACCGGCGATGGGCCAGAATGGCCTTAAGAACCTCCTCCACCCCCGTGCCCTGCCAGGCAATAGTCTTGATGACCGGTGGCTGCCAGCCCGCATCTCTGCTGCCCAATTCCAGGGTAGCCTGGAGAAAGCGCACTACCTGGTCGGCATCACCCCGGTCGGCCTTGTTGACGACAAAGATATTACCGATTTCCATAATGCCCGCCTTGGCCGCCTGTATATCATCTCCCAGCCCGGGGACTGTCACCATAATGACGGTATCAGCTACAGTAGCTACATCTACCTGGGACTGGCCGGTGCCTACCGTTTCGGCAATTAAGTAGTCGCAGCCAAAGGCATCCAGCACCGTGAGGGCATCCCGGGCCGCCCAGGAGAGGCCTCCCAGGTCGCCACGGGTACCCATGCTGCGGATAAAAACTCCCGGGTCCAGGGCCAGGTCGCCCATGCGCACCCGGTCGCCCAGCAGGGCACCACCGGTGAAGGGGCTAGTGGGATCCACAGCCACCACTCCAACCCGGTAGTTCTGCTGCCGCATCAGTTTGACCAGTGAATTGGTGAGGGTGCTCTTGCCGCTACCCGCCGGCCCGGTCATGCCTACGATATAAGCCCGGCCGCCTTTTGGGTATAACTTTCTTAAAATCTCTCTTCCGGCAGGGGTATCATTTTCTACCATGGTAATAATCCTGGCTGCTGCCAGCTTGCTGCCCTGGTAGAACTCCCGGAGCAGTTGTTCCAGCACTGCTGATCCCATCCTTTTTTCTATTACTTTGTTTTACGGCACGGATGGTAAAAATCTAATCTTTAAACCTGACTGGTAAACCTAATCGGCCTGGCCCACATCCACATTGGCCTTTATAAAGTCGATAATTTCTTTAAGTGAGGTTCCCGGTCCAAAAACGGCGGTGATACCGGCCTCTTTTAAAGCCGGTATGTCTTCCTCCGGGATAATACCCCCACCGACAATAAGAACTTTATCCCCCATCTGTTTCTTCACCAGTTTAGCTACCCGCGGGAAAAGGTGCTCATGAGCACCGGAAAGGCTGCTCAAACCTACCACATCCACGTCCTCCTGGATGGCAGCAGCAACAACCTGTTCCGGCGTCTGGCGGATGCCGGTATATACGACTTCCATGCCGGCATCGCGGAAGGCGCGGGCAATAACTTTGGCTCCCCGGTCATGGCCGTCGAGACCAACTTTGGCTACCAGAACACGGATCTTGCGCATTATATAACCCTCCTTCTATTACCTCACTATACTAGACAATCTCTACGGGCCGGTATTCGCCAAAAACATCCCGCAGGACATCACATATCTCACCCAGGGTGGCATAAGTCTTGACGGCCTGGTAGATAACCGGCATAAGGTTATCTTCCGATACGGCTACCTGCCGTAGTTTGGCTAAGCTCTCCTGCACTGCCCTATTATCCCGCTGTGCCCGTAGCTCCTTTAAGCGCTGTATCTGGGCTTCGCCCACCGCAGGGTCAACACGTAAAATCTTCGGCTGGGATTTTTCTTGTATCTGGAATTTGTTAACGCCGACTACTATCCGTCTGCCCGATTCAATATCCTTCTGGTAGCGGTAGGAACTGTCCTGGATCTCCTTCTGGAGGTAACCCTGTTCTATAGCCTTGACCGAACCGCCCAGGTCATCGATCTTCTTGATATAGTCGGCGGCTTCTTTCTCCAAACGGTTGGTCATGGCCTCAATGTAGTAAGAACCCGCCAGTGGATCGATGGTTTCGGCCACTCCACTTTCGTAAGCTATGACCTGCTGGGTACGCAGGGCGATGCGTACTGCTTCTTCCGTGGGCAGGGCAAGGGCTTCGTCGAAGGAATTGGTGTGCAGGGACTGAGTACCGCCCAGGACAGCCGCCAGGGCCTGCAGTGCGACGCGGATGATGTTGTTCAGGGGCTGTTGCGCCGTTAAAGTGCAGCCGGCGGTTTGGGTATGGAAGCGCAGCATCATGGAACGAGGGTCCCTGGCGCCAAAGCGCTCTTTCATAATCTTCGCCCACAGGCGCCGTGCGGCCCGGAATTTAGCGATTTCCTCCAGGAAGTCGTTATGGCAGGCAAAGAAAAAGGCCAACCGCGGGGCAAAATTATCGACCTGCAAGCCAGCTTTGAGGCCAGCATCTACGTAGGCGATGCCGTCGGCCAGCGTAAAGGCGATTTCCTGCGCTGCCGTCGCCCCGGCTTCGCGCATGTGATAACCGCTAATACTGATGGTGTTCCATTCCGGCAGCTCTCTTGAACAGAAGGCAAATATATCCGTTACCAGCCGCATGGAAGGTCCAGGTGGGAAAATATAGGTGCCGCGCGCCGCATACTCTTTTAAAATGTCATTCTGGATAGTCCCCCGCAGGTCTTTCCAGGCTACGCCCTGTTTCTCGGCCACGGCCATGTACATGCAGAGGAGTACGGCCGCCGTGGCGTTGATGGTCATGGAGGTGCTGACTTTATCCAGCGGGATGCCGTCAAAAAGAACCTCCATATCGGCCAGGGAGGATATAGCTACTCCTACCTTGCCGACTTCACCTTCCGCCATTGGATGGTCGGAGTCATAGCCGATCTGTGTCGGCAGGTCGAAGGCCACGCTCAGACCTGTCTGGCCCTGGGACAACAGGTACTTGTACCGCTGGTTGGATTCTACGGCCGTACCAAAGCCGGCATACTGGCGCATAGTCCACAAACGGCCGCGATACATGGTGGGCTGGACGCCACGGGTGAAGGGGTATTCCCCGGGGAATCCAATATCTTCTAGGTAATCTAGATAGCGGATATCTGCCGGTGTGTATAAACGTTCCACCGGATATCCGGATACAGTCATAAAGTCGGGATGGCGTTCTGGTTGCTTACTGAGGGTTTTCTGTAGCTTTTCCCTTTCCCATTTTTCCTTGGCTACAGAGATAGCCTGCATGGCTTCTTCTTTTAACATGGGTAAAACCTCCTTCTTGCTTTTTCCGGCATTAGTTGCCGTATATTGTGTAAGATATACAGGCGTTTTTAACGTAGACGATAAAACTATGGCATTAAGACCTTAAATAAAAAGACCTGGCCCCCGGATATCAGGTGGTACGCCAGGTCTTACCAGCTTTCTAGGGTGCGGTTTTCACCCTCTGCAGGTAAAATGGCCACTTAATTAAATTGTTTTTATCGACATCTATCTATTTTTATTAGCTAGGCTTTGCTGGTAGGTCACATGCTTTTCATAAATAATCTTAAAAGCAGTAATTAGTGCTTTCCGCGCACTTCCAAAATAGTATCTTTCCACTCGCTCTATAAGCCCTTCAATACCTTCATTCAATGTGTAACCCATCACCAGTTCCCTAACAAAGCGTCGCGCTAAATCAGTCGCAAGAGTACAATCAAAATCGACGATTTCCCCGGTCTGTGTTGCTACCTCTACTCCAACAACTATATCGTCATAAAGTTTATGAGCAGTAATAGTGGTAGGCAATTTAGCATACGCGGTGAAAAAAATTTTTTCTCCAGGCTCTTTGCCCCCCGCTCCCAAACTACAATCCTCCTGCCTCTTTGTTTCATTCATCACGTTTACACTTTTTATACTAGCACTTTTGTAAACTAGCGTCAAGAGCTTCTCATCTCTATCATTTTTACCTTTAACCATATTTTTATGTTATTTGTGTGCATATCTGGCTATGGCTTCTTCATAGAGATCACCACCATATATGTCATTAATAACTGTTGCCGGGAAGTTTTCAACTTCCAGAGCCATTATTGCCTCGGGCCCCAGCTCCGGATAAGCAACCACTTCGGCCTTTTTAATGCACTTCGCAATTAGAGCGCCAGCACCGCCGACAGTAGCCAGGTATACGGCTTTATGCTCTACCATCGCTTTTCTTACCTCCGGCGAGCGGTAGCCTTTACCAATCATGCCCTTAAGTCCAGCTTCTTTGATCAAGCAGGGCGTGTAGGGATCCATGCGGCCGCTGGTAGTAGGCCCGGCAGAGCCAATGACCTGTCCCGGTTTTGCTGGCGCCGGACCGACGTAATAAATAACCTGGCCCTTAAGGTCCACAGGCAGTTCTGCACCTTGACCTAGCAAGGCGATTAACCGCTTATGTGCTGTGTCCCTGGCAGCGTATATAACCCCGCTGATTAATACCTGATCACCGACACGAAGTTCGCTAACGTCAAAATCAGTTAAAGGCGTATGGATGAGCTTGGTAGCCATTTTTTACCTCCTACAGGGTAATACTTTTGTGACGGGCAGCATGACATTGAATGTTCACGGCCACAGGGAAACTGGCAATATGACGGGCAAAAATCTCTACATGTACAGCAAGGGCGGTTACCCGGCCGCCAAACCCCTGTGGCCCTATCCCCAGCGAATTGATAGCCTCCAGGATCTCTTTTTCAAGCGCAGCTATTTCATTGCGGGGATGAGGCCAGCCCAAAGGCCTGAGAAGAGCTTCTTTGGCCATGAGGGTACATTTTTCAAAATTGCCGCCAATACCCACCCCTACAACAATCGGAGGGCAGGGATTGGGTCCGGCCTTTTTTACGGTGTCGACAACAAACTTTTTTACCCCTTCATAACCGGCAGCGGGGGTCAGCATAGCCACAGCGCTCATATTCTCGCTGCCGCCCCCTTTAGGAACAACAGTTATCGTCAGGCGATCGCCAGGTACGATCTTAGTATGGATTATCGCCGGCGTGTTATCGCCGCTGTTTTTGCCGTCCAGTGGAGGAAAAACCATGGATTTACGTAGGTAGCCGCTGGTGTATCCCCTGGCAACACCGGCATTAATGGCATCGTAAAGATAACCGCCTTCAATGCGAGCATCCTGCCCCAGTTCCAGGAAGATTACAGCTGCACCAGTATCCTGGCAGATCGGCACCTCCTCGTCAGCAGCGATAGTTGCATTTGCCAGGAGCTGTTTTATGACCTCCTTACCCTGGGGCGAAACCTCGATCGCCAGTACATTTTCAAGTGCCTTACGCACGTCATTTTCCAGATAATAATTGGCCTCCCGGCAAAGCTGCTCCACAGCTGCAGTTATCTGGCTGCAAGTAATGATTCTGGCCATAATATTCAATCCTTTCTCCTGGGTAAAAAGTATTCAGCGACAGTTTATCAGTCTTTTATTCTAGTAAGCAACGGTTTGTTACTAAAATTTTTTACCAGGGCAATAGTTTTGACTGACTTCGATTTTTAATAGAGATATAATACTTCTATCCAGGCAATCTACTTAACCGTCCTCTCCGGCGCTTTGGGTATGCCGGGCCTAGGTTCAACACCAACTAAAGGTAGTGCAAGCGGGGCTATATTTTTCTTTTTGCCCAAGATCGTCTCCTTCTTCATTAGTTGTATGGCCAGAGCAGGGTCAACGCCTTTTGGGCAGGCTTCAGCACAGGCACCGGCCATATGGCAACGCCAAAGGCCATAAGAAGAATCGATAATTTTCTCTCTATCTTTTAAACCATTATCCCTTGTATCGGAATTATAGCGGTAGGCTTGAGCCAGAGCCTGCGGCCCCAAAAAGTTGTCAGCGGTTGCCACTGTAGGACAGGCTGCCAGGCAAATACCGCACTTAAGGCAGTAAGCAAACTGCAAGTATTTTGTCTGTTCCTGGTTAGTCTGGATAAATTCCTTCTCCGGCTGACGTTCATCAGGATGGATGACATAAGGTTTGACGGCGCGGTGTTTTGCAAATAAAGGCGTTAGATCAACGATTAAGTCTTTCACCAGAGGGTAGTTGGGTAACGGTTTTATTTCTATTAAAGTTTTCCCCAGAACCAAAACCTGCGTCTCACACGCTAGCCGGGGATAATCGTTAATAAGCATAGCACATGAACCGCAAATACCCATCCGGCAAGATGCCCTGTAGCTCAAGGTGGCATCAAGATTTTCTTTAATATAATTGAGGCAATCGAGAATAGTCAAGCCCTTTTCTACTTCAAATGTAAATTCCTGCATGTAAGGTTCTTTATCTTTTTCAGGATCAAAGCGCTGAATTTTAAATGTAAGAAGCGGCATTTTCAAGCTCCTTTCATCAACTGGGATTTATCCCAATCATATAGGATTTCATCAATACATAGGTGCCACTAAAAAATAACAGCAAGCCCAGCACAAGCACAAAACGGTTAACAACCTTTTCCCGGGGGGTTAACTCAAGCAATACCGAACGCAGCCCGTACAGCCCGTGATAAAGGCCTAAAAGAAGGAGGGTAAAATAAAGTACCAGCCATTTTAATTCAGTAGCCCTTTGAATAACTGAATTGTATGCAAGAACTTGACCTGTCTTTATCCCAAAAAAATCGAGAATTGTATTCATATGCATAAAGATAAGGTGGATACCTAAAAGAAAAATAAGTAAAGGTCCACATAATAAAAATATTAGCCACAGCCGAGACTCGCGCATGCAATAACCCTCCTTCTTAAATAAAATAAAAATCTACAGACATAATAACAAGCAAGCAAAGTAGCGCTATCATGGTCAGGTAAACAAAAGGCCTTTGCCTTTTAACGGAGGTAGTATAGGGATAGTCTTGCCGTGAAGGTTTTCCTATAAAAAATGACAGTTCGATAAAGAACAGGCGCAAACCGTTGAGGGCATGATAGATGAAGGCAGCCACTACTAGATACTCCCCAAACTTAAAAATTGGTTTATCTACCATTTCCATACTTGCTACCCAAATGCCCTGGCCGAAAATTCGCGTAGAGGTGAGTATAATATGCAAGGAAAGGTAAAGGATTATCCCCAGTCCTGATATTCTGTGGAAAATATAAAGATAACGCTCGATACCATATCTACCTGCATAAAACCAACCTTTGGTGCCTAACCTGTATCTCTGCTTAATTAAAGTCTCACGCATGTTTTCTCCTCCTACTTCACTTGAAAGTACAATTCATTTGAGTAAATTGCATGGATGCGTAATTTATTTCAATATTTTCTTTCAACGGGTTGCCACATAGTAATTTTCACAGGTATATACTCCAGCATTACGCCTGAAGATGTATAGTAGGCCAGGGTATGTTTGAGCCAGTTCTGGTCATCCCGCATGGGATAATCCCGTCTAGCGTGGCCCCCGCGCGATTCTTCCCTCCTTATAGCGCCCAGGGTGATAATTTCAGCAAGGGTAAGCATGTTGTCAAGTTCCACGTAAGCTACCAGGTCAGTATTGTAGATGCGGCTCTTATCCTTCAACCCTGTATACTTAAACCGTTCCTGGAGCTCTTTGATTTTGTTAAGTGCGTCCTGTAATTCTTTCTGGGTACGAAAAACACCGACCTTTTTATCCATAACGTCGCGCAATTCTTGCCGGATATCGTATAAATTTTCTTCTCCAGATTTATTGAATATATTTTTAATCCTATTTTCTTCTTCTCTGGCCCTGTTTTCAGCTCTGGGGGGAAGAGTTTTTTGGGCGAGAGCATAGCAGGCTGCATTGTGCCCGGTTATACGACCCCACACAAGACACTCGGCTGTAGAATTGGTGCCAAGGCGGTTAGCGCCATGAAGCGAAACACAAGCAGCTTCTCCAGCTGCCCATACATTCTCCAATTGGGTTTTTCCATAAGTATCAACATGAATCCCACCCATCGAGTAATGAGCGACGGGCCTAACAGGTAAAGGCTGCTCAATGGGATCTAAGTTAAGAAACTTGATACCTACCTCCCGGATGAGGGGTAGTCTTTCTTTAATCATCTCTGACCCCAGATGTCGCAGATCCAGAAGCACATAATCTAAACCATGAGGGCCTTGAAAACCGCGACCTGCTTCTATTTCCTGGGCTTCAGAACGTGAGACTATGTCCCGAGGCGCCAGTTCGAGCATGCTTGGGGCGTAGTTCTGCATAAACCGCTCACCAAGGCTGTTCTTAAGGTAACCGCCCTCCCCCCTGGCCGCTTCGGTAATAAGGATACCAGAGGGGACCAGGCCTGTAGGATGGAACTGGACGAATTCCATATCTTTAAGGGGTAAACCAGCCCGGTAGGCCATGGCCATGCCGTCACCGGTGACAGTGTGGGAATAGGTGGTGAAGCCGTAGATACGGCAGGCACCACCCGTAGCAATTATCAGCGCTTTTGAGGTTATATAGTAAAACTCGCCTTTTTTAAGATCTAAGGCCACAACGCCACGGTACAGCCCTTCTTCGACAACCAGAGATGTCACCAGGCATTCGTCATAGATATGAATACTGGGGTGCTTCTGCAAAGTATCATACAGGGTCTGGACTTCAAAGAAACCTGTCTTATCGGCAGCAAAAACTGCACGTGGAAAACTGTGCCCCCCGAAGGGACGGGAGTTTATCCGGCCATCCGGACGGCGAGACCAGGGTATACCCCAGTGTTCTAGCTGAATAATCTCCAGAGGCACGGTATTAACGAAGAGCTCTACGGCGTCCTGGTCGGCAAGGAAGTCGCTGCCTTTCACAGTATCCCAGGCATGTAGCTCAAAGGAATCGCCCTCTTCCGGGCGTAGAACAGCAGCCGTGCCTCCCTCAGCGCAGACAGAATGGGGACGCATGAGGTGATTTTTAGCTATAACTGCAATGTCTAAATTGCCCTTTCCTGTTTCTGCAGCCTCAAGGGCAGCCCTTAAGCCAGCCAACCCCGAACCGAGTATAATTACATCATGCGAGTATATTTCCATTTTTAATCCTCCATGGATTGCAGTATTATTAAAGCAATTGTCGTATTAATCCGGCTACCTCCCAGGGATAGGTTGCCACCTTAACGCCCGCTTCCGTCAGGGCTCTTATTTTCGACTGGTAAGTACCTCGACCTCTTTCGATGATAGCCCCAGCATGTCCCATACGCTTACCAGGCGGTGCAGAACTTCCCGCTACATACGCCACCACGGGTTTTATTAATTTCTTATTCTTAATATAGGTAGCAGCCTCTTCTTCCGCCGTCCCGCCAATCTCCCCCACCATAACAATGGCTTCGGTCAGGGGATCCCTGGCAAAAAGTTCAAGGCACTCTACAAAATTTAGACCAACAACACGATCGCCACCTATACCGATAACAGTTGACTGTCCCAGCCCAATCCCACTCAGGCCGGAAGCCACTTCATAGGAAAGAGTCCCACTGCGGGCGACAATGCCAACGGGACCGGGTCGGTAGATGGTATTTGGCATAATTCCTATTTTGCATTTGCTGGGAACAATTATTCCGAAGGTGTTGGGGCCAATAATAGTGACCCCTCTGGTTTTGGCTAAAACAAGCAATTTAATTGTATCTTGCAGGGGTAAATGCTCGCTGATGATGACAACAAGTTTTATGCCAGCCTCCACAGATTCCACAGCAGCTTCATAAGCTTTTGCCGCAGGGACGAAGATAGCTGCAGCGTCAGGCTCATGCTTTTCTACGGCTTCTCTGACGGTATTATATACAGGTATATTTAAGACCTGTTCGCCACCTTTACCCGGGGTAACGCCAGCAACCACCCTGGTGCCGTAGGCGAGCATTTGCCGGGTATGGAAGAAACCCTGGCTCCCCGTTATTCCTTGAATTAAAACCTTTGTCTCTTCATTAATCAACACGCTCATCTTTACTGCTCCCTTCATAATTTTTGGGTAGCACTGACAACAGCAGCCACAGCTTCCGGCATTCCTTTAAAAGCCTCAATTCCGTAAGTTTTTAGTAACCGGTATGCCTCATCTTCATTGGTACCTACCAGACGTAAAATAATCGGTACTGTTTGGCCACGCTTTTCTTTGACCTGGATCAAAGCACGCGCCACCTCATCACAGCGAGTGATGCCTCCAAATATATTGATTAAAACGGCTCTGGGCCCGGTATCCAGAATTAGATCTAAGGCTTTAGCCATAGGCTCCGCCCCGGCGCCGCCACCGGCGTCTAAAAAATTAGCCGCCCGGCCGCCGAACTTTTCCAGTGTATCCAGGGTAGCCATAGTTATACCGGCTCCATTGGCAAGAACAGCTATATTGCCGTCTAACTGGACATAAGCAAGACCCAAATTTTTTATAGCTTTCTCAAGTTCACTTCCATCTTCAATTACCTCGATCTCCGGATGCCGGTATAGCGCATCATCGTCAATATTCAAGCGGGCATCGGCAGCTATAAGATGGCCTTCAACAATAGCAAGAGGGTTTATTTCCACCAATTCGGCATCGTATTTCATAAAAATCCAGTAAAGTATTAATGCTAGAGAAACAAATTCCTTTAACAGCTCTCCTTTTAAGCCCAGCCTTAAGCCTAGATATAAAGCACTATAGCTGCTAAAGCCAAACAGGGGATCAATCAACAGCCTAACCAGCTTTTCAGGGGGCACCTCTTCTATATTGACCCCCCCCTGGCATGAGGCAAGTGCTACAGGCCTGCGGTCACTTGTATCTACTGTGAAACCCAGGTAGAGTTCACCCTGTATGTTTAGTTTTTCTTCAACCAATACCCTCGTAACAGGGTAACCCCGTATTTCCGATCCGAGAAGCCTGGCCGTAGCAATCCCTGCTTCTTCCGGGGTAGCAGCAAAAGTAATACCACCCGCTTTACCCCTACCCCCTGCCAATATCTGGGCTTTAACCGCCACCGGTCCCAATTCCAGGGCTGCCCTGGCTGCATCTTCCGGACTCAAACATAGATAGCCTTTTGGTACCGGCAGGCCATTTTTACTAAATATTTCTTTTGCGAGATATTCATATAGTTTCATTAGGAATCCCTTTCCTGCTTTTTAATTGATATTTTATTGTTTTAAAGGTTATTTTGGCCAGTGTTTTAGCCCCATAGCCCTGGCCTTTTCCTCTGAAGTTATAACTAAAGCCGCTGCACCGTCGTTAATGCCAGAAGAGTTACCCGCTGTAACAGTACCACCGGATTTAAATGCCGGCTTTAGCTGCCCCAGCCGTTCCAGGGTGGTATCCGCCGCATATGTTCATCAACGGCGAAAATCTTACTCCCCTGTTTGCCCCCGTCAACAGTTACCGGCACTATTTCGGTTTCAAATAACCCTTCCCTTTGGGCTTCAGCCGCCCTGCGATGGCTCTCCAGGGCAAATTCGTCCTTGCACCAGTTTGTACCCCCTCGACCCACTAATTCAATCTCTATCGTTGCCACGGTGTCAGGAATAATAAGGCTGTCCCTGGTACAGGCCTGGACTTCTTCCGGCGTTACCCCGGAAGCCACCTCTTTTAGTAATAGTCCTTCCCGGGTTACCTCAATAACTGCCAGCTCGGTTATAATCAGGTCTACTTCTCCGGCCGCCGTCAGGGGCAACTGGCATTGCCGTACTATTTTAGGGGCGCCGTCCTTCAAGGTGTGCTCCGTAGCGATTATAACCCTCCTGGCACCAACTGCCAAATCCATATCCCCTCCCATACCGGGAACCATGCGTCCCGGTACCATCAAATTGGCCAGGTTCCCCTGTTCATCGACTTGCAGGGCGCCTAAAATGGTCAGGTCAAGGTGGCCTGCTAATTTTATTTCCCCGTCTCAAAACGAAACTTCTGGTCAGGATCTACTATTGCGAGAACACGGACAACACAACCATCGCCGCCTTTCCAACGCCAGGGGAAAGCCATGAAAAAGCACCTCTTGCCGGTAACCTCATCCAACTGGCCGCCTATATTTTCGATGCCAGGAATACCACCTTTGACCATCAGATTCTTATGGCCATCTTCCCAATTTGGAAAATCTACTTTTGGATCACGGCCGTACTCTTTTTTCCACTCTTCAATTAAATAGGGATGTGACGGGCCAAGGCCATGGTCAACTAACTTGGTTGCCATGGGATGGTCGTTAGCCTGGCAGCCGAATCCGACTAATTTTACTTTTTTATCAACCAACCACTGGGCGGCAGCACCGTTCATACCACATCCATATGCAAAGTATTCATCTGTATCTGCCCATTTGTGATGAAATCCTGTGTTGATCATCACTATGTCGCCTTCTTGAATTTTAGGACGAGCATTTTCAAGATCCTCGGGGGTGATTATGCCCCATTTTCCCTTGGGAATAGATACGCACACACCTGTACCGCAAAGCCTCCATAGCGGATAACTAGAAATATCAGGCGTGTTCTCGGTAACATGCAGGGGCGCATCCATATGGGTGCCGCGGTGCATAATACCCTCCCAGTTTACTTCATAGATACCGTCCTTGGCATGAAATTTATTAATAGTAACATTTACGCCGGGGTGGGAGGGCCATTCCGGCATAAATTGTTCGTAAGTATGGGTTAGATCATATATTTGAAGGCTCATATTATTACTCCTTTCTCGTGCAATTATTCTTTTCCGGAATCTATACGACAATTACCCGTAGGATCAATCATCGCGACGAAACGAACAGGGCACGCATCTCCTTTTCTAAATTTCCATGGGGTGGCAACGAAAGTAGCACGTTTTCCTAATAAAAGGTCTACATCGCCGCCGACTTGTTCAATTGTAGGGATTCCAGCACCCAAAAGAGTTTTATGGGCAATGTTCCACTCACCATGTTCTTTTTTCGGATCCAAACCTGTTGCTTTTTGATATTCCTCAGCTAAACGTTTCATGAGCGGTCCGCCTCGATGAGGCCCTAATGAGGTCGCTAATGGATGATCAATCTGTGGTGTATCTACAGCAACCATCTTGCATTCTTTTTTTACAAGCCATTCGGCAGCATCTTTGGATAACCCAGGAGCTTGCCCAAAGTACTCTAGAGAATCGGAGTATTTATGATGCCATCCGGTGACGATAACGACGATATCTCCTTGTTGTACTCCAGGTGAAGCATTTTCCAGGTCTTTGGCATTAATTACTTCATAAGGACCTTTAGGAATATAGAGCACGACACCATTGCCAAAAAAACGATCTACTGGAATTTGTGACAAATCTGCTCCACGCTGGATCAAGTGCAAAGGCGCGTTCATATGTGTTCCAGTATGCATTACTGTACTGGTCTTCCATGCCAATACGCCGTGTTGCGCGTGTTTGACGCTGCGATACATTTTCACGTCATCTTGTCCTGGGTAGGAGGGTACTCCATGGCCCCATATATGGCTAAGTTCTAGCAATTGTAGTCCTGAATAGGGGTCAGTAACAAATGACATAATAATCCCTTCCTTTTTTTGAGTTCGTACACTCTCGGAAACTCCCAAGCTTTGGTACCCAAGTCCTTCAACCTGTCGCTGTCATCCGGAGCTCCAACATTTCCTGCGGGAAAGACTTCCTTCTCTGGCTCTTGCGGAGCCGGTAAGGTTGTTGTCTTTCTCTCCTCTCAGTTGGCCAGGGTCTGGCTCCTGGACGACGGCTATCCCTGAGTATAGGCCGGTATCCTCGCCAGGCTCTTCCCGTAGTCGCCAATGGCAGTACGTACGGCCGCTACTATTACTGCTTGTACCAGGTTGTACCACCTTAACCCATCACTTATATCTCCATTGTAGCCACAGTGTCGGGAATAATAAGGCTCGCCCCGGTCCTCGCCTGGACTTCTCTCGGCGTTACCCCAGGAGCCACCTCTTTAAGTAATAATCCTTCCCGGGTTACCTCGATAACTGCCAGTTCGGTTATAATCAGGTCAACTTCCCCAGCTGCCGTCAGCGGCAACTGACATCGCCGCACTATCTTGGGGGAACCGTCCTTCAAGGTGTGCTCAGTGGCAATTATAACCCGCCTGGCGCCAACTACCAGGTCCATTGCCCCGCCCATACCGGGAACTATGCGGCCCGGTACCATCCAGTTGGCCAGGTTCCCCTTTTCATCGACTTCAAGGGCCCCGAGAATCGTCAGGTCCAGGTGCCCCCCCCTTATGATGGCAAAAGACATGCAGCTGTCAAAGCAAGCTCCCCCGGGTATGATGCTGGCGGGCTGTGCCCCGGCGTTAACCACGTCGGGATCTTCCTCCCCAGGTGCCGGTGCCGGCCCCAGCCCGACAAAGCCGTTTTCTGAATGTAGCCACACCTTTATGCCTTCCGGTACGTAGTTGGCTACCAGGGTCGGCAACCCTATCCCCAGGTTTACAACGTATCCGTCCTGCAACTCCCTGGCTGCCCTCCGGGCGATAATAATCCGTTTATCTTGCGGTTCTAAGGTCGCCAACCTGCTCGCCTCCCGTCTGGACGATCAAATCAATAAATATACCTGGTGTCATAACCTGGTCCGGGTCTATTGACCCTACGGGCAGCACCCTGTCTACCTGGGCAATTACTAAGCTGGCAGCCATGGCCATTACGGGGTTGAAGTTCCTAGCTGACCGCTTGTACACCAGATTACCAGCTTCATCAGCAAGGTGGGCTTTAATAAGTGCTACATCGGCATACAGCGGCACCTCCAGCAAATAGCGCCTGCCATCAATGGTAAGTACTGTTTTTTCTTTCTCTATCTCTGTTCCAACACCGGTAGGTGTCAATATGCCTCCCAGACCTGCACCGGCAGCCCGTATGCGCTCGGCCAGCGTGCCCTGGGGAATGAGTACTACCTCAAGGATCTTTTCCTTCATCTGCTGTTGCGTTATTGGATTAGTGCCAATATGGGAAGCAATCACCTTTTTTAAGCATCCTGCTTCCACCAACTTGCCGTTCCCGCGCCCCGGAAAAGCTGTATCATTCGATATGAGAGTGAGTTTCTTGGCTCCCCGCCCAACCAGGGCATCGAGCAAAACTTCCGGCGTACCAACCCCTAAAAAACCGCCGGTCATAACAGTCATGCCGTCCTCGATTCTTGAAACTGCCTCCCCCGCAGTTACTACTATCGCCATGCCTTATATACCTCCGGCATCTATTACTCAGGTCTTATTTTCTTGCATTTAATGATACCCTTAGTGGAACACCCTGGGAACCGCGCGGGGAAGCGTTCCTCCTTTGCTCCCCCGCGCTTTCTGCCTATAGCTGCTCCTGTTTTACTTATTTAGGTGTATATAGTACCATCTTACCTTTCTTTTCCATTTCCATGGCCAGCTCGCCTACCGGTCCAAATTTCATGCACCCGGCCTGGCAGTGTTTGACACATGAGGGCAGCATACCATCCTGGATACGATGGCTGCACAGGTTGCATAAATCTGTCGGGAAGGGTAGATAGTCTATGGATACCCTGTTGTTAAAATTCTCCAAAATAATCTCGTTAACCTTTATACCCCACCGCCCTACCGGGAAGTTATGCTCTTGTTTGCAGGCCACCTCACAGGTATGGCATCCCGTACAATACTCATAATCGATTAACAGACCGTACCGCACCTTCAACTACACCTCCCCTTTTTCCATTTTCCTGATCCGGCATAGCGTGGTCTTGTAGGCCCCGCCACCAAATCCCGATTTGCCCTGCGTTCCAATAGGAATAAGCAAGTTGCAGTTATATTCCCATATCCCATACAAGTAGGGTTCTTTACCTTCTGTCTCAGGCAGCCACCAGCCATGGGGTACCATAACAACTTTCGGGTGAATGATTGGGGTAACCCTGGCCTTGCGTTTTATACGGCCCCTATCATTTTCAATCCACACCCACTCGCCGTCTTCAATTCCCATTTCTTTTGCAGTGCTAGTATTTATTTCTATTATCGGGTCAGGATCTATCTCCCGCAGCCACGGGATCATGCGGTGTTCCGCATGGAAATATACCGGGGAACGGCGGCCTGTGGCCATGATTAAAGGATATTTTTTAAATAGTTCCGGAGTCCTGACCTCGCTTTCAGGAGGTTCCTCATAATAAGGCAGTGGATCCAGGCCCCATTCCTCAAGCGTCTTAGAATAAAACTCTACCTTGCCGGTTGGTGTACGGAAACCAGGTTTGCCATCCGGCCTGAGCAGTCCCTTTTCATAACGCCGGTAAGGCCTGGAGGGATGTCCTTCGGGAGGCATCTCCCAGCTCCCCTGGGCAGCAAGCTCATCGAAAGTCTTCCCCGAGGGCTTGAGCCGTTCGTTTATAAGCTCCTTTACTGTTTTCCAGGGTATGCCTTCGGGATTAAAACGCCGCGCAAGTTCCAGATTAATCTCCCAGTCGGACCTGCATTCCCCGACTTTTACTGCCGGGACAACAACGCTTAAAGGTGCCCACCAGGATCGGAAGCTCTCTTTCTCGGCGAAAGTAGCTACCGGCAACACGATGTCAGCCAGGGCCATGATGGTTGGATTCATGAATGTGTCAGCTGCTACAATAAAGTCCAGCTTCTTCAACGCCTCGTAATGTTTGCGCAGGTCAGCGGCCTGCCCGCCCAGGATGTTGGTCGTCTGTATCCACGCCGCTTTGATGGGGTACGGGTCTCCAGTTAGGATTTGCTCGATCGCCATATCTGGCTGGGCCCAGCCACGGAAGTTTCTTACCATGCCATAGCGCTGGGCACCTATCCGCTTCTCGCTTAGCTTTTTTACCAGCTCTTCGCCGTATAAACTTAACAGCTGGTGGCTATCAAAGGGATAGGTCGTCACATTATGCGAGGCACGGGCAATTACATTGCCACCCGGTACATCCAGGTTGCCGGTAAGGCACCATAGATGGGTGATGGCCTGAGCTACTGTTGTCCCTTCCGGGCACTGGTCCACCGGCAACCCCCAGTGGATAGCAGCCGGTTTGCTGCTAGCATAAAAGCGGGCAGCAGCTATTATAAGGTCGGCAGGTACCCACGTAATAGCCGAGACGCGCTCGGGGGTGAATTCCTTTACCCTTTCCTTAAGGGCATCGAAACCGTAGGTCCACTGCTCGACAAACTCTTTATCATATAGACCTTCATTGATTATGACGTTGATCATACCCAGGGCCAGCGCGCCGTCAGTTCCCGGGCGGATTTGCAGGAAGTATTTTGACCGGGAGGCAAACCACGTCCACCTGGGGTCAATCACAATCAGTTCAGAGCCACGTTTCATGCACTCCACTATCCAGTGCCCCTGGAATGCATCCGGGCAACCGGACATGGGATTCTGGGCCCAGATGATAATACATTTCGGGGGTTGCCACTCTTTTGATTCATAACGCTCGACAAAAAATTGCCCCGCATCCAGCACAGCAAAATCACCGAAAGTTACAGACATCGCCGCCAGCCGGGGTGTATAGCAAGACTGGCCAGCCAGGCCCAGCTGTACCCAGTTGGGGCTCCCGTAAGAATATGCCAGGAAGGATATCGGCCCACCAATATCCCTGCCGGTCCCCTGGCAGAAAAGAACCGACTCCGGCCCGTACTCATCCCGGATATCTTTTAACTTTTTTTCGATTGTATCCAGGGCCTCATCCCAGGTTATTCGCTCCCATTTACCTTCGCCTCTTGCCCCTACCCGCTTCATGGGGTACAGCAAGCGTTCGGGGTGATAGACGTACTGGGTAAGGGCCAGCAGCCGCGGGCAAGCGCGGCCCTGGTTGAAGGGATGGTCTTCATCACCTTCCACCTTTACCAACCGGCCGTCTTTAACGTAAAGTTTCGCCCCGCAACCTCCATGACACCCCGGTCCCGGTGACCATACAGTAGTCCGGACTACCCGGGTTTCACTATCCGCCATTTTTGATCCCCCTTTTGTTTCTAACTTTGGTAATCTTTTTTCACCAGGCTTGCTATAGAGCCAGCTCGAAGACGTCAGCTATCCCCAGACCGCCGGCTATGCATATGGCAGCCAGGCCATATCTTACTTTCCGCCTGCGCATCTCGTGGAGCAGCGTTACCACGATCCTGGCACCGGAGCAGCCCAGCGGGTGGCCCAGCGCCACGGCCCCGCCGTTAACGTTAAGGATCTCCTGGTTAATTCCAAGTTCCTTGACCACTGCCAGGGTCTGGGCGGCAAACGCTTCATTTACCTCGATCAGTCCCATGTCATCCAGCTTGAGACCTGCCCGTTGCAGGGCCTTCCTCGTAGCGTAAGCCGGGGCGATACCCATTATCTCAGGCGATACGCCGGCCACTGCCTGGCTCTTAATTACCCCGAAAGGCTTCAGGTTCAGGGATGCCACCTTCCGCTGTGACGCCAGGACAACTGCTGCAGCACCGTCGTTGCGCCCTGAGGAATTACCGGCGGTAACCGTACCACCTTCCTTGAATACAGGTGCCAGGCGGGCCAGTTCCTCCAGCGAGGTTTCCCGGGGCCGCTCATCGGTGTCAAAGACCGTGCTCTGCCCTTTAGATAACGGCACTGTTACCGGCACTATTTCTTCCTGGAAACGTCCCTCCCTTATAGCCTGCAGTGCCTTGTTATGGCTCCCGAGGGCAAAAACATCCTGCTCCTCCCGGCTGATCCTGTACATCTCGGCCAAATTCTCGGCTGTCATGCCCATCGTCAGTTGCCCGTATATCTCGACAGGCTGTGACCTGGGCTGGCTCTCGGTATTGGAGTCCAGCAACAAGCCATTACCTGAGGCATACCCGAAGCGCGCATTCCGCAGGTAATAAGGCGCATTGCTCATGCTCTCCGTGCCACCGGCCACGACAATATCCGCCAGGCCGCACTGGATAGCCTGGACGCCGTTATTTATAGCCTGGAGGCCTGAACCGCACTGCCGGTGCACCGTGTACGCAGGTACTTCCACTGGGAAGCCGGCTTTAAGCGCGGCCACTCGTGCCAGGTTAGGAGCATCAGCGCTCTGCTTCGTCTGCCCGATAATAACCTCATCTACCTGCCCTGCAATTATCCCGGCCCGCCGGATAGCTTCCTTGATGACTGCCGCCGCCAGGTCCTCAGGCATGACATCGCGTAATTTCCCGCCTACCTTCCCGATAGCTGTCCGCACAGCGCTTACAACATAAACCTCTTCCACGGTACGTCCCCCTCTACTGAACAACAGTCGTCTAACCTTTGCCTGCTATCAGTTTCCCGATCACCTGCCTGATCAACTCGTTCCCCCCGCCTACTATCGCCGCCGCGTCCGCATCACGCCGCAGGCTCGCCAGTATATCGCCCTCCTTGCCTTCAATACCGGCCAGGAGTTCTGCCGCCTGCCTGGTCACTTCTATGAACACCTCACTGGCCTTCACCCTGGCGGCCAGGCCCTCCCACCCCGCACCCTCGCCCCGGTTTAGCTTGCGGGCTACTTCCGTTACCATCCCGGCCAAGGCCTCGGTCTCGACATGCACCTTGCTAAGCACATTTAGCCGCGCCCGCCTACCGGCACCTGACATTTTCCCGTCCCCCTGACTAGCCGCAGCCAGGCATATCTTGACCACCCGTTTGACTGCTCCCAGCCAGCAGGCAGCCAGGCCTACCATACATATGTTAAGAATCTCATAGAGGACTTCCTTGACCAGGCCTTCCTGGCATCCCTGGAGCACTCCGTCGCCTACTTCGTACTCCTCTAGTACCATTTCGGAGACGGCAAAACCCTCCAGGCCACCCAGTTTTTTTATAGCCCCAACAGTACATGTGCGGTAATCCTTCTCCACTGCGTAAAACAGGGGAAGCCCCCCCGCACGTGCCGGTGCCCGCGCCACAACTCCTACCAGGTCTGCTACCGGCCCGTTAGCCACCCAGCGCACTACTCCATTGAGGACATGGCGCTCGTTTTTCTCTTCCTCCACCACGGTTACTGCCGGCCAACCGCTCCAGTCCCCGAAGGGTAACGCATATCCACCTATCAACCCCCCGCTGGCCAGGTCCGGCAGGTACTTTGCTTTCTGGGCGCCGGTACCGAGCAACCCGATAGCTACTGCCAGGCAATTGTGCACCCCGAGCAAGCATGCCAGTCCCGGGCATGAGTGACCTACTACCTCCAGCAGGGTGCACGCACCGGCAACGTCCAGGTCCAGGCCCCCGTAACCGTTTGGGATAATCATACCGAAGAGCCCTAATTCCCGCGCGCCGGCAATAACACTATCAGGTATTATGCCGGTTTCCCTTATTTCAGCGGCCAGGGGCTCCACGGCGCCCGCCACGAACCGTTCTACCGATTTTTTGACCTGTTGTAAACGTTGCGACGTTCCTTCTCCCATAATCACCGGTTTCACCTGTTCATTATGCCATGCGCTCCAGCACGTTCTCACCCAGGTAAAGGTCTGTTTTTACGATTACATTTATGCTACGGCTCTGGTACTGTGTGTGCTGCATCAGGACTTCATAACTTCCCGGGGCTAGCCCCTCAAATTCAAAGTCGCCAAAATTGTTAGTCTTAGTGCTTAATTCCACCCCTTCTCCCCGCAAGACCACGGTCACGCCCCCGGCGCACTCATCCGTATCGCCGAATATAACCGTCCCGGCAATAAATAGCCTGGGCAGTCCTATATACTTCACCCGGGACTTGAGCCCGTATTCCGGCCGTAGCTCCTCAGCCCTCGCACTATGGAGGACTTTACTAACCTTGCTGCCAGGGTCGTCCGCATCTCCGAACACCAGGGCACCGGTAGGACAGGCCTCAACACACCGTGGTTCCTGCCAGCCTTTATCCAGCAGGTGGGCGCAGAAGGTGCATTTCTGCGGTATTTTCTTCTCCTCATTCCAGAAGATCACCCTGTGGGGGCAGGCGTCCACAATTTGCCTCTGCTCCAATGACTTTTCCGGATCGATTATCACAATGCCGTCGGGCCTTTTGTATACAGCCCCATCAACCGCCGCCTGCTGGCAAGGAGGATTGTCGCAATGCATGCACAACTTGGGAATATAGGCTACTTTGACCCGCGGGTACTGCCCCCGTTCCTTTTCAATAACGCGCAGCCAGAAATGCCCCCGCAGGGGTTGCGCTGCCGAGTACGGCGGGTAATCGTTACCATAATGCTCGTCCCTGCAAGCCAGGAAACAGTTATAGCAGCCGTTGCACTTGTCCAGGTCGATTACCATAGCATACCGCGGCATCTAGATTTCCTCCCATCTGGCGATTTCCACCAGGCACGAGTTAGGAGCCATTCCCGGGGCATTGGCCGACATGAGGCGGGATGAGGTAAGAATATTAATACACCCACCCCTGTCCGGGCTGTAAGCCCGGCCCGGCTCAAGTGGGTCATATTTACCGGAGGAGGCGTAACAATGGATTACCCCTGGCCGTACCCGCCCGGTAACATTGGCCACACCCAGCACCGCACCGCGGTCATTATAGACCCGTACAATATCCCCCTCCTGGATGTCCCTGGACGCCGCATCGCGCGGGTTGATCCTGATAGTTATCCAGTCGTAGCCGTCTTTATGCCGCCGGTGGCCCGGTATATCTGCCAGCCAGGGTGCATGAACGTCGTAATGAGTATGGTAAGAGTACCGCGGGTGAGGTGCCATGAGCTGCAGGGGGTACTTGCCGGCGAGGGCGCATTCCAACCCTTCCCAGCTCGGGGTATAATGGGGCACTGGTGGCCGCTCCTGGTCCTCAGGCAGGTGCGTTTTCAGGCTCTGCGAGGTAAACTCGATCTTGCCTGTGTAAGTGCCCAGTTTGCCGCCGGTGGGATTATTGTCTGGCGTGTCACACTGGCGCCCTTCATAAAACCACCGGAATGCAGGCGTGGGATGATAATTTTCCGGCAAAGGTACTACAAAATACCCTTTAGCCTTGAATTCTTCAAAGCTAACGTACTTCGGGAGGTCTGATATCTCAAACATGCGCCGTATCCAATCTTCCTCGGTCTTGCCGCCGTCCGTGTAATCCTCTGCAAATCCCAGCCGCTGCGCCAGGAGCCGGAAGATCTCGTAGTCCGACTTGGATTCGTATAAAGGCTCAATACATTTCTGCTGGTATACGACAATTCTATAATTACAACCGTTCGAGCCGTGGTAAGAGTAGCCGCCTGTATTAGTCATTTCCGCTATATCATTGCGCTCCAGGTTGGTACAGGCCGGTAAAACAATATCGGCAAACCGGGTTTCCGGGTCCCACCAGATTGATTGGTTGACAACAAACTCCAGCTTCGGGCTCTGGTAGGCTTCTACCCAGCGGTTCGTATTGGTCATGGTGCCCATGAAGGAGCCGCCGTAGCGGTAGAACATCTTTACTTCCGAGTGCCCGGGGAGCGGGTAGGTATACGGGATTAACTGCTGCTCAATTGACTTGCCGCAAAAACCTTCCCCGCGCCAGGAAATAGGCGGGTTCAAAATTGCATCCGGGAAGAGCGGCCGGTACAAGCGCTGGCGCACTGGATTAACTGCCGTTTTCCTGGCTATACCGTCGGGCCTGCCATCGCCTATTATTTTCCCGTCCGGATCGGCATATCCTGGAAAACGGAAATTTCCATTAAAAGGCGCCCCCAACGTACCGGACCAGATGTTCACTCCCGGCTTCCCCAAACCCTGCATTGCCTGCAGGAGTACCATCATCCGCGCCCATTCATGGCCATAAGCGGTGCGGCAGGCCCCGCCGAAACCACCACGAGCCCCGCAACCCAGCATTACCCTCTTGCTGGCCCACTCACGCGCCAGGGCCCTTACCACTCTCGGCTCCACACCACTAATCTGCCCGGCCCATTCCGGCGTCTTGGGTACACCGTCTTCTTCACCCAGGATGTAAGCCTTGAATTCCTCAAACCCGTACGTGCGGTTGTGCACATATTCCTCGTCATATGTTCCTTCTTTAAGCCAGATATAAGCTATAGCCATGGCC
Source organism: Neomoorella sulfitireducens (assembly GCF_024733845.1). GTDB lineage: Bacteria > Bacillota > DSM-521 > Neomoorellales > Neomoorellaceae > Neomoorella > Neomoorella sulfitireducens. The sequence continues at coordinate 74,296 of NZ_JANRHG010000009.1, forward strand.
AGTGCCACGTCGGTACCTGGCCGGGGGGCAATCCATTTATCCGCCATGCGGGCTGCCGTGTAGTTACAGAAGGGATCGATAAAAATTATCTTTTTTCCCAGTTCCTTTAACCATACGCGCCAGATAGCCGATTCTTGAGCTGCATATCCTCCCCGTGTGGAATCCGGATCATGGGACCACCAGATAAATAACTCGGTATTTTTAAGGGCGTCCTCCAGAAGATCATATTGCTCCGGGTTACCCAACCGCCAGTAGAAACCCCAGGTGTGTACGGCACCCCAGTGCCATCCCTCCCAGCTGTCCGGGTTGTCAAAGATGGCGGTATAACCCAGCAGGTTAAAGAAGCGTCCAAAGGCGCTCATCTTGTAGCCAATATTTCCCCAGTTGTGGTGCGAAGACGTGATGGCGGTAATAGCCTCCGGGCCATAAGCAGAGCGTATCCGTTGCATTTCCCGCGCCACAATATCCAGGGCCTCGTCCCAGGATACCCGTACATAGGGCGACTTACCCCTGTTTTCCGGGTGCCTGTTCCCGTCCGGGTCAAAATCTACCCTTTTCATTGGGTATTTAATCCGGTCCTCGGAGTAGACGCGTAGTTTTTCAGTCAAAACAAAGGGTGCAACCGTGGTTTTCCTGGGGGGGCTGAATTTCCTGCCCCCGGCTTCAATGCTCCACGCTGGGGGATCTTCATCTTCCAATACCAGGGGTCGTACCCGCACGATCCTGCCGTCCCGAACATGTACCTTGATGGCCCCGCCAACGGTACAGTTGGTAAAAACTTGCTCGTCCATGCGGTTTTTACCACCTTCCTATCCTATAGCAGTCAACCCGCCGTCGACATAGATGATCTGGCCGGTTACAAATTCGGCCGCATCAGAAGCCAGGAATACGACTGCCCCAACTACATCGTTAGCCAGTCCCAGGCGTCCCCAGGGGATATTACGCAGGTATTTTTCCGTACGGCCTGGTTCCTGCATTTGCTTTTCCGTAAATTTGGTGGCGATGAGGGCCGGGCCGACAGCATTAACGTTAACCTTGTAGGGCGCCCACTCGGCTGCCAGGCAGCGGGTAATCATATCTACTGCCGCTTTCGTCGCGCAATAGCCAGAATTCCCGCCGGCGTTAGCCCGTACCCCCCGGACGGAAGAAACATTCACAATTTTACCGTATCTCTTTTCCACCATCACCCGCCCGAACTCTTTACAAGTGATCATGGTCCCCTTTACGTTAGCATCGAACAGCCTCTGCCACTCATTTATGGGGAAATCCAGGGCCATGGCCTTGACATTGAAGCCATGGGCGTTGACCAGGATGTCAACTGTTCCTAACTGCTTTACTACTTGCTGCACGAGTGCCGCCACACTGGCCTCGTTGGTAACATCCGCCACCAGGGGCAAAATTTCTGCATCCAGTTCCGTTGCTATCTCTTCCGCAGTTTTCTTCAAACTTTCTATGTTCCGGCTGGTGATTACCACCTTTGCTCCCTGAGCAGCCAGGCCGCGGGCTATCGCCGATCCAATACCCCCGGCACCACCGGTAACTACCGCCACCCTTTGGGAAAGATCAAACATCGCTCCCATTTTCCGCCTCACCTTCTCCTAAACGGTTTTACCCGATTCAAGACTTTAAGGGCTTGAGCCCGAGTATCTTCCTGGCTTCTTCCGGTGTGGCCGGTTCCTTACCCAATTCCCGCGCGATCCTGACTGAACGCGCCACTAGCTGGGCGTTGCTCTTTGCCAGTTCTCCCTTGCGGTAATAAATATTATCCTCCAGGCCCACCCGGATGCAGCAACCCAGAACCATAGCCATAGTGGTCAAGGGGAGCTGGGCAGCACCGACAGCAGATACGTTGATAATCGCCTCAGCGGGAGCAAAATCAATAAGGGACATCAGGTACTTCGGTGTTGCCTCGACAGCACCCTGGTATTTCATGCCCATAACCAGGTTAATATAAAAAGGCTTTTCGATAAGGTTTTTATCAATAAGGTTCTGCACATCGCGGAACATGGAGTGGCTATAAACTTCCATTTCCGGCTTGATCTCTCGTTCCTTCATCGCCCTGGCCCAGGCCTCAATATCGCTCGGGGAATTGGAGAATGTCGTCCCGGCATAGGCACCGCTGACGCGAAGCAGGGTGCCCATATTCAGCGAGGCCATTTCCGGCCGGGCTTCCAGGCATTTCACTCGCTCTTCAAGGGACAAGTTGGCGCCGCCACCGGTACTATCCTGGAGTATGAGATCGCACCTGGCCCGGATTTTTTCGTGGATCTCCCCGTACACGGCTGGATCCCCGGTCGGTTTTCCTTGCCGGTCCCTGGCATGGATATGCACAATGGCAGCACCTTCGTTGTAACACTCGTACGCCGCCTGAGCTATTTCATCAGGCTGCTCGGGTACAGCCGGGGTCATGGCCTTGGTAACCATGGCCCCGGTGACGCTTACGGTGATAATAACTTTATCCTGCGGGAGTGTAATCATTGTGTCACAAACCTCCAATTGTTTCCTTTACAACTTCTCGAGGCAAAAACCTGTGCCAGCAAAGACCCTGAGCAACCTGCGATCCCGCTCTTTAAGAATCTCTTCTGTCTTCCGGCCGGAGTAATCATAAAAGCCTTTACCCGTCTTAACTCCCAGGCAGCCGGCCTCCACCAGGCCAAATAATGAGCTGGGCCGGTTGTTTTCGGGTGCCTCGCTGAACTCCGGGTTCTCCAGATTGCGCGCGCTCAGGTCAAGTCCCGTAAAGTCGTAGCGCTGCACTACCCCCACTACCATCATCCGCGGGGCCAGGCTGGCCTTGACTGCCAGGTCCAGGGCCTCGGCATCAATAAAGCCATTATCCAGGAGGTAGAAGATCTCCCGGCCCAGGGCGCGCTGCAGCCGGTTGATAACGAAACCGGGGACGAATTTATTAAGCACCACCGGTACCTTACCTATAGCTGTGAGCAACGAGGTAACCGCCTCTACCGTGGCTTCTGAGGTCTGCGGCCCCTTCACCACTTCTACCAGCGGTACCACCTGCGGCGGGGCAAACCAGTGCGCTATGGCCGTGAGCGAAGGCCTGGGCGTAATCGAAAAAATGTCCAGGTAAGAAGTATTGCTCGTGAATATGGTATGTCGCGGGCATATCCCATCCAGCTCACGAAATACCTCCTGTTTTACTTCCTTCTTTTCGACCACAGTTTCAACTACCAGGTCCGCCCCGGCACCGACCTCCTCCAGGAAGCGGGTTGGCCTTATGCGCGCCAATATCACCTCCTTCTCCCCGGCACCCAGGAGACCTTCCTCGATAAATACATCCAGGCTCGCCTCGATGACCCTGAGCGCCCGGTCCAGGGTTTCCTGGCGGCGGGTATAAAGGGATACTTCCAGGCCGTGCCTGGCAAAACTCTGGGCTATCCCCGGCCCCATAGTACCGGCGCCGATGACGGCCACTTTAGCGATGGACCCGTTATGCATCTTCAAATCACCCTTGCTACTTCACCTCAGCCGTGACCACCAGGATAGTGGCCGGCCGGTTGTTATTAACCTCTATTTCCCTTTCCTCCCCCGGAGGGATATATACCAGGTCGCCTTCATTCAGCACGTACTCAGCCTCATGGCCCCGCACAGTTATTGACCCAGCCAGTACGTAGTACGCGCGTTCCAGGGGTGAGGTCGACATCTCAGCCCCGCCGTTCGGTAAAAAGTGCGACATAGATACCGTAACTCCCCTGGTCTCCACCTCCGGGCTAACCATCTTGATGCCCCACATATGGAAATGCTTGCGGGCATCGTATACCCTGCCCTCGCCGGCCTTTACGACCTTCATGGTTTCTTCCCTCTCTTTTTAGACAAGATTGCTTCCTGCCGCTTGGCTAGTAATTCCTGTATAACAGCCTGCTAACCGCGACCAGGAAATCACCCAGCAGGACCAGGCACAGCACCACGTAGCCTATCACTTCGACCGCAACAAAGGGGTAATTGGGTATAAACAAGACGCCCGAGGTCGACTTGCTGATATACATGGTCTTGGTCTGTAAAATTCCGGCATAGACAAAGATGCACATGAGAAAAAAGGCCACAACAGCGTTTACCAATTCTTGCACCACCTGGGCCCTGTTACCCAGCTTGTTGTACAGGATCTCCACGCTGACGTTCTTTTTTTCCGCCTGTGCATGCCCGATGCACAGGAAAACAGTGAGCACCATGGTGTATTCAACTATTTCGTAGGCCCCGAGCACACCCTTCCCAAAATAGCGGCAGGTCACATCCACCACCGTCACCATCATCATGACCATGAGGAATATTATCCCGATGTTGTTTGTGACCCGCGCCAAACCGTTTATCGCAGCAGCAATCCTGAAACCGAAACTGTCTCTGGCATCCATCTGCCCCCCACCTTCCCTCGAAACTATTAGCGAGCACTGCTCCAGGGGAAGCTCCCCCGGCGGGAAAAACTTCCCGCCGGAGGTGTAATTATTGGCTTTCTACTGGCCGGTGTATTTCTTGATCAGTTTTTGCGTTTCCTCGAGAACTGTCTTGGCCGGCTTCTTGGAGGCTTCCATATCATTTACCCATTTATCCCATACTTTCTGGGCCACGGAGACCCACCGCTGCTGCTCTTCCGGTGTGAGCGGGATTATTTCCTTATTTAGTTCCTTCACCCGAGCCCTGGCCTGTTTCTCGCTCTCGTCAAACACTTTGCCAAAGTGCTGGGCCGCAAATTGCCCGCTGACTTCTTCTATCGCCTTCTGCACGTCCGCAGGCAGGCTGTTCCACTTTTGCTCGTTCATGATGATCCAGAACGGGGCGATGAACAAATTGACATCCGTAATATAGTTGGATACCTCGGGCAACCGGAAGCCCTTGATCCCTTGCCAGTCGATCGAGTAGCCGTCGATAGTGCCCTTCTGCATGTTTTCAAATATATCCGGCGCCGGGATCAGGACCGGCAGGGCGCCTGCTTGCTTCATAAATTCGGTCGGCGGGCCGGCCGGTGTTCTCACCTTGAGCCCCTTCAAGTCTTCCAGTGTCCGTACGGCTTTCTTGCTGGTGCCAATCGGGTTAACTGCATTGCAATGGAGCGCCAGTACCTTCACCCCGGGAAACTCGCCCTTCAAATACGGGGTGTTGGCATACAGGTCCCACAGGACCTTGCTCCCCACTTCCGCGCTGGGTATGCCCAGCATGGGCAGGTCGATAACCTCGGTCATGGGGAAGCGTCCCGGGAAGAAGCCGACAAACCCCCAGGCTATGTCGGCAATCCCGTTGGTCACCATCTCATAGGCATCCTTGGCCTTACCTAGGGTCTCAGCGGGATAGATGGTGATCTTAACCTTGCCGTTGGTGCGCTCCTCGATCATTTTGGCCCACTGCTCGACGCCATTGCGGGCAAAGTCCGAAGTCGGCGGGTCGTGATGGTGGAACTTGAGCTCAATCACACTGCCGCCTGCCTGTCCCTTGTCGGCGGCCTTGTCCTGGGACGCCTGCTGTTTCTGCCCGCATCCCGCCAGTACCAGACCCGCTATGGCCAGTACACTGGCAAACGCCATAACCCTTTTCAACATAATAAACTCATGCCTCCTTTCCAAATTCTCCAATTCCCAATTGTACCTTGACTCCTAAACTACTTTCTCCTCCATTACTCTTTTATACTTTTTCCTTGATACTACCACCCCCCCCATTCTTTATTTATTTAAAATTTCATAAGCGAAGGTAACCATGTCGCTAATTGCGGGAATATGAACAAGACGAGCTGAAAGACTACTATAGTTAGCACATACGGCAAAACTCTCCTGAAAAGTCCTTCCAGCTTGATCTTTTCGCTAATGCCTTTGACAACGTAAAGATTCATCCCTACAGGCGGGGTAATTAATCCCTCTTCCACGCAGGTGACGGCCAGTACCCCGAACCATATGGGATCAAAACCTATATTCTGTATAACCGGGAAAAAGATAGGCACGGTGAGAAGCAGCATGGCAAGACTGTCCATAAAACACCCTAATATCAGATAAACAATCATTATCCCAACGATGATTAAATACCTGGAAACCTCTAGCCCGGAAATAAAGTTTGCTATCACCATTGGTAATTTGGCTAACGACATAAAGTATCCAAAAATCATGGCGCCGATCAGGATGGTGAAAATCATGGCCGAAGTCTTGCCGGTTTCCAGGAGGGAATAGACGAATTTCTCCCACGACAGCTGCCTGGTGCCGACAGCATATAGAAAGGTGAGAAAGGTCCCCACGGCCGCCGCTTCTGTGGCCGTAAAAATCCCCACGTATATGCCGCCCATAGTAATGACGAAGATAATTGCTATGGGCAACATCCCCCTTACGGCGTGCCACATGTCAGCCAGGCTGTGCCTGGGACCGGGTGGTGCAAGCTGCGGATAACGGGAGGCAATGAGATAGGCCGTAATCATGTACATGAGCATGAGGACTGCACCCGGTATAACGCAGGCTATAATCATCTTGCCTATGGATTGCTCTGTCAGTATCGCATAAAGTACAATCGGGACACCCGGGGGGATGAAGCTCCCCAGGCTACCCCCCGCCACAACGCTGGCCCCGGCAAAGCTGGAGTCATATTTATACTTGTCCATTTCCGGCAAGGCGACCTTGCCCAAGGCACCTGCAGTGGCGGGGCTCGATCCGCATATGGCACCGAATAAACCACAGGCCAGGATGGTGGCCATGGCCAGGCCGCCTTTGAGGTGGCCAATGACCTTATAGACGGCATTGTATAGGCCTTCCGTCAGGCCGCAGCGGGAAGCAAATTCTCCCATCAGAATGAAAAGGGGTATAACGCTCAAGTTATAAGAAGACACGGTCGAATAGGGTACTGTCTTCAGGACACCCATGGCAGCGGGCAAGCTGTTGACGAGCATCACTCCTACGAAGCCTACCAGGGCCATGATAAAACCAATGGGCATGCGTGTCAGCATGAGAAGTAAAAGCACGATGATTCCTAAAAGTCCAATAGTAGTGATCTCCATATAATCCCGGATCTCCTCCCTTTTTATTAAATATTTACTTGCAAGTAGCGTGCCAGGACCGGAATCACAAATGTGCTGCTAAACAAGCTGTTAACAATACTGGGGCCAGGCATGCTTATGTTTTTATTTTTTAACATTTTCTTTTTATTGATGTTGTTTTGTTTGCATTTATAAACATTTTTTTAAGGATCTATGATAATTATTAGCCAATAAGCAACACGCAGGCGTAACGCCTTTCGCCAATCCCCATTCAAGGGCCCTTGAGCTAGTTTTCCCGGGACCAGGATTGGCGATTCGCATTCATCTAATGCCCATTGCTACAAAAATATTGTCCCTACATTAAGGCTGGTTTTTAAGTCAACTTCAACACTTTTCTTCAAAAGCCCGTCAAAGTATATCTCAATAATATACAATCCGCTATTCGCCGGCAAACCGTCAAACCTGAAATCACCAAAGCAGTCAGTAAGAACCTCATCAATCCTGGCCTGGTTATGCAGCAATAATACTCTCGCTCCTCCGGCGCACTCGGTTTTTCCTTCTTTTTCTATTGCTACGCTGCCGCTTATAAAGCATTTGTTATAGAGGTACAGGTTCTTGTAATATACCCCGGGACTTGTATTGTGCTCGGGGTCCAGGACTTCCAGTTTTTCGTCTTTTTTCATGCGTTCTATTTCCGCTTCGCTGGCATGCTCTAACCTCAGGGCGCCCGTGGGGCAGGCCTGGACGCAGCGGGTCTTTCCCCACCCCTGGTCGATCAGGTGGGCGCAGAAGGTGCATTTCTGGGGGATCTCTCTTTCTTGATTCCACCAGATCATGCCGTAGGGGCATGTTTTGATCAGGTCTTCCCGCCCTTTTGCTTTTTGGGGGTCGATGATGACGATGCCATCCTGGCGTTTATAAATCGCACCCCCGGCAGCCTCGACGCAGGGCGCGTTGTTACAGTGCAGGCAAAGCCTGGCCAGGTATTTGACGTCGATATGTGGGTACTGGCCTCTTTCTATCCGCTGGATGTTTATCCATTTATGCCCGTGGCGCGGCTGTGGTAAGGTATACCCCGGCCATTCATTGTCGACGAATTCGTCTTTGCAGGCCAGCATGCAGTTATGGCAGCCGATGCATTTTTCCAGGTCATATATGAGGTAGTATCGTTTGTTCATGCTACTTCTCCTCCTTCCCATTTTGTTATTTCTACCAGGCAGGAGTTGGCGGCCATGCCGTGCGATTTTTCGATGATCATCCGGCTCGGGGTGAGCAAATTGATGCAGCCGCCCCGGTCTGCTGAGTTGCCGGGTTCTCCTACGGGTTCATAGAGTGCCGATGATTCGTAGGCGTGTACCGTCCCGGGGCGGACGCGTCCTGTTACCTGGGCCGCGCATATTACTTCTCCCCGGTCGTTGAATACTTTGACCAGGTCTTTGTTTTTAATCCCGCGTGCGGCTGCGTCTTCGGGATTTATTCTTATTACCCAGTAATAGTGCCCGTCTATCAGTACCCTGTGATCTTCTATTTCGTTTATGAAACTGTCTTTGCCGTCTCCCATGGTATGAAAGCTGTAGCGCGGGTGGGGAGATATCAGCTGCAATGGATATTTTTTATATAGTTCGGTTGTGTGCGGCCCTTCCCATGCCGGTATGTATTTGCATATTACCGGCCGTTCCGGGTCGTCCGGGTCGAAGCGTTTAAGGCTTGAGCATTCGAATTCTATCTTGCCGGACTGGGTCTGCAGCCCTCTGCCGTACTCTTCGGTATAGTCTGCCGGCAGCGGGGATATTTCCGGTGTGTCTTTGGGCCGGTCTTCGGCATACCAGCGGTAGGCTACCGGGTCCCTGAGTTCTTCCGGCGGGTTGGGTACGACAAAGTAGCCTTTCTTGAGAAATTGTTTCCATGAGATGTATTTTGGTAGATCGCTGGCGTCAAACATCCTCTTGCACCAGTCTAATTCCGTCATGCCTTCGGAATATGGTATGGCCAGCCCCAGCCGCTTGGCCAGTTCTAAAAAGATTTGGTAATCGGATTTGGATTCGCCCAGGGGCTCGATGCATTTGTGCTGCAATACCACGACGCGGTGGTTGCACTGGGTGTAGGAGTGGTTGATGTATCCCCCGCAGTTGGCGAATTCGCCTATATCCCAGCGTTCGAAGCTGGTGCAGGCCGGCAGGATGATGTCGGCAAATCTGGCTTCTCCTTCAAACCATATGGACTGGTTGACGACGAATTCCAGTTCTTCCGAGCGGTAGGCCCTGGTATAACGGTTGGTGTCTACCATCGTGCCGAAATGGGAACCGCCGTATTTATAGTACATCCTGACCTTCGGGTAGCCCGGCGCCGGGTATGCATATTTGAAGAACTGGCCTTCTATGGTCTTAGGATTTTTGGGATAACCCGTGCACCGGCCTTCCAGGATGGCTTCGGGGATTTTCAGCCGGGGAACCCTTTGATAGACCGTGTTGATGGTCGGCAGCTGGGGCATGCGCTGGTACAGGTTCGCAGCCATGGCCGTGCCTTCTAAGTCTCCTGATAGCCCTCCTTCGGCGTAGCCCGGGAAATAGAATTTGGTGTTTACCGGTGTCCCCTGCTGCAGGCAGCCCATGTTGACGCCGGGCTTGCCCAGGCCCTGCATGGCCATCAGGCACACCATGGCCCGCGCCCACTGCGTCCCTGTGGCCGTGCGGCAGGCGCCGCCAAAGCCTATTATGCCCCCGGCGGCCAGGTAGGTCTTCCTTTGCCCCCATTCCCGGGCTAGCGCCCGCACGTCTTTGGCGGGTACCCCTGTTTCTTTTTCCTGCCATTCCGGGGTCTTGGGGATCCCGTCTTCTTTCCCCAGGATATAATCCCGCCATTTTTCAAATCCTACCGTGCGGGTGGCTACATAGTTATGATCGTACAGGTTTTCCGTTATCCAGACATAGGCTATGGCCAGGGCCATGGCGCTGTCGGTTCCCGGTTTCGGGGCCAGCCATTTGCCTCCCAGCCAGGCGGCCGTGTGGTTGTAGTAGGGGTCGATGTGGACCATCTTGATCCCCAGTTCTTTCAGCCATTGTCGCCGTATCGTCCCTTCATGGGCTCCATAGACGCCGCTGGTGGCTTCCGGGTCGCTGGACCAGAATACTACCATCTCGCAGTTTTTTAGCAGGTCTTCTACCGTGCTGTAGGTTTCCGCCCCGCCCAGGCGCATGGTGTGGCCCCAGTGATGCACCGCCCCCCAGTACCAGCCTTCCCAGCTGTCGGGATTAGATTCTACCGGTGTAAACCCGATTGAGTTGAAGAAGCGCAGCCTGCTGCTGAGCCAGTAGCCCAGGTTCCCCCAGGTGTGGTGCGAGCCGCTGCCGTTCATTATGGCTCCCGGGCCATATTCGCGTTTTACGCGTTTTATCTCGCTGGCGACAATGTCCAGGGCCTCGTCCCAGCTTATCCTTTCATACCCTGATATCCCGCGGTTCTGCGGGTTCCTGTTGCCGTTCGGGTCAAAATCTACCCGCTTCATGGGGTACAGCAGCCGGTCCGGTGAATAGACCATTGATTTCCAGGCCAGGGCATAAGGAGTAACCGTCGTCTTCCGGGGAGGGGTAAAGTTTATGCCCCGCGCTTTGATGCTCCAGGGGGTGGCATCTTTTTCGTCGAATTCTATGGGGGTGATCCGGATGATCTTGCCGTCCTTTACATAGACGAAAACCGGTCCCCCGTTGGTATTGCTGGTATACCTCTTAACGCCATTACCCATATCGGTACCGTATTCCATGCCCAGGGTGAAAAGCTGATTCAGCGTTTCAAAAAACCACATTACCAGGTCATCGGGGCCTTGCAGGGTTATTTGCATGTTCTTCCCCGCATTAATAAAGTCCAGCTGGTTCCTGTTGGGCTTCATAATTCTGGCCGCTATATCGGTATCTTCAAAGGCCATACATATATCCGGGCAGGGGTGGACCCCTTTTCTTGAAGTCACTTTGCCGTTTTCAAATATATAATACCGGCCCGATGAATTATCTTTTAGTTTTATCTGGGCTACGATATTCTTTTCTGCTAAATGCCTGGCATATGAAGGGTATCGCTTTGCTTTTTGACGAATGAGTTTTTCTAACCCATAGAGTGTAGTGCGAAACTGCATATCTTTAAATGTCATTTGCTTTATCCTCCTACCTACGCATGCTCCCTTACATGAAACAGGTTGCCGGCACAGTTGCTAGTAACAACGACGCCTCGTTGTTCTCCTAGGTCAAAGGAAATCTCACCCCCGTTTATTAAAATAAAAAGCCCAACTCCAATACAAACGCAAAAGCTTTGATAGCTTATTGCGCTTTTCCCCGAGTTGGGCTTGCTTACTTTGTAACGGAAGGGCATTCCGTTACCATAAACAAGCTATTTTTCAGTTTTCTCCTTAGATTATAACCACTTAAATTCCTGCGGTCAAGCGGTTATATTAGTCCTATTAAGGTTTTTCTTCACAATAAGGTAACGGTTATAGGCTGCATACAGGGCATTAATTAAGGCCTTCTTAGAAACAAGGTGTACACGCTCTTCAATTTCAGCAATAACAGGATCTAAACCCTCATCCAGGGACCGGCCGCGCAGAATATCGGCCATAAAGTGGTTGCACATCTCGCAGTAAATCGGAAAATAACATTCCATGACCAGGCCGGAATCCATATCTACCTCTAATAGCACCGTTAAATACTTATACTTTTCATAGATGTCCGTTCCCTGCGGGAGCTGCGCTTGACCACAGAAAATATGCGTTTTCCTCATGAAGCCTCCTTCACCCTCCACCTTCAAGCATTACTGTCAAGATTAACTTTTTTTAGCTTCTTCCACAAGGTAGCCCTGCTCACACCCAGCACCTTTGCCAGTTCTGACTTATTGCCATGAAAATTACTGTACGCCTGGCTAAGAAGCTGGTTCTCCATGCGTTCCAAAGTATCAAGTTCAATGATAATCTTCTGCTGGCTATCCTCTTGGCCTGCGCCGTTTACCATCTCGGCAATAAGGCTGCGTAATACCGACCATTTCCTGGAATTGGTCTCTCCCAGGGCCAGATATCTTTCAACAAACCCCTGTAATTCCCTTACGTTTCCCGGCCAGTCATATTTTCCCATTTCAGCAAGTAAACAAGCAGGCACGCCAGCCCGCTCTGAAGTTGAAGATATAGAGAGCTTTTCCATAAAAAAATCAAATAATATTGCTATATCTTCCTTGCGCTCCCGCAAAGGAGGAACGCGCAGTCGTAATATATTCAAACGGTAAAACAAATCCTGCCTGAAGCTGCCCTTGCGAACTGCCTCCTCCAGATCGCGATTGGTAGCAGCAATAACCCTCACATCTATAGGAATAACATGATTCCCGCCTACCCTCATGATTTCTTTTTCCTGCAATACCCTTAACAACCGCGTCTGGAGCTGCGTGCTTAGCTCTCCGATCTCGTCCAGGAAAATGGTGCCGCCGTGGGCCAGTTCAAATAGCCCTACCTTGCCCCCTTTCTTGGCACCTGTAAAGGCCCCCTCGTCATATCCGAATAGCTCACTTTCCAGTAAGGTCTCCGGTACAGCGGAGCAGTTGATAGCCACAAAAGGTCCCGTTCTTCTTACGCTTTCTTTGTGAATGGCATGAGCAAATAATTCCTTGCCGACTCCGGTCTCACCAACGATAAGTACTGTCCCCTCAGAACGAGCATAATTCCGGGCTTCTTTTATCGTTTTTTTAATGGCAGCCGATCGCCCTTTTATATCCTCAAAACCAAACTTGGCCACCAGCCCCTTGGCATGGAGCTCTCTTCTAATTTTTTCCTCGATTCTCTTCACGCGCTCGGCCTGTTGAAAAGTCACAACCAGCCCTACGTTCTCCTCCTCCACCAGGAGCGGCCTCCGCCAAACAACAACATGGTTCTGGTTTACTTCTATAATCTCGCTTTTAACTTCCTTGCCATCACCATAGATGTGCCTGATAGGGTTTACTACTAAAAAATCTTTTATCGGCTTGCCTAAAATTGCTGCCGCCTTAACACCCAGGATTTTTTCTGCGGCCGGGTTAAACACCGTCACCAGTTCCTTATCATTTACAGCTATTACGCCGTCCTGGATGCCGTTCAGGATGGTTGTCAGTTGCAATTCTCTTCTTTTATCACTTCGTTTAATATCGATTATTTCTATCGCCTGGCGAAATGCCTCCTCTATAGTTTCCCTCTGGCATTGTACAAGTATAGCCCTGAACCCTTGTGCCTGCGCCATCTCGGCAATAAAAGCCTCCAGGCACACAACGAGCTCAATCTCGCTGTCCCGCGCCTCTTTCAACTTCTCTAACGCCTGGCGTTCATTTCGGCAAACAAAAACCTGAAAATCAAACTTGAGCATGCGTGACATCAATTCATAGTCAAAATTTTGCACATAGGTCCCCGCATCAAAAACCGCCACTTTACCTGACAATTGCGCGGCCCGGTAGAGAGCCTGGATAACATCAAAGCTGGTAAAATCCACCCTCACCACCGGTAAAGCTAATTCATGGCGGCTTAAAACTTTTGCCCCCGGCGTCCGGGCAATAATTACCTGTATCTCGCCCTCTTTTTCCCAGGCTTTGGCAGTTTCCACTACCCTTGCTATAGGAGGGCTCTCTATCCTGGCGCGCAGGCCCCATTTCCTTGCTATTTCTTCCGAAAGAGCAAAAAACTCAGGATATGGAGCTAGGATCCCTATATCAAATTTCCCCATATTTCCTGCTTCCCGTCCCTCCCCATTAGCTGCTTCAAAATTATAATATCAACCACATTTATCCAAGTTTAACTATGTACTGTTTGCGGTTTTCCTGTTTAATATAGCAGACTATCGCTGCGTGAGCCTTTATTGAGGGCAATAAGGCTGGTCCCGCAGTGTGTTTAAGTCCCTCTCTGCGGTCTCGAGATACTTTCGCCACCGTTTGCGGGTGCGCGGATAAACCACCGACTCTTTGTCCGCTCTGTTACAAGCGTAGCGTGGTTCTTACAATTCCACTCGGATGTGCTAGATTTAAACATAGAGGCGCTCCCTTCCCGGGACGGAATAATTTATTGCTAATCTAATTTTTGACCGAACTTGATACAATACTAATCATTACTTTTATTCTGTCATATCCTGCGCTATTAATCAACCCCATCCGGCCAAAAGATATATCCTCTTCAAGACGCCTAGAAGATGATACACACCTGGATATCCTGCCCTGTCCGATCCGGGGAGACATGACCATCAAGGAGATCAATGTCAACTTCAACTTATATTACCAAAGAACGGGACGGGCCTTAAGGTCAACCTCAAGGCCCGTCCTCGCTATCGCACCGCTAACAATTTCATATGCACTTTAGAAGTATCAGGGGACAAACAGCACCATTTTCTTGCCCTTAGCAGCCATTTTGGCTGCCAGCTCTTCTACCGGACCATATTCCATGGCTTTGCCCAGGCAGTGATGCACACAGGCCGGGGCTTCTCCTTTAGCTACCCTTTCTTCGCACAGATTGCAAAACTCCGTCGGGATCGGAACATAATCCATTTGCCACCGGTCAGGGGATACCTGCATAGGCCCTACCTCTGCCAGCTTAATCCCCCACTTGCCTACCGGGAGATTAAGCTCTTTTTTGCAGGCCACTTCACAGCTATGGCAACCGGTACAATACTCATAATCAATTAATAAGCCATTACGTGACATTCCTTTCCCCTCCAATCGCTATTCTTGGCGGCAGGTCCAGGTTCCCTTAAAACTTGCAAACCTGCCGCCAGCGGCATTATCTTAACCTGCAGTACCCGGACCGGTTTTTCTCTACGCCTCAGCCTTGTAGACCTTGCAGATCAGGCTCTTTAACGGAGCGCCAAAACCGAGCTTGCCGATATGCTTGTGCGGTGCCAGCAAGTTCACGTTTGCTTCCCATACGCCAAAGAGACCGGGTTCGTCAGCCTGCTTCTCCGGGAACCACCAGCCATGCTGGGCATGGACGACCTTCGGATGAATGCCCACCGTCAGCTTAGCCTTTTGCTTGCACTTGCCGTACATATTCTCGATGTAGACCCAGTCGCCTTCCTTAATACCCAACTGGACAGCGGTATCCGGGTGGATCTCTACAATGGGCTCGGCATGTATTTCACGGATGGTCCGGATCTGGCGGTGTTCGGAATGGAACATACCCCACATCCTGGCCCCCGTGGTCAGGATGAACGGGTACTCTTTCGCCAGTTCCGGGGTGCTGTACGGGCTGTAAGGAGGTTCTTCAAAGTAAGGTAACGGGTCGTCGCCCCACATCTCGAAAAGCGTCGAGTACAGTTCAATCTTGCCCGACATCGTCATGAAACCGGGTTCGCCATCCGGCCGCAGTTGACCCGTCTCATACTTTTTGTATTGATACGGGATCTGGTGCACGACCTCTTCTTTTAAATCGTCAAAAGTTATTCCCAGTTCGGGTTTTAATTGATCGGTGAAAAATTCTTTCACGTCGTTCCACGGCCAGGCTTTCGGGTTAAGCCGTTTGCCCAGTTCTAGGCAGATCTCAACATCGGACTTGCATTCCCCTACCTGCAAGGCTTTATTGATAGCTCCGATGAAAATAGTATTCCGCCCAAAGTGGGTCACCACGATGCCGTCATGCTCGGCAAACGTGGAAAGGGGCAGGAAAATGTCGGCAAAGGCCATGGCTGTGGGCGTCATAAAAGTATCGGTTGCTACGGCAAACTCCATGTTTTTGAGAGCCCTGTACCACCTGTCCGGGGCGGTGGAACAGGTCGGTGAAATTAGATTGGTGCTGTTGAACCATGCCATCTTAAGCGGGTAAGGTTTGCCCGTTTCCAGAACATCCAGCGTGACGTCCGGGTGGGTTGTCGCCAACGCATTGGCCAGCGCCGGGTATTCTTCCGCGCCTATTCGCTTATTCCACAATTCTTCCGTAAGTTCCAGCCGGGTTTCGACACGCCATTTGCCGAGAAGGGCGGCCGGCGGCCCTATGGTAATACCACCAGGAACGTCTATATTGCCTGTTATAGCCGCCAGTGACAGGATAGCGTGTCCAACCTGCACACCATTCGGGTTCTCGTCTACCGCCAGGCCCCAGGTAATGCTGGCCGGCTTGCTCCTGGCGAAGAACCTGGCGGCTTCCACAATTTTTTCTTTCGGTACCCAGGTGATTTCCTCCACCTTTTCCGGCGGGTAATCCTGGACGCGCTGTTTCAGATCATCAAATCCGGCACACCAATTCTCTACAAAGTCCTTATCGTAAAGCCCTTCATTAATAATGACATGGAGCATTCCCAGGGCCAGGGCGGCATCTGTTCCCGGCCTCACCTGCAACCAGTATTCCGCTCTGGAAGCGAGCCAGGTAAGCCTGGGGTCCACTACAATTAGCTTGGTACCCCTCTTCATCATGTCAACCAGGGCATGGCCGAACAAACCGTCGGGATTAGATTTTAACGGGTCTTTACCCCATACAATTATGCACTCCGGCAACTTCCAGCCGGGGTGGTCATAGCGGTCCGGGTAATAACCGGCAAAGTCGATTTCCGGATAGCCCGTCCCAAAAACATACTGGGTAATTGCGCACCTGGGACCATAGCAGGACCAGCCGCTGAGGGGATAACATACATTCGGGGTGCCCAGGGCAGCAAAGCCCAGGGGATAGTAGTATAAGCAGGCCTGTCTCCCGGTGCCTCCGTACACTACTATCGACTCCGGGCCATATTTGGCCTTTATATCCTGTACTTTATCAACGATGATGTCCCAGGCTTCATCCCAGGATATGCGCTGCCACTTGTTCTCCCCGCGCTCGCCGACCCTCTTCATGGGATAGATAATTCTCTGGGGGTGATGGACATATTCCGGGAGGCTCAAACATCTGATGCATAGCCGTCCCTGGCTAATAGGATGGTCGGGATCTCCCTCCACCTTTACCAGCCTGTTATCTTTGACATAAAGCTTGAGGCCGCAACCGACAGGATGGCATCCGGGCGGTGACCAGGCACAGGTTCTCGTCACCGTATAACCGTCTTCTTCCCAGGTCCAGGGTTTCTTTGCGGTACTCATTGTTCTCCTCCACCTCTTTCAGAAAAAATTCTTATACAGCATTAAAATTACTCCCGGCCGTATTCTAGCCTGCCGTTCACCTCCCCGGCTGCAAAATGGCGTGGCTCTCCATGCAGCCAGTTGCCTTATTTATTTTTTACCGGTAGAATCCAGGTCTGCCTTGCAATGGGGACATTTTTTCTGCTTAATACCTTCAAATATGGTTACTTCCTTTCCGCAGCTGGGACATTTAATCTTCCTGGAGATGGCAGTAGGCCTGAAGCACATAAAGTTACCTCCTCAATTTTTATAGTTATTGATGTGATTTTTAGGGTTAATTACAATAAACATGCCTGCCTTGTCTACCCGCCTTTTTTCCCATATATCACCTCACTGATTTAAATTTACATTGCAATATTCGTGCCAATATTCACAGCCCTTGAGCACTGCTCCGAACGCAATAAAATCTTGTAAATCCGGCCTTCGAATGGATATCCCTTTTAGAAAATTTATAATACATGATTTTCACTTTGAGAATTTTCGTCCCAAAAAGAGAAATTCCCGGGTGCTAAGGTGCCGGTATCTAAGGTCATGAAGCCTCCGTTCCCAGAAACCAAAAACCCCGGTACCGCCTTGCTTATAAAAGATAAAAGCCCCGCCATTCTCTCCGGAGGCAGGGCTTTTCAATTAAGATAATAACTTTCCGGAGCTTGCTGCTACTGATATATCCCTACATCTCCTGCAGCCGGGCTGTAAGCGTTTATCATGGTGCTTGTCGTTACATCCTTCATGGTCGGTACCTGGTAATAGCCCTTCTGGTTCATATACTGCCATACTTCGTAAGCCTGCTCGGCACAGTTGATAGCCCCCTGCTGGAGCATGCGCCGCAACTCCAGGTCTGCACATTCAAGGGAAGCCATCATTCTAAAGGCTGCCGAGGCCTTGTGACATCCCAGCATGCCGCTGGCTACATCCCGGTCATCCATTTCGTGCAAAGACGTATTCGGCCTCTGGGTTTCCGGGCTGTTCAAGCCGTAAACCGGGGCCGACGTCCTGGGCAACCGGTAAGGTACCGCCTGGGTAATGCCGTGCTGGTTGATAGCTTGAACCATATTATTGTACTCCTGGGTCATAAACTGCAGCTGCTTGTCCAGGATCGAGCGAAGCTGGGAATCTTTTACATGGGGACGGTATAATTGAAATTGATTGATCCCATCGATGGTGTCACATAAAATTTCATGGATTTCCATCACTTCATGGGCACCTAAGTGGCCGCCATAAAAATCTCCTCCTGTGAAATTTTGTTAAGGTCGAAAATTATTATATCCAGCTCCAAGAAGAAATTATAAAGGTAATATATGGTTGGCTGCCGGAATAGTAAAAATAAACCTGGTACCCTGGCCAGGCTGGCTTTCGACCCAGATCCTCCCCCCATGGGCTTCAACGAAACCTTTGGCAATGGCCAGGCCCAGCCCCGCTCCCCCCTGGGCCCTGTTCCGGGACTTTTCGGTCCGGTAAAACCTTTCAAAGACATAGGGGAGATCGGCAGGTGCAATCCCCGGGCCGGTATCGGCCACAGAAACGCTGACTTCGCCAGGGCTCTCCTTGATGGTTACCTCTACCCGTCCCCGGGACGGTGTATAACGCAGGGCATTGCCCAGGAGGTTAATTAAGACCTGGGTAAGACGGTCCCTGTCTCCTTCTATCTCTATATCATGTTCCTCAGTATCAAGAATCAGAGAAATATTTTTACTATCAGCCTCAACCTGGAAAAAGTTAAACACCTTCTGCACTATCTCGACCAGGTTGAAAGTTTCCCGGTGCAGGGGGAGTTTTTTCGCTTCGGCAAGACTCAGTTCCTGTAAATCATGAACCAGCCGGGAAAGGCGCAGGATCTCATCATGCAAGGACATTATTACATCCGGCTTGATCTCCAGGGCTCCGGCCTGGAGGGATTCCAGTTGACCCCTGAGGACGGTCAGGGGTGTGCGCAGTTCATGGGCCACATCAGCAACCAGGTTGCGGCGCAGGGCCTCATATTTTTCCAGCCGGGCAGCCATGTCGTTAAAGGCTGTCACCAGCTGGACGATCTCTTCATCGCCGGTTAGGACCAGGCGCTGTTCCCAGCCGCCGGCAGCCAGCCTGTAAACTGCCGCTGTAAGCTGGCTCAAAGGCCCGGCAATCCGCCGGGCCAGGAAAAAGCCTGCCAGGCCGGCCAGGATTAATGCCGCTATGCCTGCCAGGATGATCGCTACCGTAACAGAGCGGGTAAAAAGGTCTTCCCGGGACAGGACGCCCGGCGGGGTTGCAGTGGTCAATAATACAGTACCAACTTCCCGGCCATTAACGACTATAGCCGTACCCTGCGCCAGCTCCTGCTCGGAAAGTCTTTCGCCCAACTTGAGCCCATAAGTATCAGCAATAACCCGGCCATTGCTATCGGCCAGGATCACCCTTTCCAAACCGGTCCGACCCCGGCCCAACCCCTGCCCCCGCCCCATACCCTGCCCCCGGACCATGCCCTGATCCAGGCCGCTATGCCACGGGATATCTAAAAGCTCCTGGACCCCGGTCCATTCTCCCCTGTCACGATAATAGGCGGTAAAAAAATCACCCCACACCTGCTGGCGTTTACCGGCCACATCTTCCAGGTACCCATGAAAGAAAGTCCTGGTGGCCCAGCCTACGGCAACCGCCAGAGTCGCTACCGCCAGGAGAACTACCACGATAAAGGCCAGGGTTAACCTGGTCCTGAGTTTCAAACTGCTCACCCTTTTCTACCCGGGATTTATCCTTCGCCAAATTTATACCCCACACCATAAACGGTGAGGATGTAGCGCGGATTGGCCGGGTCGTCTTCAATTTTTCGGCGCAGGTTGCTGATATGGGTGTCAATGGACCTTTCATATCCCTGGTATGCTTCGCCCAGGGCTGCATCCAGGAGCTGCAGCCGGCTGTACACCCGGCCCGGATGCCGGAACAAAACAGATAAAAGATTAAATTCCGTCGGGGTAAGGTTCAGGGGCTGTCCCTTTTTGTATACCTGGAGGCCACTAAAATCTAATGTCAAATCACCCCTGGTCTGCACCGTATTTTGGGGTTGTTCCTGCTCACCGGAACGGCGCAGGACGGCCCGGATACGCGCCGCCAGTTCGGCCAAACTGAAGGGCTTGGTTATGTAGTCGTCGGCTCCCAGTTCCAATCCTAAAAGTTTGTCTATTTCTTCAGCTTTAGCAGTAAGCATGATAATAGGGACCTTGCTTTCCTTTCTGATTTCCCGGCAGACATCGAGACCGCTCAAGCCCGGCAGCATTAAGTCTAAAATAATAAGGTCGGGCTTCTCCTGGCGCGCTTTTTTTAGCCCCATTACTCCATCAGCAGCAATTATTACTGCAAACTGTTCCTTAAGTAAATATTGCCGGATCATCGTGGCGATTTTTTCTTCATCTTCGACAATTAAAATTTTCTTTCTATCCATCCTTCTCATCCCCCCGGCGAACCATAATTAAATGTTTCGCTACCGGCGGTATTATTCCTTTAATTTTCTCCTGGTTTAAGAATACCCAGGGGGTAATCCCCCTGGGTAACACAACTACGGGAACCTTCCCGTAAACCTTTAACTGGAGGGTTAAAACTACCCGTACAGGTTACTGTTGACTGCTAGCCTGGCCGCGGCCAAAGCCTGCACCCTGGCCGGCCCGCCCCCTTGGCCCGGCCTGCATCCCCTGGCGGGCTCCGGTATTTCCCGGGGCACCGCCCATCCAGCCGCCCCGGCCCTGGCTGTTGGGACCAACTGTCGTCCGTTCAAGGTTCTGCCCAATCCTCTCCTTCATGTTTTCCAGGCAGTAACTGGCCTGCTCCGGGGTTATCTGGCCGGCGGCCACCTTTTCATCCAGGAGCTTTTGCCGTTCAGCCATTATCGTGTCTACCAGCTGGTCTTTACTAATCCCGTGTTCAGCGGCAATCTCGGCTATGGATTTACCCGCCTGGCGCTCGGCCCTTAAGTCTGCCAGGTCCAGGCCCAGGATTTTGCTGAGTATGCCGAGTATCCCTCCCTGGGCTCGCCCCAACCCCAAGCCTAAACCTTGACCATAAGTAGTCTGGATGGACTGAACAGGGGTGCCTTCGGCTGCCAGGGAAGATTCAGGCTGCGTTACCACCAGTAACCCCCCCAGTACCAGGGGGACTGCTACGGCAGCCAGTATCTTTTTACCCTTTGTCACTTTACATCATCCCTTTCTTTTTTTTCGAAACAACCAGGCCTGTTGTTTCTTGGCTTAACTGTAGCATATCCCAGGAATGTCAGGATATTATCGGGAAAATGTTAAGAAGTTGTCAAGATAGATATAATGCTTTTTATTACCGATGCCCCGGGCTTAAAAGACCTGCAAGATATACTACCCGGTTTACTTTTGTTCTCCAAGACTTCCTTTTTGTAAAGTAAAGGATTAAAATACAGTTAGTGTGTCAACAATGCAAAATAAAAAGGAAGCTTGAAAGTGGTAAAACAAGGGAAGATGACCCTGGCCCATTCGGTAGCTATCATGAGCCTGGCTGCCGGCTTATCACGGATTCTGGGTTTCTTACGCAATACAGCCATATCCGCCCTGTTCGGCCAGAATCAACTGGCCGACATGCTCAATACTTCCTTTGTTATCCCGGATACCATCTATTTAATCCTGGTTGGAGGGGGAATTAGCTCTGCCTTTATCCCGGTTCTTGCCGGCTACCTGGCAGAAGATAATGAAGAGGCCGTCTGGCAGACCGTGAGTATTGCCTTCAACCTGGTCCTGACCCTGGCCGGTGTTGCCGTTATTCTGGGAATGATCTGGGCCCCCTGGCTTGTACGCTTGATAGCACCCGGCTTTGATGCAAATCAGGTGGCTTATACTGCCTATCTTACCCGTATTGTCCTGGCAGCCATCCTCTTTCACTGCCTGAACGGGGTGCTAATGGGTACAGAGTATGCTTACCAATCATTCATAGGTACAGCCATCGGTCCCCTGGTATACAACGCCGCGATTATCGTTTTCGGCCTCACCCTGGCCGGTAAATACGGCATTGCCGCCTTTGCCATTTCTACTTTAATTGGTGCAGTCCTTAATTTCCTGGTACAGGTATGGGGCGTCTGGCGTCTGCAACCGCGTTACCGCCCGGTCCTGGACCTCAAGCACCCGGGCATCCACAGGATTTTTAAGCTGATGCTGCCGGTAACTATCGGCCTCTCCATTGCCCAGCTAAACCTTTTCTTTAACCAGACTTTCATAGCTTCCTTTCTCCCGCGGGGCTCCATCAACGCCCTGACCCTCTCCAGCCGGGTAGTTTTAGTACCAATTGTTTTTGCTTCTTCAATGGGCATTGCCCTTTTACCGGCCCTTTCCCGTATTTTTATAGGGGGGGATTACCGGTCCTTTACCCGCTACCTGTCGGGATCCCTGCGAACTGTGGTCTTCATCTCTGTTCCGGCCACGGTAGGTTTAATTGTCCTGGGGCAAGAGGTGATAAGGGTACTTTTCCAGCACGGCCGCTTTACCAGTGCCGACACCCTGGCCACAACCGGAGCCCTGGTCTTTTATTCCCTTGGCATAACGGCCTACGGGGCTTATGAAATTTTAAGCCGGGCCTTCTATGCCACCCAGGATACGGTAACTCCCCTGAAAATCGGCCTGGCTACCCTGGCAATAGGCACTACCCTGAACTTTACCCTGGGACCGGCCTTTGGCATCCGTGGCCTGGCCCTGGCCTATTCCCTGGCCGGGTGCTTCAATGCCGTCCTGCTGCTTCATAGCCTGCGGCGCAAGGTGCATATTCCTATCGAAGGCCGCGGGTTGCTACGGACTGCCGTAAAAAGTTTCCTTGCCGCCCTAGTCATGGGCATTATACTGTATGTAGTAGCGGGCCATCTCCTCTTTTTCCCCCCGGCATGGCCCCGCCTGGTACGGGAAGGACTGGAACTGGTCCTCTTGATTACCCTGGGAGTTTTTAGTTATGCCGGCCTGGCATGGTTGTTGCGCATGGAGGAACTGGCAATGTTCTTAAACCTCATCAACAAGCGCCTGCGCCGCAGCCGGGCCGTTGCAAGTTAAAGGGGGTTCCCGCAAATTGCTTCGTCCTTTCCTGGCCTTCTGGGCCGGCCGCCTGGCAGCCTTTATCTGCCGCCTCTGGCAGCGGGGTGGCACCTCCCTGCCGGGCTATTTAGCCTTAAAAATTGACCCGGATATAATGGGCCGTCTGGCCTCCAGGTATAAACAAATAATCCTTGTCACCGGAACCAACGGCAAGACAACGACGGCCAACCTCCTGGCCTCCATTTGCCGGGCCGCCGGTCTGCAGGTGGTTCACAACAGTGAAGGGGCCAATATGCCGGCCGGGGTAACTACGGCCCTCCTTAACCGCCGGGGAGATATTGCCGTCCTGGAGGTAGATGAAGGTACCCTGGGCCTGGTGACCCGCCAGGTCAGGGCCGATGGGGTAATCATTACGAATTTATTGCGGGATCAACTGGACCGCTATCACGAACTGGAACAGCTGGCGGCAGCCATCAGCCGCGCCCTGGAGGCCATCCCGGCGGCCGCCCTCATCCTTAACGCCGACGATTCCCTGGTCACTTCCCTGGGACGGGGAAGAGATAGGGTGCGCTACTTCGGCCTGGCGCGGACACCCTGGAGCCAGGAAATAACCAGTGAAGTCCTGGAGGGCCATATTTGTCCCCTTTGCCGCCGGCCCCTGGAGTTTAATTACTATCATTACAGCCACCTGGGGGATTATTCCTGCCCCCGGTGTTCCTACAGCCGGCCGGCGGCAGAATATGAGGGCAGGGTTCTGGTTTTAAATGCCGATGGAGCCCGGTTTGACCTTATTTACCCGGAGGGCAGGCTGCCCCTCCGGACCCCCATGCCGGGGATTTACAACGTCTATAATGTCCTGGCCGCCGCCGGCGCCGCCCTGCAGTTAAAGATCGACCCGGCAACCATTGCCCGGGTGGTGGCGGCCTTTCTCCCGGGCCAGGGCCGGGCCGAAAACTTTAGCCTTAGGAGCAAAAAACTGACGCTGATGTTAGTAAAAAACCCCGCCGGGTTGAGCGTGGCCTTGAAGACTTTGACTTCCGGCCGGGGAAAGGCGACGTATCTCCTGGCCATCAATGACCTGGCCGCCGACGGTCGCGACGTCTCCTGGTTATGGGATGCCGACCTCACCCCCCTGCTCCGGGCTCCCTACCAGCGCATCATTTGCGCCGGCCTGCGGGCCGGCGATATGGCCATTTGTCTCAAATACCAGGGAGTAAGGGAACGGGACTTAAAGGTTATCCCCGGCCAGGAAGAAAGCGTTGACTTTTTGCTGGAAGAACCCGGCGCCGAAGGTATTATTCTCTGTACCTATACCAACCTGGCCCTGTACCGCCGCATCCTGAAAAAAAGGGGGGCTGTCAGTGAAGTTACGCCTCTGCCATCTCTATCCGGAACTCCTTAACCTTTATGGCGACCGGGGTAATATCTTGGTCCTCTGCCGCCGGGCCGAGTGGCGGGGGATTGCGGTGGAAGTAACGCCTGTCTCCCTGGGAGATAAACTGGACCCGCAGGGCTACGATCTTATTTTCCTGGGCGGCGGCCCCGACCAGGAGCAGGGGGTGGCCAGTGCCGATTTGCTGGCCAAAGGCCCCTGGCTTAAGGAAGCAGTAGAAGCAGGAGTCGCCCTGCTGGCCATCTGCGGCGGCTACCAGCTCCTGGGGGAATATTATCGTACCGGCAGCGGCGAAACCTTGCCGGGCGCAGGCCTTTTTGCCGCCTATACTGAAGCGGGCACCAGGCGTTTGAAGGGTAATATCGCCATTCAGGTAGA
Organism: Neomoorella sulfitireducens; assembly: GCF_024733845.1. Lineage (GTDB taxonomy): Bacteria > Bacillota > DSM-521 > Neomoorellales > Neomoorellaceae > Neomoorella > Neomoorella sulfitireducens. The sequence continues at coordinate 99,110 of NZ_JANRHG010000009.1, forward strand.
GGAACTGGAAGTAGACCGGCCGGTGATAGGTTTTGAAAACCACGGCGGCCGCACCTTCCTGCAGGGCGCCCGGCCCCTGGGCCGGGTAATCTACGGCGACGGCAACAACGGCAGCGACGGGACGGAGGGGGCCAGGTATAAGAACGCCGTGGGGACCTACCTCCACGGCCCGCTTCTAAGTAAAAACCCCCACCTGGCCGATTACCTCCTCCGCCTGGCCCTGCAGCGCCGTCACGGCGAGGTCGAACTACCGCCCCTGGATGATTCTTTGGAATTTGCAGTTAACGAGGCAGTCTACCGCCGCTTTTTGCCCACGAAGGGTAAGTGGTAAAGGTTAAAGAAGGAACCTTGATCATAAATATTTATAAATCAATAATATTTACGCCGAGGATACAAGCAGGGGCTGCGTTTCCCGGCAGTAGGGCTGCAGCAAACCCAGGGCCGGAGCTACCAGTTCCTGCAGTTTTCCACCGGGTATAAGGCCGTATTCCAGCAACGACTGGTAGAGGATGAAATTAACAAACTGTCCGTATCTTAAACCGGCAGCCGTGGCCATGGCCGTCAGGGAGGCCGTGGGACTCAATGAAGGCGTCCCGTTCACATCAATGATATAGACCCCTCCTTGGTTGTCAGAGCGCAGGTCAATCCTCAAGGCATCCCTGGCCCCGGTGGCCGCCAGCACTTTGACGGCCAGTTCGCTTAAAATATGATAACGCCTGTCCCCGGAGAAAATATGTTCAATCGTATCAGGCTTGCTCTTTACGGAAAAAGTTCTGATTCCCCGGGAAAGAAAGGCTATGGGTGGCAGGACGTAACAGGGCGATCGCCCGATTAGACCAACGGTAAACTCCTGGCCGGGGAGGTACTTTTCCACCAGCACCGGCAACTCGCCCAGGGTATCCCGGAGCGTTTTTACCTGGCATTCCAGGTGGGCAAAATCAAATACCACCGAGGCTTCGCTGATACCAATGCTGTTACCGCCGCCATTGGGTTTAACAAACAAAGGGAATCCCAGTTCTGCCACCGCCAGGTCCATTTGTTGCCGCAGCGATCCCCGGGCCGGTTCCAGCAACCGGTGGGGTGGTACCGGCAGACCGTGTTGTTGTAAAACCTGATAGGTAAGGTTTTTATGACGGCATAACTCCATGGTTACCGCGGGAGAATGGCTGGCAGGAATGCCGTACTTCTGCAGTAAAAGCCTTACCGCAGCAGCACCGCTGCCGTCATACAGGGTAGGGGGGTCGTCGAGAAAACCTTCGGCCAGGACAAAGGCCATATTGGGAGCGGGCAGGCGGGAAAGGGATTTCTCCAGCTGGTGACGGCTGCGGACATTAACAGGATAAACCTCGTTGCCGCCTTCCAGTAACGCCCGATAAACCTGTCTTGCGATTTCCCAGGAAAAACAATCACTGTAGGGTCCCCGGCGCTCCCGGGCGGGGACGGCGTTAAAAAGAAACAGTATACGCAGCAAAAAGTTCTTCCTCCCCGGTCTGAAAGGAAACCTGTTCTTGATAAAACAACCATATTATACCATGGTTATGACGCTTATTAAATAGCAACCGGAGATAACCGGGAGCAGATTATTTTTCGTTAAACACCACGTCCAGGTTAGCCTGTAAAAAACCTTCTTTCGTGGCGACAAAACTATAGCTCCCGGCTACAACGGCCTTGAACGGGATGGTGCCTTGCGCGTCCGTATGGCCCAGGGTCCTACTGCCTTCCTGGACGGCCACATAATCGCCGTAACAATAACCTTCCCGGCCGTCCTGGAGGCGCACCCGCAGCCAGCCGTTTTCCGGCCCGGCCAGGACGGCCAGCCGGTAACCTTCCGGTACCAGGGTGATGGCTTTATAATTTGTTCCCGGCCCCGTCCTGACATAGAGGGCCCGGGCCGTTACCCTGCCCTGCGGCACTTCCGGCCGGACCTGCCGGACTACTGCCCCCGCTACCGCCGCACCGTTTTGGCGGACGACCAGATTTACCTCCTGGCCGGCAACCGGCTGGCCGTCTATAACCATCTCCAGGGCAGGATTGATGGCAGCTACAGCTTCGTGATCGCCCAGCCCGACCTTGAGCCAGGCATTGCTTACCGGCCCGGCCAGGACCAGCTGCCCTTTTTCCGGATCAAACCCGCTCAACCCTTCACTGGCCGTCCACCGGTATAACGAGCCGTCCACATAGATTTCGTTTCCCCCGGCATCATAGGCCGTTACTGTAAACTGCTGGACGTTGCCGGGCTGCAGGAAGGTGACGGCAGGGTTGATTTCCAGCCTGTATACCTCATCAACTACGGTTATCTCAGCACTGGTTTTTACCCTTCCCGTCCCGGCAGTAATCTCCCCCCGGCCCGTTTTGGTAGCCTGGAACAGGCCGGGAGAAACAAAGCGGCCCACCTCCCCCCTCACCTGCCAGCTAACGCGTTCAGGTACGGGAACAGGATTGTAATAATTATCCTGGGCCTTGAGAACGAAGGGTACCTTGCTGCCTTTATACACCTTTATAGCACCGGGAAACAGGTATAGATGGCTGAGCTTCCCGCGGGGGGCAGTCGAAAAGACCACCAGGCCGTTGGTAACAGGCCTTTCCTCCCCGCCGGCAGGCCGGTTTAAAATCGAGAGCCCGAACTCGCCGGCATTACGGGCCGCCAGTACTGAAGAACCGCCGCCGTCAAGGTTCAGGGCAGCTACTATCCCCCGCGACTGCATAAAGGCGGCCAGTTCGTAAAGGGTCATCCCATCGCTGTAGCCGGGCTGGCGGCCGTCGGCAACCACTATTTCCAGGCGGCCGTCCTTCGTGATGCCGGCTGCCGTCCGGGGATGGCGGGACTGTACCAGGGAATCCGTGGTGCCGGCGGGCAGGACGATCTGGCCGTCCTTGAGAATAATATCGCGGCCGCCCACAGCCTGGACAACATCATGCCAGCGAGGTTCGGAAAACCTGATGGTGAAGCTAACCCGGTCCCCTGGATGGAGCTGCTTTAAAAACTCCCGGGCCTTGCCATGGCCGGAAAGGACAACGCCGTCCGCCGGGATAGGGGTGTTGCCCCTGGCGTCAATCCTGGCGGTCACGGTGCCGCTGTATGTACGACCTGCTTGTACAGGTAGATCAATGTCACCCAGGATTACTTCCATGCCGTATTCATTGGTGCCGGTACCGGCCCCAAAGGCGGGGGTATAAAGGACCAGCATGTTCGCCCCCCTTTCCCGGTTGACGTGGGCGATAGGGTAGGTATAAACCACACGGGTCACGCTATCCCCCTTACCCGGTATTTCCCCGCTCACCTCCAGGTAGGCGGTCATGACAGGAGTACCGATAATGGCTTCATTATTGCCGGTCAGACCCAGGACCGGATAGCCCTGGGGGCTGATCAAAAGCTCGCCGTTGCTTATCTGCAGGCCGATAGGCAGGTAGGGCGCCCGGGTGCTGTAGAAATCGCCGTTTATTGCCGCTACTGCGGCTTTGCCTTCCCCGGCCAGCCTGGCGGCCATAGCCGTGGGTCTTTCCAGGTCAAGGGCCAGGTTGTCGTGGGATACGGCCGATTCCATGACCGTATACCTGTCCCGGGGATTGATAGTCAAAACCTTCACGGCCTCAGTATAACCGGGAGCGTTTATCCGGTAGGCCGAATACTCCACCCCTGTAGCCAGGGGGACTTTTTCTGCCTCAGGGACTAACTGCCAGGCAGGGTCGGCCGGGGACGGCAGGGGGTAGGTTAGCAAGACTGCAGCCAGGAAAATAGCAACCAGGATAGAAGTAACCCGTTTCCGCAGGTAACGCATAAAAGTTCCTCCCAAGTAATACATCTTGCACACAATAAATAGACGCTCTCGAAGTCCTGAAGGTTCCCTAAACTATTGGACCTGTCCACATGCTTAAAACATGGACAGGTCACCATTTTACCAGGATACCGGCACCGGGGTAAAATTCACATAGTCGGCGGCCACCAGGTGAAAGTTAATGCCCCACTCCTTACCGGCCAGGGCCTTCTCATGATCGGCACCGTGAAGGTGCCCGTAATAACAGTGGCTGACGCCGTAGCCCTGCATCAGTCTTATAAAATCGGTCGCTTCATCATTGAAGGCCGGGGGGAAATGCATCATCACCGCCAGGGGCTCATCCCGGCGTAGCTTCCGGACGCCATTCAAGGCCATTTCCAGGCGCAGGACTTCTCGCCGGTAAACCTTTCCATCCGTCTCTTCATTATAGAGGGGATGCCGGGGTACCAGCCAGCCCCGGGTGCCGCAGACGGCCATGCCGTCAATTATCTCAGGCTTTAAAAGAGAGAAATCCCTGTCGAGGATGGCCGCCGCCATTTTGCGCTCCGTCTGCCACCAGTAGTCGTGATTCCCTTTCAGGATGCGCTTGGAGCCCGGCAGGGATTTGAGAAACTGCAGGTCGGGGAGGGCATCGTCGAGGCGCATGCCCCAGCTGATATCTCCCAGGATTAATACTGTATCTTCAGGGGCGACTACCCTGTTCCAGCGGGAGGCGAGTTTTTCCCGGTGGTTTTCCCATATCGGACCAAACATGGACATATCGCGGCCCAGGTGCAGGTCGGCGATGGCAAATAAAGCCACTAATACCCCTCCGCCTGCTGCTATTCCGCTTCCAGTTGCCTGACGATGGCGTCGGCCATTTCGCTGGTGCCGGCCTTGCCTCCCAGGTCGTAGGTTAAGTACTTGCCTTCGGCCAGGACGGCCAGGACGGCATTTTCAACCCGCGCCGCAGCTTCTTTTTCGCCCAGGTGCTCCAGCATCATCACCCCGGAAAGGATGGTCGCCAGGGGGTTGACCTTGTTCTGGCCGGCGTACTTGGGCGCGCTGCCGTGGATGGGTTCAAAAACGGCAGCCCCGGCGCCAATGTTCGCCCCCGGCGCCACTCCCAGGCCGCCTACCAGCCCGGCGCAGAGGTCGGAAAGGATGTCACCGTAGAGGTTGGGCAGCACCACGACGTCATATTGTTCCGGTTTCTGCACCAGCTGCATGCTCAGGTTGTCCACAATGCGGTCGTCAGCAGTAAGTCCGGGGTAATCTTTGGCCACATCATAAAACGTCCGCAGGAAAAGCCCGTCGGTAAATTTCATGATATTGGCTTTATGTCCTGCCGTTACTCTTTTCCTGCCGTTGGCGCGGGCATATTCAAAGGCGGCCCGGGCAATGCGCTCTGAACCCCTGCGGGTGATTATTTTAATGCTTTCCGCCGCGTCTTCTCCTACCATGTGCTCTATCCCGGCATAGAGGTCCTCAGTGTTTTCCCTGAAAATTACCAGATCGACGCCCTGGTAACGGGAGGGCACGTTAGGCAGGTTACGGGCCGGGCGAATGTTGGCATAAAGGTCGAGTTCCTTCCGTAAAGCCACATTGACGCTGCGAAAACCGGTACCAACCGGGGTGGTGATGGGGCCTTTAAGAGCTACGCCGTTTTTCCGAATGGAAGCCAGGGTTTCCTCCGGTAATACGCTGCTGTACTTTTCCAGGGCCGTCTCCCCGGCCGTCACTACTTCCCACTCTATTTCAGCCCCGCTCGCGTCCAGGACCCGCCGGGCTGCGGCAATCAGTTCCGGGCCGGTACCATCTCCCGGTATCAAGGTTACCACATGCTTCAACCAGAGACACCTCCAGAAAATTATATTACCCCATTATTATACGTTCTCGTCTACAGCCAGGACAAGTAAAAAATCGCCCGCCCGGGCGAATACGATAAAGTTACGATTTGGTTTTCCGGCGTTTAAGGATAACTATAGGCGTCTGCTCGTCTTCATTCCCAAAGGGATTATCCTTCAACGCCTCAATTACTGCTTGCCGGTACCCCTTTTTAGTGATCCCCAGGATGTCAACACAACCCTTATCATTAACATCGGCAATCACGGCCTCCGCCCCGGTAGCTTTTTTAATGGCCCGCACCAGCCGGCCCGGGTTTTTCGGTCCCAGGACGATATGGCGCTCATAAGGGTGCATGGTGCCGGCTATATCATCGATAAGGGCCAGCTGGCGCCCGGCCACAATGTAAAAGAGGCCCTTTTTCTTGAAGACCCGCCCCACAGCAGCCGCGGCACAACCGGCGAGGATGCGCGCCGTTCCCACCTCCTCGATGGCCAGCTGCATGGCCGGCGGCGTGGCCAGGCTCCCGTCTTTACCGGGGAAACGGCTTAAAAAACGTGCCAGCCTCCCGGGGCGCACCGTTTCCGGTAAAACGGCCCGGCCCTGGCTGATGGCGACGACGCTCTCCGCCAGGCAGATGATATCCCCCGGCGCCGCTATGCCTTCGCTGTATTTCCGGGTCAATGCAACTATATCCTCGTTTTCTGTAATGATATGGGTGCGGATGGGGATTTTATAGTACATGGCTTATTTCCCCCGCTGGAAATATTGTTTTACACCTACGGCGGTAGCCAGGGCTACCTTCTGGTGGAAATAGGGGTTGCGCAGCAAGCCTTCATCGACCCAGTCGGTAATGACTACCGGCTCCAGCTTCAAACCGGGTATCTCGCCGAGGCGGGCCAGTTCCCCGTCGGCCATAACTCCCCGTGACGGTATCTTTACCCTGGCGACAATTCTTTCCAAAACTTTGGCCGCCAGTTCCTCATTCCCCCGGCAGGCAGGATTATAAAGGACGGCCGTGCCCCGCAGGCCGGTATCCCCGGCACCATGTTCATGGATGCTGATAAAACAGAAAGTATCCGTGGTTACTTTAAGCAATCGTTCTTCCCAGGAAGGGTTCTCCTGCTCCGCGCGGGTCCAGATTACCCTGGCCTTCAAGCCCTCCAGGACCTGGGCCAGGGCCCGGGCGGTCTTCCACGCCATATCCCGCTCCCGGAGATTGACCGGGCCTCGCCACCCGCCATCGCTCCCCCCGTGACCGGGGTCGAGGACAATCAATTTATCCCGGTAGAACTCCTGCAGGGGCCGGCGGCTGAACCGCAACACCACCCGGGATGGCACCCCTTCCGTCACTACCAGGGTTGCCCGGACGGCTGCATCAAGGCTGATGGTAAAAGATACCACGGCTTCCCCCGGCTCTACCGTTACTTCCCGGATAATGCCGTCCTGGACATAAAGGGGACCGGGATGCATGTTCAGGAGAGCCCGGAGGGTTACCCTGCAGGTGCCTGGTTCCGGGTATTCGACGGTTACAACCGGCGGTATTGTTGCTTCAATGATAACGGCACTGAACTGCTCTTCCCCCTCAAAGATTAACTTGCAATAGAGATTAGTCAGCCGGGGGGTGGATGGCAATTCCCTCACCTCGCTAACAATGCTCTCAGGCAGGAGCAGAACCGCCCGCTATCATTCATATGCCGCAAGTGCCCCGTAATGACTCGATGATAGCCACGTAAACCCTGGAAGATAACCGGGCCGGACGTAAAAATAAGGGACGGCGGCGCAATATCCTTGCAACTACCGGGTTAAAGTTCTAAAATAAAGCTGGAGGCGAGGCAAATGTTTGTAGGACTGGATATGGGTGGCACCCATACCGATGCCGTCCTTGTAGATCAAGGACGCATCCTGCGCCACTATAAAACGGTCACCGACCAGGCCGATTACACCGGTACCGTTACCCGGGCCCTGGAAGCCGTCCTAAATGGGATAAATCTTGCCGCCATCAAGCGCCTCAATTTAAGCACGACCATCTGTACCAACGCAATTGTAACCGGCCGCACCAGCCCTGTCGGGTTGCTCCTGGAGCCGGGGCCGGGCCTAAATCCCGCCATACTCGCCTGCGGCCAGAAAAATTTTATCCTCTCGGGGTCCATCGATCACCGCGGCCGGCCCACCAGTTCCCTGGTCGAGGCGGAGATTAAAAAAGCCGATAAGGAGCTGCGCCAGGCCGGTATCCGCCACCTGGCCATTGCCGGCAAGTTCTCGACGCGCAATCCGGAACACGAACTGGCTATAAAAGAAGCCCTTTCCCCCAGCTACGAGTTTATCACCCTGGGCCACCGCCTGTCAGGCCGGCTAAACTTCCCCCGCCGGGTCTTTACAGCCTATCTCAACAGCGCCGTGGCCGCCACTTACAGTTCCTTTGCGGCCGCCATAAAATCTTTTACAGCCCAAAAAGAATTGCCGGCGGTTCCCTATATTTTGAAGGCCGACGGCGGCACCCTTTCCCTGGAGGCCTCCCTGGCCCAACCTGTAGAAACCATCCTTTCCGGCCCGGCGGCCAGCATCATGGGCGCCCTGGCCCTGGTGCCGGTTCAACAAGATGCTATTATCCTGGATATCGGTGGAACGACCACGGATATTGCCTTCCTGGCCGGCGGTGTACCCCTCTTCGAGCCGCAGGGTATAAGCATTGCCGGCTTCCCCACCCTGGTGCGGGCCCTGTACAGCCACTCCCTGGGCCTGGGGGGCGACAGCTGCCTGGAGGTCAAGGATGGTCGTTTAACTATCGGCCCCGAACGCCGGGGACCGGCCCGGGCCCTGGGCGGCCCGGCCGTCACCCCTACCGACGCCCTGATCACCCTGGGCCGCCTGGACCTGGGAGACAGGGCCGCTGCCCGCCGGGGTATAGCTAAACTGGGCGATGAGCTGGGGTTGACGACTGAAAGAACGGCATCAGCCATTTTAAAACAAATGGCAGGAGAAATTGCTTGCCATTGCCATGCTTTGCTGGCTCAGATCAACAGCCGCCCGGTCTATACCGTACGCGAGGTCCTGGAAGAAAAACAATTAAAGCCGGCTCAGGTGATTGCCATTGGTGCCCCGGCACCCCTGCTGGCGGCCGAGCTGGATGAAGCCTTTAGCCTCCCGGTCGTCGTCCCCCACCTGGCCGGGGTGGCCAATGCTGTCGGGGCAGCTTTAAGCCGGCCTACCACGGAATTAACCCTCCTGGCCGATACCGGGCAGGGACTGCTAACGGTGCCCGAAGAGGGCATCCGGGAAAAGGTCCCTGCCGGCTATACCCTGGAACAGGCCAAAAAACGTGCCCTGGAGCTTTTGCGCGCGCGTTTCCTGCGCCTAACCCCGGAGGCAGGCGACGCCGGGCTGGAAGTAGTGGAAGAACAGTCCTTTAATATGGTTTCCGGTTTTTATACTACCGGGAAAAATATCCGGGTGAAAGTTCAAGTAAAACCCCGGGTCACCCCCCTGAAGGGAGATGGGGGCCATGTATAAAGCCGCCCGCCGCCTGGGCCTGGTTTTCTTCCCCGCCTTTGACTGGGCCATCAGCCCCACCCACCCGGAGCGGGAAGAGCGTCTCCTTTACACCCTGGACCAGGTCCTGGAAGAAGGCATCCTGGATATCGACGGTATCTATGAGTACCGCCCGCGCCTGGCAACAGTTGCCGATGTGGAACGGGTGCACGTTTGTGTTCCTGATGTTATGTCCCGGATCACTGAATCCCACCTGATAGCCGCCGGGGGCGCTATCGTGGCCGCCGAGGCAGTCCTCAAAGGCGAGGTAGATAAAGCCTTTGCCGTTGTCCGGCCGCCGGGTCACCACGCCATGCGTATCGTCCACGGCGCTCGCGGTTTCTGCAATATAAACATAGAGGCTATAATGATCGAATATATTCGCCGTAATTATGGTAAAAAGCGTATCGCCATCGTGGATACCGACTGCCACCACGGCGACGGTAGCCAGGACATCTACTGGCATGATCCGGATACCCTTTATATATCTATCCACCAGGACGGGCGCACCCTCTACCCGGGCAGCGGCTTCCTAAATGAGTTCGGGGGGCCGAACGCCTACGGCTACAATTTAAACCTGCCCCTGCCGCCCGAAACGGGCGAGGAAGGTTTTCTCTATGCCCTGGAACATTTCATCCTGCCCGTGCTGGCCGATTTCAAGCCCGATCTGGTCATCAATTCCGCCGGCCAGGATAACCATTATACCGATCCCATCACCAACATGCGCTTTTCCGCCCAGGGCTATGCCCGCCTGAATGACCGCCTGCAGCCGGATATCGCCGTCCTTGAAGGCGGCTATTCCATCGAGGGCGCCCTGCCCTATGTCAATGTAGGGATTATCCTGGCCCTGGCCGGCCTCGACTACGCCGGCGTGCGGGAGCCTGACTATAGCCCCGCCAAAGTGTCCCAGTCCCCCAGGGTCGGCGACTACATCGCCCGCCTGTGCGAAGAAACCTACCGGGCCTGGCAGCAGCGAGACGCCTTGCGGGTCGAATTCGTCCGGGATAAAAAAGAAATCAGCCGCCGGCGCCAGATCTACTACGACACCGAGGGGCTGATGGAGACCCAGGAAGAAACAACCCTGGTATGTGATGCCTGCGGCGGCCTCACCTGGATTGATTCCCGCACCGACCTGGGCAGCCACGTCCTGGCCATCTTTATTTCCCGCGATGCCTGCCCGCGCTGCCGGGAAGAAGGCCACGCCCTTTTTGACCGGGTCTCGAGCAAGTCTTATAGGGACGGTATTTTTCTCCAGGACCGGGTGGCGGACCGTTTGTTTAAGAAATGAACCCCATAACGAAAGCCAGGGTTTTCTCCCTGGCTTTTCTTTTTCCTTAAAAAGCGCCTTTGATAACTTCAATACCCGTAACCCTTTCCTGCCGGTCCAGGCGCACGGCCACCACATCGAAACGGCAGGGACGGTTGGTCAAGCCACGTCCGCTAAGATAATAGGCCGCCAGGCGGCGCAGGCGCATTTGTTTACGCAGGTCGACCGACTCCTGGGGCGTGCCAAAGGCATCGGTGGAGCGGGTGCGCACCTCGACAAAAACAATTGCCTCACCGTCGGCAGCGATAATATCAATTTCCCCCAGGGGGCAGCGGTAATTGCGT